>NZ_BDBT01000001.1 GCF_001613125.1 Nocardia shimofusensis NBRC 100134
TGCGCCAGCCCGCGCCCAGGCGCCCCTGGCTCAGCTCCCCGGACAGCCACGCGACGACCGGCGCGACCTCCTCCGGCGCGGCCGCGCGCAGCAACTCCGCCAATGCGGCGATCTTGGCTTTCCTGGACCGCGTGGACCGCACGGCGGCCGAAGTTCGTACGACATCGGCGAACAGCACACCTCTCACGGTAACCGTGAGTATCGGCAACGGCTGTGACCGCGCTGCTAATTTCGCATTGGCAGAGCTGCGAAACCGCTCTAAACTGGACGAATGGCCAAGACCTATGTGGGCGCCCGACTGCGGCAACTGCGCACCGAGCGCGGCTTGAGCCAGGTCGTGCTCGCCCAGCAGCTCGAGATCTCGGCCAGCTACTTGAACCAGATCGAACACGACGTGCGCCCGCTGACGGTACCGGTCCTGCTCAAGATCAGCGACGTGTTCGGCGTGGACGCGACCTTCTTCTCCTCCCAGGACGACACCCGGCTCATCGCCGAGCTCCAGGAGGTCGTGATGGATCAGGAACTCGGCATCGAGGCCGACACCCAGGAGATCGCCGAGATGGTCTCCGCGCATCCGAGCATGGCCCGCGCCATGGTGGCCATGCACAACCGCTATCGCAACACCAGCGCTCAGCTGGCCGCGGCCACCGAGGACCGCTTCGCCGACGGCGCGGGCAGCGCCACCATCTCCAAGCCGCACGAGGAAGTGCGCGACTACTTCTATCAACGCCAGAACTACATCCACGAACTCGACACCGCTGCCGAGGAACTCAATTCGCGCATCCGGCTGCACGGCGGCGACGTCAACACAGGAATCGCCAGAATCCTGCGCGAACACGGTGTGCGCATCATCGAGCGCATCGATCTCGGCGAGGGCGTGCTGCACCGCTACGACCCCGAGGCGCTGCGCCTGGAGATCTCCCCGCATCTGTCCGGCGGGCAGCGCACCTTCAAGCTGGCCGCCGAGCTGGCCTACTACGAATGCGGCGACCTGCTCGAAAAGCTGGTCGACGAAGGCAACTTCGCCGCAGAGGACACCCGCAAGCTGGCGATGCTCGGTCTGGCCAACTACTTCGCGGCCGCCACCGTGCTGCCCTACACCCACTTCCTCGAGGTCGCCGAGGACTTCCGCTACGACATCGAGCGGCTCTCGGCGTTCTTCTCGCAGAGCTACGAGACCATCTGCCACCGGCTTTCGACCATGCAGCGCCCGTCGGCGCGCGGCGTGCCGTTCTCCTTCGTCCGGGTGGACCGGGCGGGCAACATGTCCAAACGCCAGTCCGCCACCGGTTTCCACTTCTCCTCCAGCGGCGGCACCTGCCCGCTGTGGAACGTCTACGAGACCTTCGCCTACCCCGGCAAGATCATGACCCAGATCGCGCAGATGCCCGACGGGCGCAAGTACCTGTGGGTCGCGCGCACCGTGGAGCGCCGCGCGACGCGCTACGGGCAGCCGAGCAAGACTTTCGCCATCGGCCTGGGATGCGAAGTGCGCCACGCGGGCCGGGTGGTCTATGCCGACGGCATCGACCTCGATCAGGTCAAGGCCACGCCGATCGGCGCGGGCTGCCGGGTCTGCGAGCGAGCCAACTGCCCACAACGCGCGTTTCCGCCGCTGGGCAAAACCCTCGACATCAGCGAACACCGCAGCTCGGTATCGCCGTATGTGCTGAAGTAGCAGCCCTTTTCCTGGAGAATCGACAGAGAACCGGACAGACCGGACGTTTCGTTCACGAGACCGAAACATCGGCAATCCACTTGTCATCGACAGATATTCCGGCGCAACAACTGCTGGCTAACGTTCGCGGCACGAATACAGCCGCTGTATACGCGCCAGAAGGGTTCGCCACATGTCTGATCCACGTTCCACTCGTCGGCAGAGATCTCGTCGAGTGAGCAAAGCGCTGGTCGCACCGACCGCGCTCGCACTCACCGGCCTCCTGCTGACCGCCTGTGGCGCCAAGGACGACGCGGACTCCGACGTCGCCGCCGCATCCTGCGTCGACACCTCGGGTCCGAGCATCAAAGTCGGTTCACTGCACTCCCTTTCGGGCACGATGGCCATCTCCGAGGTCACCGTCGCCAACTCCACCAAGCTGGCCGTCGACCAGATCAACGCCGCCGGCGGCGTGCTCGGCAAGCAGATCGAACTGGTGCTCGAGGACGGCGCGTCCGACCCGAAGACCTTCGCCGAGAAGGCCGAGAAACTGATCAGCTCCGACTGTGTCGCGGCGGTGTTCGGCGGCTGGACCTCGTCGAGCCGAAAGGCCATGCTGCCCAAGTTCGAGAGCCTCGACTCGCTGCTGTACTACCCGGTGCAATACGAAGGCCTGGAAGACAGCAAGAACATCTTCTACACCGGCGCCACCACCAACCAGCAGATCGTCCCGGCGCTGGACTACCTGAAGCAGAAGGGCGTGAAGTCGCTCTACCTGGTGGGTTCGGACTACGTCTTCCCGCAGACCGCCAACCGCGAGATCAAGGCCTACGCCGAGGCCAACGGCATCGAGATCAAGGGCGAGGACTACACCCCGCTGGGCTCGACCGACTTCTCCACCATCGTCAACAAGGTCCGCACCGCCGACGCCGACGCGGTCTTCAACACCCTCAACGGCGACTCCAACGTCGCGTTCTTCCGCGAGTACACCAACGCGGGCCTCAAAGCCGCCGACATGCCGGTGGTCTCGGTGTCCATCGCCGAGGAGGAGGTCGCCGGCATCGGCGCCCAGAACATCGCGGGCCAGCTGACCGCCTGGAACTACTACCAGACCGTCGACACACCGCAGAACAAGGCCTTCGTCGACGCCTACAAGGCCGCCTTCGGCGCCGACAAGCCCACCTCCGACCCGATGGAAGCCGCCTACACCTCGGTCTACCTGTGGAAGAACACCGTCGAGAAGGCGAATTCCTTCGCGGTGGCCGACATCCAGGCCAATGCCGACGGCGTCACCTTCGACGCGCCGGAGGGCCTGGTCACCATCGACGGCTCCAACCACCACATCACCAAGACCGCCCGCATCGGTGAGATCCGGGCCGACGGCCTGATCTACACGGTCTGGGATTCGGGTCAGCCGATCCAGCCGGATCCGTACCTGAAGTCCTACCCGTGGGCCGACGGACTCTGACCGGGGAGCGCTGACCTGACGTGGACGTACTTGTCGGACAACTCTTCACCGGATTGAGCCTCGGCTCGATTCTGCTGCTCGCCGCTCTCGGTTTGTCGCTGACCTTCGGTCAGATGGGCGTGATCAACATGGCCCATGGGGAATTCATCATGGCCGGTTGCTACACGACCTATGTCGTGCAGAAAGTGTTCACCTCCGCGGGGGTGTCGCTGTTCGTGGCGCTGGTCATCGGGTTCCTCGTCGGCGGCGCGTTGGGCGCGGCATTGGAGATGGGGTTGATCCGCTGGATGTACGACCGGCCGCTGGACACGCTGCTGGTGACATTCGGTGTGGGCCTGGTATTGCAGCAGCTGGCCCGCGACATCTTCGGCGCACCCGCCAAGAACGTGCTGGTGCCCGAGTTCCTGAGCGGCGGCGTCGAGATCATGGGCGCCGTCGTTCCGAAAACACGAATCTTCATCCTGGTGCTGGCGATCGTCGCGGTGACGGTGCTGGCAGCGGTGTTGAAGGCGACGCCGCTGGGCCGGCGGATCAGGGCCGTGGTGCAGAACCGGGGTCTGGCCGAAACCAGCGGCGTATCCAGCCGATTCACCGACATCAGCACCTTCTTCATCGGTTCCGGCCTCGCCGGTGTGGCCGGTGTGGCGCTGACGCTGATCGGCTCGACGAGCCCGACGATCGGGCAGAGCTATCTGATCGACGCCTTCCTGGTGGTCGTGATCGGTGGCCTCGGGCAGATCAAGGGCACGGTGATCGCGGCCTTCGCCCTCGGCCTGCTCAATTCCTTCATCGAGTACTCGACCACCGCGTCGATCGCCAAGGTGATCGTCTTCGTGATCATCGTGATCGTGCTGCAGGTCCGCCCGCAGGGTCTGTTCACGGTTCGCACAAGGAGTCTGGCGTGACCTCACTGGTGTCCTCCTGGCAACGCGCACGGCGGGAACGTTCCTCGCTCACCACGCTCGCCGGCTTCGCCGTCGCCGCGATCCTGTTGTTCGCGGTGGCTCCCGCGGTGCTCAGCGATTTCCGGCTCAATCTGCTCGCGAAGTTCCTGTGCTTCGCCATCGTCGCCGTCGGCATCGGCCTGGCCTGGGGGCGCGGCGGCATGCTGACCCTCGGCCAGGGTGTGTTCTTCGGTCTCGGCGCCTACATCATGGCCATGCACATGCAGATGGCCGATGCCGCCCGGCTCGGCCAGGACGTGCCCGGCTTCATGCAGATCGCCGGCATCCGTCACCTGCCGACGCTCTGGCAGCCGTTCGCCTCCGCGCCGGTCGCCCTGGTGGGCATCCTGGTGGTGCCCGGCCTGGTCGCCGCGGTGCTCGGCTACGGCGTGTTCAAGCGCCGGGTGAAGGGCGCCTACTTCGCCATCCTGAGCCAGGCGCTTGCGGCGGCGATGGCCATCCTGCTCACCGGTCAGCAGATGCTCGGCGGCTTCACCGGCCTGTCGGATTTCCGTGCCTTCTTCGGCTTCAAGCTCTCCGACCCGGCCAACCGGCAGATGCTGTTCTTCATCGCCTCGGGCACGCTGCTCGTGGTGGTCGCCATCGTGCGTCAGCTGATGCACAGCCGCTACGGCGAACTGCTGGTCGCGGTGCGCGATCAGGAGGAACGGGTCCGCTTCCTCGGCTACGACCCGGCCGATGTCAAGATCCTGGCCTACGTGGTGGCGGCCTTCTTCGCCGGTATCGCGGGCGCGCTGTTCACCCCGATCGTCGGCATCATCTCCCCCGCCGACATCGGCGTGGTGCCCTCGATCGCCTTCCTGATCGGCGTCGCCATCGGCGGCCGGACCACCCTGCTCGGCCCCGTGCTCGGCGCGATCGGCGTGGCCTGGGCGCAGACCACCCTGTCCGAGCAGTTCCCCTCGGGCTGGACCTACCTGCAGGGCATCCTGTTCATCGTCGTCGTCGGCTTCATCCCCGCCGGTCTGGCCGGTGTGTGGCCGATGGCAAAGGGGTTCTGGCAGTCCCGCTTCGGCATGCCCCCCACCCCGGACGCGCCCGTCCCGGCGTCGAAGACCGATCCCGCCGATGTCGGCGAGTCCCTGGTGGGTGGCACGTTCACCGCCCCGGACGAAGAGGAGAAGGTGGAATCGCGATGACCGCTCCCGCACAGGAACCCCGGCTCGGCGGCAACGCCGGTATGGACAGCGAATACCTCGAGATTCGCGGCCTCTCGGTCAGTTTCGATGGCTTCAAGGCAGTGACCGACGTCGATCTGACCGTCCTGCAGGGCGACCTGCGGTTCCTCATCGGCCCCAACGGCGCGGGCAAGACCACCCTGATCGACGCCATCACCGGCCTGGTGCCCGCCACCGGGTCGGCCCAGAAATCCGGCGCCGAACTGCTCGGCAAGAAGGTGCACCAGATCGCCCGGCTCGGCGTCGGCCGAACCTTCCAGACCGCCAGCGTCTTCGAGGAGCTGTCGGTCCTGCAGAACCTCGACATCGCCGCGGGCGCGGGCCGCTCCTTCCTCACCATGCTGCGCAGGCGCAAGGCCGTGCTGCCCGCCATCGAGGAGGCGCTCGAGACCACCGGTCTCACGGCGTTGCGCGACAAGCCCGCCGGTGTGCTCGCCCACGGTCAGAAGCAGTGGCTCGAGATCGGCATGCTGCTGGTGCAGAACGCCTCGGTGCTGCTGCTCGACGAGCCGGTGGCGGGTATGAGCGCCGAGGAACGTGAGGAGACCGGAAACCTGTTGCGCCGCATCGGCGCCGAGCGGGTGGTCGTGGTCGTGGAGCACGACATGGAGTTCATGCGCTCGTTCGCCACCTCGGTGACGGTGCTGGCGGGCGGCAAGGTGCTCAGCGAGGGCACCGTCGAACAGGTACAGGCCGATCCGAAGGTGCAGGAGGTCTACCTCGGCACCGCCGCGGCGATCGGCACCGAGCTCGAGAAGGAGTCCGACGATGCTCGAGCTCGTTGACATCAGGTCCGGTTACGGTCGGACCGAGGTCATCCACAATGTGTCGCTGACCGTCCCCGACGACAGCGTGGTGGCCGTCATGGGCCACAACGGCGCGGGCAAGACCACCCTGCTGCGCACCGCCGTCGGGCTGATCGGCGCCAAGTCCGGCGAGATCCGCTTCGACGGGGAGAACATCACCAAGTACTCCCCCTCCAAGCGGGTCAAGCGCGGCATCGCCTATGTCCCGCAGGGCCAGCAGAGTTTTCCCCAGCTGACCACAGCCGAGAACCTGCAGGTGGTGGCCGACGGCCGCAAGCGCGGCAAGGCGCTGATCGAGGAATCCCTCGACCTGTTCCCCGCGCTGCGCGAACTGCTCACCCGCAAAGCCGGTCTGCTCTCCGGCGGCCAGCGCCAGCAACTGGCGATCGCGCGGGCACTGATCACCGAGCCGAAGCTGCTGATCCTGGACGAGCCGACCGAGGGCATCCAGCCCTCGGTGGTGGCCGAGATCGAGCGCACCATCATCGATCTCACCCATCGCGGCGGGCTCAGCGTGCTGCTCGTCGAACAGCACATCGGCTTCGCCCTGCAGGCCGCGCAGCGCTATTACGTGCTGGAATCCGGCAGAGCGACATCGACCGGCGAGGGCGGCAAGGGCGCGGAAACCGCGGTGCGCGCCGCGATGGCGATCTGAGCGCGCCATGACGCGCCGGGGGCGGGTGCCACTGGGTGAACAGGTCTACCACCAGCTGCGCCACGATCTCGCCTCCGGCGCCGTCGTGCCCACCGAACGGCTCAGCGAGGAACGTCTAGCCGGGGCCTACGGCGTCTCCCGCACTCCCGTGCGCGAAGCACTGACCCGCCTGCAGGCCGACGGCCTCGTCCAACGCCACCCCGACGGTCTCTACCCGTACCGGCCCCGCCTGGAGGATCTCGACGACCTCTTCGAACTGCGGGTCACCCTGGAGGCCAGAGGAATACAGCGCGTCACCGGCCCCCGCCCGGCATCGGGCGCACGGCGCGCCCACGATCTCGACGAAGTCCGCGCCCAGTTGCGACACTGGCGCCGCCTGCGCGACGCGCCGCCGACCCCGAGCCTGAGCCTGCTCACCGAGGACGAGCGCTTCCACACCACCCTGCTCGCCGCCGCGGGCAACCACGCTCTGGCCGAAGCTCTGACCTCCGTGCACGTCCGCCTGCGTCCGGTCCGCATCCTCGACCTGCCCACCCCCGACCGCATCACCCACATGATCGCCGAGCACATCACCATCGCCGAGCATCTGCTGGCAGGCGAACCCGAGACCGCACTGTCGGTGTTGATCGCCCACATCGAGTCCTCGCGCGCCCACGTACTGACCCGCACCGGACACGCCCTGGAGATGGCCGAACTCGGCCGGGCCGTGCGGGACTGAGCGATGCGGGCGACCGGAAGCAGACACCGACGCCCGCAGGATCGCCCTGCCTACCACCCGGTCAGGGCGATGGCGAACACCACGACCGCGGCGACCACCCCGGCGACTGCCGACACCCGGACCAGCCCGGGGTGCCGGCGGTAGACCGTCTCGGCGGCCCAGTACAGCGCGCCCAGGAACACGATCGGCAACACCGCGAGCAGCAGGATCGCCGCGATCGGGCCGAGTATCCAGCCCGCGACGCGGAATCTTCCCCACAAGATGCCGAGCGCGAGCGGGATCACGACGCTGCCCGCGAATCCGCCCAGTAATCCCGGCCAGCCGTCCCCGATCCAGGGCACCTTCGGCACGCCGATCGCGAGCCCGCCCAGCCGGATGTTCTCGACACCCAGCACATCCAGCGTCGAAAGGATTCCGAGCACGACGATCAGTCCCGCCGTGCCGCACAGCGCGCCGAAGTAATACCACCTGCGCAGCGGGCTCCACTCGACCTGGGTGCCGTGGAACATGGTGGCGGCGGTGACCGCGGCCCAGACCAGCCAGGCGCGCAGGGTCGGTGTGCCGGTGGCGATCATGGCGTCCCGGAAGATGCGGTCGGCCTGGTCACGGGTGATCGGCGTCGCGGCGACGTAGCCCCACCTTCGACGATCCTCCCGCTCCGGATCGCGGCGGTCTTTCCCTGGCCTCGGATCGTCGTGGTCCTTTTCGAGAACGAGACCATCGTGCAGGATCGCCGCGGGCAGGTGTGATCCGGTCTTGGGCACCAGCCAGGTCAGGAAGGAGGGGACCGAGGCGAAATCGGTGGTCCACTCCAGATTCGCGGGCACCACGATCGCCCCCAAGAGCGGGTCGCGGTAACCGATCCGGCGCAGCAACCGGAATATCTCGCGTCCGTTCTCGTCGAGGTCCCTGACCATCTGCAGGGTGAGGTCGTCCTCCCACTCGGCACAGGTGAGGTCTTCACCGACGACGCTGTAGAACGGCCCACCCTCTTCCGCGACCGTGATCTCCATCGCCCCAGCGTGACAGCGGATCACCCCGTCCCCACGCGCCCACGCCGCCCGCGACGAGAATGCAACCCGTGATCACCGAACACGTCGTGCTGCCCGTCGTCCCCGGCCGCGAAGAGGACTTCGAAGCCGCCTTCGCCCAGGCCCGCACCATCATCGAGTCCATGCCCGGCTTCCTGCGGCTGACCCTCGCCCGCTCCATCGAATCCCCCAGCAGCTATCTGCTTCTCGTCGACTGGGAACGCCTCGAAGACCACACCGAAGGCTTCCGCCTGTCCCCCGAATTCCAGCGCTGGAAGGAACTCCTCCACCACTTCTACGACCCGTTCCCCACTGTCGAACACTTCCACCAGGTCGCCTGACCCGGCACACCTTCAGCCGGTGGCGCCGTGGCGTCGGCACCGGAGCATCTCGCCTCGAACGCACCGCTTCCAGTCGATAGCTCTGGCGTCAGAGCCGTCGGCGCAGGCATTCGGCTGACGAATTGTCAGCGGCCTCCGGTGCCGGGCGCGCCGGCTCCGGGCAGGCCGCCGCCGACGCCGCCGACGTCGGTGATCGTCCAGTTCGAGGCGCGGTCCATGGTGACGGTGTAGGTGGCGGTGGCGGCGACACCGTCGGGGGTCTGCTTGCTCTTGGAGGTCATGTCGACGAAGACCTGCACCACGAACCGGTCGCCGTCGGTCTCGGAGACATCGGCGGCCAGCAGGCGGGCGGTCGCGGTGTATTCCATCTGGCTCAGCCAGGGGCCCACCACGTCGACGGCGGCTTCGAGCTTGGGCGCGAGTTGTTCGCTGACGCCGTTGGTGAGGGCCTCGCGCCAGGCATCGAGATCGCGGAAATCGACTTCCGAGACGCGCAGCGCGTACTCCGAGGCGGCGGTCTCGGCCGCGGCCTCGGTGTCCAGGCGGGATCGCAGGGCCGACAGCTGGTCGGCGGAATCGTCGGTCGCCCAGAGCGCGCCGAACGTCACGGCGGCGACGAGGGCGAGGACCGCGAGGACCGCGACGGCGCGGACGGACTGCCACCACGGGTCGCCGGGCTTGCGGCGCTCCCCGGCACTCCGGGACTCGGTGCTGTCGGCCGAGTTCTGCACACCCTCGTCGGTGTCGGCGGCATTCGTCATGATTTCGTCTCTTCTCAACGGGGAACAGTCACGGTGAAGCGGACGCTCTCGCCCGGCAGTGTCGCAATCGCTCGTTCGAGCAAGGTGCCCAGGTCGATAGAGCCGAGCAGTGGCCCGGTCGCCTGCGTCGCGGGCCGCAGCGCCACGCCGATGGCGGCGATCTCGGGGGCCATCTTCGCCAGGTACTCGAACAATTCCGCTTCCTGGGCGCGCCAGGACCCGAGGATCTCGTCACCGCGCAGCACCTGCGAACCGGCGAACAGGTATTCGTAGGAGACGCCGAGGGTCTCCCCGAACTCGTCGAGCATCGGCGGCGCCTCGGTGAGCGCGGCACGAGCCCACTCCACGTCGCCCATCACCCGCGTCAGCTCACGCAGCACCACTTCGAGCGAGCCCTCGTGCCTGGACAAGGTCGCCAGCAGCAGTTCGGCGCCCCGACGGGCCTGCGGGACCGTGGCATCGAGACCGTCGAGCGCCTCGGCGAAGGCGTCGGTGAGCCTGCGCACGGACTCGGCATCCACCTGATCCAGCAGGCTCGAGGTGCTCGCGAGCAGATCGGGCACCGAGGTCGGCAGTTCCACCGCCTCGGTCAGGTGCGCGCCGTCGACCAGCCACGGCCCCTCGCTGGTGTGCGGAAGCAGCGCGAAGACCGGTTCGCCCAGCGCGGACAGGTTTTCCACGCGCATCTCGCTGTCGACCGGGATGCGGTATTTCGCGTCGTAGGAGAAACGCATCCGGACCAGTCCGTCGTGACTGCGCACTTCGTCGACCCGGCCGATGTTCACACCGCGGTAGACGACCTCGCTGCCGGCGCGCAGCCCGGCCGCGTCGCGCAGATCCACCACCGCGTGCAGGCGGCGTTGCGTCGGGTCGATGGTGAGCACATCGACGACGAGATACCCCGAGCCCAGGATCATCACCGCGAGCAGGGCCACGGCCGACAGCCAAGGGGGAATCCGGGTCATGGCAGAGCTCCGATCATCCGCAGGAGAACCAGCCCGTCCTTGGCGGGATCGCCTTCGCCCACGCCGGCGATACCGACCTGGCGGATGTCGACGCCGGGACCGAGCAGGAACGGCAGCAGTTTGTCGTTTACCAGCGCGAGCAGGTCGGCGGCGTTGCCCGCCAACTGGTTCGCGCCGGGTGAGGGATCGCGGATCAACGGCACGATCGCCTCGAGATTCTCGTTGATGTGCGGCAGGCGCGGGATCAGCCATTCCAGGCCGGTGACCAGCGTGCCCGCGTCGATGACGGTGTTGAGCACCGCGTCCATGAACAGCGGCACGCGATCCAGGCGCCGACGGGCGACATCGGAGAAGACGAAACCCACTTCGTCGCGCGCGGCGTTCAGGCGCTGTGTCAGGTCGTCGGTGGCGACCACGATCCGGTCGATCTGGTCCAGGTTCGCGGCGGCCTCACCGACGTCCTTCGCCACCGCGGCCGCGAGCACCCGGGTCTGCGCCGGGTCCTCGGGCAGCACCTCGTTGAGCCGGGCGATCGAGTCCTGCAATCGCATCAGGCTGCCGCCGTTGACGAACATCGCGATCCGGTCCAGCATCTCCTCGATCTGGGGACCGGGATCGGTCTGCTGGAGCGGGATCGTGTCGCCGTCGCGCAGCGGATGCCCGCCGTCGTTCTCCGGCGGCAGCAACGCGATGTAGATGTCGCCGAGCACGGTCGTCTGGCGCAGTTCGGCCCTGGTGTTTACGGGGACGACCACCGAGTCGCGCACGTCGATGTGGGCGATCGCGCTGTGCGGCTCGAGACTGATGGAGTCCAGGGTGCCGACGGAGACGCCGCCGCTGCGCACGTCCGCGCCCGCGGGCAGGCTGAGCAGCGATGCGAACTCGAGGTTCAGCCGATAGGTCGGCCCACGCACTCCCGCCCCGGGCAGCGCGTGATCGCTGGGGTCGAAACCGCAGCCGCAGAGCACGAACAACATCGCCAACGGGACGGCGATCAGACGACCCAGCCGTGTGCGGGTGATGGTCACGGGATCGCTCCGATCGTCGACAGCACCAGTTGTGGAAGGGGAACCGACACCGAACGGTCCGACAGCACGGTGCAACTGTCGGGCGCGAGCTGTGCCAGTGCGGCGCACACCAGCCCCGCGTCGGGGGTGGCCACCTCGGCGCGCGCGGGTTCGAGTTCGACGCCGAGCGATCCCTCGTGTGACCCGGCCATCGTCTGCAGCATGCCCACGATGCCGGGGATCTTGGCGAGCAGCTCGCCCGAGTTCTCGGCCCGGGTGCGCACCATCGTCAGAATCGGCAGGGTCGAGTTCAGGGCGTTCATCAGGTACGGGAAATGGTCGTGGAATAGCCGGTCGAGCGGCTCCACCGCCGCGGACAGTCTCTCGACGAGGTCCTTGACGATGACGAGCATCTCCGCGATCGAGGCCAGGCCCGGCCCGAAGGTCTGCAGGGTGACCTTGACGTTCTCCCAATCCCGGCTGACGAAGCCGCTCATCTCGGCCGAGTTGTCGAGCAGTTCGCCGAGCTGGGCCATGAAACTGTCCGGCGTCGCCAGCAGATCGGCCAGGTCTCGCAGTTCGCGGTTGAGCGTGGGGCCGAGACCCTCGACCTGGTGACCGGCGTCGCGCAGCACCGATTCCAGCGGCGCCGTGCCGTCGGGACCGAGGTCGGTGATCTGCTGGACCAGAGTCGAGAACGAGCCCAGAGCGTCCGACACGCTGACCGGTGTGCGGGTTCTGGCCTGGTCGATGCACGAGTCCGGCGGCAGGGCCGGTCCCGAACCTGGATCGGCGTCGACGAGTTCCACGCGCCGGTCGGTCAGGATCGAGGCGTTCGCGATCACCGCGCCGGTCTCGGCGGGCAGCTCACGCCGATCGGTCCGCATGTCGACCCGCACCCGCGCGCCGTCGGGCTCGACACCACGCACCGTGCCGACCGCGACGCCGCGGATCGTGACCGGCGAGCCGGGATAGAGCCCGAACGAATCGTCGAAATACGCGCACAGTGAACGGGTTTCGGCCCCGCTCACGGCTCGCACCGTGGCCGCGCCCGCGACGGCGAGCGCTACCGCGGTCACGGCCGCCACGGCCAGTCGTCGTTTCCCCGTGAAATGTGTACGCACGTCAGCACCGTGTTCCCGGCATCGGAAGGCAGGCATCGGGTCGCTGGACCGTCAGCCCGCTCTGATCGATCAGCACCTGGCCCTCGGGCCCCACGATTCCCGCGAGTCCGTTCAGGGTGGTGGTGATGGAGGTCATCATCGAATCGACCTGGGCCCGCAGCTCTTCGCTGCGGTCCGCGGCCTCCTCCAGCGGTGGCAGCAACGGCTCCACCTTCTCGGCGTAGGGACCGCTGAGGAAGTCGAACAGCGCCCCGCTCAGACCCCCGAGCACGTCGGCGAACAAGGTGACGTCCTCGCGGGCCGCGATCATCTGGGGAGCGAGCGTCGCGTACCCGCGGATGATCTCGAGTGCCAGTTGCTGATTGTCGATGGCCGTGTTCAGGTATTCGTTCGACAGCGCCAGCAGATCCTCGATCTGGTTCTTCTGCGCGGCGATCACCGCCATCACCGCTTCGAGGTCGATCACCGTGGAGTTGATCGCCTCGGGCGATTCCGACAACGCGGCGGAGGTCTTGTCCAGCGCGATGCGCAACGCCTCGGCGTCGAGTTCCTCGAACACCGCGTCGGCCTCGTCGAACAGGTCGCCGACGAGGAAGGGCAGGCTCGCCCGCTCGGGCGGGATGGGGCCACGCAGCGGCTGCTCGCCGGCGGGATGCAGGGCCAGATAGAGGCCGCCGATGGGGGTCAGCATGCGCACCGACACCGAGGTCGTGTCCCCCAGCGTGTACTGCGAATCAACGGTGAAGGTGACATCGACGTGGTCGTCGGCGAGCGCGAGCGAGGCCACCGATCCGACCGGCACGCCGGCGATCCTGACCTCGTCGCCCTCGGCCAGGCCGCCCGACTCGGGCAGCTCCAGCGAGTAGGTGGCGGTGCCGGGCGGATGCACATACAGCGCGACCACGACCGCGAAGATCACCGCGAGCACTCCGAGTCCGGCCAGCGCCCAGCGCGTCTGAGCGGTCGGGTCGGCGTCCTCGGAGCCGAGATCGAACGAGGCGAACCATGTGGGCAGGCGCATCAGGCACCTCCGTTGCAGACGACCAACTGCCTGCCGTGCAGCAGGACGTCGGCGGTGATGGGCAGCGGGAGCAGGCCGTTGCCGCACTGTCGCTGCGGATCGGTATTCGGGATGAGCGCGTTGAGTCCCTCGAAGACGCCCGGCAGCACCGACAGGGTGCGCATGGCGATCGCCGGATCGGGAATCACCTCCGACACCCGTCGGGTGAACTCGTCCTTGTAGTCGGTCGCGCCCAGGCCCAGTCGTGCCAGCGCGTTGACGGTCCTGCCCACCTCCGACATCTCCAGCGCGCCCTTCTCGACCAGGTCGAGGAACTCGCCCATCCGGGTCACCAGCGGCGTGAAGATCGAATGGAAGACCTTCAGGATGTTCTCCAGGTTCTGCGAGCGGCCCTGCAGTTGATCCGACAGCGATTGCAGATTGGTGAGGATGGTGCTCATCAACGCGCTACGGTCCTCGGCGTAGGTCGCCAGCGTGGCGATGTCGCGCATGACCGGCGTGACGCTGTCCTCGCTGCCGTCGATCACCGCGGCCACGTTCATGGCGAGCCGGTTGTACACGGCGGGGTCCGCCTCTCGCAGCAGGGGTTTGAGGCCGTTGAACACGATGGTGATGTCGAAGGAGTCCACCGTGTGGGTGACCAGTTCCCTCGGATCGAGCTCCGGTGCGTCCTCGGCGGCACGCTCGAGTTCGAGATAGCGCTGCCCGGTGAGGTTCTGGAATTTGATCGCCAGGCGGTCGGGCGCGCGCAGCCGGTACTCGTCGAGGACGGTGAATTCCACGATCGCCCGGCTGTTCTCCGAGATCGCGATGTCGACGACTTTGCCGATCTGGACGCCGCGCAGCCGGACGTCGGTGTTCTCTTTCAACCCGAACACGTCGCCGAAATCGGCGCGGTAGGTGGTGGTCGACCCGGAGACCGGGCGCTGGATGGCCTGCACGACCAGCACGATGATCGCCACGACCACACAGGCCAGTACGCCGAGCCGGAGGGCGGCTTGTCCCGGTGTTCTCATCGCGGCGCACCCCCGGTCGCCTCGATCGGCATCCGGAACGCCGGGAACGTCTCGATCAGCACGTCCACGCCGAGCACCACCTTGTCACCGTTCCTGTCCAGCGCGCCGTCGAGTCCGTCGATCAGTCGTGCCACCTGGTCGGGTGTCACATTCGCGATCGACCTGTTCAACGGAATGATCAGATCGAGCAGCATGTCGACCGCGTCGGCGGTCGGGCCGAGCTCGTCGGCCACGGTGCCCGACAGGGCCAGCACGAGATTGGAGACCTCGGTGATCGTGTCGCCGGCCTGCCGCGTCCGGAATTCGTCGTCGAGTTCTTCCACGGAGGCCAGGGAGTGCAGGATGCCGAGCGCCGAGGGCGTGAAAACCGCGGTCCCCTCGGACACGTCGGCCATTCTGGGCAGCATCTCGGCCAGCGACATGTTCCTCGCCCGCGCCGTCGTGCGCGCCACCAGCAGTGCCGAGGCGAGCAACGGCGCCATCTGCTCGGTGAGTGCGACGGAGCTGTCGATCGAATCCGACAGCTTCGTGGTCACCGCGTCGAGCAGCAGCCTGCCCGAGTCGCGCAGCACCGTGGTGACGGTGTAGTCGCCGACCTCGCCCAGATCGAGCACGGTGCTCGGCCCGATGGCCTCGCCGCCCGGCATCGGGATCAGCTCCAGCGCGGTCGAACCGAAGATGTTGGAGGAGACGAAGCGCGTGTGCATGGCGGTGGACAGTTCGCGCACCCGCTCCTCGTCGACGCTCAGGGTCACCAGCTGCAGATTCGGGCCGTGCGCCTGGACGCCGACCACCGATCCGATCGACATGCCACGCAGGCGCACCGCGGTGTCGGTGGACACGCCGTCTCCGAGATGCGCGGCCCGCACCGCGAATTCGATCTGTCCGTCCCGCTCCGGGCGAGAGATGTGCCACGCGCCGGCGAGCACCAGCGTGAGGACCACGATCACCCCGATGCCGCGCATCCGCAGACCCCACGGGGTCGGGCCGTGCGCTGAATACAGTGCTGCTCTGCTCATCTCACCTCACCCCGAGAAACTGACCGTCGCGTCCAGACCCCACATGCACAGCGTCAGGATCATGTCCGTGGTCACGATCAGCACCAGGCTGGCGCGGATCGCCCGCCCCGAAGCGATCCCGACGCCCTCCGGTCCGCCGCCGGCGTGGAAGCCCTCGTAGGCGTGCACCAGCGTCACCACGAGAACGAACACCACCACTTTGATCAGCGAATAGATCAGGTCGATCGGCTCGGTGAACATGTGGAAGTAGTGGTCGTAGGCGCCCGAGGCGTTCCCCTCGACGAGCGCGACGGTCGCGCCGGTGGTCGCGAAACCCAGCGCCAGCGCGATGAGGTACGAGGGGATCACCGCTGCCACGGCGGCGATGATCCGGGTGGAGACGACATACGGGATCGGGTCGATCGCCTGCGATTCCAGCGCGTCGATCTCCTCGGAGATGCGCATCGCGCCGACCTCGGCGGTGATCCGGCACCCGGCTTGGGCGGCGAAGCCGACGGCGGCGATCAGCGGCGCCAGTTCGCGCGGATTGGCCAGCGCCGACATCGCCCCGGCCAGCGGTCCCATGCCGAGCATGTCCAGGGCGGAGAAGCCGACGATGCCGACCACACCACCCGCGACGATGCCCATGATCGCCAGCACCGGGGCGACACCGCCGCCGACGATGACCGCGCGACCGTTGCCCCAGGTCAGGTCGGTGAAGATCGCGACGGCATGGCGACGGTGGCGACGCAGCGCGTGGCCGATGCCCAGGACCGCCTGCACGACGAAATGCGTGGTGTGCCCGAGGGATTCGATCGGGGACCACAGCCGTTCGGCATGCCGCGTCCAGCGCAGCGCCCTCGGCCGGTATCGGGTCGGCACCGCGACCTCACCGGCGTGTGGAGAAGACATCAGAGAAACCTCATGGGGACGAACATCAGGACGATTTGGGTGATCACGAGATTCGCGACCATGCAGGCGAGGATGCCGAGCACGACCGCGGCGTTGACGCTGTCGGCCACGCCTTTCGGCCCGCCCTTGGCCTCGAGCCCGCGATGGCTGGAGATCACCGCGACGACATAGCCGAACACCGCGGCTTTACCGAGGCAGACGAGCAGGTCGGTGACCGAGGCGAAGCTGCCGAACGACATCCAGTACGACCCCGGCGCGACGCCCTGCCCCAGCGAGGCCACCGCGAACCCGGCCACGATGCTCATCAGGATGATCAGCACCGAGAGCATCGGCGCGACCACCACCATGGCCAGGATGCGCGGG
Source organism: Nocardia shimofusensis NBRC 100134 (assembly GCF_001613125.1). Classification (GTDB taxonomy): domain Bacteria; phylum Actinomycetota; class Actinomycetes; order Mycobacteriales; family Mycobacteriaceae; genus Nocardia; species Nocardia shimofusensis. The sequence goes on from NZ_BDBT01000001.1 coordinate 16,987, forward strand.
GCGACCAGGCGCCGGTGCGGGTCCACGCCCATCGTGCGCAGCGCGTCGATCTCCTCGCGGATGGTGCGCGAGGCCAGGTCGGCCGAGATCGCGGAGCCGCCCGCGCCGCCGATCAGCAGGGCGGCGGCCAGCGGCGCGATCTGCTGCATGACGCCCATGCCGCCGACCGCGCCCGCCATCGAGTTGGCGCCGACGTTGTCGGTCATGCTGCCGACCTGCACGGCGATCACGACGCCGAGCGGCAGCGCGACCAGCACCGCGGGCAGGGCCGACACCGAGACGAAGAACCAGCCCTGGACGACGGCCTCCCGCAAGGGGAAGCGCCCCCGAGCGACATCGACGACCAACAGCGTCGAGGAGCGCACACCCAAACGGAACAGTCGTCCGAAGGTCCGCACGGACTCGATCGTGCGCGTCATCACGACCCCGCCGGGCCGGGGGGCGACTTGCGAAGTCATCGGCATTTCCCTTTCTGCGGGCAGGACTGGACAGGTGTGCGAGGCCGACTGTGGACACGGTCGGCTGCCGTCTGCCGTATCGCGGGGCGCGCGACAGCGACGGCTCCGACGGGATCGACGGCGCTCGCCGGGACCCGTCTCTTACGCGTGGTGGCGGTGGTCGGTGGCGGGCCCTCAGGGGGTGTCGTCGGGCGCTCGCGGAACGAGCAGGAAGGAGAACATGGTCCGGGCGAGCTTGCGCACCCCGGAATCGGTGGACGCGGCGGTCCCGAGATCCGGCGTCAGCCAGATGCTGCCGAAGAATCGGGCGACCAGTTCCGCGGCCACCTCGGTGTCGATCTCGACGCCCGCGCGCTCGGCCACGCCGTCGAGCTCGTGCCGCACCGAGCCGACCAGCATGGCGGCGACCACCGGATCGCGCATCACCGGCAGCGCGGCGTTGTCCTCGACCAACCTGCGCGCCACCGGATGGGTGCGCGCCACGCGAACGGCCTGCACGATCCACTCGATCGCCCGCTCCAGCGGGTCGTCGATCGCGTCGGCCGCATCGTGGAACCGGTCGACGACGCGCGCGAGTTCCCAGGCCAGCGCGCGGCGCACGAGTTCCTCTTTCGAGACGAAGCGCCGGAACACCGTCGCCCGGCCGACCCCGGCCTCCGCGGCGACATCGGCCACGGTCATCCTCTCGATGCCGTGTCTGCTCAGGCAGTCGACGGCCGCTTGCAGGATGACCGCGTCGGTCGTGTCCCCTTCGTCAGGAGATGAGGCCAGTGCATCGATCAGCAGCGAACGCACCGGTTTGAGACTCATAGTTCCGTGACAGTATCACCGATATCAACGCCCGAGAAGAGAATCCTCGGGTCCGGACTGTTCAGCAGTCGGTCTGGAAGGGGAAGCAGGCGTTCGGCCCGGGCGGGGTCGTGGTCGGCTCCACGGTGACCGTGCCGGGGATGTGTGTGGAACTCGGCCCCGGTTCGGAAACGCCGTCGTCGGTCGTCTGCGCGGTCACGATCACGACGAGCACCGCGAGCAGGCCGAGCACGGCGACCGCCAGCACCACCCAGGCGAGAGAACCGCGCAGCCGCGACCGCGGGGGCGGGGCCGGGCGTTCCTGCACAGGGAACGGCGGAACCATGGCTTCCGGCGGCAGCGGATTCAATCGCCCGGGACGGGGACTCGCCGTCCATGAATCCGGACGAGGTTGATCCACCGGCGGTTCCATGAATTCCGGGGGCGGCGGCGCCGACGCGGGGGTAGGCCCGGAACCCGGCGGCGGAGGCGGCGGAGCCGCCCCTCCGGTAGGCCCCGAACCCGGCGGCGGAGGCGGCGGAGCCCCGGGAGTGGGCGGGGGCACGTAGACCGGCGGCTCCGTCGAGTCCGGTGACGGTCCGAGGTCCGGAGCGGGGGCGTAGTCGTCGGGCGCGGAGGGCTCCCGAACACGCGTCGCCCGCCCGGCGGCCTCGGGAGCGTCCTCAGGAGACGAGCCGGAAGCGGCCCCGGATGCACCGGTGGATACGGGAGCCGCGGACATCGGGATGGCGCCGGAGGCCGAGCGCGCCTCGGGTACGGGTTCGGCCTCCACCACTGTGGCGGCCGACAGCGCGGACGCCGTCGCGGACTCGGAGGGCGACGGCATCGAGGCCGATGTGGACCCCGCCCCGGGGGGTGCGGGCATCGGAATAGCCCCGGAAGCTGTCCGCTCCGGCTCGGCCTCGAACATCGCGGCGTCTACGGAGGACTCCGGGGCGGACGGAGCCGAGGGCATGGGCACCGACATGGGCACGGGCATCGAGGGTTCCGGGGCAGGCGGCGCGGCGGAATCCGGGGCGGCGGTTCGCCGACCCGGCTCGCGTCCATCGGGATTCCGATCCTCGAACCCGTCGGCCCGCAGATCCGCGCGCGAGAGCCCGTCGCCCATGTCGAGCGCGTCGACCGCGCCGACCACCCGGTCGACATCCCACACCGTCGGTTCGTCGCCGAACTTCTCGATGTAGGAACGGAATTCCGCCGTGTCGGTGGCATTGGCGACGACCACGTCGAGCCCGGACCGAAGGTTCGTGCGCGCGGGCCGGACCACGACACCGCGATAGGGCAGCAGCGCGACGAATCCACAGACGTGGCCGGGGTCGAGCAGCGCGCGTTCCAGCGTGTCGCGCACCGCGTAGACGCCGTGTTCGAGCTGCTCCGACGGCGAGGATTCGTCGTCGAGCTCCACCGGCTCGCCGCTGATCTTCCACGGTCCGCCCGCGCGCACGCTCAGAATGCCGCTCTGGCGCCGCCGGAACCCCCTGACCTCGGCGACCGTGATGCCGCGTGGGGTGATGAGCACGGCGTCGACCCGGCGGTTGCCGCGGTCCACCCGCACGTCGACGAGCGTGAGACACGTGGTCCGCAACGCGCGTAGGCAGTCCACGAATTCTCTTTCGGCCGCGGATAATTCCGCTTCCGGCCTGATCCTCACCAGCATCGCGTCGACCTCAGCCCCTGTTCGTCGCCATGTGGGGCGCACCGACTCCCCACCGATACTGATATTGCCGGGCCGGGCCATCGAAAACCACCGCAGGAGCGACGAACTCCCGAGGAGGTGTCCGGCGGGTAGGCTCGGCGCACGGTCCGGCGGCACCGTCCGGACGATCCGACGGCGGGAGGCAGCGGCAATGTCCTGGAGAACACCGGCGACGTCCTCGTCACGGGCACGCATCGATCCGGGCCGATTCCGCCAACTCGGACCGATCAACTGGCTTGTCTGGCAGGTTCTTTCGCGCGCCGCGGGCACCGGTGACGCCCAGCTGTTCAGCACCCTGGGCCGAACCGGGGGGCTGTTCCGCGGCTGGCTGCACTTCTCCGGAAAGCTCATGCCCGGCGGCAGACTGTCCCGCCACGAGTCCGAACTCGTCATTCTCCGCGTAGCCCACCTGCGTGCTTGCGACTACGAGATGGACCACCACATCCGCTTGGGCAAGCGCGCGGGCATCACCCCGGCGATCCTGGAACAGGTGCGCACCGGCCCCGCCGACCCGGCCTGGTCGGGCAAGCGTCGCGCCCTGCTGACCGCGGTCGACCAGTTGGTCACCACCCGCGACATCGACGACACCGCGTGGGCCGAGCTGTCCGCGCACTACGACGAGCGCAGACTCATCGAGATCGTGCTCCTGGTCAACCAGTACGAGGGCCTGGCCTCGACCATCACCGCACTGCGCATCCAGCGCGACCGCTTCTGACCCGCCCGGCGGCCGGCGGCTACTTTTCCACGCCGGGAATAACCGTACGATGTACGGTGTACTATGTACGGAGTTCCCGTCGTCGACACCCTGGAGCAGATTTGCAGATCACCGCCACCGCCCTGTCCCTGAACGTCGCGGACCCCGCCGCATCGGCCCGCTTCGTCACCGAGCACTTCGGGTTCACCGAGCAGATGTCCGCCGACGGCTTCGTCTCGCTCACCCGCCCGGACGCCGGGAATCTGATCTTCCTGCGCACCGGCCTGCCCACCTTCAAGCCCGCCGAGATCGCGGGCAGCGCCGGCGAGGGCCTGCTCGTCGTCTTCGTGGTCACCGACATCGACGCGGAGTACGAGCGACTGCGCGGCGAAGGCGTCCCGATCGTCACCCCGATCGAGACCGAGGAGTGGGGCGAGCGCTACTTCCAGATGCGCGACCCGAACGGCATCATCTTCCAGCTGGTGCAGTGGGTCTGATCCGGACCGAGGGCCGCCGCCTCACCGGCGGCCCTCCCCGCCCGGGAACGCGACCGCCCCCGGCCCTGTTGCACCGAGCATGGACCTCACTCGCGCCATCGAGTTCGCCCGGCACACCCCCCATTCCGTCCTGACCGCCCTGCGCCGCGACGGCCGCCCCCAACTCTCCAACGTCCTGCACGTGGTGGACGACGACCGGATACTCATCTCGATCACCGCCGACCGCGCCAAGTACCACAATCTGCACCGCACCCCCTGGGCCGCTCTGCACGTCACCAGCGACGACTTCCACTCCTACGCCGTCCTGGAATGCGACGTCGACCTCACCGGCATCGCCACCGACCCCCACGACCCCGCCGTGGAAGCCCTCATCGCCTACTACCGCGCGGGCGCGGGCGAACACCCCGACTGGGACGACTACCGCCGAGCCATGGTCCGCGACCGCCGCGTCCTCGCCCGCCTCACGCCCACCCGCGCCTACGGTCTCCTCCGCGACTGACTTCGTAGCGACCCTGGACAATGACGTACGCCTTCGACGCCGGATCATTAGTATGCATTTCGTAGGGTAAAGGCCTACGAAATGCATACTCGACCAGGAAGGGCGGCCGTGGCGAATCATCGCAGCACACCAGTCCCTGCCGACCTGTGGCGGAGGCCCCTCCAAACGATCCGCCCGCAGGACGTGACCGGTACATATGCCCATCCTCGGCCCGAGATCGCCCGCCTGAGCCATATGGGACTGCTCCATCGAGTGGCACGCGGCTATTACGTCGTCGTTCCCCCCGAGCACGTCGGGCGCGCCTGGCTGCCAAGTCTCGAAGCAGCGGCCGCAGGCATCGCCTCGTCGATCTACGGAGCGGACAACGCGATTCTTATGGGAGTCAGCGCGGCACGGGTGTGGGGGGCTGTTCCACGCGCCTTGGCCACCGCGGTCGTCGCCGTACCTCAGCAACATCGACCTATCACCTTGTCGGACCGCCCGGCCGTGATCCGTTTCGTCCGACGTGACACCGACGCGCTGGACGCCGAGCGCGTCGAGACCCCACTCGGCCCTGCCCTTGCGACGAGTGTCGAACAGACCGTTCTGGACCTCGCGAAACGACCGAAGCTGGGAAACGCCGAGGCAGACGTCTCAGCGGCCGTCGCGACGCTCTACGCTCGCAGCGATCACGACCGACTCGCACAACTCGCGGCGACACAACGCCTCGACGCCGCGCTTCGCCGCGCCGAAACCTGGGGGGACACCGGAACATCTGACAGATGGCCGACTCAGCGAGGACATCGATCTGGTGGCTCTCGACAGCCGGCCCGCGCTCGCAGCAGCACTCGACGCGGCTCTTCCTCGCGCCGTGGCACGCAGTCACGGCAGATTGGAGTGGGCACCGGCTCTGAGCGATATCGCGAATACCTCTGCCGCCAAACTCGTCTCGGCACGAGGCTTGTCGGTGAAGATCCAACTGCTCTCATCGCAAGGCCGGGTTCTCTGGCCGACCGAGCACCGTGTTGTCGAACAGCGCTATCGGGACGCGCCACCGGCTGAGTTGTCCGTGCCCACTCTGCCTGCCTTTGCCGCCGCCAAAACAGCGACCTGGCACGACCGCCGCGCACCACGTGATCTTTGGGACCTCTGGGCATTGAACACGATAGGCGGGATCGACCTGAGAGCAGCAGAGCTGTATCGACGCTATGGCCCGACGAACAGGCTGCCGGGAGCGCACCTTTTCGATCGGCCACCGGCCGAGGACGACTGGAAATCGCAACTCGCGGGCCAGACTCGGCTGACCGTCACGGCCGAGGAGGCACTGCGGGCCGTCCGCACGGCATGGGCACGCCTCTCGCCGGACCGATCCGGCACCGACTACGAGTGAAGCGGCGGTCGGTATCGAGTCATGGACCTCACTCGTGCCACCGAGTTCGCCCGGCACACCCCCATTCCGTCCTGACCACCCCGCGCCGCGACAGGCGAACGAATTAGGACGGTAACTGTCCTGATTCCGGGACACACTCGAATCATGAGCGAAACCGAAGCGACTGCGGGACAGCCGGATCAGACCGACATCACCGACTACAACGATCCGAACGCGCCGTGGAACCAGGCTTGGGACCCGCAGGACAGCATCGCCGACTGGAACGATGATGTGATCAAGGAGTTCCGGGAGAACTCGGGCAAGGTGGGCGGCGCTTACGCGGGCGGGGACCTGATCCTGCTCACCACCACGGGAGCCAAGAGCGGCAAGCGGCACACGACTCCGCTGGGCCCCCTGTACCGGGGCGACACCATGTTCGTGAGCTCGTTCATGGAAGACAGGTACCCGGCTTGGTGGTACAACATCAAGGCGAATCCGCAGGTCACTGTGGAGCTCCGGGACAAGACCTACCAGGCGACCGGCAAGGTGCTCGAAGGCGCGGACTACGACGAGTTCGCGGCCTGGGCGCTGGCCAACCACCCCCTGCTGGCGGATTTCCAGTCCAAGGTCGACCGGCCGATGCCGCTGGTCGTGCTGACCCTCGACGGCGAGGGCTGAGCATTACCAGGAACCTCCCTGCCGCGGTGCGTCGAATGGTGCGCACCGGACTACGCAGCAGACACAGGACGCCGCGGCTGGAGAGTTGGCATCGGCCGAACTCTGACGCGGGCCCTGTGCGTCCCGAGGGAGCGGCAACAGGCTTCGTCGGAGACTCGAACAGCCGCAACGCCTGTTTTGTGACAGCTACCGAGAGGCTCGACGTTGATTACCAAGATTCAGATCATCGGCGAAGTGAGTGATGCGGAGTCGGTCCAGCACTTCGCGCCGCTGCTCGACCGGGTTCCTGAACGCCCCACCCTGGCCACCCTCATCCGCAAGCACGGGGTGGAAGGCGGCGACAGCCTCGAGATCGAACTACTCGACAAGTTCCAGAACAAACAGCGGTTCTCGCTGGCCCCCTTCGCCGATGTCGATCCCGATGCCTACATCAAGATCATGTTCCTCAGCGGTCCCGTCGACCTGGAATTCCCAGATCTCGAGCCTGGTGCAGTCCTTCTGAAGGAGTACCTGGTCGCCGGCCCTGAGGACTGAACATTCGAGCGGCACGCTCGAAGACACCCCGGGCAGCCGAATCTCGACCCGCTACCCGAGGTTGAACCGACATGGATCAGCCCAGGGGTTCGCGCCCCGGGCTGACCTGTCTTCCGGCGATTATCCACAGACCGGCTATCCTCCGATCTCCGCGCCGTGTACCGGCTTACGGTTACGCGGGGCGATCAGCCCCCGATCAGTTCCGAGACGGTGACGAAGCGGTAACCCTGGGCACGCAGATCCTCGACGATCCGCGGAATGGCGGCAAGGGATTCGGCGGCGTTGCCGTACATGACGTGCAACAGGATGACCGAGCCGGGGCGGGTCTCCCGGACGGCCTGCTCGGCGATGGTGGCGGCCTTCGCGGTGACACCGGAGTCCGGCTCGACGTCCCACATGACCGTGGTGCGGTCGTGGTCGGACAGATACTTGGGCAGGAACCAGAGCTTCTTGCCGTAGGGCGGGCGGAAGGTGATCGAGCCCTGGTAGCCGGCGGCTCGGATCGCGGTGTCGGTCTTCTCGACCTCCTCGCGCACGACGCCGGGCGAGACGAAGACCATGCGGCGATGCGTATAGGTGTGGTTGCCGAGTTCGTGGCCCGCCTCGACGATGGAACGCGCGTGCTCGGGCCGGGCGTCGATGTCACGGCCGTTGAGGTAGAAGGTGGCGGGGACGTCCAGGTCCGCCAGTACGCGCAGCACCTCGGGGGTGCGGTCGCTCGGTCCGTCGTCGAGGGTGAGCGCGACGACCTTCTGCGGGGTGTCGACGCGGTCCACGAGCTCCCCTGCCAGCTGATAGGAACGCGCGCTGATCAACTGGTATCCGCCGACCGTGACCAGCAGGACGACTACCAGGCCGACGGCGGTGCCTATCCATCCACTGCGACGCATCAGGCCATCGAAGCACACCTCGGCAACCGGCGCACGCCCCCGCGAACGACGACAGCGCCCGGCCCACACGGGACACAGGCGCTGTCACGCAACGAGATTCAGAAGTTGATCATGTGTCCGGCCAGGCCGTGGATGGCCTCCTGCAGCGCCTCGCTCAGCGTCGGGTGCGTGTGCACGTTGCGGGCGAGTTCGTTGACGGTGAGGTCCCACTTCTGGGCCAGCGTCAGCTCCGGCAGCAGCTCGGAGACGTCGGGGCCGATGAGGTGACCGCCGAGCAGTTCGCCGTAGCGGTTGTCGGCGATCAGCTTGACGAAGCCGTTGGGGTCGCCCAGGCCGTGCGCCTTGCCGTTGGCGGTGAACGGGAAGGTCGCGACCTTCACGTCGTAGCCCTCGGCGCGGGCCTGCTCCTCGGTGAGGCCGAAGCTGGCCACCTGCGGCTGGCAGAAGGTGGCGCGCGGCATCATCCGGTAGTCGCCGAAAGCCATCGTCTCCGCGCCCGCGATGGTCTCGGCGGCGACCACGCCCATCGCCTCGGCCACGTGCGCGAGCTGCAGCTTCGCGGTGACGTCACCGATGGCGTAGATGTGCCCCACATTGGTGCGCATGTAGTCGTCGATGGCGATGGCGCCGCGCTCGGTCAGCGCCACCCCGGTGTTCTCCAGACCGAAGCCCTCCACACGCGGGGCGAAGCCGACCGCCTGCAGCACCTTGTCGACGGTGACGGTCTCGACCGCGCCGGACTTGTTGTCCTTGATCGCGACGGTGACCTTCGAACCGTCGTCATCGATGGACTGCACGGCCGCACCGGTGGTGATGGTGATGCCGAGCTTCTTGTAGGCCTTGGTGATCTCCTTGGAGATGTCGGCGTCCTCGTTCGGCAGCGCGCGGTCGAGGAACTCCACGATCCGCACGTCCACGCCGTAGTTCTTCAGGACGTAGCCGAACTCCATGCCGATCGCGCCCGCACCCACGATGAGGATGGAGCCGGGCAGGTCACGGGTGAGGATCTGCTCCTCGTAGGTCACCACGTTCTTGCTCAGCGAGGTGCCCGGCAGCAGCTTGGTGACGGTGCCGGTGGCGATGATGGCGTTGTCGAAGGTGATCGACTCCGTCCCGCCCTTGGTCAGATCGACCGACAGGGTGTTCGCGTCGGTGAAGCTGCCCGTCCCGTCGTATTCGTCGATCTTGTTCTTCTTCATCAGGAAGTGGACGCCCTTGACCCGGCCGTCGGCGACCTTGCGGCTACGGTCGAACGCCGCGCCGAAGTCGAAGCTGACGTCGCCGGAGATTCCGAACGTCTTGGCTTCCTTGTGGAAGATATGGGCCAGCTCCGCATTGCGCAGCAGCGCCTTCGACGGGATGCAGCCCACGTTCAGGCACACACCACCCCAGTATTTCTGCTCGACAATCGCTGTTCGCAGGCCGAGTTGAGCGGCGCGGATCGCGGCGACGTACCCGCCGGGACCAGCACCGAGAACGACGACATCGTAGTGGGAAGTCACGGCATCGAGCCTAACTCCGCCGCCCGGAGTTCACCCACCGCGCCCCCGCATCGGTGAGATGCCGGACACAGCGCACGGCCCGGACGAGCACGCCACGAACGAAAGCGCCGGACGCGACTCATTTGACATTGCTATCAATGCGCCGGACAGCCTGCCCAGACCTCCCCGGCGACGCGGCGGAAATTGCCGCCGAAGACCGCGTCCAGGTCATCGGGACCGAAGCCGCGCCCGGCAAGCACCTCGTCCAGCCCGGGCGCCTCCCGTGGGCCGATCAGGTCCTCCGGCGCGATCCACTGCAGCGGGCCCCAACGGGTGTAGACCTCGGAGAACGCGCCGGGATTACCGAACAGCTCGGCGTTGAAGTCCTCGGCGTCGAACGAGTGGTCCGAGCCGATGCCGATGTGCTCGATGCCGAGCAGTTCGGCGCCGTACTCGATCTGATCCGCCATCGCCTCGATCCGTTCGGCGCGCTGACCGGGCCCGTTCACGCCGAGGAAGATGCCCACGCCGTTGACACCGACGACACCACCGGTTCGCGCGCACGCGCGGGCCTGCTCGTCGGTGATATTGCGCGGATGCTCCCACAGCGCGGCGAAATTCGAATGGCTGTAGATCATCGGGACGCGCGTGTGCTCGGCCAGCTCCAGGCCGGTGCGGCGGGAACAGTGCGAGCCGTCGGCGAAGACCCCTGCCTCGTTGAGCGCGCGCACCAGGTCGATCCCATATCGCGTGAGGCCGGTGTCGACGGCGTCGAGACAGCCGCCGCCCGCGGCGTTGGCGTGGTTGTAGGCGGGCAGCAAGGAGCGCACACCCAAGTCGCGAAAGCGCGCGACATTGTCCAGATCGCCGCCGAGCGGGCCTGCGTCCTCGAGGTCGAAGGCCAGCGCGATGCGGTCCGGTTGCTCGGCATCGGCGACCGCGGCCACATCGTCGAGACTGTGTACCAGCCGGAATCGGCCGTCCGCACCCGCCGCGCTGCGGAAGGCGTGCAGCAGTTCGAGAGTGTCGGCGGTCGACTGCCGGGAGTAGCCGACATTGACCGACAGGTACGAGCCGAGCGGATAACGGGCCAGTTCGGCGATGTCGGCGCGCGGCGACAACGGCAGGCAGCAGTGCTGTTCCCAGAGGAAGGGCGCCAACGCCAGGACTCCTGTTCGCTCGTGTGGAGTTCGATCCTATTGAGCCGCAGCGGTTGTCCCGCGCGGGCGCGGGCGAACACCGGGCATCCTTCGCGCCCGGCGCGCGGCTCGCATCGGCCGACCGCGCACACACCCGGCGATCGGCTCGGAGACAATGTGGGCATGAGCGGCGTGGAGCACAACGTAACCGACCCGTATTTGTGGCTCGAGGAAGTGACCGACGAGCGCGCTTTGGACTGGGCCAGAGCCCACAACGAGGTGGTCGCGCGGCGCTTCGCGGCCACCGACCGGTTCGGCGGGCTCGAACAGCGCATTCTCGACATGCTCGACACCGACACCAAGATCGCCTACCCGGGCCGGCGCGGCCGGTGGCTGTACAACTTCTGGCGCGACGCCGACCATCCGCGTGGACTGTGGCGGCGCACCACCTTCGAGGAGTACGCGCGTCCCGCACCACAGTGGGACGTGCTCATCGACTTGGACGCCTTGGCCGAGGCCGAGGACGAGAACTGGGTGTGGGGCGGGGCGGCCGTGCTGCGCCCCCAGCAACATCGCGCGTTGATCAGCCTGTCCCGCGGCGGCGCGGACGCCAAGGTGGTGCGGGAATTCGACATCGAGACCCGGCGGTTCATCCCGGCCGAGGAGGGCGGTTACGTCCTGCCCGAGGCCAAGTCCGAGATCCGCTGGATCGATATCGACCAGGTGTACGTCGGCACCGACTTCGGGCCAGGGTCGCTGACCGATTCGGGCTACCCTCGCATCGCCAAGCGCTGGACGCGCGGCACCGACCTGGCGCAGGCCGACGTGGTCTTCGAGGGCGAGCCCGGTGACGTCGCGGTGTCGGCGGGCTACGACCGCACCCCCGGCTACGAGCGGCATTTCGTCGGCCGCGCCACCGACTTCTTCAACGAAGAGGTCTACCTGATCGACCCCGACGGCACCCCGCGACTGCTGGACGTGCCGACCGATGCCAGCGAATCCTGGTACAAGGACTGGCTGCTGGTGCGACTGCGCTCGCCGTGGGAGGTCGGCGGGCGGACCTACCCGACCGGCGCGCTGCTGGCCACCGACTTCGAGCGCTTCCTCGCCGGGGAACGCGATTTCCAGGTGCTGTTCACCCCCGACGCCCACACCTCCCTGCACGGCTACGGCTGGACCGAGAACTACCTGCTGCTGATCACCCTGCAGGACGTGCAGACCAAGTTGCACGTGCTCACCCCGGGCCACTGGACGATCGAACCGCTGGCCGACGCCCCGCCGATGGCCACCACCAGCGTCATCAACCTCGACCCGCTCGAGGGCGGCGACGAGTTCATGCTCACCACAAGCGGTTTCACGACCCCGGCGACCCTGTTGTCCGGGTCGGTGGGCGGGCCGACCGCCACGTTGAAACAGGAACCGCAGTTCTTCGACGCCGAGGGCATCGAGACCGAGCAGTTCTTCGCCACCTCCGACGACGGGACGCGGGTTCCCTACTTCGTGATCCGCCACCGCGACCACCGCGGCACGCCGGGACCCACGGTGATGTCGGGCTACGGCGGCTTCGAGGTCTCCCGCACCCCCGCCTACAGCGGCGCGTCCGGCATGGGCTGGCTCGAACGCGGCGGCACCTGGGTGATGGCCAATATCCGCGGCGGCGGCGAATACGGCCCCGAGTGGCACACGTCCGCGCAAAAGGAGCACCGGCATCGGGTCTACGAGGACTTCGCGGCCGTCGCACGGGATCTGGTGGCGCGCGGCATCACCACGCCCGGGCAACTCGGCGCTGTCGGCGGCAGCAACGGTGGCCTGCTCATGGGCGTCATGCTCACCCGCTACCCGGAACTGTTCGGCGCCATCGTCTGCCAGGTGCCGCTGCTGGACATGAAGCGTTACCACCTGCTGTTGGCGGGCGCGTCCTGGATGGCCGAGTACGGCGACCCGGACAAGCCGGAGGAATGGGCCTACATCAGCGAGTACTCGCCGTATCAGAACGTGCGGGCCGACGCCGAGTACCCGCCGATCCTGCTCACCACCTCCACCCGCGACGACCGCGTGCACCCCGGCCACGCCCGCAAGATGGCCGCGCTGCTCGAGGAGCAGGGCCACACCTTCTGGTACCACGAGAACATCGAGGGCGGGCACGGCGGCGCGGCCGACAACAAGCAGATGGCATTCCAGGCGGCGCTGATCTACGAGTTCTTCACCCAGATGCTCATGGGCGGCTGACCGATCAGCGATCGCGCAGCCACTTCTCGATCCGGTCGACGGTGTCGGCCGGGTCGGGAATCCAGCCGTTGTGCCCCAGCCGCTTCGGCTCGTGCCAGGTGGTGACCTCGGCCTCGGGCATCTTGGCCAGCAGATGCCGTGCCGATGTCGGCGGGGTCAACTCGTCGCCCTCCATGGTCACCGACAGGATCGGCAGTTTCAGCCGGGAAATGCGCTCCTCGTAGTCGATGTCGGCGCCGACCGGGACGAACCGGCCGGTGCGCGACAGCCGCGCCCAGTCCGAGATCAGCACCTTCGACTGCGGGCCGAAGCCGCCCACGTCGATCTTGTGTCCCGGCCAGAAGCCGACCAGAGTCGCGGTGAGCGTGGCCGCGGTGGTGCCGAACAACAGGCCGGGACCGGCCAGTCCGCGGTAGCCGCGGTAGTAGGGGGTACCGGAGGCGATCAGGATGAGCCCGCCGAGCCTGCCGCGCACCCGCGCCGCGTACATCACCGACAGTTGCCCGCCCATGCTGTGGCCGAGCAGATAGGGAGTGCTGTCGGGGAATTCCTCACGCACCACGCCGAAGATCGCCGGGAAATCGACCGAGACCAGTTCGTGGTAGCCGTAGGTGCTCGCGGGGCCGGGGCGGGGCCTGCTGTCGCCGTTGCCGCGTAGTTCACCGATGGCGACGTCGAATCCGCGCGCCGCGAGCTGACGGGCGAAATATTCGTAGTAGGCGCCGGGCACGCCCAGGCCCGGCATGATCACGATCACCGGGCGGGGCGTATCGAGGGTGACCGGATGCCGATGACTGCCCTCGGCCGGGATCAGCCGCACCGGAATGCTGCTGCCGTCCGGCATCTGGATGGGAACGGTCCGCATTCGCGCAGGGTACTCCCGTCCGCGCGGGTCCGGAGCGCGTTGCGGCTCAGGCGCGCACGGCCCCCATGATGACCCGGCTGAGCACCCCGATCACATCGTCGAGGGGCGGGCGCGGATCCGCTCCGCTCCACGAATCGACCACGTAGTTGACCGCGCCGATGATCGCCAGCACGCGCATCTCGTAGTCACCGGGCGGGATCTCCCCCTGCAGGGCCGCGTCCTCGGTCGCGCTCGCCAGTAGCGCGCCCCACATGCGACGTAGATCGAGACGGAACTTCTCCACCTTCGGTCCGGCGCCGACCACTTCGACCAGCGCGACCCGGGCCTTGCGCGGATCGGAGCCGATGGTCTCGATGTAGGCGCGCACCGCCGCGTCGAGCCGCTGCAGCGCGGTGGCCGAAGCATTGCCCTCCAGGGCGGTGGTCACCGCGTCGCGCGACTCCCGGTCGATCTGCTCGTACAGCTCGAGCAGCAGGGATTCGCGGCCGGTGAACTCCTCGTAGAACTGCCGCGAGGACAATCCGGCGTCCTTGCAGATGGCGCCCACCGAACTGTTGGCGTAGCCGTCGCGCGCGAAAACCGTCAGTCCTGATTCCAGAAAACGCGCACGCCGCTGGCGTTGCCGGTCCTCTACGGGTTGCCCGGCATACATTCGTCCCGTATTCGCATCCTGTGACATTGGGCCAGACAATACCGAAGGGCCCGATCCCCTCGTCATGGATCGGGCCCTTCGTTCCAACGTCCGACTCACCGCGCGTTAGCCGAAAGTTGTCTCGCACCGGCTGATCGGTCATCGGGTGACTTCTCGTCCGGCAAGGATGGACAGTTGCCGCCGCACGATCCGGGGCGGGCAGCAGACTTCCCGACCAAGCGGCAGCGACCGAGCGGTGCGACGAATCGTCACCACCTGTTTGCCGAGGGGGACGATACCGACTGCCCCGCGACCGGGAAAGACTTAGCCGAAGTTTTCTAGAATTTTTTCAACCGCGGCCATCCGCGCGTCATCGGCATGGACGGCGGGCGAATCGGGCGGCCGGGCCCTAATGTCGACCTATGAGGGCTCTCCGATGCTGACCGCGCTCTTGTACGGACTCGGCGCCGCGATGCCGCTGCTGATCGGAGCGGCTGTCGGACTGCGCTGGACACTGCCGAAAGCGGGACTGGGCGCGCTCATGGCGTTCGGCGCGGGCACCATGATCGCCGCGGTCTCCACGGAGCTGTTCGAGCCCGCTTTCCGCCGGACCGGCGTGTGGATCTCGGGTGCCGCGTTGTTGCTGGGCGCCGGCTTCTACGTGCTGGCCGATCGGCTGATCGAGACGAAACTCGGCCCGGCGACCATCGGCTGGGCGCTGTTGCTCGGCGCCGTGCTCGACGGCATACCGGAGAGCACCGCGCTCGGCGTCTCCCTCGGTCCCGGTACCGGGATCGCGCTGCTGGTCGCCATCGCCGTCGGCAATGTGCCCGAGGCGATCGGTGGCGCGGCACTGATGCGCGAGCGCTCGCAGAACTCCACCACCACCGTTCTGTTGTTCTGGGCCGCCATCACCGCCGCGCTGGTCGCGGTGACGGTGCTGGGACATGCGCTCTCCGAATCGATCACCGGAACCCAAGTCGCCGCCGTGCAGGCTTTCGCCGGCGGCGCGACCATCGCGGTGCTGGCCGATTCGCTGATGCCCGAGGCCTATCGGGAAGGCGGTTGGTGGATCGGAATGGCCACCGCCGCCGGATTTCTGGTCTCGTTCGTGCTGGCGGATTGAATGGACACGCCGATGCGCAGTTCCCCCGCGGGTAGCGGTATCGACGCCCGTGGAATACGCTTTCGCGCGGAGCAGACCGCCGCATGGAGGAAAGATTGACCACTCCGAGTAGGCCGGAGGACGGTGCGGACGGAACCGATGTTCGGCGCACGGTGTCTCTGACGCAACTTGTCCATCTGATGGCCGAATACCTGAAACTCGGCGCACACCGGCAGACATTTCTCGCCGCGCCCATCAGTGACACGTTCGTGCGCGGTTGCGGAATCGTCGCCGCCTGCCTCGGCGCGGTCGCCGTCATGACCGCCGCCGTCGGCGCGGTCGGGGGCGGCGTGGCGGTGGGCGTGGTCGCCATGGTGCCCGCGGGTCTCGCGCTCTACCGCGGTCACCTGAACAATCGAAACCGCGCCGCCCGCCTCGATATTTTCGACCACGGCATGACCGTCTACCGAAAAGGCGAACGGGTAGCCGGATTCCGGTGGGACACCGCCGAAGTTCGCCAGCAGGTGATCCCCTTCCAGAACACCGCGCACGTCGAATACGCCCTGGAGATGTCCGGCCCCGACGGCTCCCGGGCCCGTTTCGACGAGACCCAATTCGCCGAAGGCCGGGAATGGGCCCGGGCCATCCAATCCGCGATCACCGCCACCCAATTGCCCGCCGCCGTCACCACCATCGACGAAGGCGACACCGCGCATTTCGGCGACATCGCCCTCAATCTCGACGCGCTGATCTTCGCCGGAAAATCCTACTCCTGGGATCACATCCAGCTCATCGATGCCCGTAGCGGACTGGTCCGCATCAAATACGACGGCCGCTGGATTTCGCTGGTCCCGGTCGGCACCATCCCGAATTTCTACATCTTCAACGAACTCGCCGAGCGACTCCGCCTGCCCGCCACGGCCTGAGCCGAATCAGGCACTCGTTCACCGGCCGCACCTTGCTCCGGCGGTCAGCCGGGGCGTCCGCCGGAGGACGCTCCGGCGGAACGGGCTCCGGCGATCGCGGGCGCCACCCAGGTGTCGAGATAGGCGCGCAGCGTGGCGCCCCGGCGCGGCGGGCGGCCGGGATCGACGACGAACGACTGGACGATGCGCAGCATGTGTTCGACCAGTTCGTCCAGGCGCGCCCCGTCGAAACCGGCCCGATCCCAGTCGACGGCGAAACGGCCGAGGACGGCGCGGCCGAACGCGAGCGCGGCGTCGGAAGTGACCGCGGCGGAAAAGGTCCCAGCACGGCCGGGGGTGAGGAGCAAGCTCAGGTAGCGGTCCTCGGGCAGGGATTCGAGGGTGTAGGCGATGCCCTCCACGACGGCGCGGGCCGGGTCGGTGATGCGGTCCAGATGCGCGGCGAGAACATCGAGGAACCGGCCGGTCTCGGCCAGTGCGGTCGCGGCGAGCAGCGCGTCGGCGTTGGCGAAGTAGCGGTACACGGTCTGCCGGGTGACGCCGAGGTCGCGGGCGATCTCGGCCATCGTGAACTCTCCGCCGGTGCGCTCGATCGCCGCGCGGGCGGCGGCGAGGATGCGGTCGACGGCTTCGGCGTCGTCGGCCGGCGCCGTTCCCGACCATCCGTGTGTGCGCATCGGCCCTCCCGCGGAATCATTGTCCGCCGAGCCTATCGAGCGCGGGAGCCGACCGATGCCGCGGCCGGTCCGGCCGGTTCCCCGAATCTTGACCATACACTTTGATAGATATGTATGGTCGAGACATGACGATGCCTGAGTCCGCCACCGCCGGACCGACCGAGGACCTGACCCGCCGAGCGCTGCGCCTGGTGCTCGACCGCACCACCGAGCTGGCCGACGCCCCGCTGCGGGTGCCGCTGCACTACTACCGAGATCCGAAGCTCACCGAGGTCGAGGAGTCCCAGATCCTGCGCCGGACCCCCTTGGCCGTCATGCCCAGCGCCCGCATCCCCGAACTCGACGACTACGTCGTGCGCAGCGTGCTCGGCGATTCCCTGCTGATCACCCGGGACCGCACCGGAGCCGCGCACGTGTTCCTGAACTACTGCCGTCACCGCGGCGCGCAACCGGCCTGCGGCGCGGGCAAGGCCGCGCGCTTCACCTGCCCCTATCACGCCTGGACCTACAAGAACACCGGCGAGCTGGCGGGCGTGCCGGGCAAGAAGGGGTTCACCGGGATGGACCGCGCCGACTACGGGCTGGTGGAACTACCGAGCCAGGAGCGGCACGGCTTCATCTGGGCGGTGCTGACCGCGGATGCCACGATCGACGTCGACGCCCACCTCGGCGCGATGGGACCGGAACTGGCGCAACTCGATTACGCCTCCTACGGCTACCACGACGACCGCGAGTTCGTCTCCGAGGTCAGCTGGAAGGGCGCGCTGGAAGCCTTCGCCGAGAGCTACCACTTCCCTTTCGTGCACGGCGAGAGCCTGATCGGGCAGAACACCGTGGCCGACACCTCCACCCACGACGCCTTCGGCCGCCACCACCGGATGGGCTTCCCGTTCACCTGGATCACCGCCCTCGACACCGACCCGGGCGGCTCCTGGGACCCGCTGGCGAACATGGGCGTCATCTATTGGATCTATCCGAACCTGGTGCTGGCCAACAGCCCCGTCGGTGTCGAGGTCCTCGACATGCTGCCCGCGGGCGAACCGACTCGCTGCACTGTCCGGCACAGCTGGATGGCCAGGATTCCGGCGACCACCGACGAGCAACGCGCCGTGTACGACGAGATCTACCGCCAGGTGCACGCCGCGGTGCGCGACGAGGACTTCGCGATGCTTCCCCAGTGCGGTGAAGGCGTGCGGCGCGGACAACACGACCACATGATCATCGGCCGCAACGAGATCGGCGTCCAGCACATGATCAAGACCTTCGCCGCCGAACTCGGCGTCCCGCTCGGCTGATCGCTCGGCCGGAGCGGTCCGTCGGCACACCGGGCCCGCCTACGCCCCGATGCCGCGCGCACAGCCCGAAGAACGTCGCCGTTCCGCCACTGACACCCGCCGGACGATCGACGTCGAGACCGCCGAATCGATCAGGCGGGGACAGGCAGGACGTAGGCACGGGCGAACCAGTGGTCGACTTCGGCCGAGTGCAGGTATCCGGCGACTGCTTCTGTCGGCGCGGGGCGCGAATGCCACGGTCAGGGATTGGGGGTCCAGCCGCGAACACAGGGAATCGTGGCCGTGGGAACGACCAATGTGCATGCCAGGGTGAGGGCTCTGGTCGCTGTCCCGAAATGCTCCACGCTCGGTGCCAGGATCGTCGCAGCGCGGATCTTGTGGGCGCTGTCGATGATGAGCGTGGTGGGCATGAACGTGTCCTCGTCGATGTGGAGGACATGGGTGACGTTGAAGCCGTGTGCCGCGGCGAGTTCGACGAGCGTGTGGCGGTCGTTGTCGGGTGAGGTGCTGACGGTGAGGTTCAGCAACCCGAGCGCGATGGTGTCCATTCGTCCCCTTCGATCCGGCCACGGTCCCGGAAGTACTGGTAGTCGTTCCTGCTGACGATGTTCGCGGCGACCTTGGTGGAGCACTGCCAGGAACAGCCACTGTGGAGCAGCAGCGCGTTCGCGGCGTGTTCGGGTGATCGCGTGGGCCAGCGCGGGTTGTCGTGGCGGCTCTCGTCGGTGCGGGCCGGGCGATTGCGCACACTGGGTGCATGCTCGAGCGGGATGACCGCGCCGACGTGCGACGACGGCGGAGTGTCAGTGACCACGGCGTTCCCCTCCGATGCCGTGCGGCCGGTCCAAATAGACGGGCAGGGATTTGGTGGCCGTGGGAAATGAAGCTGGGCATCGGTTTCAACTCACTCGCATCGACAGCGAGGGTCAGATCGGGGAAGCGCCCGAACAGGGCGGGCAATGCTTCGATGGCTTCGAGGCGGGCCAGGGGTGCGCCGAGGCAGTAGTGAGGCCCGTAGCCGAAGGACAGGTGTTCGGTGTCCGGGCGGGCGGGGTCGAAGGCGTCCGGATCGTGGTGGCGTGGGTTGCGGTTGGCGGCGGCGAGCGCGGCGATGATCGCCTCACCGGCCTCGATCCGCTCGCCTGCGATGTCGATATCGGTGACCGCGTAGCGCAGCGGCAGGTTCGCCACCGGCGGCGCGAACCGCAACGTTTCCTCGATCAGCTGCGACCACCCGACGGTGCCGACCCGCAGCTGCCCCAGCAGTTCGGGCCGGGTCAGCATCTGGTGAACGGCCTGGTCGATGAGGTTGACGGTGGTCTCGTAGCCGGCAGTGATCACCAACAGCAAGGTGTGGACGAGTTCGTCCTCGCTGAGACGATCATCGGTGTCGCGGTGGCTGACGAGCAGGCTGGTCATGTCCTCCCCCGGCTCGGCGCGACGGCACGCTACCAGCGTGGTCAGGAGGCCGACCAGTTCGGTGAAGGTAGCCTGCGGGTCACGCTGAGGAGTGGTGGAGAAGATCTCGTCGACACACACCCGCAACCGTGGCTGGAGGTCGGCGGGCACGCCCATCAGGGCGGTGATCACCCGCAAAGGCACTTGTGCGGCGTAGTCCTCGCGCAGGTCGATCACCGCCCCGTCGGGCCGGGCGGCGAGATCGTCGAGCAGCCTGCGGATGATCATCCTGATCTGCGGGCGCAAGGCGGTGACACGGCGGGCGGTGAACGCAGGGCCGACGAGTTTGCGCAGACGTTGATGGTCTTTGCCATAGGCGGTGAACATGTTGCGCACCGACACCCACGTGATCAACGGCCAGTCCGGGGGCACCTCACCGGAGCGGAATGCGGGCCAATGCTGGTGGGCGTCCTTGGATACCCGCCAATCGGTGAACAGGTCCTTGCACACATCGGGGTCGGTGACCGCCCACGCGTGGATATCGCCGGGCAGCACCGCCCGGACCAACGGCCCTCGGTCACGCAGGGCGATGGCCTCGCCGGGGATGTCGGTGCCGGTGACATCCAGTACGACAGGAGCAGCAGCGGAAGGAGAGGCAGGGGCGGGTTGCATATCGGTCATGAGGGGATTTCCTGACTTTCAGCGGTCGGCCGGAACGGACAATGACGCACAGGGGTGAAAACGACGGGTAGCGCTTCCAGGGACCGGTGGAACGGTCCCGGCCGCCACCTCAACCTTTCGGCGGGCACCGCGAGTTCGACCTCGGGCAGGGCATCGAGGAGCTGGTCGATCGCGTCTCCGGCGATCAGTTCGGCCAGGGTCCGCGCGGGGCAACGGTGTGGACCGGCGCCGAGTCCCAGATGGGATTCGTTTCCGAAGATGTTGCCGCCCACCACGGCCGGGTCGTTGTTACACGCTGCCAGGCTGATCACGATCGGCTGATGCGCCGGCACCCATACCTTTCCGTCGACAAGTTGCGGTCGCCGCGGATAGGACATGCAGAAGTTCGCCAACGGCGGGTCACGGAACAACACATGCGTGAGCGCGTCACGGGTGGTGACCTCACCGCCGACGACCCTGCCGCCGAAGTCCGGGCGCGTCATCATCAACGACACCGTGTTGACGATCAGGTTCGTCAACGGCTCACTCGTCGCCGCATACAGTGTGAACAGCTGGTGGACGAGTTCCGCATCATTCAGGCCGACACGATGAGCGATAAGCCAGGAAGTGACGTCCTTGCCAGGCCGGGCGCGTTTACGGGCGACGAGTTCGGCCAACGCTCCCACCGCCAGCTGGTTACCCGCTGCGGCATCGGCGGTCGTGTCGAACATCATCGCCATACCGGCGGCGGTCTGCTCGCTGATGTCGGGGTCGCAACCGATCAGTTCGCTGATCACCTCGAACACCAACGGCAACGCGTACTCGCCGAGCAGATCTGCGCGACCTCTACCGCCGAACCCGTCGATCAACCCCACGGCGCTGCGTTCGACCACCGCGTGCAGAGCGATCAAATCCACACGGCCCAGAGCATCCATGTTGGCCACCCGATACCGTGCGTGTTCGATGCCACTGCTGCGCAGTGCATTCGGACGCTTCTGCATCATCGGCAGGATCGGGCACTCGGCCGGGATGCCACGCTGCCAGAGGGTGGGATCGGCTGGAAAATGCTCGGGATCGTTCAGGATCGCCAGTGCGGTCCAGTAGCCGATCACCAACGTCGCCGGGACACCGGGAGCCAGCCAGACCGGCACCAGCGACCCGAACCGCTCACGCATCCACGCGTACACGGTGTGTGGGTCGGCGGCGAAGTCGTCGGTGTAAAGCGGAAAACGAAACTCACTTTCGGTGTCGACCGGCGAGCCATATCCAGTCGGGCATTGAGAAACGTCGCATTGTGCTGCGGGCAAGAAGATTCCCCTGTCGAGTACGTTCTTACAATGGGCGGCAGGTTTATCCGCCCGTGGCAGGCGAGGCCAGCGTGTAGGCTGGCCTATCCATGTCGGTCGGCCCCAATTCGTGTCGAGAGGACATCCCGTCGAGGCCGACTGTGCGGGCCGGTATCGACGCAGTGAGGCCGTAGCGGACATGGAACGAAACCCCCGGACTTTTGCGGTGAGTCGGATGGCTGCTCCCGGCAGCGAGGACATAACCGTCTGCCCGCTGCCGGGAGTACGCTGTAGTCAACCGTTCGCAGCGTTCGCCGACCAGCGCGTCAGCTGGTCACTATTGAGGCGTGGAAGAGGCATCGCCCCGCTGCACTCGGGTGTCACACAGGGGCGGAAGGCGGTAACGGTATGGAGGGTGCCGGGCGTATGGCACGCCGCGAGTTCGCGCAGCGCCGTAGGGCGCAGGGATTCACCCAGGAGTCTCTGGCCGCCGCGCTGCAGGTGGAAAGGTCCACCGTGGTTCGCTGGGAAGCCGGTAAGAGCCGCCCCCACGCGGGACTGTGGCCAAAGCTTGCTGCGGCACTGCAAGTTACGGCCGATCAGCTGACCAATTTGCTCGCCGACGATTCTCCCGCTGCGGTCACCTCGCCGCTGTCACTGCCCTCGACGGTGAGGCCTCCTCGCGGCGGTTTCGAGCTCATGGACAACTCGCGCGATCGCGGCCGCTTTCCTCTGCGACGGGTGCTCATGGGATGTATACCGGATACACCGCCCAGCACACAGAGAGCTCTCGAGGCTGAGGTAACGCACGCATGGGATTTGTTCTTCTCTGCCCGCTTCGGCCAGATGGAACAGATGCTCCCTGCCGTGTTGGCATGCGCGTACAACACTGCGGAGACGACGACCGGCGAGCTGCGACGCCAGGTCAATATCGCACTTGCTCGACTGTTGCACGCCACATCAAACCTCCTGGGGTACACAGCTCAGGAAGACTTGGCCGCTCTGGCGCTCCTCCGCGCAGATGCGCTCGCGACAGAAAGTGGAGACGAGCTGACGCGAGCCGCCATCGCAGGATCGCATTCATGGCTGTTGGCAAAAAATCGAATATACGACGACGCCGCCGCGCTCGCCGAGCGCACCGCCACTGAAATCGAGCCACGATTGTCATCCGCCAGCCCGCGCAACATCGCCATTTGGGGAGAACTCCTCTGCTACGCCGCATTCGCGGCCTCCCGCGCCGGGGACTACGGCGAAGCGCGAAGGTATCTGCGTCTATGCGAGTCGGCCGGAGCGCATCTGGAAGACGAGTATGCCAACAGGCCGGAGACATCCAATGTGTTCGGTCGCACTTCAGCCGCAAGTTTCGGCGTTATCAACGAGATCGAGGCGAATCAGCCGCGGGAAGCTCTGAAACTTGCCGCCGTTGTCAGAGGCGGTGGCCCAGGAATTCCGCCCACAGTGCTCAGCCGCAGACTCATCAACGTCGCGCAGGCCCAAATTCACAACCACGACGATGCGGGAGCCGTGGAAACGCTCCGTCATGCGTGCGCAACGGCGCCAGAATTCGTCGGGCACATCTCTTTGGCCCGGACGCTGACCGATGAATTATTGACGCGCCGAGGCAGGTACCGACTGGACGGGCTTGTCGACGTTGCCGAACACCTCGACGCATCCGTCCGACCTGTAGGAATACCACGTTGATCGTCAACCCTGCCGCATTCACCGTCCTGTGCTTCGGTGACTCCAACACCTTCGGCCAACCCTCCGAAGGGCACGGCCGATTGCCGGTCGACGTACGCTGGACGGGGCGGTTACAGCAACTCCTCGGTCCTGAATACGCCGTTATCGAGGAGGGTCTCGGTGGTCGTACCACCGATTTGGACGACCCCGATCGTGACGACCGCAATGGCCGCACCTATTTTCAACCCTGCCTGCGCAGCCACTCACCGTTGGACATCGTGGTCATCATGCTGGGGAACAACGACCTCAAGACCAAGTTCGGTAGAGAAACCGACGCCGTCGCCACCGCGCTCGAAGGCTATATAGACAACATCGAGCGCACGGCCTGGACCCGCACCGGTGAAGTGCCTGGAGTACTTCTGGTCAGCCCGATCCACCTCGATCCCGATCAGCCCGCGTTCGCCGAGAAGAGTTCCGAGTACGACGCCGACTCCGTGCACAAATCGCGCCAACTCGGCGCGGCGATACGTCGCGTTGCCGACAAGCGCAAGGTTCTGTTCGCGGACGCGGCTACCGTCGCCTGCGCGGGAGACGATGGAATACACCTCAACCGTGCCTCCCATGAACCGCTTTCACACCTGATCGCGAGCACAATCAGGTCGATCTAGCTAGCGATGGCCGATGGATATACGCGGGGGCGCATGTTCAACCTGTGCCTACTCGCCTCTGCCCGCGCCGATGAAGATCCACGCGAAGCGGTACGGATCGGAAACGACGCACTCGGCATGGCAGCGGGCCTGGAGTCGCGACGCAGCCTGGCCTACCTGCGGGAGATTCGGCACCGCCTCGCCCCACACGCCGCGCTCCCGGAAGTATCCGACTTCCGGCAGCGTGTGCGCGAAGCAGCTATGCCCCGGGCAGACTGAGCGCGCGGTAGAGCGCGACGACCGTTGCAGCGCCGACGATCTCGCCGCGATCGATCATCTCGACCGCCTCATCGAGTGGGAACCAGCGCACGTCTTCGGCTTCATTGATGTCTGGGCGGGTGTCGGTGAGATCAGCGCCGTGGGCGAGGTACACCTGCTGCGGATGGTCCAGAGTGCCGATCGCAGGCTGGTACGTGACGAGGTGTTCCATCGAGCGCGGCCGCCACCCAGTCTCCTCTTCGACCTCACGAGCTGCGGCCCCCGCGATGTCTTCGGCGTGGTCGACATATCCGCCCGGCAACTCCCACACCCACCGGTCGATGATGAATCGGTGCCGGTACATCAGCAGCGCTTCTCGGCGTTCGTTGAGAACCAAGGTCATTGCGCAGGCTGGCATGCGGGCGACGTACTGGGTGAACTTGACGCCGTCGGGTAGTTCGACGTCAACGGTGGAAAGGCGGATGTGTCGGTTCTCGTCCACCACGGTCTCGCCGTGAATGGTCCACTGGGTGCGACTCACAGCCTCGACCGTAGTCTGACCACCTCCACCGGTCGCCGGACGGCATACATACGATCGGGCCGGCCAGCCCCCGATAACGCAGCCACCTGGTCCGCCCCCGGTGAGTGAGACCACCCGATCTGGCCCGCCGGTCGATCCGCTGTTACCAGAGTTGAGGGCATGGTGGAGTGTCGACCGGTGACCCCGATCGTTACGCACGAAAGCGGCCGTCACCACAATCGCCCTTCTGATTCTCTCGGCGGGATGAACTCGGACGGCGCCGCGGCTTGCACGAGACCGTCCCAGCCCAGTCCGCTCTCCTCGATCAAGCGGACCAGCAACTGCCAGGCCGCCCAGGCATCCCATCCAGCGCGATGATGCCCCTGGTCCGCGACAGCGTTTCCATCGAGACCTGCGTGGGTGATCAGCCTCTCCAGTGCGTAGCCACCGGCGAGGCCGGGCCATACCGCCTTGGCCAGACGCAGGGTGTCCAGCACCATCGGCGGCGCCCATCCGGGCAAGTGCTCGGAAAGCACCCGCCGCTCCACGTTCGCGTTGTGGGCGACGAGAATTCGATCGGTCAGCGCGCCACTGATCTGTTCGGATACTTCCGCCCAGCTCGGCTTGCCATCGACATCACCGTTGGTGATGCCGTGGACCTTGCGGGTGACGATGGGGGTGATCGGGTGGATAGGGCGAACGAGCCAGGACCGCGTCTCCTCAACGGACACCTCGTCGCGGGACACGGGCAGGATCGCGATTTCGATGATCTCCGGCGGGGTCTGGCCGTTGCCTTCGACATCGACAACGACGAATTCTCTGCCCCGCAGCGTGTGGGGAACGATCACCGTGTTGCCTCTCGAAGGCATGACCTACCTTCCCTACCTGTGGACGGTTGGCAGGGACAGTAGTGCCGACCACCGACAAGGGACCGCCCGACAGTCGAACCGACCGGCCCCGACACCACTCTCGGCTCCCGAGTCGTAGCAGCGGAGCAGAAGTATAATATGAACTTTATTGGCGGACGAAAAGAGCCAGTTCCTGGACGTCCATTTTCGTCCATGATTCTCGTGCTAGATTTGCGGTCAAATCACCGCAACGCAGAGGGGACTTGATGCAAACAGCTCGGCGGACCATTCACGTGAACCCGACTGTTCCAACTCCTTCCGGCCTTCGGATGGCCGGAATCGAAGACAGACTCGAATCGGACAAGTCGATCCGCAACGTGAATTATCCAGCTGACGATCTGTCGCATCAGTCGGGCGACGGCCTAGAGGTCCACGGTTGCCGGTTCGAAGGGGTGCGTCTGCCGACTGCGATCTCGCGAACAACCATCGAGGGTTCCCATCTGGTGTCCTGCGATCTCGCGAATGCGCAGGTGGACGAGTCATCGTTGCTTGATTCCGTAGTCACGTCCAGTCGTCTGACCGGCATCTCGTGGAGCCACGGGATCCTGCGCGGGTCGGTGATCGAAGCCCGTGCCGATCTCAGCTCGTACCGAAACACCAAAATTCGCAACGTCATTTTCAGAGACTGCGATCTGCGTCAATCGGACTGGCAGCGTGCGGAATTTCGTAACGTTCTGTTTCAGGGCTGCAATTTGACGGGAGCACAGTTTTCGAACGCGCAGATGCAGCACAATGTGCAATTCTCGGATTGCACACTCATCGACATCAGTGGCGTCCGCGGAATGGCCGGAGCGACTGTGAATGGAGGCGACCTGCTCGGGCTGGCGGGCAGCCTGGCCCGAGAGGTCGGTATCGGGGTCGAGTGGTGAATGTGGTCAAGCCGCGACGGGGTAGAAGGCGAACTCGGGACTGGTGATCGCCTCCACCACGGCGTCGAAGTCGAGGTTCACCGCAAACTCGCGCAGTTGTGTGACGAGAGTCTGCCCGTAGTCTTGCGCGGCCTCTGCCAGCTGCGTGCTCCACCGTTCGCGCCGGCCCGGTGAGGATTCGCCGAACCAAACGGATTCTCCCCGTTCGCCGACTAAATGTGCGAAGAGCACGAACGAATCAGAGGTCGGCCATGTAAAGTTGATAGCGAAGTTTTCGACAACCACTGGCGAACACAACATAGTTATCGGCAGAGGAACCAATCGGTGCACGACTTGGGGGAGTCAAGTTGAAGATTTCGGCACTTTTATTGACGACAGCTGCTGCAGTGATATCGGTAATGGCGCTGTTGCCCTTCCCGGCGGCTCACGCCTCCTTCCCGTGGGGCGCTTGCGGGATCGACTCACCCGAGGACAAGGTGGTCACAACCTTCGGCGCGTGGAAGTTGCTGTGCGGGAACAAGGACTACGGGTACCGGCACATCCAGGCCGGTCACATGAGCGAATGGGAAGGGCTCGCCGCAATCGAAGGCCGCAACTGGCGCGACATCGCCGACATGGCGATCGCCAAGGCTCACGACGCACCCGACTGGCATGGTCCACAGAGCGGCGGCCGGTATTGTCATACAGGGCAGATCTACCTGGTCAACCGTGTTACCGGTGCGATAGCCACGACCGTCCAGCCCACCGTGATCGTGAGTGAGGGCGGGATCGTGATCACTGCCTTTCCTGGAGGAGGATGTCGTGGAAAAGCATGAGCCGAGTGTGAAAGAACTTACCGAGTCGGTTATTCGTGCCGGTGCCGATTCCGGATACCGGATAAGCCGCGATGACGCGGGTCGGCTGCAGATCACGGATATCGGCGAATCACCGGTGGAGCCCCCGCTGACCTTTGTGGTAACCGACCAGGAATTCCGCGACTACTACCTGCGGCTCGCGGCGAATACAGGAGGACCGGTGGGCGCGGGCACCCCGTGGCAGACGTGGATGCTCTTGATGTCGACCCACCTCGATGAAGCCGTCTACAAGGCCGGTGTACTGAATCAGCCGTGCGTGATCATGATCGGCGAGACCGGTTTCCGGCCCGCGCCGAGGTGATGGGTACGCCACCAGGAACTCTGTGCCACCGGTCGGCGCGCAGGCGGGCGCCTGCGCGCCGCCCCTGCCGGGCTGCCGATCGTCAGAGGTGACGAATCGATCCGGCCGAGCCGCCGACCACGCCGAAACGGCCGAAAGGCCGCCCCACCCTTGCGGATGGGCCGGCCTTTCGGTCGAAAAGGTTGCCGTGCGGCGAGGACTCAGAAGTCCATGCCACCCATGCCACCGGTCGGGTCGCCCGCGGGAGCGGCGGCCTTCTCCGGCTTGTCGGCGACGACGGCCTCGGTGGTCAGGAACAGGGCCGCGATGGAGGCCGCGTTCTGCAGAGCCGAGCGGGTGACCTTGACCGGGTCGGCGACGCCGGCGGCCAGCAGGTCCTCGTACTCGCCCGAGTCGGCGTTCAGGCCGCTGCCCGCGGGAAGGTTGGACACCTTCTCCGCGACCACGCCGGGCTCGAGGCCGGCGTTGAAGGCGATCTGCTTCAGCGGGGCCGACAGCGCGACGCGCACGATGTTCGCGCCGGTCGCCTCGTCGCCGGTGAGCTTCAGCTCGTCCAGCGCCGGAGCGGCCTGCAGCAGGGCCACGCCGCCACCGGCGACGATGCCCTCTTCGACGGCGGCCTTGGCGTTGCGCACGGCATCTTCGATGCGGTGCTTGCGCTCCTTGAGCTCGACCTCGGTGGCAGCGCCCGCCTTGATCACCGCGACGCCGCCGGCCAGCTTGGCCAGGCGCTCCTGCAGCTTCTCACGGTCGTAGTCCGAGTCGGAGTTCTCGATCTCGGCGCGGATCTGCTGCACGCGGCCCTTGATGGCCTCCGCGTCGCCCGCACCCTCGACGATGGTGGTCTCGTCCTTGGTGACGACGACCTTGCGGGCCTGGCCCAGCAGCTCGACACCGGCGGTCTCCAGGGAGAGGCCGACCTCTTCGCTGACGACCTCGCCACCGGTCAGGATGGCGATATCGGCCAGCTGCGCCTTGCGGCGGTCGCCGAAGCCCGGAGCCTTGACGGCGACGGACTTGAAGGTGCCGCGGATCTTGTTCACGACCAGGGTCGACAGGGCCTCGCCCTCGACGTCCTCGGCGATGATCAGCAGCGGCTTGCCGGCCTGGATGACCTTCTCCAGCAGCGGAAGCAGATCCTTGACGGTCGAGACCTTCGAGCCGACGAGCAGGATGTACGGGTCCTCGAGGACCGCTTCCTGACGCTCGGGATCGGTCACGAAGTAACCGGAGATGTAGCCCTTGTCGAAGCGCATGCCCTCGGTGAGCTCCAGCTGGAGACCGAAGGTGTTGCTCTCCTCGACGGTGATGACGCCTTCCTTGCCGACCTTGTCCATGGCCTCGGCGATCAGCTCACCGATGGACGCGTCGCCGGCCGAGATACCGGCGGTGGCGGCGATCTGCTCCTTGGTCTCGACCTCCTTGGCGGTGTCGAGCAGCCTGGCGGTCACGGCCTCGACGGCCTTCTCGATGCCGCGCTTGAGACCCAGCGGGTTCGCGCCGGCCGCGACGTTGCGCAGACCCTCGCGCACCAGCGCCTGGGCCAGAACGGTGGCGGTGGTGGTGCCGTCGCCCGCGACGTCGTCGGTCTTCTTGGCGACTTCCTTGACCAGCTCGGCGCCGATCTTCTCGTACGGGTCCTCCAGCTCGATCTCCTTGGCGATGGAAACACCATCGTTGGTGATCGTGGGGGCGCCCCACTTCTTCTCGAGGACGACGTTGCGACCCTTCGGGCCCAGCGTCACCTTCACCGCGTCGGCGAGGGCGTTCAGGCCCCGCTCGAGGCCGCGGCGGGCCTCTTCGTCATACGCAATTGTCTTGGCCATGGCGTTGTTGAGATCCTCCATGTGTATGGCTGACACACAGGACGACCGCCGGTTGGGCCGCCCCATTTACGCTGGCCAGGTTCGGTGCCCGCGACGGACGACCGAGGGTGTCGATGAAACCCGGTCTCACCGTCCCGACCTGGCACTCACACGTGGAGAGTGCCAAAGCCATTTTTAGCACTCCCCCGATGAGAGTGCAAGGTTTACCGCAGCACCGGATCGATCGTCAGAGCCCGTCGTCGATGCGCAGCAGCAACGCCACGAACGCATCGGTGCGCCGGTCCTCCGGCGTACGGGGCTCCTCGTTGCCGACGGTCACCAACTCCGCGTCGCCGAGCAGCAGCTCGGCCTCCACGCGCATGACGGCCCGGATGAACGGCGGGGCCACCTCGGGGGGCAGATCGCCGTGGATCACGAATTCGCCGTCCGGACCGGATTCGGTCTCCACATAGGACAGCGCGCGCAGCAGGTCGATACGGCGTTCCCCAGCGACCAGGTCGGAATCTTCGGCCGTTTCATCCGGCATCGCTATAGCTTAACCGGCCGTCCGGCGTTATCCCGGGCGCGACTTACAGTTGCCGCGTGAGTGTGAGACCCGGCCGGGACGCGATCGACGGCGTCCTGGCACAGCTGTACGGAACGACCGAACCCGAACACTGGACGGTGTCGCACCACTGGACCGTAGGCAGCGCCGACCCCCTGGAAGGCATCTCGGCCTACGCACGTACCGATCCGGTCCCGCACTGGCACTACATCACCTACGGCATGTCCGAGCTGGACGAGAAGGCCTGGGGCGAGCCCTCGGTGTCCGGCTGGGGGTTCGAATTCACCTTCCGGCTGCTCGGCGACATCGACGTCGACCCGGCGCCGACGTGGCCGGCGAATTTCATGCAGAACCTGGCCCGTTACGTGTTCACCTCGGGCAAGCGCTTCGCCGCCGGGCAGACCATCAAGGCCAACGGACCGATCGCGGCCGATCACGCCGAGTCGCCCATCCGGGCGGTGGGGTTCGCGACCGACCCGGAGCTGGGCATCATCGAGACGGTCAACGGGCGGGTCGAGTTCCTGCAGATCATCGGGCTGGCCGAGACCGAGTACCAGGCGGCGCGCGGCGGCAAGCTGCTCAACGTGCTCGACGCGTTGCGCGACCGGTTGCCGCTGCTGGTGACCGATATCGACCGCGAATCGCTGTTGCCGCCGCCTGCCCCGCGCGCGCAGTGGCCGCGCTGGGGCGGCGGACTGCGCGGACGGGGCTGACCGGCCGAACCGAGCTCAGGACTCCTTCGGGATCAGCTGCGAGAGCAGTTCGACGAGATGGCCCTCGACGGATTCCTTGTCGATCCCGAGGCCGCTGATCGGGCCGTCGCCGTGCTCCTCCTCGAGCAGGGCGAGCAGCACGTGCTCGGTACCGATGTAGTTGTGGCCCAGTCGCAGCGCTTCGCGGAAGGTCAGCTCGAGCACCTTCTTGGCATCGGCGGCGAACGGGATCAGACCGCCGTCGAGGTGTTCGGGCCGTTCGGCCGGGGCGGGCGGCAGGGCGGCGACGGCTGCGGCACGCAGCGCGTCCTCGGTGATGCCGCGGCCCACGATCTCACGTATCGCGAGGCCCTCGGGTTCGGTGAGCAGGCCGAGGATCAGGTGCGGCGCGGCGATCTCGGCATGCCCGGACTCGCGGGCGGCTTCCTGCGAGGCCGCCACCGCATTGCGGGCGCGGGGGGTGAAGCGGGCGAAGCCGTCCTTGGGATCCATGGCCGCACTGGCAGGCCCCTTCGGGACGAAGCGCTTCTGCGCGGCCTGTTTGGAGACGCCCATGCTGGCGCCGATCTCGGTCCACGAGGCGCCGGAGCGCCGAGCCTGGTCGACGAAGTGGCCGATCAGATGGTCGGCCACTTCGCCGAGGTGATTCCCGACGACCACAGCGTCGGAGAGTTGTTCGAGCACACTGTCCGGGCGGGCGGTCTTGATGCCCGCGATGAGGTCGTCGAGGCGAATTTGCGAGGTCATACGTCAACCATAAGTTGACGAACCCATATCGTCAACCCTTGGTTGACGATATCCGACAGCGCGGTCCGCGCTCGCCGTCAGCGCAGTCCGGCCATCGGAATCGTGCTGCGCACCACCAGTTCCTTCACGACCGCCGCGGCCCTGCCGCGCAGCATCCACCTGCCCGGCCGATCGTCGGCGCGCAGACCGTGGACCAGTCCGTCTCGGCGGCCCAGGCTCAGGCACTGCCCCTGATACCGGAACCGCAACGGCTTCGGCTCGCGCCCGCGCAGCCCGGCGACGATCACCGCCGCGGCGTGCGCGCCGGTCGGTATCGCGGTCGCACACGCCATCCGCAGCTCCCGGCCGCCGGGACCGGCGATCACCGCGCTGTCGCCCACCGCGAGGATCTCCGGGTGCGAGGTCGAGCGCAGGTAGCCGTCGGTGCGGATCCGGCCCGCCGCGTCGACGTCCAGGCCCGCCCGTGCCGCGAGATCCGGCACCGCGAATCCGGTCGTCCAGACCGTCGTCGCGGCGGGCACCACGCTGCCGTCGGCCAGACGCGGACCGTTCTCGGTCACCTCGACCACCTTCGCGCCCGTGCGCACCTCGACCCCCAGCCGGTCGAGCACTCCGCGCACGTGCGCGACCGCTTTGCCGCCCAGCCAGGCGGCGGGCTCGTCGGCGCCCAGCAGGATCACCGGCGTGCCCGGATACGACTCGGCGAGTTCGGCCGCCAGTTCGATGCCCGTCGCGCCCGCCCCGACGACGGCGACCGGCCCCTCGACCCCGGTCGTCCACCACGCGTCCTCCGGGGTGGCGACCGACCTGGCGTATTCGGCCACGCCGGGAACGTGATTCGGCGCGATGCTGCCGAGCGCGTAGACGAGGGTGTCGTATTCGAGCGTGCCGCCGGTGTCCAGGCGGACCGACCGCGCGGCCGGGTCCAGTTCGATCGCGCGGGCCCGCACGAACTCGGCGCCGTGCCGATCGAGCGCCCGCGCCAGTTCCCACTGCCGGAGTTCTTGTCCGGCGACCCGCTGATGCAGTCGCACCCGCTCGGTGAATTCCGCCCTGGCGTCCACCACGGTCACCCGCGCCCCGCGCGCCCGCCGCAGCTTCCGCACCGCGGCCAGGCCCGCGTATCCCGCGCCGAGCACGACGATCCGATGCTGTTCTCCGGTCATGATGAGGCTCCTTCCGTTCGCCCTCTCTCACCAAGACCGGACAGCCCCGCAGAATCTGACCGCGGCACCGGTGAGCCGCGTCACAACGACACCGGCGCGACCGCGTCACAACGACACCGGCGCGACCGCGCCACAACGGACGCCGGCGCGACCGCGCCACAACGGACGCCGACGCGACCGCGCCACAACGGACGCCGACGCGACCACCTCGGATCAGAACCCGGGCGCGACCTGGTCAGGGCGTACGGGTGGCGATTCGGATGAAGTAGGCGAGCTTGTCCGGGTTCACGAGCAGTCGCACGGCATCGACCTGCCCGTCGGCGACGTCGATGCCCACCACCAGCATCGGCGCCCCACCGAGGCGGACCACCAGCGCGGGGGCGGCGTTGATCTCCTCGATGTCGAAGGCCATGCCGGGCACCTGCTTGCGGAACAGGCCGATCAGGTAGCGGGCGACGTGATCGGCGCCGTGCACCGGGCGGCGGGCCGCGCTGACCACACCGCCGCCGTCGGCGGTCGCGGTCGCGTCGGCGGAGAGCAGGTGCCGCAGGCGTTCCACGTCGCCGGTGCTCGCGGCGTGCAGGAAGCGTTCCAGCATCTGCCGGGCGTGCGCACCGGAGACCTCGAATCGACTGCGGTCCAGCCTGACCCGTTGCGTCGCACGGTGCAGGGCCTGCTGGGAGGCCGCCTCGGAGACCTCGAGCATCTCCGCGATTTCGCGGTGCGGGTAACCGAAGGCCTCACGCAGGACGAACACCGCGCGCTCGAGCGGATTCAGCCGCTCCAGGGCGGTGAGCAGCGCCAGCGACACCGACTCGCGCAGTTCGACCGTCTCGAGCGGACCGAGTTCCGAGGTGGGCACCGGCTCGGGCAGCCAGGGCCCGACGTAGCTCTCCCGGCGCGCGCGGGCCGACACCAGCCAGGTGCGGCACAGGTTCACCACGGCGGTGGTCAGCCAGGCTTCGGCGGAGCGGATGCCGGTCCGGTCGACGCCGTCCCAGCGCAGGTAGGTCTCCTGCACCGCGTCCTCGGCCTCGGTCGCCGAGCCGAGCATCCGGTAGGCGAGCGCGAACAGTCGCCGACGATGCGCTTCGAATGCGCGCAGCCCGTCCTGGTCCATCGCCGCTCCTCCCGGATAGCTCGTCCTCGCGACCGGCTGTCGGCCCGAATCAGTCCTCGGGCGTATCCGTCGGCTCGCCCCCCGGCCTGCGCAGCCGCAGCCGGGCACTGGAACCACGGATCGCGGGCCGCGGAATGCGCCGCTGCGCCCGCCGCTGGGCCCGGCGTTCGGCCGGCTTGGCCTGCCACGTCTCCGGCCGCGCGGCCACCCAGCGCTGCGAATGCCAGGCGAACGGGATGTGCGCCAGATAGACCGCGACCAGTACCAGCAGCAGGATCAGCGGGTAGGTGACCAGCAGCGCGGCGGCCAGCGCGACGAGTACGAGCAGCCCGGCCGCGGCCTGCGGCGCCACCGACACCGACTTCAGCGCCAGCGTCGGGATGGTGCTGACCGCGAGCGCGGCCGACAGCACGGTCCATGCCGCGACCTCGAAGAAGCCGACCCACCAGCCGTCCCCGAACTGCACCAGCAGCGCGATGGGCACCAGCGCGATCAGCGCCGCCGCGGGGGCGGGCACGCCGACGAAGTACTCGCGCGCCCAGTCCGGGCGGTTGTCGTCGTCGAGCAAGGTGTTGAACCGGGCCAGCCGCAGCACGATGCTGACCGCGAACAGCAGCGCCATGATCCAGCCGACACTGTGCTCGTCCAGCAACGCCACATACAGCACCAAGGCGGGCGCGACGCCGAAGGAGATGGCGTCGGACAGCGAATCGAGTTCGGCGCCGATCTTGGTGGTGGCGTCGAGCATCCGCGCCAGTCTGCCGTCGAGCATGTCGAACACGGCCGCGGCGCCGATCATCGCCAGGGCCACGGCCAGCTCACCGTCGAGGGCGAACTTCACCGAAGACAGGCCCGAGCACAACGCCAGGATCGTCACGACGCTCGGCAGCAGTCGGATGCTGCGACGGCGGCGCCTGGGGGACGGCGTGGCCGCCTCCATCACGGCAACTCCCTTACGTCAGCTGGGCGAGGACGGTCTCGCCGCCGATGGTGCGCTGGCCCGGCTGCACGAGCAGTTCGGTACCGACCGGGAAATAGGTGTCCACCCGGGAACCGAAGCGGATCAGGCCGTAGGTGTCGCCGATGGTCAGCACGTCGCCGACCTGGGCGTCACACACGATGCGCCGCGCCAGCAGACCGGCGATCTGCACGACCACCACGGTCGCGCCCTTCGCGGTCTCGAGCACCATGCTGTTGCGCTCGTTGACCGAGCTGGCCTCGGGCAGATCGGCGGACTTGAACTGCCCGCTCTGGTGCCGGACCTCGCGGACCACGCCGGAGACCGGGGTGCGCTGCACGTGCACGTCGAGCACCGAGAGGAAGATGCTCACGCGCGGCAGCGGCTGATCGCCGAGGCCGAGTTCGGCGGGCGGGGCGGCGGTATCGACCAGGGCGATCTCACCGTCGGCCGGGGCGACGACCACGCCTGCCCGGTTCGGGGGCACCCGGTTGGGGTGGCGGAAGAAACCCGCGCAGGCGGCGGCGGTGACCAGACCGGCCCGGCGCAGCCACCTGCGTTTACCTGCCGCGACCGCGACCGCGAGCGGGACGGCCACGAAGGGCAGCCCGGCGGGATGCAACGGTGGGATCGTGGATCGCACCAGATCGACGACATGGCCGACCCCGGTGGTCTCGGGTGTGCCGGGCGGGGTGGGACGGCGTGCCACAGACTCCTCTTTCGTGCTCGATGCGCTTCGCGTGCTCGATGCGCCCAACTGCAAGCCACCACACAGTACGCCGAACGTGCGGTCGGGCGCTTCGCTCGTCCCGGTCACCCCTCCGCCGACCGGTCGTTCACACCGATGTGGCGTTCGGTCCACACATCCGCAACCGGAGGGCTAATATGAGGGTGCCTCATGTCTAAGGAGTTCGGATCTGAACCCGCAGGTAACCAGGAGCCGCACATGTCCGTACGAATCGCCCAGACGACCGGCGTCGACAGCACCGCGATCCTCGGACTCGGCGTCTATCGCCCGGCCCGGATCGTCACCAACGACGAGATCGCCGGTCCGATCAATTCCAGCGACGAGTGGATTCGCACCCGATCCGGAATCAGGACCAGGCGATTCGCCGACGCCTCCGAGACCGTTCAATCGATGAGTGTGGCCGCCGCGCGCAACGCGATGGACGCCGCCGAGGTCTCCGCCGACGAGATCGACTGCGTCATCGTCGCCACCTCCACGCATCTGCTGCTCACTCCCGCCGCCGCCCCGCGCATCGCCACCGAGCTCGGCATGAACGGCGCGGCCGCCTTCGACATCTCCGCCGGCTGCGCGGGCTTCTGCCACGCGCTCGCCATGGCCTCGGACCTGGTCCGCGCGGGCACCTCGAAGAAGGTGCTGGTCATCGGCGTGGAGAAGCTGACCGACACCGTCGACATGACCGACCGCTCGACCGCGTTCCTGTTCGCCGACGGCGCGGGCGCGGTGGTGGTCGGCCCCTCCGAGAAGCCGGGGGAAGCGGGCATCGGCCCGACGGTGTGGGGGTCGGACGGCACGCAGCACCACGCCATCCGCCAGACCAAGGACTGGCTCGAGTTCTTCGCCGAGATCGAGGAGAAGGGACTCGAGGCGGTCCGCCCCTACCTGGCGATGGAGGGCACCGCGGTCTTCCGCTGGGCGGCGCACTCGCTGGAGAAGGTCTGCCGCGACGCGATCGACCGGGCCGGGCTGACCACCGACGACCTGCAGGCGATGATCCCGCACCAGGCCAACGGCCGGATCATCGAGATCATGGCGCGGGTGCTGAAGCTGCCGGAGGACTGCGCACTGGCCAACGACATCGAGGAGAGCGGAAATACCTCGGCCGCCTCGATCCCGCTGGCGATGGAAGCGCTGCTTCGCAAGGGCGAGGCGCGCCCCGGCGATACCGCGCTGCTGATCGCCTTCGGCGCCGGACTGTCCTACGCCGCTCAAGTGGTCACCCTGCCGCGCTGGAAGTAGTCCCCCGCGCTGGGAAAGGCTCCGCGCCGGAATCAGCCGCGGAGCCGAACGATCACGCCGTCTCGGCGGCGGCCTTGATCCGGGCGAGCGTGGTGGTCATGCCACCGACCAGGTCTTTCTCGAAAGAGGTTTCGCTGCCGAAGAAGACGTCGATGGCCTTGCGGATCGGCCAGGGCACCCCCGCCGAGGCGTCGCGGCGCTGGGTGAGCCGGGTGCCGGTCGCGGTCGGCTCGAGCGTGAAGCTCCAGGTGGTGCCGTTCTCGTTCATCCGGAAGGCGAGTTCGCGTTCGGGATCGTAGGAGACGATGCGCGAACTGGTCGGCCAGACCTTCCAGCCCTTCTTGTTCCAGTTGACCGTCCAGGCGCCCGCCTTCGGCGTGCCCAGCGTCTTCATGCGCCGAGTCGTCGGGCTGAATTCCGACATACGGTCCAGGTCGGAGACCACCCGCCAGACCCGCTCGGGCGGAGCGATGATGTCGACTGTTGCTTCGAGGTTTTCGGCCATGAGTACCTCCGTGCTCGACGAACCTGTTCCCGGCCATCCTAGACGGCGTGTTCCACGCCACGTCCCGAAGACATTTGCGTCACGAATCGGCACGACACGGCAGAGGCGTTGCGACAACGGGCATCCCGATACCGATGAACAACCCCGATGAGACAACCCTCAGCATCCCACCTATTCGAGTGAGGTGATCAGGCCGTGAATCTGCGCTCCCTGCTCCACCGCCGCCGCCCGGACCGCGTCCCACCGCTGCCGCTGATCGGACCCGACGACCGCCGCTCCGTGGACCCCGCCGCGGCGCCGCCGACCACCGCCGCACCTCGGACCGCCCCGCTCACCGACGAAGAGCGCCTCGAACGCCTGCTCACCCCCACCGAACTCGCCCTGGTCCTCGAACACCGGATGACCCTCGACCCGGAATCCGCATCGGCACGCCCGCACGACAGTGCCCTCCCCTGAGATCGCTCTCCCCTGACATCGCGACCCGTGCCACTTCCCGCGGTACCCGCCGGTAGGCTCTGCGATCGCGCCGGAGGCTCCGGCGCCTGATGGCACCCCCGGGAAGAACGAGCATGAAGCGATTTTCCGTCGTCCTGTCCACCGCAGCGGCGCTGACCCTGACCCTTTCCGGTTGTGGCGGTTCGGATTCCGGCGAGGCAGCCGACTCGGCGGACAAGACCACGCAGATCACCTGCGCGGAGTTCAAGACCCTCGACACCGAGGCGGAGAAGGCCGTGGTCGAGGCGATCCTCGCCGAGAACCCCGACAGCCAGTACTCGGGCAGCCCGAACGTCGCTCTCGGCACCGCCAAGCTGGTGTGCTTGTCGGAGTCCAACGCGGAAAAGACCGTCGCCGAGGCTGCGGGGCTGACGAAGCAGGCCGCCGAGTAATTCCGTGGCGCCGGCGGAACCCCGGGAATCGAGCGGAAGGGCGACCGTCCGCGCGACCGCAGCAGGCGCGATGGCGGACTCCCGGGAAGCGGGCAGAATGGCACAGTGGCAGAACTGGCGCTCACCGCTCGCTTGAATCCGTCCGCCGCCGACGCCAGACGCGGGGTGGTGCGGCTGCACCCGGAGGCGCTGACCGCCCTCGGATTGCGCGAGTGGGACGGGATCGCGCTGTCGGGGGCCAGGCACACCGCGGCCGTCGTCGCGCTGACGCCTGTGGGCACTCCCCCCGGGGTGGCGCTGCTCGACGACGTCACGCTGTCCAACGCCGGCATCAAGGAGGACCAGACCGTCGTCGTCGCGCCGGCCGTCGTGCACGGCGCCCGCCAGGTCGTGCTGAGCGGATCGGCGCACGCCACCCGCAGCATCCCCGCGGCGACGCTGCGCCAGGCCCTGCTCGGCAAGGTGGTGACCGTCGGCGACGCGGTGTCGTTGCTACCCCGCGACCTCGGTCCCGACATGCCCACCTCGACCGCCGGACAGGCACTCTCGCGCACCTTCGGCATCGCCTGGACCACCGAACTGTTGACGGTGACCGCCGTCGATCCCGCGCCGGGCCCGGTCAGCGTGCAGCCGAATACCGCGGTGTCGTGGACGGCGGGCGCGGTCGCCGCGCGGGAGGCCGCCGACCGAGCCGCGGTGGGCGGCCCGAGCGGTCGTGGCTCGCGCGGGGGCACCGAGGCAGCGGTATCCCATGAACCCGGTCTCGCCGGGACCGGCGTGGAATCGGCGGGCTCGGCCGCCGCGGTCCACCGCTCGACCTCCGGCGAGGCGCCGATTCCGGTGGAGGATCTGACCGGTATGCACGCCCAGGCCGCCAAGCTGTCCGAATGGCTGAGCCTGTCGCTGGACGAACCCGAACTGCTCAGGGCTCTCGGCGCGTCCGCGCACTTGGGTGTGCTGATCACCGGACCGGCCGGTGTCGGCAAGGCGACGCTGGCACGCGCGGTGGCAGCCCCGCGCAGGCTGATCGAACTCGACGGCCCCACGGTGGGCGCGGCGGAGAGCGGCGCCCGATTGCGCGAGGTCGCCGCCGCGGTGGCCGAGGTGGGTTCCGGGCAGGGCGGCGTGCTGTTGATCAGCGATATCGACGCGCTGTTGCCCGAGCAACCCGAGCCGGTGGCCACCCTGATCCTCGATCAGCTGCGTGCCGCCATCTCCGGCCCCGGGGTGGCGTTCCTCGCCACCACCGCGCACCCCGGCCGGGTCGATGCCCGGCTGCGCGGCCCCGATCTGTGCGATCGAGAACTCGCGCTGCCGCTGCCGACCGCGCCGGTGCGCCGGGCGCTGCTCGAACAGGTGCTGCGCAAGGTGCCCACCGGCGAGCTGGCGCTGGACGCGATCGCCGCGCGCACGCCCGGCTTCGTGATCGCCGATCTGGCCGCACTGGCCAGGGAAGCCGGTCTGCGGGCGGCCTCGCGAGCCAGCAGGCAGGGCACTGCGCCCAAGCTGACCCAGGACGATCTGCTCGGGGCACTCGAGGTGATCCGCCCACTGTCGCGCTCGGGTACCGAGGAGCTGGCGATCGGCAGCCTCGGCCTCGACGACGTGGGCGACATGGTGGAGACCAAGCAGTCGCTGACCGAGGCGGTGCTGTGGCCGCTGCACCACCCCGACTCCTTCGCCCGTCTCGGCGTGGAGCCGCCGCGCGGGGTGCTGCTCTACGGTCCGCCCGGCTGCGGCAAGACCTTCCTGGTACGCGCGCTCGCCGGTTCCGGCCAGCTCAGCGTGCATTCGGTGAAGGGCGCCGAACTCATGGACAAATGGGTCGGCTCCTCCGAGCGCGCGGTGCGCGAACTGTTCCAGCGGGCCCGTGACTCCGCGCCGTCGCTGATCTTCCTCGACGAGGTCGACGCGCTCGCGCCACGGCGCGGTCAGACCGGCGACTCCGGCGTCGGCGACCGGGTGGTGGCCGCGCTGCTCACCGAGCTCGACGGCGTGGAACCCTTACGCGACGTGGTGGTGCTCGGCGCGACCAACCGCCCCGAACTCATCGACCCCGCGCTGCTGCGGCCCGGCCGCCTGGAACGGCTGGTGTTCGTGCCGCCGCCGGACGCGCAGGCCCGGCTGGCGATCCTGCGCACCGCGGGCAAGTCGGTGCCGCTGGCCGCCGATGTGGATCTGGCCGCACTGGCCGAGGACCTCACCGGTTACTCCGCCGCGGACTG
The DNA here is from genome assembly GCF_001613125.1 of Nocardia shimofusensis NBRC 100134. Lineage (GTDB taxonomy): Bacteria > Actinomycetota > Actinomycetes > Mycobacteriales > Mycobacteriaceae > Nocardia > Nocardia shimofusensis. The sequence continues at coordinate 57,495 of NZ_BDBT01000001.1, forward strand.
TGCTGCATTGTTGCGGGAGGCCGCGCTGGCCGCCATGCGACGCGATGTGAACACCGCCGATGTGACCGCAGGCGATGTCGAAACGGCGCGCCGAGCCGTCAATCCGTCCCTGGATCCGGCCCAGGTGGAGTCGTTGCGCCGCTACGCCGACGTGCGCGGCTGAGCGGGTTCCTCGCCGTCGCGACACGGCGTCCCGCGGAGTCCAGCACGAACGTGCCACTCCGGGGTGCGGGCGGTGCGATGAAGGCCATCGGATTACCCCGATTGACCAGCCGATACACCAAGAAGAGTCAACCCACCCGCATTCGCGCCGACTGCGCCACATAGGATGAATACACAAACACCCCGCCGCTACTACCCGACGGAGTGCAGTTTTGCTCATAATTCTGCTCGCACACGCCTGTGCCGCGCTTGTCGCGCCCGTATGCGTGCGGATGTGGGGTCGCCGAGCCTTCGCTGCGCTCGCTCTCGTGCCTTTTCTCTCACTCGGCTGGGTTGTCGCCGCATGGGGTACGACCAGCGAGGTCCGGCTGGAATGGGCGCCCAGCATCTCCATGGACTTCGACTTGCGATTCGACTCGCTGGCCGCGGTGATGGCTGTGCTCGTGCTCGGCATCGGCGCACTGGTGCTGCTGTACTGCACGCGCTACTTCGAGGACGACGAACCCGCGCTCGGACAGTTCGCCGCCTATCTGGTCGCCTTCGCCGGCGCCATGTTCGGCCTGGTCGTCAGCGACAACATGCTGGTGCTGTTCGTCTTCTGGGAAATCACCACCGTCCTGTCGTTCCTGCTGGTCGGGCACAACACCGCCAGGCCGAGCAGGCGCGCGGCGTTGCAGGCGCTGCTGGTCACCGGTTCCGGTGGCCTGGCGATGCTGGTCGGCATCATCATCCTCGGCCAGACCGCGGGCACCTACCGGCTCTCGGAGATCATCGCCATGCCGGAGCCGCCCAGCGGGACGGCGGTGACGGTGGCGGTGGTGCTGCTGTTGGTCGGCGCGCTGAGCAAGTCCGCGATCGTGCCGCTGCACTTCTGGCTGCCCGGCGCGATGGCCGCGCCCACCCCGGTCAGCGCCTATCTGCACGCGGCGGCGATGGTCAAAGCCGGCGTGTATCTGGTCGCCCGCCTGGCACCCGCGTTCGCGGACTACCCGCTGTGGCATCCGATCGTGCTCACCCTCGGCGCGGTGACGATGATTCTGGCCGGGTGGCGCGCGCTGCAGGTGACCGACCTGAAACTGGTACTCGCCTTCGGCACGGTCTCCCAGCTGGGCTTCATCGTCGTGTTGGTCGGCATCGGCACGCCCGCGGCGGCACTGGCCGGAGTCGCCATGATCGTCGCGCACGCGCTGTTCAAAGCAGCTCTGTTCATGGTGGTCGGCATCATCGACCACAGCGCGGGCACCCGCGACCTGCGCCAACTGACCGGACTCGGTCGACGCGAACCCCGGCTGCTGTGGATCTCCGCGCCGGCCGCGTTGAGTATGGCGGGCATCCCGCCGCTGTTCGGCTTCGTCGGAAAAGAAGCCGCGCTCACCGCCGCCGCCGAGGCGGGCATTCTCACCGACCCGGCGCGGATCGCGCTGACCGCCGCGCTGGTGGTCGGCTCCGCGCTGACCGTCGGCTACAGCGCCCGCTTCGTCTGGGGCGCGTTCGCCGACAAAGCGGATGTGCCGGCGGTGGACTGGCATCGCCCCGGCCGGCTGATGGTCGTCGCGCCTGCCCTGCTGGCGGTGGCGAGCCTCGCCGCCGGTCTCGCCGCGCCCTGGATGGACGAGCTGCTCGCGCCCTACGCCCGCACGCTGCCCGGCGAACTGCACGACCACCTGGCGCTGTGGCACGGTGTCACGCTCGCGCTCGGGCTCACGGTGATCGTGGTGGCCGGCGGCGCCGCGCTGTTCCTGGTGCGCGGACGCATCGTCGACACCGAGCACCATCTGCTCGGCAACGCCGACCGCGCCTACGACGCGACGCTGCGCGGCATGACCACGCTGTCGTTGCGGATGACCGGAGCGGTGCAGCGCGGTTCGCTGCCGCTGAGTCAGGCGACCATCCTGGTCACGCTGGTGCTGCTGCCCGCCGCACTGCTCGCCTTCGGCACCCGCGCAGGCGTCGAGCTGCGGTTGTGGGACAACCCGCTGCAGGTGGTCATCGGCGCGATCATGGTGATGATGGCGCTGGCGGCGACGGTGCTGCGCAACAGGCTGGCGGCGGTCATCGTCGTCGGCGCCACCGGCTACGGCTGCGGCCTGATCTTCGCCCTGCACGGCGCGCCCGATCTGGCGCTCACCCAGTTCCTGGTGGAGACCATCACGCTGGTGGTCTTCGTGCTGGTGTTGCGCGGGTTCCCGGCCGAGATCGAGGCAGGCCGCGAGGTCGCCTTCAAAGCTCGCCGCGCGATCCTGGCCGTGCTGGTCGGCGTCACGGTGGCGGTGCTGACCGGGTTCGCGGTCGCCGCCCGCTCGGCCGAACCGATCTGGAAGCTGATTCCCGAGGCCGCCTACGAATTCGGCGGCGGCAAGAACGCGGTGAACGTGCTGCTGGTCGACATCAGGGCTTGGGACACCCTCGGCGAGATCACGGTGCTGATCGTCGCCGCGACCGGCGTGGCCTCGCTGGTGTTCCGCACCAGGAGGTTCGGCAGCGCGCCCCGTGCGGCCGACTCGCCGAACTACGATCCCGACGCGGTGAGCTGGCTGCCCGCCGGACGATTGGTCGACCGCCGCGAGCGCTCGATGGTTCTGCAGGTCACCACCCGGCTGGTCTTCCCGACCATCATGGTGCTGTCGATCTACTTCTTCTTCGCCGGGCACAACGCCCCCGGCGGCGGCTTCGCGGGCGGTCTCACCGCGGGCCTGGCGTTGACCCTGCGCTATCTCGCCGGTGGCCGGTACGAACTCGGCGAGGCGCTGCCGGTCGATGCCGGGCACGTGCTCGGCGCGGGCCTGACCTTGGCCGCGGGCACGGCGGTGAGTTCGCTGCTGCTCGGCGCCCCGCCGCTGTCCTCGGCGATCATCGAGGTGACCCTGCCGGTGCTCGGCCACATCAAGCTGGTCACCGCGCTGTTCTTCGATCTCGGCGTCTACCTCATCGTGGTCGGCCTGGTCCTGGATGTGCTGCGCAGCCTCGGCGCCCGCCTGGACCTCGAACTGCCGGACACGGCTTCCAGCGCCGAGGCCTCGGCCGTCGCCGCCGGCGTCGCAGCTGCCAACGGCACGACTACCTCGAAGGACACCCGAGCCAACGGCACCACCGCGGGCAACCGAACAGCTACCAACGGTCGCTCGGACAGCAACGGCATCGCCGGCACCGACAGCGACACGAAGGGCGCCCACCGATGAGTGCCAATCTGACGATTCTGATCATCATCGGCGTGCTCACCGCGTGCGGGGTGTACCTGATCCTGGAACGAGCGGTCTCGCGCATGCTGCTCGGGATGCTCTTGTTCGGCAATGCCGTCAACCTGCTCATCCTGACCGTCGGCGGCCCGAGCGGTGAGCCACCGTTTCTCGGCTCCGGGGCCGAGACCGAGGAGATGGCAGACCCGCTGGCGCAGGCGATGGTGCTCACCGCCATCGTCATCACGATGGGCCTGGCCGCGTTCGTGCTGACCCTGGCCTATCGCGCCTACCGCCTGACCACCACCGAAGACGTGCCCACCGACCAGGACGACGCGGAGATCGCCGCGCGCCGCGACGGCGAGGAGCCCGACCAGTGACCCTCTCCGCCGACCTCATCACCGTCCTGGCGCCGCTGCCGGTACTGGTGCCGATGCTGGCCGCCGCGCTGTGCCTGATCTTCGGCCGCAGCCCGCGCGTACAGGGCACCGTCATGCTCGTCGCGCTCACCGCGATCGTGGTCATCTCCGGCCTGCTGCTGTACCTGGCCGACCGCGACGGCACGACCGCGCTGCAGGTGGGCAATTGGGACACCCCGATCGGCATCACTCTGGTGGTCGACCGGCTCTCGGCGAGCATGCTGCTGGTCTCGTCCATCGTGCTGCTCGCGGTCGCGATCTACGGTGCGGGCCAGAACATCCGCGACGGCGACGACCGCCAGCCGACCTCCATCTACCGTCCGAGTTATCTCATCCTGACCGCGGGCATCTGCGTCGCCTTCCTCGCCGGTGACCTGTTCAACCTGTTCGTCGGGTTCGAGATCCTGCTGGCCGCCTCGTTCGTGCTGCTCACGGTGGGCGCGACCACCGAACGCATCCGCGCGGGCATCGCCTATGTGATGGTCTCGATGCTCTCGTCGATGATCTTCCTGATCGGCATCGCCCTGGTCTACGCCACCACCGGCACGGTCAATCTGGCCCAGTTGGCGGTGCGGCTGGAAGCGATCCCCGAGGGCGTGCGGACCGCCTCGTTCGCGGTGCTGCTGGTGGCCTTCGGCATCAAAGCGGCTGTGTTCCCCCTGTCGAACTGGCTGCCCGACTCCTACCCGAGCGCGCCCGCCCCGGTCACCGCCGTGTTCGCCGGCTTGCTCACCAAGGTCGGCGTCTACGCGATCATCCGCACCAACAGCTTGTTCTTTCCCGACGGCGCCTTCGACACCATCCTGATGGTCTGCGGCCTGCTGACCATGCTGGTCGGCATCCTCGGCGCGATCGCGCAGAGCGACATCCGCCGAGTGCTGTCGTTCACGCTCGTCAGCCACATCGGCTACATGATCTTCGGCGTCGCGCTGTCGAGCGCCGCCGGTATGGCGGGCGCGGTGTACTACGTCGCCCACCACATCCTCGTGCAGACCGCGCTGTTCCTGGTCGCCGGTCTCATCGAGCGCCAGGCCGGGTCCACCTCGCTGCGCAGACTCGGCGGCCTGGCGGCGGCGAGTCCGCTGCTCGGCCTGCTGTACCTGGTGCCCGCGCTGAATCTGGGCGGCATCCCGCCGTTCTCCGGCTTCATCGGCAAGGTGGCGCTGTTGCAGGCGGGCGCGGACGACGGCGGCGTACTGGCCTGGGTGCTGGTCGCCGGTTCGGTCGTCACCAGCCTGCTCACCCTCTACGTGGTGGCGCTGCTGTGGGCGAAGGCGTTCTGGCGGCCACGCGCCGAAGCCCCCGAGGGGCACCTCGCGGCGGCGCGACCGCCCACACTGGTGGAGGACTCGACCGATGTGCTCTACGACGAGCGCGTCGATCCCGGCCGGATGCCCGCGCTGATGCTGCTGTCCACCGCGGGCCTGATCGCCGTCGGCGTCGCCATGACGGTGTTGGCGGGCCCCATCCTCGGCATCGCCGATCGAGCCGCCGTCGAACTACGTGATCCGGGCGTGTACACCGGCGCTGTGCTGGGCGATCCGCAGGAGTACCGATGACCGACGTCGAAGCCATGAGCACCGCCGAGCAGTCCTCCGGACCGTGGTGGCAGCCCAGCCGGGAGCGACTGGTCCGCGTCGGCGTATTGCTGTGGCTGGCCGTGGTCTACACCGCCCTGTGGGGCGATCTGAGCGTGGCCAATGTGCTGGCCGGACTCGCCGTCGGCACGATCGTCATGATCGCGTTGCCGCTACCGAAGATGCCGGTCACCGGCCGGTTCCAACCGTTCGCGATCGTCCAGGCGATTGTCATCGGCACTTATTACGCGATCGAGTCGAGCCTGCAGATCGCCTGGTTCGCGCTCCGGCCAGGACCGCCGCCGGTCTCCGGTGTGCTGCGGGTCGGCCTGAGCACTCGCTCGGACCTGGTGCTCGTCCTCGCCACCGACCTGCTCAACCTGATCCCCGGCACCATGGTGCTCGAGATCGACCGGGCCCGTTGCCTGGTCTACGTGCACGTGCTCGACGTGGGCAGCGAGAAGGCCGTGGAGAAGTTCTACCGGCAGACCCGCACCCTCGAGCGGCTGTTGATCATCGCCTTCGAGCGGTCGGTCCCGAAGCCGCCCCTACGCAAACGATGAGGAGGTGAGCATATGACCGTCGTCATGACCATCGCGGCCGTGCTCCTGTCGGCCGCCGCCGTGATCACCAGTTACCGCATACTCGCCGGGCCCAGCACGCTGGACCGGATGGTCGGCATGGACTCGCTGACCGCGATCTTCGCCTCCGGCCTGGCGGTGTGGGCCGCCTACACCGGAAATACCACGGTGCTGCCTGCGGCGATAGCGCTGGCGCTGGTCGGCTTCCTCGGCTCGGCCGCCGTCACCCGATTCCGAGTGAGGGACGACCGATGAGCATTGTCCGCGACGCGCTGTCGGGCCTGTTGATCCTCGGCGGTTCCGGTCTGTCGTTCACCGCCGCCATCGCGATCGTCCGTTTCCCCGACTCGCTGACCCGTATGCACGCGGCCACCAAACCGCAGATCGTCGGGCTGGTCCTGGTGCTCTTCGGTGCGGCGATCGATCTCTACGGCCGCGGCAACATCTGGCTGTTGGCCCTGGTCGGCATGTTCACGCTGCTGACCGCCCCGGTGATCGCCCATCTGCTCGGCCGCACCGCCTATCGCGAGCAACGTCACCGTGACGGCCTGCTGCGCGTCAACGAACTCGGCAACGCCCTCGACGGCCCCGAACTCCCCTGAACACGCACGAAGCTCAGCGCGCGGCCGCGACCGATTCGCCGGTGACGTCCTCGCGCTGCCCCTTGGCGAACCAGGTCGCGTGGTATGCCGCGACCATCCCCGCCAGCAGCGCCAGCACGATCCCGCCTGCCAGGACCGGATGGTCGGCCATCTCCACCGCCAGATAGCGGTAGGCCAGCAGTTGCGCGATCAGCAGCGTGGCCCCGCCTGCGACCAGACGCACCCGGAACGCGCCCCAGCCACGCGCGGGATCGCGCAACGCCGAGTCCACGGTCAGGCACAGCACCGCGCCCGCCACCAGGTCGACGCCGTAGTGGTAGCCGAAGCCGAGAGTCGCGACCAGCGTGGCCACCAGCCAGAACGTGCCACCCCAGCGCAGCACGCGCGGTGCGGGCGAGCCGTCGGCGTCTCGACGGCTGTGCAGGAACACCGCCAGCGCCCATGCCGTGTGCATCGACGGCACGCAGTTGCGCGGAGTCGCCTCGTCGAAGGGCATCGCCTCCGGACTGCGATCGATCGGCGGCACCATGTCCGGCCAGTAGTTGCCGACCTGGAATCCCTGCCCGTCCGCGCCGTAGGCGAACATCGGGCCGACGACCGGGAAGAACATGTAGATCAACGGACCGACCAGGCCGAGCACCAGGAAGGTGCGGACCAGATAGTGGGCAGGCCAGCGACCGGAATCGACCACCCGGCGCAACTGCCACGCCGCCACCACGATCGCGGCGACCGGCAGCTCGATGTAGACCCAGTGCAGCACCGCGTAGACCACCGGCCCCAGGGTGTCGAGCACGCGGCCCATCACCCAGGAGGGGTCGCCGAGGGCGTGGTCGGCCAGCACGACGTACTCGTCGAGGACCTCGGGCGAGGCCGCGACCGTGAGGCTCAGCCACACGTCGCCGACCTTGGTCGCCAGGATGAGCAGCGCGCCGAGTGCGGCCGCGTGCAAGGCATTGCGCCGTTCGATGCCGCGCCAGCGCAGCCAGGCGATCAGCGCGAGCGCGGTGAGGACGAGGACCGGACCGTTGCCGATCGTGGGCGGCTCACCGGCCGCCAGCCGCGCCCCCGCCGCCACCAGGTCGATGGCGACCGCCGCGCCCACCGCGATCAGCCTGCGCCGCAGGGAGATTCCGACCAGCGCCAGCAGCAGTCCGGCCCACGGCACCGACATCGACTTCGGGGTGCCCGCGTAGTCCTTCCACAGGCTCTCCAGCGGCCCCTCGAAACCGCCGCGCATCGCGACGAACTGCAAGGCGATCAACAGCAGCGGCACACCGGCGAGAACGATCCGCAGCCCGAGACGGGGCGGCAGCGTTCCCCGCGCCGCGTGTTCGTCTGTGGCATTCGGGTTCTCGAGTAGCACGTCGCCCATAGTAAACGGGCGGTGAACGGCGCATCGCCGGGCGACTGAACAACCGGCCACCGATGGGTGCGCCGGTCAGCGACCGGTCACGAACCGGTCACTGATCGAGTTCCTTCACCAGCGCGTCCACGACCGCCACCAGGTCACCCTGCGCGGCCGCGGCCACCTTGCGCTGACGTTGATAGGACGCGCCGCGCTTCGGGATCTCGGCCACGGCGGCGAGTTCGTCCGCGCAACCGAGCTTCTTCGCGGTCGGCTCCAGCCGGTTCAGCAGGTCCATCAGGTCGTCGGTCACCAGCCGTTCGTTGCTGTCGGCGTCGGTGATGACGATGGCGTCGAGCCCGTAACGCGCGGCCCGCCACTTGTTCTCCTGAACGTGCCAGGGCGGAAGGTTGATCAACTGCTCACCGTTCTCCACCCGTGCGTCCAGATCGACCACCAGGCAGTGGATGAGCGCGGCCAGAGCGGCCAGCTCCGCGCGCGAGGGGACGCCGTCGCAGATGCGGATCTCGATGGTGCCCCACTTGGGCGCGGGCCGGATGTCCCAGTGCAGCCCGCCGAGGTGGTCGAACACCCCGGTCTTCGTCGCGTCGTGCACGAAATGCTCGAACTGCCCCCAGTTCTCGAACTGGAACGGCAGGCCGGCCGTGGGCAGCTGCTGGAACATGAGTGTGCGATTGCTGGCGTAGCCGGTGTCCGCGCCCGCCCACATCGGCGAGGACGCCGACAGCGCCAGCAGATGCGGATAGGAGGTCAGCAGCGCGTTCAGGATCGGGAACACCTTCTCCCGATGCGAGACCCCGACGTGGACGTGGACGCCCCAGATCATCATCTGCCTGCCCCACCACTGGGTGCGCTCGATCAGCTCGTCGTAGTGCGGCGAGCGGGTCAGCTGCTGGGTGGACCACTGGGCGAAGGGATGGGTTCCCGCGCAGAACAGATCGACGCCGAGTCCGTCGGCGGCGCGGCGGACCTGGTTCATCGTCGAGCTGAGATCTTCGACCGCACCGCCCACCGTCTCGTGCACACCGGTGACGAGTTCGACGGTGTTGCGCAGCAGTTCTTTGGTGATCTGCGGGGTGCCGTCCCAGGCCCGCAGATCACCGACGGCGTCGAAGACCGCCGCGGCGGTATTGGACAGATCCCTGGTGACCTTGTCGACCAGCGCGATCTCCCACTCGATCCCGATGGTCGGCCGGGGGGAACCCCCGAACTCGATGTTCTGGACTACCCCGACCGACCCGGCCATCTCGATCCCCCGTCCGGCTACTGGACGACGCCGCAGGCAACCCTTCCGCCCGCATCGCCGGTGGCCAGCGTGGTGGCGTCCGGACCGGCGCCCCCTTCACGCTGGTATCGATCAGGAATGTTACCGAAGTTGTCGGCGCCCGCGTGGATGATCAGGGCCTTGTCCTTGATCTCGTCCAGGGTCACCGAGCTGGTGGTGGTGACCAGCTCCGCCGAGCCGTCCGCACGCACCTGCAGCGAGGTCAGGTCGCCGCTGGCCGGATGCGCGTTGTTGCCGCCGACCTGCAGGTGCCCGCCCGCGGAGAGGAAGTCGCCCGCCGGGCCGCCGGTCGGGGCCACCGAATTGGCCTCGCACTTGCCGACCTGATGCAGGTGCAGGCCGTGGAAGCCGGGCTGCAGACCGCGGGCCTCGACGGTGACCACGAGGTGGCCGCCCTCCTCGGCGAACGTCGCGGTGCCCACCGAGGAGCCCGAGGGGTCCTTCAGCTCGGCGGTCGCGCCTGCGGACTCGTGCGCACCGGAGTCCGTGCCGGTGCCGTGATCCTCGCCCGTACCCGTGCCCGCGGGCGCGGGAGCGCCGGTCCACACCGGAGGCGTCGTTCCCTTGACGTCGCTGGACTCCTGGCTGTTCGAGCAGGCGGCGAGGCCGAAGACCGCGACCGCAAGCACCGGGGTCACAGTCCGCCAGGACGGGCGACGAGTTGTGGACGAGGCCATCGGGGAACTCCTTTACGAGTACCGAGTTTACGAGTAAAGCTGGGTGGACACATTCCGTTACCGGTCACGATGATGCCACGCCCGCCACGCCGCTCGGTTGCGGGGCCGCGCGCCCGCGTGCCGGGGATCGCTCGACCCACGCCGCCCGCTCGGTCGCCTGCCGGAATCAGTTGCCCGTCAGGATCACGACCACGCCGGCCGCTCCGTTGCCGATACCGGGGGTCTTCGGGGCGACCGCGGCGCCGAGCTCGGCGGCGATGGCCTCGGCCGCCGCCTTCTCGCCCGGCGAATTCCCGTAGTACACAGTCGTTTCGGCGATCGTGTCGGCCGCGTAGTTGTCCGCCCTGACATTGGTCCAACCGCCTGCTGTCAGTTGATCGGCGGTGCGGCCGGCCAGGCCGACGACCAAGCTGTTGTTGAGCACCTGCACCGGCACCGAGCGGTCGATCGAGGGCACGGGCGACGCGGGAGGCGCTGCCAGCGGAGTCTCGGGGGCTTCGGTGGTGCTGCTCGCCACAGTGGTGGTCGCCGGGCTCGCGCCCTCGGTGGCGGCCGGCGCCGCGGTCGTCCTCGGCGCCGCGGTGGCGGGGGCCGAGGTCTGCGCGGAGGTCGCCGGTGCAGCGGATTCCTCGCCGTCGGAATCCGAACTCGACATCGACATCGCGCCCAGGCCGGCGAAGACGATGGCCAGCGCGATCAACACCATCGCCAGCGCGCGCAACGGCGGCCCGCCGGAGGTGGGATTGGGGTAGCTCACCGTGCCGACCCTAGTCGCTCCAGCCCCGCACGCGCCCGCATCGGGCCCGCGAAACGCGCGATTGCCGCCGAGCTCATACCTGGAAACCGAGACGGCGCGCCGCCCGTGCCTTCTGCCTGCTGGCGCGCAGCCTGCGCAGCCGCTTCACCAGCATCGGGTCGGCGGCCAGGGCCTCCGGCCGGTCCACCACGGCGTTGAGCACCTGGTAGTAGCGGGTCGGGGACATGCCGAACAGCTCCCGGATGGCCTCTTCCTTGGCTCCGGCGTATTTCCACCACTGCCGCTCGAAGGCCAGGATGTCGAGTTCGCGGCGGGACAGGCCGCTGGGATCGTCTCCGTCCGCGCCGCTGCCGCCGCCGGGTAGGTCGTTGCCGATCGCGGAAGGATTCCGAGCCGCTGCGCCGTCCATCTCGCTCCCTCGCCGAGTGATCTCCAGACGAAAAGTGGGTGCTCGTCCGTCGCGGTTCATTGAACCACGGTGACCGGGGGCACTCCGGGGCCGAACCTCGGCGTGTTGCTTACCGGCCGGTAGGTCCGCGCTCCTGGGCCTCCGGTCAGCCGCTGGTCAACCCGACACGGCGGGTACGCTTCCCGGTCATGGCAATCCTCCCCATCGTGATCGTCGGCGACCCGGTGCTACACAATCCGACCCGACCGGTCACCCAGTCCCCGGAGGAATTGGCGGGGCTGGTCGCGGACATGTACGAGACGATGGACGCCGCCAACGGCGTGGGTCTGGCCGCCAACCAGGTAGGAGTGTCGCTGCGCCTGTTCGTCTACGACTGCCCCGATCTCGGCGCGGACGGCGAGCCGGTGCGCAGGCGCGGCGCGGTGATCAACCCGGTGCTGGAGACCTCGGAGATCCCCGAGACCATGCCCGACCCGGACGACGACGTGGAGGGCTGCCTGTCGGTGCCCGGCGAGCAGTTCCCGACCGGCCGGGCGAACTGGGCCAGGGTCACCGGCACCGACGAGAACGGCGACCCGGTCGACCTCAGCGCCGAGGGCTTCTTCGCCAGGATGCTCCAGCACGAGGTCGGCCACCTCGACGGCTTCCTCTACGTGGACAAGCTGATCGGACGCCACGCCCGCTCGGCGAAGAAGACGATCAAGCGCAACGGCTGGGGCACGCCCGGGCTGACCTGGGTGCCCGGCGAGGTGCCCGATCCGTTCGGCCATGACGACTGAACCGGCGCCCACGCCCGAGATAACACCCGGCCGCCGGGTGGTGCTGCGCTATCGGCTGCCCGCGGGCAGTTCCCCGCCGCTGACCGATGTGATCGGTGAGGTGATCGCGCTCGACCCGCTGACCGTGCGCGACAGCGCGGGCGTCACCGTCACCGTCACCGCCGACCAGATCGTCGCGGTGCGCGCGGTGGGCCCTCGTCCGGTGCGCACCGGTGAGATCCGCGCGCTGGAAGCGGCCGCCGCCGACGCCTGGCCCGGCCTGGAATGCGAGATGATCGACGGCTGGCTGGCGCGCGCCGGCCACGGATACACCGATCGCGCGAATTCGGCTGTGCCGCTGGGCCTTCCCGGTCAGCCCGCACGGCTGGGCCGGGACGTGCTGCTTCGACTGAGCGAATGGTTCGCCGCCCGCGAGCTGCCACCGCGCCTGGTGCTGCCCGACCGGCTGGCTCCCGCGCCGCCGGGCTGGCACACCTGGGGCGAGACCCTGGTGCTCGGCCTCGACATCGACAACTTCGTGCTCCCGCAGGGCCCGTCGATGGTGCGCGTCGCGTCCGAACCCGACGAGGCCTGGCTGCAGATGCACGCCCTGCGCGGGGAGGCGCCGTCCGAGCAGCCGGTCGCCCCGCCCGATCGCGGCGTGCTCACCGCGGTCCGCGACGGCACGCTCGGCTTCGCCTCGCTGGGGCTGCCCCGCCCCATCGCGATCGCCCGCGGCGCGCTGACCACCGCCCCCGACGGCCGTCGCTGGGTCGGCCTGACCTGTGTCTCGGTCGCCGCCGAGCACCGCAGGCACGGCCTGGCCGTGCTGGTGAACGCGGAGCTGATCCGCTGGGGTCGCGATCGCGGCGCGACCCACGCCTACGTCCAGGTCGCCGCGAACAACGCCGGCGCGCTCGCGCTCTACCGCGATCTCGGCTTCGTCGACCACCACTACTACCGCTACGCCGCCCCGGCGTCGTGACCCCGGCACCACCGGCGGTGAGGAAGGCTCTTCTCGTGCGACTGGCGACCTGGAACGTCAACTCGATCCGTTCCCGCGTGGACCGGGTGACCGCCTGGCTCGACGAGCACGACGTCGACGTGCTGGCCATGCAGGAAACCAAGTGCCGCGACGACCAGTTCCCGTTCGAGCGCTTCGAGGCGCTCGGCTACGAGGTCGCCCATCTCGGCGTCAACCAGTGGAACGGCGTGGCCATCGCCTCCCGCGTCGGCCTCGACGACGTGGCGACCGCCTTCCCCGGCCAGCCCGGCTTCGACAAGGAAGCCGGGAACTCCCTGCTGCCCAGCCCGGTGGTGGAGTCGCGCGCGCTGGCGGCCACCTGCGGCGGGGTGCGGGTATGGAGCCTGTACGTGCCCAACGGCCGCGCCCTCGGCGATCCGCACTACATCTACAAGCTGGAGTGGCTGTCGGTGCTGCGCGACAATGCCGAGCGCTGGCTGACCGAGCATCCGGAGGCCAGGATCGCCCTGGTCGGCGACTGGAACATCGCGCCCACCGACGACGATGTGTGGTCGCCGGAGTTCTTCGAGGGCAAGACGCACACCTCCGGCCCCGAGCGCGACGCCTTCACCGCCGTCCTGGACACCGGATTCACCGATGTGATGCGCCCGTTCGCCCCAGGCCCCGGCGTCTACACCTACTGGGACTACACCCAGCTGCGCTTCCCTCGAAAGGAAGGGATGCGCATCGATTTCCTGCTGGCCTCGCCCGCGCTGGCCGCGACCGTCGTCGACGCCGGTGTCGATCGGGAAGCCAGGAAGGGCAAGGGCGCCAGCGACCACGCGCCGGTGATCGCCGAATTCGACATCCCGCGCGATCTCGACATCCCGGGCCGTACCGCCCCCTGACCGGGGCTCGCACGCCGAGATCGCTTGCGGCCGAACCTCTCGGACCGCCTGCCAGGGCGTTTGTCGTCGGGTAGCCAACGCCCATGTGGCTGGCTATGCTTTGGCCCGATTGATGCTTGTCGGGGCGCGTATTTCGATCGACTCGGCGACGCAGAAGGGGAGCTGCGGCAGCATGGTCGAATCCCCGTGAGCGTGAAAGTGCAGGGCGTGTCAGATTCATCGAATCCGTCGGCAGACGAACAGACGGTTCCCGGGCGAGCGGCCCTCGCAGTGGTTCCGGTCCTGAGTATCGCCGTCACCGCCGGATCGGCCGTCGCGGCCTACCTGCTCACCACGGACTCGGTCCGCCTACCGCTCACCATCGGTATCGGCGTCGTCGGCGCGCTGCTGACGGCCGCGCTGTTCGCCGCCTTCTGGTTCCGCCGCAAGGCCGCCGCGAACGCGCGGGCCGTCGCCGCCGCCGAGGCCCGCGCCGCCGAGGCCGAGCATCGCCGGCAGGAGGCCGATATTCGCTGCGCGGCAATGGAATCCATGGTTGCCGACGAGCGCGCCGCCACCTCGCGGGCGATCGACGTGGCCCGCCGCGACGAGAACCGCAGGACCGCCGCGCTGGCCGCCTTCGCAGGCGCCGCGGGCCGCATCCAGGCGATGACCACCAGCATGCTCGCCGAACTGCGCGAGATGGAACACCGCCACGAAGACCCCAAGGTGCTGGCCGATCTGCTGCTGCTCGATCACCGCACCGCGCAGGCCGGGCGGCTGGCCGACTCCATCGCGGTGCTCAGCGGCGCGCGCTCGGGCAGGCGCTGGGCCAAGCCGATCAGCATGGAGTCGATCCTGCGCGGCGCGATGGGCCGGGTCGCCGGCTACCAGCGGGTGCGACTGCGGGCGATCGCCGAGATCGCCGTCGCCGGGCATGCCGCCGAGGGCGTGATGCACGCGCTGGCCGAACTGCTCGACAACGCCTGCAACTTCTCCCCGCCCACCACCGAGGTGCACGTCTACGCCGCCGAGGTGCCCGCGGGCGTGATCGTCACCATCGAGGACAGCGGCCTGGTGATGGGCGAATCGGCGCTGCGCCGTGCCGAACTCGCGGTGTCGAGCGGGCGCGACGGCAACACCCAGGCCGAAGCCGACCTCGCCGCCCTCACCGGCACCCGCCTCGGCCTGGCCGTGGTCGGCCACCTCGCCCGCAAGCACGGCCTCACCGTCTCCTACCGCCCGTCGGCCATCGGCGGCACCGCGGTGGTCGTGGTGGTCCCGCGCGAACTCATCGCCCAGCTCGACAACGCCCATACGCCCACCACGGTTCGGGCTCAGCTCACCCCGCCCATCGCCGTCGCGCCCGCGCCGGATGCGCGCCGGGAGCCCGCACCCGTGCGGCTGCTCGGCGACGACGCGCCGCTGCCCAAGCGCAAGCGCGGTCAGACCCTGGCCGAGGCCCATCCCGAGGGGCTCGTCGAGAAGCGCACCCCCGGTTCGGCCACCCTGCGGGCCGCGCAGGAGCCGACCTCGCCGCCCACGCGACCGGCCGCACTGGGCGCCTTCCAACGGGCGTTCGCCGGGCGTGACGCCCAGGATCACGTCCCCCCGTCCCCGCCCGTCGCCCTGGAGAACGATCGATGACCTCTTCGACCACCCCCGCCGAGCTCGGATGGCTGCTCGAGCAGTTGCTACAGCGCACCCCGCAGACCCGGCACGCGCTGCTGCTGTCCGGTGACGGCCTGAAAATCTGCCACACCCCGGAACTGACCATCGACAAGGCCGACCAGCTGGCCGCCATCGCCGCGGGCATCCAGTCCCTCGCGCACGGCGCCTCCGCCGAGTTCGGCGACGGCAGAAGCGGTGTGCGCCAGTCGATGACCGAGTTCTACGGCGGCATCCTGTTCATCGTCGAAGCCGGCCTCGGCGCGCACCTGGCCGTGCTCGCCGACGAGGACGCCGACGCGGGCCTGATCGGGCACAACATGCGCGAACTCGTCGAGCAGCTCGGTGACCAGCTCACCGCCGCGCCGCGGGTGGCTGCGCCACGGGCCGCCGGGGCGAGCCGGTCGTGAGCAGACCCAGACCGGGACGCGACGACAGCCCCGACCGGCTGTACACGCTCACCGGTGGCCGCAGCCAGCCCGACACGGACGCTTTCGATCTGGTGACCCTGGTGGTCAGCGAATCCGAGCCCGCGCCGGGCATGCCCTCCGAGCACGCGGCGATCCTGCGCATCTGCCGCTCCCCCACCTCGGTGGTGGAGATCGCGGCCGAGCTGCGGCTGCCGGTCGGCATCACCACGGTGCTGCTCTCCGACCTGCTTGCGGCGGGCAAGATCACCGTGCGTCATCCACGAGCCGGGCGCTTCGGCGACCACCTGGTTCTCGACTCCACCACCCTCGAGAAGGTGCTTGTTGGACTCCGCAGTCTCTAACACATCGATCGCGACGGCCGCGCCCCTGCGCTCCGACGCACCACTGCTCGGCACCGCGAGCCAGGGCCTGAAGATCGTCATCGTCGGCGGATTCGGCGTGGGCAAGACCACCATGGTCCGTTCGGTCAGCGAGATCCGTCCACTGGACACCGAGGCCACCATGACCGACGCGGGCGTGGGCATCGACGACCTCACCGGCGCGCCGGGCAAATCGACGACCACGGTCGCCTTCGACTTCGGCCGCATCACCATCGATTCCGAGAACGTGCTCTATCTGTTCGGCGCACCGGGCCAGCAACGCTTCTGGTTTCTGTGGGACCGGCTGTTCAGCGGCGCGCTCGGCGCGATCGTGCTCGTGGATCGCCGCCGGATCTCCGACTCCTGGTACGCCATCGACCGGCTGGAGAGCCAGGGCACCGCGTTCGTGGTGGCCTGCAACAACTTCGGCGGCGGCCCGCACCAGCTCGACGACGTGCGCGACGCGCTCGACCTGGATCCCGGAGTACCGCTGCTGGATTGCGATGCCCGCTCGCGCGAGTCGTCCAAGCAGGTCCTGGTGACGCTGGTCGAGCAGCTCTACACACGCGCGCAGGCGAACGCAGCAGGCGCGCAGGCGATCGGAGATCGGTTGTGAGTTCCGCCGAGCAGGCCACCGCCCGAGCGGGCGGGTGCCCCGCGCATCCGGGCGCGGTGCCGTTGGACGGCCCCGAGTTCCTCTCCGATCCCTACGGCCTCTACGCCCGTGTCCGTCGCGAGTGCGGCCCGGTGGTGCCGGTGGAACTCTACGGCGGGTTTCCGGCCTGGCTGGTGATCGGCTACCGCGAATTGCACCAGGTGACCAGCGATTCCGAGCTGTTCAACCGCAAGTCCGACAGCTGGAACCAGTGGCCGAACGTCCCCGAGGACTGGCCGCTGCGTCCGATGGTCGGAATGCCGGTCCCCTCGATCTACTACACCGTGGGCGCCGAGCACCGGCGCCATTCGGAGATGGTGGAAGCCGCGCTGGACGGGGTGGACCCGTTCGCCCTGCGCCGCACCGTCGAGGACATCGCCGACCGGTTGATCGATTCGTTCTGCGGCCGTGGCCGGGCCGATCTGGTGTCCGAATACGCCGAACCCCTTCCGCTGCTCGCGCTGGCCTCGGCGCTCGGCTTCGCCTCCGAGGACGGTTCGCTGCTGGCCTGGACGATGCGCACGCTGTCCATGGGCGGCGCGGACGCCCAGGCGGCCCACGTGCGCTTCTACGAGCTGATGGCGCGGCTGCTCGCGCAAGCCAAGACCCGTGGCGGCGACGACATCGTCACCCGCATGCTGAACTTCCCCGCGCCGTTCACCGACGAGGAATACATCCACAATCTGATGGCCATCACGGCGGCGGGCTATCTGCCCACCTCCGACTGGCTGGTGAACTCGGTGCGCCTGATGCTCGTCGACGACCGGTTCGCCGCCGCGCTCGGCGGCGGCAGGCACAGCATCGGCCAGGCCATGAACGAGGTGCTGTGGGAGGAAGCGCCGACCCAGATCCTGGCCGGCCGCTGGGCCACCCGCGACACCAGGCTCGGCAACCAGGTCATCCGGGCCGGCGACATGCTGCTGCTCGGACTCGGGGCCGCCAATTCCGATCCGCACGTGCGCCAGCACCTCGGCGACGGACCCGAACCGGCGCAGGCGGGCAACAGCGCGCACTTCGCCTTCAGCCACGGAGAATTCCGCTGCCCGTTCCCGGCGCAGCAGATCGCCGAGGTCATCTCACGGACCGGCATCGAAGTGCTGCTCGACCGTCTGCCCGACATCGATCTCGCCGTCCCCGAGCACGAGCTGGTCCGCAAGCCCAACCCGTGGCTGCGTGGTCTGAGCAGTGTGCCCGTCCGCTACACACCGGTTCCCGTTGTCGGAGGTTTCTAAGTGAGTTGCCCGCACACAGACCCAGATCATGCCGACCGTGACAGTTCGGACACCATCGTCATCGACCCGATGATCTCGGATCTGGCGGGCGAGACCAGCCTGCTGCGCGAGTCGGGCCCGCTGGCGAAGATCGAACTGCTCGGCGTGCCCGCCTACACCGTCACCCGGCACACGCTGGCCAGGCAACTGCTCACCGACCCCAGGCTGGTCAAGGACATCAACTCCTGGTCGCTGTGGACCTCCGGCGCGGTCACCAGGCAGTGGCCGCTGATCGGCATGATCGACGTGGACCGCTCGATGTTCAGCGTGGACGGCACCGAGCACCGCAGGCTGCGGATCAAGACCACCCAGGCGCTGACCCGCCGTCGCCTCGACGCGCTGAAGCCCCGCATCGAGCAGTACGTCGCCGAACTGCTCGGCGATCTGGAGCGCGCCGCCGCCGACGGCGAGGCCGTCGATCTGAAGGAGACCTTCGCCTACCCGCTGCCCATGCGGGTGATCGGCGATCTGATGGGCGTGCCGAGCGACGACCAGAAGATGCTGCTCGACTGGTACAAGGCGTTCTTCTCGATCATGACCCCGCAGGACGAGCGCCTGAAGGTGATCGACCTGATGGACGAGTACTTCACCGCGATGGTGCGCCGCAAGACCGCCGAGCCGGGCGACGATCTCACCTCCGCGCTGATCTACTCCACCGACGAGGAAACCCCGCTCACCGAGGAGGAGGTGATCGGCAACCTCAAGGCGCTGGTCGCCGCCGGTCACGAGACCACCGTCAACCTGATCCTGGCCACGGTGCGCGCGCTGCTCACCAACCCGGACCAGCTGGCGCTCGTGCGCTCGGGCGAGGTGTCCTGGGAGACCGCCATCGAGGAGACGCTGCGCTTCGACGGCCCGGTCATCCACTTGCTCATGCGCTTCGCCACCGAGGACATCGATCTCGGCGACGCGGTCATCCCGCAGGGCTCCGGCGTGGTCATCTCCTACCGCGCGATCGGCCGCGACACCGAAGTACACGGCGAGGACGCGGACACCTTCGACATCACCCGCGCGACCGCCGCCCGGCACATCTCCTTCGGCCACGGCCCGCACATCTGCCCCGGCGCGGCTCTGGCCAGGTTGGAGGCCGGTATCGCGGTGCCCGCGCTGTTCGAGCGGTTCCCCGGCCTGCGCCTGGCGGTGCCGGTCGAGCAGATCGTGAACATGCCGGTGCTCACCCAGAACGATCTCGCCCAGTTCCCGGTGCACCTGAGCGCCTGACCCACCGCGGTTCGTTTCCGGCCGGGCGGACGATGACGTTTCGCTCAGCCGGAATACAACCCATCCGCGCAGGTCAGCGGCTCTCCCGCGGCTCCGCGCGCCCAGCGGTCGGCGGGTGCGAACCTACTGTCGACGCGTCAGTCCCGGTGCCTCGCACCGGTCCCCGCGTCTTCGAGGGAGTTCGCGCATGACCGCCTCCACCAGCACGTCCGCCTCCGCGCTCGGCGCGGTGATCGCCGCCAACCACGACGCGGTGACCGCCGACGCGTCCCAGGCCGCCGTCGTCTTCAAGACATCCGCCACCGCGCACGACGCCGTGGCCAGCACCGTGACCGCGCGCCGCTTCCAGATCGAGGTGGACGAGCCGCCCGCGCTCGGCGGCGCCGACACCGCGGCCAACCCGGTCGAGTACTACCTGGCCTCGCTGCTGTCCTGCCAGGTGGTCACCTGGCGAGTGTGGGCGGACAAGCTCGGCATCGCGGTCGAGGACATCCGCGCGACCGCCGAGGGCGATCTGGACGTGCGCGGCTTCTTCGGTTTCGACGACGCGGTGCGCCCCGGCTTCGGTGCGGTGCGGGTGCGGGTCGAGATCACCGGCCCGGAGTCGCGGGAGCGCTACCTCGAACTCCAGCAGGCTGTGGACGCGCACTGCCCCGTGCTCGATCTCACCCGCAATGTGACCCCTGTGGTCACGACCCTGGTCACCCTCGGGGTCTGAACACCATCGGTCGACAGGTGACCGATCTCACCCGCGGTGAGCAACGTGGTCAGCATCACGGAGTAACCGGATTCTGTTCGGACGACCGTACGGTTTACCGTGCGAGGAAACGTTTCTTCGGATGGGGAGTTCGCGTCGATGCTGACCACTCTCGCTCGGTTCGCCACCACGCGGCCGCGCGTCGTACTCGCGGCCGCGCTGCTGGTGATGCTGGCCTGCGGTGCCTTCGGCGCGAGCGCGGCGAGCCATATGAAGGCGGGCGGGTTCGTCACCGGAGAGCTGGAATCGGTCCGCTCCGGGGAGTTCCTCAGCGAGCACTTCCCCGGTGGCGCAACCAATTACATCCTGCTGGTCACCGCTCCCGAAGGCGCCGACTCGCCGGCCGCCAGGGCCGCGGGTGAGAAAGCGGTCGCCCAGCTCACGCAGTTCGACGAGGTCAGCGGCGTGCAGTCGTACTGGACGACGCGCGCCGACCTGGCCCCCGCGCTGCGCAGCAAGGACGGCAAGAGCGCCCTGGTGATCGCCTATGTCGCGGGCGACGACTCCGAACTCACCGAGCGCGCCGACCGCATCAGCCAGCAGGTGCAGACCAGCGAGAACGGTGTCACCGTCCGCGCGGGCGGTCTCGGCGCGGCTTTCGCCGACATGAACACCCAGATCAGCAAGGACCTGATCGTCGCCGAGGCCATCGCCATCCCGCTGACCGGACTGCTGCTGGTGCTGGTGTTCGGCAGCGTCGTCGCGGCCGCGATGCCGGTGGCCATCGGCCTGTTCGCGGTCGTCGCCGCGCTCGGCATCCTGCGCACCCTCACCGTCGTCACCGACGTATCGATCTACGCGCTGAACATGACGACCGCGCTCGGTCTCGCGCTGGCCATCGACTACAGCCTGTTCATCGTCAGTCGCTACCGCGAGGAGCTGGCCCGCGGCCTGGACCCGGCCGCCGCCGTCGTCCGTTCGGTGCAGACCGCGGGTCGCACGGTCGTCTACTCCGCCCTGGTCGTCGCGCTCTCGCTGGCGGCGCTGGCGGTGTTCCCGCAGTACTTCTTCAAGTCCTTCGCCTACGCGGGTGTCGCCGTGGTCTGCGCGGCCGCCGCCGCGGCGGTGATCGTGCTGCCCGCCATGCTGGTGCTGCTCGGTGACCGGGTCAACGCCTGGGACCTGCGCGCGGGCGTCCGCAGGCTGCTCGGCAGGCCCGAACCCGTGCCGGTCCCCGCCGACCGCAGCTTCTGGTACCGCTGGGTCATCGCGGTGATGCGCCGCGCGATCCCCGTCGCCCTGCTGACCACCGTGCTGCTGCTCCTGGTCGGCTCCCCGTTCCTGGGCGCGCAGTTCGGCTACCCGGACGATCGCGCGCTGTCCGACGCGCCGAGCCGGGAAGTCGGCGACGAACTGCGCGCGAACTTCCAGGCCGACATGGCCACCAGCATCCTGATCGCGCTGCCGGAGTTCGAGGGCGGGGTCTCCGAGATCGGCGACTACGCCGCCGCCCTGTCCAAGGTCCCCGACGTGCCCGCCGTGCTCTCCGGCGCCGGGGTCTACCTCGACGGCCTGAAAGTGGCCCCGCCCCTGCCCGGCATGATCTCCGACGCCGGCGCGTTCGTCTCCGTCGGCACGCGCATCGACCCCTATTCCGGCGCGGGCAAGGACCAGCTCGCCCAGCTGCGCGAGGTCCCCGCACCCGGCGAGACCTTGTTCGGCGGCCCCGGCGCCCTGAACCAGGACTCCCTCACCGCCATCGGCGAACGCCTCCCGCTGGCCGCCGTCCTGATCGCGGTCACCACGCTGGTGCTGCTGTTCCTGTTCACCGGCAGCCTGCTGCTGCCGATCAAGGCGCTGGCCCTGAACATGCTGTCCCTGGCGGCCACCTTCGGCGCGATGGTGTGGGTCTTCCAGGAAGGCCACCTGTCCGGTCTGCTCGGCTTCACCCCGACCGGCAACCTCGACCTGTCCATGCCGATCCTGATGTTCAGCATCGCCTTCGGCGCCTCGATGGACTACGAGGTGTTCCTGCTCTCCCGCATCAGGGAGGAATGGCTGGCCGGTCCGAAGACCGCCGAGGGCAACACCCATGCCGTCGCCATGGGCGTGGCCCGCACCGGCCGCATCTTCACCGCCGCCGCCCTGCTCATGAGCATCGTCTTCTTCGCGGTCGCCACCTCCGGCGTGACGGCCATGAAGTTGTTCGGCATCGGCTGCGCGCTGGCCGTCCTCAGCGATGCCACGGTGATCCGCGGTCTGCTCGCGCCCGCCCTCATGCGCCTGCTCGGCACCGCCAACTGGTGGGCGCCCAGGCCGCTGGCCGCCCTGCACGCGCGTTTCGGCCTGCACGAGGCCGAGGAACACCCGGCATTCGAGGTCGAAGCCCGAAAGCGGGAAGCTGTTTCGCTCGGCAAATGACACCGCCCCCGTCGGGCGGCCGGTGCGCGACCGACGACATCTGCCGGCGTCACGAGCAGTCCGCGTGAGGACGGCGTGCGGTGCGCCGCAATGCGCGATCGGCGCGACATCCTCGTGCCGTGGTGGACGCCGGGCGCTCAGCGCCGGGCCGCCACCCGCCCGGTGTAGACCACACCGACGAACTCCGTGAGATCGTCGATCAACGCCTGTGCGGCCCAGCTGTTCACGTCACCGCCCGGCTCGCCGCCTCGCCCCCCGTGGGAGAACGCCCCGACGGCGCCCGTAGCACCGCCCCATTCGGCAGGCCAGTCGGCGGCCGAACCGGAGTGTTCCTCCGCCTGATGCCGCGACCAGTCGGCGACCAACTCGAACATCCCGCCGATGGTCGCCATCGCGACCGCGAATCTGCGACGGCTCGCGCGCTCCCCGGCCTCGGGTTCGGCCGGCCACTGTGTGTCCAGGAACGCCGCGGCCCAGCGCCGGTGCGTGCGCCGCTGCCGCCGCACCGTCGAGGGCACCTCGGCGACCTCCCCGAACGCCACCCGCACCAGGCGGGGATCCTCGGCGAGGGTGTGCACGAACGCCGCCACGATCGCCGGTCCGCGCTCACCGAACGGCCGGTCGGCCTGCCGCAGGGCCGTCGTGCTCACCCGGTCCCTGATCCGCGCGGCGAACTCGTCGAGCAGCGCCTCGTAGCACTGGGTCACCCCGTCGAACCTGGCGTCGAAATCCGATGGCGCGAGCCCCGCCCGCGCACAGACCTGTTCCCGGGTTGTCCGCGAGAATCCCTGTTCGGCCAGCACTTCCAGGGCGGCGGCGAGCAGCGCTCGACGCCGATCGTCTGCCGCAGGGCCCCCGGGCCGCGCGGCGGAATCGTCGCCGGTCACGAAGATCAACAATAGCGCCGGCGCGGACGATGAATTCCGCCGCCGCGGATCGTCGGTACTGGAAAGACCCCACCAGCACGGACAGGAGTACCGCCATGCAGAAGATCGTCACCAATCTCTGGTACGACGGCAATGCCGAAGAAGCCGCGAACTTCTACTGTTCGCTCATCCCCAACTCCCGCATCACCGGCATCACCCGCTACAGCGAGTCCGGCATGGGCGAACCGGGCGCGGTGATGACGGTGGATTTCGAACTCGACGGCCAGCGCTTGACCGCCATCAACGGCGGCGGCGAATTCCACTACACCCACGCCATGTCCCTGCTGATCAACTGCGCCGACCAGCAGGAGGTCGACCGTCTGTGGGAGGCCCTGCTCGCGGGCGGCGGCAAGGAGATCGAGTGCGGCTGGGTCACCGACCGCTACGGCGTGCACTGGCAGGTCTGGCCCGCCGCGGCCGACGCCCTGATGACCGGTGATCCGGCCGCCGTCGACCGCGCCACCAAGGCCATGCTCGGCATGAAGAAGATCGACCTGAAGACCATGCAGGACGCCTATAACGGCTGATCGACGTCAGCGGCTGTTCCTTCTGGGCGGAATTGTTCGTTCCCCGGGCAGACCGGGCACGACGACAGGTAGGGTCGTGCCCGGACGAACTCGTCACCACAATTCCATCACCAACGGGGGCTCGCACCAGCGGGCTGAGAGGACGGCTAGCCCGATCGCGGGCGGTCAGGGCCGTCGACCGTATGAACCTGACCGGGTAATGCCGGCGTAGGGAGGAACAGCCATGGCCTCGGCCGATCACACGAACGCGCCCGTCGACACCGTCACCACCGGCCCGATCGAAGGCAGCGTCAAGCACTACCTCGAAGTCGACGATCTCCGGATTCCGGTGCGCCGGGTCAACCTCAGCAACGGCGAGACCTTCGACGTCTACGACACCTCCGGCCCGTACACCGACGACACCGCCGTCATCGACCTGGAGGCCGGACTCCCCGAGCTGCGCGACAGCTGGGCCAAGCCGTCCGTCGAGGGCCCGCGCACCCAGCTGGCCTGGGCCCGGGCGGGCATCGTCACCGACGAGATGCGGTATATCGCCGCCCGCGAGGGCGTCACGCCGGAACTCGTGCGCGAAGAGGTCGCCGCGGGCCGCGCGGTTATCCCCGCCAACCACAACCACCCCGAACTCGAGCCGACCATCATCGGCAAGAAATTCCTGGTGAAGATCAACGCCAATATCGGCAACTCGGCGGTCTCCTCCTCGATCGCCGAGGAAGTGGAGAAGATGGTGTGGGCCACCCGCTGGGGCGCCGACACCATCATGGACCTGTCCACCGGCAAGAACATCCACGAGACCCGCGAGTGGATCCTGCGCAACTCCCCGGTCCCGGTCGGCACCGTGCCGATCTACCAGGCGCTGGAGAAGGTCAACGGCGATCCCGCCGCGCTGACCTGGGAGATCTACCGCGACACTGTGATCGAGCAGGCCGAACAGGGCGTCGACTACATGACCGTGCACGCCGGCGTGCTGCTGCGGTACGTGCCGCTCACCGCCAAGCGCGTCACCGGCATCGTCTCTCGCGGCGGCTCCATCATGGCCGCCTGGTGCCTGGCCCATCACCAGGAATCGTTCCTCTACACCCACTTCGAAGAACTCTGCGAGATCCTGGCCCGCTACGACGTCACCTTCTCCCTCGGCGACGGCCTGCGCCCCGGCTCCATCGCCGACGCCAACGACGAGGCCCAGTTCGCCGAGCTGCGCACCCTGGGCGAGCTCACCAAGATCGCGAAATCCCATGGCGTGCAGGTGATGATCGAAGGCCCCGGCCACGTGCCCATGCACAAGATCGTGGAGAACGTCCGCCTCGAGGAAGAACTCTGCGAAGAGGCCCCCTTCTACACCCTCGGCCCGCTCGCCACCGATATCGCGCCCGCCTACGACCACATCACCTCGGCCATCGGCGCGGCCATCATCGCCCAGGCGGGCACCGCCATGCTCTGCTACGTCACCCCCAAGGAGCATCTGGGCCTGCCCAACCGCGACGACGTGAAGACCGGCGTGATCACCTACAAGATCGCCGCTCACGCCGCCGATCTCGCCAAGGGCCACCCGCACGCCCAGCAACGCGACGACGCACTGTCCAAGGCGCGCTTCGAGTTCCGCTGGCGCGACCAGTTCGCCCTGTCGCTGGACCCGGACACCGCCCGGGAGTACCACGACGAGACGATGCCCGCCGAGCCCGCCAAGACCGCGCACTTCTGCTCCATGTGCGGCCCGAAGTTCTGCTCGATGCGCATTTCCGCCGACGTCCGCGAATACGCCGAGACCCACAACCTCACCGACGTCGCGGCGATCGAGGCGGGCATGGCGGAGAAGTCCGCGGAGTTCGCCGAAGCGGGCGGGCAGGTCTACCTCCCGGTCGTGTCGTAATCGACTGCGCGGCCAGGGTTTCGGCCATCGCGCCGAGCCCGGGCCGCGCAGCCCGGCCGGATCTACTGGAAAGTGGCGTGCACCGGCCGGACGACGACGACCACACGCCGGGGATGATCGCCGACCGGCTTGTCGTACTCGAGCCCGTACCGGCGGGCGAGCACATCGAAGAACTCGCCCTCGGGATCGGGCTCGACCCGTTCCACCACACCGCGCACCTCCAGGTACCGGTAGGGCTGCTCGGGATCGTTGATGCTGAGCGCGACCACCGGATTCCGGTCGACATTGCGATGTTTGGCGCGATCGGTGGTCGTGGTCAGCCGCAGGAACTCACCGTCCCACACCTGCCAGACCGGAGTGACCTGCGGCGTGCCGTCGGGATTCAGCGTGCCCATATGCGCGAACAACGGGCGGGTCAACAGGTCGGTGTGACTATCGGGAATCATGCGCATCTCCAAGCTTTGATTACCATCAAAGCTTTTATATCAGCCCTACTCTTGACTGTCATGGGCATGCCCGCGCACGAACGACTCGGCCTGGACCTCAAACGAGCCGAGCAGGAATTGATGGCCGCCAAGCACGAGGCGGTCAAACCGCTGACCGTCCCGCAATACGCCGCGCTGTTCGCCCTCGCCGACAACCCCGGCATCTCCGCGGCGGCTCTCGCGCGCGCCTGCCTGGTCACCCCCCAGGCCATGACGGTGGTCCTGCGCAACCTCCAGGACCGCGGCTTCGTCGAACGCACGCCCCATCCCTGGCACCGCGGCGTCCTGGAAACCCGCCTGACCGAGGCCGGTCGCGCGGCCTTCGACGCCGCGGACCGCCGAGCGGCCGCGATCGAACGCCGCATCGCCGACGCGTTCACCGCCGCCGAGCGCGACACCCTCCGCGAACTCCTCGCCCGATTCGCCACCGCCGCCCGAGGCGACGCCGACCGACCCGGCCGCTAGTCAGCCGAGAACGGTGTCGATCAGCCGACGAGCCGCACGATCGGTGCGCTCCACTTCGCCGGTGACGAGCCGATCCTGGAGAACACCCCGGAGGCCGGACACCAGCAGCGTGGCAACGATTTCCGGGTCGTCCACGGAGTCGATCCGACGCAACCCGTCCGCGAGCGTCCCGATGAAGGCCGCGATGGCCTCGGTGGCATAGTCCCGGAACGGCCCACCGGCGGCGCAGGCCGCGCCGAGCACCTGCAGCAGAACCTTCACGCTCGTGGATTCCGCGCCGTCGGCATTGGACCGCCAGAACTCCCACAGCCGATCACGCAAGGTCGCCATGTCGGCGACGTCCGCGAAGACGGCGGTGAGATCCGGTCGCTGGGTGGCCAGTGCCTGCACCAGCAGTTCCTCCTTCGTGCCGAAGTAGTGGATCAGCATGCGCGAACTGGTCCCCAACTCCGCGGCGAGCGGACGCAGCGACAGTTCGGCGAGTCCGCGCTCGGCGATATAGCCGACGACGCCTGCGAGCAGTTCGGCACGACGCACGTGGTCGAGAGGACGGGCCATGCATTGACTGTAGCGATTGCTACAGGTATTCATGTCATCGTGACTGTACCGATCGCTTCACAAACTATCGATGCGCAGCTCCGCTCCGTTGTCGTGACCGGCTACGCGGCCACCACCGCACTGGCCGACGACATGGACGCGACCTGGTCGGCATTGCTCGAGGGTCGCAGCGGAATAGGTTCTCTGGACGCCGATTTCACCGCTGAACACGACCTTCCGGTGCGGATCGGGGGGAGGCTCGCGCAGCGGCCCACCGAGCGACTCACCCACCTGGAACAGCGCAGACTCTCCTACGTCGAACAACTGGCATTGGTGCTGGGCAGGCGCGTCTGGGCGGCCGCCGGCGCACCGGAGGTCGACGGCGAGCGCCTCGCGGTGGCGATCGGCACCGGCCTCGGCGGCGGCGACGCACTCATCGACGCCGTAGACGCCATGCGTACGGGCGGCTACCGCAAGGTCTCGCCACTGTCGGTGCCGATGATCATGCCCAACGGTCCCGCAGCCACCGTCGGACTCGAGATCGGAGCGAAGGCAGGGGTTTTCGCCCCCGTGTCGGCATGCTCCTCGGGCTCGGAGGCGATCGCGCAGGGCTGGCGGCTGATTCGCGACGGCGCGGCCGACCTGGTGGTCGCGGGCGGAGTCGAGGGCCATCTGCATCCCGTTCCGATCGCGAGCTTCGCCATGATGCGCGCACTCAGCACCCGCAACGACGAACCGGAACGGGCGTCGCGACCCTTCGACGCCGATCGCGACGGTTTCGTCTTCGGCGAGGCAGGCGCCCTGCTCGTCCTCGAATCGGAAGCGCACGCGCGGTCCCGTGGAGCGAAGATCCACGCCAGGCTGCTCGGTGCGGGCATCACCTCCGACGCCCACCACATCGTCGCCTCCGACCCGACCGGCGACGGCGCGGCGCGGGCCATGCGTCAAGCCATCCGCGCATCAGGTCTGAGCCCCGCCGACATCACCCACGCCAACGCCCACGCCACCTCCACCCCGATCGGCGACGCCTCCGAGGCCGCGGCACTGACCGCCGTTCTCCCGCACGCCTCGGTCTACGCCCCGAAATCCGCACTCGGACACTCCATCGGCGCGGCCGGCGCCCTCGAATCCGCCGTCACCGCCCTCACCCTGCGCGAGCAGATCGTCCCGCCCACCCTCAACTTCGATCATCCGGACCCCGCGATCGATCTCGACATCGTCGCCGACAAGCCCCGCGAGCAGCGGATCGACTACGCGATCAACAACTCTTTCGGGTTCGGCGGCCACAATGTCGCCTTGGTCTTCGGCCGCGCCTGACCGCATCATGGCTGCCGCCGAGCGCACGGGCGCTGCCACCGGCCGGTCCGAGCGGGAGATGGCAGAATCATTTGCCGAACGAACTATCCGTGACCGGCGGCCTCCGTCGGCCCGATGGACGGGAAACGACCATGAGTGACGCGCCCGAGGCCTTCTACCTGCCCGACCCCGACCAGCCGGGCCGTTTCCTGTCCACCGAACTCACCCGGGGACCGTGGTCCCCCGACGCCCAGCACGCGGGCCCGCCCTCGGCCCTGATCGGCCACGCGCTCGAGCGCTGCCAACCGCGCGAGGACTTCCGGATCGGCCGGGTCGCGGTGGAGATCCTCGGCCCGGTGCCGCTGGCCCCGCTCACCGTCGAGACCAGGGTTACCAGGCCGGGCCGCAGCGTGGAACTGCTCGAAGCGACGCTGTCGGCCGATCGCGGCCCGGTGATGAAGGCCAACGCGTGGCGCTTCCGCCGCGCCGATCCCGACCTCGACGTGCCCGAGGAGTTCCGGCCCACCGGCAGCCGCCCTCGCCCCGAGACCACGCCGCCGCCGACCCCGTTCCCCTCCCTGCAACCGGTCGGATTCCACACCGGCATCGAATACCGCTTCCAGCGAGGATCTTTCGCCGAACCGGGCCCGGCGGTGTGCTGGGTCAGGCTGAAGTACCCGATCGTCGCGGGCACCACCCCCAGCCCGCTGGAACGCACCCTCGCCGCGGCCGACTCGGGCAACGGCGTCAGCGCCGTGCTCGACTGGTCGAAGTACTTGTTCATCAACACCGACCTCACGGTGACCCTGCACCGCCAGCCGGTCGGCGAATGGGTCTGCCTGGACGCTGTCACCCACCCGCAGCCCGGCGGCATCGGCCTGGCCGAGTCGGCGTTGTTCGACGAGCACGGACCGCTCGGCCGCAGCACCCAGACTCTATTCCTCGGCCCGCGCTGACCGGGAAACTCGGCACGCGGGCCCGGTCGCTCAGGTCCGGACCGGCTTCACGCCGCGGCGTCCACCGCCGTCCGTCCCAGCTTCCGGCGCGGCCGGGAGTTCGCCCTCGACGCCGCGCCAGGACACCATCGACGCGAGCGAGATCAGTTGTTCGCCAGTTCATCACGCCACAGCGAACTGTCGACGTAATGGTTGTCGTACAACGGCGAGCTCTCGCGGATGTCCTGCACCGTCGCCTCACCGCGGTAGACCCGCTCCAACAGCCGGTAATAGTCGAAGCGCTGCATGCCGGGTGTGAAGACCACGAGCAGTTCGGCGTCGGCGTCCGGCGCCGGGGCGAACGCGTGCGCCACGGTGGGCGGCACGGTCAGGAAGTCGCCCCTGCCGAGCCGGATCACCCTGTCGCCGAGCAGGAATCGCGCGGAACCCTCGAGCACCAGGAACATCTCGGTGGCCTTGGTGTGGAAGTGCGCGGGCGCTCCGGGCGATCCCTTCGTCAATGTCGCCTTGTTCGCGGTGAGCGCTCCGCCGGTCGCGTCCGCGTCGGCGAGCAGCGTGATGAGGCTGAGCGCGCCGTCCTGAAGCGTGGCCGCGTTCTCGGACCGGATGAGAACAGGGGCCGGGTGCTGTGTGGTGCTGGTCATCGGTGACTCCTGGAGTTGCAGTGCGGCTCACCGCTTTCGCATCGGGCCGCGTTCACACAGCGATGTGTTCGTCCACCAGAAACGGAACAACGAAGGCGCGCAGCATCTCCCGCTCTTCATCGGCGTCCGGTGCGGGCATGGTGAGTAGCGAGACCACCGCCCGCACGGTCCACCGGCCGAGCCTGCGCGCGGCGGGCGCGTCGAGATCGGGCCGCAACGCGGCGACGAAATCGCGGGCCAGTTCCTCGACAACGGTCGAGGAGTCGGCCAGCTGGGCGACGACACCGGCGTTCACCGGCCGGAACCAGACAGCCAGATGCGGGGTTTCGCGCACTTCGGCCAGGATCGCGGTGAGAGTGTCGAGCAGGGCGGTGGCAGGGTCGGTCGCCGCGGCGCGATCCCGCCACACCCGGGCGACGACGCGCCGTGCCTCCCGCCCGGCGAAGGCGACGAAGAGCTCCTGCCGGTTGGGGAAGTACCGGTAGAGCGTGGCGCGGGAGCAACCGGCGGCGGCCGCCACCTCGGCCATGCCGATCCCGGTCACGCCCTCGACGCCGCGTTCCAGGAACAGTCCGCGCACCGCGTCGAGAATGCGTTCGGCGGCGAGTTCGGTGCGCTGACCGGCGAGCCAGTCTCCGCTCATGCCGCGCTCCGGAACGGCACCCGGGTGGGTCGGCGCACGTAGGGGCCCTCGGCGTATTCGACGGCGTCGATGTCCACGGTGAAGCGGGGGTAGCGGGCGAGCAGTTCTTCCATCGCGACGCGAGCCTGCAAGCGAGCGGCGGCCGCGCCGAGGCAGTGGTGCGGGCCGTGGCCGAAGGTGAGGATGTGCTGTGGATTGCGGGTGATGTCGAGGTCGGCGGCGTCGGGGCCGAACACCCGTTCGTCGCGGTTCGCGGAGCCGTACACCAGCAGCACCTTACGGCCCGCGGGGATCGTGACGCCCTCGATCTCCACCTCGCGCGTGGTGGTGCGGGCCAGGCCCTGCACCGGGGAGGTGAGCCGGGCGAACTCCTCGATCGCGGGCCGGATCAGGGCGGGGTCGGCGGTCAGCGCGTCTCGCTGCGCGGGGTTCAGGTGCAGCAACTGGACCGCGCCGCCGAGCAGGCCGGTGGTGGTGTCGTTGCCGCCGGCGACCATGGTCCAGGCATAGGCGAGCACTTGGACCAGACCGGTCACGTCCTCGTCGGTGGCGCCGAGTCCCGCTTGGACCAGCAGCGAAACGGTGTCGTCGCCGGGCTCGGTGCGCCTGCGCCGGATCAGCTCGGCGAAGTAGCCGACCATGTCCGTCGAGGCCGCCTCGGCCTGCTCGTTCGTCCGGTCGACGCCGCCCGCCACCACGGCGTCGGTCCACCCGTCGAACCTGTCCCGATCCTGCTCCGGTACACCGAGATAGTGCGCGACGACCATGCTCGGCAGCGGTTTGAACAGGGTCTCGACGATGTCGCCGCCGTCCGCGAGCAGGTCCAGCCGCTCGCGGACGAAAGCGCGCACCATCGGCTCGAGCGTCTCCACGCGCCGCGGCGTGAACCCGCGCGCCACCAGCGTGCGGAACTCGGTGTGCTGCGGCGGGTCCTGCATGACCAGCGGCGGATTCGCGGTGAGTCCGATCTGCTCCAGCTCGCCGTATTCGACGGTCAGTCCGTCGCGGGAGGAGAACGTCGCGGTGTCGCGGGCCGCGGCGACGACGTGGGCGTGCCGGGTGAGCACCCAGTAGTCGTTCTCGGGTCTGTCCTCGGGAACCACGCGGTGCACCGGGTCGTGCTCACGCAACGCCGAGTACAGGGACCACGGGGCGGCCCAGGTGGCGCCGGTGCACAGCCGAAAGCCGTGATACTTCTGAGTCAACATGTTTCGACGGTAAGACAGATTGCACTATCTGTCTAGCATCGTAAACCTCGAGTCGGCGCCACTCACGCGTGCTCGTGCAATGCACCCCAGGCCGGGAACGGGTCCTCGTAGGCCGCCCATCGGGCAGGCCCCGCCGCGAACTCCTGGTCGGTGAGCAACGCGGCGTCCAGCAGCCCGCGCACCCGGTCCCCGTCGAGACGCACCCCGATGAAGACGATCTCCTGCCCCGGCGCCCCATCCAGTTGCGACCACCAGGCGGCCGGTTCGAAGGTGAGGTTCGGCCCGGCCTGCGACCACACCGCCGCGAACTCACCGCGACTGGCGATCCAGCAGAATCCCTTGCTGCGCAACATCCCTCGCATCTGCTCGAGCGCTTCGCCGAGCCGCGCCGGATGGAAGGGGCGCGCGGCGGTGTAGGTGATGCTGCGAATTCCGTATTCCTCGGTCTCGGGAACGTGACCGCCCGCCAATTCCTCGTCCCACCCGTCGCTTTCGGCCGCGAGCAGCGGGCTGTAGCGGCCGGTGCCCAGCACCTCGGACAGCTCGACCACGCCGCGTTCGGTGCGCAGCACCCGGGCGCGCGGGTTCATCCGGCGCACGGTCGCCTCCACGGTCCCCGCCGCGGACTCGCTCACCAGGTCGGTCTTGTTGATCAACAGCACGTCGGCGAACTCGACCTGGTCGACGAGCAGGTCGGCGATGGTGCGCTCGTCGCCCTCGCCCGCCTGCAGATCGCGCTCGGCCAGCGCCTGACCGCGCACCACCTCGGCCAAGAACGTGGAGGCGTCCACGACGGTGACCATCGTGTCCAGCCGGGCGATATCGCCGAGCCGGAACCCGTCCTCGAACTCCCACTCGAAGCTCGCCGCCACCGGCATCGGTTCGGAGATACCGGTCGACTCGATGACCAGTTGATCGAAGCGCCCCTCCCGCGCCAGCCTGCCGACCGACTCGACCAGGTCCTCGCGCAACGTGCAGCAGATGCAGCCGTTGGTCAGCTCGACCAGCTTCTCCTCGGTGCGGTCGAGGTGCCCCTGACCGGCGACGAGGGCGGCGTCGATGTTCACCTCGCTCATGTCGTTGACGATCACCGCCACCCGGCGGCCTTCCCGGTTGGCGAGGACATGGTTGAGCAACGTGGTCTTGCCCGCCCCGAGGAAGCCGGACAGAACGGTGACGGGCAGCGGAGCGATGCTCACGGATTCGGTCATACAGTAAACGATAATCGTTTTCATTAATCGTCGGTAAGCGGGGTTCGATCCGCCGCGCGACCGGCCGCCCCGCGGCTGGCCGCGAGACCGTAATGTGCCTGTTGTGAAACTGCTGCCCCTCCCCGCCGAAGGACAGACCCCGGTCCGCGTCCTCACCATCGCAGGCACCGACTCCGGTGGTGGTGCAGGCATCCAGGCCGACTCCCGGACCATGGCGCTGTGCGGCGTGCACGCGCTCGTCGCGGTGGCCGCCGTGACCGTGCAGAACTCGGTGGGCGTCAGCGGTTTCCACGAGATCCCGCCGCAGGTGGTGGCCGACCAGGTGCGCTCGGTGGCCGGGGACATCGGCGTCCAGGCGGCCAAGACCGGGATGCTCGCGTCCTCGGCGATCATCGAGGCGGTCGCCGAGGTGTGCCGGGAGGTCGGCATCGGCGGCGGCGGGCCGACCCCGCTGGTGGTCGATCCGGTCGCGGCCTCCATGCACGGCGATCCGCTGCTGCACGAGGAAGCCCTCGATGCTGTCCGCAACACGTTGTTCCCGTTGGCCACGGTCGTCACCCCGAATCTGGACGAGGTGCGGCTGATCACCGGTATCCAGGTCACCGACCACGCCTCCGCGCGCAAGGCCGCCGAAGCCCTGCACGCGCTCGGCCCGCGCTGGGTGGTGGTCAAGGGCGGACACCTGCGGTCCTCCCAGGTCAGCACCGACCTGCTGTTCGACGGCCACGCCTTCCACGAGTTCACCGCACCCCGGATCGCCACCGGCAACGACCACGGTGGCGGCGACACTCTGGCCGCCGCGATCGCCTGCGCTCTCGCCCACGGCTACCAGGTGCCCGACGCGGTCGCCTTCGCCAAGGAGTGGACCCGTCGCTGCCTGGCCGCCGCCTACGACCTGGGCGCCGGGCACGGCCCGGTCTCCCCGCTCTGGCGGCTGCACCAGGCCTGATCCACACGCTCGGCCGGTGCGGAAAACCTGTCGGACCTCGGCGCGATACTGAGTTCGTCGCCGCCACCATCCACCGCAACGGCGCGGCAATCCGGACCAACGGCGTTCCCGGTGACGACGACTCCACCTCACCCCGGCCCGGCACCGAGGCCGGCATCCTGCGGGCCGGGGATTCATGGTGCCGCTGGCCGAGCGCGAGGCAAGCGCGCACGCCCGGACAGGCGCCGTTCCCGAATCCGGACTTCCGTTCAACGGAACGAAGCCGATGACCACGCCGATGGCCGAGCCCATACTTTCGGCAGTCGCCACCACCATCACTCGCAACGGCGCGGACGGTTCGGGACAACGGCGTTCCATGGTGGAGGCGACGGATACTTTGCCGAATCGGCAACATTACTTGCCGACCGGCACGGCGAGCGAGCACCATCACGTCACGAGCCCCACCGCACCACGTGACGAGGAGACAAGCATGCCCGAGCCCACGCCCGAACAGTTCTGGGAAGACTTCTACCGCGAGCGCGACAACATCTGGTCGGGCAAGGTGAACCCGCTGTTCGCCCGCGAAGCCGACGCACTGACCCCCGGCACCGCACTCGACCTCGGCTGCGGTGAGGGCGCGGACGCGATCTGGCTGGCCGAACGCGGCTGGCAGGTCACCGCCACCGACATCTCCGCGACCGCGCTCGAGCGCGCCGCGAAGCACGCCGCCGACGCCGATGTCGCCGATCGCATCACCTTCGTCCGGCACAACCTGCTCGAGACCTTCCCCGAAGGCACCTTCGACCTGGTATCCGCGCAATTCCTGCACTCCCCGGTGGCCGCGCCCGGCGAGCGCGACTCGATCATGTTCCGCGCGGCCGAGGCCGTCGCGCCGGGCGGGGTGTTCCTGATCGTGGGGCACGCGGGCTGGCCGAGCTGGATGACCGAGCCGCCGATCTTCGAATTCCCGACCATCGAGGGCACCCTCGCGCTGCTCGACCCCTACGGACCGTGGTCGGTCGAGACCAGCGAGCGTGTCGAGCAGGAAATGGTCGGCCCCGAAGGGCAGATCGGCGCCCGAGCCGACACGGTCCTTCGCCTGCGCAGGCCGGAAGCTGATTCCGACCGCTGACCAGGCCGCACCATCGGCATGCTCGTGCAGCGGGCATGCCGACCACCGCGCGCGGCGATGTGGTGACCAGCACCGGTACCCGGCGCGATGTTCCCAGGAACCTCCCAGCTCCATCCCAGCGGCGCGGGAGCAGCGGGCTCGATCGTGGAGTTCATGACCGAGACCGTGGCAACAGCCGATGCGGCGGCGCACAGTTCCGCTGCCGGAGACCGGGCGCCCGTGCTGGACATCGTGATTCCCGTCTACAACGAGGAGGCCGGGCTGGGCGCCTGCGTGCGCCGCCTCGACGAGTACCTGCGCGGCGGTTTCCCCTTCTCCGCGCGCATCACCATCGCCGACAACGCCAGTACCGACGACACTCTGCGCATCGCGCACGATCTCGCCGCGTCGATGCCGGGGGTGCGGGTGATGCACCTGGATGCCAAGGGACGCGGGCGGGCGTTGCGCGCGGTGTGGGAGCTATCCGACGCGCAGGTGCTCGCCTACATGGACGTCGATCTGTCCACCGATCTGGACGCGTTGCTCCCGCTGGTGGCTCCGTTGGTGTCCGGGCACTCGGATCTGGCGATCGGCACCCGCCTGGACGCCTCGTCACGGGTGGTGCGCGGGCCCAAGCGCGAGATCATCTCCCGCTGCTACAACCTCATCCTGAAAGCCGCTCTGCGCGCACACTTCTCCGACGCGCAGTGCGGCTTCAAGGCGATCCGCGCGCAGGTGGCGCACCGTCTGTTGCCGCTGATCGAGGACGGCGAGTGGTTCTTCGACACCGAATTGCTTGTCCTCGCCGAACGCGCCGGACTGCGTATCCACGAGGTGCCGGTCGACTGGATCGACGACCCCGACAGCCGCGTCGACATCGTGGACACCGCGCGCAAAGACCTGCGCGGCGTCTGGCGGCTGGCCAGGGCGATCTCCACCGGCGCACTGCCGCTGGAGGAACTACGCGCGGCCATCGGGCGCGAACCGCTGGTGCCCGGCGTCCCCCTCGGCATGGTCGGGCAGGTGGTGCGCTTCGCGCTGGTCGGCGTGGGATCGACACTCGCCTACATACTGTTGTATCTCTTGCTGCAGCCGATCGCGGGCGCGCAGGCCGCCAACTTCCTCGCCCTGCTGCTGACCGCGGTCGCCAATACCGCCGCCAATCGCGCCTTCACCTTCGGCGTGCGGGGTTCGACCCGCGTGCTCACCCATCAGTTCCAAGGTCTGCTGGTCTTCTGCTTCGGACTGCTGGTGACCAGCGGCTCGCTGTTCGCCTTGCACCGCTGGGCCGCCGACGCGCCCGTGTTCGTCGAGCTGGGCGTGCTGGTGTCGGCCAACCTGGTCGCCACCATCGCCCGCTTCGTCGGCCTGCGCTGGGTGTTCCGCGACGCGGGAGGTGACGGGATGGTCCGCCGACACCACACGCCGAGCGACCCCGCCGGTCGTGCTCACTCCGGTGACAGCGCGGATCCCTCCCATACAGCCGATCTCCTCGGTTTCCACGACCACGCTCGCGGCGCCGCGCGCACGGCCGATACCCCTCGCACCGACGACAAGTCAGGAGCCGCCTGGTGACCGACACCCTTACCGCATCATCGAACCCCGCCGCGCCGAACCTCTCGCCCGCACAGCCCGATCCGCGCGCGCACCTGTCGATCCGCCGCGAATACGTGCTGCTGGCACTGCTGCTCGTGGGCACCACCGCGGCCTACCTCTACAACCTCTCCGCCAACGGCTGGGCCAACACCTTCTATTCGGCCGCTGTGCAGGCGGGATCCGAATCCTGGAAGGCGTTCTTCTTCGGCTCCTCCGACGCCGCGAACTCGATCACCGTCGACAAGCCGCCCGCTTCGCTGTGGCCGATGGCGTTGTCGGCGCGACTGTTCGGGCTCAACAGCTGGAGCATGCTGGTGCCGCAGGTGTTGCTCGGCGTGGGCAGCGTGGCGCTGTTGTGGGCGACCGTGCGCAAGGTGTTCGGTCCCGCCGCCGGCCTGCTGGCGGGGCTGACGCTGGCGGTGACCCCGGTGGCGGCGTTGATGTTCCGATTCAACAATCCCGAAGCGCTGCTGATCTTCCTGATGGTTGCGGCCGCGTGGGCGATGACCCGCGCGGTGGACGACGGGCGCTGGCGGTGGCTGGTGCTGACCGGCGCGTTCATCGGCTTCGGCTTCCTGGCCAAGCAGTTGCAGGTCCTGCTGGTGGTGCCCGCGCTCGCGCTGACCTACCTGGTGGCCGGGCCGCCACGGCTCGGCAAGCGCATCGCCCAGCTGTTCGCGGCAGGTGCGGCGATGGTGGTCGCGGCCGGTTGGTGGCTGTTGGCGGTGGAACTGTGGCCCGCGTCGTCGCGACCGTGGATCGGTGGCTCGCAGAACAATTCGATCGTCGAACTGACCCTCGGATACAACGGTCTGGGCAGGCTCAACGGTCACGAGACCGGCAGCGTCGGCCCCGGCGGCGAACTCCCGCCCGGCGGCAACGGCATGTGGGGGCAGACCGGCATCACCCGGATGTTCGACAATGCCCAGGGCGGTCAGATCGCCTGGTTGATCCCCGCCGCACTGCTCCTGCTGGTGACCGGCCTCGTGCTGCGCGGCCGCGCTCCCCGCACCGACGACAAGCGCGCCGCGCTGATCCTGTGGGGCGGCTGGCTGATCGTCACCGGCCTGGTGTTCAGCTTCATGCAGGGCATCTTCCACCAGTACTACACGGTCGCCCTCGCCCCCGGCATCGCCGCTCTCGTGGGCGCGGGAACGGTACCGGCCTGGCGCGAGCGCGACCGGCCGTGGGTGCGGCTCGCCCTCGCGGCCGCTGTGGCCCTCAGCACGACGATCGCATGGATGTTGTTGTCGCGCAGCGCGGATTTCGTGCCGTGGCTGCGCTGGGCGATTTTGGTGACCGGCCTCGCCGCCGCCCTCGGTGTGCTCGTCCCCGTTCCGCGCAAAGTGCTGACCGGGATCGCGGTGGCAGCGGCTTTCGCGAGCCTCGCGGGGCCGGTGGCCTACACCGTCCAGACCCTCGCCGACTCCCATCAGGGCTCCATCCCCACCGCGGGCCCCGCCACCGGGGGCTGGGGCGGCCCCGGACCACGGATGCCCGGCGAGATGCGCGCCATGCCCGGCGGTTCCCCGCCGCCCGGTGGATTGTTCCCCGGACAAGAGCTGCCCGGCGATGGATCGACCGACGACACCGTCCCGGCCCTCGGTGCCGCACCCAACTCGAGCGGATCCGCCGCGCCGGACGATTCCGCCGCCGGACAGCAGGCAGGCGCTCCCACCGACGGACGAATGATCGGCGGCCCGGGCATGCCGGGCGGCCCCGGCGGCCTCCTCGGCGCCACCACAGCCGGTAACGAACTCGTCGCCCTGATGGAAACCGATGCCTCGCAATACACCTGGGTCGCCGCAGCCGTCGGGTCCAACAGCGCCGCGGGCGTGCAGCTGGCGACCGGCATGCCCGTCATGCCCGTCGGCGGGTTCAACGGCAGCGACCCGTCGCCCACCCTCGAACAGTTCCAGCAGTACGTGCGCGACGGCGAGATCCACTACTTCCTCGGCGGCAGCCGCGGCGGCCCGGGCGGAAGCTCCGAGTCGGAGAGCTCACGGATCAGCGACTGGGTCGAGCAGAACTTCACCGCCATCGAGGTCGACGGCGTGACCGTCTACGACCTGACCGCCCGGGAGTGATCAGGTGAACCGCGCCCGGTTCTCCTGGACCAGGACCGGTAGGTCAGCGGGTGAGCAGGCGCGGTCAGCAGCGGAGGATCGAGGCGGCCTCCGGCGACAGGCCGTATTTGCCGGCGCAGTCCATGCCGCCGTAGCCGTGTTCGATGAAGCGCCAGTGCCCGTGCGCCTCCGAGTACTGGAACAGGTACAGCTCGGGATGGAGGGCGCCCTCCGGCCAGTTGTTCGCCGAGGCGAAGGTGCCGGTGCAGCGCGAGTCCTGGAGCGGGACCAGGGAGTTGGGGGGACCCGTCATGCGTAGCGAGGTGATCAGATACTCGTCTGTCACCACGGCACAGTGGTCCTCCGACGGCGCCGGGGATTCGGTCACGCCGGTATCGCCGGGCACGGTCGGCTCCGGAGCGGGCACCGTCGCCTCGGGAGCGGGCACGGTGGTCTCGGGAGCGGGGGCCGCGGTTCCGGCGTCGGGACCGGGGACCGGGGCGCCGGGGGTGGTCGCCGGGGCCGAGGCGCTCGTGGACACGGTGGTCGAGGCCGCGGAGCCCTTGTCGGAGGCGTCTTCGCCGCCGCACGCGGTGAGCACGGCCGCGGCGGTGGCCGTGGCGGCGATGAGCAGAACGGATCGCTTCATATCTCCTCCGAGGGAAGGGCCCCGCCGAGTGACGGGTGCTGCCCGAATCATCGGAGACACAGAACGATTCGTTTCATGTGCGAACTATAAGTGTCTCCTGCGCGAACAATGAGAGGGGAGAACGGTCCGACACTCAGCTCGGCGACGAGTCGGGGTCGACGAAGCGGAGGGTCAGGTTGTCCGTGGTCGGGCGGGCCACGCAGGGCAGCGTCCGGCCCACGGCTCGCTGGGCATCGGTGAGCGCGAGCAGCGGGTCGTCGGGAAGTTCCACGGCGCCGGATTCGACTGCGGCCAGGCAGGTTCCGCACGAGCCGCCGAGGCAGGAATAGGGCAGGTCTTCGCGGTGCGGCAGTGCCGCGTCCAGCACGGTCGCGCTGCGCGGCATGTCGAAGCGCAATTCGAAGCCGTCGCCGGTGAGAGTGACGGCGCTGGTCGGACTTTCACCGTCTGCGGCGCCCCGCGCCGTCGGGCGGGCGGTGTCGAACAATTCGAAGGCGATCGCCTCGGAGGGGATGCCGCGGGCGCGCAGGGCGTCGACGGTGTCGGTGACGAGTGTGCGTGGGCCGCAGAGCAGCCAGTGGTCGGCGTCCTCGGCGGCGACGACCTCCGGGGTGAGGCGGCCGGAGCGGAAACCGGGGTCGGCGGGGTAGGCGTTGCCGCGGGAGAGGTGGTGCACGATCCGGAGCCGGTCGGCGTATCGGGCCAGCAGATGGTCGAGTTGCTTTCTCAGCATGATGGCGCGGTCGTCGCGGCTGCCGTAGTGCAGGGTGACCGTGGTGTCCGGATCGGCGGCCAGCAGTGCGGCGACCTGCGCGATGATCGGGGTGATGCCACTGCCCGCCGCGACGGCCACATACCGGCAGGCGGGGCGCGGGTCGACGGTGAACGTGCCCGCGGGCTCGGAGACGTGCAGGACGCTGCCGGGGGCCAGCTCGCCCACCGCGTAGGCGGAGAACAAGCCACCTTCCTGGCGCTTGACCGCGATGCGCAGGGCGCCCGCGGCGGGGTCCTCGCACAGCGAGTAGGTACGGCGCACCGAGGCCGCCGGGCTCGCTCCCCGGATCACCACGTGCTGACCGGCGCGATACCGGAAGCGCTCGGAAAGGCGTTCGGGCACATCGAATTCGACGACGACGCTGTCGGCGGTGTCCGGGTGCACCGCGCGGACGGTCAACCGATGGAAGCCACGGGCGGGACCGTAGGGCATCGGATCGAAGCCCGGCGACCCGGACGAGGCCGCAATCGCGACGACCGCCGGTCGATCCACCCGCCCGCGCAGGGCCTCGGGCAGTGCCGACACGACCGCCCGCACCGGGGCGGTATCGCGCAGCGCGAGACCTCCGACCGCGCCGAGCGCCGCCACGGCGCGACCGAGCAGCTTCGGGTCGAGCACACTGACCGGCCTGTCGAGCAGCCCCGCGATGCGCGCGATCTGCCTGCCCACCAGCGCGTCCCGCGCGCCCACCGACATGGCGGCACGGGTGGCGAGTTCCAGCGCGCGCGTCGGAATCCGGCCGCCGTCGTCCACATGCGGCATGGCCAGGTCGAACAGCCGGGTGATCATCCACGCGTCGTCGATCTCGGCGGCGACCGCGCCGAACCAGCGCGCGGCCAGCGGGGAGCCGGAGGGCTCGGCGAGCACTCGCCGCAGGCACAGCGATTGCAGCGCCGAGACACTCATGCCCTGACCGAACGCCGGGCTGAAACTGCACACCGCGTCGCCCATCACGAGCAGGCCGTCCGGGAAGCGGGTCAGCAGTTCGTAGCGGCGGCGCTGATTGGCCAGGTAGCGGTAGGTGGAGACGGGCGTGAGCGGCTCCGCGTCGAGCAGCGCCTCGCGCACGTCCGGCGGGGCGACCGAGGCCGCGAACCGCCAGAACCCGTCGTCGTCGGTCGGCGGGTGATCCGCGCCGTAGCCGATGAGGGTGAGGATGTGCCGGTCACCCTCGACCTCGAACAGCGCCAGCCCGCGCGCGGGATTCTGGTTCGCGACCACGATCTCCTTGTCGGCGACCGCGCCCGCGGGCAGCCGCACGTACCGGCTGGCGTACTTCATGTCGATCCGCACGCCGTCGGCCCGCGGACGCTCGTAGCCCAGTCCCTCCAGCCAGTCCTCGATCGGACCGTGCCTGCCCATGCACGAGACGACCAGATCCGCCTCCAGATCCGCCTCGACCTCCCGCACCCCGCCCGATGCGGATTCGAGCCGGACCCCGCGCACCCGCCGGTTCCCGTCCGCGGCGAGCAGTCCGGACGCCGCGCAGCCGTCCACGATCGTGACGTTCGGCAGCGCGCGGACGCGCTCGCGCACCCGCCACTCCAGGAACGGCCTGCCGGCCTGGAGCAACGAATAGCCCGCATCGGCCTGCCGCAAGGTCTGCCCGGCGATCGTCATCCGCATCTGTGTGAGCGAGCGACACTCGACCGCCCCGTCCGCGAGCGTCTGCTCGGTGAAGCCGGGGAACAGCTCGTCGAAGATCTGTTTGCCCCGCGCCAGGAGCGCGTGCACGTGCCGCCCCTGCGGGACCCCCTGCCGGTCTCCCGGCTGCGACAGGTCGTCGCGCTCGATCACGGTGACCCGCTCGAAGCTCTCGCTGAGCACCCGCGCCGCGAGCAACCCGGCCATGCTCGCGCCGAGCACCACCGCATGTCCTCGGCCCACCTGATCGATTGCCACTGTCCGCACCTCCGACGTCGTCGTCGTCCGAAGGTCAGTATCCGCTACGGCGAGTCCACAGGAATCGGCTGGTGCCAGTTCGAGGCGCCGGCGCCGGGAGCGCCCGTGACTTGCGCAGTCGCCCTCGTCGGTCCCGCCGATCGGGCACCGGGCCGAGATGATGAGTGAGAGTTGATGTCCGACCGTACTGGCACCATCGACGTTCGTGACGATCCATGAACGGCCGATGCCGCCCCTGAACGCCGACGAGCGCGCCACGCTGGAATCGTGGCTCGACTTCTACCGCACAACGCTGGTGGTCAAGTGCCAGGGGCTCGACGATGCTCAATTGCGTACCGCCGCCGCGGCGCCTTCTCCGCTGACCTTGCTCGGCTTGGTTCAGCACATGGCCGAGGTCGAACGCAATTGGTTCCGCAGGGTCCTCACCGGGGAGTCCGCCCCGCCGATTCACGTCGGCACCGCCGGGCACAGTGGCGGTTTCGAGGTATCCGACCAATCGTCGTACGACACCGCCCTGACCATCTGGCAGGACGAGATCGCCCACGCCCGCCGTAATTGCGCCACCCGCCAGTTGGATGACACGAGTCCGTTCATGAATGACCAGGTGAGCCTGCGCTGGATCTACACGCACATGATCGCCGAGTACGCCCGCCACTGCGGCCACGCCGACCTCATCCGCGAACGCATCGACGGAACCACAGGCATCTGAACCGCTCAGGAAGGCTGACGCAGGTGGTCTCGGCGTTCCGCGATGAGCGCGGCAAGGCGCTTCGACCATTCTTCTTCGAACCCGATTTCGATGACGCGATCGATCCAGGGTTCGGCTGCCTCGATGATTCGATTCAGACTGCGATCGCAAGCACGTGCCGGAACGCCCAGCCGCTCGGCAGCTTCGAGCCACCAGCGGCGATGCAGCTTGTTGTTTCGGCCGAAGAGTGACAGCGCCATCGGGTCTTTCCATGACAGGTACGGCTGTGTCGTCAGCAGGTCGTAAGCCGGGGTTACTTCCCAGATACCTCCCGGCGCTTGCCGAATCGACAAGTTCTTTCCGTGTAAGTCGCCGTTGCCGATGAGATAGCTGAACGCCGCGATCTCGAGCATGTGCAGGACAGCCGACCGTCGCGAACCAGCCCCTGCCTGCACGGCCTCGGCGAGACCGATGATCGCCTCCTGCAGACTGATCCGATATTTCGAAGCCGGGTATCGATCGAGGACCTGACAAGCGTCTTCCTGAGCGAGACGGCGGACGCCACCGGGTCCGGGCACACGATCGAACCGCTCGACGAACAGCGCGGTCTGGCCGTTGCGATCGGTCGCCAGGCGATGGTCTGGTACCCGAATGCCGCACGCCGCAGCCATGTCGAGAAAGAAGTTCTCGATCACCGCGAGCCGTGCCCCTTCGGGCAGGAGGCCGGCGAAGAATGCGGGAACTGATCCACCGGTCGACCGGAAAATGCCGTTGCGTTTCGGCAGCGTGAAAGCCACCTGTGGGGCGTCGGTGTCGGCGCGATAGGCCTCGGCGTACCGAAAGACGATGTCGTCTCGTTCGCGGCGCAAAGTACCCGCGAATCGACCCGATTTGTAGACATCGGCTTCTGCGATGTCGCGCATACGTTCCGGGTCAGGCCAGGCGACCATTCTTCACCCCGCTCTCAGGCCGCAGTTGGGCTGTCTGTCCGGGCAGTTCGACGGCCTTCCCGGTGGGAAGAGCGACCAGAGTCAGTCCAAGAGCATCGAGAATGCGGAGCGTCACGGTCAGCGTTGGAGAGCTCTTGCCGCCTTCGAGCGTGCGCACCGACGACAAACCGACATCGGCGAGATCGGCCACGTCCTGCTGCGTCAAACCGAGCGTTAAGCGTCTTTCGACGACATAAGTGCCGAACTCGGACAGCGGTCCCGTCTCAGCATGTGTACGTCGACGTGGTTGAGGCCTGGTCATCATGACACTCCTATCGGTGCTGAAACAACGATAACAGCGTTGCCGCACCCCAGAGAGTGCCAACCGCCTTCTTATCACTGATATGGCAACGATAACTATGACACACCAGGACCGCCATAACCTAACCCAGGATTATCGTCCGCATAGCAACGATAAGCGTGCCGAACTCGCAGCCCAGCACTCCCGCCAATGGCCACGCCGACCTCATCCGCGAACGCATCGACGGAGCCACGGGCGTCTGAACGCTGACGAAAGAACCCACCCGGCGCGGATACGCCGG
This sequence comes from Nocardia shimofusensis NBRC 100134, assembly GCF_001613125.1. GTDB lineage: Bacteria > Actinomycetota > Actinomycetes > Mycobacteriales > Mycobacteriaceae > Nocardia > Nocardia shimofusensis. The sequence continues at coordinate 101,849 of NZ_BDBT01000001.1, forward strand.
GTGGACTCGTTGTTCGGACTTGGTACGTCAGGTCAGCCCGTGATCTCCACCGTCGTTGTCGCGATCCCGCCGTTCGGGCACCAGGCCGAGACGGTGTGCGTGCCGACGGGGACGTTGTCGACGAAGACGTTCCCGGTGGGGGCGACCGGGATGCTCTGCGTTTCGGGTGTGCCGTTGTAGGGGTCGATCGAGCAGGCATCGGCAGCGTCGCCGCCGAGCGGCGTGACGGTGACGACCATCCAGTTCGGGCCCGCTACGACGTCGACCGCCGGGGGCGGCGGCGGGGGCGGCAGTTCTTGCTCGTCCGCAAGCGCGGCACCCGCCATCAGCACGGGCCCCGCGAAGGCGACAGCGACGCTCAGCAGCGTCCTCGGCGCTTTCATGGTGTTCCTCTCGTCATCCGACCTTGGTTCACCTACAGCGACGCGATGTTCTCACGTCTGATGTTCTGTGCCCGATTGAGAACCAGTCCAATCCGATTGCCGTTGACGATTTTTCGGTCACAGGTCGGCCGAACCTTTCCCGCTGGTCCCTGAGCCGCCGACAGGGCTCCTCGCGCGCACTCCTGGCAGACGTCAGCCGAGTTCCGCGGCCGATGTTGCGGCGAGTGCCGTGTGGAGGGTGGCGGCCCACTGGTGAACGATTTGCTTACGCCGCTGCGAGTCGTCGGTCAGCACGTCGGCCAGGCCGAGACCACGGGCGAGGTCGAGGGTGGCCTGGACGAGGTGGTGGGTGACGGGGTCGGAGTCGTCGACTCGGAGGGCTTCCACGGCGCGGCGGTGGGAGGCTCGGCCGAAGTGGGCTTCCAGGGGGACGATGCGTTCGCGGAGGGCGGGGTCGGCGGCGGCGTGGGTCCAGACCTGGAGGGCCGCTTTGAACAAAGGGCTGGTACAGGATTCGACCAGACCGGTGACGACCGCCTCGGTGCGGGCGATGCCGTCGAGGTGTTCGGCGAGGGCTTCGGCTTCGCTGAGGGCTTGTTCGGTGCGGATGTCGAACATGTACTCGAGGGCGGCGGTGATGAGCTCTTCCCTGGTCGGGAAGTGATGCTGGGCCGCGCCACGGGAGACGCCCGCGCGTTCGGCGACCACCGAGACCGTGGCCGCGGCCCAGCCCATTTCGGCCAGGCAGTCGATGGTCGCCTCGAGCAGCCGCTGCCGGGTGGCCCGGCTGCGGTCCTGCTTGGGTTCGTGCGGTGTCGCCATGATGGTCATTCTGCCCAGTGCGGCGGTCGGCGCTGCAGGAAGGCCGTCATGCCCTCGCGCACCTCCGTGGTCCCGAAGAAGGAGGCCGAGCGTTGCGCCAATTCCTCTGCGGAGCGGTCGAACTCGGCGAGGACGGCGGCGTTGACCAGCCGCTTCGCCTCGGCCAAGCCCTGCGGCGCGCCTTTGCGCAGTTCGGCGCACAGCCGGGCGACCTCGGCGGCGGGGTCGTCGGCGGTGACCGTGACCAGGCCGATCTGCTCGGCGACGGCGGCGTCGAACTTCTCGCCGGTCAGGTAGTAGCGGCTCGCCGCGCGGGGGTCCAGGCGCGGGAGCAGGGTCAGCGAGATCATGAACGGGGCCAGGCCGATGCGCACTTCGGTGAGGGCGAAGGAGCTGGACGGCCCGGCCACGACCAGGTCGCAGGCGGCGACGATGCCCATGCCGCCCGCGCGGACATTGCCGTCGATCTGCGCGACGACCGGCTTGGGCAATTCCACCAGCCTGCGCAGGACGTCGATCATGGTCCTGGTCCGCTGGTCGGCGGCCACGGCGGGATCGGCGTCGCTCGCCTCGGTGAGATCGGCGCCGGCGCAGAAGGTGTTGCCGGTGTGGGAGAGCACGATGCCGCGCACCGCCGGGTCGGCGGCCGCGTCGTCGAGACCGCGCAGCAGTTCGGCGACCAGCCGGGTCGACAGTGCGTTGCGGTTGTGCGGGGAGTCCAAGGTCAGGACCGCGAAACGGTCACGGACCTCGTAGCGAACAAGCGGAGCCGCTTGCCCGGATACCCCGGCGCCGGACGCGGTCCCCGACGACGCGCCTTCGGGCGCTGTACCTTCGGACGCTGCGCCTTCGGACGCTGTGCCTTCGGACGGCCTGGCATCGGACATCGTGCTCTCCTTCGAACGGGCGTCGATCAGTACGAGCGCGGCAGACCGAGCGAGTGCTGGGCGACGAAGTTGAGGATCATCTCCCGGCTGACCGGCGCGATGCGGGCGATGCGGGCCGCGCCGAGCATGGCGGCCAGACCGTAGTCAGCGGTCAGGCCCGCGCCGCCGTGGGTCTGGATGGCCTGGTCGAGGGCATTGATGCTGACCTCGCCCGCGGCGTACTTGGCCATGTTCGCGGCCTCGGCGGCGCCCATCTCGTCCCCGGCGTCGTAGAGGGTGGCGGCCTTCTGCATCATCAGCTTGGCCTGCTCGAGTTCGATCTTCACCTTCGCCAGCGGATGCGAAATCCCCTGGTGCGCGCCGATCGGGGTCTTCCAGACGGTGCGTTCCTTGGCGTATTCGACGGCGCGGTCGATGGCGTAGCGGCCGACGCCGACGGCCATGGCGGCGCCCATGATGCGTTCGGGGTTCAGGCCCGCGAACAGCTGCATGAGCGCGGCGTCCTCCTTGCCGACCAGGGCGGTCGACGGCAGGCGGACGTCGTCGAGGAACAGGTTGTACTGGTGGTCGGGCTCGATGATGTCCATCTCCTGCGCCACCTTGGTGAAGCCGGGGGCGTCGGTGGGGACGATGAACAGCGCGGGCTTGAGCTTGCCGGTCTTGTGATCCTCGGTGCGGGCGACGATCAACACGGCCTCGGCCTGGTCGACGCCGGAGATGAAGATCTTGCGACCGGTCAGCAGCCAGTCGTCGCCGTCGCGGCGGGCGGTGGTGGTGATCTGGTGCGAGTTGGAGCCCGCGTCGGGCTCGGTGATACCGAAGACCATCTTGGCCGAGCCGTCGGCGATCCGCGGCAGCCAGTTCTGCTTCTGCTCGTCGGTGCCGTAGCGGCTGATGATGGTGCCGCAGATGGCCGGCGAAACCACCATCAGCAGCAGGCCCGCGCCCTGGGCGGACAGCTCCTCCATGACCAGCGACAGCTCGTACATGCCCGCGCCACCGCCGCCGTATTCCTCGGGGATGTTCACGCCGAGGAAGCCGAGCGCGCCCGCCTCCTGCCACAGTTCGGTGAGCGGTTCGCCCTTGCGCGCCTTGGGCAGTACGTAGTCGCGGTAGGTGTACTTGAGGGCCAGCTGGGCCACCGCAGCGCGCAGCGCCTTGCGTTCGTCGGTTTCGATGAAGCTCATGATGGGTCCTTACTTCTCGTCGATCGCGTCGTCGGGATCTACGACGGCCAGTACTACGCCGAGTTCGACCTGACGGCCCACCTCGACGTTCAACGCGCTGAGCACGCCCGTGGCGGGCGCGGCGATGGTGTGCTCCATTTTCATGGCCTCCAGCCAGAGCACCGGCTGGCCCGCGCTCACCCGATCGCCCACGGCGGCGCCGAGCCGGATCACGGTTCCCGGCATGGGGGCCAGCAGGGAACCCGTGGCGAACTGGTCGGCGGGGTCGCTGAAGCGCGGCAGCCTGCGCACGCTCACCGGGCCGAGCGGAGAGTCGACGCAGACCAGGTCGCCGTAGCGGGCGATGTCGAAGGTCCGGCGCACGGGGCCGCGTGCGCCGGGCACGGACAGCACGACCCGGTCGGGCCCTGCCGAGACGACCTCGAGGCCGTCGTGTCCGTCGACCGTGACGCGGCCGCGGACATACCGGTAGTCGATGTCGTGGATACCGGTGCGGCGACTGTCGTAGGACTTGCGCTGCGGCTGCGAGGGCAGATTGCGCCAGCCGCTGGGGAATCCGCCGCCGGTGCGAGCGCTCGCGCGGTTGGCGGCGGCGTCGGCCAGCGCGGCGGCCACGACGGACAGGCGTTCATCGGCGGGCTCGGCCAGCGGGGCGGCGAGGGTGTCCAGGCCGTGGGTGGCGAAGAACGCCGTGTCGGTGTCGCCCGCCAGGAAGGCGGGGTGACGCAGGACGCGGACCAACAGGTCCCGGTTGGTGACCAAGCCGTGAACGTGTGCGCGCTGCAATGCCGAGGCCAGCAGTCGCGCTGCCTCCGTGCGGGTTTCGGCGAAGGCGATGACCTTGGCGAGCATCGGGTCGTAGTGCACGCCCACCACGGAACCGTCGAGCACACCGGTGTCGAGGCGGATGCCCGTGCGGGTGAGGGGTTCGAATTCGGCTGCCACCTGTGGAATGTCGATGCGGTGCACCGTGCCGCTCTGCGGCTGCCAGTCGTGGGCGGGGTCCTCGGCGTAGAGGCGGACCTCGATGGAGTGACCGCGCATCGCCGGTGGCTCGGCGGGCAGCGGATCGCCCGCGGCCACCGCCAACTGGAGGCGGACCAGATCGACTCCGGTGGTGCATTCGGTGACCGGATGCTCCACCTGCAGGCGGGTGTTCATCTCCAGGAAGTAGAACTCGCCTGCCTCGTCGGCCAGGAATTCGACCGTGCCCGCGCCGGTGTAGCCGATCGCGGACGCGGCCAGCCGGGCGGCCTCGAACAGCCGGTCCCGCATACCGGGGCGGTCGCCGCCGGAGGCGCCGGGAAAGCCGACGCCGTCGGTACGGTGCTCGGCAGAGGAGTCGATGCCGGGGGCCGTCGCGGAGTTGCGGGCCGCGTCGATGCGCTCGACCAGCGGCGAGGGTGCTTCCTCCACGACCTTCTGATGGCGGCGCTGGATCGAGCACTCCCGCTCCCCCAGCGCCCAGACGGTGCCGTGGGTGTCGGCCATGACCTGGACCTCGATGTGCCTGCCGGTCTCGAGATAACGCTCGCAGAACACGGTGGGGTCGCCGAAAGCGGATTCGGCCTCCCGGCGGGCGGCCTCGATCTGTTCGGGCAGCTCGGCCAGGTCGCGGACCACGCGCATGCCGCGACCGCCGCCGCCCGCCGAGGCCTTGATGAGCACCGGCAGGTGGGTCTCGGCGACCTCGGCGGGGTCCAGTTCCGGGAGAACAGGTACCCCCGCCGCGGCCATCAGCTTCTTGGCGGCGACTTTCGAACCCATCTCCTCGATGGCGGCCACCGGCGGGCCGATCCACGTCAGGCCCGCGTCGAGCACGGCGCGCGCGAATTCGGCGTTCTCGGAGAGGAATCCGTAGCCCGGGTGCACCGCGTCGGCACCGGCGGACAGCGCCGCCTCGATGATCAGCTCGCCGCGGAGATAGGTCTCGGCGGGAGTGTTGCCGGGCAGGCGGACGGCGGCGTCGGCGTCACCGACGTGCGGAGCCTGCGCATCGGCGTCGGAGTAGACCGCGACGGTGCCCAACCCCATCCGGCGACAGGTCGCGAAGACCCGCCGCGCGATCTCGCCGCGATTGGCCACCAGCACTGTGGAAATCGTCGCGTCCCGATCGGTTGTCATGACAGCCTCACATCCGGAAGACGCCGAAGCCCGCGGCGCCTTCGATCGGGGCGTTGTGGACGGCCGACAACGCCATGCCCAACACCGTGCGGGTATCGCGAGGATCGATGACGCCGTCGTCGTAGAGCCTGCCCGACATGAACATCGGCAGCGACTCGGCCTCGATCTGCGCTTCGATCATGGCGCGCATCCCCGCGTCGGCCTCTTCGTCGAAGGCTTTGCCACGCGCTTCGGCGGCGGCGCGGCCTACGATGGAGATGACGCCCGCCAGCTGCGCGCCACCCATGACGGCGGATTTGGCGCTGGGCCAGGCGAAGACGAAACGGGGGTCGTAGGCGCGCCCGCACATGCCGTAGTGGCCCGCGCCGTAGGAGGCGCCCATGAGCAGGGTCAGGTGCGGGACCTTCGAGTTCGAGACCGCGTTGATCATCAGCGCGCCGTGCTTGATGATGCCCTTCTGCTCGTACTCCTTGCCGACCATGTAGCCGGTGGTGTTGTGCAGGAACAACAGTGGCGTGTCGGACTGGTTGGCCAGCTGGATGAACTGGGCCGCCTTCTGCGCTTCCTCGGAGAACAGCACGCCGCGCGCGTTGGCGAGGATGCCGACCGGGTAGCCGTGCAGGCGCGCCCAGCCCGTCACCAGGCTGCTGCCGTACAGGGGTTTGAACTCGTCGAAATCGGAGTCGTCGACGACGCGGGCGATCACCTCGCGCGGATCGAACGGGATCTTCAGATCCGAGGGCACGATGCCGAGCAGTTCCTCGGCGTCGTAACGGGGTTCGAGCACCGGATGGGGCGCTGGGCCCTGCTTGCGCCAGTTCAGCCGCTTGACGATGGAGCGGCCCAGGCGGATCGCGTCCTGCTCGTCGGCGGCCAGGTAGTCGGCCAAGCCGGAGACGCGGGCGTGCATGTCCGCGCCGCCGAGGGATTCGTCGTCGGACTCCTCGCCGGTGGCCATCTTCACCAGCGGCGGGCCACCGAGGAACACCTTGGAGCGTTCCTTGATCATCACCGTGTAGTCGGACATGCCGGGCACGTACGCGCCGCCCGCGGTGGAGTTTCCGAACACCAGGGCGATGGTCGGAATGCCCTCGGCGGACAGCTGGGTGATGTCGCGGAACAGCCTTCCGCCGGGAACGAACACCTCTTTCTGGGTGGGCAGATCCGCGCCGCCGGACTCCACCAGGTTCACCAGCGGCAGCCGGTTCTGGCGGGCGATGTCGTTGGCGCGCAGGTTCTTGCGCAACGTCCACGGGTTGGAGGTGCCGCCGCGCACGGTGGGGTCGTGCGCGACGACCATGCACTCGACGCCTTCCACGATTCCGATGCCGGTGACGACGCTGGCGCCGACATGGAATTCGCTGCCCCAAGCGGCGAGCGGGCACAGTTCGAGGAACGCGGAGTCCTCGTCGATGAGCAGTTCGATGCGCTCACGGGCGGTGAGCTTGCCGCGCTTGCGGTGCCGGGCCAGCTTGTCCGGCCCGCCGCCTTCCACGGCTTTGACGTACTCGGCCTCGACCTCGGTGAGCTTGGCGCTCATCGCGTCGGCGGCCGCGCGGTACTCCGATGTGCCGGAGTCGAGGACGCTGCGCAACACGGTCATGCCTGTCCGCCCCCGATCACGCCTGGTAACCCAGACGCTTACCGGCAAGACCCAGCAGGATCTCGCTGGTGCCGCCGCCGATGCCGAGCAGACGGATGTCACGATACTGGCGCTCGACCTCGGCCTCACGCATGTAGCCCATGCCGCCGTGCAGCTGAACCGCCTGGTGGGCAACCCATTCGGCGGCCTCGACGGCGGTGTTCTTGGCGAAGCACACCTCGGCGATCAGATCGGTCTCGCCCTCGGCGGCGCGGCGGGCGACCTCGCGGGCGTAGACCCGCGCCACATCGATGCGCCGCGCCATCTCGGTGACGGTGTTCTGCACGGCCTGCCTGGTGATGAGCGGGCGGCCGAAGGTCTCGCGGTTGCGCACCCACTCCAGGGTCAGGTCCAGGCAGCGCTGGGCCTGCGCGTAGGCCTGCACGGCCAGGCCGAGACGCTCGCTGACGAACGCGCCCGCGATCAGGTAGAAGCCGGCGTTCTCCGGGCCGACCAGGTTCGCGACGGGCACCTTCACATCCACGTAGGACAGCTCGGCGGTGTCGGAGGCCTGCCAGCCCATCTTCTCCAGCTTACGGCTGACGGTGAAGCCGGGGGTGCCCTTGTCGACGACCAGCAGCGAGATGCCGCCGGAACCCTTGCCGCCGGTGCGGACCGCGGTGACCACGAAGTCGGCGCGGCAGCCGGAGGTGATGTAGGTCTTGGCGCCGTTGACGATGTAGTGGTCGCCCTCGAGGCGCGCGGTGGTCGACAGGTTGTTGACATCGGAGCCGCCACCGGGCTCGGTGATGGCCAGCGAGCCGATCATGTCACCGGCGAGGGTCGGCTCGACATAGCGGTCGATCAGATCCTGGTTACCCGAGGCCACGATGTGCGGGACCGCGATGCCGCAGGTGAACAGCGAGGCGAACAGGCCGCCCGAGCCGCCCGCCAGGTGCATCTCCTCGCAGACGATCACGGTGTCGAGAGCGGTGCCGCCGCCACCGCCGACCTCCTCGGGGAACTGCAGGCCGAGCAGACCGAGTTCGCCCGCCTTCTTGTGCAGATCGCGCGGCAGTTCGCCGTCACGCTCCCACTGGTCCAGGTGGGGCAGCACCTCGCGCTCGACGAAACCGCGCACGGTGGCGCGTAGTTCGCGCCGTTCCGGGGTGGTCCACGGATTGACAGAAGCGGTCATGACAGCAACTCCACGGGGATATCGATGTGACGGGACCGCAGCCATTCGCCGAGTCCCTTGGCCTGCGGGTCGAACCGGGCCTGATACGCCACGCCCTTGCCGAGCAGACCCGCGACGAGGAAATTCACCGCGCGCAGGTTCGGCAGGACATGCCGGGTGACGGTCAGGCCCGCGGTTTCGGGCAGAAGTTCTTTCAGCTTGTCGACGGTGAGGGTGTGCGCGAGCCAGCGCCAGGCCTCGTCGGTGCGCACCCAGACGCCGATATTGGCGTCGCCGCCCTTGTCGCCGCTGCGGGCCAGGGCGATCGCTCCGAGGGGGGCTCGCCGGGTCTGCGCGCTCGGGAAAGGCTGCGGCAGTTCGGGTTCCGCAACGGCCTCGAGCGAGCGGGTCTGCTCGGCCTGTGCGATCTCGACCCGGGAGCCGTCGGGCCGGACCGCGACGTGGGCGACCTCGGAGGCGTCGACATAACCGGCGGTGTAGACGCCGTAGGGCGAGCCGTTGCCGGGCGGGGTGGTGAAACTGCAGCCGGGGTAGCTCGCCAGCGCCAGTTCCACGGCCGTGCCGGAGAACGCCCGGCCGACCTTCTTCGGGTCCGGGTCGCGGACCACGCAGCGCAGCAGGGCGCTGGCCTGTTCCTCGGTCTCGGCGTCGGGGCGGTCGAGGCGGGCGAGAGTCCACTCCAGTTCGGCCGGGCGCACCGGAAGCCAGGACTCCAGCTGCTCGCGGGCCAGGTCGGCTTTGGCCTCGATGTCCAGGCCGGTGAGGATGAACTCCATCTCGTTGCGGAAGCCGCCGAGGGTGTTCAGCGAGACCTTGAGCTGCGGAGGCGGGGCCTCCCCGGTGACACCGGAGACGAGGACCCGGTCCGGGCCGTCCTGGGTGAGCCGCACGCTGTCCAGCCGGGCCGTGACATCCGGTCCGGCATAGCGGGCGCCCTGGATCTCGTACATGAGCTGGGCTTCGACGGTGTCGACGGTGACCGCGCCGCCGGTGCCGTCGTGCTTGGTGATGACGCTGCTGCCGTCACGGCGGATCTCGGCGATCGGGAAGCCCGGCCTGCCCATGTCGGCGATCTCGGTGAAGAAGGCGTAGTTGCCGCCGGTGGCCTGGGTGCCACATTCGATGATGTGCCCGGCGACGACCGCGCCGGCGAGGGCGTCGTAGTCGGTGCGGGTCCAGCCGAAGTGCGCGGCGGCGGGTCCGACGATGACCGAGGCGTCGGTGACGCGGCCGGTGACCACGATGTCGGCAGCTGCGTTCTGGCCGTCGCGGCCGCCGAGGCATTCCACGATGCCCCACGCGCCGAGGTAGGCGTTGGCGGTCAGCGGCGCGCCGAGGCCGAGTTCGCTCGCCCGCGGCAGCAGGTCGTCGCCTTCGACGTGGGCGACCTTCGCGTCCAGTGCCAGCTCGGCGGCGATCTCGCGCACCTTCTCGGCCAGACCCGCGGGGTTCAGGCCGCCGGCGTTCACGACGATGCGCACGCCCTTGTCCAGCGCGAGGCCGAGGCAGTCGCGGATCTGGGTGACGAAGGTCTTGGCGTAGCCGAGGCTCGCGTCCTTCATCCGGTCACGGCCGAGGATGAGCATGGTCAGCTCGGCCAGATAGTCGCCGGTGAGCACATCGATATCCCCGCCTTCGAGCATTTCCCGCATGGCGGAGAGACGGTCGCCGTAGAACCCGGAACAGTTGCCGATCCTGATCACCTCGGGATCGGCGGCAAGCCTGCGCATCAGCCCGGTGCCTCCCTTCGACATGCATCACATCGGTCGGTTGTTCGCGTCCGCCCCAGCATCACATCCGGTCGAGAAAAAATCAAGCTAGCGTGCTTGTTAATTGTCCATGCAGGTCAGCGCCCTACCCGGACAGCCGGAACCCGCGGAAATCCGCACCGGCGAGCCCACGTCGGACGCGCCACCCGCCTATCGTGCACCGCCCGAACCGGCGGCACGGCAGAATCGGCCCAATGTCCCCCGACGTGACGATGATCCTGATGCTCGCCCTCGCCGGCTTCCTGCTCGGCGGCGCCTACTCGCTGTGGAAGACCTCCCGGCCGCTCGCGATCGGACTGGCGGCGTGCGGCGTGCTCGCCGCCGCCGCGGGGCTCTTCTGGGGGCTGAGCTGAACGCGGCCACTATCGGATAGGCGCCGTCCCGCGCCGGTGATCAGCAGCCGATCTCGTGCGGTACCGCGGGCCGCGCGAAAGCGCGAGCGACTTCCACATCGAAGGGAATCGGGTCGAATTCGCGCTGGGCCCGCTGGGGGATACTCGGGCCGCGCACTCATATTGCCAGGATCCTGAGCCGTAGCACGTCGTGCCACGGGGTGCTGTCAGCGGTCGAAAGGCGATGCGTCCACCGCGCACCCGGTGTTCGGCTCCGGTAGCCGCGCAGTGAACAGGTATTCCCGCTTCACTCGTTCGGCGCAGGTGCTCGGCGCGTACATGGTGCTGTGGCCCGCGCCCTCGATCACCACCACTCGCGCGTCGGCCAGTTGCGCCGCGCCCGCCTGAGCGCCGGACAACGGGGTCGCCGGGTCGTAGCGGGTGTTGAGCACCAGGATCGGGGCGGCGGTGCGGCGGTTCCACGGACCGGGGTAGCGGTCGGGGTCCGGTCCCTGCCAGAACGCGCACGCGGTGCTGCTGAAGACGGCGATGCGGCCGAACCAGGGCACCCGCTGGTCCTCGGCGATCGCCGCGCGGCTGTAGGCGGCGGGGTCGGTCGGGACGGCGCTGTCAGCGCACTGGATCGCGTGGTAAGCCTCGGTGCGATTGCCGGGGTAGGGGCCGCCGCGTGCCACCGGCAGCAGTCCGGGAACGGTGGTGCCCGCGTCGAACAGGCGCTGCAACAGCGTCGCGAGGGCCGGGTAGTTCGACGACTGCGCCAGGCTCGACGCCGCGCCGAGCACCGTCGAGTACGTCCACGTCTCGCCGTCGAGCCGGATAGGTGTCAGGCGGGCACGCTCGGCCAGCACCGTCCATTTCAGTTTCGGATCGCCCGCCGAGAAGGCACATCGCGGACCGGCCGCGGCGCATTCCCGCAGGAATTCGTCGAATGTGGCGGCGATCCCGGCGGCGACGTTCTGCCTGGCGTCCAGGGGGACTGTCGTTCCCTGGTCTTCGTGACCGTTGACGTTGCCCTCGAAATCCAGCGAACCGTCGAAGGCCATCGCCCGCACCCGGCTGGGGAACATGTTCGCGTAGATCGCGCCGACCTGCGTCCCGTAGGAAATGCCGTGGTAGGTGAGTTGCGGATCGCCCACGGCTCGCCGCAACAATTCCAGATCCCGCGCCGTATCGACGGTCGACACATGATCCAGAATCGGCCCCGCCTGCTGCCCGCACCGCTGCGCGAACTCCTGCGACCACGCGAAGAAGGGCGCCTCATCCGCCGCCGCCGCGGGCATCTCGGGCATGGAGCCCAGGAACGCCAACTGTTCGTCGGTGTCGGCGAAGCAGTTCACCGGCGCACTACGCCCCACACCGCGCGGATCCCACGACACCACATCGAACCGCGCGCGCAATTCCTCCGAGAACAACCAGGGCCACCGCCCCCGCTCCCGCAGTCGATCCACCCCCGAGGGCCCCGGCCCGCCGAAGTTCACGAACAAGGTCCCGATCCGCTGTCCCGGATCGGTCGCGGGCAGTTTGATCGTCGCCAGCTCGATCTGCTCGCCCTGCGGTTCGCGGTAATCCAGCGGCACCCGCGCGGAGGAGCACAGGAATCCCTCCGCACAGTCGGCCCAGTCCAATTCCGGCGTCTTTGCCTGCTCGGCCAACGGGTCGATGTAGGAATCGACCCCGTCACCGGCGTGGGCGACCCCAGGAGAGCCGAGCGCTCCCAGCACGATCACCAACCCGGAGATCGCGACCCGCAGCCGACGAGACCTGTTGGCTCCCAACCCCACAACCAACGCAACACCCTCCCGCACGCAGATCACCGAGACCGAATGATCTTGTCACACGGGCAGTTCGGCACCGTGCGGCCGAACAATCCGAGACACAGCAGTCGGCCATATGCCGCGGACCGGGACATCCCGGAGCAGCCGCAGACCGGAGCAGCGCCGCACACCGGCCGGGAGAACGCCGACGGCCCGGTGTGGAAGGGAGTCCTTCGCACACCGGGCCGGCGGGGGGCGCGACCACCGGGCAGTGATGATCGCGCCGACGCGGAGCGGGCCTGCTGAGGAGGTCGCTTCCGCGTTCCCGGGCGGCGAGGGCGCTGCCCGGGGGGCTCTGTGTCAGGCGTCCCGCCTGTTGACCACGACCACCGCGGCGGTGAAGACGATCGCGACGAAGGCCGTGAAGTACAGAAGCGCGGGCCAGGCTCCCCAGTGCCACGGAAGGCCCGGGTCCTCCATGCCGAGGAAGCGGTTCGCGTTCTGGAACGGCAGGAACACTTGAATATTACGTCCGTATTTGCCGAACGCGCCGATGATCGGCTCGATGAGTACCGGCCAGACGATCAGCAGCGAGATCGCGCCCGCCGACTGACGGATCAGCGCGCCCACGCCGACCGACAGCACGGCCACCAGGGCGATGAAGATCGGGACCGCGTAGAAGATCTTGGTGTCGCCGTCGGTGAGGCTGAGATTCACCCCGACCTCGTCGGTGGTGACCACCTTCAGGATCAAGAAGCCCAGGAAGGTGAGCGCCGCGGACAACACGGCCGCGCCCACCGCCAGCAGCCCGGCCTTGGTGGCCAGCACTGCGGTCCGGTTGGGGACCGCCAGGAAGGTGGCGCGCATGGTGCCGAAGCGGTATTCACTGGTCACGGCCAGGGCGCACATGATCATGATGAGGATGTAGCCGAAGCCGGGCAGGAAGGCCGCGCCGGTGATGCCGAGTGCGGCGAGCACGTTCTCGGCCAGCGGCGGTTCCGGCGCGATCGACGGGTCGTCCTTCCAGGCGCTCATGGTGACGTTCAGCAGCAGGCCGAACAACGCGGTGATGCCGAGAGAGAACACGATCGCCAGGCCGGTGCACCACCAGGGCGATCTGGTCGAGGTCAGTTTGATTCGTTCCGCGGCCAATACGCTCATCGGAGCGCACCTCCCATCGCTGCGATCGGCACGCCGGGACCCGGCACGCCCACTTGGTCGGCGCCCTCGCCGTGGTACTGCACCGAGCCGCCGGTCATCCGCATGAACGCCTCCTCCAGCGAGGCGCGCTGGGGAGACAGTTCGAACAGCGTGATGTTGTTCTTGCTCGCCAGCGTGCCGACGGCGTCGCTGGTCACGCCCGCCACCAGCAGGGCGGGGCCGTCCGAGCTCGAGCCGTCCTCGCGCACGGTCAGATTCTCGGAGGTCAGCAGGCTGCGCAGTTCATCGAGCTGCGGGCTGCGCACCCGGACGCTCTGCTCGGAGGCGCGCTCGATGAACTCCTTGGTGGTGGTGTCGGAGATGAGCTTGCCGCGGCCGATCACCACCAGATGCTCGGCGGTCTGCGCCATCTCCGAGAGCAAGTGGCTCGACACCAGGACGGTGCGGCCCTCGGCGGCCAGGCGTTGCATGAACCGGCGGATCCACAGGATGCCCTCCGGATCGAGACCGTTGACCGGCTCGTCGAACAGCAACACCTTCGGATCGCCGAGCAGCGCGCCCGCCAGGCCGAGCCGCTGCGACATGCCGAGGGAGAATCCGCCCGCGCTGCGGTCCGCGACCTCGGACAGACCGACCAGCCGCAGTACCTCCTCGACCCGCGCCTTCTCGATGCCGTTCGACGCGGCCATCCATTGCAGGTGCGCGCGCGCCGATCGATTCGGGTGCACCCACTTGGCGTCGAGCAACGCGCCGACGGTGCGCAGCGGGTTGTCGATCTTGTGGTACGGCTTTCCGTCGATGAGCGCGGTGCCCGCCGTGGGCCGGTCCAGGCCCAGGATCATCCGCATCGTCGTCGACTTGCCCGCGCCGTTGGGTCCGAGGAAACCCGTCACCTGTCCGGGTCGAACGGTGAAGGTGAGATCCTCGACGGCGACGGTCCGGCCGTAATGTTTGGTCAGACCCCTCACTTCGATCATGGGCACCAGCATTCCCTACCGACGGGCCTTGCGCGTCACCACTCAGGGGTGGAATCCGGTCATCCTCGAGATTGACCGTCGCCGCCAGCGCCTCGGGGTCACCCCGATCGAGGGTGTCGGGGGGCTCACCCAGCCGGTGCCGCCCGGTCGTCCGGTCAGCGCTGCGGCGACGAGGCCTGGGCCCAGAAGCGCTTGGGGATGCGGCCCGCCTGCCGAGCCAGCAGGCCCGCGCGCACGGCGTCGGCCATCGCGGCGGCCATGAGCGGGGGCTGCTTGGCGCGAGTGACGGCGGTGGCCAGCAGCACGGCCGAGCAGCCGAGTTCCATCGCCGCGGCGGCGTCGCTGGCCGTGCCGATGCCCGCGTCGAGAATCACCGGGACGCCCGCCGCTGCCACGATCATCTCGATGTTGTGCGGGTTGCCGATGCCGAGGCCGGTGCCGATAGGGGAGCCCAGCGGCATGACGGCCGCGCAACCGGCATCCTCGAGGCGGCGGGCCAGGACCGGGTCGTCGTTGGTGTAGGGCAGGACCGTGAAACCGGCGTCGACCAATTGTTCTGCGGCGGTCAGCAATTCGATCGGGTCGGGCAGCAGGGTGCGCTCGTCGGCCACGACCTCGAGCTTGACCCAGGTGGTGTCGAGCGCCTCGGCGGCCAGTTGCGCGGTGAGCACGGCTTCGGCGGCCGTGCGACAGCCCGCGGTGTTGGGCAGCGGCATGATGTCCAGTCGCTTCAGCAGATCGAGCACGCCGGTACCGCCCGCGGCGTCGACGCGGCGCATGGCGACGGTGGTCAGCTCGGTGCCGGAGGCGACCAGCGCCTCCTCCAGCACGGTCAGGTTCTCCGCGCCGCCGGTACCCATGATGAGCCGGGAGCCGAATTCGCGGTCGGCGATGCGCAGCGGCGGCAGTGCGGGAAACTCAGCCACCTTGGACCGCCGTCAGCACCTCGATCGACCAGCCGCGGCCGACCGGTTCGTCCCAGCGCGACTTCGGGAACACCGCGCCGTCCACGGCCACGGCCACACCCCGGCACGGCAGCGTCAGGCGCTCGAGCAGTTCGCGCACGGTCAGCGGCTCGGGGAACTCGTGGTCCTCGCCGTTCACCGTGACACCGATGGGGATGGACATGGCGGTCATCGAACTCCTCCTGAGACGGACGGCGACGCCGGGGAAGGCGTCGTGGTGAAGCGGCGCGGGTCGGCGCCCGCGGCCTCGGGCAGCGCGTCCCCGGCCAGCACCGCGAGCGTGGCGTCCACGGTGAGCGGGACGGCGAGCATGCCGTTGCGGCCGTGGCCGGTCGAGGCGACCACGCGATCGGTGAGCCTGCCGATGAGCGGCAGGTTGTCCGGGGTGCCCGGGCGTAAGCCCGCGCTCGCCTCGGCCAGCTCGTACTCGCCGATCGCGGGAAAGACCGCTTCGGCGTCGGCGATGAGATCGCGCACGCCGCCGACGGTGACCGTGGTGTCGAAGCCGACCTCGTATTGGGTGGCGCCGACCACCATCCCGTGCGCGCGCGGCACCAGATAGACCGGGCGGCCGTGCACCCTGGCACGGATCACCCGGCTGGGCGCGGGCGCGACGCCGGGGCGCTGCCGCAGGCGCAGGATCTCGCCCTTGACCGGGCGAACCGGCAGGTCGGGCCACAGCCCGCCGGAGGCGGCTCCCGCGGAGACGACCACCTGGTCGAACTCCAGCGCGGCCGGATCGGTCACGGCGTGCTCGCGCAGTTCGACCCCGGCGGCGACCGCGGCGTCACGGAGCGCATCGAACAGCAGCCGGTTGTCGACGGCGGGTTCGCTCGACAGCAGTCCGGCGCGGACGGTTCGGGCCAGCGCCGGTTCGAGTTCGCGGACCCCGGCACGGTCGAGCAGCCGCAGCTCGTGGCCGCGCTCGCCCACCCAGTCGGCGACGGTGCGCAGATCGGCGGTGTCGGCGGAGTCGAGCGCGACGGTGAGGGTCTGGTCGGCGACGAAGACGTCCACTCGGGTGGCCGCTGCCAGCCGGGCCGCGAAATCCGGCCAGCGCGCCAGCGAGGCGGCGCCGAAGTCGAGAACGCCGTCCTCCCCCGGCCAGCCTTCCGACAGCGGGGCGAGCATGCCGCCCGCCACCCGGGAAGCGCCCGAGCCCGCGGCGGCGTCGAACAGCGTGACCCGCCACCCGGCCTCGGCGGCCCGCCAGGCCACCGCGAAACCGATGGCGCCGCCGCCGACCACGGCCAGAGTCCGCATGTCTTCCACCTACCTGCCCGGCCTACCACTCGGCACCTGATCTCGGCGCGCGAACGCCCTGTGCTCGCTTCCCCACGGTAGCGCGGCTACCGTCTGTGACGTGCATCCCTCCCACCCGAACCGCCCCCTGCCGCCCCGCGAGCGCCTGGCCACGGCGCGGCTGTACCTGTGCACCGACGCGCGCCGGGAAAAGGGCGATCTGGCCAGGTTCGCCGACGCCGCCTTCGCCGGTGGCGTCGACATCATCCAGCTCAGGGACAAGGGCTCCGCGGGCGAAGCCCGATTCGGCCCGCTGGAGGCCGAGGCCGAACTCGGCGCGCTCGCCGAACTCAAGGCCGCCGCGCGCAGGCACGGCGGACTGCTCTCGGTGAACGATCGCGCCGACATCGCCCTGGCCGCGGGCGCCGACGTCCTGCACCTCGGACAGGGCGACCTGCCGCCCTCCTACGCCCGCCGCATCCTCGGCCCCGACGTGGTGATCGGCCGTTCCACCCACAACCGTGCCCAGGCCGGCCTCGCCGCGATCGACGAGCACATCGACTACTTCTGCACCGGCCCGGTGTGGTCGACCCCGACCAAGCCCGGCAGGCAGGCCGCCGGTCTGGAGCTGGTCCGCTCCACCGCCGAGTCCCATCCCACCCTGCCCTGGTTCGCCATCGGCGGCATCGACGCCCAGCGCCTGCCGGAGGTGCTGGCGGCCGGTGCCCGGCGGATCGTCGTGGTGCGCGCCATCACCGAAGCCCGCGATCCGGAGGCCGCGGCGCGGGAACTCAAAGACACCCTGCTGGCCGCCGCCCCGGAGTAGCGCCGGAGCCGGTCGCACCCCACCGACCTGCGCGCGGCATGGTCGGAGGCGTTCGGGTCGACCGGCCTGAGCCGGTGGAACAGCTCAGGCGAGGATTTGGCGGACGGTCATCGACAGCGTGGACACCGCGGCGGTGACCTCGCATTCGGCGGCGGTGACCTCGCCTTCGGCGGCCGAGACGATGCGAGCGGCGCCGCCCGGCCCGTCCGGGTCGGCGTGCAACCAGAAGAACCCCTGGTCGGCGAGGTCGACCGTGCGGGGCAGGGCGGCGGCGATCGCCTCGGCGTCACCGGCGGCGTCCAATTCCTCCCATACGGCGCGAGCCGGGGTGGCGCGCAGGGCGGGCCAGGCGGCGGCGAAGCCGGGGTGCAGGGGGCGGTCGGTGACTTCGTCCTCGGGGACCCAGGCCAGTTCGAGGCTTTCGCGGTTGGCGCTGGTCTCGAGCGTTGCCGGGGCGTCGGCGACGACGGTCGTGTAGGTCCAGCCGCTGGGCACCGACGCGGTCACCCGCTCGGCGCGGACGCGGATCTCGGTGTGCGCGATGCCCGCTTCCTCCTCGGCTTCGCGGACGGCGGCGTGCACGGAGGATTCGTGGCTGTCCTTGGCGCCGCCGGGCAGCGCCCAGGTGCCGCCCTGATGGCTCCACGGAGCGCGATGCTGCAACAGCACGGCCGAACCTCCGCCCGCGAGCGGCGCTCGCAGCAACAATCCGGCAGCACCGTACTTGCCCCAGTGCCGTAGGCCATCAGGGCCGATGGACCACCCGTCGCCGTCACCACGCATCGCAACCATCCTCGTTCCGCCACGATGCACCTCCCCCGCCGCACCCGCCTCGGGGGTGTTCGACGCACCGTGGCATCGATAGGACCACAATAAACTGCGATGCAGGCGCACGGCCGGGACGCGGACCGCGGAGGTGGACGGATGACACGGGCGGACAGCGGGCCCGGCGCGGGGGCGGGGCTCGAGACCGGGGCGGACGCGGATCACGAGGCCGACGCGCGGCCGGAGACGGCGATCGGCGGCACACGGGCGGGGGCCGGATCGGGGGGCGGACATGGCCGAGACCGGACCGAGGCGGGCTCGAACGAGCCGTGGCCGACACGGGAGGTGAGAGCCACGGCGAAGCCACGCACCGGGCAGCGAGCGGCCGCCGCCCTGCGCGAGCGGCTCGCCCCGGACAACGTGCGGGCTTTCGCGAATTCCTCGCCGGGGTTGCTGATCGCGGTGGGATTGCTCTTGATCGCGTTGTGCGCGAGCGCGGCCGTCGTCACCGCCGATGTGGTCGGCGACCGGCAGCTGGCGCTGGACGTATTGCTGGCCGAGACCGAACCGGAGGCACATTCGGCGCACCGGCTCTACACCTCGTTGTCGATCGCCGACGCCGCCGCGAGCACCGCCTTCATCTCCGGCGGGCTGGAACCGCGGACAGTGCGCGAACGCTACGCCCAGGCCGTCGGCGAGGCCGCGGCCGAAGTGGTGATCGGCGCGGGCGACGCCGAGGCCGACGACCGGTTGCGCACCGGCATCGCCACCGGCCTGCCGGTCTACACAGGGCTCGTCGAGACCGCGCGAGCCAACAATCGCAGCGGCTACCCGGTGGGCGCGGCGTATCTGAGCGAGGCATCCCACCAGATGCAGAGCACGCTGCTGCCGATGGCCGAGGAACTGGAGGACCACCGGTCGGCGGCGGTCGACGAGGCCGGGCGCAGACATGTGCGGCCACCGTGGACGGCGATCGTGCTGCTGCTCGTGGCGCTCGGCGCGCTGGCGTGGGTGCAGACCTTGCTGACCCGGCGATGGCGTCGGGTGCTCAATCCCGGTCTGCTGGCCGCGTCGGCGCTGATGCTGATCCTGCTGGCCTGGACGGTGATCGCCGGATCGATCTCGGCGGGGGCGATGATCGGCGGTCGCGACGAGGGCACGGTGCCCGGTTCCCGGCTGGTCGAGAGCCGCATCCTCACTCACCAAGCGCGCACGGCGGAGACCCTGAAGTTGGCGCGGCGTGACGCGACGGGCGACTACGACCGCATCTACGACGAGAGCATCACCCGGATCGCCGACCTGCTGGAGGGCTACTCGGACCGGGCTCCGGCCACCGACGCGGTCGGCGATGCCAGGGCGGCGCTGGACCGGTGGCGAGCGTCGCATCAGCGGATGAACGACGCACTGGCACACGGGGACTATCCGGGCGCCGCCGAGGTCGCCACCGGCGCGGGCGCAGCGCAGACCGCGGCGGCCGTCGACGCGCTGGATCTGGCGCTGGACGGCGCGCTGGACGAGACCCGGGTCCACCAGCGCGAGCACATCTCCCGCGCCGCACGGGTGCTGGACTTCCTCTCCCCCGGCGCGCTGGTACTGGGACTGCTGGCGGTCGGCGGCGTCTGCGCCGGCATCTGGCCGCGACTGCGGGAGTACCGGTGAGGGCCCGGCGCGCGGTGTGCGCCGCGCTGCTGGCCGGATGCGCAATCCTCACCGGCTGCGGGTCGGCGCCGGAACCGTCCGGTCGTCCGTCGGGGTCGGGCTTCGTCGGCCCGCCGTTGCCCGCCGGAGCGGAACTGCTGGACACCGCCGCCCCGCTGCCGCCGCGCGAGGACGCGTCCTGCGGCGATCCGACCGCGAGCCTGCGCCCGAACGGCGCGACCAGCGGTCCCACCCTCGACGCGATCCGCCGGCGCGGCAGGCTGGTCGTCGGCCTGGACACCGGAAGCAACCTGTTCAGCTTCCGCGATCCGACCACCGGCCGGGTCGTCGGGTTCGACGCCGACATCGCCCGCGAGATCGCCGCCGACCTGCTCGGCGATCCCGAACTGGTCGAGTTCCGCACGCTCAGTTCGGGCGATCGCGAGCAGGCATTGCGGGACCGGACCGTGGACGTGGTCGCCAAGACCATGACCATCACCTGCGAGCGCAAGGAGAAGGTCGCGTTCTCCACGGTGTATCTGCGGGCCGACCAGCGGGTGCTGGCGATGAAGGACTCGGGCATCGACGGCATCGAGGATCTGGCAGGCAAACGGGTGTGCGTGGTGCGCGGCACCACCTCGCTGGACCGCGTCCGCCGCGAGCAGCCCGCCGCCGCCGTGCTGACCGTGCCGAGCTGGGCCGACTGCCTGGTGGTGCTGCAGCAACGTCAGGTGGACGCGGTGAGCACCGACGACGCGATCCTCGCCGGTTTGGCCGCTCAGGACCCCTACACCCAGGTCGTCGGCGACAGCATCAGCGCCGAGCCCTACGGCATCGGCATCCCCAAGGAAGCCGACGACCTGGTGCGCTTCGTCAACCGCACGCTCGAACGCCTGCGCTCCGACGGCACCTGGACCACCCTCCACCAGAGATGGCTCTCGGTCCTCGGACCCGCGCCGACCCCGCCCGCCGCGACCTACCAGGACTGAGCGCCGATGACCGAACCCGACGCCCCGCGCCCCGGCACCCCGTCTCCCGGCGCCTCGCGCACCGACGCCCCCCACCACGGCCCGCCCGACGAGACGGCGGGCGCCCGCACCGAGCCGCTGCGCGTCCGCCGGGACGCCCCCGAGACCGCACCCGCCACCGTCGCCCGGCCGACGCGCGAGCCGAGCGACCTCCCTGCCACCGATCCGGTGTCCCGATCGCCCGCCTCGCCGCGCGCAGCTGCCGAGGATTTCCCGCCGACGGGCGCCGTGCCCCGGACCGGTACCGAGCACTTCCCGCCGACCGAAGCGGTCGCCCGACCCGGCGACGAAGACATCCCACCGACAGGCGCCACGCCCCGACCCGGTACCGAGCACATCCCACAGACCGAAGCGGTCGCCCAACCCGGCGACGAGGATTTCCCGCCGACGGGCGCCATGCCCCGACCCGAATCCGGCGGCTTCCCTACCGGATTCACCCCGCGTCCGGTGTCCGGGCACGGTCCCGGACCACGGTCGACGCAGGGCTCCGGGCCGGATTCGAAGCGCGGCTCCGGCGCGGGCCCTGGTTCGATGCCGACCGCGTCGGGCCGCAGCGTGCGGACCGCCCGTTCCAGACCGACGGTGCGCAGGCTCGGCGGCGGACTCGTGCCGGTCCCGGCGATCCCGCCCGCCGATCCGCTGGCCGCCGTGCTGACCGACCCGGTGGTCAGCGAGGGCAGGCGCTATTGCGGACGGTGCGCGAAACCGGTCGGCCGGGCGACGGCGGTGAGCCCGGCGACCTCGGCGGGAGTATGCGAGAACTGCGGCGCGCCTTATGATTTCCGGCCGTCGCTGCACGCCGGAGACATGGTGGCCGGACAGTACGAGATCCAGGGCTGCCTGGCGCACGGCGGGCTGGGCTGGATCTACCTGGCGATCGACCGCAATGTGAGCGACCGGTGGGTGGTGCTCAAGGGGCTGTTGCACGCGGGGGACGCCGAAGCGCAGGCGGTCGCGGTGGCCGAGCGGCAGTTCCTGGCCGAGGTGGCGCATCCGAGCATCGTCAAGATCCATAATTTCGTCGAGCATCCCGGCACGGACGGCGAGCCGGTCGGCTACATCGTCATGGAGTACGTGGGCGGCCGGTCACTGCGGTCACTGCTCGACGATCATCCGCGCCCGGAGCGGATGCCGATCACCGTCGCCATCGCCTATCTGCTCGAGATCCTGCCCGCGCTGGACTACCTGCATTCGATCGGCCTGGCCTACAACGATCTCAAGCCCGACAACATCATGATCACCGAGGACCAGGTCAAACTGATCGACCTCGGCGCGGTCACCGCACTGGACGCCTACGGAACCTTGTACGGCACCAGGGGTTTCCAAGCCCCCGAGATCGCCTCCACCGGACCCACCGTCGCCACCGACATCCACACCGTCGGCCGCACCCTGGCGGTGCTGACGCTGGATCTGCCGATGGACCGCGGCTACTACGCCGACGGCATCCCTGACCCGGCCCGCCATCCCGTGCTCGCCCGTCACGAGTTCTTCCACCGGCTGCTGCTGTGCGCGACCGACCCCGACCCCGCCCGCCGGTTTCCCTCGGCGCGCGCGATGTCGGCGCAGGCGGCGGGGGTGCTGCGGGAGATCCTCGCGTTGGAGACCGGCGAGGAACATCCCCAGCTGTCCACAGTGTTCAGTCCCCAGCGTGCCGGGTTCGGCACCGAGGAACTGATCAGCCGCACCGACGCCTACGTCGACGGCATCGCCCGCGACGCCCTGCTGCGCAGCACCGATGTCGCGCCGGCACTGCCGATCCCGCTCATCGACCCGACCGATCCGGCGGCCGGACTGCTGGCCGCGACCCTGCAACCCGACCCCGACCAAGCACTGGAGGCACTGCGGGCGGCGTGCGAGCGCATCGAGGCCGATCCCGAGCACGCGCCGGGCACCGCGCGCACGGAGCTGCGGCTGGCCGAGGTCCGCATCCGCCTCGATCAGGGGCACGCCGCCGACGCGCTGCGTCTGCTCGCCGGACTCGAGCCCGCCGACTGGCGGGTGCACTGGTTCCGCGGACTCGCCGATCTGCGCGAGCAGCAGTTCGAGTCCGCGTTCACCGGTTTCGAGGAGGTGCTGCGGGTGCTGCCCGGCGAGATCGCGCCCAAGCTCGCGCTCGCCGCCACCGCCGAACTGATTCTCCAGCACTGGGATTCCCCCGACCGGGAGCAATGGCGCGCCTACGCCGAGAAGTACTACGAGACCGTCTGGCGCACCGACCGCGCGGTGGTCAGCGCCGCCTTCGGCCTGGCTCGTCAGCTCGCCGCCGCGGGCCGGGTGGACGACGCGGTGCGCGCCCTCGACGAGGTCCCCGCCGCCTCCCGCGCCTTCACCACCGCCCGGCTCACCGCGATCCTGCTGCTGCTCACCGCCGCCCCGGTCGCCGAGCTGCCCGAGACGACCCTGCGCGTCGCCGCCGACCGGATCGCGGCACTGCCCACCGGCGAAGGCCGGGTTCGGCAAATGCGCGTGATCGTGCTCGGCACAGCCCTGGCTTGGTTACAGGCGGGCAACGAACCCGCCCGGCGCGACGCCGAACTCCTGGGCGCACCGTTCACCGAGCGCGACCTGCGTGCGGGCACCGAAGCCGGTCTGCGCGCGCTCGCCCGCGTCGCTCCCGGCCGCGCCCACCGCTACGCGCTCGTCGACCTGGCCAACGCGCTACGCGCGAAAACCCTTTTCTGAGCCCAGGGTTCGCCCCGGCGCGATCGACTCGGCACACGCAGGCCGAGGAGACACAAAGAATCCCGCTCGACCCCGGATTCGGAACTCATCGTCCCGGCCGGTCGGCTCGCCGGACAGAGACTCCTCGCGAACCGGGCTCAGGCGCTTGTCACGACCCGGCTCGCCGCGCGGGCGATCGCCAACTCCTCGTTGGTCGGCACCACCAGCACCGCGACCGGCGCGTCCGGCGGCGAAATCCGCCGCGCCGAGCGGTCTTCCGAGGTGTTGAGTTCCTGGTCGACCTCGATGCCGAAGGCGCTCAGACCGGCCAGCGCGTCGGCCCGCACATCCGGATTGTTCTCGCCGACGCCCGCGGTGAAGGTGATGACATCGACGCCGCCGAGCGCCACCAGATACGCGCCCAGGTAGCGACGCAGCCGGTGGACGTACACGTCGTAGGCGAGCCGGGCGTTCTCGTCGCCGGCGTCGATGAGCCTGCGCAGTTCCCGGAAATCGTTGACCCCGGCCATGCCCTTGAGCCCGGACTCGCGGTTGAGCAGCTCGTCGATGCGTTCGACATCGAAGCCTCCCGCGTGCGCGAGGTGACCGAGGATGCCGGGATCGAGGTCGCCGGGCCGCGTGCCCATGACCAAGCCCTCGAGCGGGGTGAGCCCCATCGAGGTGTCGATCGGCCTGCCGCCACGCACGGCCGAGGCCGAGGCTCCGTTGCCGAGATGGAAGATGATCTGGCGCAACTGCTTCGGATCGCGGCCGAGGAATTCGGCGGCCCGGCCGGAGACGTATTCGTGCGAGGTCCCGTGGAATCCGTAGCGGCGGATGCCGTATTCGGCGGCGACCTTCCTGTCGATGGCGTAGGTCGCCGCGGCGGCGGGCAGGTGGAAGAAGAAGGCCGTGTCGAACACCGCGACCTGCGGCACGCCGGGCAGCAGCTCGCGGACACTCTCGATGCCGATCGCGTTGGGCGGGTTGTGCAGCGGGGCGAGGTCGGCGAGCGCGAGGATGGTCGCGACCACCTCGTCGGTCACCGGCGTCGGCTCGTGGAACACCTCGCCACCGTGCACCACGCGGTGCCCGACCGCGCGCAGTCCCGCTCCGGCCAGATCGAACCCGGTCTCGTCGAACAGCTCGAAGACCTGCTGCAACCCCGCCCGGTGGTCGGGGATGCGTCCGGAGCGTTCGAGAACACGTCGACCGCAATGGTGTTCGACAGCGCTGTCGTCCTCGCCGATGCGCTCGACCAGGCCCGAGGCCGCCACCTCACCCGATTGCGGTTCGAGCAGCTGGTATTTGATCGACGACGAACCGCAATTGATCACCAGCACGAGATTTTCACTCGTTGTCACAGCCACTCCTGCTCCACTCACCTCTCCGAGTCCCACGCTCAGCCCTGCGCCTGGATGGCGGTGATGGCGATGGTGTTGACGATGTCGGCCACCAGCGCACCGCGCGAGAGATCGTTGACCGGCTTGTTCAAGCCCTGCAGCACCGGGCCGATCGCGACCGCGCCCGCACTGCGCTGCACCGCTTTGTAGGTGTTGTTGCCGGTGTTGAGGTCGGGGAAGATGAACACCGTCGCGCGGCCCGCCACCTCGGAGTCGGGCAGTTTGGCGTCGGCGACGGTCGGCTCGATGGCCGCGTCGTATTGGATCGGGCCCTCCACCAGCAGTTCCGGCGCGCGCTCGCGCACCAGCCTGGTCGCCACCCGCACCTTGTCCACGTCCGCGCCGGTGCCGGATTCGC
This sequence comes from Nocardia shimofusensis NBRC 100134, assembly GCF_001613125.1. Lineage (GTDB taxonomy): Bacteria > Actinomycetota > Actinomycetes > Mycobacteriales > Mycobacteriaceae > Nocardia > Nocardia shimofusensis. Next base: position 126,932 of record NZ_BDBT01000001.1, read on the forward strand.
CGGTCGAATACGACAGCATCGCCACCCTGGGCTCGATGCCGAACCGGGCGGCCGTGGCCGCCGAGGAGATCGCGATGTCGGCGAGCTGTTCGGAACTGGGGTCGGGCACCACCGCGCAGTCGCCGTAGGCGAGCACGCGATCGGCCAGGCACATCAGGAACACGCTCGACACGGTGTCCACGCCCGGCACCGTCTTGATGATCTCGAAGGACGGGCGGATGGTGTGCGCGGTGGTGTGCGCGGCGCCGGAGACCATGCCGTCGGCGATGCCCTCGTGCACCATCATGGTGCCGAAATAGGAGATGTCGCAGACTTTTTCGCGAGCGCGGTCCAGCGTCATGCCCTTGTGCCTGCGCAGCTCGGTGTAGGTCGCGGCGAACTTGTCGAGGTATTCGGAGGTGCGCGGGTCGAGTACCTCGGCCTCGCCGATATCGACGCCGAGCTCGGCGGCGCGGGCGCGCACAGTGGTTTCGTCGCCCAGGATCACCAGGTCGGCGATCTTGCGCTGCAGCACCCGGCCCGCGGCGCGCAGGATGCGGTCGTCGTCGCCCTCGGGCAGCACGATGCGCTTGCGGTCGGCCCTGGCGCGTTCGATGAGCTGGTATTCGAACATCTGCGGGGTCACCACGTCACTGTGTTCGACACGGATGCGGCTGAGCAGTTCCGGCGCGTCGACGTGCTGTTCCATCAGTGCGAGCGCGGTGTTGACCTTGCGCGGGTTGCCCGCCGACATCTTGCCCCTGGCGCGGTAGGCGGCACTGGCGGTGTCGTAGGTGCCCAGCTGCGTGGTGAGGATCGGCAGGCGGGGTTTCAAGCCCTCCATCAGCCGGGCGATGGCCGGGTGCGGAAGCAGACCGCCGTTCATGATGATGCCCGACAACGAGGGGAAGCTGACCGCCTCGTGCGCGTTCACCACGCTCAGCAGTACATCGGAGCGATCCGCGGGCGCGACCACGACCACGCCGTCGACCAGCCGTTCCAGGATGTGCTCGGCCGTCATGCCGCCGACCATGACCTTCAACGCCTCGCGCTGCAGCAGTTCCGGATCGCCGCTGTACATCTGCCCGCCGACAGCCTCGCAGAGCTCGGCCATGGTCGGCGCCATCAGCAACGGCACCTCGGGCAACGCCCAGGAGGGCATGTCGAATGCCGCCAGGGCCGAGAGCACTTCGCCGATACGCTCGGGGGCGCACCGATTGGCGACGACCGCGACGGGGGCGCCCGCGTGCTCGGTGCGCAACTCGCTCACGCACACCTCGACCAGATGCTTGATCTCGGCGGGCGTGCGGTCGGCGCCGCGCACCACCAGCAGCACCGGCGCACCCAGGTTCACCGCGATCCTGGCGTTGAACCGCAGCTCGCTGGGACTGGCGACCTCGGTGTAGTCGCTGCCGACCACCACCACCGCGTCGCAGACCGCGGCGACCTCGTGGAAACGCTCGACGATCTCGCTGATCGCGGCGTCCGGGTCCGCGTGCACCTGCTCGTAGGTGACGCCGATGGCCTGCGTGTAGTCGATATCGGCGGTGCTGTGCTCGAGCAGCAGTTCCAGGATGTGATCGAGTTCGGTGGTCGAGCGCGTGATCGGCCGGAACACTCCCACCCGCGCGGTGGTCGCGCAGAGCATCTGCAATACGCCGAGGGCAACCGTCGATTTCCCGGTCTCTCCTTCGGGGGAGGCGATGTAGACGGTGGACGGAGCGGTGTCGGCCATGTCTGTAGAGCTTAGTGAGCGGCGGTGATCTTGCCCGGCGCACCTCGATGCCACCGCGCACCGCCATCAGGAAGCCGCTGGGGTACAGGGGAATCGACCCGAGCGTATCGAGGGTGCTATTGACAGCACGCTGTCAATAATGACAACATACTGTCAACCCTCCGGAAGGAACCGCATGTCTCCGATTCCCGTCTACGCCGCCGTCTACGACACGCTCGCCGACTGGGAGGTCGGCGCCGCCACCGCGCACATCAACGATCCCTCGGGGCAGCTCGAACCGGGGCGCTACGAGGTGGTGACGGTCGGCCCCACCCGCGAGCCGATCAGGACCAAGGGCGGAGCGCGGATCGTGCCCGACCTCGCGCTGGACGAGATCGATCCGTCGCACGGCGCGATGCTGATCCTGCCCGGCGCCGAAACCTGGGTCACCGGCGAACTCACCGCCTTCGCCACCGCCGCGCGGCAGTTCCTCGCCGCGGGCACCCCTGTCGCCGCGATCTGCGGCGCCACCTTCGGCCTCGCGGCCGCCGGCCTGCTCGACACCAGGAAGCACACCAGCAACGCGCCCGAATTCCTCGCCTACAGCGGCTACGCGGGTGGTGACCATTTCGTCGCCCAGCCCGCCGTCACCGACGACGAGGGACTCCTGGTCACCGCCTCGGGCACCGCGCCGTTCGAGTTCGCCCGCGAGATCTTCGGTGTGCTCGGACTCTACGAACCCCGCATCCTCGACGCCTGGTTCCGCGTCTTCGACAGCCAGGACGCCGACGCCTACGCCGAACTCGCCGCCTACGAGGCCGCGCGGGCGTGAGCGTTCCACACACCCCGTCCGAACAGGAACTGTTCAGCGCGGCAGCCATCACCTCCTTCCGTCTCAACGGCCGATTCCTCGCTCTGGCAGAGGAATTGGCCCACCCCGCCGGCTTGACCGCGGCATGGTGGCAGGTGCTCGGCGCGGTCATGCCCGAGCCGCTGCCGGTGGCCGGTGTCGCCCGCGCCATGGGCATCACGCGCCAGAGCGTCCAGCGCATCGCCGATCTGCTGGTGGACAAAGGCCTGGCCGAATACCGCCCCAACCCTGCCCACCGGCGCGCCAAGCTGGTCGCGATCACCGACGAGGGGCTGGCCGCCGTGCGCGCCATCAATCCCCAGCACGCCCGTCGCGCAGCCGAACTCGCCGATCTCCTGGGCTACGACCGCTTCGCCGAGATCGTCCTCGCCCTCACCGAACTGACCGCCGCCATCGAAGCGATGACCGAACCCGGCCACGAGAATCCACGACAGCCGACCCGAGCCGCGAGCAGCTGATCCGCGAGACCGACCTCTTTCGGATGCGGGGAGATATGGACGTGCCCTGGGCTCGCCGGCATGTCCGCCGACGAGCCCAGGGCATCGGTTCAGAAGCCCCGCCGAGTCTTCGGCTCGGTCAGATGCCGAAGGGTGCTGCGTAGCGGACAAGGCCGCTGGGCAGCTGTGCGGAGTCGAGACTCAGTGCCATCAATGCCTCGTCGGGGACGTCGATACTCAGCCGTATGCCGTACTCGGAAGCTCGGGTGAAGCCGAACCGCGGGTAGTAGCTCGGGTGCCCGAGAACGATCACGAAGTGCTCCCCCGCCTGCGCGGCAGCCTCGAGAGCGGCTCGGATAGCGGCCGAGCCTGCCCCGGTCTTCTGGTACTCGGGCAGGACCGCGCACGGTCCCAGGCACAGCGCCGGGGTGTCGTCGACATGACAGCGGGTCAGTAGTGCGTACCCGACGGGGTTGCCGTCCGGCCCCGCGCTGAGGATCGACAGGTCGCCTATCCACGCGGAGTCGGTGCGTAGCGCATCGACGAGGTCGGCCTCCTCTGCCGTCTCGAAGGCGCCGAGGTTGATCTTGCGGATCGCCGGGATGTCGGCGGCGGTCTCGGCGCGAGTGATCCAGTTGGTGCGAGTGCTCAAAGCAGTTCTCTCCGTTGGTGATGGTCGGTTGCACGGCCACGGATACGCGATGCCACACGCGGCGTCAGCGCCGGTGAGAGGTGCGATCCGAGGAGGCCATGGTGATTGCGCTGCGCCGTGGCAGCACTAGTTCCGGTTCCGGACCCGGGCGCAGCGCTGCCCGGTCGCCTGTGCACACGGAATGACCGGCGTCGAGGGAGGTGACCGCCGCGCTGTCCGCACGGCCGGGCCCTGACGCGGTGACCGTTCACAGCGGCCGTGGTCGGCCCGCACGATACGAGCGGGAACCAGACCAGCGGCCGCATGCTCGACGAACAGTGCTGCGAACGAGCCGCCCCCACCGAGGCTACGAGCCGACACGGCCCGCACCACTATCGGCGATGGGAATCGATCAGACCGGAGCCCGGGACGTGAGGATGGTCCGGGCGCTGCACAGGGCAGCGATCTTCACGGCAATCATCAACTCACCTCTTGATCTCTCGCACCACTTCGAAATTCGGACGTCCGAAGCTAACACCGGACGTCCGTATCCGCCAGCGATATACGGCCGGCCTTCCCATCTGTGCGACGTCTCAGCGCGAGCTGCGCCGCTGACGTAACTTGGCGGCAAATTCCTGGGCCTTGCGCTGATTCTCCGGCTTGGCCGCCTCGCGCTTGACGACCTGGAAAGCCTTGATCGCGACACCACTCTTGATAGCCTTGCCGAGCATTCCCATCGCGCACCTCCGGTTGTCCGCCTTGTCGAAACCGATACTTCGAACGTACCGGCCCGAAGCGGGCATCGGCCGCCCGCTCGTGGCGCGGTTGCGCCCTCGGCCCCGCCGACCGGAACGATGCGCCGGCGGTACATGGCGCCCCTCGAAGGGCAGCCTGCCGGCCGGGCATGGGCGGGCGAGGCAATCAGAGAGTGCCGGCAATCGAGCGCCTAGGGCAGGTAGCGGTTCTCGGGAAACATTTCACGCCGATGTTTCTGCCATCGACTCATCAGCTCGGGGAGTTCGGCGCGCATGAACCGGTAATACTCCAGGGTCTCGCGAACGCGGCGGCCGCCGGGGCGGGCCTCGTCGAGCAATTCGGCCCCTTCGGCCAGGAAGCGCAGCGAACGGTCGAGCGCCTCCTGGCGCTGAGCGGTGATCGCGTACCAGACGTCGTCGTCATAGACACGGTAAGTGTCGGCGCGGGCACCCGGTTCACGTTCGCGCCCCAGCAGCCCGGTTTGCACGAGGTAGCGGACCGCCCCCGAAATCGCCGCCGGGCTCACCCGCAAACCGGTCGCGAGCTCTTGGGCGGTGTAGCGCTCGGCGTCGTCGGCGAGGACATAAGCGAAGACGCGGGCCGCCATCCTCGGCATGCCGGAATCCACGAGCAGCAGCGCGAACTGCTCGACGAATCGCAGGACAGCCTGTTCCTGCTCGTCCACTACCAACCTCCAGAAGTCCGCGGTCAGCCGCCGCTACATCATAGCCTTCATACTATTCACACATTTGTGAAATCTATGTACGCTCGGATGATGGACATCGCAATCTCCAGCCTGCGTAAGACTTTCGGCCGCACCACCGCCCTCGATGAGCTCGATCTCGAGGTGAGCCGAGGCGAGGTACACGGGTTCCTGGGCCCCAACGGCGCCGGGAAGACCACGACGATCCGCGTGCTGCTGGGCCTGCTACGCCCGGACGGCGGATCGGTCCAACTCCTGGGTCGCGACCCGTGGCGCGACGCGGTGTCACTGCACAGACGTCTGGCCTACGTGCCCGGTGATGTGGAGCTGTGGCCGAATCTGACCGGCGGGGAGGCCATCGATGTGTTCGCCCGGTTGCGGGGCACGGCCAACCCGGCCCGCCGCGACGAGCTGATCGAGCGGTTCGATCTGGATCCGACCAAGAAGGCCCGCACCTACTCCAAAGGCAATCGTCAGAAAGTCGCGCTGATCGCGGCCTTGGCCTCGGACGCGGAACTGTTCTTGCTCGACGAACCCACCGCAGGGCTCGACCCGCTGATGGAAGTGGTATTCCAGGATGTCGTCGCCGAAGTGAAGGCACGTGGGGGCACGGTGCTGCTGTCCAGTCACATCCTGGCCCAGGTGGAGAAACTCGCCGACCGGGTGAGCATCATCCGCGCCGGCCGGGTGGTGCAGACCGGCACCCTCGCCGAACTGCGGCACCTGACCCGCACCACGATCGAAGCCGTCACCGAACGCCCCGTCGGCGATCTCGGCAACCTGTCCGGCGTGCACAACGTGCACACCGAGGACGGCAAAGTTCGCTTCGATGTCGACGCCGATACGCTCGACGACGCGGTCGCTCGTATCAGCCGCGCCGGACTCCGCGCGCTGACCAGCCACCCGCCCACGCTCGAGGAACTCATGCTGCGTCATTACGGCGGCGAACTCACCGCTTCGGGTAATGGGGCGATCAAATGACCAGCACCACAACCTGTTCCGGCGCACCCACCGCTGCTCCGCACGAAGCGGGGCCGGGCACCCGGCGCGGTCCGCTCGCGGGCACAGGCATACTGCTTCGGCTCGACCTGCGCCGCGACCGCATCAAGCTCCCGATGTGGCTGCTGGGCATCACGGCGATGAGCTTCTACTACGCCGGCGCACTGCAGCAGGTGTACAAGACGCCCGACGACTTGCGAGCGGTCAGCCAGTTCGCCGAAGGAGTCGTCGGAGCACTCATCTCCGGACCCGGCTTCGGACTGGCGGACCCGACGATCGAATCGGTGATCGTCGCTGTGTACGGCCTGTACTTCCTGCTGCTCGCCGCGCTGATGAACATCCTGCTCATCTCCCGCCACACCCGTGTCGAGGAACAGGCCGGACGCGCGGAACTGGTCCGCGCCAACGCGGTCGGTCGCCACGCCCAGCTCACCGCCGCCCTGCTCGTCGCTCTCATCGCAGATATCGCGGTGGCTGTGCTGATCGCGAGCTCGTTCGCCGCGACCGGCCTCGACACCTCCGACGCACTGCTGTTCGGAGCCGGAGTCGGCGCAGTCGGCCTCGTATTCGCCACGATCACCGCGATAACCGTCCAAGTCACCGAATATTCGCGGACGGCATCCGGGCTCGCCGGGCTGACCCTCGGGATCGCCTATGTCCTCCGTGCGGCCGGGGACGCGATTCGGGAGGGTGGTAGCGCGCTGTCGTGGCTCTCGCCGCTGGCGTGGTCGCAGCAGACCCGCGCCTACGCCGAGGGGCGGTGGTGGCCCCTGTCGCTCTCGATCGCGTCGGCTCTGACGCTCACCGTCGTCGCGTATCTCCTGTCAGCGCGCCGTGACCTCGGCGCCGGGTTGGTCCCCGCACGGCCCGGCCCGCGACACGCCGCGAACTGGATGGACACCCCCGTAGCGTTGGCAGCACGGCTGCAACGCGCCGGTCTCGTCGGCTGGGCCTGTGCCCTGGTCGCCGGCGGCGCACTCTACGGCGGGATCGGCAACACGATCGTCGACTCCTTCGACGACCTGCCCGATCAGATGGTCGATGTGATGGGCGGTGATGCCGGCCGCATGCTCGACGGCTATCTGGGGACCATGGCGCTGTTCGACGCGCTCCTGGTCGCTGTCTTCGCGATCCTGGCTGTGCAATCCCTGCGAACCGAGGAAACCAGAGGTCGCACCGAACCGGTGCTGGCGACCGCGACCGGCCGGGTGGGGTGGTTCGCCGCGTGGATCGGCGTCGCGGCCATCGGGGTGCTCGCCTTGCTCGCCACAACCGGCGCGGCGTTCGGCATCGCGTTGTCTCTATCGGTCGGCGACGGCGCATACCTTGTCGACGGCCTCCTCGCCCACCTACTGTTCGCTCCCGCGGTACTGCTGGTGCTGGCGGTCGCCGCACTGCTCTACGGATTCTTCCCGCAAGCTGTCGGTGCCACCTGGGCCCTGCTCGGATTCTCGATGGTTCTCGGGTTCTTCGGACCGCTCATGAAGCTGCCGCCATGGATCCACGACCTGTCCCCGTTCCAGCACATCGCCCGCATGCCGTTGGAGGAGATGCGCTGGCCCGCGCTTGTCGTACTCACCGCTCTCGCGGCCGCAGCGGTGGTTGCGGGCGCCTATGCGTTCCGGGAACGCGACTTGGATACCGCTTAGGCGCGTGGGCCGCGCCGTTCGGTACCGCCGCCATCACATCGTGGGCGGTCGGGGCGGAACGTGCGCCCCCGAGGCGCGCCGATGCGTCCGGGTATCGGCAGGCGAGCCAGTCGATGCGCTCGCCCGCCGATGATCGCGAGCGGCTACGCCTCGTAGCGAAGGATGCCGCCCTCGCTACCGGTCGCCCGGTATCCACAGGCACGCAGGACCGCGACCGAAGCCGGGTTGTCGGTCGAGACCCGCGCGAACACCGTCCGCACCTCGGGTGCCGTGCGGGCATGGGCCGTGAGCGCGGCGACGGCCTCCGTGGCGTAGCCGCGCCCGCGCCGGGACGCGGCGATGCCGTAGCCGATCTCGAGCATGCCGTCGGCGGGTGGCCAGAACAGGCCGGTCGAGCCGACGAGCAACCCGCTCGCGGCTTCGACGATCAGGCGGTGGCCGAAGGGGCCGTACCAGGACGGATGGTTCGAAAGCTCGGTGGCTATGACGATGTCGCCGTCGGCAGGGAAGTCCTCGGCCCACCGCGGGCTGCGGCGTCCGCAGGCGACTTCGGCAGCGATTTCGGGCGTCCAGCGACGCAACCGTAGTCGCGCGGTGACGAGATCATCGGCAGCGCCGGGGGTTTCGGAAGTGCGAGAGTGATCGGAATCGATCGGCACGGGAATGCTCCTGTTCGGGAGAGGCAGGAGCGGATGGCGCTAGCGCCGCGAGCGCTCCTGCCGGAGGACATGACGAAACAGGCTGTGCGCAGCCATATTCATCGCCTCCTGTTCGTGGCCCGTGCGGTCGGTTCACCGTAGCCGACGCCGGGCCGGACCGCGACCCACTTCGAGCCGAATCGGTATCGCTCCCGGCTCTGCGGCGGTTGACCATGACGCAGGGGCAACGCCTCAGCATGGCGACATGACGACGACAACCGATCAGTTCACAGTGCGCCACGGGGTCACCATCCCGGTGACTCGCGGCGGCCGAGGCCGACCGCTGGTCCTGTGCCCCGGGCTCCTCACGACACAAGCCGATCTGCGAGAACTCACCCACCTCTTACGGCTCGACTTCGACGTGATGACGTTCGACCTGCGCGGCCACGGTCTCTCATCGGCGGGCGAACGGTACTCCTTCGACGCGTTCCTGAGCGATTTCGCCGCCGTGATGACCGAACTCCGACGCCTCCGCCTGCCCTCGGCGCCTCTGCTCGTCGGTCACTCGCTGGGTGCGGACCTGATTGTGCACTACGCCGCCGAACATCCTGGCGACGCCGCAGAACTCGTTCTCATCGACGGAGCGAACCCGGTGCCAGAGCCGTTCCTCACCGAAGCCGAACTACCGTCGTTCCACACGATATGGAAGGAAGCCGTGTGGGCGAACGAAGCCGCCCGAGGCACGCCGCGTCAGATATTGCTCACCACCGAGCAGATTGTCGATCTCAACATCGAACTGGACGCGATACGGTCCGGCCTTCTCGACCGGTACCAGGAGATCGACTGCCCGATCCACATGCTCATGTCGTCGTCGATGGCCGGTGACAGCGCAGACGAGCGCGCGATGCGGTACAACCGGAACTGGCGGGCAGGCATCGAGCGGCTGCTCCGCGCGCGACCGCACATCAGGACGGCATGGCTCGACGCCGACCATGGATCGGTCATCACGCACGCCCCGCACATCGCCCGGATCCTGCGTGGTCTGCGAGATCCTGCCGCCTGAGCGGCGGCGACAGCGGCACCGAATTTCAGGAGAGTCATCTGATGCTGACCATCGGCGAGCTGGCATCGTACGCCGGAGTCACCGTGCGGGCGGTGCGGCACTACCACGCGAAAGGGCTGCTGCGGGAACCGGAGCGAGACCATTCCGGCTATCGCAGATACACCGCGGACGATCTGGTCGAGTTGCTCGAGATCCGGACGCTGGCCCGAGCCGGTGTCCCGCTGGCACGCGTGCGAGAACTGCTACAGGCCGATGCGAATACATTCGCAGCGGCCATCGCCGACATCGACAAGCGACTCCAGGCCGAGATCCGCGAGCGGCAGCGACACCGAGAACAGATCGCCCGCCTCACCGCCGGAGACCACCTGGTACTGCCACCGGAAGTGGTCGAGTTTCTCGACCGGCTGCGAGCACTCGGGATCGACGAGCGGATCGTCCGAATCGAACGCGACGGCTGGATCCCGCTTGCCGCGCACTCACCCGACAAGATCCCGGACTGGATCGCCCGCAAGCGAGGACAACTCGACGATCCTCAGCTCACCGACTTCTATCGCAGCCTCGGTCGGGCCCTCGACCGCACCGACGACCGGCAACTGATCGAACTCGCCGACAAGATGACCGCCTACATCACGACGATCGCCGATGAACAAGGCGACGACTACGTCGGCGGCGGAATCGAACCCATGCTGGTCGAACTGCTGGACGCACTGGCATTCGATAGCTGGCCGCCCGCACGTCGACTGATCGAGCTGCTGACCGAGCGGGGCTGGACCGGCTGGACCATGCTCCAGCGAGCAGCGACAGCGAGCACACGGCCTCGGTGAGTCGCTCTACGCCCGGACGCGATGACGGCCACCTGAAGTCGGCGCCGGGCCGGGGCGCCGCGGACCGGATGGCCGCTGGGTCGATCGCCGCCAACCCGACGGGCGATCGACCCGGGAACGCACGATCGGCGATCGGTGGTGAGCCACCGATCGCCGGTCGTACTGATGAAAGTGTTACCGCGCAAACGAGTTACGCAGATCGACAACGGTGGCGCGGCGCTCGTAGGCGAGCCAGGCGAAGATCGCGGCGAGCACCAAGGGGAAGATCCCCATCATGGGCTTGTCGGCGATGAAAGCCTGCGTCGCGGCGGCGAGCACGGTGAGAACGGACAGCCCCGCGGCGGCGAGGGCACTGAGCCGGGGCACCATCAGGCCGATACCGCCGGCGACCTCGACAACTCCGATGAAGATGAGCAGTCCGAACGGGATGGTCAGATTTTCGGGAGCGTTGTCGGCCAGGGTGTTCGGGATCACGAGCTTCGGCCCGCCGGAGGCGATGATGAAGAACAGGCCGAGCAGGATCTGCAGAGTCCACAGGACGCGGTTGCGGATCGTGCCGGGACGGTTGGTGAGGTCGGCGGAGAAAGCGGCGGTGGGGTCGGCGGTGGTCATGTCCGGTCCTTCTGGTCGGTCGCGCCGGGTTGGTAGCGCGTTCACCTGATAGGACGGAGCAGGGTCCGAGGACTCATCGCTGTCAGCGAGAGTTCACGGAGAAATGGCCCGATCCTGTGCGAGGCGCGCTGTTACGGTCCTGCGCATGTGCTCAGATTTGTGGTCGCAGAAGGTGCGCTCCGCCCGCTGACGGCGGCGCCCTCCCGTCGCGCGCGGATCCGAGATGGACCTGATCGAATCCTTGCTCCGCTGAAGGCATTACCCAAGCGCCGCCGCGGATTCCGACCGGGCGCAGTCCCGCGGCGAACCACACGGAGACCGAATCGAGACATAGAGAACAGTAATGTTCGCACAACAGCCCTCGATCATCCGTATATGAAAATCGGACGTGGACTCGTAGCAACCGTAGCCACCGCACTCGTCGGAACCGCGATGGCCGTCGCAGCGCCGGGCACCGCCAACGCCGCCGACCCCTGTCAACTCGGATGGTCCAACGTCGGCCCCCGCAGCTGCGCCATGACGCAGTTCAACTCGGCTCCGACGTGGACATTGGGCAACGGCGTCTGCGTCGGCATGCTCACTGCCGGAGGCACTGCCTACGACGGGCCCCTGCCCAGCACCCACTACAGCGCGCCGGGAAGCACCCATTCCATCGAACTGCGTCTCTTGCAAGGCTTTTCCCCGCTGGGCGACTGGGCGCCGAGCCTGCTGGCCTGCGACGTGACGGCCATCATCGACTGGCACAACCTCGACACCGGCCAGCGCGGCTCGGTGACCCGCTTCATCCCCGCGTGGCGGACGGGCTCCCACCCCGACTTCGTGTACGTCCACCCGGGGCCCGGACGGGTCGCGCTCACCGTGCGGACCGACCGCCCGAGCATCCCGGCGACAACAGAAGTGTTCGTTCCCTGATCGCACAACCGCGAACCACCGGCCGCGTGCGCTACGCGGACCAGGCGCACCTGCTGAACCCGGATCGATCCCGCCAACCCGACCTGAGTCGATCCGGACAGGCGTGACCGGCGATCGGTGCAGTCCACCGATCGCCGGTCATCCTCGTGAATATGTCAACGCGACAGCGAGTTGCGCAGATCGGTGACGGTGGCGCGACGTTCGTAGGCGATCCAGGCGAAGATCGCGGCGAGCGCCAGGGGGAAGATCGCCATCGCGGGCTTGTCGACGATGAACGCCTGCGTCGCGGCCGCGAGCACGGTGAGAACGGACAGCCCCGCGGCGGCGAGGGCACTGAGCCGGGGCACCATCAGGCCGATGCCGCCGGCGACCTCCGCGACTCCGATGAAGACGAGCAGTGCCAGGGGGATGGTCAGATTCTCGGGGGCGTTCTCGGCCAGCGCATTCGGCATGAGGAGCTTCGGCCCGCCGGAGGCGATGACGAAGAACAGCCCGAGCAGGATCTGCAGGGTCCACAGGACACGGTTGCGGATCGTGCCGGGACGGTTGGTGAGGTCAGCGGAGAAAGCGGCGGTGGGGTCGGCGGTGGTCATGTCCGGTCCTTCGGTGTCGGTCGCGCCGGGTTGGTAGCGCGTTCAACTGATAGGACGGAGCAGGGTCCGAGGACTCATCGCTGTCGGCGAAAGCTCTTCGGAACCGCTGCTGCACCGGCTCTGCTCGCAGTTGGTCATGGCATGAGGCGGGCACCGAAAGGATTGTCCAGCACGGTCTTCCAGCTGTGGTCGGGTTGCCGCCGCAGGGTGGCCACCGATAGCCCGCTCTCGGCGACCGGCGTGCCGTCGGTGTCGAGCGCCCCCTTGCCACGAGGAGATCGATGCGGCCCGAGCCGCGCTACGCCATGACTCCGACTGGAGCGTTCCTCCCTCGCGAGGCTCGCGGCCGTGGTCGATCTCATGCGTCGCCACCTGCCGGAGTTCGGTGACGGCGCGCGGCAGTTCTGCCTCGGTCAGGTGTGCCGTCTTGGGACGTCGGTCGATCCGGCACTCGGCTCGTCGGGCGCCCGAAGGCGCCGGCCGATCGCGTTCAGGGCTGCTCGCAGATCGGCGGGTCGGACGTCGCCGAGGCCGGTGTCGAAGGTGATGAACAGGCCCGCGACCCCGGCCCAGGACCAACTGCCGATGGTCAGGCGGCAGTGCTGAGAGTCGATCGCCTCGACCACCGATCCGCCGGGCGCCCAGCGAGCGACGACATGGGCGGGGAGTTCGAGGGTCGCCGACCCGACGCACGGCCAGTGGCCTGGCGTGTCCCCGCGGTCGGGATTCTGCACCACGAGGCGGGTGAGGTCGTCGTCGGTGAGTGGTTGCGGCGTGAAGGTCGCGCCTGCCGGGGTGCGCGGATGGATGCGGTCCACGCGGAAGGTCTGCCAGGTGCGGTGTCGACGGTCCCGGGCCACGAGATACCAGCGACCGGCCCAGACGACGAGGTGATGGGGCTCGACCTCACGTGGCGGCCGAAAACCCGCTGTGCCGGGCTCCGGGATGACGCCGTCGGGCTCGCGGTAGTCGAAGCGCAGCACGCGGCTGGTGCGGATCGCCGAGCCGACGTCTCGCAGAACGGTGACGGCGATGGGCGGAGCCGCGAACTCCCAGTAGTTGCGCAGGCTGGTGACCTCGAACGCCTCGCTCGCGGCGCGCAGCCGTGCGGGCATGACCTGACGCAAGGTGGTCAGGGCGCGCGTGACGGCGTCATCGATCCCGGTCACGGTCGCCGGCGCGGTGTGCAGCGCCAAGGCGATCGCGATGGCCTGTTCATCGTCGAGGGTGAGGGGCGGCAACTTGCCACCGTGCCCGAGGCGGTATCCACCACCGGGGCCCTTGACCGGATCGACGGGATAACCGAGCGCGCGCAGCGTGTCGACATCGCGGCGCAGGGTCCTGGGGGAGATGTCGAGCCGCTCGGCGAGTTCGCCTCCCGGCCACTCCACGCGCGCCTCGAGCAGTGACAGCAGGCGCAGGATCCGCGCAGACGTATCGGCCACGGGTAACACCCTCGCAGAAGTAGCGGTCATTCGATGGCCGCTACCGGTGGCACGGTGCGGTCATGACCACATCCACCCCACCTTCCACCACGCCCGGCCGGTCGGCCGCGGTCGCGGGCGGGCGCGCATCGCTGGCGCTGCTCGTCGTGTTGTTCGCCTCGTTCATCGACCTGCTCGACGTCACGATCGTCACCGTCGCCGCCCCGGACATCGCCACCGATCTGCACGCCACCGATGCCCAGCTGCAGTGGATGCTCGCGGCCTACACCCTGGCCATCGGAGCCGGGCTGATCACCGGCGGCCGGGTCGGCGACGACTACGGCCGTCGCCGAACCTTCCTCGTCTCTCTCACGTGCTTCGCGGTCGCCTCTGCGGCGTGCGCTCTGGCGCCCACCGCCGGTGCGTTGATCGCGGTCCGGGCCGTGCAGGGCTTGGCGGGCGGGTTCATGGTGCCGCAGGTGTTCGGAATCATCCGCTCGTCCTTCGAGCCGGCCGCCATGGCCAAGGCGTTCGGCGCGTTCGGCGCGGTGCAGGGCTTGGCGGCGGTCGCGGGCCCGTTGCTCGGTGGCGCTCTCGTCGACGCGGACCTGTGGGGTCTGGGCTGGCGGACGATCTTCTGGATCAACATCCCGGTCGCCGTCGTCGCCCTGGTGCTGGGGATACGGGTGCTGCCCGAGTCCACGGCACCGGCGCGGGCTCGCCTGGACATCATCGGCGCACTCGTGTCCGCGGCCGCCGTGGTGCTGATCCTGTTGCCGCTGGTGCAGGGCAACGACTGGGGTTGGCCCCGATGGGGATGGGTCCTCCTCGCGGCAGGCGTCGTCCTGCTGGGTGTGTTCCTGGCCTATGAGCGCAGTGTCGCGGCAGGCGGCGGCGAGCCGATCCTGGACCCCGCGCTGCTGACCATCCGGCCGTTCACCGCCGGCCTGTTCGGATCGCTGCTGTTCTTCGGGGCGCTGGCGTCGTTCTTCCTCGTCCTGTCCATCTACTTGCAGGCCGGGACCGGACGCTCCGCATGGGAAACCGGCCTGGTGTTCCTGCCCTATGCGATCGGCTCGATGATCACCTCCGGGGCCGGTATAGCCCTCGCCGCCAAGGCCGGCCGCGCGCTCATCATCACCGGTGCTCTCACGCTGGCCGCGTCGCAGGGCCTGTTGTGGCTGCTCGTCCACGACGCGGGCACCCCCGGCTACTGGCCCCTCGCCGGCGTCATGTTCCTCGGCGGCCTCGGACTCGGTCTCGGGGCGCCGATCCTGGTCAACGTCGTCCTCGCCGGCGTCCCCGGCCGGAACGCCGGCGCCGCGGGCGGTGTCCTGTCGACCGTCAACCAGATCGGTGGAGCCGTCGGCGTGGCCGCCCTCGGCACCATCTTCTTCAACGCCCTCACCCCCACCGCCGGCTCGACCGCCGAGGATCCCGTCACGATGTACGGCCACGCTTTGGCTCAGGTCATGATCTGGCAGGTCGCCGCCTACGTCCTGGCCGCGGTCGCGATGCTCGCTCTGCCGAAGACCGCCGCCACCCATCAGCACTGACCGACCGATGTGTTTGTCGTGACCCCAGCATCCGGCGTGACCGGAATCCGCGCTGGAGCATCGGGTAGCCATGGACAAGCTCGGCGAAATCGTCGAGGACTATACCCGGGACCATGGGCCGCTGACTCAGGAAGACATCGATGCGGCCCGTGCCGCGCTACGCCATGACTCCGACGGGAAGTCCGGGGCCGCTGCCTGATGGCGGGGACACTGCTGCTCGACAGCGAAGGGCTGTCGAAGCTCTACCGCGGTGACCGGGCCGTGGTGACCTGGGTCGAAGCCGCGCGGCTGGAGAACATCAGGGTAGGCACCACCACGATGACCAGGCTCGAGGCCGAGCACGGCCGTCTCCCGAAGAACCGGATCTCGTGGACGCTGTCCCGCTTGGAGGTCCACGAGATAACACGGCGGGTGAGCGACGACGCCGCCGAACTGCTCCGGACGCACAGTCTTCACGGCCACAAATACGCCGTCGACGCCGTCCTGGCCGCCGTGGCGAGAGCCGCGCGACCACCGGTTACCGTTCTCACCTCCGACACCGAAGCCCTGACGCTGCTGTGCGGGCCGGGAATCGCCGTCGTCGCAGTGTGAATCCCGGGACTTCCGATCCATCGGCCACTTCTCAGGTGAAGGGGTTCGCCGTACGGCCGACCAGATCGGCAACTGAATCCAGGACCAAGGTCGGCCGGTAGGGGTACTGCTCGACGGAGGCAGCCGTGGAAATGCCGGTGGTCACCACCAGGATGGTGCGCATACCGGCCTCCAGCCCGGAGATGACGTCGGTGTCCATGCGATCACCGATCATGACCGCCGACTGCGAGTGGGCGCCGATGCGACGCAGAGCCGAGCGCATCATCAGCGGGTTCGGCTTGCCGACGTAATACGGCTCGCGGCCGGTGGCGCGGGTGATCAGGGCGGCAACCGAACCGGTGGCGGGCAGCAGGCCCTCGCGGGACGGCCCGGTGGCGTCGGGATTGGTGGCGATGAATCGGGCCCCACGCTCGATCAGGCGGATGGCGGTGGTGATGGCTTCGAAGGAGTAGGTGCGGGTCTCGCCGAGGACGACGTAGTCGGGGTCGCGGTCGGTGAGGACGTAGCCGATCTCGTGCAGGGCAGTGGTGAGGCCGGATTCGCCGACGACGTAGGCGGTGCCGCCGGGGCGCTGGGCGTCGAGGAAGGCGGCGGTGGCCAGGGCGGAGGTCCAGATGGCCTCCTGCGGGATGTCCAGGCCGGTCAGGCGCAGGCGGGCTTGCAGGTCGCGTGGGGTGCGGATGGAGTTGTTGGTGAGGACGAGGAAGGGGATCTCGTTCGCGCGCAGTTCGGCGAGGAACGTGTCGGCGCCGGGGACCAGGTGGTCCTCGCTGACCAGGACGCCGTCCATGTCGGTCAGGTAGGAGAGGACGGGCTCGTTGTCGCTGAGGTGGCTCTCGCTCGCCTGGCTGTTGGTCACCCGTCGATTCTGCGCCATCGCCGTGGGGAGGTAGCGCAGGGCGGTCACGGCGAGCTGTATCGCGCGAGCGTACGGGCGGCCAGGTCGCGGAGGTGGGCACGGGCTTCGGCGGGCGCGGTCACGATCGCTTGGTCGGCGAAGGGCAGGAGCTGGCGCACGTCCTCGAGGACGCGGCAGGTGAGGGTGAACGGCATCTGCTCGCCGTCCGCGGGCGGGTGGACGGTCAGGCGGGTGCCGAGGATCCGCCGGGCGCGGTCCACCTGGGTCACGTGCAGCAGGCCCGCCACGCGCAGGTTCTCGGTGTTCTCCCAGTTCGCGGTGAGGTGGGCGGCGACCTGCGCCGCTGTGACGCCCGGCCGCAACCGGCGCGGGACGCGCAGCGGCTCCCAGTCGGCGAGGCGTTCGAGCGAATACAGGCGCGGACTGCCCTGCTTGTCGGCGACGAGATACCACCGGCCGCCCTTGGCGAGCAGGCCGTAGGGGTCGACGACCTGCCAGGTCGGTTCCGCCTCGACAGCGCGGCGATAGTTGATGCGCAACCGCACGCCGCGCCGGAGATCGCCCACCAGCCGCGCCGGTTCCACGCCACCAGCCTGCGCGGAGAACCACGGCCGGTTGTCGGTGACGACGACGGCGCTCAGCGGCAGCGACTGTCCCGGCCGTGCCCGGCCGCGCGGCGTCACCTTGTCCAGGGCTCTACGGCCGTCGCTGCGGCCGCCGAGCTGGTCGCGCTGGGCGTCGTCGAGGCCGGCCAGGGCGAGGTGATCCCGCTCGTCGGGGGTCAGGCGGGCGGTGTCGAGGCTGCCGCCGGGCAGCAGCGACACCCCGCCCCACCGGCCGCGCCGGATCAGGATCGGGAAACCGGCGTCCTGCAACCACCGCAGGTCGCGCACCACGGTTCGCGTCGAGACGCCCACCTGATCGGCCAGGTCGGCGGTGGTGAGGCACTCGCGCGTCTGCAGGGCGAGCAGCAGGGCGAAGAAGCGATCCGGGGTCATATTTCCGAGAATTCCAGAAATCACGACGGATTCCGTCGTATATGAATTGCACTCTGCTGCGGTCACTGTCAGCAACACCAGGAGAACGCACATGACCGCACCGAACATGTTCATCGTCTACGTCACCGACGCGCCGGCCTCGGCCCGCTTCTACGGCGACCTCTTCGACATGAAGCCGGTGTTCGAATCCCCCCGCTTCATCGCCTTCGACCTGGGCGGCGGCGTTCAGCTCGCGCTGTGGAGCGGGGTCGACGACGACCACCTCGGCGCGGTCACGCGCACCAGCGAGGTGTGCCTGACGATCGACGGCGGCGCCGACCGGATCGACGCCCTGCACCGCGACTGGATGGCCAGGGGTGTGCGCATCGTCATGGAACCGCACGACGAGGTGTTCGGGCGCACCTTCCTCGCCACCGACCCGGACGGCAATCTGATCCGGGTGGCCCCGGTCGACTGAGCTGTCGGCACGTCCCTCGGCAGGGACGGTCTGTTCCGCGCACGGCCGGCGTGACTAGTGTCGGAAATCGGCCGTGCGAGAGCAGAGCACACAAGCGACAGGAGAGACACGCACATGGGTGATCTCAAGCTGGGATACAAGGCGTCGGCGGAACAATTCGGGCCCCGCGAGCTGGTGGACATCGCCGTACTCGCCGAGGAGCACGGCATGGACTCCACCACCGTGAGCGATCACTTCCAGCCCTGGCGGCACAAGGGCGGGCACGCGCCGTTCTCGCTGGCCTGGATGGCGGCCGTGGGCGCGCGCACCGAGCGCATCCAGCTGGGCACCTCCGTGCTGACCCCCACCTTCCGCTACAACCCGGCGGTGATCGCGCAGGCGTTCGCCACCATGGGCTGCCTGTACCCGGGGCGGGTCATGCTCGGTGTCGGCACCGGTGAGGCGCTCAACGAGATCGCCACCGGCTACCAGGGCGAATGGCCGGAGTTCAAGGAGCGGTTCGCGCGGCTGCGCGAGTCGGTGGACCTGATGCGGGCGCTGTGGACCGGCGATCGCGTGGACTTCGACGGCCAGTACTACAAGACCGTCGGCGCGTCCATCTACGACGTGCCCGAAGGCGGGGTGCCGGTCTACATCGCCGCGGGCGGGCCGCTGGTGGCCCGCTACGCCGGGCGGGCGGGCGACGGGTTCATCTGCACCTCGGGCAAGGGCATGGAGCTCTACACCGAGAAGCTGATGCCCGCGGTGGCCGAAGGCGCGGCGAAGGTCGAGCGCACGGTCGACGACATCGACCGGATGATCGAGATCAAGATCTCCTACGACACCGATCCCGAGCTGGCGCTGGAGAACACGCGGTTCTGGGCGCCGCTGTCGCTGACCGCCGAGCAGAAGCACAGCATCACCGACCCGATCGAGATGGAGGCCGCCGCCGACGCGCTGCCGATCGAGCAGATCGCCAAGCGCTGGATCGTGGCCAGCGACCCGGACGAGGCCGTCGAGCAGATCAAGCCGTACCTGGACGCGGGCCTCAACCACCTGGTCTTCCACGCGCCCGGCCACGATCAGCGCCGGTTCCTCGGCCTGTTCCAGCGCGATCTCGCCCCGCGCCTGCGCGCCCTGGGCTGATCCGACGATTCGGCCCCGCTGCTCCTCACGAGCGGCGGGGCCGAATTCGTTCGCGCGAGCTGTTTCAGCTCAGGGCGTGCTCGAGATCGCCGAGCAGATCCTCGACGTCCTCGAGGCCCACGGAGATGCGCACCACGCCGTCGCTCAGGCCGATGCCCGCCCGCCCCTCCGGCCCCATCGCGCGGTGGGTGGTGGTGGCCGGGTGGGTGATCAACGTCTTGGCATCGCCCAGGTTGTTGGAGATGTCGACGATCCGCAAGCGGTTGAGCATCTCGAAAACACGCTTCTTGCCCTCGCCGTCGCCGGCCGCGAGTTCGAAGGTGACCACGGTGCCGCCGCCGGACATCTGGCTGCGCGCCAGGTCGTACTGCGGATGCGATTCCAGGAACGGATACTTCACCCACGACACCGAGGAGTTGCCCTCGAGGAAGCGGGCGATCTTCAGCGCCGATTCCGTCGAGTGCCGCACGCGAAGCGGCATCGTCTCCAGGCCCTTGAGCAGGGTCCAGGCGTTGAACGGGCTCAGCGCGGGGCCCGTGTGGCGCATGAGGTTCTTGACCGGGCCGTCGATGTACTCCCGATCACCGAGGATCGCGCCGCCGAGCACCCGGCCCTGGCCGTCGATGTGCTTGGTGCCGGAGTAGACGATGACGTCGGCGCCGAGGTCGAAGCCCTTCTGCAGCAGCGGGGTGGCGAAGACGTTGTCCAGCACCACCTTCGCGCCCGCGGCATGGGCGAGTTCGCTCACGCGGCGCACATCGACGAGAGTCTGCATCGGGTTGGCCGGGGTCTCGAAGAACACGGCCGTGGTGGGCACCGACAGCGCCTGTTCCCACTGGTCGAGATCCTCGCCGTCGACGAACACCGTCTCCACGCCCCAGCGCGGCAGGATCTCGTTGCACACCACGAAGCAGGAGCCGAACAGGCTGCGCGCGGCGACGAGACGGTCACCGGCCTTCAACAGCGCGCCGAGCGCGGTGAACACCGCCGACATGCCGCTGGCGGTGGCGAACGCGGCCTCCGCGCCGTCCATCAGGCGGATGCGTTCCTCGAACATCGCCACGGTGGGGTTGCCATAGCGGGAGTAGACGAAGTGCTCGACCTCGCCGGTGAACGCGGCCTCGGCGGCCTCGGCGCTCTCGTAGACGAAACCGGAGGTCAGGTACAGCGCCTCGGCGGTCTCCTCGAAACCGGAGCGACGCAGCCCGCCGCGCACCCCGAGGGTGGCGGGGCCGACGCCCTCGGGCAGCGGCTTGTCGAACGAACCTCCGGTGATCACGACTGCCTCCACGGCAGGCCCTCGGCCCGCCAGCCCGCCACGCCACGACGACCCTCGTCATCCAGCGGACCCTCGAAACCGTCGATCACGTTGTAGGAGGGAGCGATTCCCAGGTCGGTCGCCAGCGTGGCGGCGTTCGCGGAACGCTGGCCGGAACGACACAGGAAGACGACCGGGGCCTCGAGATCGCGCCCGGCCAGCGCCTTGCTCAGTTGCTCGGCGAAGCGCGGGTTGGGCGAGCCCGTGCCGTCGACCCATTCGATCAGCGCGGTGGGCCGGTCGATGGAACTGGTGTCGGGCACGCCGACGAAGCGCCATTCGGCTTCGGTGCGCACGTCGATCAGGACAGCCGCGGGATTGTCACGCAACAGCTCCCACGCCTGAGACGGGGTGATGTCCCCGGCATAACTCATTCCAACCTCCTGTGAATCCGCACTTGCCGCACCGTCGTCGGTACGGCCGGGTCGTCACCCGGAGCACCCCGCCGCGGAGGAGGGTTGCCGACCAGCAAGCCGGGGCTTGGCGCTGGTACTCATGACCTCGGCTCTGAGATTGCCTGCCACGAAGTCGCGCTGTCAACCGATTCACTCAGTGCAGATCAGCCATCCGCGCTCGCCGCGCACGAGGTTCCAGGTGGCGGTCTGCTCGGCGCCGTCCATCGCGGTCGTGACCGTGGCCTTGGCGCGGTCACCGTTGACGGTCTGGCCGGTGACCGACCTCAGTTCGATTGTCTTGCCGGAATCTTCCTGATCGGCCAAGGGCGAGCGGTCGGGGTCGAAATCCGCGCACGCGGAACCGGGCGGCGGCACCTCGTCGGTGGCGTTCGTACCCTCGACGAAGTTCTGCACGGCCGCGGTGATGCGATCGGCCTCTGTGACATTTTTCTCAGCGGGCGACAGGATGCCACCCAGCACGATGCCGACCAGCACCAACACCGCGACCACCGCGGCGGCGATGAACGGCGTCATCGACCGCTCGTCGGTCTGATCGATCGGGATGACGGGCTCGTCCTGTGCTGAGGGTTCGCTGTCGGCCATGCCTCGATGATCCCTGGTGAGCAGGTACGCACGGGCGGCGACCCCCGGCCGGGTCCGGTTGCCCGTCCCGATCACCCGGGTAGCGTGGGAGACGGCGGGGACCACGGTTCGAGTGCGTACGGGCCCCACCGATAGAATGGCCGATCACGGCCCCGCGAGGAGCCGCCGTGACCTGGATTCCGACGGCGAGCGGCTGACGTCCACACCGACGTGGTGACCGGATCGATGCGTCGACTTAGCCTGGGCTAACTACATGGGCCTAAGCTGAGAACAAACTCCAGTTGAAGTTTTCGACCGATAAGGGTGCGCGTAAAAGATGACCGAACAGAGTGCAGCGCCGGCCAGCGGCGCCCGCCCGCTCCGCATCGCGATCGTGGGCGCCGGACCCGCCGGGATCTACGCCGCCGACGCGTTGATGAAGTCCGAAGCCGAGGTCAGCATCGACCTCTACGAACGCATGCCCGCGCCGTTCGGCCTGATCCGCTACGGCGTCGCACCCGACCACCCCCGCATCAAGGGCATCATCACCGCCCTGCACAAAGTGCTCGACAAAGACCAGGTCCGGCTCCTGGGCAACATCGACTACGGCACCGACATCACCCTCTCCGACCTGCGCCGCTTCTACGACGCGGTCATCTTCTCCACCGGCGCCAACGCCGACCGCGCCCTGAACATCCCCGGTATCGAGCTCGACGGTTCCTACGGCGCGGCCGACTTCGTGTCCTGGTACGACGGGCACCCCGACGTGCCGCGTTCCTGGCCGTTGGACGCGGAGAAGGTCGCCGTCCTCGGTGTCGGCAACGTCGCTTTGGACGTAGCGCGTGTGCTGGCCAAGACCGGTGACGAACTGCTGCCCACCGAGATCCCCCCGAACGTCTACGAGGGGTTGAAGGCCAACAAGGCCCTCGAAGTCCACGTGTTCGGCCGACGCGGCCCCGCGCAGGCGAAGTTCACGCCGTTGGAGCTGCGCGAACTCGACCATTCCCCGAACATCGAGGTCATCGTCGATCCCGAGGACATCGACTACGACGAGGGCTCCGAAGCCGCCCGTAGGCATTCCAAGCAGGTCGACATGGTCGCCAATACCCTCGAACAGTGGGCCATCCGCGACCAAGGTGCTCGCCCGCACAAGCTGTTCCTGCACTTCTTCGAGTCCCCCGCCGAGATCGTCGGCGACGACAACGGCAAGGTCGTCGGCCTGCGCACCGAACGCACCCAGCTCGACGGCACCGGCAACGTCAAAGGCACCGGCGTGTTCAAAGACTGGGACGTCCAAGCCGTCTACCGCGCCGTCGGATACCTGTCGCAGAACATCAGCGAGCTGCCCTTCGACGACCAGGCAGGCACCGTACCGAACGAGGCCGGTCGCGTGCTGGCCGACGAGAACGCCGACGGTGCGGGCCGCTACGTGCCCGCCACCTAC
Organism: Nocardia shimofusensis NBRC 100134; assembly: GCF_001613125.1. Lineage (GTDB taxonomy): Bacteria > Actinomycetota > Actinomycetes > Mycobacteriales > Mycobacteriaceae > Nocardia > Nocardia shimofusensis. Next base: position 150,062 of record NZ_BDBT01000001.1, read on the forward strand.
GTCACCGGCTGGATCAAGCGCGGCCCGGTCGGTCTGATCGGCCACACCAAGGGCGACGCCAACGAGACCATCGCCTGCCTGCTCGACGACGCGCCGTCGTTCACCCCGGCCGAGAACCCGGACCCGCAGGCCGTGATCGACTTCCTGGAGGGCAAGGGCCTGCCGTTCACCACCTGGGCCGGTTGGTACCGGCTGGACGCGCACGAGCGTTCGCTGGGCGAGCCGGAAGGCCGCGAGCGGGTCAAGGTCGTCGAGCGCGAGGACATGCTGCGCGCCAGCGAACCGAACAAGGTGTAGGACTTTTCCGAATCATCCTGAAGAGGGGCGCGGCATGCGCCCCTCTTCCATGTCCGCTCGCGGTCGTCTCCCGATGGGACGGGTGCGACAGCGACGCGATCTCGAGGCATTCTGTACAAGTGTTCGACGCACATGTCCACATCATCGATCCGCGGTTTCCGCTGACCGAGAACGAGGGCTACCTGCCCGAGCCGTACACCATCGCCGACTATCGAAAGCGGATGGCGCGCTTCGACGTCCAGGGCGGAGCCGTGGTCAGCGCGTCGTTCCAGGGCACCGATCAGGCCTATCTCAAGGCGGCGCTGGCCGAACTGGGCGAGAACTGGGTCGGGGTGACCCGCCTGGACCTCGACGCAGGCGACGACGAGATCGTCGAACTGGACCGCGTCGGCGTGCGCGCGCTGCGCTTCAACCTCAAGCGGGCCGCCACCGACATCACCGGCATGACCGTCCAGGCGCTGCGCGCCCACGAACTGGCGGGCTGGCACGTCGAGGTCTACGTGGACGGGCAGATGCTCGCCTCGCTGCAACCGGTGATCACCAAGCTGCCCGCGCTCTCGGTCGACCATCTCGGCATGTCCGAGGAGGGCCTGCCCTACCTGCTCGACCTCGTCGACCGGGGCGCGCGGGTGAAGGCGACCGGTTTCGGCCGGGTGTCGATGAACGTGGCCGACACGCTGCGCCGCATCCACGCGGTCAATCCCCAGGCGCTCATGTTCGGCAGCGACCTGCCGGGCACCAGGGCGGGCCGCCCGTTCCGCGACTCGGACGTGGACCTGCTCTGCGATGTGGTCGGCGCGGACATGCACGCCGTGCTCGAGGACAACGCCCGCGCGTTCTACCGCCTGCCCGCCAGGCAGCGCCCCGAGTTCGACGACCCCGACCCGACACTGCCGCTGCCCGCGACCGAGGCGGTGGGGCCGATCCGGCGCGAACCCCCGCAGGAACCGGCCGACACCATCCCGTTCGGCGCGATCGAGCGCTGACCGGGCTCAGTCCTTGCGACCGGTGAGGGCGAGGGAAGCACCGAGCCCGATCAATACCAGCCCGCCCGCTCCGCCCACCGCGGCCAGGCGGCGAGGGGTGCCGGCCAGCCAGGCACGCGCGGTCCCCGCGGCCAGCGCCCACCCCGAGTCGCAGAACAGGGCGAATGCCGGGATACACAGGCCGAGCACCAGAACCTGCCCGGTCACCGCACCCCGGCCGGGGTCGACCACTTGCGGGAGCAGCGCGGTCAGAAAGACGATCGACTTGGGGTTGGCCACACCGACGACGAATCCGTCACGCAGCACCCGCCTCGTGGTGAAGGCGGGTGCCACCCCGTCGGTCCCCAGCACGCCGGCCAACTCCGCGCGCTGCCGAATCGCCTGTATCCCCAGGTAGACCAGATACAGCGCGCCCGCCAGTTTGATCGCGGTGAACACCGTCGCCGACGCCGTCACCACCGCACCCAGCCCGAACGCGACGGCGACGACCTGCGCATACACCCCCGCCGAGTTGCCCACGACCGTCAGCAGCGCGGCACGCCGCCCGACCGTGAGCGCCCGCCCGATCGTGAACAGCACACTCGGCCCCGGCAGCGCCACCATCACGAACGCCAGCCCCGCGAAGGTCACCCACTGCGACCACGTCACCATGCGGGGCAACGGTATGCGCCGATCCGCCGACCGGCAACAGACTTTCCCCGGCCGACCGCGCGGTCTTCGTCCGATCCGAGAAGCGGCGGGCTCTACACCGCGATGGCCCCCACCACCCACACAGCGGTAGCCAGCAGCGCACCGGCGAGTTCGATCAGGATCGACAGGCCCACGCCCTTGAGGGCGTGCACGGTGAAGGTCCACGCCTGCTTGCTGTCGCTCAGCCGTTCCAGTTCGCTGAGGTAGACGCCGAGGACGAAGCCGGCGAACAAACCGACCACGGGGATCACGAAGAAACCGACGATGGCCAGTGCCCCGCCGAGGAACAGTGCCCGGTTGGGCACCCCGGCTTCCTTCATATTGCGGCCCGGCCACATGTACTTGATCACCCCGGAGACCACGAGCAGCACGGTGGTGATCGCGAAGACCACCCACGCCGTGGTCCCGCCGGTCATGATCGCCCAGACCAGGATCGCGCCGAAGATCGCGAGCACGCCCGGCAGCACCGGCACGACGATGCCCACCAATCCGACCAGGATCACCAGGCCGACAACGATTTCGCCCCACACACTCACGTTCGAATCCCTCCGTCCGCCCGCTGTCGCGCGCCGCACGGATTCTCGCCCATCGCGCTGTCATACGCACGCGGGGCAGGGCCTGCGCGAGGCGCAGTTATTGTCATACTGTCAATACAGCTCGCCGGGCCGCTCCGGCGAGAGGCACCGGCTGCCGGTGACCTGGATCAACGACGAACCGAGGTAAGGCGTGAGCACTTCATCCACCGCCACCAAGCAGGGCCCGCTCGCGGGCATCCGAGTTGTCGAGCTGGCAGGCATCGGCCCCGGCCCGCACGCGGCGCTGCTGCTGGCCGACCTGGGCGCCGACGTGGTGCGCGTCCAGCGGCCCGGCCAGTTCCCCGGCCTGATGGAGCGCCCGCAGTGGCGCGGCCGCACGATCGTCGAGGCCAACCTCAAGGACCCCGCCGACATCGAGAAGGTACTGCGCCTGATCGACAAGGCCGACGTGCTGATCGAAGGCTTCCGTCCCGGCGTCACCGAGCGCATGGGTCTGGGCCCCGAGGAGACGCTGGCCCGCAACCCGCGCCTGGTGTACGGCCGGATGACCGGCTGGGGCCAGCACGGCCCGCTGGCCGATCGGGCAGGCCACGACATCAACTACATCTCGCTCACCGGCGTGCTCAACGCCATCGGCCGCAAGGGTGAGCGGCCGGTGCCGCCGCTGAACATGGTCGGCGACTTCGGCGGCGGCTCGATGTTCCTGGTGTTCGGCATCCTCGCGGCGCTGGTGGAACGCCAGAGCTCGGGCGAGGGCCAGGTCGTCGACGCCGCGATGGTCGACGGCGCGCTGGCGCTCTCGCACATGATCTGGGGCATGCGCGGCGTCGGCCTGTGGTCCGACGAGCGCGGCACCAACCTGCTCGACACCGGCATGGCGTTCTACGACACCTACGAGACCGCCGACGGCAGGTACATGGCCGTGGGCGCGATCGAGCCGCAGTTCTACGCCGAACTGCTGAAGGGCCTCGAGCTCGATCCGGCGGACCTGCCCGCCCAGATCGACCCGAGCGCCCAGGACGACCTGCGCAAGCTGTTCACCGAGAAGTTCAAGACCAAGACCCGCGACGAGTGGGCCGAGATCTTCGCCGGCACCGACGCCTGCACCACCCCTGTGCTCACGCTGAGCGAGGCCACCGAGAACGAGCACATCGTCGCGCGCACCGGCCTGGTGGAGATCGACGGCGTCGTGCAGCACGCGCCCGCCCCGCGCTTCTCGCGCACCCCGGCGGCCGTGCCGACACCGCCGCCGAACGAGGGCACCCCGATCGAAACCGTCTGGGCGGACTGAGATCCGGCGCTACGGCCCCACGCGCGACCGCCGGTCGCGCGCGGGGCCGTTCGCATTCTCCGGGGCCGATCACGTTCTCCGGGGCCGTTCGCATTCTCCGGGGCCGTTCGCATTCTCCGGGCCGCGGTTGCGTGGACGCGGCGCGCCGAGCGGTCGCGCGACCGACGACTCGGCGGACCGCAGGTCGGCGGGCCGGGCGTTCAGCGCACGGAGAGGTTCAACGGGTCGAGCGGTTGCGCGGCACGCGGAGTGAGCGCGGCATAGGCCGACGCGATCGACTCGACCGCCAGGCGCAGTTCCGCCTCACGGTGGGTGTAGGGCAGGCGCACGAAGCGCTCGAACGCGCCTTGGACACCGAAACGCGGTCCGGCGGCGAGCAATACGCCGTGATTGGGTGCGGTGGCGGCCAGCGCGGTGGAGACCGGCGCGGGCAGTTGCGCCCAGACCGACATGCCGCCCGCACCGGGCTGCACCTTCCAGTCCGGCAGTTCCCCGGCGAGGGCGTCCAGCAAGGCGGCGCGCTGGGCGCGAAGCTGTTCGCGGCGGCGGGCCAGGGCCTCGTCGGCGTGTTCGAGCAGGTGGACGGTGGCGAGCTGGTCCATCACCGGCGTGCCGAGGTCGACGGTGGCACGGCTGCCCAGCAGCCTGGTGATCAGCGACGTGCCCGCGCGGATCCAACCGACCCGCAGGCCGCCCCAGAACGACTTCGAGGCCGAGCCGATGGTGACGATCTCGCTGCCCTTGCCGAACACGGCCACCGGGGGCGGCATGGTCTCGGTGTGCGGGTCGAGGCCGAGATCGACCATGGACTCGTCGACGATGATCGTCATGCGGGTCTCGCGGGCGATGGCGGCCAGTTCGGCGCGGCCCTCGCCGTCGAGCATCATCCCGGTGGGGTTGTTGAAGTCGGGGACCAGGTAGGCCAGGGTCGCGGCGGTCTGCCGGGCGGCGCTGCGGACGCCGTCGAGATCCCAACCGGCGGAGGGATTCTCGAGCAACAACGGCACCGGGACGGGGCGGGCGCCGACATCGCGGATGGCCTCGATGGCGTTCGGGTAGGTGGGGTGTTCGATGAGCACCCGGGCAGCCGGGGCGGCGAGCACGTTGAGCAGCAGACGCAGGCCGTGCTGGGCGCCGAGAGTGATGAGGATCTGGTCGGGATCGGTGGGCAGGCCGCGGGCGGTGTAGCGGCGGGCGACGGCTTCACGCAGGGCGAGCATGCCGACCGGGTCCATGCCGTGCGTACCCAGGTAGGTCGGCAGACGTTGCAGGGCATCGGAGTACGCGTTCTCGATGCCCTCCGGGGCAGTCATGGCGGCATAGGTGAGGTCGACGGTGGTCGGCTCCGGTTGCATGATCGTGGCGAGGATGCCCCGCGAGGCCCTGGTGCCGTCGCTCGGCACGCTGGGCGGCAGTGCCACGGTGGAACGGGACCCCTGCCTGCTGATCAGGTAGCCGTGTTCGCGCAGCAGGGCGTAGGTCGAGGTGATGGTGGTGCGGCTGACGCCGAGGGTGGCGGCCAGATCGCGCTCGCTGGGCAGCGCGACACCGAGCGGGGCGCGACCGTCGTGGATGAGCAGCCGGATGCCCTCGGCCAGCGCCAGGTAGGCGGGCCTGCCGCGGTGCGCGGTCTCCTCCGCGCCCACCGTCCGCCAGTTGCCCAGGTCGCGCGCCAGTCCGGCCGCACCGATCACTCGAGTCGCCATAGAGTCCAGTATTCGGGTAGTGGATATTCAAAAGCAAGGCCAGTGGCCCGACCCTGAAGGGATGACCACTCTGCTGCCGCTGCTGATCGCCCTCGCCGTCACCGTTCTCGCCTACCGAGCCGTCCGCCGCGAGCCGGTCGCCTCCAGGGTGCACGCGCAGTTCCGCGCGATCGGCGCGCACCGCGACGCCGATCCCGGATTCTATGATCACCAGCGACAATTGCGGGACATCACGGCCGCGCGCATACACGACGAAGACCGCGAGGCCGCCTGATCCGCATGCGGTGGCAGCACGAAGCTCCGATCGTTCGTCAGCCCGCGCCGCGCCGATGCGCGGCCGAGAACCAGTCCAGTCCAGTGGCGAAAAACTGGACTGGACTGGTTCGCAGATCTCTACTGCCTCGAGCTCGGTGTCGGCCCCCGGGTGCACACTGGTCCTATGAGTGCCCCCGCCCGCCGGACCGAGGCCGCACGGTCCGAACGCGCACGGTCTGAACGCGCACGGTCCGAACGCGCACGGTCGGAGGCCGCGTTGCCGGACCAGGCGCGGGCCGACACCGCGCTGTTCCAGACGGCGATCGGCGTCTGCGCCATCAGCTGGCGTGCGGATGCCGTGGTGGGGTTCCGGTTGCCGGAGGCCGATCCGGGCGCCGCGCGCGAGCGGCTGCGGCGGGCGGACATCACCGAAGCCGAGCCGACCGAGGTGATCCGCGCGGCGATCGACGGCGTCCGCGCCCACCTCGCGGGCGAACCGGACGATCTGCGCTGGATCCGGCTGGACCTGGCAGGCCTGCCGGACTTCCACCGCACGGTCTACGAGATCACCCGCGCCATCGACCCCGGCCACACCCTCAGCTACGGGCAGGTCGCCGAACGCGCCGGGCTGCCGGGAGCGGCGCAGGCGGTCGGGCAGGCGCTGGGCCGCAATCCGATCCCACTGATCATCCCGTGCCATCGTGTGCTCGCCGCCGACCACGCGCTGCACGGATTCTCCGCACCCGGCGGAATCGGCACGAAGGCGCGATTGCTCGAGATCGAGCGCACACCGGGTTTCGGCGAGCCGACGCTCTTCTGAGCGCGCCGGGGCGTTGCGCGCCGAGACCCGTGCGACGGCACCCACCCGCCCGGCCTGATCCCGCCCAACGGCACGGTCGGCGGCCACGATGACGGTCTGGGTTACGATCCGGCAATCCGGGCAGCCGGATATCCGTCCGTATCGTCGGACACCGGATCCGATCGATCATCAGATAGCAGGAACGCGCGTGCAGATCATCTTCGACGACATCGACGCCGCCGAAATCGACCGCCGTATCGCGCTGTACGGCCCGCTCACGCAGGCCGTGCGGGAGCTCGTGGACGCGACCATTCGCACCGAGGCCGACGAGGACACCATTCGCGATGTCGAGGCGACCATCCGCGTAGCGACCGCGCGGTTGCGTGAGAAGCAGATCGAGGGCTCCTTCGGCGCCAGGTACACCGCCGACGGGACCGTGATGTCGTGGGGCAACGCGGCGGTGGGCGTGCGCAATCCGATCGCGCCGCCGATGGTCGTCGAACGGGACGACACGGGGCTGCACTGGGCCGAGATCACCCTGGGGGCCGCCTACGAAGGGCCGCCCGGGCTGGTCCACGGTGGGGTCACCGCGCTGCTCCTCGACCAGATCCTCGGCCATGCCGCGGCCGTCGACGGCAAGCCATCCTTCACCGGAACCCTCACGCTGCGCTACCGGAGGCCGACGCCCCTGGGGAAGGTCCGCGCCGAGGCGCGCGTCGACCGTGTCGAAGGAGTCAAGACCTTCGTCGTCGGTTCCCTGTCGACCGCCGACGGACTCACTGTCGAGGCCGATGGCGTCTTCATTCAGCCGGCCTGGGTACGCGACCGGGCCGAATGATCGGAGCGGCCCCGCCGGACCCAGCCGCCCGACGACGGCCGGGAACAGGGTTTCGGCAGCTCAGGACAGACGGACCTCGGCGGTGGCGAGGCCGAAGATCTTGCGGCCCGCCGATTTCGCGGTGATGAGCACGACGGCGGTCTTGGATTCGGGATCGACCGACTTGATGCGGCCGGAGTATTCGACGGTCCCGACGGCGTTCGCCTCGACCACGGTGTAGTTCGACAGCCGGACCGTGTACTTGGCCAGCGCGCCCGGGTCGCCGAGCCAGTCGGTGACGAAGCCGGCACCGCAGGCCATGGTGAGCATGCCGTGTGCGATGACGTCGGGCAGGCCCGCCAGCTTCGCGATGCGATCGTTCCAGTGGATCGGGTTCGCGTCGCCGGACACACCGGCGTAGTTGACCAGATCGCCGCGAGTGAGGGCCACGGTGCGCGGCGTGAGCGTATCGCCGACCGCCACCTCGTCGAAGCGCACCGAGGTGTGCGGGGCGCGGGGCGCGGCGATCCTGGTCGAGAGGGCGACCTTCGCCGAAGGCGATTGCTCGGCGGACCCCTGCGCGCCGTCCTGGACGGTGGTGGCCGGAGCGTTCACGTCGAGACCGTGCATGAGAACGCTCTTCATGGCGTCGCCGATGCCGGGGTCGACCTCGTCGGCGGTGATGCCGACGACGGTGGTGTGCATGACCTGCACCACACAGCCGGATTCGTCGGTGAAGGTGTTGGTGACCGTCAGCAGATCCTTGCCCGCGATCCGCCGGACCGAGGACAGCTCGACATCGCTGGTCAAACGGTCGCCCGCGACGACAGGTGCGTACCACTCGAAGACCTGATCGGTCTGCACGTACACGTCGTAGCCGGTGATGACGGACTCGAACAGCCTGCGGTTGGCCAGCATCGCCGGGATCGAGAAGAAGGTCGGCGACGCGACCAGGCCGGTGTAGCCGAGCTCGCCCGCGGCGGCTTCCTGCCAGTGCGCGGGATGGTAGTCCTGCACGGCGCGGGCGTACTCGCGAATCTTCTCCCGCCCGACCTCGTAATAGTCGTCGAGCCGGTAGTGGTGTCCCACCAGCGACTGCGAATGCGCACCCACATCGAATGTTGCTGTCACAAGCTGCCTTCCTCCGAGTCGGAGCCATGGTAATCACTCCGAAGCCGCCCGCTCACATATGCGATTGCGCTATCACAACCGCGATGCGCCGAGCGTCGCGTCGGCATGGCAGACACTGTGGAGGCGATGCGAGGAGATCACCCGCGGCACCGGATGATGGAAGCGGCGGAATCGAGGAGCGTGGCCGGAGGCGGCCGGGACGACGACACCGGAAGGAAGCTCATACGCATGGAGACGGTGACCTCGGCGGACGGCACCACGATCGCGTTCGACCGGATCGGCGCGAAGAGCAACGGCCCACAGCAGGCGGGCACCGAGCGTGCGGGGGCGGAGAACGCAGGCACGGGCAGCGTGATCCTCGTCGGCGGCGCGCTCGAGGACAGGCATTCGCCCAAGCTCACCGAGCTGGCCCGGCTGCTGGCCGACCGGTACGGCATCACCGCGATCGTCTACGACCGGCGCGGGCGCGGCGACAGCGGCGACACCCCCGGCGTCTACCAGGCGGGCAACGAGATCGACGATCTGGCGGCCCTGGTGGCGGCCGCGGGTGATTCGGTGACGTTGTTCGGCTGGTCCGCGGGGGCGGTGCTCGCTCTGCGCGCGGCGGCCTCGGGCCGGCTCTCCGCCGTCACGCGGGTGGTCGCGTTCGAGCCGCCGTTCGTCGTCGACCGCTCCGGCCACGTTCCGCCTGCCGATCTCGGCACCCGTCTCGAGCAGTTGATCGCCGAAGGCAAGTCCGGCCGCGCCGCCGCCTTCTACCTGCGCAAGGTCATGGGCGTGCCGCCGACGATGGTGACCGCCATGCGCTTGACCCCCTACTGGCGGTCGTTGAAAGCACTCGCCGCCTCCACGGCCCACGACTGGGCCGTGATCGGCCCGTACACCCGCGGCGAGGCGCTGCGCCCGGCCGACTGGTCCGGTCTGACGGTCCCGACCCTGGTCCTCTCCGGCGCCGACAGCGCCGCCAACATCAAGACCGCCGCCGCCGCGACCGCGAAGGCCCTGCCGCTGGCCCACCACCGCGAACTGCCTCGCCTCGGCCACGACCAGAACGCCGAACTCGTCGCCGCCCCCGTCGCCGAATGGATCACCGGCCACGGCGCCCTCTGACACACTGAAAACCGATGTCGGAGTATTGGAATCACAACACCGCCTTCCATCCCGAACTCGTCGCCGCCGTCCCCGGTCCGGGCGCACGAGTCCTCGACATCGGTTGCGGGGACGGACTTCTCCTCCAGCGACTCTCGGCGCGTGCGGGCTCCGTCGTCGGGATCGATCCGGACGAGGCGGCCGTCGTTTCCGCACGGTCGCGGCTGGCGAAGACGCCCGGCGCCGAAGTTCTCCACGGCGACTTCCTCCGCACCGAATTCGGCGAATCGCCTTTCGATCTCATCACCTGTGTGGCGGCCCTGCACCACATGCCGCTCGCCCCCGCGCTGGAGCGCATGGAGGAACTACTGACTCCGGGCGGAAAGCTGCATATCGTCGGACTGTCCGAGAACAAGACGATCGCCGACCACCTCGCCGCAGCCGCGATGAGCGTCCCGGTGATGGTCGTCAGCAGAATCCGCCGCCAGTCGGCCTACCCAGGAATGGTCATCGCGGAGCCGAAGGAGTCGATCGACGAGATCCGCACCACCGCCTCGGCGATCCTGCCCGGTCATCGACTCCGCCGCCGATTCCACTTCCGGTACTCGCTCACGTGGACGAAGCCGCTCGTTTCCGCGTGAGACCGCTTCGAGTCGTCGCCGATCACAGTGGGTTCTTGCGATAGAAGTCGCACGCCTCACCGGTGAGGTAGCCGTCCTTGCAGGCGAAATAGGTCTGGATGCAACCGCTGGTGTCGCAGCCGAGCTCGGCGAGGCGCTCGACGATGCGCAGGTTGTCCTGTTGCTCGGGGGACAACGCCGACGAGGTGGTGACGGGGGTCGTGGCCGGGGGCGGGGAACCGGACTCGGTACAGCCACTCAGGGTCAGGACGGCCGCTACCGCGCCGACCACGAGACCGCGTCTGTCCATTCCAGCCCTCCGTCCCCGATTGCGGGACAGTCAGCGTAACCGGAGAGTCGGGGCCGGGCCGGGGCGGCTGTTCGCCGCGGGGGCCTTCTTCGGGATTGTCCGGATCGTCAGCGGGCGGAACGGAGTAGCCGGTCAACCACCTGTGCGCTCGCCCCGGATGAGCGCGCCCAACGCTTCGCGGTCGGTCACGTCCACCTTTCCGCAGGCACGGTAGAGATGCCCCTCCACGGTGCGCACCGAGACGGTGAGGCGGTCGGCGATCTGGCGGTTGGACAGGCCGGCGGCGACCAGATTGGCGATCTCGCGTTCCCGCACGGTCAGCGGCAGGGGTTGGGCGGCGGCGCGCAGGGCGGGGGTGCTCGCGCCGCCGCAGACCGCGGCCAAGCGGTTCGCGGCGGCTGCCGACTCCGTCAGGCGCCGCCTGTCGTCGGCGCGTTCGTGGGCGGAAGCGGCCTGGGCGGCGGCGTCGGCGGCAGAGAGCAGCGCTCCGACCCGTTCGAAATCGACGGCGACGGCATCCAGGCCCGCGCCGTCGTGAGCGGCGAGCGCGCGGGCGTGAGCGGCCTGCACCACGACCAGCCTGCCTTCCACCCTGGTCGCCAGCTCGGTCAGGCGGTCGGCCACCGAGTGTTCGCCGAAGCGGGCGGCGACGTGCAGGGCGGTGGCCTCGATGGCGTATTGGTGAGCGTGGGCGGCGGCATCGGCGGCGTCGAGGGCCCGGCGCACAGCGGTGCTGACGGCGCCCTCGGCGGCGGCGAGACAGGCTTCGGCGACGGCGAGTTGCGGCTCGTAGACGGCGCTGTGCCTGCCGCCGCGCCGGTGCGCCTCAGCGATCGACTCGGCGCACTCGGCGGTCCGGCCGAGCGCGGCATAGGCCTCCGCCAGGCGGATACGGGCCGGAAAAGTCCAGGCGGCAGCGCCTTCGGCGGTCAGGGCGGCCAACGCCTGCTCGAGATGCTCGATGCCGTCGGGGAAACACCCCTGGGCGACGTCGACGGTGCCCTGCAAGATCTTCGACATGCCCCACGCCAGGTACTGGCCGGGCGCGGAGTAGCTGAATCGCGGTGCGGCGCAACGGCGTGCGGCGTCGTAGTCACCGGTGTAGAGCAGGCCGAGCACCTCGGCGTGGGTGGTCATGAAGCGGTTGAGGCCGTCGATGTGGCGGTCGACTTCGTGACCGCGCGCGGCGTAGCGGCGGGCGTCGGCGCCGCGACCGGTGAGCGCGAGCGCGAGACCGCCGCCGAACGCGGCCCACCACACCGCCCACGGCGGGGCGTCGGGATCGGTCATCACCGATTCCGCTTCGGCGAGCGCGTCGTCGATGCGGTTCTCGTTCACCGCGCAGGCCGAGGACAGGCCCGCCATGATCGCCATGATCTTGGGATGGCGCACGCCCGCGCGTACGCGGGCGAGCACGTCGTCGGCGCGATCGGCATCGCCCATGGACCACAACAGATTCGACACCCGAGTGCCGCCCCATCGCGCCAGTTGCGGTTCGGTGAGTTCGCCGGGATCGAAGGCGGCGAGGGTGCGTTCGGCCTCGATACGATGGCCCTGCCACAGCAGTGCGCGGGCCAGCAGGTCGGCGGCCTCCACCCCGCCCCTGCGCTCGACCGCGGCCCGGGCGAAGCGTTCGGCCAGCGGCAGATCGGCCAGCGCGATGGCATCGGTGGCGGCGGCCTCGAACAGGGCGAGGTCGGCGGATCTGTCGCTGTACAACGCCAATTCGGCCAGGCGGATGCGTTCGGAGGCGGAGTGGACCGGGCGCTGCTGCAGGGCCGAGAACAGCAGGCCGCGCAGTCTGCGAGCCGAGGCGATGCCGAGCCTGCGGCGGATCACCTCGCCGAAGAGCGGATGGTTGTAGCGGACGGTCAACTGACGGCCGTGCTCGACAACCCTGATGACGCCGCGGGTTTCGGCCGCCTCGACCGCGTCCTCGCCCGCCAGCTCGGCCAGTACGTCGAGGTCGATGGGCTCGCAGAAGGTCAGCAGTTCCAGCACCCGCAGCACCGGCTCGGGCAGTTGCTCCACCCGGTCCTCGAGCAAGGCGGCCAGTTCGGAGGTGACCGCGGCGCGCCCACGCAACTGCCACACCCCGTTGACCTGCCGCAGAGTGCCCGCCTCCAGCGCACCCTCCACCAGATGCTTGAGGAACAGGGCGTTTCCGCCGGAGGACTCCCACATCAGGTTCGCGGTGAAGCCTTCGAGCTGGCCGCCGAGCATGGACTCCACCAGTTCGACGCTCTGCTGCTCGGTGAACGGCCGCAGATCGACCCGCAACAGGTGCCCGTCCTTCCAGAGCGACGTGACCGCGTCGGGCACCGGCACGCCGACGCGCACGGTCGCCACCACACGCACGGCTTTGTCGATGGCCAGCTGCAACAGCAGGGTGGCCGAGAGCTGGTCGAGCAGATGGGCGTCGTCGACGCCGATGATGGTCGCGCCGTCGGCCAGCAGCGCCTCGCGCGCGGCGGACATGAAGGTGACCGGGTCGTGGGCGGTGTAGGCACCGACCATGTGCGCGAACACGCCCAGCGGTATGCCGCGGGCGGATTCGGTCCCCGCCACCCATCGGATCCGGCCGCCGATCGCGGCGCCGACCTGCCGGGCGAGCGTTGTCTTGCCTACACCGGCGTCACCGGTGAGTACGGCCCCCACGTATCGGGGGCCGGTGAGGGCCGCGCGGATTGTCTCGAACTCGGTTTCGCGCTCGACCATCGGCCAGTTCCGAGCCATGGGACAACTCTAGAGCGTTGCCCCTGTCCCGCGCGGGAACTCGGCTGCCGTGAGGTAACTCGATACCGGTCCGACACCGTTTCGCGCGAATTCGTTTCCGCTCGAAACCGTTTCCGGCATCAACCGGTCGGGCTCAGCCGAGCACGTCGTGGCGCACGATCGTCTGATCGCGGCCGGGACCGACGCCGATGCAGGAGATCCGGGCGCCGGAGAGCTCCTCGAGCCGCAGCACATACGCCTGCGCGTTGGCGGGCAGATCCTCGAAGGTGCGGGCTTGCGAGATGTCCTCCCACCAGCCCGGCATCTCCTCGTAGATCGGCTTGGCGTGGTGGAAATCGGTCTGGGTGGTGGGCATCTGCTCCACGCGCCGCCCGTCGATCTCGTAGGCCACGCAGATCGGCACCCGATCCAGGCTGGACAGCACGTCCAGCTTGGTCAGGAAGTAGTCGGTGATGCCGTTGACGCGGGTGGCGTAGCGGGCGATGACCGCGTCGAACCAGCCGCACCGCCGGGCGCGTCCGGTGGTCACGCCCACCTCGCCGCCCTGCTTGGCCAGGAATTCGCCGTGCTCGTCGAACAGCTCGGTCGGGAACGGACCCGAGCCGACGCGGGTGGTGTAGCACTTGAGGATGCCGAGCACCGTGTTGATCTTGTTGGGCCCGATGCCGGAACCGACGGCCGCGCCGCCCGAGGTCGGGTTCGACGACGTCACATACGGATAGGTGCCGTGGTCGACGTCGAGCAGGGTGCCCTGTGAGCCTTCCAGCAGCACCGTCTCGCCGCGCTCGAGCGCCTCGTTGAGCTGCAGGCGGGTGTCGGCGATGCGGTGCTTGAACTTGTCGGCCTGGCCGAGCACCTCGTCGACGACCTGCTGCGGGTCCAGCGCGCGGCGGTTGTAGATCTTCACCAGCACCTGGTTCTTGAACTCCAGGGCGGCCTCGACCTTCTGGGTGAGGATCTTCTCGTCGAGCACGTCGGCGGCCCGCACGCCGACCCGGGCGACCTTGTCCTGGTAGCAGGGGCCGATTCCGCGGCCGGTGGTGCCGATCTTCTTGTTGCCGAGGAATCGCTCGGTGACCTTATCGATGGCCACGTGGTACGGCATGATCAGGTGGGCATCGGCCGAGAGCAGCAGACCCGAGGTGTCGACGTCGCGCTTCTCCAGTCCCTCCAGCTCCTCGAGCAGCACGCCCGGGTCGACCACGACGCCGTTGCCGATGACGTTGCGCACGCCCGGGGTCAGGATGCCCGACGGGATCAGATGCAGGGCGAACTTGTCACCGTTGGGCAGAACCACGGTGTGACCTGCGTTGTTGCCACCTTGGTACCGAACCACCCATTGCAACCGGCCACCGAGCAGGTCGGTTGCTTTGCCCTTACCCTCGTCGCCCCATTGGGCGCCGATGAGGACGATTGCCGGCATTGTGGGTCTCCTACGGATCGACACGCAGCACGCCTGTGCTGCGGCTACCTGCCGTACTGAGGCGGTGGCCGGAAGGACAGTTTACCCAAGTGCCCTGAGGGTGCCCTCAACCAGGCACCCCGCGCCATGTACTCATGAGGCCGACCGGCCTGTGCTCACAGCCGCACCGGCCTGAGCTCACAGCCGCACCGGCCTGAGCTCACAGCCGCACCGGCCTGAGCTCACAGCCGCACCGGCCTGAGCTCACAGCGGCGACCCGGCCTGCGATCACAATGCCGACTCGGCCCGGGCATGAGCGTGCGAACGCGACTATGGTTGCTGCGGGCGAGCCGGATGAACGGCCCGCTCGATGCGTGAGGGCCGACTTCGGGTCGGCCGGAAACCAGGAGGGTGTACGGCGGTTTGAGTACCCACGTTCTCCGCTGCGACCGGGCGCCGGTCCCGATCGCGCTAGCGGCGCTGGCGACCACTCAGACGGCGGCCATCCCGGACACCACGGTGATCGACGAACTGTTGCCGGTGCTCGCCGCGGACAGCCTGCCGCGCCTGATCGTGCTCGGCGAGGACGCCGCGCTCGCGGCTGTCCTGACCCACTTGATGCGCACCGAACGCCTGCACGTCGAAATCGGTTACGTGCCCATCGACCGGACCTACGGCGCCCGGGCCTACGAGGTCGGCACCGGGAACTCCGCGGCCAAGCGCGCCATCGGCGGCAAGGCCGCCCAGACGCCGCTGATCCGCGACGACACCGGCACGGTACTGGTCGGCCGGGCCAGCATCACCGGACCCGACGGCGGCAGACTCGAGGGCGAGGCGTACGTCGACGACACACTGCTGTTCACCGGCCAGGTCAATGCCATGCACATCTCCCCCACCCTGCACATGCCCGGCGTGCGGGCCGCGGTGGCGAAGGGACTGCGCAAGCGACGCTGGCTCGAGGGCAGGGCCGCGCAGCTCGGCTCGCCCGGCGCGGTCGTCACCCGCGACGGCGTCCGCGGCCCCCGCGCCGTGCCACGCTCCACCTTCTACCGTCATCACGAACCCTGGCTGTTGGTGCGATGAGTTTGTCCTCTCCGCTCGGTCGCAGCGCTGTGCGACCGAGCCCGATTTTTCTGCTGGTCGTCGCGGTCACCGTGGCCGGTGGCGCACTGGCCTGGATCTCCGAGACCGGCAGCGCGACCGCGGGCATCGGGGTGTTCGTGCTGGTGGTGGCGGGCTGGATCGTCACGCTGTGCCTGCACGAGTTCGCGCACGCCTATCTCGCCTGGCGGGCCGGCGACCGCGAAGTGGAGTTGCGCGGCTATCTCACGCTCAACCCGCTGAAATACGCCCACCCGCTGCTGTCGATCGTGTTGCCGGTGGTGTTCATCGCGCTCGGCGGCTTCGGCCTGCCCGGGGGCGCGGTCTACGTGCACTCCCACAATGTGAGCCCGCGCGAGCAGCGGATGATCAGCGGCGCGGGCCCGGCGGTCAATGCCGCGTGCGGTGTGGTGATCCTGTTGGCGGTAGCGCTGTTCGGCAGTGCGACAAGCCATTCCGCGTTCTGGTACGGCCTGGCGTTCCTCGGCTTCCTCCAGGTCACCGCGACGCTGCTGAACCTGCTGCCCATCCCCGGCCTCGACGGCTACGGCATTCTCGAGCCCTCGCTGAGTTACCGGACTCGCCGTTCGCTCGACCAGATCAAGCCGCTGGGCATGCTGCTGCTGTTCGCGCTCATCCTCACCCCGGCGGTGAACCGCCCGTTCTTCGACGCGATCTACGCGATCTGCGAACTGTTCGGCGTGCCGGATCTATGGGTGGCACGCGGGGCGGGGCTCGTCCGGTTCTGGATGTGAGCCCCTCGTCGGCCGGCCACTGCCGACGGTAGGAGTGCGAGTGTGAGCGGTCGCGAGTAGCGCACTACTCGAGCGAATGGTGCGGGCGGACATAGGGATTGGGGACCGTCGGCGGCAGCAACGCGATCGCGGAGATGCGCTGCAGCCCGCAGGCCTGCAGCAGGTCCACCAGAATCGAGCGGACCTGCGCGAACACCACGTGCGCGGACAGGCCGGCGCCCTCGACGAGTTCCGGGCGCGCCTTCCTGGCCACCGAGCGCAGTACCCGTGCGGCCTCGGCCTGATCCGGTTGTTCGCCCGGGTCGGCCATGATCGAGCGGCGCACCACGTCGACCGCCTCGGACAGAGCCGCGATCACCTCGATCACGCGCGGATCGATGATCTCGTCGTCGCGGACCAGCGTCAGCGAACGGCGCAGCATCACCCTGGTGTTGCGCACCGCGTTGTCCACCGAGTCGGCGACAGCGCGCAGACGCTCCAGGCGCGGGCGGGAATTCCAGTAGAGCGGGGAGATCCGGCTGATCTCCTTGCCGCCCTCCAGACTCGAGCGCAGCGATTCGATGGCCGACTGGGTGCCGCGGACCGCCTCGAGTGCGTCGCCGATCTTGCGCGGATCCTGTTCCAGCAGCCCGTCCGCGCCGTCCGCCAGCGCCTTGCGCACCACCTCCAGTACGTTTCCGGCGTGCTCACGGGCGCGGCGTACCGGATGGACCGGGATCGCCGCGACCACGACCACCCCCACCAGACCACCGACCAGCGCGTCGATCATGCGGTCGAAACTCGCGTTCGACGAGGGCGGCATGAGCGTGGCGACCAGAACCGCCGAACCGGCCGCCTGGATGCTGATGATCGAACCGCCGTCGACGAACACCGCCAGGGCCATGGCGACCACCACCACCAGCGCGATCTGCCAGACGCCGGTGCCCACCGCGGAGATGAACAGGTCCCCGATGCCGATTCCCACCGCCACACCGACCACCAGCTCCGCCGAGCGCCGGATCTTCGCCCCGAACGACAGGCCGATCGAGATGACGGCGGCGGTCGGGGCGAAGAACGGGTTGAGATGACCGATCACGTTGTGCGCGATGAACCAGGCCAGCGCCGCGCCGAGTGCGCACTGCACGATCGGTAACGCGGACAACCGCAGCCGCGCCCAGGAGGCGCGCAACCGCTGCGCACCGCTTTCCCTGGCCGCTCCGAAGCGGGAATCCGCGCGGGTCACTCCCTGGTCAGTCGAGACCCAGCTCGGCCGCCGCCCGCGGATCGCAGTCCTCGAGCAGATCCAGGCAGCGGGCGTACTCGTCGTTCTCGCCGATGGCCTTGGCCGCCCGCGCCAGCGCGCCGACACTGCGCAGGAAGCCCTGGTTGGGCTCGTGGCTCCACGGCACTGGGCCGAAGCCCTTCCAGCCGTTGCGGCGCAGCAGGTCCAGGCCGCGGTGGTAGCCGGTGCGGGCGAAGGCGTAGGCCGAGACGATGTCGTGGTTGACCGCGGTGTCCGCGGCCTCACCGCGATCGAGCGCGGCTTCGGCCAGATAGGCCCACGCGATCGAGGCAGCCGGATGTTCGGCCACCACCTGAACGGGGTCGGCCTTGTTCAGCAAGGCCTCCTCCGCCTCGGAGTTTTCGGGTAGCAACACCGGCTGGGGTCCGAGCAGGTCTCCGAACGAGGTCATGCGGTTCATTGTGCACCGGTTCCCCCAGGCCGTGGCGACGGGGGAATCGGTGCCGCCACCCCGCGCGGTCGATAGGCTGGCCGTCGAGTTCACTTCAGATCGGCGCGAGCAAGGGGTAGTGGTGTCCGACCCGAACGACGAGAAGAGCCCGGCGCGCGAGGCCGCCGGTTCCGGCGCGCGGCCGGACGCGGCCACCGAATCGAGTGCCGCCACCGACCGCACGGCGCCCGCCGACTCGTCCGGCTCGACCTCCTCGAACACCGAAACCCCTGGTAGACAGCCAGGTTCGAGCAGCGCCTCCGGCGACGCGACGGCCTCCTCCGACTCTGTGTCCGGGTCCGCGGCCGGTGGTTCCGCCGAGACCGGGCAGGACGGGTGGGAACGCCCGGACTCGCCCGCCGGCGACGGCCCCCCGCGAACTCAGGGCGCCCCGTACAGCCGTAAGACCGTCGTCGGCGGCGAGCGGCCGGGAGCGTCCGCATCCGGTGCGGCGAAGCCGTCCACGGGGGCGGCGAAAGGGCCGGAGTCGACCGGTGCGGGCGATCGGCCCGACCCGGCGGCAGATCCCGGCAACCCGGTCGCATCCGGCGCGCCGACGCCCGGCAATCCTTCGACGGCGAACGATCCCAGCGGCACTGCGCCCACCCAGCGCATCCCCCTCCCCGGCCCCGCGGCGACCTCTGCCCCGGCCGCAGACGGCTCTGCCCCCGACGTAGACGGCTCTGCCCCCGACGCAGACGCCTCTGCCCCCGACGCAGACGCCTCTGCCCCGGCCGCCGGCGCTCCGGCGCCGAGCGGAAGTGAGTCGAGCGGCTCGGCACCCACACGGAAGCTCGCCAGCCCAGGGGCGGGAGCGCCGAACAGTTCGGCGGAACCGGAGGCAGAGGCGAAGCCGGATGCCGAGGCACCGGATGCCCAGGCAGACCCGGTCGCCGAGGCAGACCCGGTTGCCGAGGCGGGGGCGATCGGCGCGAAGTCGGCCTCGGACGCCGCGGCCCCCGCCACGGCGTCGGCGTCCGGGTCGGAGCGCCCCGACGAGGCCGTCACTCGACGAATCAGCACGTCGCAGGTGAGCGGTACCGCGGCAGCCGCCGAATCGACGGCAGGCTCGAAGGCCACGGCTCCGGATGCGGCGAATGGCGCCGAGACCGAGCCGGCCGGGAACCCGGCCGAGGACTCGGGCGAGAAGCAGCCGTCTGCGGATGCCGAGCGCGCCGACGCTGCCGAGGGCACGGAAAACGCTGTGCCCGAAGCAGACAGGGACGCGATGGCAACGGCGAATGGCACGCCGGCAGGCCCGCAGTCCACGGACGACGAGTCCGAGGCCGCGCCCGAGGCGTCGACCGACCCGGAGCCCGCCGCACGCGAAGGAACCGATCAGCAGCCCGGCGCGGTGGCCGCGACAGGAGCGGACGCGGTAGCCGGAAACGCCGACGCGGCCGGAGCCGATCTCACCGCCGCTTCCAGCAGCCCCGATCCGGCGGAGACCGACACGGCGCGAGCGGAAGCGGATGGGTCCGAGACGGCCACTGCGCCGCGGGCTGAGCAAGCCGGTGATGGCCCGGCCGATTCCGGTCGCCCGGATGCGGGCGACGCACACGCCGATCAGGTCGCGGGCGCCCCGGCCGGTTCAGCTCCGTCCGGTTCGGTGCGGACACCGGATCAGGCAAGCCCGGACCAGACAGGCCCGGATCAGGCCGCATCGGATCAGGCAGGCCCGGATCAGGCCGCATCGGATCAGGCGGCATCGGATCACGGCGATGCGGATCGGACCGTGTCGATTCCGGCCGCGGAGCCGGCGGCATCGGATCAGGACGATGCGGATCGGACCGTGTCGATTCCGGCCACGGAGCCGACACATCCGGGTGGGGTCGACGCCGCGGGCGGTGGAGCGAGTGGCGCGCAGCCGAGCACGGGCGACGCGGGTGCCGACGCGCCCACGGCGGTGATTCGCAAGGACGATGTCGCGTCGGCCGTGAAGGCGGCGGGAGCGGCAGCCCAGGACGCCGCGCCTGGCTCGCCCTCGGCCGATACGAACCAGACGGTGGTGATTCGTCGTTCCGATCTCCCCGGGAAGCCGGGACGGGCCGAGGCCGTGCAGGGTGCACAGGCCGGGACCGCTGCCGGTGAGCCGAAGTCGGGACAGCAGCCGGACGTTCCGGGTGACGCGGGTGACGCCGACGCCGCGACAGTCGCCATGCCGATGGTTCCGGTCGACGATCAGAAGACGACCGCGCTGCCGATCCAGCGACCGGACCAGACCGATCGGGTGACCGGCCGTCCGCCGTTGAGCAAGCCGCCGAGCACACCGCGCTCCGCGTCGGGGCCGAGGCAGGCCGGGTCCAAGCAGGCCGGACCCTCCGGTCCGCCGCCTGCCGGACCGCACGGTCCCGAGCAGGGCAGGCCGCACGGTCCCGAGCAGGGCAGGCCCCAGGGGCAGGCCCCGGGCAGGCCGCACGGAACGGGCGGGCCGCACGGAACGGGCGGGCCGCAGGGCCCCGCCCGAAGCGGACCGCAGAACTCCGGACAAGGCGGGTCGCAAGGACCGGCGCAAGGTCAGCCGCACGGCCCAGGACAGGGCGGAGCCCACGGACCACAAGGCCAGCCGCCAAGCCTGGGAAAGGGTGGGCCCCAAGGACCGGCGCAAGGCCGGCCGCAGGGTCAGGCACAGGGCGGTCCCCAGCGTTCGGGTCCGGCCCAGGGCCAGGGGCAGGGCCCCGGGCAGGGCGCACCGCAGGGCCCTGTCCGGGTCGGACCGGGCGGTCCGACACTGGTGAAGCCGGGCGGCGCGCCCTCCCCGGCGGATCAGAACGCGACCCACCCCGCGCAACCGCTCGACGAGCGACCGCGCCAGATCGCACAGCCGCAGCGGGTGCCACCGGCTCCCGCGCAGCCTGCCACTCAGGCGAAGGGCGAGTCCGAGTCCGGGCACTCGCGACGATGGCTGCTCGCGGTCGGTGCGGCGGTGGTGCTCGTGCTGGCGCTGATCGGTGCGGCCGCGGCGCTCGTCGGCGGCGGCGACTCGCCGGAAGATCAGGTGCGGGCCGCGATCGGCGATTACACGTCGGCGCTGCACGACGGCGACCTGGACGGGTTGCGCGACAGCACCTGCGGGACGCTGCACGAGTTCTATCGGGATCTGCCCGCGGACCAGTTCGCCGGAGTGCATCAGCAGTCGGTGCAGCAGCGCAGCATTCCGTTGGTGGCGAGCGTGGATGCCATCAAGATCACCGACAGCACCGCGCTGGCGCTGGCGACGGTGTACACCGAGGCGGATCCGGGGAATCGTTCGGAGCGAACCTTCGATCTGGAGAAGACCGAAGAAGGCTGGAAGGTCTGCGACCGCCCCACCGAGTCCTCGTGATCCCGCCCCGGCATCCGGTCGCGGTCGTCACACTTCCCTGGTCAACCGACCATCCCGGCCACTAGCATGGCCGGGATCATGGGCAGTGAACAGACGATGACGGCACCGGAAACCGACGCTCCAGCGATGGAGTCGCCGGGAATCGCAGCAACGGAGTCGCCGGCGGGGCGCCGTTTTCTGGTGCGCGACCCCTATCACGTGGGCCGGGAGAAGGTGCGCGAGTTCGCGCGGGCGGTGCAGAACAGCCATGGCGCGCACCATTCCGACGCCGACGCCCACCGGCTCGGCTTCGAGCGCCTCATCGCACCGCCCACCTTCTCCTCGGTGATCGGTATGGCCGCCACCAACGCACTGCTCGACTCGGTGCTGCTGGAATACGACCTGGCCCAGGTGCTGCAGACCGATCAGACCTTCGAATTGCGCCGTCCGTTCCTGCCCGGGGACGCGATCCGCACCCAGGTGATCATCGAGTCGATCCGCACCTTCGGCGACAACGACTTCATCTGCGTGCGCGCCGAGATGACCGATCAGCACGACGAGATTGTGCAGGTCGCCTCGACCACGATCGTGGCCCGTCGCGGCGCGGAGATCGATCCGGACCTGGCGAAGATGGTGCAGAACATCTTCATGCACTCTCGCCCGGCCACCGATCTCGCCGACTCCGGCGTGCTGATCGCGCTCGACGGCGAGAGCCCGGTGACTCGCAAGGCGGCCCTGCCCCGGGTGCACACCATCCCGGCGTTCGCCGATCTCGCCGAAGGCGACCGATTGCCCACCGGCACCGCCCGGCTGACCCGCGGCGATCTGGTCAACTACGCCGGCGTCGCGGGTGACCCCAATCCGATCCACTTCAGCGAGGAGGCCGCCCAGCTGGTCGGCCTGCCGACGGTGGTCGCGCACGGAATGCTCACCATGGGCCTGACCGCCGACTACCTGACCTCCTGGCTCGGTGATCCGGCCGCGATCGAGACGTTCAGCGTCCGCTTCTCCGGGTTCGTCCCGGTGGAGGTCCACGCGCCTGCCGTCATCGACTTCTCCGGCAAGATCAAGGCGCTGCACCCCGAGCGCCGCGCCGCCACCGTGATGCTCGGCGCGACGTCCCAGGGCCGCAAGCTCTTCGGTCGCGCGATCGCCGACGTCCGGCTCTCCTGATCCGAGCCGGGCCGGACCGCACGCGCCCCTGTCCGGCGATCAGCCGAGTTCGGCGCGCACCAGGTAGACGTTGTAGTCACTCCAGGTCGAGATGTTGAAGTACAACTCGTCGCCGCTGGACCAGGGATGGATGAAGCCGCCGTAGAGCTCGGGGTGGTCGAACACGGTCACCGTGGGTGTGGGCTCGGACCACGCGCCCTGCGGGGTGGCCGACTCGCGCACCACGATGGCGGCGCGGGCGGTGTCGAGGTAACTCATCTGCCAGACGCCCCGGTCGGCCGCGTAGCGCACCGACAACTCGCCCACCGGCCCGTCCATGATCGGGGTCGCCCCCGCCGCGCCCCCGACCGGGGTCCACTGTCCGTCCCGCCAGTACTGGTAGGCGGTGGTGTTGAGGATCTGGTCCTTGGCGACCCTGGCCAACCCCACCGAGCCGAGACGGGTGCTCGGCGTGCCGAACATGTAGACGTGCTCGCCGTGCGGAACCATCGCGCTCACCTGGAAACTCGCCAAGCCGAAGATGTTGTCCCAGCGGGCGTGACGGTCCTTGGTCCAGGTCTGCCCGCCGTCGTCGGAGTAGGCGATGCCGCCGTAGTTGGTGTAGAAGGTGCCGGGCAGGCTGTTCCAGGTGCGCAGCGACATGTAACTCATGTACTGCCTGCCGTCGAGCGCGAACCCGGAGGTCGGGATGGTGGTCATCTCGACGTTGTCGAGTTTGCGGCTGGAGAGCACCTCGGCGGCGTGGCAGCGGCTGTCGGTGACCATCCGGTCGAAGGTCACGCCGTCGGACAGGTCGGTGTCGGTGCTGAAGGCCAGCACATTGCTGCGCCAGTCCCCGCCGAACCCGCCGGGCGGATGGAAGCCACGGCCCACGGTGTCACCGAAGGCGACGGCGATCTCCCCGGGCGCGCTCTCCCACATGATCCCCAGATCCGTGCCGTCGACCTGCCAGCGCTTGTCGGTGCGGTTCACCGAGTTCGCACCGGTCTGCTTGGCGATCTCCTGCACCCGAAGGACTTGCGGCGCCGCGGGTGCCACCTCACGCGGAGCCGCCTCGGTGGGCGGGGTGACCGGTGCGGGTGGCGGCGGGCCCTCCCCCGGATCAGGGCTGGGACCGGGGAGCGCGAAGTGGAACGGCTGGGGCTTCAGCAACAGCTGCGGGATCCCCAGCTGTTCGGCGAGATTCGGCGGCGGCTCGGGCAGATCGGTGAGATCGGGACAGGGGTTGTCGCAGGGATCCTCGGGCAGCGCCATCTCGACGCGCACCGGTTCCGGCTCGGGCGGCGCCGGCGGCAGCACGGTGATCACCGGATACGGGATCGGCATCTCGAGCGTCTCGGGAATCAGATCCTCGTGCACCGGAACGGGATCGGTGACACACGGCCCCGTGCCGGGAATCGGTACACGCTCGTCCGGCCCGGCCCACGCCGAACCCTGGTGCAACACAACGAACAAACCCGCGACGCCGAGCGCGGCGGTCACCCGCATGGACATCTCAACCTCTCGTGTCGGAAACCGCTCGCGATCAGCGGCAGGCCTGTGATCAGCGCAGACCCTACCGGTCGCATGGGGTTCCGCGGGCGCGAACTCCGACGACGGCGGTTGTCGGGCGCGGCGCCCCCTGCCTGCGCCGGGTCAGGAGGACGCCGCGTCAGGACTACGCCGCACCGAGAGACGATGCCGCACCGAGAGACGATGCCGTACCCAGCCGATGCCGCACCGAGAGATCGCCCGCGCTACGAGGGCGCCGCGGCTAGGAGGACGCCTTGAAGGTGAGTACGGTGGAGCCGATGCGGATCATGTCGCCGTCGGCGAGCAGCGCGCTCTCGATCGGATCCTCGTTGATGTAGACGCCGTTGGCCGAATGCAGATCCTTGATCAGCAGACCGGCGCGGCTGGGCATGATGTGCGCGTGGTAGCGGCTGGCCTTGGGGTCGTCGAGGACCAGATCGTTGTCGGTCATCCGCCCGATGCGCATCCCCGCGTGCGAGATCGGCAGCACCCGGCCGTCGGGCAGCCGGAGCGCACCGCTGCGCACCGTGCGCGGGCCCTCGGTGACGGTCTCGGTCATCGCCGCCGCCATCCGCTCGACCTGCTTGAACTCCTTGGTGCTCAACGGTTCCTGCCGAAGCACCCGCTGCTCCAGCTCCACCAGGGCGGGCCCGGGGTCGATGCCGAGTTCGTCGGCGAGCACGGTACGCACCCGGCGGCAGGCGTCCAACGCGTCCGCCTGACGGCCGGACAGATACAGCGCGGCGATGAGCTGACCCCACAGCGGCTCGCGCAGCGGATGCTCGGTGGTCATGGTGACCAGTTCGCTGATCACCGAAGACGCCCGTCCGCAGGCGATTTCGGCGTCGATGCGGGCGGAGGCGGCCAGCAGCCGTTCCTCCTCCATCGCGGTGGCGAAGCTGTCGGCGAACTGCAGACCGCTCAGGTCCGACAGCGCGCGCCCGCTCCATTCCTCGAGCGCGCGACCGTAGGCCAGCGAGGCGCCGGTGTGGTCGCCGATATCGGCGGCCTTGGCGCCGGTGTCGCAATGCGCTTCGAAACGGCCGATGTCGCAGCCGTTCTCCGGAATCTCCAGCCGGTATCCGGAGGACTCGGTGCGCAACACCGTCGCCGGGTCGACTCCGGCGGTGCGCAGCGCCTTACGGATATTGGAGACGAAGACCTGCAGGCTGGCCGCGTAGGAATCCGGCGGATCCTCGTTCCACACCATGTCCGCCAACGCCGCGGACGACACCGCGCGCCGCCGGTTGACGGTGAGCGCGGCCAGCAGAGCTCGCGGCTTGGGCCCGCCGACCGCCACCGGCTCGCCGCCGACGAACAACCGGACGGGCCCGAGCACACGTACATCCAGACTCATGAGCTCGGGCCTCGTCTTTTCGATCAGAGCCTATGGACCAGACCTGTCAGGCGCTGATCGACCGGCCCGCCGACCTCAGGTCGTTGCATGCCTCGACCACGCGCTCGGCCATCGAGGCCTCGGCCTTCTTCAGGTAGCTGCGCGGGTCGTAGGTCTTCTTGTTGCCGACCTCGCCGTCGATCTTGAGCACGCCGTCGTAGTTGGCGAACATGTGCCCGGCGACCGGGCGGGTGAAGGCGTACTGGGTGTCGGTGTCGACGTTCATCTTCACCACGCCGTAGCGCAGCGAGTCGTCGATCTCGGACTTCAGCGAGCCGGAGCCGCCGTGGAAGACGAAGTCGAACGGCTGCGCGTCGGCGCCGAGGCCCAGCTTCGCGGCCGCGACGCGCTGCCCCTCGGCCAGCACCTCGGGACGAAGCACCACGTTGCCCGGCTTGTACACGCCGTGCACATTGCCGAAGGTGGCCGCGAGCAGGTACTTGCCGTTCTCGCCCGCACCGAGCGCGTCGATGGTCTTCTCGAAGTCCTCGGGCGAGGTGTAGAGCTTGTCGTTGATCTCGGCCTCGACACCGTCTTCTTCACCGCCGACGACGCCGATCTCGACCTCGAGGATGATGTTGGCCGCCGCGGTGGCCTTCAGCAGTTCCTTGGCGATCTCGAGGTTCTCGTCGATCGGGATGGCCGAGCCGTCCCACATGTGCGACTGGAACAACGGGTTGCCCCCGGCGTTGACGCGCTCCTGGGAGATCGCGATCAGCGGGCGGACGAAGCCGTCCAGCTTGTCCTTGGGGCAGTGGTCGGTGTGCAGGGCGATGGTCACGTCGTACTTGGCCGCGACCACGTGCGCGAACTCGGCGAGGGCGACCGCGCCGGTCACCATGTCCTTCACGCCGAGACCGGAGCCGAACTCCGCGCCACCGGTCGAGAACTGGATGATGCCGTCGCTGCCCGCGTCGGCGAAGCCCTTGATGGCGGCGTTGACCGTCTCCGACGAGGTGCAGTTGATCGCCGGGAAGGCGAAGGAGTTCTGCTTGGCGCGAGCCAGCATCTCGGCGTAGACCTCGGGGGTTGCGATGGGCACTGAACAGACCTCCATGTACGACGCTCTCCGCCCGCCGGCGCGGGACGGGTGCTGATCCTGCTGATCAGCCTAAGCGAGACGGCGCCCCACTCGACAGGGACCCCGGAAGCCGCCGTGCGACGCGCGCCACAATTAGGCAGGGTCTCGGAATATCGGTACCCTTGGCCACGTGATTGCGCTGGCCGGCTCGGAGACCCTGACGACCAATCTCGCCTTGATGCCAGGCTTCCTCGACCCGGTGAACCTGCTCAACTCTTTCGGCACGTGGGTGCTGGCGGGGCTGCTGCTGGTGGTGTTCATCGAATCCGGTCTGCTGTTCCCGTTGCTGCCCGGTGACTCGCTGTTGTTCACCGCCGGTCTGATCGCGGCCGCGAAGTCCGAGGACATCGATCCGTTCGCGCCGATCGGGGCGCTGCTGGTGCTGATACCGATCGCGGCCTTCGCGGGCGACCAGGTCGGCTACATGATCGGCAATCGTGGCGGCACGGCGTTGTTCAAGGACAACGAGTCGCGCTTCTTCAAGAAGAAGTACATCGACGAGTCGCACGCCTTCTTCGTCAAGCACGGCCCGATCACCATCATCCTGGCCCGCTTCGTACCGTTCGTGCGCACCTTCGCTCCGGTCGTCGCGGGCGCTTCGGGGATGAGCTACAAGGTGTTCGTCGTCTACAACGCGGTCGGCGCGATCCTGTGGGGCTCGGGCGTGACGATGCTCGGCTACCTGCTCGGCCAGATCCAGTTCATTCGCGACAACATCGACCTGATCTTCCTGCTCATCGTGTTCGTCTCGGTGGTGCCGATCTTCGTCGAGATCTTCAAGCGCTGGCGCGGCAAGGGCGACGCCGAGGGCAGCGAGGACGACGACGCCGATACCGATGAGATCGCGGTGGTGAAATCCACCCCCGGTCAGAGCTGAGCACATGACCACCGCCGCGAGCGGGATGAGTTTTCTCGAATCCGCTGGTCCCACTCTCGTGTGGACCGTTGTCCTCAGCTTCGTCTTCCTCGAGTGCGCCGTGATCATCGGCTTGTTCCTGCCCGGCGACTCCATGCTGCTGACCGCGGGCATCGTGATGGCAGGCCACCAGATGGGCGAGAAGCACATCTGGGCGCTGGCCGTCGGGGCGATGGTGGCGGCTGTGGCGGGCAACCAGGTCGGCTACACGATCGGGCAACGGACGGGCACCGGATTCGTGGCCAGGCGCAACGGCCGATACGTCAATGCCCAGAACCTGGAACGGGTCGCGGCGATGCTGCAACGGCACGGCTTCTGGGCCGTGCTGGTGGCCCGCTGGATTCCCTGGGTACGGACCCTGTGCCCGCTGGTGGCGGGCGCCGCGCGGATGGATCACCGTCGCTACACCATCGCCAGCACGATCGGCGCGATCGTCTGGGCGCCGGTGCTGTTGCTGATCGGATTCTACGCCGGTAGTCACCTCGCGCGAATCCCGTGGCTGATGCACGGCGTGACGGCGGTGCTGGTGATAGCGGTGGTCGTCGGCACGATCGTCGGTATCAGGGGCTACCGCCAGGAGATGCGTCAGACCTCCGGAGACGCCGCGAACACAGCACACCACATTGGGAACTACACGGCCGCCGACGCCGCCGCCGACACCCAGCCCATGCAGTACGCGATGGACGCGCGCCGCGAGATCGATCCGCCGACGGTGGTGCTGCCGCGCTGGGAGCCCGGCGCCTCCCGCTGAACTCGCGGTCTAGAAGCCGGCCGCGCTCACCTGATACGCGGCTTCCATCAGCATCCACCCGCTCAGCTGCACCGAAAGATCACGCTCGGGGACCTCCGAAGCGGTCACCGAACCGCCCTGGGTGAAGTGCCCCGCGCCGCTCGCCCCACCGGGCAGCCGAGCCCGCTTCGTCCAATCGACGCCGAACAGCGGCTCGCTCTCGATGTCGAGCCGGTTCCCCCAGGCCGCTGCGGCGGAGGCCAGGACCAGCGCGGCCGCGGTGCGCCGGTCGTTCTCCTGGGTGCGGCCCTCACCGGGCAGCATGAGCGCCACCACCGCCAGGTAGCGAGTCAGGATGCCGTTGAACAATCCGCCGTCGCCACCGCCGCCGCCCGCGATCACCCCGCCGGAGGTCATGTGCTCCTCCACCGCGCCCAGCAGCCGGTGTACTCGCTCCAGATGCCGTGGCTCGTCGGTGTGCATGGCGAGTTCGGCTTCCAGGCCGAGCACGACGCCCTGGCAGTAGGTGAAGGTGGGGCGCTCGATCTCACCGGAGGGCAGGTGGATGCCGTCGAGGATCAGGCCGGTGTTCTCCTCGCGCAGAGTGTCGTCGATCCAGTCCGACATCTCCTGCGCGCGGGCGTGCCTGCCGAGCCTGCACAGGGCGATCGCGGCCGGGCCGTTGGCCGGGGCGTTGTAGTAGTCCGAGCGCTCCCGCCACGGGATGCCGCCGCCGATCTCCGGCCGCCAGGCGTTGTAGAGCTTCTTCTCCAGCGCGGTCAACGCTCCGCGCGCGGCGGTGACGCCCTGGATGCGCTCGGCCCGTTCCAGCGCGATCGCCAGCCAGGCCATGTCGTCGTAGTACTTGTTCGTCCAACCGGTGAGGTTGCGCATCCGGTGCGAGCGCACCAGTTCGGCGAGCCGGGCGCGCCGCGCCGGGGTCGGCGTCCGGTTCACGGCGTCGACGGCGCAGTCGATCAGATGCGCCTGCCACCAATAGTGCCAGGAAGCGAACAGCCGTTCACGCCGGGTGGCGGGCCAGCCGACAACCGCCAATTCCGTTCCAGGACACGCCCACAACGCGCGCAGATGCCGGGAGATGATGGCGGATTCGGCCATGTCCGCACGTTCCGACCACAGGGCGGGGGTCGGTGCTGTCTCCGGCCCTGGCAGTGGGCTCCGCGTGGTCATAGCTCAATGGTGCCAGGTACACCGCGATTCTTGCCGCTGAATTGTTACCGGATGGCCGCCGAATCCGTTACCCGCGAGCGCTGCACGGCGTCACCGGTCACCACGCCCTGGACAGGTCCGCGTGCGCGCGCACCCAGGCGTGCATGGCGATGCCCGCCGCGACACCGGCGTTGATGCTGCGGGTGGAACCGAACTGGGCGATCGAAACGGTCATGGCGGCGGCGTTCTTGGCGTGCTCGGTGACGCCGGGGCCCTCCTGGCCGAACAGCAGCAGACACTCGCGCGGCAGTTCGGCGGTCTCCAGCGGCACCGCGCCGGGCACGTTGTCGACGGCGACCACGGTCAGCCCGGCCCGGTCGGCATAAGCGCGCAGCGCGTCGACATCGGTGTGGTGCTCGATGTGCTGATAGCGGTCGGTGACCATGGCGCCCCGGCGATTCCACCGTCGCCTGCCCACGATGTGCACCGCGGCCGCGGCGAAGGCGTTGGCGGTGCGCACCACGGTGCCGATGTTGGCGTCATGGGCGAAGTTCTCGATCGCCACGTGGAACGGGTGCCTGCGGCTGTCGATGTCGGCGACGATGGCTTCGCGGGTCCAGTACCGGTAGGCGTCGACCACATTGCGCCGATCGCCGTGGGCGAGCAGTTCCGGATCGAGGCGCGGATCGGCGGGCGGGGGCGTGCCGAACTCGGCGACCCACGGGCCGAGACCGTGCGGGTGCTCGCCCCATTCGGTCGGTCCGGCCGCTGCCTGCTGCCCGGGGGTGTCCAGCGGTGACTGCTCTTCCACGCCGCTGATGCTAGAGCCGCCCGGCCCCGGTACCGGCGCGCGCCCTCGTCAGTACGTCGACCCCGAGGACGAGATGGCGCCGATGAGCACGAGCACGACCATGAGGACGATGGCGAGCACGTAGAGCAGCAGCAGGATGGTGCCGATGATGCCGCAGATGTAACCGGCTTTCGCCGACCCCTGCCCGCCGATCGCGCCGCCGGAGGCGTCGATCTCGTCGAGCACCCGCTTGCCCATGAACCACGCGAAGGGCGCGCACAACTGACACAACACGAGGCCGAGGATGCCGAGCACCAGCACGGTCGTCGCCTGCGGATGATCCTGCGGCGGCGGGCCGTAGGACGCGTACGGATGTCCGTACTGGGGTGGATACGTCATGTCGCCCGATGCTAGTGCGTGCGGGCGTGGGCGCGCGGGTCGGCGAGCAGGTACTGCGCGGCGGCGTAGGTGCCGAGGATGACCGCCTCGGTACCGCGACGAGCCCGGGTCGAGCGGGCGAAGACGCGCCGCAGGATGATCAGGCCGTCGGAGAGGGTGAACAACAGCGAGCCGAGCGCCAACCGGCTGCGCGGGTCGCCGTCGGGGACGTTCAGTCCGCCGATATTCGCTGCCTCGGGCGCCAGTTCCGGGTCCGAGGCCAGCACGCCCGCCGTGGCGAGAGTCGCGCCGTAGGCGGTGAGCGGCAGCGCGACCGCCGGTGTCCGGACCCGCATGAGCACACCCGCGCCGAGCCACGCCGCAATCCGCTGCACGGCGATCGCCTTGCTCGGCCGTGCCCCGCGCCGCCACCACAGGCCGGCGTACCCGGTCTGCATGATGGCGAAGGCGGAGGCGCCCGCGATCAGGCGGCCGTCGTCGTCGGGATCGATGAGCAGTACGTCGCCCACGGTGGCAGCGCCCAGCGAGGCCAGCAGCACTGTGCGCTCGGTGGGGTCGATGTCCACGCCGCCGGTCACCACATCGGCGGCCAGCAAGGGCATCATCAGCGGCTTGGCCAGCCACTGCACCTTGTCGCGGCCGGTGGCGGCGCCGTAGACGGTCGCCGCCGCAGCAGCGAGATAGCCCAGCCGAAACGGGCGCAGCCGCGCATCAGACACCGAAACTGGCTTCCTTCGGAGCGGGCGGCAGGGTGACGACCTGACCGGCGTAGCTCAGGCCCGCGCCGAAGCCGAGCAGCAGAGCGAGCTGACCGCCCTTGGCCTTGCCGGTCACCAGCATCTCCTCCATCGCCAGCGGGATGGACGCGGCCGAGGTGTTGCCGGTGTTCTCGATGTCGTTGGCCATCGGAATGTCGTCGGCCAGACCGAGGTTCTTCTTCATCAGCTCGTTGATGCGCGCGTTGGCCTGATGCGGGACGAACACCTCGATGTCGTCCTTGGACACCCCGGAGGCCTCCAGCGCGCTCGACAGCGCGCGCGGCAGAGTGACCGCGGCCCAGCGGAAGACCTTGGGGCCCTCCATGCGCAGCGACATCCGGCCCACCGGCTCGACCTCGGGGTCGGTGCCCTGCAGTTCCTGCGCGCGGTGCATGTAGGCGAGGAAGTCGATGTCCTGGGCGATGGCGTCGGCGTTCTCACCGTCGCTGCCCCACACCGTCGGGGAGATGCCGTTCTCCTCGCTCGGGCCGACCACCACCGCGCCCGCGCCGTCACCGAAGATCATGGCGGTGCCGCGGTCGGTCGGGTCCAGGCCGACGGTCATCGTCTCGGCGCCGATCACCAGGATGTACTCCGCCGAACCCGCGCGGATCAGATCCGCGGCCACGCCGAGGCCGTAGCCGAAACCGCCGCAGCCGGAGGTGAGGTCGAAGGCGGGGACGCCGTTCATGCCCAGATCCGCGGCGACCGTCGGCGCGCCGTGCGGGGTGAGCTTGAGCCAGCTCGAGGTACACAGCAGCACCATGCTGATCTTCGACCGGTCGATGCCGGTGTTGCTCAGCGCGCGCTCACCGGCCGCGGCGGCGATCGAGCGCAGCGTCTCGTCGCCGCTGATCCAGCGACGGTTGCGCACGCCGGTGCGCTCGTAGATCCACTGGTCGGTCGAGTCGAGGACCTCACAGACCTCGTCGTTGCTGACGATGCGTTGCGGCCGGTAGGCACCGATGCCGAGCATCGCGACATTCGCGCGACCTTTGTTAACTGCAATGCTCACCACTGGCGACTCACACGTCCTTACACCACGCAGACAGACAGATCATCGTCCAGGCTAACCCAGCGCCAGATCCTTGAGACCGAGGATCGAACGATATTCCAATCCCTCGGCGGCGATGACCTTGTCGGCCCCGGTTTCGCGGTCCACGACGGTGGCCACGCCGACCACTTCCGCCCCGGCTTCGCGCAGCGCACGCACCGCCGTCAGCGGCGAGTTTCCGGTGGTCGTGGTGTCTTCCACGACGAGTACCCGCTTGCCGACGATGTCGGGCCCCTCGATCTGACGCTGCATGCCGTGTGTCTTGGCGGCCTTACGCACCACGAAGGCGTCGATGGGCCTGCCGGGCGCGTGCAGCACGGCCAGCGCGACCGGATCGGCGCCCATGGTGAGCCCGCCGACGGCGTCGAAATCCCAGTCGGCCACCAGTTCGCGCAGCAGTTTGCCGATCAGTGGCCCGGCTTCGTGGTGCAGCGTGGCCCGGCGCAGGTCGACGTAGTAGTCGGCCTCCTTGCCGGAGGACAGCGTGACCTTGCCGTGCACCACGGCGAGTTCGCGTACCAGTGCGGCCAGCGCATCGCGGTCCGCGCCGGACAGCTCGGGCCGTGCGGCCCGCGCCTGGTCGATCATGATGTCGTCTCCTTTTTCAGGTACGTCCGCGTGAATTGAACAGGCCCCGGTTCATTCGAACCTGCAGGCCCCGGGGGATGAGGCCGGCAGCGGTGGTGAGTGCCTTGTACTGCACGCCGGGCACGCTGATCACGCGATCGGCGTCCAGGTCGCGCAGCGAAGCGCTGACGACCTGATCGACGGAGAGCCACAGCGGCTCGGGCAGCGAGGACATCTCGATGCCCGCCCGCTGGTGGAACTCGGTGCGCACGAAGCCGGGGCACAATGCCTGGATGCGCACCCCCGTGCCGGCGAGTCCACCCGCCAATCCCTCGGAGAAGGATACGACGTAGGACTTGGAGGCCGAGTAGGTCGAGCCACGGCCGGGGATGAGGCCCGCGACGCTGGCGACGTTGACGATCGATCCCTTGCCCGCCGCGATCATCGACGGCAGCGCGGCGTGGGTGAATCGCAGCACCGAGGTGACATTGACGTCGAGCTGGGCCTGCAACTGCTCGTAGGGCAGCTCCCAGAACTCGCCCGAATGCGCGAAACCCGCGTTGTTGACGAGGAATTCGACGCCCTCGGCCACCCGGGCGGCGACCCGGTCGCGGTCTGCCTCTTTCGTCAGATCCGCGGACAGCACCTCCGAGCGGGTGGCGTAGGAGCGCTCCAGTTCCGAGGCCAGCGCCCGGAGCCGGTCCGCGTCGCGGGCGACGAGCACCAGGTCGTAGCCGAGAGCGGCCAGCTCGGTCGCGTAGCCCTGGCCGATGCCGGAGGTGGGTCCGGTGATCAGGGCGATGGGACGGGTGGCGCCCGGCAGGCGCGCGGGGGGCGGGTTGTCGGTCATGACATCGCCAATCCGGTCGACGGGGTGGACGTGGTGGCACGGCGCCGAGCCTCTTCTGCCGAGGCGGTCTCGGGCGCGTTCGTGGTCGATCCAACCACCTCGTCACCGCGCCGCATCGCAGCGGCACCGATCCGGGTCGTTTCGCCCCGGAACCCGGGTCCTTCTACCCGAGGCCGAGCCACCGCGGCGCGGGGCCGGATCGTTCCGGCACGCGGCCGGATCAGCTGAGCACGCCGCCGGGTCACCTCGGCACGCCGCCGAATCGCCTCGGCACAGGGCCGAATCCCAACGGCACGCGGCCGAGTCACCTCGGCACATGCCCGGATCACAACGGCACGCGGCCGACTCACTTCGGCACGGGGCCCTGGTACGGGCGGAATCCCGGGTGGAACGGTCCGCCCGGCCGCTCGCCGGCGGGTCCGGAAGCGGGACGCGGGCGCTCGTCGGAGCCGGACTCGGCGTCGTCGCGAGGGCCACGGTCACGGTCACGCTCGGCACGGGCGCCGTCTTCCCGTGCGCGCTCGTCGCGGGCACGATCGGGCACGACGGCCAGCGAGGGCCGGCGGGCGCCCTCGGCGTCGGCCCGTGCCGCCCTGGCCGCCGCGATCTCGTCGTCGGCGTCGGGCGCATCGATGTCGCTGTCGTCGGCGGGATCGTCGTCGTGATCGTCGTGGCCGTCATGGTCCCGGTCACGGGCCGGGCCGTCGGGATCGTCGTCGGAGTCGTCGGACCCCGGGTCGCGGTCGGCAGGCGGCCGGAGACGGCCACGTTCGGGCTCGCGCGCTTCGCTGACCGGCGGCAACACATGCAGCAGGCCCGACAGGCGCAGCACGGCGTCGATCGCGGTCTCCCAGTCCCGGGCGACGGTGCCGACATTGAGCATGCCGAGCGTCCAGTTGCCCTCGCTCCACAGCATCTGCACGGTGTCGGGCAGCGTCTCGATGAACGCCACCATCCGCTGATCCACCGCGTGCCGGGCGATCTCCGGATTGGTCGCGAACACCACCCGGTCGCCGATCGCGCCGAGCAGCTCCAGATCGGCGTCCTTGGGCGGGGACGCGGTCTTCAGGCGCATGTCGACATCGATGTCGGAGCCGATCTGACGGCGCACGGCCACCAGCGTCGCGGCGTCCTCGAGATCGAACAGCACGAACTTCTCGCCCTTGCGGATGCCGGACACCACGTCCACGGCGGACAGATAGCCGAGCTTGGCCAGCGCACCACGCCGCCAGGTCGACGTGAGCGCCGGTTCCACCGACACGTAGGTGTATCCCTGGGCCTTCGCCCACACCTGGCGCGCGTGACCGGACCGCTGCCGCTGGACCCGATCGAAATACAGCAGTACGACCGCACCCACGAGTGAGATCGCCGCCAACCCGAACCACATAGCCGTCATCGCGGTCTACCCTAATATCCCGGTCATCGTCCGCCACCGGGCAACGCGGTGCTGACGATGATTCTCGCCTGAATCGTGCCGTCCGTGCCCGTCTCACCCTGCACCACGACCATCTCGCCGACCGGCAGATCCGCGGCGCGCAGCACCGACAGCGAGATCACCTGGGTCGCGTCGTCGGTGCGCACGGTGACCTCTCCACCGGTCATCGTGCTGATGGTCAGGATGCCGCCGTCGTTGGCGGTGATGGTGCCGACCGTAGCGCCGAGCTCCTCCAGGCCGAGATCGGGTAGCCCCGGAACTCCGGGGTTCGACAGTCCGGGTAGCGCAGGGGTGCTCGGCGTTGCCTGGAACGGCAGCGTGTAGGTGGTGCTCGTGCTACCTGCCGCGGAGGTGTCGGTGTCGTCTTCACCGCCGAGCATCAGCCCCGCGCCGATGCCGACCACGCCCACCAGCGCGAGCACACCCAGGCCGAGCGCGATCCACAGGCCGGTGTTGCGCTTGTGCGGTTCCGGTCCAGGCGGCGGGGAGTGGCCCGGCGGCGGGTTCGCCCCCGGCGGCTGCTGACCCGGCGCGCCCGTCCACGGGGCGCCCGCCCATTGCTGTTGCTGCTCGCCCTGCCACTGACCGCCGGGTTCGTAGGCGCCCCACTGCGCGTCCAGCGCCGGGATCTCGCGGGTGGCCCCGGCGGGCGGCGGCGTGGACCACGGGTCGTACTGCTCGGTGGGCGGATATTCACCGTGCCCGAAGGCCCCCGGTGGGCCGAGGTGTTCGGTCGGCGCATCGCCCGGCCGCTGCCCCCAGGGGTCCTTCGGGTTGGTCATGCTTTCAGACTAGGGGTGTGCGCGACGATCCGCCGCACGTTCACGGTCCGGGATCGCTCGCGCCGCGACCAGCGCAAGCCCCGTGAACACGACACATCCCCACCGGGATTCGACCGGTGGGGATGTGTCGTGTCATGCGGCCGTGCCGCGGGGTGTCATGCGGCCGTGCCGCGGGGTGTCATGCGGTCAGGCCGCGGGGCCGACGACCAGTTCGCCGCCGTCGGCGCTGACACCCACGTGCACGGTGTCACCGTCGGCGACCTTGCCCGCCAGCAGCTCCTTGGCGAGAGTGTCGCCGATGGCCTGCTGGATCAGCCTGCGCAGCGGCCGCGCGCCGTAGGCCGGGTCGTAGCCGCGCACCGCCAGCCACATCCGGGCCGCCGGAGTGACCTCGAGGGTCAGGCGACGCTGCGCCAGCCGCTTCTGCAGCTGGTCGAGCTGGATCTCGACGATGTGCTGGAGCTGTTCCTCGTCGAGGGGGTGGAACATGACCACGTCGTCGAGCCGGTTGATGAACTCCGGCTTGAAGGCCGAACGCACCGCGTTCATCACGAACTCCTCGTCACCGCCTGCCCCGAGGTTGGAGGTGAGGATGAGGATGGTGTTGCGGAAGTCCACCGTGCGGCCCTGGCCGTCGGTGAGCCGTCCCTCGTCGAGCACCTGCAACAGGATGTCGAAGACGTCCGGGTGCGCCTTCTCGATCTCGTCGAACAGCACCACCGTGTACGGCCGCCGCCGCACCGCCTCGGTCAGCTGACCGCCCTGGTCGTAGCCGACATAGCCGGGAGGGGCGCCGACCAGGCGGGCGACAGCGTGCTTCTCGCTGTACTCGCTCATGTCGATGCGCACCATCGCGCGCTCGTCGTCGAACAGGAAGTCGGCCAGCGCCTTGGCCAGCTCGGTCTTGCCGACGCCGGTCGGGCCGACGAACAGGAAAGAGCCGGTCGGCCGGTTCGGGTCGGCCACCCCGGCGCGCGCCCGCCGCACCGCGTCGGAGACCGCCTGCACCGGAGCCTTCTGGCCGACGACGCGACGGCCCAGTTCGTCCTCCATCCGCAGCAGCTTCTGGGTTTCGCCCTCGAGCAGCCTGCCGACCGGGATGCCCGTCCACGACGAGACCACCTCGGCGATGTCGTCGGGACCGACCTCCTCCTTGAGCATGAGCTCCCCGCCGGAGGCCGCGCCCGAGGACTTCTCGGCCTCGGCGAGCTCCTTCTCCAGCGCCGGGATGCGGCCGTAGCGCAGCTCGGCGGCCTTGCCCAGATCGCCGTCGCGCTCGGCGCGCTCGGACTCCCCGCGCAGGGACTCGAGCTGCTCCTTCAGCACGCGCACCTGGTCGATGGCCTTCTTCTCGTTCTGCCACCGGGTGGTCAGCTGGTTGAGCTTCTCGCGGTCGTCGGCCAGCTCCTGGCGCAGCTTGGCCAGGCGCACCTTGGACGCCTCGTCGGTCTCCTTCTCGAGCGCGACCTCCTCGATCTCGAGCCTGCGCACCGCGCGTTCGACCTCGTCGACCTCGACCGGACGCGAGTCGATCTCCATGCGCAGCCGCGAGGCGGACTCGTCGACCAGGTCGATCGCCTTGTCCGGCAGGAAGCGCGAGGTGATGTAGCGGTCCGACAGCGCGGCCGCGGCGACCAGGGCCGAGTCGGTGATCCGCACGCCGTGGTGCACCTCGTAGCGCTCCTTGATGCCGCGCAGGATGCCGACGGTGTCCTCCACCGACGGCTCGCCGACCAGCACCTGCTGGAAGCGCCGTTCCAGGGCGGCGTCCTTCTCGATGTGCTGGCGGTATTCCTCGAGCGTGGTCGCGCCGACGAGCCGCAGCTCGCCGCGGGCCAGCATGGGCTTGATCATGTTGCCCGCGTCCATCGCCGATTCGCCGGTCGCGCCCGCGCCGACGATGGTGTGCAGCTCGTCGATGAA
Organism: Nocardia shimofusensis NBRC 100134; assembly: GCF_001613125.1. Classification (GTDB taxonomy): domain Bacteria; phylum Actinomycetota; class Actinomycetes; order Mycobacteriales; family Mycobacteriaceae; genus Nocardia; species Nocardia shimofusensis. The sequence continues at coordinate 188,135 of NZ_BDBT01000001.1, forward strand.
GGTGATGATCTGACCCGCGCTGTTCTTGATGTCCTCGAGCACGGCCTTGAGCCGCTCCTCGAACTCACCGCGGTACTTCGCGCCCGCCACCATCGCGCCCAGATCCAGCGAGACGACCTTCTTGCCGCGCAACGATTCCGGCACGTCGCCGGCGACGATTCGCTGAGCCAGGCCCTCCACGATCGCGGTCTTGCCGACGCCCGGCTCACCGATCAGTACCGGGTTGTTCTTGGTGCGACGGCTGAGCACCTGCACGACGCGGCGGATCTCGGTGTCGCGGCCGATCACCGGGTCGAGTTTGCCGGTACGGGCGGCCTCGGTGAGGTCGGTGGAGTACTTCTCCAGCGCCTGATAGGTGGACTCCGGGTCCGCGGTGGTGACCCGGGCGCTGCCGCGCACCTTGGTGAACGCCTCACGCAGCGCGTCGGCGGTCGCGCCGTGGCCGACCAGCAGCTTGGCCACGTCGGAATCACCCGCGGCCAAGCCGACCATGACGTGCTCGGTGGAGACGTACTCGTCGCCGAGCTCGGTGGCCAAACGCTGGGCGGCGGTGATCGCGGCCAGCGCGTCGCGGCCGAGTTGCGGCTGCGTGGTGGCGCCGGTGGCGCGCGGCAGCCGGTCGACGAGATCCTGGGCTTCGCGCCGCACCGCCGCAGGCTGCACGCCGACAGCTTCGAGCAGCGGACCCGCGATGCCGTCGGTCTGATCGAGCAACGCCACCAGCAAGTGCGCCGGACGGATCTCCGGGTTCCCCGCGGCCGAGGCGGCCTGCAGGGCAGCGGTCAGGGCCGCCTGGGTCTTAGTGGTGGGATTGAACGAGTCCACCTCATCACCTCTCGAGGTTGTGTGCGGTTGTCTGTTGCCTGCTTCAACGTATACGAAGTTGAGTCTGTTCCGCTCAAGTCATAAATTCTCGCCGACTCCCGCGAACTCGGCCCGACCGGCGAACCCGCAGGTCGCCAGCCCTCACGCTACGCCGCACCGCACCCACGAGGCCGTCCATCTCGCGTGATAGCCGAGCCACCAACAAGTGACTTGCCCCACTCGGGGAACCGACGGTCCGTCGAACCACGTCCAACCCCTCGTCAGCGCTTTGTCGACGGCGGGAGGCAGTGTGGCCGAGGAATATCCGGAAGTGACGCGAGCCGACAACGCCGCGCTGCGATCGCAGATCGAGTCGATGCTCGACTCCTACGAGCACGACACCTCCGCGCTGTTGGATGCCCAGCAGCGTGCGGCCCAACCGGTGACCGTGTGGTCCGACGACAACCTGGTCCGAGTCACCGCGACCATCGCCGGTGTCGTCGACGTACACATCGAGGCAGAGGCGTTCAAGAACTCCACCCCGCACCGGCTGGGCGCCTCGATCACCACGACCGTGCAGGAGGCGGCGCGGGTCGCCGCGGCCGGTCTGGAGCAGGCCATGGCGCCGTGGACCGCGCTCGCCGAGTCGATGCCGGACCTGCCCGACTTGGTCCCCGGCGCGCCGTCGACGAAAGACCTGCTCGCCCGGCTGAGTCCGCCCCCGCCCGACCGGGTGACCCCGCCACCTCTCGACGACGGCGACGAGGACGAGGACGACTACTTCCGCAACCAGGGATACCTGCGATGAGTTCCTTGCAAGCCGATCCCGACGCCCTGCGCAACACCAAGACATCGTTCGACTCGGCGGCCTCGGCCATCACCACCGCCGCCGACCACCTGGCCGCCGTCATCGCCGCCGAGGGCGAATGCTGGGGCAACGACGAGATCGGCCAGTCCTTCGCCACGAACTACACCAACGGCGTGGAGCAGGGGCAGAAGGCGGTCGAGAACCTGGCCACCTCGATGACCCAGCTCGGCGCGAACATGGTGACCATCGCCGACAAGCTGGTCGAGCAGGACACCGAACGCGCGGCGCAGCTGCAGAATTCGACCGGGACGTAAGCCGGCCTCGAGTTGCGCGGGGCGGCTGTTTCGCGGATCGGATCGTTAGGGTTGGCGCATGTCTGAAATCACGCTGGCGAATCTGCTGGACGACGCGGCGTTGCTGTCGCTCGAGCATCAGATTCATCTGTCGGACGTTGCGGGGGACCGGCCGTGGAGCGTCGATCTCGAAGGGGCGGGGCGGTTCACGTTCACCGGGGATCAGCCGATCGAGGCGCAGCGGGTGCATCTGCTGGGGTCGGCGGCGCCGGGTCCGGAGTCGTTCCTGTGGTCGTGGGCCAATCCGGCCGGGTATTCGGAGGAAGTCACGGGACTGGCGAAAGCGGTGCGGGACTTCGGAATTCAGCACGGCATTCGCGAACTCGGTGAGCCGGAGGTGCCGTTCTCGGCACTACCGGGGTCGCCGTCGGATCCGGTGATCGTGGTGGCGATCCTCATGGACGCCGCGAAAGCTGTTTCGGGGCTGTGGACTTCCTACACCGGCCCGGTCGGCGGCGGAACTCGCGCGGCATTTCTCATCGAGCATCCCTCGTTCCGTTTGCCCGCGCCGACGGGTCCGCGCATCGCCACCGTGTTGCGGCAGGGATTGATGTTGCCGACGCTGCGGGACCACCGGCGGGCGCTGTACAGCTACGTGACCGAGCGCGGGCTGCACGGGCAGCCGAACGCGGACTGGTCGCAATTGGAGATCACCGGGCCGGGCATCGCGGCGACGGTCACATTCGACGAGCACGCGCGGACCAGGAATATCGATATCCGGATGGACGGGTCGGCCGGCGGGGGCGAACTCCGTCTCGCCGCGCCGTTCGACGGGCGCGATCCGCAGGGCAGGCCGATCGTGCATCGGCCGCCGGTGGACCCGCGGATTCTGGACCGGGTGCTGCACTACCTGCAGTACGCCCCGGTGGTGCTGGCCGCGCGCAGCCGTGCTGCCGACGACTTCAACCCGGCCGAGCAGGATGTGCCGATGAATTTCCACACCGACGGGGTTTTCGTGTGGCCTGGCGCGGTGCCGCACTACCTGCGCAAGTACGGGGTACCGCCGGAGCAGCCGTTACTGCAGCACATCATCGGCAGGAACTTCGAGATCGGCGAGGTCGACGACGCGACGCGTGAGGCCGCCGTCACCCGCGTGACCAGCTGAAACCCGGTTCCGGCGGCCCCGGAAACCCGGAGCTCCCGCGAGTCGGCGGGCCGACCTGAAATCCGTCCACCCGACCTGGCGATTTTTCAGGGATACTGGGAGCCGATGGACCGCCGGATCACGGCGGTCCCTGCGCACGCGACCGAAGAATGCGCAGATGAACGGGAAGAAAGGAAGCTCCTGTCGTGGATGCGCGTTCGGCAGCGCTGGTCCGCGCCAATCTCCGTGCGGTGATTCAGTCACCGAGCGGACCCGAGCGGTTGATCAGTGCGTTCTATGGTCATATGTTCGCTCACAACGCAGGGCTTCGCGAACTCTTCCCCCCCGCCATGGATATGCAGCCCAAGCGGCTGGCGACGGCGATCGCTTTCGTCCTCGATCACCTCGAGGACTGGGACCGGGCGCAGAACTTCCTCGAGCAGCTGGCCCGCGACCACCGGAAATACGGGGTCACCGCCGAGCACTACGACTTGGCCGGGGTCGCGTTGCTGGAAGCGTTCCGCACCTACAACGGCCCGGCCTGGACCAGAGAATTGGAAGAGGGCTGGCGGGATGTGTGCATCTTGATCTCGGCGTCCATGGCGATCGGCGCCAACTCCGACAAATCCCAGCCGTATTGGGAGGCGACCGTGGTCGGGCATCGGCGGGTGCTCGACGATCTGGCGATCGTGCGCCTGCAATCCGATACTCCGGTGCCCTACCAGGCCGGGCAGTACGTGCCGGTCGCGGTACCGCAGCGGCCCAAGATGTGGCGCTATTTCTCGCCCGCCATTCCGTCGAATCCCTACGGCGAGATCGAATTCCATGTGCGCAAGGTGCGTGGCGGCTGGGTGAGCCCGGCGATCGTCAACGAAACCCAGGTGGGTGATCGCTGGCTGATCGGCGGACCGCTCGGCGGTCTGCACATCGACCGCGACAGCGGCAAGGACGTGCTGCTGATCGGTTCGGGCACGGGCATCGCGCCGTTGCGCGCGCAGCTGATCGAGATGAGCCAGCGCGGGGTGAATCCGCGGGTGCATTTCTTCATCGGCGGTCGCTACCCGTGCGACCTCTACGACGTGGAGAACATGTGGCAGCTCTCGCAGAGCAACCCGTGGCTGACGATCGTGCCGGTGTGCGAGCAGAAGACCAATCCGTGGTGGTACCCCCACCCGCCGACCGACGCCCCCTACGGCATGCATCGCACGTTGATCGGCAACCTGGGCGCGGTCGTCGCGAGCTTCGGAGCGTGGGAGGACCGGCAGATCCAGATCGCCGGGTCCGCGCCGATGATCGCCGACACCCGGCGGGCGTTGATCGCGGTCGGCACCCCTGAGCACATCATCAGCAGCGACCCGATCGGATAGGGCATGATCGCCGGACGGGAGAGCGCGCTCACCCCACGGAGACAGGAGTTCGGATGACGGAGCGGTCGGTATGACAGAGCCGGGGGCGCTCGATCAGGGTGTCGCGCAGAGCGAGTGGACGGCGACCGTGGTCGGGCACCATCGCCTGCGCCACGACATCGCCGTCATCCGGTTGATCGGCGAGTTCGTGCCGTTCCGCGCCGGGCAGTCGGTGGAGGTGCGCACCGCCGGGCAACCCGGCGTGCGCCGCAGGCTCTCCCCGGCGCTGCCGCCCTCGCTGGACGGGAAGCTGGAGTTCCACGTGCGGACGGTGCCGGGCGGGTGGCTCAGCGGCAGCCTGGTCGCCGACACCGAGGCCGGGGACGAGTGGCGGATCGGCGCGCCTGCGGGCACCTTCCACGTCGATCCGGAAGGGGACGAGGTGGTCATGATCGCGGGCGGCACCGGGCTGGCGCCGATGCGCGCGCAGATCCTGGAACTGGCGCGCGCGCCGCGGCCGCCGCACACCTACCTGTTCGTGGGCGGACGCAGCCCGCGCGACCTGTACGCCTCGGACATGCTGGTGCTGCTGGCGGCCGAATTGCCGTGGCTCACCGTGGTTCCGGTGGTCGATCGCCTCTCGGACCCCAACTGGGCCGACGAATGGTACGAGCACACGCGGGCCGAGGTCGACGTGGACTTCCCGGCCGACGATCTGCTCGAGGGCACGCTGGCCGATGTGGTCGGTTCGCACGGCGCGTTCGATCACCATCAGGTGCTGGTGTGCGGCTCGCCCGCGATGACGAGGGCGACGGTCGACCGATTGGTGGCGACGGGAACCCCGCGTGGGGCCATCCAGTACGAGGGATTCTGACCCGGCTCAGAACAGCGGGTCGTGGCGGATGTTCTCGGCCTGCGCGCCGACCGACATGAGCCGGAACCGGGTGGTCTGCACCATCGACGGGGAGCCGGCGATCTGGATGTCGTGATCGGTCCACGGGCCCGACTCCGCGACGAGCTTGCCGATCTGCCCGATCAGCCGGGGTTGTAAGCCGGGGAAATGCGGTTCCGGCTCGCCCGGAGCGCGGTAGAACCACCACGGGTTCTCCTCGCTCTCGGCGACCGGGGTGACGGTCAGCCAGCCGTGCTCGACCGCCAGCGCGTTCAGGATCTCCAGGTCGTAGAGATCGCAGGGGTGGTGGCCGCCGACGAACAGGTGCACCTTGGGGTTGCTGCGTCGCTGCGCCATCTCCAGCAGTTGGGCGCGCAACGGGGCGATGCCGGTGCCGCAGCCGACCATCAGCATCTTGCGGGTGGCATTTCGCGCGACCCCGAGCGCACCGAGCGGGGAGCCGATCAGCCACTCGTCGCCGATCTGCGTCTGGCTGATGATCGCCGGGCTCACCCAGCCGCCCATTATCCCGCGAACGTGGAATTCCATCTCGCCCTGAGGATTCGACGGCACCGCCGGGGAAAGATATCGCCACATGCGCGGGCGGGAGGGAATCTGCACGCTCATGTACTGGCCCGCGGCGTATTCCATCGGCTGATCGAGTCGGAGCCGGATGACCGACAGATTCCGCAATACCGATCTGTTCTCCACGACCCGGCCGGACCACACCGCCGGTGACGACTCCTGCTCGGCGGCGTCGAGCATGGTCCTGGAGATGAGTGCGAGCCCTTCGTCCCAGGCGCGGTCCACTTCGTCGGTCCACATCTCGGTGCCGGCGAACTGGCGCACCGCGGACTTCAACGAGGCGGTCACGGCGACGTAGTGCTCACCGCGGACGCCGTATTTGCGGTGGTCACGGCCGAGCTGGGCGAGGAAGGGGATCAGTGCGTCCGGATCCTCGAGCTGGTCGAGCGCGTAGGAGATGGCGTTGACCAGCCGGTCACGTTGCAGATCCATCGCGGCGGGAAAGAAGTCGCGCACGGGGGGATGGTTGGCGAACAAGATGGCATAGAACGCCTTGGCCAGGCGCTCGGGCCCGTCCTCTTCCGCTGCCACCGCCTTGAAGGTAGTTCTGATCAAAGCGACGGTCCGCGAATCCATTTGCGCCACAACCTCATTTCGCATTCGAACACTGACCGTGCCGGCGAGTGATGTGCTGCGGCGCACTCGACAGCAGCCGATAACACAAGGAGTGTAGGCGAGCCGGGTGGGCAACGGAACGATAACAAAAGACAGCGCGCACGGAATTCCGCCGAAACATGGACGGTGTGGAAATTCGCGCCGCATAACGGACCGAGACCCCGATATGCCCTACTTATTCCGGCAGACTGGTCGGCCCGATCCACGGCAGCAGCCGTTCGGCTAATTCGGTGCCGGATTGCCGTACGGTCGACGAAAGGGCCGGGCCGCACGATTCGTGCGGCCCGGCCCTTGTCGATGTTCAGCGCTGATGCCGGGGCTTCCAGACCACCAGCGCGGTGCTGCGCTGGGACGGCGCCAGGTCGGGGCGGTACCCCGCTCTGGCCCGTTCGAGCTCGGCACGCAGTTCGGCCACCTCCTCCTGGAGGCGCTCGACCTGGTTGGTGAGCTCGATGATGCGTTTGATGCCCGCCAGATTGACGCCCTCGTCCTGGGACAGCCGCTGCACCTCGCGCAGCAGCTCGACATCCCTGGCCGAGTACCGGCGACCGCCGCCCGAAGTGCGTTGCGGCGTCACCAGCCCGAGCCGGTCATACGTGCGCAGAGTCTGCGCGTGCATGCCCGCCAGCTGAGCCGCGACCGAGATCATGAAGAACTCGGCACGCGCCCCGGCGGACGCCTTCGGATCGTCGGACATCACGCACCTGCCCATCCCGCCCGCGGATCGAATCCGGCTGCCTTCTCCGCCTCACGATAACGCTCGAGCGCTTCGACGGCGGCGTCGTCCAGCTTCTGCGGCACCGCGACCTTGACGGTGACCAGCAGGTCACCGGCTCCGCCGCCGCGCTTGGGCACGCCGCGCCCACGCACCCGCAGGGTCCGGCCGTCGGCGGTGCCCGGCGGGACCTTCACCCCGACGCGCCCCTCCAGGGTCGGCACCGACACCGTGGTGCCCAGGACCAGTTCGGCGTAGCTGACCGGCAGCGCCAGGGTCAGGTCGTCGCCGTTGCGGCCGAAGACCTTGTCCTGGCTGACGTGCACGGTCACGTACAGGTCGCCCGAGGGGGCGCCCCGCAGACCGGCTTCGCCCTGGCCCGCCAGCCGGATCTTCTGCCCGTCGCTGACGCCGGGCGGAATCCGCACCGTGATGGTGCGGGTCCGGTTCTGGATGCCGTTGCCGTGGCAGTCCACGCACGGGTCGTCGATGATCGAACCGGTGCCCCGGCAGCCGTCGCAGGGTTCGCTGAACCCGAACGCGCCCTGGTTGCGGTTGATCACCCCGGTGCCGTTGCAGTGCGGACAGACCCGCGGACTGGTCCCCGGCTTCGCACCGCTGCCGTGGCAGGTGGTGCACGGCGAGGGACTGGTCATCCGCAGCGGAACGGTGACACCCTGCGCGGCCTCGCGGAATCCGAGGGTCGTCTCGGTCTCCACATCGGATCCACGGCGCGGCCTGCTGCCGGTGCGGGCGCCGCCCCGGTTGAACAGACCGCCGAGGATGTCGCCGAGCCCGCCGTCACCCGCCGCCCCACCGGCGCCGAAGATGTCGCCGAGGTTGAACTCCTGCGAGAAGCCACCCGCCCCGCCGGGCGCGAACCCGCCGCGTGGGTAGCCACCGCCGGCGAACAGCCTGCGGGTTTCGTCGTACTCCTTGCGCTTGGCCGGGTCGGAGAGCACCGCGTGCGCCTCGCTGACCGCTTTGAAGCGCTCCTCGGCCTTGGTGTCCCCGGGATTCGCGTCCGGATGCAGATCACGGGCGAGCTTGCGGTACGCCTTCTTGATCTCGTCCTGTGAGGCGGAGGAGGAAACGCCGAGTTCCTTGTAGTAGTCCTTCTCGACCCACTCCCGTTGGCTCATCGGTCAGTCCCTCCTTCCGCCTGTCGCACCGGATGTGTCAATCCTTGTTCGCGGCATCTTCATCCGATGCCCCTGCTCCGTCCGACGCGACCTTCGCGGTCTCGTCCGCCACGCCATCGGTCACGCCGACCAGCGCGTGCCGCAGCACCCGCTCGCCGAACCGATAGCCCTTCCGCATGACCGTACCGAGCACCTGATCGTGCCCCGAGCCCTCGTGCTGCACGGCCTCGTGCAGCGTCGGGTCGAAGGCGTCGCCCTCGGTGCCGAACTCCTCGAGACCCTGCTTGCGCAGCGCCTCGACGAGCTTGTCGGCCACCGACTTCAACGGCCCGGACTCGAGGTCACCGTGCGCGCGCGCCCGGTCCAGGTCGTCGAGGACACCGAGCAGTTCGGTGACCACGGCGGCCTTGGCGGCGTCCACGGCGGCCTTGCGGTCCCGATCGACGCGACGCCGGTAATTGGCGTACTCGGCGGTCAGGCGCTGCAGGTCGGCGGTGCGCTCGGCGAGCTCACCGGCGGCAGCACCCGCCGCGGGCACGGACTCGGCATCGACCTCGACGACCTCGGCCTCCACAGCGGCTTCGGTGGCGGCGCCGTCGGCCGCCGGATCGGGCGCGGACTGCTCGTCCGCGCCCGCCGTGCGGACCTCACCGGTCTCGGGGTCGATCTTGCGGTTGTCCACCACGGTGATCGGCTCCTTCTCGGTCACTTCTTCTCCGTGTCGACAGGCTCGTCCACGACCTCGGCATCGACGACCGAGTCGTCGGCCTGGCCGGCCGAGGAATCACCCGACGCGGCGGAATCGGCGGACTGAGCGTCGTAGATCGCCTGGCCCAGCGCCTGCGACTCGGTGGCCAGCTTCTCCACGGCCGCCTTGACCGCGGCGATGTCGGTGCCCTTGAGGGCTTCCTTCGCCTCGCCGATAGCCGCCTCGACCTTGGTCTTCACGTCGGCGGGCACCTTGTCGGTGTTGTCGGCGATGAACTTCTCGGTCTGGTGGACCAGCGACTCGGCCTGGTTGCGGGTCTCGGCCTCCTCGCGGCGAGCCTTGTCCTCGGCCGCGTGCGCCTCGGCGTCCTTGACCATCCGGTCGATCTCTTCCTTGGACAGGCCGGAGCCGTCCTGGATCTTGATCGTGTTCTCCTTGCCGGTGCCCTTGTCCTTGGCGGTCACGTGCACGATGCCGTTGGCGTCGATGTCGAAGGTGACCTCGATCTGCGGCACGCCGCGCGGGGCCGGCGGGATGCCGGTGAGCTCGAAGGAGCCGAGCAGCTTGTTGTGCGCGGCGATCTCGCGCTCACCCTGGAAGACCTGGATCTGCACCGACGGCTGGTTGTCGTCGGCGGTGGTGAAGGTCTCCGAGCGCTTGGTCGGGATCGTGGTGTTGCGCTCGATGAGCTTGGTCATCACGCCGCCCTTGGTCTCGATGCCCAGCGACAGCGGGGTGACATCGAGCAGCAGGACGTCCTTGACCTCGCCCTTGAGCACGCCGGCCTGCAGAGCCGCGCCCACGGCGACGACCTCGTCCGGGTTCACGCCCTTGTTGGGCTCCTTGCCGCCGGTCAGCTCACGCACCAGGTCGGAGACGGCGGGCATACGGGTCGAGCCGCCGACGAGGACGACGTGGTCGATATCGGCGACCTTGATGCCGGCGTCCTTGACGACCTGCTGGAACGGCGCGCGGGTGCGGTCGAGCAGATCGGAGGTGATCTTCTGGAACTCGGCGCGGGTCAGCTGCTCGTCGAGGAACAGCGGGTTCTTGTCCGCGTCCACGGTGATGTAGGGCAGGTTGATCGAGGTGCTCTGCGAGGAGCTCAGCTCGATCTTCGCCTTCTCCGCGGCCTCACGCAGGCGCTGCAGGGCCATCTTGTCCTTGGTCAGGTCGATGCCCGAGCTGGCCTTGAACTTCTCGACCAGCCAGTCGACGACGCGCTGATCCCAGTCGTCGCCGCCGAGGTGGTTGTCACCGGAGGTGGCGCGGACCTCGACGACGCCCTCGCCGATCTCGAGCAGCGAGACGTCGAAGGTGCCGCCACCGAGGTCGAAGACCAGGATGGTCTGCTCGCTGTCGCCCTTGTCCAGGCCGTAGGCCAGCGCGGCCGCGGTCGGCTCGTTGACGATGCGCAGCACGTTCAGGCCGGCGATCTGGCCGGCTTCCTTGGTGGCCTGACGCTGGGAGTCCTCGAAGTAGGCGGGGACGGTGATGACCGCGTCGGTGATCTCCTCACCGAGGTAGGCCTCGGCGTCGCGCTTGAGCTTCATCAGCGTGCGCGCGCTGATCTCCTGCGGGGTGTACTTCTTGCCGTCGATCTCCACCGACCAATCGGTGCCGATGTGACGCTTGACCGACCGGATGGTCCGGTCGACGTTGGTGACCGCCTGGTTCTTGGCGGGCTGGCCGACCAGCACCTCGCCGTTCTTCGCGAATGCCACGATGGAGGGCGTGGTACGCGAACCCTCGGAGTTGGCGACGACGACCGGTTCACCACCTTCGAGAACGGCGACGACCGAGTTCGTGGTCCCGAGGTCGATTCCGACCGCACGAGCCATGGGTGTTTCCTCCTCTTGGTTTGCCCCGCGACTGGTCAGCCGCTTCGGCGTCCTACTCTTCACAAACACTGAGCGGGGTCGGCTCAATCTTGCACCCGGTTCCTCCCGGCGTCAACTACAAGTTGAGTTGCTTACGCTCAAGTCTGACGATGAGCACAACTGGCCGCCCGGCGGATCTATTCCACGACGGGCAGAAATTTTTCCGGCGACAGCGGGCGGCAGGCGGTTCAGCGATCGGGCCGAAGCATCGGGAGGATGCCCTCCGCGCTGCGGGCGGCGGTCAGGCAGGCCGCGCGGGTGCGGTGGTCGGCCAGCGGATGCGACGAGCGGTCCCGCCACTTGCGCACCAGCTCGGCCGCGCGCGCCCGCACCAACGGGGCTGGCGCGGTGGCGGGCAGACCCAGCCGCAGGTGCGGCGCGACGCCTGCGCCGCCGAGCAGGCTGTGCAGTTCGGCCAGGTCGTCGGGCGGCAGCGGCAGTTCCCCGGCACGCAGGCGGCTCAGCAGGCGTAGTTCGGCGAAGCCGTGCACATCGGCGAGCAGGGTGCGCACCCTGGGCAGCAGTGCGTCGGCGGCGGTGCCGGGACACGCGGTGAGGACACCGGCGAGCGCGGTGAGCGCGGAGTGCGCCTTGAGTTGATCGGCGCGCTGGGCGAACTGGACATCGAGCACCGCGCGCAACTCCTCGATTCCGCTGCGATCGGCCAGTTCGGCGGCGAGCGTGGCGGAATCGCGCACGCCGAGCCGGATCAGCGTCACCGCCATGCGGATTCCGAACAGGCCGAACCGCGCCGCCAGTCCGGCCCGCACCCGCGGGTCGACCGGCAACGCGATATCGGGGCGGGCGAACCGGTCCGCCGAGAGCATGGCCGCTCCCAGTTCTTCGGCGGGCACGGCGGCCAGCGCATGGAAGGCGGTGAACTCCTGTTCGCGCAGCGTCGCCGCCGCGAAGGCCAGCAGGCCGGCCACCGGGATCACCGCCTGGCACAGTCCGGTGCGCTCCAGCTCGCCCGCGAATCGGGCGGCCACGTCTCGGGCGGAGTGCAGCGCGTCGAGACCGCCCGCGCCGATCTCGTCGGCCCGCGAGACCACCCCGATCACGCCGAGCGGACCGGCCGCGGAGCCGCCGCCCGCGCCGACCCGCTCCAGGAAATCGAGATCGGCGGTGTCGAGGCGACGCAGCAGGTAGACGATCGCGTCGGCACCGGGGACGCGCACCTGATCGCCGTCGTCCTCCGCGCCCGGAGTCAGCAGCCGGGCGGTGCGGCGCGAAACCTCCCGCGACAGCGACGATGTGCCGGGGGTGTCGATGAGCGTGGTACGCGCCAGCGTCGCCGCGGGCCACTGCACCTCGAGGTGGTCCACCTCGTGCGAGCCGGGCCGATTCCAGGCGGGCGCGGACAGATCGAAGGTCAGGCCGCCACTGCCGCGCCGGACCACCACATGGGCAGTCGCGCCGCCGGAGGCGACAGCGGTGACGCCGGGGGTGGAACCGTGGCGATACCAGGTGACGACGCGGGTGCACTCGGTCGCGTCGGTGGGAGCGATGTCCTGGCCGACAAGCGAATTCAGCAAGGTCGATTTCCCGGCCTTGATCGATCCCGCCAGGGCCACCCGCAACGGCTGGTCCAGCCGTCGCGCGCAGTCGGCGAGCACGGCGCGCGGGCGCGGTTGATCGGCGAAGGACTGCCTGGCCACAGCGATGAGTCGATGGGCCTCGCCGACGATTCCGGGCGCGGGTCGCGCGATGGTACTCACCGGGCGACCGCCCCGGTGTCGCCGCGATCGGCCGCTTCCGCGCGCGTCGTCTGCTCGCGAGCGGTCTGCTCACGGGCATCCGGCTGCTCCGAACGGCCCATCAGCTCGGCGTATCTGCGCAATTCCCCCACGATGCGCAGTTGCCGTTCGAGTTCCTCGCGGCGAGCGGCGCGGCGGGACGATTCCATGGAGGCGGCGTCCCGGGCGGCGCGCAGGGAGTCGTCGATGGAGCGGAGGCTGCGGTCGGCGACGCCCGCGTAGTGGTCGCGCAGGCCGCGGTGGATGCGGTGCAGCCGGTCCTTGGATTCCTTGCCCGCCTGGAACGCCACGTCGTCGACGAAGCGGCGCACCGCGGTCTTGGCCTCGGCTCGTCGGCGCGCCAGTCGCGCCTGTTTGTCGTCGCGGAAGGCCTTGCCGCCCACCAGTACTCCGGCGCCGAGCGAGATCGGGTTGAACATGGCCAGCCCGGCGAAGGTACTGGCCAGGCCGACCATCAGCACGCCGCCGTAGGAGCCGCGCATACCGACCAGCAGCTTGCTGCCCACGCCGATGTCGGGTTCCAGCTCCCCGAGGGTCGCGGCCGCGACCGCGCCGCTCCCACCACCGACACCGATACGCACGTCCGGCAATTCGACCGTGCCGCCGTGGGAGAAGTGCTCGGCGACGCGGTCGGCCAACGCGGCCGCGCGTTTGTGGGTCCACAGCAGGTTCTCGCCGAGCGCGGTGTCCACGGCGTCGGTGAGCCATTCGGCGATCAGCGTCCAGTGCCTGCCGGGGTCGTGGTCGTCGATCCACTCCTCGCCGGTTCTGGCGATGCCGCGCAGGCGATCCCGCAGGTCGTGGTCGACGTCGCCCGCGAGATCGGTGATGCCGTCGGCGAGGGTCTGCTGCCAGGCGGCGGTGCGGCGGTGCAGATCCTCTGCGGCGGTCTTGGCCGAGCGCAGTTCCGCGATCGCGGCCGCGCTCTGCTCGGGGTCGCGCAGCGCGAGCAGCTCGGTGCCCAGTGCGAGGGCGAGATGTTCTGCCGCGGAATGGATATCGCGGGCCAGCGCGACACGGGTCGCGGTCTGGTCTCGCGCGACCACCTGCTCGCGCAGGAACCGGTACAGCTCGCCGTAGCCGGACTCCAGCCCCAGTTGCCTGTCCTGGGTGCGCATCGCGTGCGCACGCAGCAACGCCGAGACCGGCACGATCGGCACCCCGAGGCCTGCGCGTTCGAGATGAGCCGCGTCGGCGTCGCGCACCTGACGCCAGTGCGGATACAGGTCGGTCTTGGTGAGCACCAACGCCACCGCCGGGCACAACTCGCGGACCTGGCGCAGGAAGCCGAGTTCGGGTTCGGTCAGCTCGGTGGACGCGTCGGAGAGCACCAGCACCGCGTCGGCCGACGGCACCATCGCGAGCACGGTCGCCGCGCCCGCACCCGCCCGGCCGCCCACGCCGGGCGTATCGACCAGGACGATGCCGTCGTCGAGCAGCGGATTGGGAAGCCGCATCTCCAGACGCGCGACCTGCCTGCCGCCGGCGAGCGGGGTGCGCTCGCCGAGTTCGGCGAGGTGATCCAGCGGCACTTCCACCCGGTGTTCCCTGCCGTCGTCCGGATCGAGGCAGACGAGCTCGGCGCACGACCTCGGCCCCGAGGCCAGCACGGCCGGGACCGTCGTCGTGGCATCGTCGCCGACCGGGCAGACCTCGGCATTCAGCAGGGCATTGACGAACCGGCTCTTGCCCTGACCGAGCAGCCCCGCGACCACGATCCGTCGCCGTGGGTCACGCACCCGCTCGCTCGCCGCCGCCAGCCGCGCCACCAGATCGGTGCGCCCGGCGGCCCGCGCCACCGCGACGGTTTCGGCGAGTACCGGCAGCAGCGGTACGGCAGGGGGCTGGGCGGTACTCACCATAGCTCGTGCAGACCTTCCGGAAGTTGCGCTGAATCCTGTTGCCTCAGTAGGTGAAACCGTCGCCGGTCAGGTCGGCCGCGCCGCCCGCCTGCACACCGGACTCGGCCGCGCCGAACAGTCCGGCCTCGCCCGCTCCGGTGATCGAGCCGCCCAGCCCCGAGCCGAACGCGCTCGACACATCGACCGCCGACCAGGTGCCCGCCGCCCCGGACACGGCGGAATCGAACGTCGCGCCCGCCGAACCGGCCGACGAACCATCGAAACCGGCGGTGGCGTCGACCGTGCTCGAGACCGACCCGCCCAGCGCGCCGGAGGATTCCACCGTGCCCGTCGCTCCGCCGGCCCACGCACCGGTCGTTTCGGCGCCACCGGACAGCGCGCCCGAGAGACCGGTCTCGACAACAGCCGTCGCATCGCCGCCGAACATGGCGCCCGCGTCGGCCACGCCCAGTGCGGTGTCGAGTCCGCCCCCCGCTCCCAGACCCGTCTCCCACCCGGCACCGATGCCTGTCTCCAACCCGGCACCCAGACCCGTCTCCCACCCGGCACCCAGACCCGCCGCGGCGTCGACTGCGCCGCCCAGATCACCGGAAAGATCTCCCGTGCCCGCAGCAGCACCTGTCAGCCCTGCGGCCACATCCGCGGCACCGTTCACAGCGCCGGACGCACCGGCCAGAGCGTCGAGGGCACCCCCGATCTCGGCGGCACCTCCCAGACCGGTCTCCACCCCGGCGTCCACCACACCACCGGAGCCGAAAGCCCCACCCCACGCGGCACCGATCCCGCCGCCGGTCAGCCCGACGTCGAGACCCGAAACGAGATCACCACCGACAACGCCGTCCAGCCCGCCGCCGAGGCCCACACCGCCATCCATCGAACCGGTCGCCTCGCCACCGGCCGCCAGGACGGCACCTACTCCCGCCGCCGGATTCGTCTCCAAGCCGCCGACCGCCTGCGTACCCCCATCCACCTCGCCACCCGCACCGATACCGGTCTCGACAGCCCCGCCGACCGCGCCTGCCAACCCGGTGGTCGCGCCGATCGCACCTTCGAGCCCACTGGTGACATCGGCGACGCCGTCCACCGCGCCACCGAGGCCGAGTTCGGCGCCGAGTCCGCCGACGAGACCGGCACCGGCGTCCACGACCCCGTCGACCCCGGCGCCGAGATCGACACCGGCACCTACCCCCGCATCCACCACCCCATCAACCGCACCGAAATCGACACCGGCTCCCACACCCGCATCCGCGACCCCATCGACAGCCGCACCGAAGTCGACACCGGCCCCCACACCCGCATCCACCACCCCGTCGACCGCGGCGCCGAGACCGCCGCTCGATTCGGCACCCGCGTTCGCGCCCGCACCGACAACTCCTTCGACAGCCGCGCCGAGCCCTGCCCCCAGACCCGCGGCTGCGCCGATGCCGCCTTCGATGCCCGCGCCGATATCGGCGAGCGCGCCCGCGCTCGAATCGAGTCCTGCCCCGATGTCCGCACCGGCGTCCAACGCGCCCCCGAGACCCGCCGTCACCTCGACCGCGCTGTCCAGCACCGCACCCACGGTGCCCGCGAGGCCGCCGTCGGCACCGAGCGCACCGTCGACGTCCGCAGTCAGCCCACCGACCGCACCCGCCACACCGTTCACACCAGTCCCCACGGTGCCCGCGAGATCGGCACCCGCACCCACCGCACCGCCCAGGCCCGCGGTCAGATCACCGACCGCGCCCACCGCGCCGTTCACACCGGCACCCACACCGGCCACGAGGTCCCCACCGAGTCCCGGAGAGCCACCGAGGCCGGCCGTCAGATCACCTACCGCGCCGACAGCACCGTTCAGCCCCGCACCCACACTCCCGACCAGATCGGCGCCCGCCCCCACCGCGCCGCCGAGACCGGCGGTCAGATCACCCACCGCGCCGACAGCACCGTTCAGCCCCGCACCCACACCCGCGACCAGATCGGCGCCCGCACCCACCGCACCGCCGAGACCCGCAGTCAGATCACCCACCGCACCGTTCAGACCGGCCCCGACACCGGCCGCGAGGTCGGCGCCCGCCTGGATGCCGGTGCCGATCGCCGCGCCTAGGCCGAGGTCGAGGCCGGTACCGAGGTCGAGGTCTCCGTCCAGGTCCAGACCCGCACCGATGTCGACGCCCGCTCCGGCGTCCGCGCCGAGGTTCAGGCCCAGGTCGGCGGCGACACCGGTGGCGGCGTCGATGCCCAGGTCCGCGGCCGCGCCTGCGACCGCCGCGGCGGTGGCCGCGGCAGTGGTGCCGACGGCGGCAGTGACCGCGCCGCCTGCGGCAGTGACCGCGCCGCCTGCGGCGACGATGGCCGAGAGCTGGGAGCCTCCGCTCACCAGTGCCGATTCGGCGACCATGGGGGCCACGGCGGCGATGTCCTCGGCGGTGACCTCACACAGCCCCGCGGCGGTGAGGGCGGCCTGGGGATCGGCGCAGTAGCCGGTGGCCGCCTCGCGGTCGCGCAGCAGGCCGAGGATGAACTCGAGAATCGCGTTGGGGGTCATTCGGATCGTCTCCTGGGAATGGGCGGGCCGAAGCGTTCCGCACTCGTTGGAATACCTGTCACGCTAGGTAGCCGAAGCGTTACGGCGTAACGGGGACGACCCCCAACATCCGGCGTTCGAACGCGTTAGGGGGTTGTGACGCATTAGGGGAATTTCCCCCAAATTCCCCAGGGGAAGTAACGGCGGGGCATCAGCAACCGAAAGAAGGGCAGGTTCGGTCGGCCTGCCGGGCCGCACCGCAGCAAGGCAACGGCTCCACCCCCGCGCTCCACGCGACATCGGTCACCCCGCGATCCCCAGCGGATCACTCAGTCTCCGAAGAGGTTCACATGACAGAGCTTCAGGCGCTCGGCATCACCATCGGGTCGGCCGGGTCGGTCGCGGTCGCCACCACCGGCCGGGCCCCGGGCACGGAGGCCGATCCGGCGAGCGGCGGCCTGGTGCTGACCCATCGCAGCGCGCTACGCCTGAACCGCACGGGCGGAGCCGCTTTCGCCGACGCGGACGAGCCGCATGCCGACGACGTTGTGCTGGAAGGCTTTCTGTCCCGAGTCGGCGACCCGGTGGACATCCTGGCCGACGACGGTTCCGGGCACGGCGCCCATGATCTGGTGGCCACCGCTGTCACGTGCTTGATCGAGGAGGCCGTCGCCGCCACCGGAGATCGTCCGGTGGCGGCGGTTCTCTGTCATCCCGCGTGGTGGTCCGCGCACACCGTCGAACTGCAGCGCGCGGTGTTCACCGACGCCGTCGCGGAGGTGACGCTGATGCCCGAACCGCTGGCGGCGGCCCGCTGGCTGGATACCGCGCACGGACCGCTCGCCGACGCGGCGATCGTCGTCGTCGATCTCGGCGCGACCGGAACGAGCGCGACGGTCGTGCGCACCGGCTCGCACTCCGCCGTACTGGCGACCGCCCGCACCGAGGATGCCGCGGGCAACGAATTCGACCTCCTGACCATGCGCTACGTATTGGCAAACGCACTCGGCGACAGAGATATCGATCCGTTCGATCCGGCCACCGAGCGCAGGCTCGCGGTATTGCGGGAAAATTGCCGTGCGGCAAAGGAAATTCTGTCCGGAAATACCGCGACGACGGTATGCGTCCCGCTGGACGACCCGGGTACTCGCATCCGATTGGTGCGCGACGAACTGGAGGAGCTGCTGCGCGGGCGCCTGCTGACCTGCCTCGACCTCGTCCGCGATGTGGTGCACCGGGCCGGCATCGGCCTCGGCGATCTCGATCGGGTGCTGCTCACCGGCGGCGGGGCCTCGATTCCCCTGGTCACCGAACTGTTTTCGGGCGAGTTCGGTCTTCCCGTGATCGCCGCCCCGCAGCCGGCGCACACCGCGGCCAGGGGGGCGGCCGTCGTCGCCGCCGACCTCCTCTCCCATACCGTGCCCGACACTCTCGCGGAGGCCGAAACCACGGAACTCGCTGTCGCCGCGGCAGGCGTCGGGGCGCCCGCGCTTCCCCGCGCCACCCGGCCCCCCAGGCTCGGCAGCGGACAGCGCGCCGGAGTCCTCGCCGCCGCGGTCGCCGCCCTCGCCTTGCTCGCCACGGGCACCATCGCGGTCGGCCCGGGACTGCCCAGCGACGCCGCCACCCCCGCCTCGACCGAACAGACCACCGTGCCGCCCACTCCCGGCGCGTCCGCCCCCGCGCCACCCGCGGCCGCGAACGAACAGGACACCTCCGGTCCCGAGGGCGCAGACACACCGGCCGCCGACCGCCCGGAAGCGCCTGCGCGCTCCGATTCCCCTGCCGTGCAACCGGGTTCACCATCCGTCACCGCTCCACCCGGCGCGGGACAGCCCGTCCCTGACCTCCCCGCGGGTGCGCAAGCTCCCGCTGCCCCGGCCGTCTCGCCACCCCAGCCGGGCGCCCAACCCGCCCCGGCGCCCGCTCCCGCCCCCTCCCCGGGCGGCGGCTACACCCCACCGCCCGCCCCGTCCACCGACGGCCTCGGCGATACCGTCGGCGACACCCTCGGTGGAGTAGTCGGCGGCGTGGGCGAGGGCGTCGGCAAGGTCGGCGAAGGAGTCGGCACGCTGGGCGAGGGCATCGGCGAAGGAGTCGGCGGCGTGCTCGGGGGCCTCGGTGGCTGAGATCGCGGTCGATTCCCTGCCCTACGTGCGCGAGATCCTGCGCGACCTCGGCAATCTCGAGGCACAGCCGGTCGTCTGCCTGATCCGGGGTCGTTCCGGTACCGGCAAGTCGACGATGCTCGCGCTGATCCGATCCCGGCTGCGCGGCGGCGGCATCGACTTCCAGGACCGGGCCGGTCCCTCCCGCGACGGCGGCGCCGCGTTGATCGTCGACAACGCCCACACCCTGGGCGCGGAGGAACTGGACGCGTTGTGCGCCGCCGTCGACGCGGGCGTTCGTACCGTGATCGTGGCGATGCAGCCGCGCCCGCACGATCCGCGCCTGCGGGTGCTGACCGAGGCGACGGCACGGGTCGGCCGGGTGCTGGACCTGCGACCGCTCGGCACCAGCGAGCTGCTGCCCTTCGCCAGAGAACTCGGCATGATGGTGCCGCGCCCGGTGGCCCAGCGCATCCATCAACAGACCGGCGGCATCCGCGGCGGGGTCGTGGCGGCGCTGTCGGCGGCCTGCTCGGCTCGGCTGGACGCGAGCATGCGCGCGGTCGACGAGGCGGTCACGATGTGGGCCCGCGGCCAGCTGGAGAGTCTCGAACCCGATCTGCTGGAAGCCCTCGCCGTGGCCACCACCGGCGCCGGTCTCGACGCGGGCGAACTGACCGAGGTGCTCGGGGTGCAGGCAGGCGAGGCTCATTCGCTCATCGACCGGGCACGGGCCACCGCCCTGGTGACCGACGCCGATCTGTTGGTCGAACCCGCCGTCACGCCGCTGCGCACCATGCTCGGCGATCGCCGGTTCGTGGCCGTGCAGCGCAGGCTGCTGGCCGCCCGGCTGGAGTCCGGGCTGCTGCGTGACCACACCGCGCTGATGCTCGCCGAATCCGGTGTGCGCGATCCCCGGCTGGCCGGCTTCCTCACCAAGGCCGCCGAACGCCACGGCGACTCCGCCGTGCGCTACTACGCCGCCGCCACGGCCGCGGGCGCCGACCCGGCCGGTCTCGCGCTGCGCTGGGCCGAGGCAGCGGCCCTCGCCGGCGACGGCGAGACCGCGATGCGCCTGGCCGAGCCGGTGCTCGCCGATCCCGACGCCATCGCCGACGACCTGGCGGCGGCGGTGCGGATCTGCGCGGGCGTGCTGACCCGGCGCGGTCTGGCGGGCCGGGCGGCCAAGCTGTACCGATGGCTCGGCGCGGATCGAGTGGGCCCGGACTGGGCGGTCGGCGCCACGGTGTTGAACCTGACCGGTGACCCCGCCGGGGCGCACGCGCTGTCCGAGACCGCGGGACAGTGGCCGCCCACCGAGGCGGGCGAACACACCCGAATCATCGCGACCGCGCTCGGCGGCAGCCTCGACGGTTCCGAATCCGACAGCGCGACAGCCATTTCCGCGCTCATCCAGACCGTGCACGCCGACGCGGGGATCGACCGGTTCCTGCCGTGCGGCGCGCTGCCGGTCGCCACCCTGCTGAGCCTGAGCGCCGGACAGCCGCACCGTGCGGGCGACGCGCTGCGCCGGGCGGCCGCGCCCGGGCTGCGCACCGCGCAGCTGACCGTGCTCGCCGCCTGGACGGCCATGCTCGGCGGCAACGAGAAGGCGGCCGCGCACACGCTGGCGTCGGTGGACTTCGCCCGCCTGGACCGGCGCGACCAGCTGCTCGCCCACGGCGCCGCCGTCGGTCTGGCCAGGCGCGCGGGTGACCACACCGCCTTGACCCGAGCGTGGCATGCCGCCTGCCCGCTGTTCGACGATGTGGACGCCGACCTGCTCACCGTCCTGCCCGTCGGCGAGCTGCTGCTCGCCGGTATCCGGCTGCACGACGAAGCGCGGGTCCGCCCGCTGGTGGAGGCGACCGAGATACTGCTTCGCCGCCAGGGCAGCCCGCCCGCGTGGTCCAACGCCTTCCACTGGTACGGGGTGCAGGCCGCGATCGCTCGCGAGCGTCCCGACGAACTGCTGCCACCCGCGCAGTCGCTCAAGCAGGCCGCCGAGACAGGTGACCGGCACGCCGCCGTCCTCGCCGACGCGGGTCGCACCTGGGTACTGGTCCTGCGCGGAGAAGCCGACCTGCCCTCGGTGCAGACGGCGGTCGCGGGGCTGTCCGAGGCGGGCCTGATCTGGGATGCCGCCCGGCTGGCCAGCGAAGCCGCGCTCTCGGCCACGGACTCCGCGACCGCGACCGCGCTGCTGAAACTGGCGCGCACCGTGCGCACCCGGGCCCGACCGCAGGAACCGGCCGCCCCGGCCGCGGTCACCCGCCCGGCTCGAACGACCCGTTCCGCCGAGCCCACCGTGCTCAGCGACCGCGAACGCGAAGTCGCCGAACTCGTCCTGCTCGGGCTGACCTATCGCGAGATCGGCGCGCGGCTCTACATCTCGGCCAAGACCGTGGAGCACCATGTGGCCCGGATCAGACGTCGAATCGGTGCCGGGTCACGATCGGAGTTATTGTCGATGCTCCGCGCCATGGGCCACGGGTCGCTGCTCGTGTGAGTGCCGCGCGCGCCGATCTACGCCGAAGCGAGGGATGTGATGGCCACAGGGGTGGGCCTGCGGATCGCTGATGACGGCTGCACGGCGGCCGTCCTCACCGACGTCGGTGAACTGCACTACATCGAGCGCGATTGCGTGCTGCACATGTCCGACGACGGCGACACCGCCCTCGGCGGTCCCGCACCCGAGGGTCCGGCGCACACCATCTCCGGCTTCGTGTCCAAGCTGGGCGACCCGGCGGGCATTCCCGTGGACGACGGGGACGCCTACCGCGCCGAGGACCTGGTGGCCACGGCGCTGTTCTGCCTGATCAATCTCACCACCGAGCACCTGTCCGGGGCGGCGGAGTTCTACGCCGCCCACCCGGGCGACTGGCCCGCCGAGTACGTGCAGGCGCTGCGCGAGGCGCTGGACTACCTCGGGCTCAAGTCGGTGGTGCTGGCCAGCGAAGCCGACCTGCCCTCGGCCGACACCGCCGCACCGGGCAAGGCTTTCGCCTACGACGCCGCGCGCGCGGCGCTGACCGCCGTGCTCGCCACCCCCGCGGGGCTGACCCCGCCGGACCCGAGTTCGGCCGAGAATTCCACCGTGGTCACCGACATCATTCCCGCGGTGCCCACCCCCGAGCCGCAGCAGGCGTATTCGGCCGCGATGCCCGCCGCCGATTCGGCGGTCCCCGTGCTCGCCCCGGTGCCCGCACAGCCGACCACGGCAAGCCCCGCCGAGACCATCGCCGAACCGCAGACCGTCCTCGCCCGATCCGCGCCCACGCCGGACCGGAGCAAGCCGGGCAACCGGGTGCCGATGCTGGTCGGGGTGGCCGCGCTGGCCGGACTGGTGCTCGGCGGCATCGGCGTCGCGGTGCTGTTCCAAGGGGAGGAATCCCCCGCGCCGCCGAACTTCCCCGACGCCAAGTCCGGCGCCTCGAGCACCTTCGCCCCGCCGCCTGCCACGCCGACCGCCCCCGAACCGGGGGTGCTGACTCCCCTCGCGCCCGCGCAGCAGCCCGAGTCGACGACGAGCGAGGCCCCGACCACCACCGAGACGCCCACGACCACTCCGGAACCGACTGCGACGACGCCGCCCGCCACCACCGCCCCCGAACGCACCACCGCCGAGCCGACCACCACCCGGCGCAACCCGTTCCTCCCCTACGACCCGAGATCCGACGACTGGCGCACACCGTACTGGCGTCAGGACCGCTGAGGACCGGACCGCCGATGCGATGACCGAGAGACTCACCGACCACAGAACCGGTTTGTGCCTTAGAGTGTGTCGCTGACCGTAGTCGCGGCCCTCGAGGCCGGCGCACGGTCGAGCTGGACCACCTCTGTGCGCCAACGGATTCGCCGCCGATGGCCACGGATTCACCTGGCACGCCCCGCGTGCCGACGAAGGGACTTCATGCGCAAGTTGGTGGCGCGTCGCGCCGCGGTCAGGGCAGCTTCCCTCGGAGTCGCCGCGACCGTTCTCCTGGCCCCCTTGTCCGGCACCGCGAGCGCGAACCCCGCGCCGGGACAGCTCAGCGCAGATGCTCTGCCCGCCGAATTGGTGGAAGCGATTTCGCGCGATCTGAAGATGACGCCGACGGAGTACCTCGACCGCGCTGCCCGCGCCCAGCAGTTGCGCACCTACGCCAGCGACTTCCGCGCCGAACGCCCGGACGACTTCGCGGGCGCGTGGATCGCCGCCGACGGCAAGCCGGTGGTCGCGGTGACCTCCGCCGACGCCGCGCGCATCGCCACCGCCGACGGCTACCTGGCCCAGCTCGCGCCGGTCTCCGCCGAAAGCCTGGAGAATTCGCTGACCCAGCTCGCGCAGTGGATGAGCGGGCTGCCGCGCGAACTGTCCTCGGTGATCAACTCGGTGGCGATCGACGTCCTCAACAGCCAGCTCGTGGTCAGTATCGCCAACACCCCGGCCGGGCACATGCTCAACCTGCCGACCCTGATCGCCAACATCAAGGTCATCCTCACCCCCGAGGGCGGCGGCCCGGTCGAGCGGCGGCCGATGGGCGGCGACACCTACATCACGGCGGCCGAGGGGCTGCAGGACGACACCCTGCTCGGCGTCGACGTGTGCTCGTTCGGCTTCAACAGCGTCGACGCGGCGGGCAACGCGCTGAACATCAGCGCAGGACATTGCGATCCGAACATCGACGAGGCCGACCAGGGCGCTCCGGTGTACCTGCCGAACGTCAGGGACATCACCAACAGCCCCGAACTCGGCTCCTTCGCGCGCGCCCAGCTCGGCGGGCCGGCCGCGCTGGACTACTCGGTCATCCAGCTCAACAGCACCGCCATCGGCGGCGGCATGGACCGTCCGGTCGTGCGCGGCGCCAACGGCACCACGCTGACCATCACCGGCACCGCCGATCCGATCATCGGCGCCCCGGTCTGCAAGTCCGGCCAGACCTCGACCTTCACCTGCGGCTTCGTCGTGGCCGACCGGGTGGAGACCCAGCTCTACACCGCCGACGGCGACAGCCGCACCATCCGCGGCTTCGCCAGCTCGGCGTGCACGCTCGGCGGCGACAGCGGTGGCGCGATCGTGACCGGCACCCTGGCGCTGGGCATCACCAGCGGCTCCAACGCCGCCGACGCCCCGGACTGCAACGAGGCCAATATCGCGCTCGCGCCCTACGGCGGCACCGCCACGCTGGGCATCCCGATCCGCTCGATCCTGGCCGATATCGACGCCACTTCCGGCGGCGGCCTCGGCAGTGGCATCCAGGTCCGCGCGGGCGGGCAGGCGAGCTGAGATCAGGCTCCGGAATACGGGTGGGCGAGTTCGCGTGGACTGGGCAAGTTCGAGTGGGAATAGCGGCCCGAACCCCATATAGTCGCTTCATGCTCCTGCCACGGATGGGTCGCTTCAGGCCGGCACGACACACAGCACTACGGAAGTCGGTGATCGCCGCCTCGGCGGCGATCCTGCTGTTCGGCCCCACAGCCGCCGTTGTGAGCGCCGAACCCTCCGAACCCTCCGACTCCGCCGGGACGAGCGTCGATCTGCCCGCCGAGCTGGTGGAAGCGCTCAGCCGTGATCTGAAGATCTCGCCCGAGGACTACCTGAACCGGGCCGACCTCGCCCAGCAGGTCGCCGCCTTCGCTGTCTCCGCGCAGCGTCAGTACCCGCAGGTGTTCGCCGGCTCCTGGCTCGACGACGCGGGCAAGGCCGTCGTCGCCCTCGCCCAGGGCCCCGGCGCCGAGGAGGCCCGCGCGGCCGCCGAGTCCGCGGGCTTCGAGGTGCGCAATGTGGCCAAGAGCGAGGCCACCCTGCGCGGGGAGAAGTCGGCGTTCGAGCGCTGGCTGGAGACCCAGCCCGAGGCCGTGTCCACACTGATCCGCGGCGTGGTCATCGACACCGTCAACAACAGCATCGCGGTCCGGGTGGACCAGGCCGGCGTGCCGATGCCCAGCTTCGTCGACCCCTCGCGGGTCTTCGTCATCGCTCCTCCGGTGGCCGCCGAGCCGCTGCCCGCGGCCACCCCGATCGCGAGCGAACTCAACCGTGGCTCGGTGACCGGCGGCGACGGCTTCACCTCCGCGGGCAGCCAGTCCTCCCTGCGCTGCTCGTTCGGCTTCAACGCCACCGACTCCTCGGGCGCCACGGTCAACATCTCGGCCGGGCACTGCGACCCGGAGAACGGCACTCCGAACGCCGCCGCGGTGTACGAATTGCTGCCGGGCGAACAGATCGGCGCGCGCCTGGGCTCGTTCCAGAAGTCCGTGCTCGGCTCGCAGGACTACTCGATCATCCGGATCGACGACGCGGTCACCGGCCGCTTCGCCAACAACGGGGTCCGGGTGCCGGGCGCCAACCCGATCCGCGTCGAGGGCGTGGCGGTCCCGGTCGTCGGTGCCCCGGTCTGCAAGGCCGGTTCGCGCACCGGGTTCAGCTGCGGCATCGTCAACGCCGTCGACCAGTCGGTGCAGGTCGGCGACAGGTTGCTCACCCAGAGCTTCTCGGCCAACATCTGCGCGCTGCCCGGCGACAGCGGCGGCCCGATCGTCACCGGCCGCCTCGCGCTCGGCATCTCCAGCGCCTCGTCGGTGGCCGACTATCCGATCTGCGCGATCCCGGACCTGATCGGCGCGCTCACCGGTAACGCGCCCCAGCTGTTCGCGCAGCCGATCTCGGTGGTGCTCTCCGACAACCCGGGGCTGCGCATCCGCACCGAGTGACCATCACAGCATCCGAAAAGGCCGCCCGCTTCACGCAGGCGGCCTTTTCGCTGTCTCGGCCGGGTGCGAGTACCGCCCTTCGCCGGACCGGCGGCAGGGAACCGATTTCGGCCTCGACCCCGGTCCGGCATTCTGGTTCGCATGTGTTTGGTGCTGATCGGCTGGCGAGTTCATCCCGAGTATCGGTTGGTCGTCGCGGCGAATCGCGACGAGTTCTATACCCGACCGGCCGAGTCCGCCCGGTGGTGGCCGGAGATCCCCGGCCTGCTCGCGGGCAGGGACGTGGGCGCGCTGGACCGCGGGCCCGGTGACCCGCCCGGCACCTGGCTCGGGCTGTCCGGCCTCGGCCCACACAGCCGGTTCGCCGCGGTCACCAATGTGCGGAATCCGAACAACGAGCGCACCGGCGCGCGCTCGCGTGGCGCGCTGCTGATGGATTTCCTGCGCGGCGCGCAGGACCGCAATCCGGAACCCGGCTTCCCCGGCCCCGGCCGCTACCTGACCGAGGTCGCGGCCGCGCCCGACGACTACAACGGCTACAACGTCCTGGTGTCGGATCTGGCCGAACTGTGGTGGCACTGCAACCGCAGCACCCGGCGGCCCCAGGCGCTGTCGCCGGGCTATCACGGACTCTCCAACGGTAGTTTCGTCACCTCGGCCGGACCGGAGCCGGGCGCGGTCGCCACTGCCCCGGAACCCATCTGGCCCAAGGTCGGCGACGGGATGGCCGGGCTGCGCAAAGTGATCGAATCAGATCCCGGCGCGACAGAGGCCTATTTCGACGTGCTCGCCGACCGGACCGAGGCGCCGGACGACCTGCTGCCCGATACCGGCGTCGGATACGAGATGGAGAAGGCCCTTTCGGCGCGCTTCATCGTCAACGACCATCACGGCACCAGGGCGAGCACGGTGCTGTTGGTCCGCGAGGACGGCGGCTTCGAGTTCACCGAGCGCTCCTTCGCGGTTTCCGGCACGCCGCTGGGGTCGGTCTCCTACACCGGAGCGCTACCCCTGCCCGGCTAGTCACCGCTGACCGCCGGACCGGACGACTCCCGGACACGTGAAAGGCCCGCTCCGGCTACGGAGCGGGCCTTTCACGGATTCGGTTCAGCCTGATTACTTCGGCTGCTCACCCTCCACCGGGGGAGCTGCCTCGGCCGGCTTGTCGGCCCACTGGGTGGTGCCGTCCGGGGCGTTGTAGGTGTTGATCAGATCGATGCCCGCGGCGAGCAGGGTCGGGCCGCCGACGGCGACGGTGCCCAGGATGCCGCCGACGCCGGCGCCGGTGAGCAGGCCGGGGACGCAGCCGACGATCGCACCGACGAGGCCGAGCACACAACCGATGGCGGCGCCGACGGCGGTGCCGACGAAGCTGCCGATCGCGGTGCCGATGCCGAACTTGCTGGAGAAGTCGTTCTGCGCGCGCTGGTTCTCCACCGCGGAGGCGACCGGCTTCACGACCAGCGGCTTGTCACCGAGGTTCAGGCCCTCCGGCTTCTCCGGGGTGATCTCCAGGATGGTGCCGTCCTCGACGATCTCGGACTTGACCGGAATCTTGGTGCCGAGCAGGTTGAACACCAGCGGGAGCTGGAGCACGACGTTGCCCGCTTCGTCCTTGATCTCGGCGACCTGGGTGGCCGGGACGGGACTCACGGGCTCGGCGCCGGTGACCTCGTCACCGGTGAACGCGCCCGGCTCGAGAGCCTTGTCCTTGTCGAGTTCCAGTTCGACCAGCGCGAAGGTTCCCCCACGTAGCTTCGTCACGATCGTCTGGTCGACCAGCTTCACCGAGTAGTCGATTTCGGGAGCGTCCGGCGCCGGCTCGGCGTGCACCACACCGGAGCCCACCGTCATGGCGCCGATGACCAAGGCGGCCGCAGTAGCGCTCTTCCGGAAATTCAATTCTGTGTCCTATCCATCGGGGTCACGATGGCCGTCAGCACGCGCGAGAACTCACTCGATCCGAAATGTGGTCTGTCACTTCGAATTCTCCCCGAGCAGCGTGGATGTGACCATTGCGAACAAGTCGTCGGTAGCGTAACCGACCGGACACCGAAATGCGATATAGCCCACGAAATCGCCGAACTAAGCGTGTCCTTACCACCGATACCGCGAACAGGCCCGTTTACGGTGGACAAAGCCCGGAACACGTCGCCGGAACCGACTTGTGTGAGATCGATCACTGGCCGGAGTCGCGCAGACGCCCTGCACGCGGGGTTGCGGGTCAACACAGCATCGTACGATGGAGCCAGTAAGTTACCGACGGGTAACTTACTGGCGGTTACGATACGAGCCGACCGGTCGGCGCACGTCGGCCACGAACGCTCGTGTTGCCTCGAAAGAAAGGTCGCGACATGAATGCCCTGACAGTGACGCTGGGCACGATTGGGGCGGCGCTCAGCCTTTTGTGTTGGGTGTCGTTCTTCGGCGGCGTCGGGAAGATCGCGCGCACCATCATGCTCGGGCAGTCCGCGCCCGACCGCTGGCGGCCCTTCTTCCCACGGTTCAAGCAGATGGTCATCGAGTTCCTCGCGCACACCCGGATGAACAAGTTCCGGACCGTGGGCTGGGCGCACTGGCTGGTGATGATCGGCTTCCTCGGCGGCATGATCCTCTTCTTCG
This sequence comes from Nocardia shimofusensis NBRC 100134, assembly GCF_001613125.1. GTDB lineage: Bacteria > Actinomycetota > Actinomycetes > Mycobacteriales > Mycobacteriaceae > Nocardia > Nocardia shimofusensis. The sequence goes on from NZ_BDBT01000001.1 coordinate 216,619, forward strand.
AGGCCTACGGCCAGACGATCGACCCCGAGTTCCACTGGCCGATCATCGGCAACCTGGCGCTCTACCACCTGTGGGACGAGATCCTCGGCATCGGCACCGTGGTCGGCATCGTCACGCTGATCGTCATCCGCCAGCTGAACCACCCGCGCGACCCGGAGCGGCTCTCTCGCTTCAGCGGCTCGAAGTTCGGACCCGCGTACGTCATCGAGTCCATCGTCCTCGTCGAGGGCCTGGGCATGATCTTCGTGAAGGCGGGCAAGATCGCGACCTACGGTCACGCGAACCCCGCCACCGACTTCTTCACCATGCGGGTCGCCGAGCTGCTCCCCGCGAGCCCGACCATGATTTCGGTCTTCGCCTTCTTCAAGCTGATGTCGGGCAGCCTGTTCCTGTACCTGGTCGGTCGCAACCTGACCTGGGGTGTGGCCTGGCACCGGTTCGCGGCGTTCCCGAACATCTACTTCAAGCGTGACGAGGACGGCAGCGTCGCCCTCGGCCCGGCGCGTCCGATGATGTCGAACGGCAAGGCCCTCGACATGGAGAACGTCGACCCCGACAACGACACCCTCGGCGCGGGCAAGTTCGAGGACTTCACCTGGAAGGGCATCCTCGACTTCACCACCTGCACCGAGTGCGGTCGCTGCCAGTCGCAGTGCCCCGCCTGGAACACCGGCAAGCCGCTCTCGCCCAAGCTGCTGATCATGTCGCTGCGCGACCACGGCTATGCCAAGGCCCCTTACCTGCTGGCCGGCGGCCGCAAGGACATGGGCGGCGACGAGATCGGCCTGGTCGACGCCGAGGGCAAGCCGAACGAGGCCGCGCTGGCCAAGATCCCCGAGGCCGCGCGCGCCGAAGCCGAGCGCCCGCTGATCGGCGGCGAGGACGTCAACGGCGTCATCGACCCCGAGGTGCTGTGGAGCTGCACCACCTGTGGCGCCTGCGTCGAGCAGTGCCCGGTGGACATCGAGCACGTCGACCACATCATCGACATGCGCCGCTACCAGGTGCTCATCGAATCGGAGTTCCCCTCCGAGCTGGCCGGTCTGTTCAAGAACCTGGAGAACAAGGGCAACCCCTGGGGCCAGAACGCCAAGGACCGCCTGAACTGGATCAACGAGCTCGATTTCCAGATCCCGGTCTTCGGTCAGGATGCCGACAGCTTCGACGGCTACGAGTACCTGTTCTGGGTCGGCTGCGCGGGCGCCTACGAGGACCGCGCCAAGAAGACCACCAAGGCCGTGGCCGAGCTGTTGGCCACCGCGGGCGTGAAGTTCATGGTGCTGGGCCAGGAGGAGACCTGCACCGGCGACTCGGCGCGCCGCGCGGGCAACGAGTTCCTGTTCCAGCAGCTGGCCATGCAGAACATCGAGCTGCTGAACTCGGTGTTCGACGGCGTCGAGGATCGCAAGAAGAAGATCGTCGTCACCTGCGCGCACTGCTTCAACGCGCTCAACAACGAGTACCCGCAGGTCGGCGGCACCTACGAGGTCGTCCACCACACCCAGCTGCTCAACCGCCTGGTGCGGCAGAAGAAGCTGGTGCCGGTGGCCTCGGTGTCGCAGAACATCACCTACCACGACCCCTGCTACCTGGGCAGGCACAACAAGATCTACAACGCTCCCCGTGAGCTGATGGCCGCCTCGGGCTCGAAGCTGGTGGAGATGCCCCGCCACGGCGAGCGCTCCATGTGCTGTGGCGCCGGCGGCGCGCGCATGTGGATGGAGGAGCAGCTCGGCAAGCGCGTCAACATCGACCGCGTGGACGAGGCGCTGTCCACCAACCCGACCAAGATCGCGACCGGCTGCCCGTTCTGCCGCGTCATGCTCACCGACGGTGTCACCGCGCGCCAGGAGAAGGGCGAAGGCGAAGGCGTCGAGGTCGTCGACGTGGCCCAGCTGATGCTCGACTCCATCGAGCGCGTCGAGTCGGCGAAGCTCAGCGAGAACCTGGTCGTCGTCCAGGAGCCGAAGGTCGAGGCCGAGCCCGAGCCGGAGCCCGTCGTGGCGACGGTCGCCGAAGCCGAGCCCGAGGCACCGGCTGCCGCGAAGGCCGCACCCGCCGGTGGCGGTCTGGCGATGAAGGGCGGCAAGGCGCCCGGCGGTGGCGGACTCGCCATGAAGGGCCCCGCGAAGGCGCCTGGCGGCGCCGGTGGCGGCCTGGCCATGAAGGGCCCCGCCAAGGCACCCGGCGGCGGCGGTCTCGGCATGAAGGGCGCTGCCAAGGCGCCCGGCGCCAAGACCTCCGACGAGCCGGCCGAGTCGGCTGCCGAAGCACCGACCGCGTCCGAGGCCGCGCCCGTCAAGGGTCTGGCCATGAAGGGCCCCGCCAAGGCGCCCGGCAAGGGACTCGGCATGAAGGGCGCTGCGAAAGCGCCCGGCGCGAAGGCCGCCGCTCCGGCCGCGGAATCGGCTCCGGCCGAGACCGCTCCTGCCACGGAAGCCCCCGCTGCCGAAACGGCTCCGGCTGCCGCCGAGACGATGCCGACCAAGCCTGCCAAGGGCCTGGCCATGAAGTCCGGCTTCAAGCGCCCCGCCGCGAAGGCACCGGGCGCGAAGGCTCCGGCTACGGAATCGGCCCCTGCCGAAACGGCTCCGGCCGCGGAGACCGTCCCCGCGACGGAAGCCCCTGCTGCCGAAACGGCTCCGGCTGCCGCCGAGACCATGCCGACCAAGCCCGCCAAGGGCCTGGCCATGAAGTCCGGCTTCAAGCGCCCCGGCCCCAAGGCCCCCGGCGCGAAGGCCGCGGCCCCGGCTGCCACCGAGGCCCCGGACGAACCGGCTGCGGCCCCGGCCGAGCCCGCCGACGCTCCGACCCTGGAGAAGTCGGCCCCCGCGGAATCCGCCCAGGCTCCGGCCGAGACGGAAACGAACGGTTCGGCGAAGCCCGCCGCGAGCGAGGACGCGGACCGTCCGGCCCCGCCGACCGCCAAGCCCGGCGGCCTCGGCTTCAAGTCCGGCGCGAAGGCTCCGGGCCGCCGCAGCTGACGCGGTAATCGAACACAGCGTCCGGCCCCGGATCGGTCACCACCGATCCGGGGCCGGACTGCCTTCAGCCCGGGCTGTTCGGTCTACTCGGGTGCCCGACATACGATCTCGCTCCGAGCCGCAGCGCCTCTCGTCGGGCCTCTGAGCTCGATGCGATCACCCGGTTCGGTGCCGGTCCGAACCTTCGTCACAGAACGACAGACGGCCCGGAACCGAGAAGGCTCCGGGCTCGTCACGTACCGCCTTACGGCCGCGTGAGTTCCGCGTACCGGGTGCGGTGGTAATCGGTGCTGCCGAATTCGCGCTCCAGCACCGTGAGCCGCTTGAAGTAGTGGCCGATGGCCAGTTCCTCGGTCATGCCCATCGCGCCGTGCAGCTGGACGGCGTTCTGGCCGATGAAGCGGGCCGCGCGGCCGATGGTGACCTTGGCCGCGGACAGGGCGCGGGCCCGCTCGACGGGCTCGGCCGACAGCGCGGCGCCGGCGAGTTGGGAAGCGGCGGCGGCCTGTTCGAGTTCCATGTACATGTCGACCATGCGGTGCTGCAGGGCCTGGAAGCTCGAGATCGGGACGCCGAACTGCTGACGCTGCTTGGCGTATTCGACGGTGTCGGTGAACACCTTGCGCAGCAGGCCGACAGCCTCGGCGCTGATCGCGGCGATCGCGTCCGCGGCGGTCGCGTCGATAGCAGACCACGCCTGACCTTCCCCGCCGAGCAGGGCCTCGGCGGGCAGGCGCACGCCGGTGAACACGATATCGGCGGCCTGACGGTCGTCGATCGTGCGGTAGGCGTGGTACTCCACCCCGGCGGGCAGGTTCTGCGGGTCGATGGGCAGCACGAACAGCGAGAGGCCGTCGGTGTCGCGCTCCTCGCCGGAGGTGCGGGCGGAGACGATCAGGTGGGTGGCCAGCGGCGCGCTGGTGACCAGGATCTTCGCGCCGTCGAGCACCCATTCGTCGCCGTCGCGGCGAGCGGTGGTCCGCACGGTGTGCAGGACGTTGCCGGAGGTCGGCTCCAGCGCCGCGAACGCGGTGCGGACCGAACCGGCGACGATGCCGCGCAGCAGCTCCTCCCGGCCGCCGGAACGTCCCAGCAGACCGGCCCCGACCACCACGGTGTCGATGAACGGTTCGGCGACCAGCGCGCGGCCCAATTCCTCGGCGATGACCAGCAATTCGGCGGCGCCGCCGCCCATGCCCTCGACCTCCTCGGGCAGGGTGGCGCCGAGAATGCCGAGCTCTTCGGCGAATCCGCGCCAGATGGCCGGCTGCCAGCCCTCGCCGGTCTTGATCGCGGCGCGGCTCTTCTCGAGGTCGTAACGGGCGGCGAGGTAACCGGCGACGGTGTCGCGCAGGAGCTGCTGCTCCTCGGTGAGTGTGAAGTCCATCAGAGCCCCAATGCTGCCTTGGCGAGAATGTTTCGCTGAATTTCGTTGCTGCCCGCGTAGATCGAGCCCGCACGGTCGTTGAAGTAGCGCAGCGGCGCGACGGCCTGCCACGGCGCGCCGCTGTGATAGCCGTCGGCGGGCGGGGTGTAGTTGGCGATCGGGCCGCCCGGCGCGGTCGCGTGCGGCTGGTAGGCCCAGCCCTGCGGGCCCGCCGCTTCCAGCGCGAGCTCGGTGAGCTGCTGGCTCAGTTCGGTGGACAAGATCTTCAGCATCGACGACGACGGGCCGGGGTTCTTGCCCTGCGCCATCAGCGACAGCGTCCGATGCTCGAGCACCTCGAGGACCTCGGTGCGGATGCGGGCGTCGGCCAGGCGCGCGGCGAAGGCCGGGTAGTCGATGAGCCTGCCGCCGTCGGGAGCGGTCTGGGAGGCCGCGGCCTCGGTCAGCTCCTGCGCCATGACCTGCAGCATCGGCGACATCGCACCGCCGCGCTCGTGCACGAGCAGGTACTTCGCGACCGTCCAGCCCTCGTCGATCTTGCCGAGCACATTGGCCTTGGGCACGCGCACGTTGTCGAAGAAGACCTGGTTCTGCACCTCCTCGCCGGAGGACATCACCAGCGGGCGGATCTCGATGCCCGGGGTGGTCATGTCGATGAGCAGGAAGGTGATGCCCTCCTGCTTCTTGCCGGTGCGCGAGGTGCGGACCAGACAGAAGATCCAGTTCGCCTCGGTGGCGTGGGTGGTCCAGATCTTGGAACCGGTGCAGATGAGGTCTTCACCGTCTTCGACCGCGGCCATCGACAGCGACGCCAGGTCGGAACCGGCTTCGGGCTCGGAATAGCCCTGACAGAAGAACACCTCGCCGGTCAGGATCCGCGGCAGGAAGTAGTCCTTCTGCTCCGGGGTGCCGTAGGCGACGATCGCGGGCGCGACCATCCGGATGCCCATCGGCGAGAGCACCGGCGCGCCGGCCAGCGTGCATTCCCGGCTGAAGATGTAGTGCTGGGTCAGGCTCCACTTGCAGCCGCCGTGCTCCACCGGCCAGTGCGGCGCGGCCCAGCCGCGCTCGTGAAGGATCGCCTGCCAGGCCATGCTGGCCTCGTGGTCGGGGTAGACGCTCGTCATGAGGCGTCCGGCCCGGCGGATCTCGGGCGTTAGTTTCTCGTCGAGAAAGGCTCGCACCTCGTCCCGAAAGGCCAGGTCGGCCTCTGACCAGTTGAAATCCATCTGTCCTCCCGGCTCACAGGCTGTTGGCCACAGGCCAACACGATCCTCAATCTAAGGCCAGGGCCAGCGGAAATCAAACTGATGCCACATGCCCGCAGTTAGCACGTGCCGGTCGCGTCAGCAGTCCTCGAAGAACGCCTCGATGTAGGCGGCGGATTGGTAGAGGTAGTCGTAGGCCCATCGGGCAGGCGAGAGTTCCGGGCGCGGGTCGGCGAAGAGCAGTTCCCCGTCCCAGCATTTGCCGATGACGTAGCGGGCGCGGGAGATGTGCGGGGTGAAGGTGACGACGATGACGCGGGTCCAGCCCTCGGCACGGGCGTAGGCGGCCAGGGCGCGACCCTCGCCGCGGGTCGTGCGCGGATCGGGGTCGAAGCAGACGACCTCGAAGCTGTAGCCGCCGTGACAGATCCGGTTCATGCGGGCGCTGTATTCGTAGGGATCGGAGAACAGCACGCGCGGGGCGTACCCTTCGCGGGCCAGACGCAAGGCGAGTTGTTCACGGCCGTCGTGCGCGCCGCCGAGCACCAGGATCGCGTCGGCGGGAGCCGGCGGATCGGTGCGCGGACGCACGTAGACCGGCCACAGCGCCGCTGTCAGGCCGAGCACCAGCAGTGCCGCGAGGCAGGCGAGCAGGACATGGCGAGTCCGTCGCCGCAGTCGGATGCGAGCCGACCGAACACCACTCATCGCCGACGATGCTAGGCCCCGTGTCCACCCTCGTGTCACGCGCAACGCTCCGACCAGCGAGTTTCCGCCTGTACATCCGCTGTTGCCGTGACCCTTGCCTCACTGACGCGGCGTGGACATCGGGGCGGCATACCAATCGATCATGCGATGCACAGTCTTCGGAACCGGGTATCTCGGGGCGACCCACGCGGCGTGCATGGCCGAACTCGGACACGATGTGGTCGGGGTGGACATCGACCCCGGCAAGGTGGCCAAGCTCTCCGACGGGGTGGTCCCCTTCTACGAACCCGGGCTCGAGGCGGTGTTGCGACGCAATCTCGACGCGGGCAGGCTGCGTTTCACCACCTCCTACGACGAGGCCGCCGCGCACGCCCGCGTGCACTTCCTCGGCGTGGGCACCCCGCAGAAGAAGGGCGAGTACGCCGCCGATCTCACCCACGTGCACTCGGTGGTCGACTCATTGGTCCCCCGCATGCTCGAGCCGTCGGTGATCATCGGCAAGTCGACCGTCCCGGTGGGCACGGCCGCCGCGCTCGGGCGCCGCGCCAGGGCACTGACCGACCTCGAGGTCGAGGTGGCCTGGAATCCGGAGTTCCTGCGCGAGGGCTTCGCCGTGCAGGACACTCTCCGCCCGGACCGTCTGGTGCTCGGCGTCGACCGCGACCGCCCGGCCTCCGCCTGGGTCGAGGACATCGTTCGCGAGGTCTACGCCGACCTGCTCGACAACGAGGTCCCCTTCCTGAGCACGGATCTCGCGACCGCCGAACTGGTGAAGGTCTCGGCGAACGCCTTTCTCGCCACCAAGATCTCGTTCATCAACGCCGTCTCCGAAGTGTGCGACGCGACCGGCGCGGACGTGACCGTGCTGGCCGACGCGCTCGGTTACGACGCCCGCATCGGCCGCCGGTTCCTCAATGCCGGATTGGGTTTCGGCGGCGGCTGCCTGCCCAAGGACATCCGCGCGTTCATGGCGCGCGCCGGTGAACTCGGGGCCGAACACGCGGTCGCCTTCCTGCGCGAGGTGGACAACATCAATATGCGCCGCCGGACCAAGGTCGTGGACATGGCGGCCGCGGCCGTGGGCGGTTCACTGCTCGGCGCGAACGTGGCAGTGCTCGGGGCGGCCTTCAAACCCGAGTCCGACGACGTGCGCGACTCCCCGGCGCTGAACGTGGCGGGCATGATCCAGCTGCACGGCGCGGTGGTCACCGTGTACGACCCGAAGGCGCTGGAGAACTCCCGGCGGGTCTTCCCCACCCTGAACTACGCCACCTCGGTCGCCGAGGCCTGCGACCGCGCCGACGTGGTGCTCGTACTGACCGAATGGGACGAGTTCACCGCGTTGCGGCCTGCTGATCTGGACGATGTGGTGCGCGGCCGCTCGATCGTCGACGGCCGCAATTGCCTGGATCGCGCTTCCTGGCGAGGCGCCGGATGGGTGTACGCCGGACTCGGCACCCCGTAGAGTGGCCTGGCGAGGCCTCGCCGGGATGCTCAGCAAGGTGCCGGTCACAGCCTCCGGTGCGAGCGAGCGCCGCCGGTAGGGTCGCCGGAGCGGATCGCACGGGTCGTGTCGATCATGCGCAAGGGCGTGCGTTCGAAGACGAGGGCGCGCGGGAGACGAGTTAGGCAGCAGATGAGTTCGGTACTGGGAGTGTCGGTGGGGGCGAGCACCGTCCGTCTGGTGCGTCCACACGCCGGGAACTCCGCCGCGAACATCGATCCGGACGCATTCGACGTCCAATCTATCCGAGTATCACCGCCGCAGCGCGCCGAGGAACTGGCCGCCGAAGCGGTGGGCGTCGCGCTGGCCACCACGCCGGAGATCGGCGCGACCGCCATCGCCTACCGCAACGAGCAGCAGGCGCACGCGCTGCGCGCCGCGATGGCCCGGCAGCAGCTGACCGATTACGAACTGATCCCCGAGACCGTCGCCGCGGTGGAGTACGCCCAGGCCACCGGAGACATCCGCGGCATCTCCTCGCTGGTGGTCTACGACCTGGGCAGCTCCGGACTCACGGTGAGCGTCGTCGACGCTCAGACCAGGGAGGTCCGCCATACCGAGCGCACCAGCGACATCAGCGGCGACTACCTGGATTCGCTGATCCGCGAACAGCAGATCGCCTCCGGCCGGATCGCGCACCCGCAGGACGAAGCGGGCTTGGCCGCGCTCGACGTGCTGTGCCGGGAGGCCAAGGAGCAGCTGTCGTCCAATACCGCGGTCGCGCTGCCCAGCCGCCAGGGTCTGGTGCTGCTGACGCAGGAGAACTTGGAGTCGCTGATCATGCTGGCGATCGAGTCCTCGGCGCGCATGGCCCGCGATGTGATCGTGCGCTCGGACCGCCCGGCGCACGGCGTGCTCGCCATCGGCGGCAGTGCGCGGATCCCGCTGCTGGGCAAGGTGCTCGAACGCTGGATGGGCGTGCAGGTGATCGTGCCGGAGAGCCCGGAGACCGTGGTCGCGCGGGGCGCGGCGCTGCTGGCACGTCCGGTGCAGGTCCGTCCTGTCGCCCCCCGGCCCGCGCCCGCCCGGCCCGTGTCGGTACCCGCCGACGCGACCGCGCAACAGCAGAACGGGCGGGTCGGCGGTTTCGACGACGAAATGTCTCCCGCGTGGCTGTCGTCGACGTCAGGGAAACGAGCCTCCAAGCGCGACAAGCTCGACGCGAGCATGCCCGACTGGCTGGCCGCCGCGACGCGTAACGACCGCAGGCCCGAGGTGAACGGCGCGGTGCTCACGGTGAGCGCGCTGGTCGTGGTCGCCGCCATCGGCCTCGGCCTCGGCTACGGCCCCCAGGTGCTCGAACGCGACCGCAGCGACGACGATCTCACCTCGGTCCCGACCACCACCCCGCCGCGTACCACCACCCTGGAGCCCCAGATCGCGGTCGCCCCCGAGACCACCGAGGTCGAAGAATCCATCGTGGTGGCCCCGCCACGTGACACCTCCACGCCGCCACCGACTACGCCCGGCCCCAATACCTTCGTCGTGCCCGGTCTTCCGCCGATCGTGATTCCGACGATCCCGCCGGAGGCCTTCCCCTTCCCCGCGCCACCGCAGCGCTGAGGCCGGGGACTCTCGGATCCGCTCACCGCTGCCGGTCCTTATGGATCAGGACCGGCAGCGTGTACTCCGATGCCGACCGTCAGGCCGATCTCGGGTGATCCGCGGTCGACCGCGGGCAGCGCGTAGGACGGTGTCCGACCGACCACCCGACACCGGGGCCGCGCGGCGAGGGCGGCGAGCCGCGCAGTCCACCGGAGACCTCAGCGCCGCGGGTACTCCTCGCCCAGGTCTCGGCCGCGCACATCCCCGGCGCCCCAGCCCTGGTCGGCTGCGCCCCGCTGGTGCCTTCCCTGTTCGTTCGAGCCACGCTCGCCCGGCCACCCCTCGGCCGCGCTGTCGCCGGCTTGCCACGCTTCGGGCGACCTGCCGTCCGTCCGCCAACCGTCCGCCGACCGGCTGTCCTCCTGCCACGCCTCGGGCGATCTCTGGTCTGCCTGCCAACTGTCCGCGGGATCGCTCCCGGTCGGCCACGCCTGGGCCGACCCACTCCCGGTCGGCCACACCTCCGCCGACCCGCTGCCGGTCGGCCACACCTGCGCGGGACCGCTGCCGGTCGGCCGAGCAGCCTGCGCCGACCTGTTCTCCGCCGGCCGCCCCGCATCCGCTCCGCTCTCCTGTTGCCGATGCGTCGCGGACCGCTGGTGCGCCGGACCGCCGTGGGCCGGCCACCCGTCACTCACCCCGCCCTCTGCCGCGTGGCTGCCGACGGTCCTGTTCTCCGCCGAACGGCCGCCCGGGGTGCCCACGCCCGCGATCGGCCGGCCACCGGTATCCGGGCCGGTCGAGGGCCTGCCGACGGCGCCGTGCGCCGACCCGTGCTCACCCGTCTCATCCACTACCTGCCGCTCACCGGTTCCGCTCCCCGGCAACCGGCGTCGTGGAGCCCTGCTGCCCGGAGATCGCCCCTCGGCCTCTCCCCGCTCGGCAGGTCGCCGTCGCGCCGGTCGCCCCCCGGCAGTTCCGCTCGCACCCCGAGCAGCCCGCCCGTGCCGCGGCCCCGACACCGCGACCGCCACCTCGGGCTCGGGCTCGGGCCCCGACCCGCAGAACGGACGCGCCAGCATCACCGCGATACCGGTGGTCAACGGCACCGACAGCGCGAGCGCGATACCGCCGACCGAGGAGCGCGCGATCTCGATCGCCACGGCATCACCCACGAGCACATCCCGGATGGAGCGCCCCGCCACGCTGAACAGCAACAGCAACGGCAGCGCGCCACCGGCGTAGGCGAGCACCAGGGTGTAGACGGTGCTGGCGATGTGGTCGCGGCCCACCCGCATGGCGGCGGCGAAAACCTCACGGCGGGAAGCCTCTTTGTCCAGCTCGGCCAGCTCGAAGGCCGCCGACGCCTGGGTGATGGTGACGTCGTTGAGCACGCCCAGCGAGCCGATGATGAACCCGGCCAACAGCAGTCCGGTGATGGAGACGTGCTGAATGTAGGTGGCGACGTTGGTGTTCTGTTCCTCCGACAACCCGGTCAGCCGCGTCATCTCGATCGCCATCCAGGACAGCACCGCCGCGAGCACCATCGAGGTGAGCGTGCCCAGCAGCGCCGAGGAGGTGCGCAGGTTCACCCCGTGCGCGAGGTACAGCACCGCGTAGAGGATCAGCGACCCGGAGACCAGCGCGACCGGGATGGCCGGTTTGCCGTCGAGCAGCGCGGGCAGCAGGAACATCACCAGCACCGCGAACGCGAACCCGAGACCGAGCAATGCCCGCAGACCCCGCCAGCGCGCCACCACGATCACCACCACCACGAAGACCAGCGCGATCAACGCCAGCGGGAACCCGCGCGAGTAGTCGTCGAAGGAGTACATCGGCGTGCCGTAGGGATCGGTCTGGCGCACGATACGGATCTCGTCGCCCGCCACCAGCGAGGGCTGGCCGGGACCGGGCGAGAGCTCGAGCAACGTCCGGTTGCCCGCGTGCGGGCCGGAATCGATGTCGATCAGCACACGTTCGCACTCGTAGTTGTTGTTGCGCGGCGCCTCCGGCTTGTCGGCGAACACCTTGCCGATGGAGGGACTGCCACACGCTCCGACATCGGCGGCGACCACCGTGCCCGCCTCGGTCTCCACCGCCCCGCCGCCCGCGGTCTGCATGGGCAGCGGGATCTCGATGTTCTGCCGGTCCGGCCACAACATGACGGCGGCCAGCAGAGTGATCGCGCCGATCACGGTGAGCAGGCCGATCACGACCCGGGCCGCGGTCGCGCCGATCGCGATGGGACCGGAATGGTCGTGGTGGTGGTGATGATGGTGGTCGCTCACCGGGCTCCTGCCTGTCGTGTCCCGGGTGCCGTGACCGGACAGGGAAACGGCGGCGACCGGGAAGCTACGCGGTGCCGAGCTTAAAGGATGAGCAATCCCTGCTCGGCTGCCGGAGTTGCGCTGAGGTGGCGAAACGGCACGCACCGAGATCGCCGCGGAGTCGAGCGGCTGAGGGCAGAAGTTCGGGAAGGGGGCGGCGGAGAGCAGGGGGATGTCTCCGCCGCCCGCAGGGTCGGCGGCCCAGGGGGGTAGGCGGCCGGAACCCGAGGTACAGGTTGCCCAGGGGGGGTAGGCAACCCGACCGGGCACTTGAAGTGCCGAGAGCCACTGTACACAAAACTTCTCGTTTTGCGCTAGCCGATCTTCAAAACTCGCCTATATCCGAACATTAGGTATGTTTTGAGCCCGGAAGCGGGGCGATTTTGCACCGATCGCCCCTGTCGGCCGTATATGCCGGTTATTGCCGGTAACTCGCCAAGAAGTTGCCGAACCGCTCGATCGCCACCGCGAGGTCGCGTGCCCAGGGCAGGGTCACGATGCGCAGATGATCGTGGTCGGGCCAGTTGAAGCCGGTGCCCTGCACCATCAGGATCTTCTCCTGCAGCAGCAGATCCAGGATCAGCTTCGAATCGTCCTGGATCTCATAGACGTTCGGGTCCAGCCGCGGGAACGCGTACAGCGCGCCCTTCGGCTTCACGCACGACACCCCGGGGATCATGTTCAACCGCTCCCAGGCGACATCGCGCTGTTCCAGCAGCCGCCCGCCCGGCAGGATCAGATCCTCGATGCTCTGGTACCCGCCGAGCGCGACCTGGATCGCGTGCTGCGCGGGGACATTCGGGCACAGCCTCGACGAGGCCAGCAGGTCGATGCCCTCCAGGAACCCGCGCGCGTGATCCTTGGGGCCGGTGATGACCATCCAGCCCGAGCGATAGCCCGCCACCCGATAGGCCTTGGACAGGCCGTTGTAGGTCAGGCACAGCAGATCCGGCGCGAGGGTCGCCAGCGAGGTGTGCTTGGCGTCGTCGTAGAGGATCTTGTCGTAGATCTCGTCGGCCAGCAGCAGCAGCCGGTACTTGCGCGCCAGGTCGACGATCTGCTGCAGCACCTCCGCCGAGTACACCGCGCCCGTCGGGTTGTTCGGGTTGATGACCAGCAGCGCCTTGGTCTTGTCGGTGATCTTGGCTTCGATGTCGGCGATGTCGGGCTGCCAGCCGTTGGACTCGTCGCACAGGTAGTGCACGGGCGTGCCGCCGGCCAGGCTGGTCATCGCCGTCCACAGCGGGTAGTCCGGGGCCGGGATCAGCACCTCGTCGCCGTTGTCCAGCAGCGCCTGCATGGTCAGGGTGATCAGTTCGGAGACGCCGTTGCCCAGATAGACGTCGTCGACGTCGACCTGAGGGAAGCCGGGCACCAGCTCGTAGCGGGTGACGATCGCCCGGCGCGCGGACAGTATGCCCTTGGACTCGGAGTAGCCCTGCGCGTGCGGCAGCGCGGCGATGATGTCGCGCATGATCACATCGGGGGCGTCGAACCCGAACGGCGCGGGATTGCCGATGTTGAGCTTGAGGATGCGATGCCCCTCCGCCTCCAGCCGTGCCGCGTGTGCGTGTACCGGTCCACGGATTTCGTAGACGACGTTCTGCAGCTTGGTGGACTGCTCGAGCACACGTGGCGGGTGATGCGGTAGATGAGGACTCACCCGTCCCATGGTGCCACCACCGGCAAACCGATTATCTGCCGCGTCGCCCGCGCCGCGATTCAGGCGCCGATCGAATGCCCACCGGCCGACATACCCTTGGCCGAGGGCCCCTCGCAGAACTCCTCGATGCGTTCGTCCAGCTCACGGGCTCGGGCGGAGTCCCGGAAGCGCGGCGTGGCGATCCGGCGGCGCACCCCCGCCAGCCGCTCGGGAAGCTGGGCGATGCGCCGATCCTCGTCCAGCGCCAGTACCGGGGCGAGCACCTCCGCCGCGCCGTCGAGGCTGCCGTTCATCAGGTGCGCGGCGGCGCTGTCCACTCGGGTGAGCGCCTCCGCGCCGTAGGAGCGCTTCTCCAGCGGACCGCTGGCATACAGCTCGATGGCCCGGCTGGTCGCGGCCAGCGCCTGCTCGGCCTGACCGAGGTGGATATAGGTGGCACCCGCGTAGTACTGCGCCTTGGCGTCGGGGAAGCCGAACACCCCGCCGATCTCGTCGTGCAGGTCGTCGGCGGCGCCGTGGGCGCTCGCCTCGTCGGCGGCTCGCACGCACCGGTCGGTGTCGGCGGCGTTGCCCAGAGTCGCCCACATCCTGGCCTCGATATTGAACAGCCGCACCCGCGCGGTCGCGGACTCGGCGTACTCCTGCCCGCTCTGGGCCAGCAGCACCGCCCGGCGCGGACGCTGCGAGCGGCACTCGATCAACGCGTGCATCCCGCGCGTCCAGGCCCGCAACCCGTTGTGATCGCAGAGCTCGGCATAGGCCCAGGCGGCCCTGACCTGCTCGGCGGCGGCGTCGAGATAGCCGAGATCGGTGCTGGCATTGGCGAGCAGACCGGTCAGCGTGCCCGCCAGCAGATAGAGGTGTCTGGTGTCGGCGGGCCGCTGATGGCCTTCCAGCAACCGGTAGACGCGACGGCGCACCCGCAGCATCTCGACGGTCATCGGCACCGGCGGAATGTGCACGTAGTCGTTGGCGATCCGCACGACATCCGCGTCGAGCTGCTCCAACGTGGTCGCACCGACATTGGTGCTCTCGGCCCGGCCGACGTGATCGCTGGCCTCGTGGGCAGCCGCCATGATCAGATCCCTCTCCGAAATCGACGCCAACGCATCACCCCTGATCGCACCGGAGCCGATGAGAGCCAGCAGATCCGCGTCGCTCGTACTACTGGACGGCCCTGTCGGGCTCGCCCCCGTGTCGGCCGCGGGCTTTCGATCCAGCAACGGCTGATCGATGAGAGCCGCGAACCGCGCCCGCACAACCTCGTCGGACCTGGCCAGGGAAGTGTCGAGGGCGGCTTGGTTCACCGGACGCGGATGCACCCGGCTGCCCCCCGCCTCCCATTTGGATACGAGCCTCTCGTGCACACCGAGGTGTGCGGCGAACTCCCGAATGCTCATCCGCTTGGCATCGCGAAGGGCCCGGGTCTCTCTCCCTGACCACTGCCGGACCACGATGACATCCCTTCCCCGACCGAACTCCCTTATCAGAGTACGTTTCCCGATGTGTCCCCGGCCACAGTCAATTCGGCAAAGGCGCGGAGGGCAGTGGATGGGCAGCAGAAGGCGCGCGTGGCGAACTCACCCTCAAGGGGCGTGTCGGGGCACCCTCGAAAGGTACGGCGATGTCGCCGCCCGAGCGGGCGAGCCGCCGGGATGGGTGCTCCCGGAAGGTGATCCGCGCGCCGGGACGGCGAGCTCCCGCCGATCGCCGGGGAAGCGGCGGGAGTTCGGCGGCGGGGACCGGAAGTGCGTCGCCGGTCCCCGTCGGTCGAAAGCCGTTCGGCTCGAACGAATTACAGCTCGGCTTCGACGGCGTCGATCGCTTCGGTCGGCAAGGGGAAGTTGAGATACGACCGCGAAGGTGTCGGCCCGCGCTGCCCCTGATACTTCGAGCCCGCGGCGGCACTGCCGTAGGGGTGCTCGGCGGGACTGCTCAGCCGGAACAAGCACAGCTGGCCGATCTTCATCCCCGGCCACAGGGTGATCGGCAGGTTCGCCACGTTCGACAGTTCCAGCGTGATGTGACCGCTGAACCCCGGATCGATGAACCCGGCGGTCGAGTGCGTCAGCAGTCCGAGGCGGCCGAGGCTGGACTTGCCCTCCAACCGACCTGCCAGATCGTCGGGCAGAGTGCAGATCTCCAGCGTGGACCCGAGCACGAACTCGCCGGGGTGCAGCACGAACGGCTCGCCCTCGCCCGGTTCCACCAGGCTGGTCAGCTCGTCCTGGCGCTGGGCCGGGTCGATATGGGTGTAGCGGGAGTTGTCGAAGACCCGGAACATGCGGTCCAGGCGCACGTCGATGCTGGACGGCTGGATCAGGTTGTCCAGGAGCGGCTCGACCCCGAGACGCCCAGCGGCGATCTCCGCACGGATGTCACGATCGGAAAGCAGCACGCCATGAGCGTAGCGGTCGGCCTCATTCGGTCATCGCCCGCACAGTGACAGGCCGCGACAGATAACCTCTCGTTGACTCACCACGGAAGGACCTCACACCATGACCGACGCCTCCCCGTTCGACCTCACCGGTCACGTCTCCGTCGTCACCGGCGGCAATTCCGGCATCGGCCTCGGCTTCGCCCGCGGTCTGGCCCGCGCGGGCGCGGACGTGTGCATCGTCGGCCGCAACGTCGAGCGCAACGAGGCCGCGGCCAAGGAACTGAGCGAATTCGGCCACCGCGTGCTGACCCTGGCCTGCGACGTCGCCGACGAGCAGCAGGTCGCCGACACCATCGGCCGGGCCGCCGCCGAACTGGGCCGCATCGACTCCTGCTTCGTCAACGCGGGCGTCCCCCAGGGCACCGTCCCGTTCCTGGAGACCGATCTCGCCGAGTTCCGCCGCGTCACCTCGGTCAACCTCGACGCCGCCTTCGTCACCCTGCGCGAGGCCGCCAAGGTGATGGTCGCCCAGGGCGACGGCGGCAGCCTGGTCGCCACCGCCAGCCTCGCCTCCCAGCAGGGCGTCCCCCGCGGCCAGTCCTATGCAGCCAGCAAGGCGGGCATCATCGCCGTGATGAACTCCATCGCCGTCGAGCTCGCCAAGCACCGCATCCGCGCCAACTCCGTGCTCCCCGGCTGGGTGGAAACCCCCATGACCGACGGCATCTTCCACTGGGACCGCTTCCGCGACCGCGTCCTGCCCCGCATGCCCGTCGGCCGCTGGGGCCGCGCCGAGGACTTCGAGTCGGTGGCCGTCTACCTGGCCAGCCCTGCCAGCGCCTTCCACACCGGCGACTCCCTGCTCATCGACGGCGGCTACAGCAAGTTCTGACCCGCTGAGCTCATCCCCGCGCCGGTCACCGGCGCGGGGATGTCATCGTGGAGGGGTGAGCTCTCCGTCGCCCTCCACGAAGCCCGGGCCCCCGATAGTCCGCGCGCTCGCCCTCACCGCCGCCCTGCTCGCGGCCTGCTTCGGCGTGCTCACCGTCAATGTCGTCGTCCACGACGTCCGCGCTCACGGCGCCGAGGACCACAGCGGAATCCTCGCCGCCGACCCGCAGATCTCCGGCTGGGCGATCGAGCAGCGCACCACCGTTCTCACCACGCTGGCGCGCATCGTCAGCACCGTGGGCGACACCCTGTCCATGACCATCCTCGCCACGATCGTCTGCGCTCTCCTGCTGCGCTCGGGCGACCGCGCCAGGGCCGCCCTCGTCGCCGCCGCGGGCCTCGGCGCCGCCGTCATCGTCTTCGGCGGCAAACGCCTGATCGGCCGCGAACGCCCACCCGCCGCCGACCGCCTCACCTACGAACCCAGCCTCTCCTACCCCTCCGGCCACGCCGTAGCCAGCTGCGTCGTCATCGCGATCTGCGCGGCGGTCTTCCTGCCCCGAATCACCCGTCTCGCCGTCCGGATCGTCGCCGGGCTGCTCGCGGCGGCCTTCGTCCTCTCGGTCGGATGGTCGCGGGTGTATCTGGGGGTGCACTGGCCGACCGACGTGCTGGGCGCGTGGTGCGCGAGCATCGCCTGGGTCTCGTTCTGCCTGGCGGTGTTCCACTATCGACAGCGAATACCGGGCCCCGACCACCCCGACGCCGCGCTCCCCGCCACGAGTCGACCCGCCGCGGCCGGTCTGCTGAGCACGCGAGTGCGCGCCGAGCGCACTCCTCCCGTCAATCATGACGTGCCGTAATCGGCCTGCCGCAGAACATGCGGACGAGCAGAGCCATACCCCGAAGGTGACCCCTCGCTTCTCGCCTGGTCCAGGCGATCGACCACACGGTCCGGGTCGTGTCGGGCGGTAGATCCTTCCGGTCGAATCGGTCGGCCATCCAGTTCATGGTGGCCGGAGTGCCGAGGTAGAGCAGCGCGAGGTGGAAGCTGAGCCGGTCGCGCACATAGTGGATGTGCGCGCCGGCGCGGCGGTATCTGTCCACATGCCGATCCACGTCGTCGACGGCGATGAGTTCGTCGTTGACACCCTGGATGATCAGAACCGGCATGGACGGGGCCTGTCCACCCGGACGGATATCGTCCAGAACACGCCGCATCTGAGCGCCGTTCAGCAGGTCGGCGAAGCTGGATTCGCTGTACTCGTCGAGGTTCTTCCCCGCGAACCGTGGCAGCAGGGCCAACGTGGTGCGAGACGCCGCGTCCGCGAGCAGGGTGTGGAATGCGGGTCCGGCGTGGGCACGAAGGACGCTGTCCAACTCCGGGTACGCCCGCCGCAGCGCGGCCACACAGACGGTGGAGAACCCGGAGAGCAGCGATCCGTTGAGCCGCAGGAAAGCGGCTCCGGGGTCGCCGACGGGTGAACCGGCCACCGCACCGACGATATTGAGCTCCGGTGCGTAACCCGCTGCCATTTCCGCAGCCCAGGCCGTGGCCAGTCCCCCACCGGAATAGCCCCACAGTCCGACATCGGTGGCGGCATCCAGTCCCAAGGGCCGGAAGCCGAGCGCCGCGCGGATGGCGTCGAGCGCCCGATATCCGGGTTCACGCGCGACTCCGAAGTGACCGCCCATGCCACCGTGGTCCGGCACAGTGACCGCCCAACCCCGAGCCAGTGCCTCGGCGATGACCGGCAGTTCCAACTGCGGGATGGCGCCGAGTGCGCGCGCGCCGTGCCGCAGTGCGTAGGAGGGGAAACAGTTCGAGCTGACGCCGTCGATCGCGCACTGGAACGACAGCAGAGGCCGCCGCACCGTGGGATCGGCCCCCGCGGGCAGCAGTACGGTCGTCACCGCGACATCCGGGACCCCGTGCAGATCGCTGGTGCGATAGAGCAGTTGCCATGCCGAGAGCCGTTGCGGGATCACGCCGAACAGCGCGACCCTGATACCGCGGGCCCGCAGGACAGCGCCGGGCGCACGCTGCTCGAATCCCTCGGGCGGGCGGCAGAATTCATCGTCCTCCGGTCGCAGCGTGCCGTCGGTGTCCAGGTCGGAGACCGGGACCGGCTCGGCGGGCTCCGATTCCAGGTGCAGGCTCACAGACCACCGCCTCCACCGATCAGCCACGGGTTGAACGCGCAGACCGGCGTCGTCGCGGTCGCCGGATCGAGCGCGTTCAGCGTGATGCTCGCCGCGCGCGGGGAGTACATGAGGGTGAGGTGATCGGACAGGTCCTGATCGCAGCCGTCCTGCAAGGTGATGTTGTGGACCGTCGCACCCGCACCCGCCCGCAGGAATGCCCAGTCGTAGGGATTGGTGACCTCGTCGTAGCGCGAGGCCACCGCGGTGTACTCCACGCCGGGCACGGTGTCGCCGTCGGCGTTGAGCGCGGCGTAGAACGGGGAACCGACCGCCTGCTGGATATTGGACATCCCGACGATCGGTTCCACGAACCCCAGGATGTTCACCCCGAGATTGTTGACAGCCCGCCCCAACGAGGCGATCCCCATCAGCGAGGTGCCGTGGTGGGTGGCCCCGAAGGTCACCAGCCTGCCGACCTTGTCCGCGCCGCCGTCGAACTTCAGATACCGGTTGGCGACCGTGCCGCCCTGCGAGTGACCCACGATGTCGACCTTGTCCGCCCCGGTGGCCGCACGTACCCGGTCGACGAATTGCGCGACCTGGAGTGCGGATTCCTCCATGGGACCGACCCCGTAGCGTCCCGGCAGCACCGCGCCGAGGCCGCCGCCCTCCGCGAGTCCGGACCGGCCGAAGTTGAGCGCGAACACGCAATACCCCGCGCGGGCCAGCCGCGGCGAGAGGTAGGAGAAGGTGTCGTAGGCGTTGAGCCACGTGCCGTGCAACAGCACCACCGGACGCGGATGCCGATCACTCGGCTCACAGTCCCACCGATTGGCTCCGGCCGGAGCCGAATTCGGATTCGTCAGCCCGTAGGCGAACGCCGCCAGCGGCGCCGTCATCTCGGGACCTTCGCCGACCGCCGCCGCCGCGCTGCTTCGCCCCCACGCGGAACCGCTACCCGACCCGCTCCCCGATCCACTTCCGAAGTCGCCGCCGGTATCGACCACGGCTTTCGGCTGCCTTCCGTCCGGTGCCGGTGCGAGTCCGGCGGACACGGTGTCGGCGAACGCCGCCAGCTCGGCCTCAGGTGAGGGCGATGCGCTCGCGGCGCCCCCGAGTCCCACTCCCTGTGCGAGACCTATGCCGGCGACCAGGGTCGCACACGCGACGATCCGGCCCATCTGTTGCCTCATTGCAAACATTTCCCGTACTTCCCATCCGTTCGGTCGGCACAGCACTACCGAATCGGTATGCCCCAGAGCACATTGCAGAGAGAACGTGATGGCCACCGCTGCGCCGCTGCGGTATCCGAAGTCTGTCCCGGCCGAGGGCCGGCGTCACTGCACTGGCGAACGAAGTTCGGCACCCTCGAATTGTCGGAGTGACAAAGTATCGGCGACGGCGGCCTGAGCGCTGTTCCCCGTCGGCGTTCTCGGCAACAATCGCGCTATGCCAGCCGCTCCGCCGTCGTCCACCGCCGATCCTCCGCTACTCGCCCGCATGCTCACCCGATGGCCACAGATAGCCGAACGACTGCTTGCTGATGGACTCGGAGCGACGACACCCGCCGCCGATCTACCGGAAGGCCACTTCCGACCGGAGGTACTGCCCGCCATCTACGCCTGCGGGCGCGCAGTGCTGCATGCCCTCGGCGAGAACCGCAAGCTCACCCGGGACGAAGTCATCACCTTCGTCGCGCCGGTCGCCGAACGCCACGCCGAAGACCGCTTCCCCTTGGCCATCCTCATCGAGGCCATCCACGCCTCGGCCCAGTCGGTGCTGGCCGAGGCAGCCGCCATCGCCAGGCCCGACGAAACCGACCAGCTGGTGGTGGTCGGCGCGGGCCTGCTCGATCTGCTGATGAACATCAACATCACCGTGATGGAGACCTACATCGAGGTCAACCAGTCCATCCACCACGCCGAACGTGAGGCCCGTCGCGAACTGTGCTCGGCACTGCTGCTCGGCCAACCCGCCGATGACCTCTCCGCACGGGCCGACATGCCGTTGACCGACCACTACACCGTGGTCGCGATCCAGACAGCGCCCGAAGAACCATCCACCGCCGCAGCCGATCTCATGGCACGCAGGCGAATTCGAATCCTGCACCGCGCCCTCGACACGCTCACCCACGGCACGGCGCTGGTCTCCTTCGACGGGACGTCCGGAATCGCACTCATACCGATATATTCCGAATCCGGCCCCGACCTACGCGGCGCAGGCGTGGCCGCCGATCTCGCCGACAAGTTGAGCGGCGCAACCTATCTCGCGGAGCGCGAGACCGTGGCACGCGCGGATCTGCCACGCGCCGCGTCCGAGGCCGCGGAACTGGCCACCCTCGCAAGGCTCCTGGGGCATCCCCCCGGCCTCTACCGACTCGACGACCTCCTCCTGGAATACCAGCTCACCCGCCCCGGCGCCGCACGCGACCGCCTGGCAGCACGCATCGTCCCGCTGCTACGCGCTCCCCACCTGCTCGAGGCACTGGAAGCACACCTACGCCTCGGCGACCGCAAGGCCGCCGCGGCCCACCTCCACGTGCATCCCAACACCCTCAGCTACCGCCTCCGTCGTGTCGGTGACCTCACCGGCATCGACCCGAACGAGCCGAACAACTCCCGCCTCCTGGCAGCCGCCGTCACGATCCACCGGCTCTACCCACCTGCCGGCACGCAGGCTGGGATGAGCGACGATTCTCGACCGTGAAGGACTTCGCCGAGGCCTGAGGACAGTGGAGGGTAAGTTGGGACCCGAGCCTCGACAAGGCCCGGCCCCGGGCTCCGGAGCACGAGAGTTGACCGATATAGTGCCTGGTCTGCTAGGCTCGCGATCGCGTCTGCGACGCACGCCGATGTAGTTCAATGGTAGAACTTCTGCTTCCCAAGCAGACAGCGCGGGTTCGATTCCCGTCATCGGCTCAAAGGCAATGACCAGGACTTTTGTCCTGGTCATTGCGCTTTTCCGGCACGGTCGGAAACCCCCGCGTGCCACACACGTGCCACTTACTCGCCGGAACGACCTTCCCGATACGCCGTCGCCATCCGCGACAAATCGTCAGCGATCCGCCGTTCCGCGTCGTCAGTGGCCCGCTGGTAGATCAGCGCCGCCCGCATGTCGTCGTGCCCCATACGTGCCATCAGGTCCTTGGTCGACATCCCCGACTTCGACGCCCACAGGTTCCCCGCATGGCGCAGATCGTGGAAGTGAGTGCCGGCCACTCCCGCCGCCGCGGTCACCTTCGACCACTTCACGATCTGAGTGAAGTTCGAGCGCCGCAGCGGGTTCCCACGCAGACCGGTGAACACGTACGAGTCCGGGTCGGCGCGAACGAACTCGTCCAGGTGCGCGAGAACGTCGGAGCGGATGGCCTCGGGAACCGTCAGAGTCCGAACACCCGCCCGCGACTTCGGAGCCGCCACAACGAGCCCCTTACCGGGCAACTCCACCAGCGCCTTCGCGATCCGCACCGAGGCGGCGCCGGTACCGAAGTCCGCCCGGGTCAGCGCCGTCACCTCGCCCCAACGAAGCGAACAAAAGGCAGTCAGCAGAATCAGCACCCGATACCGCTCCGGCATCGCAGCCGCCAGCCCGAACACCTGGGCGATGGTCAACACAGGCCGCTCAGGACTGCTCTCCTTGTCCGCACCACGCACACGGCAAGGGTTACGCGGAATGAGCTTGTCCTCATCCACCGCCGTGTTCATCGCCGCACGAATCAGCCGATACGCCTTGGCAGTCGCAATCTCGGACGCACCCGCAGCCAGCCGATCCGCCCGCCACTGCCGAACCATCGGAGTCGTCAACTTGCCGACCTCCACACCACCGAGCGCAGTTCCTTCGACGTGCGCTCGCAGCAACCAGCGATAGAGCTGCACCGTCTTCGGACGAAGCCCCGGCCGCTGATCAATCCACCGTTCCATGTATGCCGCGACCCGAACCTTGCTGCGCTCGGGATCGATCCAATCCCCCTGCAAGATCTGCACTTCCGTGGTCGACAACCACTGCTCTGCCGATTTCCTGGTCGCGAAAGTTCTAGGCGCAGGCCGCATCTGGCCATCCGGACCGCGATAGCGCGCCTGCCAACGCCCCGAAGGCAGCTTGCGCACACTGCCGAATCCACGCTTCCCCATCAGGCAGACTGCCGGTAGCACGGAGCGACTTCCACCCGACCAGCTTGGGCGTACGCCTCCAGGTCCCCGACCTTGAACCGCACGTGCCCGCCGACCTTGTAGAACACCACCCGCCGCTCGGCGACCAGGCGGCGAATGAACCGCTGTCCCGTCCCGAGATAGGCAGCCGCCCCCGGAACGTCCAAGTACTCGGGTCGAATGTCCACCTTTCCCCCTTACGCTGCTTCCTGATTCACTGAATGTTGTTGTGCTGCCACTGGCCCCGCTGCCAGGAGGGCGCGTGTGTACTCGGCCCGCCAGGTCGTGCGCTGAGCGATAGCGGCGAGGATGACGTGGTCCCGTGGTGGTGCCGAATGGTCGCCGGGCTCGACCGGCTTCACGACCCAGTGCGAGGTGTCGGGTTTGACGATCCCGGCCTGGGCGAGCAGTTGCCGAACGAAGTCGGCGCGGTCGGCCTTGTGGTCGGGGAGGGTCTTGCCCGACCAGCGTCGCGAAACCAGCACCCGACGACCGGGCAGGCCGAGGGTGTCTCGGCGGTGGGCTTTGCCCTTGCAGCGGCCGGGGATGGTCTTGTCGCTGGCGCCCTTCGGCACGATCCCGTAGCGCAGCCACACCGGGCAGCGCGGTGAGCACGGGGTGTGTTGCAGCTCGGCGTGCAATCGGTCGTAGTGCGCGGCCGTGCGGGCCGAGTCGGTCTCCAGGACTTCGCTGATCGACTTGGTGAGGTACTTGGTGACGTAGCCGATCGCGCGGTCGGCCTTCTCGCCGGAGATGAAGCCCTTCATGTCGCCGGGGTCCATGCGCTCCCCGAACCGCACTGTGTACGCGGGTTCGAGGTCGTCCACCGAGTCGAGGACATCGAGGGCTTCGTCCCAGGTGGTCAACGGCTTACCCGTGTCCGGGTCCACGAACGTCAACGCCTTGTAGTCCCAGACCGGCATCTTCTCGCCCGAGTAGCGTTCGTCCTGGGGGTCGAAGTAGGGCCACCACACCTGGTGGTAAGTCGCCGCGGTCACCATCCGCAGAATCTCGCGGGAGATCGCGCCACGCAGCAGCAGATGCAGATGCGGGGCACCCCGACGTTGGGGTTCGACGGTGGCGAAGTACTGCACGTCATAGCCGACGACCCGGCGCAGGTTCTGAATCCAGCGGTCCACGAGCTTGGAGAAGAACACGATGTCGCGGGCGGCGCTGGCGTAGTCGTAGGACTCCGGATCACGCGGCGAACCGTCCCCGCAGACCTTGCCGTCCTTGTCGGTGGCGCCGTCGCGGTTCATCGCCCCGTAGGACGGCATAGTGAGGGTGACCATCATCGAAGACCGGTAGCCGCCGATCACCTTGCCGACCGTGGTCTTGGAGACCTTCTTACGGGGCAGGTTCGGCACGTCCTGGCGGCGCTTGGTCGAACGCACCCGCCGAGCCCTTGGGGCCGGATCGAGAGGCGGGAGCGGCCCGCGGAATCCGGACTCACGGAGTTCGGCGTCGGTGTCGGCGACGAGCTGGGCGAGTTCACCGGCCAACTCGTCGTCACCGTCGCCCCGGGCGGTCCGGTAGTCGGCCACCAGGTCGGCGCGGTACGCCAGCAGTTCGGTCTGCTTCTCCGAGGGTTCGCGGGTCTCGTCCACCGGTTCGGTCTCGGCGTGCCAACCTTCCCGGCATTGAGTCATGCGCAGCCAGCGGGCTTTGTCCGCACATGGCTTGCACACGCTGGCGACCGTGGACTTGCAGGGCGACCCGACGTAGGTGACGTTGCCGGTGGTCGGGTCGAAGGCGCGCATGGTGATCGGCCGGACGCAGACGCCGAACTTCTCGGCGGTGGCCTGGGCGACGTCGGTGAAGTCCGGCAGGGCGCGACGCTGGGCCGCAGTCTGCCGAGCTGATGCCGGGGTCGCTTCCGTCGTCGGTTCGGTGGTGTCGGCGCTCATGCGGCAGCGTCCTTCGTCCAGTCGCCCCCGTCGATGATCTGCGGCAGGTTCACCGGTTCGGCGAGGGCATCGTGGTAGCGGAAGTTCAGTTCGACCAGGCCCGGGCCGAGGACGCGGACCCGGCACTCTTCGGCGCCGAAGGCGTGGGCGAGTTGCTCGGCCCGGTTGCTGTAGTCGTCGGGTCGGTGGCCGGCCACCATTCGCACGTGAACCAGGTCGTCACAGTCACCGATCCACACGTCGTGCAGACGAGGCACCCGCACGCGGTCACCGTCAGCGACGACCAGGCCGCAGGCGGTCAGCAGGCGCACCCAGCGACGGCGGTAGCGGAACCAGGCCAGGAACCGGGCACGAGCTCGGGCGGTGATCCAGCGGCGGAAGCTGGCCGGGTGCTTGAGCCGCCACCCCGCCAAACCTGCGAGCTGCACACCAACCAGACCGACCCCGGCCAGCGGATGCACCCACACACCGGCGGCCACGGCCAAGCCGAGCGGGAGCGAGACCATCGGGAACAGCACCAGCCACCGCGCCGTGACCGCGACGCCGACGAGGAATCCGGCGCCGAATTCGAGCAAGGCCAGGCCAAGGGGCGGCGCTGGCGCGCCGCCCAGCGGTGCCGCCACGCGGCACCGCACAGCCCGGCCGGCCTCCGCAAGCTCCGGCAGGCCGGGGTCCGTTGGGCGCGTCGGCACCGCTTTTGCGGCGGGGTAGCACGCCGACCGTTCCTATCTGGCTGCCTTCTCCATCAACTGAGCAGGGCGGGGCGCGACGAGAGCCCTACCGGACTTACCTCCCGCAGCCGATCACCGATCCACCGGCACACTGTCCAGGCGACCGGCTGTGGTCCTGCCACCGTTCGGCCGGCCAAACACCAACCTCACCTCAAGCGCATGGTGAACTATCGCGCGCCCTCTGGCTGTGTGGCTCTCCTCTAGGTTGGCCTGCATCCTGATCCGTGCCCCTCACACTTCATGAGCGGAAGTACCTCTTCATGCCTGTCTGGTGGGTACCCTCGTCTGATGCGGATCACTGAGGTGCGGTTTCGTGGGTTCAAGTCATTGCTCGACGTCACTTGTGAGCTTGAACAACTGACTGTTATTACCGGCCCGAACGGTGCAGGTAAAACCAACTTAGTCGACGGTTTGAACTTTCTCTCCGAGTGCTTTGAATTTGGCCTTGAAATTGCGGTAGCTAGGGCAGGCGGGTATGCCAACATCGCGCATAGAGGGGCGACCGACGATGCGCCGCCTGTAAAGATCTCCCTGACCCTTGAGATAGATTACCCTGACCTACGTCGAATGTTCCCGCGCAGAAACCATCAGTCGGAGATGCCAAAGCCGACCACTTTCTACGTAATATACGAGTTCACATTATCTGCTGAAAGCGCAGAAGAGTTCGACTTCCATGTATCGAGCGAGTACCTTCAATTGCGGGATAAAGAGGGTAGAATTCTTCAACTTGATCGAAGGGGAAACCGGCTGAAATTCTGGCGATCGCATCGTATGACAGATCGTAGCTCTCAGTACTCCGACATTTTATATCCGCTGTCGGATGATGGCTTCATCCATTTCATCAAGAGGAACAAGAATCCTACGGTCCTGATGATAAGCACGATTAGATTTGTGGGTAGCGGCGACATTTTTGATTCGGTGGCTAGGCTGCTCGGCGACGCTCGCGTATTTCAATTGTCGCCGCACCAATGCCGCTTGTCAGGTGTATCTACACCGAATGCTCGACTCGACAGGCATGGAGAAAACTTACCAGCGGTCGCAGATTACCTGCGTAGGCATCAGCCGGATTCTTGGTTGAAGATCGAAAGTGCGATGCGGGCCGTCATTCCACAGCTAGAATCGATCGACACAACATTCACCACCGATCGTCAGCTGGCCCTCCAGTTTCATGAAACGGACCGGGAGCGACCATGGAACTCGAACGAGATGTCCGACGGGACGGTACAGATGTTGGCGCTGTTCGTAGCGCTGTTCGATCGGCGTTTGCCGGTTTTGATCGTGGAAGAGCCGGAGAACGCTCTACATCCATGGATTCTCCGGCACTTCTTGGATCTTTGTCGGGAGCAATTTGAAAAGCAGATCGTGCTGACGACGCATTCGCCAGTTCTTCTGGATGCGATGAGTCCGGAATATATCCGACTGTTGTGGAGTAAGGACGGGCAAAGTCGGATAGCGCATATCGGAGACCTCAATCCAGCGGTGGTTGATATGTGGAAGGCTGGAGACTTGAAGACCTTTGAGATCTACGACTCTGGAATAGTTGCGGAATATCTCCCCGAGATTTACGCCCCTAGAGGTGAGTGAGCATGAAAATCGCAATACTTACGGAGGGTAAAGGAGAATTTAAAACTTTGCCAAATCTCTATCCGCAGATAAAGTCCAGGTTGCCGAAAAAGACTCAAGTTATGAAACCAATGATGGTCCATGCTGCGCCAGACGGGCCTGTTGGTCAGTTGGTTACGGCGTGCCGCACGCCACTTAAGCTCGCCATTGCGGAAAAGGCGGATAAAGCCATTCTTCTTATTGACAGGGAGCAGCAAGCAGAGCGCCCAGGGGAGATCGCAGCCGAAATCCAGGCGGCACTTCGGAAGGTTACCGATCTCCAGGTGGACGTGGCGATCAAGGATAGAATGTTCGAGAATTGGCTTATTTCGGATCTAAACGCTCTTAGGGCGCAACCCGCTCGTTTTACAGTGACCCCCGCGCTAGTAAACAAGGTCGAGCCAAACAAGGCGGATTCGGTAAATGCGTTGGAGCTGTTGAAAAAAACTGTCGCGCCCGGAAGGGACTACGACAAAATTATTGATGGCGAGCGCATTTCGACCAGAGCGCAGGTAGAGCTTATGGCGAAGCATAGCCGAAGTTTTCGTCATTTTTTGCATCTCCTCGGATACGAGGCCTATCGAGAGCAATGCCTACGGCCGTGTTAGTTTTTCAGGCAGCGCGTAGGGTGAAATTTCGTTGATTGTGTCGCGGCATCTATCGCGAATGTACACATAAGGCGGCGCGGTGAATCTATCAGGATTAGCAATCGAGCGCACTGCTGATACTGCGCGGCCTCCGGCCGCGTGCCCTGCTCGGTGATGGCCTGCATTGTGATCCCACGCCCCTCACACCTCAAGAGCGCCTATCGGCGTCACTACGTGATCGGCATCCGCCGACTCTTGACCTGTGAGCCTCTGCGCGTGACGGGCAGGCCCTACGGGGCAGGCGGGGAACCAGCCCCCGATGAGCGCATCCCACCACCAAGCAGGGCCCAATGTTGTCACCACGTTGTCACATCTCACACGAACGACCCCGGACGCGACGAAACCCCCACGGAGGCATTTCAGCACCTCACGGAGGAAGGCGGACGATCCTGGCACACGCCGGGACGGCAACGGCTCGACTCGTAATGAAGCGGTCTCAGCTCAGAGCCAGCCAGAGGACCGGCGTGCCACACGCGTGCCACACAAGCCGGTCAACGAGGGCCAATCTGGGCACTCGTTGGTACAGGCATCGCCGCAGCTCAGAAGGTGAACCATCCCCCTTCTTCAGATTCCCAAGCAGACAGCGCGGGTTCGATTCCCGTCATCGGCTCCACCACAATGACCAGGACTTTTGTCCTGGTCATCGTTCTTCTCCCACGAGGTTCGATGCGCCGAGCCGGCCGGGCGACTCGGCCCAGACATAGATCCCGCGATGCCCTGGCCGAAGGCTGTGCGCGCTATCCGTTTTTGAAGGGGTTCAGCCTGTTGCCGAGGAAGTATCCGACGTTCGTGGGAATCGGGCGCATTGCGGCGGCGGTGAGCTTGTTGACGGTCCCGGGCACACACACCGGTTTGCCCTTCATGACTGCCTGCCAGCCTTCCCGCACTACCTCCTCAGGCTGTTGCCAAAGGATGGCAGGCAGGTGATCGGCTGTGCGCCGAGTGCCCATCACGTCGTGGAACTCGCTGTGGGTGAAGCCGGGGCACAGGGCTGTGACGTGAACGCCGTGCGGTTTGAGTTCCATATCGAGGGACTGGGAGATATTGAGGATGTAGCTCTTGATGCCGGTGTAGAGCAGGCTTGCGCCGGGCGGGGAGAAGGCGGCCAGGGACGAGAGATTGACGATGCGGCCCCACCGCCGTTCCTTCATGCCCGGGACCACCCGATGTGTCAACTCGGTCACCGCGGTGACCATGAGCTGGATCTCTGCGGCGAGCGTGTCCCATGGCGTGTCGGCGAAAGCGGTCTTGCCGGACAGGCCCGCATTGTTGATGAGGATATCGATCTCGATTCCCTCGCCGGCGGCGTAGCCGATGATGGCTTCGGGCGTACCACGGTCGGCGAGGTCGGCGGCAAATATCTGGCACCGGATGTTGTGTGCGGCGCGCAGTTCCGCGGCGAGGGCTTCGAGGCGGTCGGCGCGGCGAGCAACCAGCAGTAGGTCGTGCCCCTGCTGCGCGAGATGGCGCGCGAAGCTCGCGCCGATGCCGGCGGAGGCTCCGGTGACGAGCGCTGTCCGAGTGGATGCGGGCATGAGGTTCCTTCGGTCGGTTGGCGGAAGAGCTGCTGGACAAATGCGTCTTGGTTACCGCCCAAGATAGGGTGGGTGAACACCGAGTGATGAGTCAGGACTGGAGATGCCTCGCAACAGACGTCCCCGCGATCGGGAAGAGAAACGCGCAGAGATCGTGGTGGCTGCTCGGCGGTTGTTCTCCGAGGAGGGCTACGACGCGTCGTCGATGACCCGGATCGCCCGAGAAGCCGGCGTGGTGTCGAACACGCTGTATTGGTATTTCCGGGACAAGGACGCGGTATTGATCGCGGTCCTGGACGCGGTGCTGGCCGACTCGATGGCCGCCTACCGTGAAATCCTGGACTCGGGGCTCGCTGATCGGCTGTTGTGGCTGGTCGGGGAGTTGGAGCAGTTGGGCAGGTTGGTGAGCACGGTGCACGCGCGCGCCAAGGAATCCGAGGCGATTCATCAATGGCACGAGCAGTTCCACGCGCTGGCCGAGGGATTGTTCGGGGCGGAGCTGATCGAGCTCGGCGTGCCCGAGAACGAGGTGGGTCCGCTGGTCGCGATCGGGGTCTTCGTTGTCGAAGGTTTGTTGACCCATCCTGCCGAGCAGGCCCACCGGCGCGCGGTGATCGAAACGTTGTTGGCAAGCGCTCGTAGTCTTGCCGCGGCCGCCGGCTGATTCCTCGGCCGGCGCGTGCACAAACACTGGCGATTCTACTGCGTGTTGCCTGAGGCTTCATCGAATTGTGTTGTCAGAAAAGCGATCTGGTCGCAGATAGCGTGTTCGAAATGGTCGCCCACGTAGATGTCGAAGTGGTCGCACGGGTAGTTCTGGACGTGGACATGTGCCAGCCCCTGCGCGCGACGCCGCGTGGTCTTCGCGGGCGCGGCCGCGTCGTTGTCACACACGCACAGCAGTGTCGGAGTGCTGGAGCGGGCCAGAGCGCGGCCGGGCCGATAGAGAGGAAGGTGAAGGACCAGACGTGCGGCCAGCGCGTTGGCGGCGCCGAATTCGCCGTTCGGACCACGCAATACACCCCACATGCTGTCGCGACCCACACCAGTCGCGGGTTCTCCGCTGTCAAACTCGGTCAGCTCGATGTTCTTCGACACCTGAGCCCGAACAGACGGCAGCCGATTCAGTAACGCGCTGGTGCGCCACGAAAGCCGAGTCCCAGCAGGTAGGAGCGCCGATGCGCCGGCGAGGGCGTCGGGTGAGGCCACAAACGCGGGCATCCAGGGCGTCCCCGCCATCGGCAGCAGAATCGGTTTCGCACCGAGCCAGGACCCAACGGTGTCCAGTATGCCCGCAACCATCAACGCCACGGCGCTAAGCGGCCCGGTGCGAACGCGGGAGAGCACGGACGCCGGTCCGTCGGTGAAGGGACATTGGGCCACGACCGCCGCGACGCGGGCGTCTTCGGAGGCGACTTGCACTACGTGTCCGCCACCGAAAGAGCTACCCCACAACGCGATCCGATCCGCATCGACATTCGGCAGTGTCCGCGCGAAGGCCAGAGCCGCATGCCAGTCGGCGCGTTGTTTGCCGATATCCAGGAGCTGACGCGGTGTTCCGCCGCTGGCGCCGAGATGACGGTAATCGAACACCAACACCGACCACCCCGCGTCGGCGAACCGTTCCGCGTAGGCATCCAGGCGCATCTCCCGCACCGCTCCCAGCCCGTGGCCCATGATCACCATCGGGCGCGGCCCTACCAGGTCAGGTGCGGCGTACAGCCACGCCGCACATTCGTCCTGGCCAGAGGCGAAAGATATTTCGCGCCGACGGACCACTGCCTCCCCGCGCCGATCGGCCGGATCACTAGTTCGCATGACGTGCGCCTCTCCGCCTCACCATCTTCTTGGACGGCGTCCAAGAAGGCACGGCGATTACGGTAAAGACTTCTTGGACGTCAGTCAAGAAATTGGAGTGGTCGCGCACTACGGCAACCATGTAATGGGCGGTTCAGGGCAGCGCAGGCGGCCGGTCGTACGCCTCGATCGCGGCTTTGGCGGTAGATCGGTCCTGCAAGATCAGTTCCCACGGGCCGGAGTTGATATCGAACGATTTCCCGAAACCGATCCACTTGCCTGCCATCCGGGTACCTGTCAGGTCGACGAGCAGTTGGATCGCGCCGTGGTACTTCGCGCCCCGGTAGTAGCCGTCCTGGGCTGTGCGCTCGGTCCACGTGCCCGTCGCGACATTGCCATCGACGCTGAGGTCCATCGCCATACTCGACACCGCCGACCCCGGCAGGCTGCGCACCGTCAGCGCGTCGTCGTGCTGGAGCAGGACGACATGGTGGACCGCGGTGAACGTGGCGTCTCGGCCGCTCGAGTAGTACTCGTAGCGCGAGAGCCAGATACCGGAATAGTTGCCGAGGTTCGGCCCGCCGTTCCCGACCGGCTTCGAGTCGTGCGCGAGTCGGCCGATGGGGGAATCCACCATGTGACCCTTCTCGTCGTCGGGGGACAAGGATCGGCCCGGCTCGACCGCGCCGAATCCCAGTGTCTCGATCGGCAATCCCATCACCTTCTCCAGTGCGCGAACATGCGAGGCCCTGGGGTTGAGGGTGGTTCCCGCTTCCCACCGCTGGACGAGCCGCTTCGTCGCGCTGAGGCAACCAGCCTCGCGTAGCGCTCTGGCCAGATCGTCTTGGCTCATTCGCCGTGCGGACCGTGCTGCGCGGAGTGCGGTGTTCGGTGTGGGCCCCATTGGGCAACGCTAACCCAATGACGCCGGAATGTCGCCCCGAATAGGTGGCTATTGACGCCAGTTGTGTCGTCGTTCGGTCATCGCCATTCGGGCGATGCTCGATGCAGCCCCAGTGCCGGGTCGATGCTCCTCGAAGAACCGCGTGGTTGGCGATCCCGGGAGCGCGTCGGCCGTTCGCTACATCCGGGCAGTGGGCGCCAACCAAACAATGCGCGTGCGAGCGCCTGGATTCGATTCGGAGTCAGCTTTGCCTACAACACAGTCCGGGGCATCCGTTCGGTGTCCTGCCAACCACAGCTCACTCCTCCTGACTGACAACGGATCTCATGTCCCGATCTGCAAGGATGATTCGCCGCTGACCCGCACGGCGCCTACACAGTGATGCGGAAACGGTTCGGGTCGCCGGCACCGGTGGGGCTCGCTTCGGCGACCTCGGCGATCGGATGCTGGACCGCTCTGAGGATATTGCACGATCCCGAGCATTTTTCCCCGCTGATCCGCACATCTGGCTGGTGGCGGTCTGATCATCCGCTGCTTCGTCGCGCTTGTCCAATTCATCTGACACGGAAGGAATTCGACATGTTTGTCAATGATGCCTGGATAGTCCTGGCGGTAGCGCCCTTGTCGTCGCTGCTCGTCCTCGTCCCGTTCTTCATCGATTTCCGATCCCGTCGACATCGTGTCCCGATCATCGAACCGACAACCCGGATTCGGACATCGCACTACACACCGTTCCACCCCTACAGCCTCGAAGTCGCCAGAGCGATAGCCATCGAACACGCCGACTGCCCGCACAGCCGATGCGGCGCCAAAGCCTCCGCGGTGAGCGTGCTCACCGCAGCGGGACTCACCTGCGCGAGGAGGGGGCACCGGTGAGCGTTCATGAACTGAGGCCACGCAAGAAGCCGCCCGTCAACGAGGGCTGCGAGAACGGGTCCGTGCCCGGCATCACCGAGAAATGGGCGCGCGGGATCATCGCGATCCACGACGGCTGCGAACCGGCCTGCCCGCGCAAGGCGACGGCCCTGCGCTATCTCGCGGACTCACACGGGGAGACCGAACCCGACCCCGAACCACCGCAAAACGACAAGGCATAGGCGGTGCCCACATGTGGGACACCATCGTCGCGTTCACCGTCGTGACCGGTGCCGCCACACTCGCGTTCTGCCTCGTCTCTCCAGCAGACCACCTCCAGGACCGGCCGCAGGAGGAGTTCACGCCCCGCGAGCCCACCCGCACCGACACACGGCCGATCCCTCCATGGGTGCACACGACACCGACCCGGCCCCTGTCCATCACCCAGGCACACCAAGTGATGCAAGACCACATCGACTGCCCACCCTGGCTGTGCGGAATGAAAGCCGCCGCGACGCAGACCCTGCGCGAATCCGGCCGCATCACCCCGCGACGCAAGCCTGTGTGGTGAACCCCGAGGAGCAGAAGCAACCATGCTGCCCAAACGCGAGAAGAACACCGACATCCGCCCGTACCCGATCCAGCCAGCACCGCTCTCGGTCATCGAGCGCACCCACGAGGCCATGCGGAAAGCCTGGCCCGAACTCGACCACACTCCCATGCCCGCCGACACCGTGAGCGGACACGCACCACCAGTTGCTTCCAGCCACGCTGAAGACCCTTGCGGGCCACAGGAGCGCGCTCTCGAGCCCCGGCCAGGGAACCCGGAAATCGCTCGATGAAAGGAAATCGAAGTAGAGGTAGAGGGAGGCACGACCATCGCCGGCGCCCTCCAGCGGGTCGACGACGACACCGAGACCGCCGACGCGGCGGTCCGCGAGCGTATCGCCCGGTTCCACAACGACGACAACGCCTCGATGATGGGCGGCTGGACCTGATCGGCTACCAAAATGTGGTCTGGTGCTTCGCCCTTCAGGGCGGGGGTGAAGGCCCACACGAAAGGGCCGCTAAGGCCCGAGCATGCTCTACAGCGAACCGTGAATCACACTGCTCAGCAACAAGATTGGACTTTCCCCATAGCAGAGTCAAGGGGGTGCAGCTTCGGTTCAGTTACCGCGCTTACCCGACACCCGGCCAGCAGATCAAGCCGGCTCAGGCGTTCGGTTGTGCGCGTGTGGAGTACAACGATGCCCTCGCCGCTCGAATGGAAGCGTTCGAGAAGAGCGAACGTCTCAGCGACGCCGAGTTGTCGAAGCGGCTCACCGCCTCCAAGGCAACCCCGGAACGGGCTTGGCTGGGCGAAGTGTCGAGCGTGGTGTTGCAGCCGGCGTTAGCTGACGTGAACACCGCGTATCGGAACTTCTTCGCCCCGGTGACGGGGAAGCTGAAGGGCGCACGAATCGGCCCGCCTCGGTTCAGGTCTCGGCGAGACACGCGGCAGGCGATCAGGTTCACGAAGAACTCTCGGTTCGCGGTCACGTTTGGCTGCAAGTTGCGCCTGCCGAAGATCGGGGAGGCGAAGGTCGCGTGGTCGCGGGAACTTCCCTCGGACCCTTCGTCGGTGACGGTGATCAAGGATGCGGAAGAACCGGGCCAAGGCCCGGCTGAAAGTCGCTCGCGCGCACGCCAGGGTGGCGGATACGCGGCGGGACTGGGCGCACAAGCACTCCACACGGATCATTCGCGAGAACCAAGCGGTGTACGTGGAGGACTTGTGCGTGAAGGGTCTCGCCCGAAACAGGATGCCCTGTCCTTGCAGCTCAGCGGCACTGGGCCACACCCACCGGACCGAGGGTTCATCCTTCGGGACGAAGAGATCTCTCCTAGAGATGGATGCTAGGCCAGGTTCCTACACCACCAGTGAGGGCAGGCTGGCAGTCCGCCCTCACTTCGACACGCGCCCTACTAGCTAGAAGAGGCCGTCGAAGCTGCCGGTCGCGGTCAGCGTGAGCAGGTGCAGCGGGAGCTCCGAATGCGGCACCACCGACAGTCGGAACCGGTTGCCGCTGAGCTCGTCGCACAGCACCACCGCATCAGGCACGTAGCCGACGGCGAGCTTGTCGGCGTTGCACGCCCACTCGGCGTTGTAGCCGGAGTAGTGGCCCAGATACGTGGCCGCGCTCGCGGTGCCCGCGCCCAGCCCGGCCGTGAGTGCGGTAATCGCGCCCGCGGCGAGAACGGACGCGGCGATACGGGTACTGAGGGACAAGTCGTCTCCTGTGATCGAGTCACCGGCCGAGTGCCAGTGAACCTTTCAACCTAACTCTGTGATCGCCGAAAATCCAACTGGCGCAAATTAATCCGCGAGTAGCTGCTGTATACGTGTGATCACCGCACTGCACACGGTCAGCGATGGCCGACTTGTCGGCGGCTGACGCACTGTGGAGCACCCACCAAGGGAAGGGAGTAGGCGTGCTGACTCTGACCGATTGGCCGCCGCGCGGGACAGGCAGGCCCTGGGTAGGGGCGGGGAAGCCGGCCAAGGACCGGCGTGCCACATACATGCCACGAAATTCGGTCAACGAGGGGCAATCTGAAACCCTGAAGCTCCCCGGATTTCGTGCACACTATGCCGGATTGAAGCGCATCCCATCCGAGCCGTTCTCGTACTTCACGTCAGCACTGCGCGAATATGCCGGTTATCAAGACGATTACAAAGGCGCGGTATCAGAACCGGGAAAGACGCGTGGACGCGCTGAGCCACATAAGGTTCGGATCGCCACCCGCCCCGGATGACGCTGTCGCACAGGGAGGCCTTGCAGGGGGCCCGTCGGCGTCGTAGACTCTATTGAATGCAGAATGAGGGGGTTCACCATGCGCGCGGCACGATTTGGCGCTGGAACAGGAAGCGGGCTACCGGGATCATCGAGTGCGAAACCGGTGACCACATCTGGTTCGGCTTGGACTCTCTCCGGGGAAGAAGTTTCGACGAAATCCGGATCGGAGATGTCGTCGATGTAGATTACGAGCTTGCTCAGCAGGATTCGCACGATCGGCGCGCCGTGGCAATATCCTGGGTGGAGATCTAGGCGCAATATCAACGGGGGGAACAAATGAAGAGGTTGGTTTCTGCACTGTGCGCGTCCGTGACCGTCCTGACGGTCACGGCGGCATTTGCTGGCGCGGTGCCCAATCCCGCAAATCTCGAGTTCACTGCGAGCTCACCGTACAAAGAGTACGAGAACGCCGTCGCTCGGTTCACCGGACAGATGGACTATGGCACCGCCACCTTCGCCTGGGCGCTGAAGATGACGCCGACCACTCGTAGCGTTGTCTACGGTTCGATGAGTTGCCGCACTACGATCAACGGCATTGCGGGATACTCCGACAACCATGCCAACATTCCTCCCGACTATCTCCTTCACTCGAGTATCCGAATCGACAGAGGGCGCTGGTACGGTTTGCGGAGCAGGTGCGATTTCAAGGTCTTGACCGACACCGGAATGCAGCCGGGCAATGTTGAGACGGCCGTCGACTTCGTAGCCAGGTAGGAGATTCGGCGCTGAGTTCGCATCACCTCGTACGCGATCTTGTCGCGCTTCCGGCTCGATGACGGGCGACGGTGGTGCCGTCGGTCTGGTCGCGTTGCCGACTCGGGCTTGGTACCTCGGGCGTGACAGCGGCTTCCACTTCTCCTGTCCGCGATGGAAACTGGAATGGCGGAGATGCCGGTATCGGTGTCGCACCGCGTCGAACACCGGCCGAGATCCGAAGGAACCCTATGCGTCTGCGCGATACCCCCACCGTCGAGGTCACCGAGCGTCTGGCCTGCAGTCCCGAGCGGGCCTGGGAACTGGTCACCGACATCGAGTTGCCCACGCGAGCCGATGGCGAGTTGCAGAAGGTGGAGTGGTTGGACGGCGCGACCGGGGTCGCCGTCGGTGCCCGATTCCGTGGCTACAACGCCAGCGACCAAATGGGCGAGTGGTACACCGAGCCGGAGATCATCGAGGTCGAAGAGGGGCGCCGCTGGGTGTGGCGG
Source organism: Nocardia shimofusensis NBRC 100134 (assembly GCF_001613125.1). Taxonomy (GTDB): domain Bacteria; phylum Actinomycetota; class Actinomycetes; order Mycobacteriales; family Mycobacteriaceae; genus Nocardia; species Nocardia shimofusensis. The sequence continues at coordinate 253,529 of NZ_BDBT01000001.1, forward strand.
GTGGGGCCGGCGGAAGCGCCGGTGGCCGTCTGGGGCTTCGAGGTCGAGTCCGCGAGTGACGGCGGCGCTGTCGTTCGGCAGTGGGCGAAGGTGGGTACGGGACGGTCACCGCTTTCGGCGTTCATCGACCAGCATCCGGAGAAAGAGGGCAGGATTCTCGCTCACCGGCTGGCGGTCTGGCGGGACGGTATGGCAGCCAACCTGGCGGTACTCGCGCAACTCGCGGACTGATCCCGCCGACCTCGCTGCTCGGCGAGTTCCCGGACTGCTCACGGGCCGCGAGGACGGCGGGCGTGCGGCGGCGGTAGGCGGGGGGTCAGCTCGGGCGGGCCATACCCAGTTGTTCGGATACCCGCAGCGCGACTTCGACATCGAGCCGGTCCACGGTCAACGAGTGGCCGAGCACTTCCTCCGCGCGGCGGATGCGGTAGTGGACGGTGTTCTTGTGGATGTGCATGCGGGCGGCGGCGTCGGTGAGGCTGCCACGGCAGTCCAGATAGGTGCGCACGGTTTCGCGCAGGCGGGCGGTGGTCTCGTCCTCGCGCATGAGTTCGCCGAGAACGCGGTGCACCCAGGCTCTGGTGTCGGGCAGGTGGTCCATCAGCAGGCCGGTCAGTGCCACTCGGGTGTGCAGGGTCAGGGGTGAGCCGCTGTCGGCGAGCAGGGCGAGGTTGCGGGCGCGCTGGGCGTCGCGGAAGGTCTGACGGAAGCCGTCGAGGCCGGCGCCCAGGTCGCCGACCGCGACGTGAATGCCTCTCCGGCGGGTGAGGTCTCGTTCGAGTCGTTCGACGTCGAGGGACGGTTTGCCCGCCGAGGAGATCCACACCCAGCAGTTCTGTTCGTCGATGAGCGCGGTGAGCGGTTCCTTGCCGGTGGCGGCGGTGAGCATCGCGACGCCCGCGCGCAGCAGGTCGCTCGCGGGGACAGCAGCCTTGCGGACCGAGACGATGGCGGCCAGGTGCCATCCGCGCAGGGAGGTGGCCAGCATGTGTTCGGCCGACGCCAGGTCCAGGTTCTCGGTGTCGAGCACCGCGCGGATCTGCGCGGCCCGCATGGTGTCCGAGCGCATGTCCCAGCGCCTGCGCTCGCTTTCGTAGATGTCGACGATGCCTTCGATGACGCGGTCGATGTAGGTGTTGACCACCGTCGCGCCGCGGCCCGCGGTCTCCAGCGCGAGTTCGGCGGGCAGCTCGCAGGTGCGGAGTTCACCGATGATCCGCTGGGTGAGCCAGTGCTCGCCGAGACGGTAGGCGCGCAGCAACGCCTCGGGGGCCATGCCCTGCTGGGCGACGCGGCGGGCGTATTCGGCGGCGGCCAGCGGCACGGTGATGTCGTCGCGGGAGGCGCTGAGCGCGAGCATGTCGATGATGGCGGCGAGGTTGGACGCGGTGCTGGCGATCATCAGCCGCCGCACTTCGTCGTCGTGGTGGAACTCCGGAATCCGGTCGATGAACATCGTGGTGATCTCGGCGATGATCGGATCGAAATCAGCCCTGAGACGTTCGGCGACCGCGCGGGTGGCCTCGTCGACGTCCGTACTCATGCCCGGACCGTACCGGAGGGTTTGCTGTGGTTCGGGTGCTTTCCCCAGCTTGTTGTGCTGTCGGCACAAAGCCGGATGAAGACTCTGGGGCGCGGGCCCGTAGCCGCTGCCCCGTCGCCGGGCATACCTTTGCGATGTAATCCGCATCACATCGACCCGGTGAGGGAATCGTGCACCATATTGTCGGTTTGCCGGAGTTCCGCGCCACGTGGCATCCCAGCGGCGCGTGCATCGCAGACGATCGCGAACAACTGGACAACCAATCTTTCGCCCGCCGGGTGCGGGCGGCAGCGACCATTCTCTACGCCCACGGAATTCGACAGGGCGATGTCGTCGCGGTGGTTCTTCCGAATCGTCTCGAATTCGCCGTGATCATGTTCGCCGCGTGGCGGCTGGGCGCGGCGGTCACGCCGGTGCGGCCGGACTCCACCGCCGAGGAGATCGGCTACCAGGTGCGCGACAGCGCTGCCTCGGTGGTGGTCACCGTGACCGGCGAGGAGGCGGGGACGCTGGCCATGGCCGAGGTGGCGGGCGCCGGCGTCGAGGAGGGCGTGCACGAGGCCGTCACGCCGGAGTCGGACGCACCCGCGCTGATCATCTACACCAGCGGCACCACCGGGCAGCCGAAGGGCGTGGTACTCGAGCACGGCAACGTCGCGGCCATGTGCGACATGGTGGTGGAGGCGTTCGGCCTGGACAACACCGACCACAGCCTGCTGATCCTGCCGCTGTTCCACGTCAACGGCATCGTCGTGAGCATTCTGTCGCCGCTGCTGGCGGGCGGCCGCGTCACGATCGCCGGGCGGTTCTCGGCGTCGGCCTTCTTCGACGTGGTCGAACGAGTCCGGCCGACCTACTTCTCAGCGGTGCCCTCGATCTACGCCATGCTGGTCGCCCAGCCGACGAGCGCCGTGCCCGACATGTCCTCGCTGAGGCGGGTGGTCTGCGGCGCCGCCCCGATGCCCGCGGAGCTGATCGGCCGCTTCGAATCCCGGTTCGGCGTCCCGATCGTCGAGGGGTACGGATTGTCCGAGGGCACCTGCGCCTCCACGCTCAACCCGCCCGCCGGACCGCGCAAACCGGGCACCGTCGGCGTCGCGCTGCCCGGTCAGACCGTGGCGATCATGGACCCCGAGGGCCGCCTCGTGGCCGACGGCGAACGCGGCGAGGTGGTGATCCGCGGTGCCAATGTGATGCGCGGCTACCTCGGCAGGCCGGAGGCCACCGCGCAGACGGTGATCGACGGCTGGCTGCACACCGGCGACGTCGGCTACCTCGACGAGGACGGCTACCTCGTGTTGGTCGACCGGATCAAGGACATGATCATCCGCGGCGGCGAGAACATCTATCCCAAGGAGATCGAGAACGTCCTGCACACGCATCCCGCGGTGTTGGAATCCGCGGTGGTCGGCGCGCCGGACCCGGTGCTCGGCGAGGTGCCGGTGGCGTACGTGGTGACGATGCCCGAGACGACGGTCGATGCCGCCGAACTCCTCGCGCACTGCCGGGCTTCGCTGACCCGCACCAAGGTGCCGGTGTCGCTCGACATCACCGAGGCGCTGCCACGCAACGCGGTGGGGAAGATCGACAAGAAGAAGCTGAGGGCCCTCGCCGCCACGGCAGATGCCACAGCCGCCACGGCAGATGCCACAGCCGCCACGGCAGAGACGACAATCGCCGTCGCCGGAGGATAGAAAACCCTCGACACAGACCGCATCCCACCCGAAATGAATTTTCGGGCAGGTGAATGCTGCGCCCGATTTGCCCGTCGGCGCAATTCATTCCACAGCTCTATTTCATCCGACAGAAAGGGCCGGACAATGGGGTTCACAACAGCAGAACTTCCTCCCGTCGATCCGGGGGAATTCCTGAAGAAACCACTCACCGAGCGCATGCGGATACTCGCGTTGCACTGGGTGGACTACGGGTTCGGCTCGGCCAGGATGATCCAGCTGATCTATGTGCTCAAGGTCGCGCTGATCTCGGTGCTCGCCGGCGTCGCGCTGGCGACCTGGACCTCCGGGGTCGGCCCGTTCTGGGATGTCGCGGCGTGGTGGAACCAGCCGGTGGTCTACCAGAAGCTGGTGCTGTGGACGGTGCTGCTGGAAGGGCTCGGTATCGCCGGCTCGTGGGGGCCGCTCGCGGGCAAGTTCAAGCCGATGACCGGCGGCGTCCTGTTCTTCGCCCGGCCGGGCACGATCCGGCTGCGGCCGTGGCGGTGGATGCCGTTCACCAGCGGCGACACCCGCACCGTGCTCGACGCGGTGTTGTACGTGGCGTTCCTGACGACGCTGGTCGCGGCGATCGTGGCGCCCGGCGTGAGCAGCGCGTCGCTGTCGGAGGCGCTGCCGGACAACACCTCCGGCCTGGTGAACCCGGCGCTGCTGATCGCCCCGATCGTGCTCTACGTGCTGTTGGGCCTGCGTGACAAGACCATCTTCCTCACCGCGCGCGGCGAGCAGTACCTGCCCGCGCTGGTCTTCTTCGCGACGCTGCCGTTCGTGGACATGATCATCGCCGCGAAGCTGCTGATCTGCGTGGTGTGGATCGGCGCGGGTGTGTCCAAGTTCGGCAAGCACTTCAGCAATGTGGTGCCGCCGATGGTCTCCAACGGCCCGGTCGTGCCGGGCAAGTGGCTCAAGCGGCTGAACTACCGCGACGTCCCGCGCGACCTGCGCCCGTCGAAGACGGCCTCGTTCCTCGCCCACGTCGGCGGCACGACCGTCGAGATCATCACCCCGCTGGTACTGCTGTTCTCCACCAACCACTGGCTGAGCGTGGCCGGGGTGATCATGATGGTGATCTTCCACGCCTTCATCACCTCCACCTTCCCGCTGGCGGTGCCGCTGGAATGGAATGTGCTGTTCGGTTACCTCTCGGTGTTCCTGTTCCTGGGCTTCCCGAACGAAAGCGGTTACGGTCTGGCCGATTTCTCGTCGCCGTGGTTGCTCGCGCTGATCGCCGTGGCGCTGGTCTTCTTCCCCGTGCTCGGCAATCTGCGCCCCGATCTGGTGTCGTTCCTGCCGTCCATGCGGCAGTACGCGGGCAACTGGGCCTCGGCTCTGTGGGCCTTCGCGCCCGGCGCCGAGGAGAAGCTGAACACCCTGGAGCACCGCCCGACGCAGAACCAGATCGATCAACTGCTGGCCATGGGCTATCCGCGCGAGGTCGCCGAGATGACCATGCAGCAGACCATCGCGTGGCGGTCGATGCACAGCCAGGGCCGCGGCCTGTTCTCCGCGCTGTACACCCACATTCCCGATCTCGACCGCTGGACCGTGCGGGAAGCGGAGTTCGCCTGCAACTCGCTCATCGGCTTCAACTTCGGTGACGGTCATCTGCACAACATCGACCTGATCGAGGCGGTGCAGCGGCGGGTCGGCTTCGCGCCGGGTGAGTGGATCGTCGTCTGGGTGGAGTCGCAGGCCATCCACGAGGGCATCCAGCGCTACCAGGTCATCGACGCGGCGCTCGGCGTCGTCGAGCGCGGCACCTGGCAGGTCGCCGACGCGGTCGATGCGCAGCCGTGGCTGCCCGACGGCCCCATTCCGCTGCAGGTGACCTGGCGGTCGCCGAACTACAGCGGGCTGGTCGCGGCTCCGGCTCCGGCTCCGGCTCCGGCTCCGGCTCCGGCTCCGGCTCCGGCTCCGGCTCCAGCGCCGCAGACCGTCAGCTGATTCCATCCGACGGAGGAAGGGAGAACCCATGAGCACCGCGATCGTGGTCGGCAGCGGCCCCAATGGTCTGGCGTCGGCCGTCGTCTTGGCCCGGGCCGGGGTAGCGGTCACCGTGCTGGAGGGTGCCGACGAGATCGGCGGCGGCACCCGCAGCGGCGAAGCCATCGTGCCGGGACTGCTGCACGATCACTGCTCGGCCATCCACCCGATGGCGGTGGGTTCTCCCTTCCTGCGCGGCCTCGACCTCGAGCGCTACGGATTGTCCTGGGCCTGGCCGGAGGTCGACTGCGCTCATCCGCTCGACGATCACAGCGCCGGCGTGCTGGTCCGATCCGTCGGCGAGACCGCGGACGGCCTGGGCCGCGACGCCCGCGCCTGGCGGCTGCTGTTCGAACGCCCGGCCGCGAACTACGACCGGATGAGTGCCGACATCATGCGACCCTTGCTCCGCGTCCCTCGTCACCCGATCGCGCTGGCCCGCTTCGGACTCCCCGCGCTGGCCCCGGCCACGACCCTGGCCAAGACGTTCCGGACCGAGCAGGCGAGAGCCCTGTTCGGCGGGGTCGCGGCGCACGCGTTCCATCCGCTGCACCGGCCGCTGAGCGCGAGCATCGGGCTCGGCATCCTCACCGCGGGTCACACCTACGGCTGGGCCGTCGCCCGCGGCGGGTCGCAGCGGATCGCCGACGCGATGGCGGCCGCGCTCGGCGACCTGGGCGGGAAGATCGAGACCGGCGTGCCCGTGCGGTCGATGTCGGATCTGCCCCCGGCGGATCTGACCATGTGGGACCTGTCGCCGACCGCGGTCGCCGACATCCTCGGCGACCGTCTGCCGTCTCGGACCAGCAAGGCGTATCACAGGTTCCGCTACGGACCCGGCGCCTTCAAGGTCGACTTCGCGGTCGAGGGCGGCGTGCCGTGGAGCGCACACGCCGCGCGGCGGGCGGGCACGGTCCACCTCGGCGGCGGGTTCGCCGAGATCGCGGCGACCGAACGCGACATCCATCGCGGACGCATGCCCGAACGTCCCTTCGTGCTGGTCGGGCAGCAGTATCTGGCCGATCCGCAGCGTTCGGCAGGCGACATCCACCCGGTGTGGACCTACGCCCACGTCCCGCACGGCTACACCGGCGACGCGACAGCGGCCATCATCGACCAGATCGAGCGCTTCGCCCCCGGCTTCCGCGATCGGGTCGTCGGCACCGCCGTGCGCAGCACCACGGAGTTCGCCCGGTACAACCCGAACTACGTCGGCGGCAACATCATGACGGGCGCGAAGGACATTCCCCAGTTGATGTTCGGCCCGCGAACGACCTTGCAGCCCTACGACATCGGCCTGCCCGGGAACTATCTCTGCTCGGCCGCCACACCACCCGGCCCCGGCGCGCACGGGATGTGCGGAGCGAACGCCGCGCACCGAGCGCTGCGCCGGGCGGGCATCACGGCAACCCCGCCGCGCTGACCCGAACCTCCGCCTACCTCGGCGGAAAGCCTGCATTCCGGCAGGGAGCAAAGGCGGCATCCGAACGCTCCGCACGGAGACCCCGCCCACCGCCGGGCGCGTCGGAGGCAACTATCAGGACAATCCGAAGCCTTCGGACAGTCCTGGGAGATGATCGGCCGTCCGGCGCGCCTCCCCCTGCTGGGTGCGCCGGTATTCGAGCAGGGAAGCGGCCAGGATACGGCGATGCCTGCCCACCAATCGGTATCGGATACGCCCTTCGTGCAGCAGCTTGATGAGGTGCGGGCGGGAGACGCCGAGGAGTTCGGCGGCCTGTTGGGTGGTCAGTTCCGCGTTCGCGGGAATCACGGTGACGCCTCGGCCGGCCGCCAGGTTCGCCAGTACTTCGCGGAGTGGCTCCAGAGCTGCGGGCGGGAGGTGCACCGGTTCGGCCGTTCCGGCGATGGTGATGTCGACAGTGTCGGCGCCCGGGGCTACGGCGCGCAGCGCTTCCAGAGCTTGCTCGGCCTGTTCCAGTTCCCCGCCACTCGGATTCGCACGGGCGGACATGGCCACCACCTCCACTGGCAAAATTATGAGACAAACGCAATAAACGCAATGGTCGGCGGCTAACGATTCGGAACCCTGCCCTGAGTTGTCGGTGCCCGCGGCTAGTGTCGCGGCGTGGCTGAGTCGCGGTTTTCGTTCACGGCGCGGGTGTGGGAGCACGACGGGGAGGGCGCCTGGTTCTTCCTCGCCGTGCCGGAGGAGGTGGCCGACGAGATCGATGATCGCTACGCCCACCGCGCGGGCGGGTTCGGGTCGGTGAAGGTACGGGTGCGCATCGGCGGGAGCGATTGGTCGACCTCGCTGTTCCCGGACAAGAAGCGCGGGACCTACATCCTGCCGCTGAAGAAGGCGGTGCGGGTCGCCGAGGGGCTCGGTGCGGGGTCGGAGCCGGAAGTGGAGATCGCGGTGGCGATCTAGAGGTCCATCGCGGCGCGCAGGGCGGTGTCGACACGGTCGAGCACCTCGGCGTCCATGGTGTCGATGTGGTCGGCGAGCCAGCCCCGGTAGATGCGGCCGATATTGCCCGCGTGCACCCAGCCGCGGTCGGGGACCGCGACGGCGAGAATGTCCTCCGGATTCCGGTCGAGCACTTCGGCGGCGATCAACCACTGCCGCGACGACTCGTTGATGCCGTCACTGCTGATGATCACCACGGTGCGCTGCCGGGCCGAGCCGTGCGGATGGTAGCTCCACAGTTCACCCCTGCGCACGCATGGCCTTCTCCGCGGCGGCCATTTCCGCGTCGTCGGCGGCCGCCTCGGCCATCACCATGGCGAGATCGGGAGCGGGCCCGACGCCGATGCGCACCGCTTCCCGCCTGGCGGCGCGCGATATCCACGCCGAGGGCGACATGCCTGCCCGCGCCGCCGCCTGTTCGGCGTACGACCAGGCCGCCTCGTCCAGCGAGAGGGTGACCTTACGGGTTGCCATACCTTTTATCCTACTCGCGATCGGCCCGCGCGGTCGGACGAAAACGTGCTCACGGGCTGCTAGCGTTCGGCGCAGCGCCAACAACGGAGTATGGGGACAGATATGACCAGGTTGAACCATCATCGCGTCGGATCGGGGGAACCCCTGGTCCTGGTCCACGGCATCGGCAGCCGCTGGCAGGTCTGGGAACCGGTCATTCCCGCGCTCGCCGAGCGGTTCGAGGTGATCGCGGTGGACCTGCCCGGCTTCGGAGGCTCGGATCCCTTGCCGCACACCACGGTCGCCACGCTCACCGACGCGCTCGCGGACTTTCTCGCCGAGGAGGGCATCGAGAAGCCGCATCTGGCAGGCAATTCCATGGGCGGCTACATCACCCTGCAACTGGGCGCGCGCGGCTTGGCCCGCTCGGTGACCGCTTACTCCCCGATCGGCTTCTGGGACACTCCCGGCCGGGTCTGGTGCCAGCAGACGCTGGGCAAATCGCTGGTGCTGATGTCGGTGCTGCGGCCGGTGATTCCGCGCCTGCTCGACACCGCGGCGGGCCGCACCGCCTTCCTCTACCTGGTCTTCGGCCGGCCGTGGGCGCTCGACGGGCAGACCGCGCTGGAGACCGCGCAGGGCGCCGCGGGAGCTCCGGGATTCCGGGAGGCGCTGGCCTCGTTCGCCGATGTGCGGTTCGGCGCGATCGGCGCGCTGGCGGACATCCCGGTCACCGTCGCCTGGGGCAATCGCGACATCCTGCTGACCTACGCCACGCAGAGCAAGCGCGCCCGCCTGGCGCTGCCGACCGCGCGGCACCGCACGCTGTTCGGCAGCGGGCACACCCCCTTCTACGACGACCCGGAGGCGTGCGTGCGGGTCCTGCTCGAACAATTCGACACCGTCGAGGGTCAGGCGGAGGCGAACTAGCGACTCCGCACGAAACCTCGCCTCATCGGACGCCCGCGACACGGGTGACGAGAAAGTCGAGCCGCTCCTGCTGACCTTCCGCGGGAATGCGTCCGCTGTCCGCCAGCACCACCATGCCGTGCAATGCACTCCAGACGACTTCGGCGAACAGTTCCCGTCGAGGATTGTCCGGCGGGAAGCAGTGGACGAACTCATCGAACGCGGCGCGCAGCGGAGGCGGCGTCTGGGCGCTCGCGAATTTCAGGTCGGTGGGCAGGATGAACATGGCCTGATACAGGGCGGGCCGTTCGGCCGCGAAGCCGAGATAGGCGCGGCAGACGGCGCGCAGAGCCTGACCGGAATCAGCGTCGGCTCGCCGCGCCAGGCGCAGATGGGTGGCGAGTTCCCCGAAGCCGTCCATCGCGACGGCGCTCACGATGGCGTCCTTGCCGTGGAAATGGCTGTAGAGCACCGGCTGGCTGTACTCGACGCGTTCGGCCAGCCGCCGTGTCGTCACCGCCTCCCAGCCTTCGGTCTCCGCGAGTTCGCGCGCGGCAGCGATGATCAGCTGATGGCGGTGGACGCGCTCGCGTTCGCGGCGATCACTGAGGGCGGACATGACCGAATCCTAGCAGTGCTAGACATTCTTTCGATGAAACGCTAGCGTCGATCTCACTGCTAGCGCCGCTAGATCTGGGCGACGCTGTTCCGAGGGAGGAACCCACCGTGCTCACCAACATCGCCTGCGTACTCGCCGCACTGATCGGCGCAGCCGTCGTCTTCCTGGGGGCGCGCGCCTTCTGGGCACCGCAGGCCGCGACCGGCTTCGGCATCCCCGGCACACCGACCGACGATCCTGTCTTCCGAGCCTGGCTGCAGGTCAAGGGGATTCGCGACACAGCCACAGGGCTGTTCATCTTCGTCCTGCTGGCCGGGACGACACCACAAGTGCTGGGCTGGTTCCTGCTGGTCGCCGTCATCATCCCGGTCGGCGACACACTGACCGTTCTGCGCAGCAACGGACCCAAGGCGGCCGCCTACGGCATCCACGGAGCCACCGCGGTCACGATGGCGGCGATCAGCGCGTTGCTGCTTCTCGCGTAATCGCCTGACCGCGAGCCGATTCCGATATCGCATCTCGCCTGATGGTCGGGCGACTCTCGCCCGGATGGAGCCGCCGATCAGCGGGGGTCGAGCAGGGTGTTCGCCGGCGCGCCGCCGAGCAGCACGCGCACCGCGTTCACCCAGCGCTCGCGCGACAGGCGGTTGGCCTCGGCGTAACCGGTGAGCAGGGCGCGCATCGCCAGTCCGGTGACGATCTCGATGGTGAACTCGGTGATCGTCGGCACCCGCGGGTCGTCGGGGAATTCGGCGCGGAACAGGTCGCGCACGGCGATGTGCATCTGCTCCAGCAGCCGGTGCTCGTAGGGCAGGAAAGCCGCGCGCAGTTCGGGATCGGTGCGCGCGCCCACCCAGATCTCCAGTGCCGCGAGGAACGACGGCCCGGAGAACATGTCCATGGTCAGCTCGACCGCCGCCGACAGCCGGTCGCCGCCGGGCGGGATGGCGGCGAATTCCGTTGTCAGCTGATCGAATCGACGCTGGGCGAGGTGTTCGACCGCGCCGGCCAGCAGATCCGGCTTGGTCGGGAAATGATGTTGCAGGGTGCCGCGCGGCACCCCCGCGCGGCTCTGCACCTCCAGAGTGGTGGTGCCGGCGTAGCCGACCTCCACCAGGCTCTCGACGGCCGCGTCCAGGAGCCGCGCGCGAGTGCGCGCGCGGCGCTGCGCCTGCGTCTCCCGGAGGCGTTCGGTCATCTGATCTCGCCCTTACCGCTCAGCGACCCTGCCACTTGGGCTCGCGCTTCTCTGCGAAGGCGAGCGCGCCCTCGGCGGCATCCTTGGAGAACAGCGCGGGCAGCGCGATCTCGCCCTGCTTGGCGAAGCCCTCGGCCTGCGTCCAGTCCGGCGACTCGTCGATGATGCGCTTGCTCGCCGCGACCGACAGCGGCGCCGCCGCGACGATCTCCGCGGCCAGTTCCAGCGCCACGTCCAGCGCGCCGCCGGGCTCGGTGACCCGGTTGATCAGGCCGAGCTGATACAGCCGCTCGGCGGAGATCCGGCCGCCGGTCAGGGCCAGTTCGGCGGCGATCGGACGCGGCAGCCGCTGGGTCAGCCGCAGCACGCCGCCGCCCGCGGCCACCAGACCGCGCTTGACCTCGGGGATGCCGAACTGCGCGTCGCTCGCGGCGACGATGAGATCACCGGCGAGCGCGAGCTCGAAACCACCGGCCAGCGCGAAACCTTCGACGGCCGAGATCATGGGCTTGGCAGGCGGCTTGGCGGTGATGCCGAGCGGGCCGCGCTTCTGCGTCATCGGCATCTCGCCCTTGGACGCGGCGACGAGATCCATGCCGGCGCAGAAGCTGCCGCCCGCGCCGGTCAGCACCAGCACGCGGGCCTCGGCGTCCTCCTCGAAGGCGTCGACGGCTGCCTCGATCGCCTGCGCGGTCGCCAGATCGACGGCATTGCGGGCTTCGGGGCGGTCGATGGTGAGAACGGTGATCGCGTCACGACGTTCGACCAGCACGCTCTGGCTCATTCGGCAGTCCTCTCGGTGTTCAGGGTGACCCGGCCGTCGGCGATATCGACCGCGGCGCCGATCGGGTCCGATTCGATGAAGGCCGCCACGGTTTCGGGATCGGTGACGCGCACCAGAGTACGGGCGCCTTCGGGGGTCAGCGCACTGATGATGACCGCGTCCGGCTCGTCGACCGGATCGGGGCCGTGTCCCTTGTTGTAAGGGACGGTGAAGGATTCGATCCGCGCGGGTCCGGTGTAGCCGGGGGCGGTGGCGCGGGTGGCGTCCGGGGTGGGCACCTCGACGGCACGGAAGAGCTGGGCGGGCGGGCGCGTGGAGTAGACGCCGACGCCGTGCTTGGTGATGTACCAGCCCAGCGAGGTGGACAGGCCGTAGGAGCCCGGATCGGTGCGCAGCTTCTCGGCGACGGCGGCGATGCCGTGCGTGCCGTAATTGTTGCCGGGGCCGCCGCCGAAGGTGAGGCCACCGGTCAGCGAGAGCGGGCGGCTCGGGTCGTCGATCGGCAGGCCGAAGGCCTCCGCGCCCACCTCGACGGCGATCGGGAAGCACGAGTAGAGGTCGATGTGCGCGACGTCGTCGATGCCGACGCCGGCACCCGCCAGCGCTTCCCGGCCCGCCGCGGCGATGGCGGGCGAGGCCGCCATGTCGGCGCGCTCGGAGACGTACCAGACCTCGTTGGCGGTCGCGCCACCGTGCGGGAAGACCCACTTGTCGCGCGGGACGCCCGCGGCGTCGGCGGCCGCGGCGCTGCACAGGATCAGGCCCGCGCCCTGGTCGACGGAGAGATTGGCGACCATCAGCTTGCGGTAGGGGCTGGTGACCATGCGGTTGTCGCGGGTGGCCGTGACGATCTGCTCGACCGTGTGGGCCTGCGGCTGCCAGGCGTAGGGGTTGGCGGCGGCGATCTCGGAGAACCGCGACCAGAGCCCGCCGATGCGCTGCAGATGCTCGGCCTCGCTCAGGCCGAGCCGCCCGCGCAGGGCGTTCTCCATCAGCGCGTAGAAGTGGATCGGCCCCCACAGACCGGCGGCGGTCTCCATATCGGAATTCGGGCCCTTGTCGGAGCCGAGCAGTTCGTTCGGCGCGGCGTCGGCGGCCTCCTCGGCCCAGTCCGGCGCGAGGCCGGCGCGCTTGGCGGCATTGCCCGAGGCGACCGCCTCCGCGCCGGTGACGAGCACGACTTCGGCGCGGCCGTCGGCGATGGCCTGCGCGGCCCAGTTGACCAGGCGCTGCGGGCCGTCGCCACCGAAGCGGGCGGACTGCACGGTGTGCTTGGGTGAGGCGCCGAGCGCGGCGGCGACTGCCGCGCCGAGATCGTTGTACGGCTTGCTGACCGGGGCGACCGCGGCGATCGCGTCCGCGGCGCGCAGCAGTTTGTCCCCCGCGCCGCTGTCGGCGCCCGCGCGGCGCAGCGCTTCGGCGGCGAGTTCGACCGGGCCGGGCAGCCCCGGTTCACCACTACGGTGCACCGACTGCCCGACGCCGACGAGCACGGGTGTGCGTGGGTCCATTCCGGCTGGCAGCATTCTTCCTCCGCTTCCTCAATTACCGTCACTGTTGACGGTAACCGCAGTACACGATTAGAGCAGAGGCCCGCGAGCCGCACAATCGCGGACGCGGTTTTGTTGCGGACCGGATGCCGACCGGCATCAGAACAACAACGATCATCGCCTCGACCGAAGAATCGGGGTCCGGGTTGGGCATCTGCCCAATGAGTTTTGCAACGTCCCTATTTCGCGGAGTTCGCTGCTAACATTCCCGTCGATTTGCCAGCCAGTCGGAATGTGGTTCGGGACACAGAGAGGGGGCTGAGTGTCGTGCGCCATTCCGGCGCGACCCGGAGGGCCCCATAACCTTGAAGAAGACCGCCTCCATCCTGCTGTCCACCTTGGCGGGTACTACGGCCTTGCTTCTGTCGGCGACCACGCCCGCCACGGCAAACCCGAACGCGATCAACCCGATTCCGGTGCTCAACGGCACCAACGGCCTGCCGAATCTGCCCGGCCGCACCAAGGCGGTGTTCCAGGTGACCGGCATGGCCAGCCCCAACAACACGCACAACTACAACGTCTTCGGCACCGACCTGGGCATCATGTGGGACAACGGCCACGGTGAGATGCTCACCGCGTTCGGCGACACCGCGGGCATCGGCTTCCCCAACCTGCTGGCGGGCAGCATGTGGGCGTGGCGCTCCAACATCCTGGTGCGCAGCCACAGCAAGAACCCCGCGCACGGCATCTACTTCGACAGCGTCGTGCGCGACGTGTTCGGCCAGGCCAGGGATCTCATTCCCAGCCCGAAGATCCCGTTCGTCGAGATCAGCCGCATCCCCACCGCGGGCATCTCCGCCAACGGCGTGCAATACCTGTCGATGATGTCGGTCAAGAGCTGGGACAACGTCGGCCAGTGGACCACCAATTTCTCCGGCCTGGCCGCTTCCGCCGACAACGGCGAGACCTGGGCCGACCTGGGCCACACCCGCAGACCCGATGAAGGCGGCAACGCCAACTTCCAGATGAACGCTTTCCTGAAAAGCGGTGGCTTCGTCTACGAATACGGCACCAGAGCCGGGCGCAACAACGCCGCTTTCGTCGCGCGCGTGCCCGAGCAGCACATCGAGAATCTCGCCGAGTACGAGTACTGGGACGGCAACGGCTGGCGCAAGAACGACGTGAACGCGGCCGCTCCGGTCATGCACGGGGTCGGCGAGCTGTCGGTCATGTACAACGACTATCTCGGCCAATACATCTCGCTGACCACCGATCCGTTCAACTCGGTCGTCATGCGACGCGCCTCGTCGCCGGAAGGCCCGTGGAGCCCGCCGGAAACCCTGATCGACACCCGCGAACTGCCCACCGCGTACGCGCCGTCGATCTTCCCGTACCAGACCGGTCGCGACCTGTACTTCCTCACCACGGTGCACAGCCAGTACAACGTGGTCCTCATGCACACGAGGCTCTAGCACGGGGCTCCAGCCCGTTCCGAGACTCGACGCAGGTCGGCGAGTCAATAGACTCGCGCACATGGATGCCACCGACTGGGACGAGCGCTACGCGCAGAGCGAGTTGGTCTGGGGCGCGCCGCCCAACGACACGGTGGTGGAATTCGTCTACAGCCTGCACCGGCACGCCTCCGCCCAGGACGAGAGCGGACTGCCCCGCGCGCTCGACTTGGCCTGCGGCGAGGGTCGCAATGCGCTCTGGCTGGCCACCCACGGGTGGAAGGTCCATGCCATCGACTTCTCCCAAGTCGCCGTGGACAAGGGCAAGACCGTGGCGACCCGGCTGTCCCGGTCGGTGCGCAGCCGCATCACCTGGCAGTGCGGCGATGTCACCGATCTGGACGCGGCCGGGGTGCAGGGTCCGTTCGAGCTGGTCCTGATGGTCTTCCTGCACCTCCCCGCCGAGCAGCGCCGCGCGGTGCTGGCCGCGGCCGCGAGCCGCCTGGCTCCCGAGGGCACGTTGCTGGTCCTCGGCCACGACCGCACCAACATCGAGGACGGTCACGGCGGGCCGCAGGACCCCTCCATCCTGTTCACTCCCGACGACATCGTGGCCGATCTCGCTGCCACCAGCCCGGACATGCATATCCGGATCGCCGACCGCGTGCTGCGGCCCACCGAGCACAACGACGCGATCGACGCCCTGATCGTGGCCAACCGCGCACCGGTGTAAGGGTCAGTCCTGCCCCGACCAGCGTCGCAACCAGGGCTCCACGATCTCGACGATCAGGCCGAATCCGGTCCGGAACGAGTGCGGCTGCCCCGGGATCACCCCCACCTGCGCGGCGTCGGCGGCCTCGGGGACCCCGAACGGGTCCTTCGCCCCGTTGACCACGACGACCTCGATGTCGCCGGTCGCGAGCAGTTCCTCGCGTCGTGTCTTCTCCGGCTTCCCGGGCGGATGCAGCGGAAACGACAGTGCGAGCACTCCGCGCGCCCCGGCGGCGACCGCCGTGCGGCAGGCCACTCGCGCGCCGTTGCTGCGCCCGCCCTGCACCAGCGGCCCGACCGGATAGCGGTCCCGTAGCTCGGCGACGATCTCCAGCCAGGCCGCGTCCTGCTTGTCCGCCGAGCCGGGGGCGCGTCGTCCGGCGACCCGATAGGGCTGCATCACCCTGGCCACCACGGCGCCCAGATCGACCGCCGAATCACGAACGGCCAGTATGTCTTTCGCCTCCACGCCGCCGCCGGAGCCGTGCGTGAGCAGCAGCAGGAATCGCGGTTCGCCCGGCATGTCCACCTCGACGTCGGCGGGGCCGGCACTGGTCTCGATGCGCACAGCTCACCGTAGCCGCGCGCCCGAAGTGATCTCCACACCGCGCCGACCTGCGGGTTCACCCGGACCTCAGGCCCGTGTTTTTCAGGTCACATTGCCCTCGAGGGCTTTTGCTCAGGCATTACCCGGCGGTAATATAGGTGAAAGTTACCCGCGAGTAGCATGCGGCTGCCCGGCAACGGGTCCGGTGACGACAACGGGCGGGAACGGCATGACACACCGACCGCACCAACTCAACGGAGAGTGAGTACACAGACATGGGTCACTACAAGAGCAACGTTCGCGACCTGGAGTTCAACCTCTTCGAGGTCCTCGGACTGGGCAACCTCCTCGACAGCGGCGCCTACGGCGACCTGGACACCGACACCGTCAAGGAGATGCTCAACGAGGTGCGTCGCCTGGCCGAGGGCCCGCTGGGCGAGTCCTTCGCCGACGCCGACCGCAACCCGCCGGTCTTCGATCCCGAGACCCACACCGTCTCGCTCCCCGAGTCCTTCAAGAAGAGCTACAAGACCCTCGAAGAGGGCGGCTGGGACAAGTTCTCCGTATCCGAGGAGCTCGGCGGCATCCAGTTCCCGCGCGCGGCCTACTGGGCCATCGCCGAGCTGATCCTGGGCGCGCAGCCCGCCGCCTTCATGTACGCCGCGGGCCCCGGCTTCGCCAACATCTTCTGGAACAACGCCACCGACGAGCAGAAGAAGTGGGCCGAGATCGCCGTCGAGCAGGGCTGGGGCGCCACCATGGTGCTGACCGAGCCCGACGCCGGCTCCGACGTGGGCGCCGGCCGCACCAAGGCGGTCAAGCAGGAAGACGGCTCCTGGCACATCGAGGGCGTCAAGCGGTTCATCACCTCCGCCGACTCCGACGACCTGTTCCCGAACATCATGCACCTGGTGCTGGCGCGTCCCGAGGGCGCGGGCCCGGGCACCAAGGGCCTGTCGCTGTTCTTCGTGCCCAAGTTCCACTTCGACCCGGAGACCGGCGCGCTGGGCGAGCGCAACGGCGTCTTCGTCACCAATGTCGAGCACAAGATGGGTCTGAAGGTCTCGGCCACCTGTGAGCTCACCTTCGGCGGCCACGGCGTCCCTGCCCAGGGCTGGCTGGTCGGCGAGGTGCACAACGGCATCGCGCAGATGTTCGAGGTCATCGAGCACGCCCGCATGATGGTCGGCACCAAGGCGATCGCCACCCTGTCGACCGGCTACCTGAACGCGCTGGACTACGCCAAGAACCGCGTGCAGGGCGCCGACCTCACCGCCAACGCCAAGGACGCCCCGCGCGTCACCATCACCCACCACCCGGACGTGCGCCGCAGCCTGGCCACCCAGAAGGCTTACGCCGAGGGCCTGCGCGCGGTGTACCTCTACACCGCCGCCCACCAGGACGCCGACGTGGCCGCCCAGGTCTCCGGCGCGGACGCCGACATGGCCGCCCGCGTCAACGACCTGCTGCTGCCCATCGTCAAGGGCGTCGGCTCCGAGCGCGCCTACCAGTACCTGACCGAGTCGCTGCAGACCTTCGGTGGCTCCGGCTTCCTGCAGGACTACCCGATCGAGCAGTACATCCGCGACGCCAAGATCGACTCCCTCTACGAGGGCACCACCGCGATCCAGGCGCAGGACTTCTTCTTCCGCAAGATCGCCCGCGACCGCGGCGTGGCCCTGGGCCACGTGGCCGGCCAGGTGCAGAAGTTCATCGACGCGGAGGCGGGCAACGGTCGCCTGAAGGCCGAGCGCAAGCTGCTGGCCACCGCCCTCGAGGACGTGCAGGCCATGGCCGCCACCCTCACCGGCCACCTGATGGGCGCCCAGGAGAACCCGCAGGAGCTCTACAAGGTCGGCCTGGGCTCGGTCCGCTTCCTGCTCTCGGTCGGCGACCTGCTGATCGGCTGGCAGCTGCTGCGCCAGGCCGAGGTCGCCATCGCCGCCCAGGACAACGGCTCCGACGAGGCGTTCTACCGGGGCAAGGTCGCCACCGCGCAGTTCTTCGCCCGCAACGTGCTGCCGGAGCTGACCGCGACCCGCGCCATCCTGGCCAACCTGGACAACGACATCATGGAGCTGGACGAAGCCGCCTTCTGATGAGCGCTGCCCGCTGAGGCACAACCGAACGAGCACGAGCCGGCCCCGGAGGAGCAATCCTCCGGGGCCGGTTCGTTTTTCGCTTCGCCTTGATGTCGCTCATGTCTCATACAGCAAGCACTCGCCGACCCGCCCGCCGGGCGCCCCTGCGCATGACCGAATACCTGGTCTCCATCTGGAACCGCTACCTCGAAGAACACCCGCACACCCGAACACTGCCCGCCATCGTCCCGCTCGTCGTCCACAGCGCTGCCCACGGCCGTCCGTGGAACACACCCACGGAACTCTCCGAGTTGATCGACCTGGATCCCGGCACCCGCACCACCCTGGGCGATCACGTCCCCAGCCTGCGACTGTTCCTCGACGACCTGACCACCGTCGACCTGGAGACCCTGCGCGAGCGCCCGCTCACCCCCGCAGCACGGCTGGTTTTCGTATTCCACAAGATCGTCCCGGGCAACGCTCACCTGGGCACCGACCTGCTAGCCCAGATCCCCGACTTGCAGGCCGTGATCGAGGCACCCGGCAGCCTGGATGACCTGCGCAGTCTCGTGAAGTACATTTTTCTTGTGGGCGAGACCAGCGAAGACGATCTGGCCCCGGTGATCGATCAGCTCGGACCCCGAGCGAAGGAGGTCGTCATGACAACCGCCGAACAACTCCGGGCCAAGGGACATGCCGAAGGGCTCGCCGAAGGGCAGGCCGAGGCGCTGACCGATCTGCTGACGATCAAGTTCGGCCCGCTTCCCATCGAGGTCACCGATCAGATAGCAAAGGCCGAGGTCACACAACTGCGGACCTGGTTGCGAAGTGTGCTGACCGCGACAACCCTCGACGAGGTCTTCGACCACGCCTGACCCGACCCCATGCCCCGGCCCGTCGGGAGCCGAGGAAGTAGATTCCGGAGGGTCGTCGGCAGCAGGTTGTGCGTGGCCGCGATGAGCAGGTCGCGCTGTAGGCCGTTGCCCGTCCGGCGTTTCTCGAACAGCTAGCGCGCTCCGTCGGGCTCAGTGACCGCTCCAGCACCAGTTCAGCGGTCATGCTCTGGTAGAAAGCGCAAGAGCCCCTGCCTCCCCTTGGAGGAGACGCAACCCTGGGCACTGGCAAGGAAACGTTCAGCGCAAGGGAACGGGAATTCCCGCGACGACGAGGACTACCGACTCCGACGCGGCGGCTATCCGACTGTTCAGTGTTCCCAACAGATCTCGGAACAGCCGTCCCGAGACGGACGCGGGTACCACCCCGCTGCCGACTTCGTTGCTCACCGCGATCACGGGAACGTCGCAGGCGCGCCAGGCGGCGACGAGATCGTCGATATCGGTGTGGACGGGCGCGAGATCGGCTCCCTCCCAGACCTTGTGGGCGTCGAGGCGCGCGGTGAGCCAGGTGCCGAGGCAGTCGATGAGCAGGGGGCGCGTGGCTGTGGCGAGTGCTGTTGCCACGTCGTCGGTTTCGAGAGTGTCCCAGGAGGCGGGGCGGCGTTCGCGGTGCACCGCGACCCGCTGGGCCCATTCGGCGTCGCCGTCGCGGGTGCCGCCGGTGGCGACGTAGGTGACGGCCGGGTGCGAACCGAGCAGGTCTTCGGCGTGCCGGGACTTGCCGGAGCGCACACCGCCGAGGACGAGGGTGCGGTGGGCGGCCGGTCGCGGGGGCAGGCCCGCATGCACCACTTCGCCGTCGCGACCCGGTCGTGCGCCGTGCGTACGCAATCGTCGCTCCAGTTCTTCTATCGGTGGATTGTGGTGGCTTAAGTGCACGGCGACCACGTCGGTCTTCTCGGTGACCGCGGCGGCGTCACGTAATCCGGTGAGCATGTCGGCGAATTCGGGGAGCCCGAGATGCTGGTCGGACAGTTCGGATCGGTCGCCGTAAGTTTCCTCCAGGAACACTGCGTCGTACGCCGCGCCGCGGACCGCCTCGAACCAGGACTCAGGCCACGGACCTGTGTCGCATGCCCACAGCACGCGCGCGCCGTCCGGGGCGGTGATGTCGTAGAGGACGGTGTCGCCGTCATGGAACACCCGGTGCCGGGCGGGCAGGACGGTGACCTCGTATGGCCCGGCGAATGTTCGGTCGCCCGCCCGGACGGGGGTGAAGCGCACCGGGTCGTCCGGCCCCACCCACCGACGGCAGGCGTCGAGCGCATCGGCGGGGCCGATCACCTCCAGGTCGTGACCGGTGTCAATCCAGGATCGGAACAACAGAACCTGCGGGTCGAGATGGTCGGGGTGGGCGTGGGTGAGCAGGATGTGGCGGACGTCGGCGAGAGTACGGCCGAGGCGCACGGCGGCACGAGGGACTTCCGGACCGCAGTCGAGCAGAAGCACGTCGTCGACGAAGGCGGCGGTCTGGCCGCGGATCTGGCCGCGGGCAGCGACGTCGCGGCACGACGCGCAGCGACAGAACGGAGACGGCCACCCGTCCGCGGCTCCGGTGCCGAGCAACACGATTTCCATCAGGGGGACTCCGTTCCATCAGGGCGAGATCCGGGCGGCGGGATGTCGGCGGGCCGGGAATCGGCCCGCCGGGAATCGCCGGAAGGGGATCCACCTGCCCGCGATCCCGCGGACGGACATCCACCCGACCGCGCCTCACCGGACAGAGATCTCCCTGCCTCCGATTCGCCGGATGGAGTTCGGCCCGTGTGTGATTCACCAGGCTGGGTGTCCCCCTGCGAGACCGGGCCGAGCGGTACTTCAGCGGTGAGTTCGAGGGGCGGTTCGCCGCGCACGGGCAATACGGCGCGACCGTCGCGGCGGTCGAGCACTTCGACGCGCGCGCCGTAGACCTCGGCGATACGCGCCACGGTCAGCACGTCCGCAGGCGGGCCGTCGGCGGCAATGCGGCCGCGGTCCAGCAGGATCAGGCGTTCGCCGTATTGAGCGGCGGAGGTGAGGTCATGCATGGCGGCGATGACGGTCAGTCCTTCTTCCCGGCGCAGCGCGTCGACGAGGTCGAGCACCTGCTGCTGGTGGCCGATGTCGAGCGCGCTGGTGGGTTCGTCGAGCAGCAGGACCCGTGGTTGCTGGGCGAGCGCGCGGGCCAGCACGATGCGCTGCAGTTCCCCGCCGGACAGTGCGGTGGCCGTGCGCGCGGTGAACTCCCCGAGGTCGAGGCGCGCGATCACCCGGTCCACGATCTCGCGGTCGCGCAGAGTCTCGCTGCCGAATCGGGGAAGGTGCGGGGTGCGGCCGAGGTGGATGAGTTCGCGCACGGTGACGCCCTCGGGCACCACCGGACGCTGCGGCATCAACGCGACCGCGCGGGCCGTGGCGCGGCGCGACGATCGGCCGGGTCGCACCCCCGCCACCTGGATCGCACCGGTGGCGGGCACGAGTCCGGCGAGTGCGTGCAGCAGCGTGGTCTTGCCGGAGCCGTTGGGACCGACCAGCGAAACCCATGTGCCCGCGGCGACCACCAGATTCACCTCGTGTAGCACCTCGACTCCGCCGCGTTCAGCGCTGACCCGCGCACAGGTCACCGCCTCGGTACGCGGGTCGGTCATGACACCCCCCGGCTACGGCGCAGTACGAACAGGAAGAACGGCGCGCCGACAGCCGCAGTCACCACGCCGATCGGCAGTTCGGCCGGAGCCATGACGGTCCGGGCGATCACATCGGCGAACACCAGGAATGCCGCGCCCACGACCAGCGACAACGGCAACAGCATCCGGTGGCCGGGACCGGCGAGCAGTCGCACGGCATGTGGAACCACGATGCCGACGAAGCCGATGAGGCCGCCCGCCGAGACCACGGCGGCGGTGCCGAGCGTGGCGACGCCGACCAGCACCAGGCGCACCCGCGCCGGATCGATGCCGAGGCTCGCGGCTTCCACATCGCCGACCGCCATCACGTCGAGGGTGCGCCGATGCAGTGCGATGATCGCGACGCTCACCACGACGTAGGGCAGCACTACGAGCACGTCGGACCAGCCGTCGGTGCTCAGCCGACCGAGCATCCAGGAATAGACCTGGCGCAGGGTGTCGTCGCGCAGCTGCATGAAGAAGGTCTGGACGGCGTTGGCGAAGGCGGCCACCGCGACTCCGGCCAGGATCACCACCACCTCCGACCGGACGCCGCCGACCGTGCGGCCCAGGGCATAGGTCGCGGTGACGGCGAGCAGGCCGCCCGCGAAGGCCGCGACGGGGACGCCGGCGAATCCGGCCGCGCCGCCGAGGACGATGGCGAGCGTCGCCCCGAGCCCCGCGCCGCTGGAGACGCCCAGCAGGTACGGGTCGGCGAGCGGGTTGCGGAAGACGCCCTGGTAGGCGGCCCCGGCGACGGCGAGCATCGCGCCGACGAGCACGCCGAGGACGGTGCGCGGCATCCGGATGTCCCACAGGATGGCCCGCTGTCGCGTCGACAGACCCGACTCGACATCCACGAACGGCAGTCGATCGGCCATGTCGAGCAGCACGCCGCGCGGGGTGAGACCGGCCGGCCCCACGAGGATGCTCACGAGCACGGCGGCCAGCAGCGCGAGCACCGCGCCGGTCACCACCAGGGCGCGACGCCGGGTCGCGATCAAGAGGTGGGGCGGACGGCCGGGGCGCCCGCGATGACGGCGGCGATCTCACGCACCAGATCGACAACGCGCGGCCCCCAGCGACTCGCGATGTCCTCGTCGAGGACGTACACGCGGCCGTCGCGGACGGCGGTCAGCTCACCCCAGCCCGCCCGCTGCGCGACGACCTCCGGGGTGACGCCGCAGCATTGTCCGTCGGCCAGGAAGATCACATCGGGATTCTGCTCGAGCAGGTACTCCGCCGACAGCTGCGGGTAGCCGTTGCCGCCGGAGGCGATGGATCGCAGGCCGAGCATGGCGTAGATCGCGCCGAGATAGGTGTCGTCGGTGACGGTGTAGTAGGTGTTGTCCAGCTCGTGGTAGTAGCGCAGCGGGGCGTCGCGGTCGGGCAGTCCGGCGACGATGCGGTCGATCTCGGTGCGCATTTCGGCGACGAGTTCGGCCGCGTCGCCGACCTGCCCAGTGGCGGAGCCGAGCTGTTCGATCTGGGCGTAGGTGTCGTCGAGGGTGCGCGCGGCGGGCAGGATCAGCGTCTCGACGCCCGCCCGTTCGAGCCCGGCGACCAGGTCGCCGATGTCGGCGTTGGCGACGACGAGGTCGGGGTCGTAGCCGAGGACGGCCTCGACGTTCGGGGTGTAGCCGGACAGGTCGGTGACAGGGGCGTCGGCCGGGTGATCGGAGCGGTCGTCGACCGCGACCACCTGCTCCCCCGCGCCGATCGCGTACAGCATCTCGGTGGCGGTGGGGCTCAGCGAGACGATGGCCCGCGATGGCCCGTCCGCGTTGTTCTCGCCGGTCGAGGACGCGGGGTCGGAAGCGCCGCACGCCGCGCTCAGCAGGATCAGTGTGCCTGCGGCGACGAGTCGCCAAGTCGTGCCCAACCGTCGTATGCCGCCGGACCGTCCGGCCATGCCGAGTCGTCGGTACATGTCGAGTTGTCCGGCACCCGCCCGCCCGGCAGCGCCCGGCCGTCGGGAAGCGATAAGCCGCCGGCGAGAAGTGAGTGGCACGACCATCCTCCGTCCATACCGTCCTTCATCCGAGGACAAGTACGCCTCCCGCGACGGCGGCCGACCTGACTCACCCGGCGAAACGCCGAGCTCACAGTTGCGGGACAGTGCCGGATTCACACCGGCTTCACCGTGACGCCGCGGTACCCGGCCGGGTTCGGCAGGGCATTCGCAGCGTAGTTCACGCCGGAAACCGACCGGCTTCGCTGTGCCCCGACACGTCCGAACCGGTGGATCTCAGACGGACAAACCGTCCTCGGCGGCCTTCACCCTGCTCGCGTTCGAGTCGTCGACCGTGGTGAAGCCGTCGACGATACCGCGGAGCTTGGCGCCGTCCTCACCGACCGCGTCGACGGCCGCCTGGATCGCGGCGATCCCGTCGGTTTCCACCGAGTCCACGAAAAGCGGCGGGAGGAAGGCGCAGATCTTGCCGAAAGCGTCGGTCGGCGCGGAAACCGCCTGCGCGGCCCGCGATGCCTGCCCGAGCGGCTCGGCCAGCTTCTCGACATTGCCCGCGTGCATGCGAACGAGTGACGGATCGATATTCAACGATTCAGACATCACAATTCCCAGGGGTTGATCACGTCGATGCCGATGTCTGCGAAATCCTTGACATTTCGGGTGGCGACAGGGCATCCGTTGGCTGCACAGATGGCGGCTATCTGCGCGTCTGCATATCCGATCGGACAGCCCAGGCGGCGGCGTGTCGAGACGATCCGACCGTAGAAACGTGCTGCCTCGAAGTCGAAAGACTCGACTTCGGAACCGAATTCGTCGAACAGATCCTCCGCGAGCCCCCGTAGACCGGTCTTTCGTCGCCCATCCGGGAGGTTCTCGATCCCCGCCCAGATTTCGCCAACCGTCACCGTCGTGATCGCGACGTCGGACGAATTCTCCAACCACGCGATTACTCGCGGCTCCGGAGTCGGTCTGAACAGCTCCGACACCACATTGGTATCGGCGATGATCACAGCGGCGCGGCTCCGGCCTCGGGCTGCTCCGGAAGGTCGAGATCCGCTGCGTACGGACGACTGCGTTCATACAGCTCGCGCAGTAGCCGTTTCGGTTTGACAGCTTCGGACAGGATCGATCGCGCCTCGGCCTCCATGCTCCGGCCATGCGCCGCAGCTCGGCGACGGAGGCGTTCCTTGACGTCGGGATCCAGGTCGCGGATGGTGATTCCTGCCATGCAATCAATGCTATCAATGATTTCGTCGTGTGCCAGGACGAGACCACCGAACGATGGGCAGGCGGACCTTTCGTCATCGGCCCCCGGCAATGGCCGAGCCTCGTCGCGCGGCCGCTGGTGCTCGGCCCCGACAATGTCCCCGTCATCACCGACACCGCCGAAGCGATCACCGACGTCCCGCTCGCCGCACTCTCGGCAATCACCCATGCCCACCACCCCAGCATCGGTGCGATACTGAAATCGCTGGCCGCCGCCCTGCGGGGCATCGACGACGAAGACGCCGCCATCGTCGCCGAACTCACCGAACTCGGCCTCGGCACCAGCCCGGCCGCCGACACCTGGAGGCAGATGATGTCCGTGGATCTCTCCTTCTTCCGCTCGCAGACCTCGCAGCGCATCCGCGACGAAGGACGTCAGGAAGGACGCGCGGAGGACATCGTGCGCATCCTCCAACACCGCCGCATCGCCCTCACCGACAACGACCGCGACCGCATCCGCGGCTGCACCGACGCCGACACCCTCACCCGCTGGTTCGACCGTGCACTGACCGCCGAAACCGCCGCGGAGATCTTCACCGACTGACACCTGACCACGGACGCCGACCGCCACCGTGGCGACCGGCAGTCCGAGCCGTGTCGATGCCTGCGGATGTGCTCACTCGGCGGAGCGGCGACTCTCCATCGCAGCTGTCCGGAACCGGATCCCGACTCTTGGAGCTGGGCAGCCATGACCGACTGGGGACAACCGCCCGGCGGTTACCCCATATCCGGTCCCGATGCGGGCACAATGACTCCCGCAGACCGCGCGCCACCAGAAGGGACCGTCCGGATGAAACGATCGCTGTCCGCATTCGCCAAGATCGGTGTGCTCACCGCCGCCTGTTGTGTCGCGCTGGGTGCGCCCGCGGTGGCCGACCCCAACAACGTCAACCCGATCCCGGTGCTCAACGGATGGCGCGGCCTGCCGCAGCTGCCCGGCCCCACCGAGGCCGTATTCCAGATGACCGGGATGGACAGTCCCAACAAAACCCACGCCGTCAATGTCCTCGGCACCGACCTCGGCATCATGTGGGACGACGGCCGCGGCGGGATGATCACCGCGTTCGGCGACAGCGCGGGGCTGGGCTTTCCGAATCTGCTGGCGGGCAGCATGTGGGCGTGGACGTCCAACGTGTTGTTCTGCAGCACCACCAGGGACCCCTCGGAGGGGATCTACTTCGACAGCGTGGTCCCCAACCCGCTGCCGAGCCCGAAGATCCCCGGCATCGAGATAAGTTTCATCCCCACCGCCGGTATCTCGGTGGGCGGTGTGCAGTACATGAGCATGATGTCGGTGCGCCACTGGGGCGATAACGGCAAGTGGGAGACCAACTTCTCCACCCTGGCCTCCTCCGGCGACGGCGGCCGCACCTGGGTGCAACTGCCCACCACCCGCCGCGCCAATGTCGACGGGCACGAACGCTTCCAGCAGAACGCGTTCGTGAAGAACGACGGCTTCGTCTACCGCTACGGCACACCGGCCGGCCGCGACAACCCGGGCTTCCTCTCCCGCGTCCGCGAAGCCGACATCGCGAACATCGATGCCTACGAGTACTGGGACGGCGGCGGGTGGAAGCTGAACGATCCCAAGGCGTCCGCGCCGATCGTCGGCAATGTCGGTGAACTGTCGGTGCAGTGGAACGACCACCTCGGCCAGTACGTCATGCTGACCACCGACCCGGCGAATTCGGTTGTCCTACACACAGCCCCGGCGCCCGAAGGTCCGTGGAGCGCGCCTCGGGTGCTGGTGGACACCCGCGATCTACCCACCGCCTACGCGCCGATGATCTTCCCGTATCAGACCGGAGACGATCTGTATTTCCTGCTCACGGTGCACAGTCAGTACAACGTGCTGCTCATGCGAACTCCGTTGTGAGCAAGCCCCCATGCTCCGGCATGGCTGAACGTCACAACCCCCGAACACGCCGTCCCCGCTCGACCACGCCGAGCCTGAAGCCAAGCAATCCCGAGCCGAGCATTTCAGGGACGGTCGAATTCACCGCCACGCGCGCCGTCGAGGAACGCGTCCCACTCGCCTGGCGTGAAAACCAATGCCCCCGCAGCGGGGTTCTTCGAGTCGCGCACACCGACCATGCCACCGTCCAGGTAAGCGACTTCGACGCACTGTGAACCACTATCGCTGTAGCTGGACTTGAACCAGTGCGCTCCGGATAGGTCAGCGTGCATTTTCGAACTCCCTTGCTGCCCGCCGCAGCAGGTCGCGCGTCGTTGTCTCGTCCAGCGCTGTACGCCGGATATCTGCGGCCACCTCATGGTATCGCCGCACCTCTTCGGGTCGTTCGACATACAGGTCGCTCGCCAGGCGTCCTTCGACGTACACGACCGGAGGCTCCTTGTCCGCTGGTGCGAATTCGAGGATCGCGAAGTGGCCGTGCAGGAAACCCCAGGTCATCCCGGCGCTGTAGGGGTGCACCCGGAGCGTGATGTTGGGTCGCGTGCCGAAGTCCGCCAGATGACGGAGCTGTACCGCCATCACGCTCGGGCCGCCGACTACGCGATGCAATGCCGACTCATGAAGTAGCACTTCGGCTTTCAGGGGACTCAGCTTGCGGGTCAGGATCGCCTGCCTGCCCAGCCGGATATCTACCCTTCGGTCGATGTCCTCTGGTTCTTTGAAGCCGGGAAACGCGGCGAATGTGGCACGCGCGTAGTCGGCGGTCTGCAGTAGTCCCGGAACCTGCTCCTGGTAGGTGACCAGTGTCCGCGCGGAGCGCTCCATGCCTATGTACATGTTGAACGCATTGGAGAACAGTCCGCCGATCTGAGTGATGTCCGGCCTGGTCGCCGCCTGATCCGCCAAGCCGATCGCGGCCTTCGCTTGTCCGTGATCAGTCAACCACTTCCCACCCCGCAGCATCACAGAGGCGTGGAATATCGTCGACGCGCCAGGTCCAGTCGAACTCGGCTGCAAGACAGGCGGTTCGGATCGCACCACCGATGCCGGTATGCATGCGTAGATGTTGCATCTCTCCAACTTGTCATGCGGTCGCCCACGAGTTGGCGACATAGCGCAGACCCACTCAGCGGATAGAAGTAGCATATGTCAGGCCGTGAGCGTATTCCCGACGAGACCGATCATGACGGGCAACGGCAGGCAGCAATACTGACTCTACCGGCTTCAGATCGGCGCGTAGTGGGGAAAATTTTCTGCAAGAGCGGCGTTGAAAGCTCGCGCCCGCTCGAGCGAATCCGCCACATTGAAGTGTTCGCGGCCGAGGTACCAGTGCATGAGTGCGGCAGCGTCGTCCGGGCGCCCTTCCACCAGACACATGATGACCGTTCCCCTGAGTCGATCAGGACGGATGTTTTCCGGCGTCACACCCGATGTCGGTGTCCTGGCCAACTCGATGAGTCTGTCGATCGAATCGCGTTCAGAAAACCAAGTCGATACCGGCCCTATGACATACTGCATGAACTTCCCAACACCGCTATCGAACCCGGACTCATCGGGCACCGGAAAGACGAGCGAGTAATCTCGCGGTCGCGCCAAAGTGCCGAATCCAACGAGGTCGACGCAGTCGATGAACGCGTGGTCGTCGTCCAACTGCGCGTCTATAGGAAGTCCAACCGCGACCTGGCCGATCGCCGCCGAAGCCAGATAGGCATGGCCGCGGATCGCTACTCCCCCGTCACGACGCGAGGCGATATGCGCCGAGATACGTTGCTTCGCCGAGGGAAACGCATCCATCTCGCGATAGAACCATATTCCATCTCGACCATCAACCATTTCTTCGACGGCAAATCCGACGTCCGAAATGCCTGAAGACAGCGCATCGACAATCAGCCGAATTAAGTTTTGGTCTTGTCCCTGACCCATTTTCGCGAGATCCCTTTTGACAATTCGATACTTACACCAAGACGCAACCATAAAAACGGATCGAGTCACCTTTCCTTGCACGCCGATCGGCCTATGTGTCGATCACATTATAGCTATCTGCACGGTCAATCGAGTCACAGCTATGGAACGTGTTCGCGGCAAGATGCCAGTCCACTCAATGAATTCGCTCGTGAGCAGCGTAGGCAGGAAACGATTGATGCAAGTAGACATCAAAAGCAGCCGCACGCTCCCGAGACTCCATACTCACCTGGCTGTAATCGCGGCGCAGGTGTTCCGCCATCAGAGCGGCCGCCTCCTTGAAGCTCCCGTTGAGGATGCACAACACCACGATAGCGCGAAACCGCATCGGATCGACCCGCACAGACACGCCTCCGGAAAGCGGCGTCCGCGCGACCTCTACCAATTTCGTGATGGAATCACGGTCGGCCAACCAGTCTACTGCGGGACCCGCAGTCTTGCGCATAAGCCAGTCGGCGGCAATAGCGACATCTTCCGCACGAGTCACCCGCGGCGCCCGATCCCTCGCTTCAGCATCTGGGAAATCGATGAACGGCTGTCCATCTACTATTCTATGGAACTTGTAATCCGCACCCGCCCCACGCAATTCAGCCGTCTGCGGTACCGCTCGAAGCACCTCAGCGACCTCGTCGGACATGAGCGCGACCTCACCATTCACTATCGCTGAACCGTCGGGCAGCCAACCGATGTCGATTCGAATTACAGACCGCGTGAAACCGACACCCTCTCCTACCTCGCTTGCGAACCACACGGCGTCGTCGGAAATGTCGACAACCAGCGGACTGGTCGGCGCGTATCCCCTGGCCCGCATTACATCCGATAACTCAGCGACCATCGAACGCCCCCGCGAGCTCACCCCCGCATCCTCACCCGACCCGACCGCCACCACCGAAACGGAGGTCGCCTGAAACAGACCGAACCACAGGTTTTGACAATTCCTCCGAAAAAGGCTCACTGATCACATTCGATTCTTCCGACATCAACGCAAAGCGCTGTCGTCGAATCCCTCTTCAGAGAAGTTCACCCAGGACTCGACCGACATTTCGCTCGGGCTGCCGATGCCTAGCGCTCCGTGCAAGGCGCCGACGACCAGATCGGCAAGCTGTTCATACTCGCGATACCGAACGGGCCAGCCGAGTTCGCGGTGCCAGTTCGGCGAACCGCCTTCCACTGCAGGAGTCCATCCGTCGGCCAGCAGCCAAGCCTCCCCCTCCGTCGAGAGGCGGTAGCCGTCGGTCAGTGCGGAACCGTCCACAATCTCAGTCCACAACCCGTCCGTCGTCATCAGGAACTGTGCAAATCGATTTCCGCTCGCCTTGACGATGAGACACCCATCGCTTGGCATACGCGCGAAGGTTATCGTGAGCGCGGCGGAATACGACGGCCAGTCTGTGATATCAGACTTCATCAGATTTTCCCATCATCCGGTTCGTCAAGCCACGCCTGGTGCGCTGGATTCGCAAGGCGCATGTGAATACTGTTACCGACAAGGCGCAGACGAATAACGACCTTCGCCAAGTCCCACCGAACCTCCCCACCAGCCCCCGCTCGCCGTCGCGTGGGCGACCCCAGAGCCAGGCCGATCGCTTCACTAAGATCTGCGAAGTAGTCATAGACACGGCGCGTTGCCGCCGCGTCCGCCGCCTCGAGCCGATCCATCACGAAAACATCGATGAATCTGATCGTGCCATCATCGCTGCGAGCGTTCGCCTCGGGCCGGGCCAGTTCCAGATCGGTTGCGAGGATCGTAAGCGAACCATAGTTTTCTGCAATTCTCCAACCCAGATCATCACAAATTCGAGCCAGATCTCCGCACTGCCACGTCCACCCAAACCGCGAAGCGACGCGGACTATATTGTCAATTTTACGAGAATTCAAGGGCACGCCTTCAACCTTTTCCGAGAAGTCATTACTCACGATTCCTCATCTAGCGATAGAACTGTAGGTCAGGAATTGATTTATTTCATCTATAGAATCCCTCGCCCGACGCATGTCTGGGAAAATCGTCACCTGCAGAGACTTATCGATCACCGGCACCGCATTCTTCATGTTCCGATTCGATATAGCAACTGAAGACTTAGCCGGAACAGCAAGAGAAGCCTGATGCTTGAATGCCGACTGCAGAGACTGCGTAAGAGAGTCTATCCAGGAAACACTTCCATCCTCTACCAAAGCGGATACGTCCGCTACACCAGTATGGTCGAGCCTCGGAAGAGTAGGAGCCGCCTCACCTGTTGTCAAAATTTTCTTGATGGCATCCGGTGGAACGAACAGCTCGTCCTCGATATTGAATCTCGAGACCTCCGGTCGGCCAGCTTTCGGATCGTATCGAACGAGATCGTAAACCACATCCATCTCGCCATTGCGAACGGCGTCGAGCAGCCCACGATCTTTCAGAGCCTGCGCCAATTTCGGGTCATTGTCCAGCATCCACTTCAAGTACTGCGGAGTTCCCTGCTGAACACGAACTAGCTCATCAGGACCCCCGTCTACCATCCGCGTACCGAGAGTTGCACCGCCTCCCTTGGCCTCCACAACCACAAGCTTACCGCCAACGATGCCGACTACGTCCAGGGTGCCCGATCCTGTAGCCGCGTCATCCAGGCCGGTGATGACTTCTCCACCCATTCGATGAATGTAATCGCGTGCTGCGATATTTCCCATCGTCTCGGTCAGCTTGTTGGATTTCCACTCCGCCGCATTCACATCGGACATGGCGTCCCGGAGGCTCTGCACCCTCTTATGTCCGTACACCTCCAGCAGTTCGCTGTCGATCTCATCCAAATATTTGTTGGTTAACAGTCGAGGATTGACATTCATTTTACTGGCGATTTCGTCACGTTCACTCCGAAGAGCGACTACGACCATATCCTGCGAATCTCTTGCAGCCTGGACCCTTGCGATATCCGCTTGAGCTGCGGGCGTAAGCGTGAATTCTCCCACGGGAGTGGACTGAGCCTTTACATAGCCTGGTGGCACAGTCTTGGCCCACTCCGGCATGGTGACATACCGATTTGCATTGACGTCGTACCACTGGACATGACCTCGGATCTGCACCTCCACTATTCCGTCCGGTACCACACCCGGTTCCGCGTCTTGCGGGAGGCCTTTATACGGACGCGATTCGGTAGTCAGAGGCGGTCTCGCCTCGCCTGCCCCCAAGTGCATATCCGGCTCGTTACTTCGCCCGTACCGGGAATACCAGCCGGCTCGTCGGTCACCTCCGAGGCCCGTGCCATATGGGTTGTAGCCCAAGTCCCACGGTCGGTCATAATTGGGTCGCGGTTGCTTCCACGGGGAGGTGGGCGGATTGAATCCACTCAGATTGTCGGCGTTCCCATGGTTACCGCCTTGTGGTCGGTACGAAGGCATTCCCGGTGGCTTTCCATCGGGAGAAAGACCGGCAGTAGGCGGGGTTTGGTTCCAAGGAGCATCTAGATTTCCCGACTCATTCGGCGCTCTTCCGCCGCGATACGGTCCGCCGAGGCCTGTCGTTGCTGGACCGGCGCCTAAGCCTTCGCGACCCAATCCTGCTGCCCCGGCACCGCCCTCCGGATCCGCCCATCTGCCTAGACGGCCCCATGCGCTGCGGCCCAGCTTTCCGACTCCGCCTCCAATGACGACACCTAGTCCGGGCACAAAAGTTAGCAAGGTCACCGCGCCGCCGAACGCTGCCTGCCCGTAGTCGCCGCTTTCGATGCCCTCGGTCAAATCCTTCAGACCGGTCAGCTCTCCGATGAAATTTCGGAAATCAGTTTCCGTAAAATCGTGAGGCGGATCGTAAGGGCTGTTGTCTGGAATATAGGTCACGCGCGGATCGTGTGCCCATGAGCTCAACGTGTTCTGACGCTCTTTGGCCTCATCCAGTGGAAGAAGCGGCGTACCGGTCATCGCGAGTCGTTGGCGGGCAGCTACCGAGTTGTGCCACAACACTTGCTGTGCCTGGTCTGCGGGCACGCCGCTGGCGATCAAGCGGTCGACTTCAGCTCTCCGGTCGGGGTGATCGACTCCGAGGTACTGCAGTTGGGCATATACCTGGTCGTTGAGCTGGTTGCGCGGGGTGTACGCGTGAAGTCCTAGCCGATCTTCCGCCTGATCTCGCAGATTTTCGCTGAGCTCGTCAAGGGGGCCTGTGGTGTTGGCGAGGCTGAGATCGCGAACCAGTTCAACGGGGCTGTAGTTGGCCGAGGGCAGCACGGTCGTGCCGTCGATGGTCGTGGGCAAGGCCGACTGGTTCCAGTGAGCGTTGAGTCGCGCTGCCGCCTCAACTTTTGCGCGCTCGACTGCCGCAATGCCTTCAAGGGTCTGCGGCCCCATAACGCGGCCGTAAACGACAGCGAGGTCTCGGTCCCTCTGCTCGGCGGTGTAAAGGGGATCTGTGGCGAAGAACTCGCCCATATGTTGGGGGGCATATCCCCCACTCGGCGTCGTGACGAGCGGGGTACTCTCGCCGGGCATCACGATCGTGGTACGTGTTCCGGTCAAACCATTCGGTAGCCATACCGATTCGCTCTGTACCGTCGTCCCGCTGGGCAGAGTCAGCGGTTGGCTTCGATCCGACGGATCCTCCGCCAGTAGCCCCATGAGGTCCTCTGTGCCGCCTATCGGAGCTGGCTGGTTCTGCTGCTCGACTTGGGGACCCTGCACCAGCATGAGATCGACAAGACCTTGCTGTTCAGCACTGCCGGAGTTTGATTCGGATTCACCGGCGGGAACATTGGTGATGCCCAATTCACCGGTCGGGTCGAAGGGATTCGCGGCGCCGAACGATGCGCTGTCGGCTGGTAGCGGCTTGCCGTCGGGCCCAACTCCAATGATTTGGTGCGGGTCGAAGGACGCAGTCTGGCCCGCAGCACCTGCCGGCGGTGATGCCCCGTCCAGCCCCTCGCTCTTCAGTTTCTTCTGCTTTGCCGCATCTTCTTTTTTTCCGGACACTCGGAGACCTCGAGTTCGTTCTC
Source organism: Nocardia shimofusensis NBRC 100134 (assembly GCF_001613125.1). Lineage (GTDB taxonomy): Bacteria > Actinomycetota > Actinomycetes > Mycobacteriales > Mycobacteriaceae > Nocardia > Nocardia shimofusensis. The sequence continues at coordinate 287,133 of NZ_BDBT01000001.1, forward strand.
GAGCCGGCACCGTCAACAGGGCCGGCGAGGGAGATACAAGAAATGCCGCGCTCGACCGATCGGTCGAGCGCGGCATTTGGATGACGATTGAGTTCAAGGCAGGCGGTCGTCGGGCTGCTCCGGTCGATGACCGCGTGCAGCGGACGCTCGCCTGGGCCTAGAGTTCTTCCCTCAGCGAGGAGGGGATCTCGTAGCGGGCCGCGGGCGGCTCCTGGCCGGGCACGTGCAGGCGCAGAAACGCCCGCAGTTCGTCGATGTGTTGTTGCAGGGCGCGGATCAGGCGCAGGGCGTCGCGGAAACGTAGCTTGTCGTCTGCCGCTTGCGCTTCGAGCGTTTCGACGCGGGCCCGGAGTTTGGCGACTTCACGCGCCTGCCAGGCGGTGACCGCGCCGATCACCGTGGCGACGGCGGCGCCGAATGCCTGCACCAGTTCGGGATTCATCCAGCTGTGCGACATTCATCGGCCGCCGTCCTGCCGGAGGACCGGCGTGACGGCGGGCCGGATGACCATGCCCGCGATCACGGGGGTCAGCAGGCCGTAGAGGGTCATGGCCGCATCGATCCACGCGATGTCGATCCGGTGGCCTGCGACGAAGGCGATCACGCCGGTGATCGCGACGAGCACCGAGCGCACCAGCGCCGGCTCGGGAAGTCGAAAGACCGACATCAGATCCGTCCTTCGTTGATATCCAGCAGGCGATCGAGTTTGAGTTCTAGCGCGCGCAACCGCTGTTCGTTGCGGAAGTCGGCGGCATCGGAGTTGAGCACATAGCCCACCAGGGTGTCCCGGTAGTCGGAATCGGCGACTCGGGACTGAAATCCCTGGGTCAGCTCGAAGTGCACGCGACGCAGTTTGTCGAGCAGTTCGCGTTGCTCGCTGTCGGAAAGCGACATGATTGCAACACCTTTCAGTCGGTCCGCGACGTCGGCGCGGAATCGGTCCATATCGATGCCGCCGGGGTCCCACTTGCCCTGCTTGGATCCGGCCCACTCCTTGTGGCCGATCACGCGCTCGGCGCCGTGGCCGAGCTTGCGCAGGATGGCGGCGCAGCAGCGCACATAGGCGTCGTATTGCGCGGGCGGCCAGCCCTCGGTGCCGTTGTTGGCGGCCTCGATGCCAATCGTGTGGCGGTTCGCGTCGTCCTCGGGCAGGCCCGGCCACCGGCCGCGGCCTGCGTGCCAGGCGATGCCGGCCGCGACCACGGTGACGGTGCCGTCCTTGGCGAGATGGAGTTGTGAGAGCGGGCCGGCCAAAGTAGGTAATCCGTGGGCGATTTCGGACGGTGGTGTGTTCGACCCACCGGTGTGGTGGGCGATGACGCCCCAGATCTGTCCGAAATCGCCGTGCCCTCGGTCCCGCCAGGCGGGGAATTCCACTACGCGCAGACCTTCCTCGCGCAGGACGTCCGCGAGCCATACAGGGTCACCGGTCCAAGCCATGGTTAGTTGCCTTTCATCGAGTCGTCGATTGCCCAGCGCGGACACCGGCGTCCCGGGCACGTCGGGTCCGCCGGTGTCATGTGCGGTGATGGGCCGGATGCAACCCGGGTTCGGCGGGTCAGGTGATACGCACGTAGGTGCCTGCGGCGTTGATGGTGGCCCGCGAGCTTTGGGCGAACGCGTTGCCGTCCTTGACCTCGACCGTGACCCGATCGCCCTGAGCAATGGCGACCGTCGCGGCGGCGATGGCAGGATTGGCCGTCGTACCGGTGGCGATGACGGTGCCGTTGAGCTTGATCCGTACGGAAATCGAACTGGTGCTCCAGGTACCCGAGGCCCAGCTGATACTGCTCGAGACGGTGGCGGTTTCGTTGCCGCCCTGGCTTATCAAGGCATGGGTGTCCACTGTCGAACCGGGATAGCCTCCGGCGTCCGCAGTCCAATTGACCACCTGAATCCATGCGTTCGTAGTGCTGGGGCCGCTCTGTGTCCCGGTCTTGTCCATGCTGGACGGGCTGAACCCCGGTTCTGCGAGAGCTGTCAGGTCACCGACACCGGTCATCGCGGCTGTCATCGGGACGGGCGGTGCATAGATCACACCGAGGGCCGACGACGATCCGTGGAACGATGCTGTGGCGCCTGCTCGGGTGACGACGGTTGCCGACAGCTCGCCCATGCCACGGGTATGGGCGTCCGTCGCCTGCGTGGTGCCGGCACTGTCGAAATCGGCCGAGACGACGAGCACCGCGGCCGCGCCTGCTTCGACTCGAGCCAACGCCGAGCCGGCCGCTTCGAGAGCGGCGGTGCTCGACAGGTGTGGCCGGACATCGGCCGACAACTGCCCCGAGCCGCCGCTCGCACCCGGCGCGGATGCCGAAGCGAGTGACACGGCCAGCAAGGTCCCGCCGGCGGTGAGATCCGCCCGGATGAAGGGAACGACGATCGGAACATTGTGGCCGGGAATGAAGGACATCGGCGGCGCGGGCAGAGTGACCGTGCCGAGCGGCGGTGCCGGGACAGCTGGGGCAACCGACGGCGGAGCGGGTAGCCTCGCCGTTCTGGGGATATCGGCCACAGCGGGTTCCTCCAAAGCAATCGGATATGGAAAGTGCCGCGCTCGACGGTCGGTCGAGCGCGGCACCGTGGGAAGAGTTGTCGCCGGTCCGGCGCGGGTCAGCTGATGGTGAAGGTGGGCGTGATGAGCAGGGTGCCCTGGCCGCCGAGGGTGGTGGCGGGGATGGCGACCTTGTCGATGAAGGTGCCGCCGGTGAGGGCGGTCCACAGGCCTGCGTGGGTGTAGGAGCCCGCGGGCAGGTCGATGGTGACCTGGCTGCCGGTGACCTGGCCGTTGGCCGGGGCCGTCCAAGTCGTGGCGACCCGCTTGTAAGCGGGCGAGCCGCCGGTTGCCTCATTCGTGCCGGTGGTGCCCGGGTCCGCGGTGTGGACCGAGACGTAGACCGGGGTGGCGATGTTGGCGTAGGCGGTGCACAGCGCGTTCTTGGTGGACGTGACGGCGATAGCCATGGGGTACTCCTTGAAAGTGTTCGTTGGGTGGGGATTTCGTCACTGGGTACGGATGACCGAGCCCGCGTACCAGGCGTAGGTCGTCACCGGCGAGGTCGGGTAGGTGACCAGCATCGTGTAGCGGGAGTTCGCCGGAATCTCGTCGCAGGTCGCGGCGGGAACGGTCCACGTGGCGATGTTCGCGTCGACCGTGGCCGGCCACGCGCCGAGGGCGGCGCCACCGGGCGCCGTCAGCACGATGGAAATTTGTGTCCCCGTCGGGAACACAGCGCCGCCGGAGGGCTGGATGGTTTGGACGAAGCTGGCGCCGGTGGTCAGTTTCAGGGGCTCGAGGGTGGGCTGGTAGCCCAAGTAGCCCGGATCGTTACTTGTGCTCATCGGGTTCCTCAGTGTCGGAGTCGATCTCGGTTCTCTGGTCGCATCCGGTCAGGAATAGGAGCAGAGCGTGCCGTCGAAGTAGACGTTGGTGCCGGACGGGTCGCCGTACATGTTGTTGGCACCTGCGATGTAGTAACCGGGCGCCCAGACGCTGCCCGCGCCGGCGAAGACGACGAACGATCCCGAGGTGCGATAGACCGCGGAACCTTCGACCTCGCCGCTGTTGCGCACGAGTTTCCAGAGGCCGTCGGGACTGGGCGCGCTCCACAACGCGACGCGATAGCTGTATCCGGTGCCGCACGCCTGCGACCACTGCACGCCGACGTTCATCACGTACCAGCCCGGCTTGGTGATCTGGATCTGTCCGGTGGAAAGATCCCGCACATTGACCTTGTTCGCGCTGCGGATGGTGTCGAAGACCGCGCCGTAGCGCGCGTTGCCCGCACTGTGCGCGACCGTGGTAGCGCTCTGCCGGTACAGCGACCACCCGGTCCCCACCAGGGGCGGCGAGGTGGTGTCGGCCGCGACGAACGATTCCAGGTCGAAGCCGAAGGAAAGCGTGGTACCGGACCACGTGCTGGAAACATTGCAGGCGCTGAAGAATCCGACCCGGCGGTTGCCCGCTCCGACCGGGGAGGTGACCGCCGTGTCCTGATATCCGAACCTGCTCACACCGTTGACCAGTACCTCGTAGGAGGAGCCGGATGCGCTGACCGTCACGGTGTCACCGGAACTCAGGGTCAGATTCGTGCGCTCGGCCCACACGGTGATGGTCAGCTGTCCATCGACCAGCGTTCCACGTTGCAGCGAAATCCTGGAGGCTCCGACCTGCGCTATGACGAAGGTCGACAGATCGTCGGCAGCACGGAGCAGGATGCCGCTGCCGGTGAAACTGCCTGCCTGGTTGGGACGGCCCAGGACGAGGGACACCGACTGCGAATCCGTCATCAGGGGCGTCTTGTACAACGCGAAGGCGCCGCCGGTACTGGTGTGATCGGTCTTGGCGATGCCTGCCTGATGGTCGACGACCGCTACGTCCGGCACGGTGTGGCCGCCGCTGCTCCACTTGCCGACGTTCCATTTCGCCGCGTCCCACGTCTCGAATTTGTCGGTGAACGCCGCCCCGCCGACCTCGCTCTGCGTCTTGTCCGCTTGCAGATCGGCGATCGCCGAAGCGTTGGAGACCGAGGTGCCCTGCGCCGCGGTCGCGGTCACCTGCGCGTCGGTGGCGTCGGTCTGCGCCGACGCTGCCGCGTCGAGCGCGCGGTTGGTGACGGTACTCAGGTTGCTGCCGACAGCGTCGATGCCGGCGAAGGACTGCATGACATTGGACATGATCGAGGCCTGCGCGGCCTCCCAGGTCACCTTCTGCAGGTTGCGGATCGAGCCGCCGGTGTATGCGCCGGAGGGGATCCGCCCGTCGGGGCTGGTCATCGCGAACCGCCGGAGGACGCGTCGTCCGGCGCGGCACTGCCGACCTCGGCATGGTTGCGGTCCAGTTCGCGGGCATCGACCAGGTGCTTCAGCTCACCTGATTCACGCAGTTGCTCGACCAGGTGAGCGCGCTCGTCGGGAGTCAGCTGACTCACGTCGGGCGCCGAGGTCTCGGGGGGTCGGACCGCCCCCTTCTCGGCCCATTGCCCGGAACCGTTGAGCCAGTGGGTGACGCCACGAGCAGGCGGGATGTACTCCCGGAGCTGCTGATCGGAGTGGTGACGGAACCCGAGATCCCACAGGTGCTTCGACCACTGCCGCAGCACGTCGGGGTGCACGAGCAGCGGCGAGTTCCGTGGGCCGGGCAGCCCGACGAGCGCCCATACGAAAGCATCATAGGGATCGTCGGGATTGCATTCTTCGTACAAGGGAATGGACATGGTTCTCCCGCTTCACATCTGGACGGCGAGGGCGTGGATGTCGTCGACGATGTCGGCCACCACCCGCATGGACTTGGCGAAGGGCATGTCGTGGTCGCGGTCGGAGCCGACGGTGATCTGCCAGGCCGGGCTGGCCGTGCGCGACCAGGCGAGTTCCAGCTCGGTGACCTGCTCCACGTAGATCGACCCCTCGGGCATGCCCTTGACGGTCGAGCCGACTCGATCGCCGAGGAAGAAATGCCCCTGACCCTGGTCGCCGATCAGGTAGGGCTCACCGTTGGCCACGGTGAATTTGTGGGTGAAGTGCCTGCGTGTCTTCCACAGGCCTTCTCCGAGGGTCAGCAGCGAACCGAGGGTGTAGGCGCGGTCGGCACTGTTCTCGAAGTGCTCGTAGTAGTGCGACCATCCTGAATTCAGCTCGCGCTGCGGAGATTTGAATTCCATCCAGGCGAGCAGGGTGTCCGAGAGCAACGCCGTGGCGATGGTGTTGACCACGGCGGTCGTGCCGTTCGCGACGCCGGCCAGGAAGGGGCCGACGAAGGGCACCTCACCCAGCGCACCCGCGGTGACCATGCCGACGAACTGGATCGCCGAGGAGATCGCCTCGTTCACGCCGGGCATCGAATGCCCGCCCGTGAGGATCTGCACAGCCGACGAGGGGTTCACGACGAACTGCGAGGTCTGGATCCCGGTCCGCTCGTTCTGCCGGTACACCACCCAGGGGTTCGAGGGCAGCGTGCCCATCCACCCGGGGTTCTTGTACAGCTCGGGTGCGTTCTGATCGGGCAGCACGTCCGGGCTGTAGTCGAGCAGCGTGTTGTCGAGCACCTGCACCGTGCGCTGCAGGCCGTCCCACATATCGCCGCCGGTACTGGTGCCGGTCCAGAAGCCGGACTTGTCGACGATGTCGACGACCAGACACCCGTGGCGCAGGTCGGCGCCCGGCCAGGGCTCCGGGTCTCCCCGCAGCCACCGTCGCGTGACCACCGCCAGTTGCGCGGTCTCCAAGGTGCCCGCGGCCGCCTCGTGGAAGTTGCGGAAGCGGGAACCGAAGATCGTCCACAGCGAGGTATCGGAAGCGAAGTCGCCCGGCTTGACCACCACCGCCCAGTTGGACTGATCCAGATTTCCCCAACCGCCGATGTCGACAGGATCGTCGGGCAACTGCCACTGGGCATGCTCGAGCCGGAGCAAGTTCAAATGCAGAGCCGTCTTCAAAGCCCAGACACTCGGCCCGGCGAGCATGAACTCGCGCGGGAACTGCACCGCGGCGGGCAGGAAGGGGTTCGACCAGCAGTAGATGTGCTTGAGTTCCTGGTAGGAGTGCATGAACAGCAGCTCCACCGTCGTGATGCCGCGATCATCGGTCTTGATGACCGCCTTCTCCAGTCGCCCGTCCCAGCGGGCTCCGTCCTTGTCGACGGTGATATGTACGTTCTGTGTGGCCCGGCCGTTGATGTCCACGGCCCACTTCGCCAAGTAGTAGTCGTAGGGAAGCTCCAGCAGTCCGGTGCCCGACTGGTTCAGCACCCAGCGGAAGTCGGCGCTGATCTCCGCACCGCAGATACCGCGCAGGTTCCAGTCGCCGTCCCACAACCGCACCAGCGGACGAGCGTGGCGCCGCTGTTTGCGCGCGTCCTTGGCCTGCTGCGCCACGGCGTAGAGCGCGGGCAGATCCTGGGCGGTCGTCACTGCAGCCCCCAGGGCCGCGACCAGTTCCGCTGCTGCACGACCATCACCGACGCGCCCGCCGGCGCTCCGGTGACGGAGACCGGCACATCGGTCGCCGGGGTGTACGCAGGCACCGGGTAGAGGAAGCTGACGCCGTTCATCAGCGCCCAGATCTGCGAGCCGTCGGCCGCGACGATCATCTCCTCCATCGGGTCGGTGTCGACCGTGAGGTCCTGGCCCGCGGTGGTCGCGGGCAGGGTGATGGTGCGGGCCGCGTCGTCCTCGGCCGCGCCCCACGAGAAGTCCGGCACCGTCCACTTGCCCGGTGCCGAGCACACCCACTTCAACCACATCGGCTGATCGGTGGGATTGGCGATGCTGACGGTGCCGTGCCTGGTCACACCGGGCTGCGTGCTGTCGGCGGTCGCGGTCCAGGTGCTCGTCACGTCCGACTCCACCCACCACGGATTGCCCGCTACACAGGTCATCACGACCTTGCTCTGCGACTTCAGATGCGGATCCTTATCCGGCTTGAAGTCCGGCTGCTCCGACATCCGCAGTTTGAGCGACCGCGTGCCGTAATCCGTCGTGATCGTCAGCGTCGAGTCCCTGTCGTAGGCCCACGCTTTCCGCCACGCGGAATCCACTGACTCCCAGGACTGTCCGGCGGCCTGGAAGACATTGACCGCGAATACGACATCGCGTTTGTTGGTCCGGTATCCGCCGAACGACGAACCGACCTGGAACGCGGACTGGTTCCAGATCGTTGTCACCGGAGCGTCGTACAAACCGCTCGGCGATGTCGCCAGCTCGACACCTTCACGGCCACGGCCCTGTCCGGCGATCGTCCACACCGATCCATCGACTCCGGTCACCGTGATCATCGCGGCATTGGGCGCCACAGATTCACCTCGATCCAATAGTATTTCGACGCGATGCCTAGTGGGACAATTCCCATTGCATCGCAAGTACTTTCAATCTGCCGATGATGTCTTCGTCGTTCGACATCGAGATATTCACCGTGGCAGGCCGTTCGGCGGAGGGCGCCGCTACAGCACCTGCACCGTCGGTCCGGCTCGGCGCCGAGCGCGAAGCCATCATCTTCTGCAGGAAGAAGGGGTCGGCATTGAGCGCCTGCAGAAAGGGACGGTTGACGGCGGTGGAGCGGGCGTTCATGACGAATTCGCCGTCGGAGAGCCATGCCGGGATCTTGTCGCCGATGGACGAGCCGGGGCCCTGGACGTCACCGCCCTCCGCCCGTTTCAGCGGCGCAGCCCACGGCGCCGGGCTACCGGCGCGCATTTCGAATCCACCCTGCAGGAAATCGAGATCGACGATCCGGCGGATCGCCGGTTGCACAGGCATGCTCGATCGATCCGCGATGTGCGTCGGCCCGTCCGGTGCCGGATATCCGCCCGGCGGTGGAATGTCCACCACGTCGATACCCGGCTCGACCGGCCACGGTGGCATGCCCGGGTCGACCGCGTCCTTCCAGATGTACATCTGCTCCATGAGCCGTTGGGCGCGGCCGAACGAGTTCCGCGACATCTTGGAATACAGCGTCGCCTTGTGCCCCAGCTTCCCATTGGCGATATAGTCGCCGAAGAATCCCTCGGCGTTATATCCGGCAGCCAGAACCTGATTCAGGCTGTATTGAGATTTCATGTCGGCCGGCATTTTGTCCGACCATTTTTTCTTGATATAGGCGAGGTTGTAGGCCGCGGCCTGGATAGCCAAGCTCTGATCATCCGCGAGATCCGTCCATTCTCGACCTGAGAAGATCGACGGATATTCGGCCTTCAGTTTGTCGAAGGTCTCTTCCTTCATGTTCGTGAGCCCGAGAGAGTTCGAGTGGCCGTCCTTCAACTCACGAAACGGCGTGGTGTACTCCCGCAACCAGTCCTTCAGTTCCCCGTATCGGCCGTCCCACGTCAGATTCGCATCCGCGCCTTCGTTCAGCACGATCGCCATCACCAGGCGCGGATCCACACCTGCGGCCTCACCGTGAGTGACCGAATCCTGGACCCACCGGGCAACCTTGGGATCCATATCTTCCGGCTTACCGTGAACATCGGGTTTCCAGTCGAACTTCGGAGGAGGACTACTCCAAGTGGCCGAATAGTCGCTCATTGAACGCACCCTTCTGACGAGATGACAACTGTTGACCGTCCGATCGGACCGGCTATTGTGAGAGAAATTTCCGATACCCCGACGGGCTGGGCTGAGAATGAAAAAGCGAGCGTGCCCACCGCGCGTAACCGCACGGCGATCACTGATGGCCACTGCCGCACTCATATTGTTTGCGACAGTGATCGGGTGTGCCGCGACCGTGCGCGCGTTCGGCAACCCGGCGAAGCACTATCTCGAAGAGATCCGCATCGACGGATACACCGTGGTGGACCAGGTGAGCGATTCCAGCGAGGTCGGCGCATGGGCCGACGCCCTGTTCATCGGACCTCCGGTGACGGATGTACGCGGCATCGTCACCGCACCGGGACTGGAACTCGGGCCTGCGCCGGAGGTTGCGCGTAGCGATGAGTCCATCGATGGCCCCGATGGCGCCACGTGGGAAGCGTATGGGAAGGCGGCGAACGGTTGCCGCGTCTCGATCCACCAGGGAATCGACGACGCGTACGACGCGTCGAGGTTGTCCCCCAGCGAGATCACTTCGGTGCACAACGGCGCTGCGGCCATCCTGCGCGTCCATGTCACCTGCGGGGACGGATAGCAGTGGAGGCAGCCCTCAGCTGACGAAGATCGAGACTGTGAGTCCGGCTTGGATCGCCTGGCCGCTACCGTGCTGATGCATCAGCACATCGAGAACATCACCTTTCCGTAGCGTCGGCTGCGAAACCAGCGGAATCGACACCGGCACAACCGGTGTCAGCGTGACTGCCTGATCCAGGGCGAGGCCGGCGAAGACCTGGACAGGTACGCCGTCGCGGAGCTGCCGGACAGTGAGGCCGACATAATCGCTCGCCCCTCCTGTCATCGGCGAGAAGCCATGCGGCGCAACCAATTCGATATCGGTGACGGTGTCGCCGCTGTAGAAGGCCGGGGCGTAGGCGCCGGCCAGGACGGCGATGTCGGCGGCGCCGGCCGCTCGAGCCGGAAGCGTCGCGGTGAAGATCATCAGCTCTCCCGAGTAGGTGCGGTGAAGTCGTCGATGAGGCGCTGCATCGATCGATCCCGTCGTTCGTCGCGGACCAGTTCGACGGCGGTGACGGGACGAGGCATAGGTGTGACGGTCGGCGGATCGCCGCCCGCGGCCGCGATGACGGCGACCTGTACCCCCTGCAGTGCGTCGATGATCGACAGCAGCAGGTAGCTGTCGATCGTGTAACCCTCGGGCGTAGGCCCGGTGGGTCGGTCGGGTTCTTCGTAGAGGTCGAGTTCGGCCTCGGCCTCCTCGGCGGCGACCATCTGCTCGGCGAGCTCACGATCGGTCGCCAGTGCCGACCGATACTGCGATCCATGTGGCAGCCGGTCCTTGAACGCCCAGATCGTGCGCCAATCACGGGTACGAACGGTGGCGGGCCCGAAGCAGTCCCGGACGTCGATGCCGCGCTCGAGCAAGTCGTAGTCGAGCGCGGCACCGAAACGTTCCCAGAACTCTACGAGCCCTGCGATCCCCCCGGCAGCTCCGCGGCGCCCTGGCCGAAGAGATGAGCGTAGAGATCTCGCTGGAAGGCGTGCCACTCGTCCATCGGCCGCTCCGCGAACAGAGCTTCGACGGCCTCGTGCTGGTCGCCCAGCACGATGGCCATCTGCTCGTCGTCGTCGTGCGTGCGACGCAGGGCCAGCACCTGACCTCGGGTGACCGGCGGGATGATGATCTCGTCGGTCAGACGGTACGGTGCGCGGCGGCGGGGACCGAGTTCCTGCTGGAGCTGGTGGAATCGGCCACCCGCCTCGACCTCGGATGTGGTTGCCATGTCGTTCTCCGGTTCTGTTGTGGGGCTCAGTTTTCGGCGCTACTCGGCCTTCGACGCGCGGCGGCGCTGCGCGGACTCGTCGGCCTTCGGGGAGTGGCCGAGCTTGTAGACGGCGTTCACGTACTCGGTGGCGTTGGAGACGATGTAGTCGTTGGTCCCGTCGGTCATGGTGACGGGGTACTCGGTGGGGATGGCGGACACGGTTCGACCCGCTTTCTTCTCCGGAGGAATGGGCAGGAAAGGTTGTGGGGCGTGCCGTGCCGGAGACACACGACACGCCCCACGCCCAGGCGAAGCCTGGGTGATCAGGGGCGGGAAATACCGCCGCGCGTCAGGCCGAGGCGATGCCGGTCTGGGCCAGCAGGGCCTTCCAACCGCTGCCGCCGAAGCCGTGCGCGATGGCGTAGCCCGCGGTGTCGTCCTTGAACGCGACCATGGTCAGCTTCTCCGCGAGCACCTCGGTCGGGGTCCACTGCTCACCGCCGTACTTGCTGACGGCGACCTTCGGCAGCACCTTGAACACGTAGATCGGGTTGGCGTCGTTGCCGTCCTTGCCGATGATGATCGCCGAGTAGTAGGTGATCTGTTCCGACGCCGGCTGCGGGAAGAACACCTCGCCGGAAGTGGCGTCGGCGGTGACCTGCGCCAGATTCGCGCCGGTGGTCAGTTCCAGGGTCAACGCGGTGGTCTGCTGTGGCTGGAATTCGATGGTGGTGATGTCGCTGGTGATGTCGTTGCGCACCGGCTGCAGTTCGCCGTACGCCTCGATCGGCGCGGCGGTGATGCCGCGGGCGAAGGCCACGCCGGTCTTCTTGTCGATCAGACCGACCGGGCGGTAAGCCGCCGGCAGGGTCTGCAGCGCACCGGTGGAGTCGGTGAAGTCCGCCGGGGCCGCAGTGAACCAGGGAGCGATGAACACCGCGGCGTCGAGCGGCTTGAGCAGCAGCGACCGCTGAGCCGACTTCAGAGCGGTGAGATTGGTGGCAGGCATGTGTCTCCATTCGAGCGCCCACGCGCACGCGGGCATTGGTTACGAAGATCGGCGCCGGACGGCGCCGTTGAAAGCCCCCGCCGGGGACGGTATTTCGCTGGTCTACTGACGGCGGGCTTCGATCGAGAAAGAAATCTCGACCATCTGGTTGAGCGGATCGAGGTCGGGCACCTCCGTCAGACCGCGGCTGCGCCGCAGGATCGGCGGATGGAACTTCGGGTCGTCGGCCTCGATCTCCTCGGCGTAGTCGACGAGCACACCGTTGACTCGGCTCGCAGGTGCGTTCAGCACGGCCGTACGCAATTGGATGGCGAGCTGCTGCGCCTGGCCCCGGGTGGTGCCGATGGCGACGACGCTCATCTTCGCTTTGTAGGTGATGGCGTTGATGTCCAGCGTTCCGCCGGATGTGCGCACCCAGACCAGCGGCAACGCCGACTGCAGGGCCTGTGAGGTGGCGGGCAGGGTGGTGACCGTGGTGGCGATCGGGGTGAACAGGTCGACCAGGAACTGCTCGAAATCGGGGAACTCCCCCGCCACGGGGTAGGGGGTGGTCATTCCACCGCTTCCGTTGCCTGCCCGACCGAGACGACGGCTTCGAGGGAACCGCCGGTCGGCACGGGCTGAGGCAGCGCCTCGTCGACCTTCATGGCCACGCCCTGGGCGAGATTGAACAGCACATCGAGGTCGGCTCTCAGCATCGCCAGGCGCGAGACGACCGCCTTGGTTTCGGCGTCGACCTGCTCGGCGAGACCGGGGGATTGAGAGGATACGGCTGGGGTGGTCACTGGCTTCTCCAGGAGTCGGGATCACGGATTATCCGTGGAATGGGATTCGTTCGGACAGGGCCGGACGCTGGTGAGCGTCCGGTGGTCACCGCAGGTGCGACAGATAGGTCAGAGCGCGGCTCTGCAACGGGTCCGTCCGTGGCAGCGCGCCATAGCCTTCGGACTTGACCACATTGATGGTGGTGGACCGGTCTATATCGGGTCCGGTACGAAGCCGCCCTTCAGGAGTGCGCATCTTCGGCTGTGCGGCCATCGGCAGCGGGGCGATTCGGCGCAGCGACTCGGCATGTGTCGAGAATTGCTCCACAACTGTTCCGGCCATGCCGGTCAGCGCTGATGCGGCGGCGGCGCCCGCCGCGCCCACCGGTCCGGCGACGGCGCCGGCGAGTGCGCTCATGGCGGCGTCCACACCACCTGCTGCCAGCACCTGGTCTCGCGTATCGCGGTAGATGTTGTACCAGCTGTGCCACTGGAGAAAGGGGAACAGCGAGCCCACACCGGCCGTGGACAGAATGCCGCCGTCGCTCGGGGGCGGACCATGTTCTTCCTCGACTTCGCCACCTGCGGCGAAAGCCCTCGGCGGTCGGCCGCGGCCGGACAGCAGGGCCTGGAGGACAGCCGGTCCAGTCGCCGCTTCGCCGGCGCGGGACCAGTCCGTCCCGATCGGGATTTCAGCAGACATCATCGACCATCCATCGGAGTTCTCCGTTCAGTGATTTCGTTTGCGCGGCTCGAGGCCGGGACGCGTCCCGGCGTCCGGGACTCACACGCCGAGAAGGGGCCGAACCAGCGGCGCGACATGGCAGAAGAGTTCGAGCAGGGTGAAGGCGAGAGCAAGCACGGGGTCACCTCCTTTCAGAAGTCGAGCGCCCCGCCCCCGGCGTAGCAGTACCGGGGGCGGGGCGTGGACGCCCTGCGGCTCGACCGTCTGCGACCGCGACGGCGGGAGATGGGAGCTCTGCGCAGGGCGGGCTTGGGGGTCGGTGGGTCGGGCGGAGATGCGGACGCCCCGTCCCCGGCCTGGAGGGGCACGCCGGGGACGGGGCGAGAAACCCGAACATGGCAGCCGTCTCGACCGCCTGGGTAACGGCGGGAGACGAATACCGGTTCGGGCGGCTGCGGCAGGCTCTGCCCGCTTGTCGATGGACACGGAGGGGTTCCGGGGACGTGCCGCAGGGTATCGGTGGAGCGATTTCGCTCCGGGTACGAACGTGGCCCCGTATCCGAATCCGGATGCCGGGGCCACAACAGCTGATGACGAATTGGGGGCAGATATTCGGCAGAGCGTCAAGACTTCGGGAAGCTCTGCCCGAAGGGAGACTCCGATCGTGGAGCCTGGAGCGAAGGCAAAACTGTGATCAGGGCACAGCTCTGGCGCTGCACCAATCGTCACCTAAGCACACCGAAAAGTCAACACCCGATCGCGAATTGATCCCGAAACTGCTGGTGAGGACACATAATTCGGTCGGCGACGACACAGCGCGGACACCGTAGGACACCCCCGTGAACGACGAATGCCGCCCACACGGTCGGGTACCGATTGGGCGGCATTCTCTTCGGATCGATGGTCGTCATGATCGGCTGGGCGCGCCTGGGAATCGACGGCGGAGACCGTGCCGACCGCACCTAAAGCGCAGCGGCCTTTCGGATCCGGGCGTCGCCGGCCGACCTTCCCGCCCCGAGGCGGGAACGTCGCGGGTGGGCCAGATGTTGATCGAGCACCTCACCGACTACGAACATCTCCGGCCAGTCAGGGGCCCACGGTCCGGGAACGGGGCGGATCTTTCCCGCGTCGCGCAGAGTCTGTATTCGGCGCACAGTCAGGGTGCGATAGTCGCCACCGAGTTCTTTTGCCAGAGTCGCTATTCCAGAGGCATTCAGACGATGGGTGCGGGCCTGGCGCACCTTGGAGGGGTCGATGTCGACCGACGGCGTGGGTGGGCTGATGATCGAGGTGGCGGCGCGCACCGCACGGGCGATCTCCTCCGGCGCGGCCTCCACCCCCTCGGTCATGGCGAAGGCGATGATGTTCGACTCCAGCCAGCGCGCGAGTCCGGCGGTGGCGGTGGAACCGTTGTAGCTGAGCCCGCGCTGCTCGCAGACGAGTCGAACCCAGCCGACCAGCGTTGCGTGCATATGGTCGGCGATCTGCGCGGCCGCCGGGTTGTAGGGCAGCGGCTGCTCGCCTGCCTTGCGGTGCATCCGGTAGTCCGATCGCCGACCTGTCCTCGCTTGGCCTGTTCGCGTGATCGCGAGTTCGTCGACCAGATCGGGAATCTCACGCAGCGACTCGGCGAGATCCCGTATCGCCGATGTCGTCAGAAAGAACAGGTTATCGTCGCCGATCACCTGTGCCCCCTCGAATTACTGTCGCGCACTTGGGTATTGATTGTCTCGGCGAGGCGCAGCACGTGTCCGTGGCGGATGTAGTCGTCGGTGTGCCTGCCCCCGTACAGGTAGCCGCGCGCGAAGGCCACCGCGCCTGTCCAGCTCCTCCTGTGCTCGAGCGACCACCACCGTTGCATCGCGTGCCTGGTGCCCGTATCGAGGAGACTTCGGCCCCAGCGCAGCGCCGCGCCCGGGGAGGCGAGGCTGAAGTAGCCGGTGAGGTCGGCGATCGAGCGCAGCGGGTTGCCCGCGGGAAGCGCCGTGATCGGATCGCCGGGCGCGGCGGCCCAATAGGTCGGCAGGCCGGGCACATGACGTTCGCCGGCAATGCCGTAGCCCCCCGGGTCGGTGCCGACGCAGCGGCCGGACGGACGCAACGGATCGGCGATGAGCGCACAGGCCAAGACGTTCCGGTAGGGCAGCTCGCCCCGCCCGATCTCCGCGGCGATATCGCCCGCGATGGCCGCACCCTGGGAATACCCCGCCAGCACTACGCTGCCGGTCACCTCGTCGAGAGCAGCGAGCATCGCCTGCCGTCCGGCTGCCCGGCTCTCCGTGTAGGACATCGCGCGTCCGTAGTCCGCGGGGTACTCCACGAAACGCGGCGCGAATCGGTCGGCATCGAGATGCCGGGCGAAGGCTGTGCTGATGCCGTCGCCGCGCGGGTTCCATGTCCCGCCTAGCAGCAACACGTCGATCCGGCCCGCTCCCTCGGCCATCGTTTTCTGGGTGCGAAACGCTTTCCAGGCCACGCGAATCATCGAGGCCGCCTTTCCCGGGTCGTGGTCGAGGTGGCGGCGGACGGGCGACCGGCTCGGCGACGAGAAGCCACCGATCGGCGCGATACCGCGAGGGACAGGTTGGCCGGATGCGTCGCGATCGAATTCCCGAGTTCGGGCCACACCGGATTGGCGTAGCCGTAGTCGACGTAGACCATCCGGTCGTCGACGCCGGTGATCACACCGCGCTCCGTTCGGCCACGGCCGGTGTGTGATACCGGAGAGGCGAACAGCACCCGGCGCCCGATGCTTCGCCGGAATTGCTCGAGGTCGCCGGCGCTCATCGGCCGCCCCCGACATGTCGGCGAGAGTCGCCGTAGCGGGCTCGCGCATCCGCCTGCTGCCGCACCGCGACAGCGGTTGCTGAACGGTGGCCATACCAATCGAAAACTACCGGAACCCAAACATGACTTACATCACAAATCGCCACCAGCGACCCGGCCGCCGCCATCATCGGGGGCCACCCGGAAGCAGGTCGACAGTCCGGCAACCCAGCCTCGCGGCGATGCGCGCCAACTCCTCGAGCGTGAAGGAGCATCGCGCGGCCAAACGGTCAGCCAGAGCGTCCGCACCGATACCCAGGGGTTCCAGCAGGTCACCCGAGTCGACTCCGGCCTCCCCGAGAGCGCACCACACCCGCTCCGCAATCATGGCATCTAACCAATCCATACGGATCACCATAAGGTCCGTTCGGACCTGTTGCAATTCCGAACGGATGTCAGCACCTCGCAAGCCATCTGCCGCCACGCCGAAGAGGACACACCGCAATGCGTTTGCCAGGTAGCCGTTCGGACCTCAGAATGGTCCGTATGGGCGCAAAAGAGACTTCGTCGGCGATCAATCGTGCGGTGGGCAACGAGTTGCGGGCGGCACGTGCGCGGCGAGACCTCACCCGCCAGCAACTGGCGGGACTGACGGGCCTGGCCGTCAGCACGATTCAGCGCTTCGAGAACGGCGATCGATCACCGGACATGCAACAACTGCACGCTCTCTGCAGCGCTCTCGGCATCCCTATGCGCGATTTCGTCGCACTTGCGCTTCAAGACGTCGAGCGAAAGGAGAACTGAGTAGTCCGCCCAGATCAGGCGCAGCGCGAACTACTCGCTTCGAGCGTCGGCCGCAGTGCCGCTTCGGCATATTGGACGACGGCCTGGATCGGATCGATATCCATTGCCCAGGAGGTCATTACGACGTCGCACAACGTGGCCGATCCATGCAATACCCGATCCGCCACATCCACACCTATTGCCGCTTCCAGCGCTGCCATAGCACCCACACCTGCTACCAGCTCCGTCACGGAGTCGATCCGGTCCACGACCACACTTCCCCTTTTGTCTCATTGCTCACTTCGAGCGCGACTCCGTGGACCAACCGAACTCTCGTCCCAGAATCAGGCTAGTTATATCCCATCGGCGTTGCATAGTCTCTTCAATGTGTCTCGGCCACAGGTGTTTTGGCGGGTATCCAGCAAGGATGCCGACGGATCGGACAAGTAACTGAGAATTCGCGAACACTGCTCATATCGGAACCGACGCCCGGCGAGAACAGAGCATTGTCGGACTTGCTCGATCACGCCACGATATCGGCGGACACCGGGGAATCCGATGGAGGCCGACCACCGCACGCAGTCGATGCGAGGGATCGTCCACATGTCGTCCATGCTGTGCCGAACCGGTTGCATACCAGCGGGAATGGGCTGCCGGCCGTCCGGGAAGAAGCCGAACAGAGCATCGGACAATCCCCTGCCTGCGATACAGCCGCGCCGAACCGACGTGCCGGATCAGTCGGGTCGGGGAACCTCCCACAGCGCGCTGACCGGAACCGCGAGCATCTTCGGACCGAACGGCAGCGTTTGCGGTCCGGTATGCAAAACGATGCCGACCAGGAAGTCATCACCCAGGCGATCGGCCAGGTGATGCAGGTGACGGAAGTCCTCGGCCCGCACAGTCGACGCGGCCTTCACCTCTATACCCACCACCTCACCGCGACGGCTCTCGAGCACCGCGTCGACTTCGACCTGGTCCTTGGTGCGGTAATGATGCATTGCGACATCGGTTTCCGACCAACCGATCTGACGGGCCAACTCCATCAGGACGAATCCCTCCAACAGCGGTCCGAGATGCCCGCCGGGACGCTGCAGACTGCGGGCGTCGGCGCCGATGATGCTCGCCGCCATACCGGCATCGACGAACGCCATTTTCGGTGTCATGGTCGCGCGGCTGCTCAGGTTCCTGGACCACGCCGGAATCCTTTTGATCAGGTATACCTCTTCGAGCAACGACAGATACCGCTTGACGGTGTTCGCACCCAAACCGAGTTCGTTGCCCAGCGCGGACGGCACCAGCAGTTGCCCGGAACGGGCCGCGAGCAGACGCACCAAGGCGCGCATCTCGGCGGTGCGCTCGATTTCGGAAAGCTGCCGCACATCGCGGGCGATCAGGTCGCCTATATAGGAGTCGAAGAATGCGCGACGACGTTTGTCCGTGGTCCGGGCGACCGCCTCGGGGAAGCCGCCGCGCACGATCCGCTCGGCATAATCAGCCCGGCGCACCTCGCTGTCGTGGCGCAGGCCGGGCCCCTGCGCGAACACGGCATCGAGGAAACCATCAGGTGAGCCGTCGATCTCCCCTTGGGAAAAGGGCCACAGCTCGACCGTCTCCATCCGGCCGACCAAGGTGTCCGGAAGCGCCCGTAGACCGAGTACCCGGGCTGATCCGGTGAGCAGGTACTGGCCTGGGCGAGCGTCGGCGTCGACTCGCGCCTTGATCGACAACAGCAACTCCGGTGCGCGTTGGATCTCGTCGATCACCATCAACTCGTCGGACTCCACGAATCCGTCAGGATCGCTGAGCGCGGCCTGCCGCATCAGGGCCGCATCCAGATCGCGCCACTCGGTGTCGCGGCCGGTAGCGACCAAGCGGACCAGCGTGCTCTTGCCGCTCTGCCGGGCACCGTTGATCAACACCACGCGGGTATCAGCGAGGGCATCGGCCACCGCCTTTTCCGCGTGCCGTGGCAAAGCCGGTCCGAGCCGAGTATGCACGGGCAATACCTCACTCGTTCAGCGGAAGGTCTGGGCAAGTCACCGACAAGCGGTCTCCCACCGCAAGATAGCAGATCAGTGGCCACGACCAGCGATTTGGTCGCTCTCCTTGTGGCAACATGGTCGCGTGTCGCGTGGCAATTTGGTCGCACGTGTCGTGGCGGTTTGGTCGCATGTGTCGTGGCGGTTTGGTCGCTACTCGCCGCAGCAGTCGGGCGCGGCTGATTCCGGCCGGATCAATCGGTCGAGGCGCCAGAAGGATCACCATCTTCCAGAGCTGCCTGTCCGCGCCTTCCGGCTTCAAGCGAGTAGTTCACGCATCCAGGCGGGAATCTCGTCGGCGACGCGGGGGTAGTCGGCGAGTTCCTGACGGACATCCTCAGCGGTCGGGTTCGGGGTCCATTCCGGGAGGGTGTCCCAGGAGAAACTGGCCTCGTAGCGGCTGGGGGCGGCGATGTGGATCCGGCCGCTCAGCCAGGTTCCGGCGATGGGGTCGTGGGCGAACTGCTTGTACTCGAACAGCAGCTCGCGCAGGGCGTCGGAGGCTTGCAGATTATCCACGGAGTCGTCGGTTCGGCGCACCTGGATGCCGCCGCCCGCTTCGTGGCCGATCACGGCCACCCACAGGATCGCGAACTTCCAGTCCGAGCCCAGAATTGCGACGACCTCGTCGACACACGCCCGCTCGTACAGTTCGGCAGTGATCTCGGGGGCGCTCGACAACTCCCATCGCGCGGTGATCCCCGCGGCGGCGAAGTCCGAGTTGACCGCTGTCAACATCTCGGCAACGGCAGCGACCGGTTCGGTGGCACTGAACAGCACGATCTCGATGCCCTCGGCCGCCGAGGCACCCGCTCGCTCCGCCATCCGGCGCACCTCTCCCGAGTGCACGGCGCCCAGGTAGGCATCCAGCTTCTGCCGGAAATCCTCGGTGAGTTCGAGGTCGGCGCCTTCGCCGTAATCGCGGTCCTCGGTCATTGCCAGGAGTAGGCGGCCATCAGGACCGACTGCGAGCTGGTCGATACGTTCGTGTTCACGCACTGTCATCTGTCGGGCCCCGTCCTGTGCCGTCTCGGGTCTTCCCGGATGGGACCCGAACCGGGGGACTCTACATCACAACCGAGCATGTGTCGGCGTCCGTGAACACAAGATCATTTGCGGGCCAAGTTGTTTCGAGGATCCGAGAGATGTTCACGGATGGGCGATCCACGGCCCGCTCTCGCTTCGCCCACATCGACTTACCGCGCCAGGCGACACGGCCGCACATCCCCTTGTCCGCAGAGGACATGAACGCGACCGCCGAGCAACCGGTGCGCTGACGTCGCCGACACAAGACAGCCCCGGACGGTGCGCAAACACCTTCCGGGGCCTGAGTGAGAAGCTGGTACCAGCAGATCCGCACCGTAGGCTAGAGCCGAATAATCCCCGGCCCGCGTTCACACCAACCGAATGCGGAACGTAGCCGGCCGATCGAGTGGCAGGCGATATGTGAACCCGCGCCTTTCGCGGTACGAGGTGCGCCCTGCCCTCCGCTCCACTTCGCGACCTCCCGAGGTGGAGAAAAACAAAGCCCGCATTTCGCGGAAAAGGAAACGAGCGGCCCGAAAGATCCGGACCGCTCGCCGAAATCGCGCGAAGTCGATTACTGAGCGGAGGCGTCGGCCGAGCCGGAGAGCAGCAGCGGGAGGATGACGCCGGTCAGGCTGTCGGCCGAACCGGAGTTCGGGGAGGGCTCACCCGGGGCGACGATGTCGGCAGGGTCGGACGGCACCGGGGTCCCGCCGCCGCCACCGATCAGGCCCGCCAGGAGGTCGGCCAGGCTGTCAGCCGAACCCGTGCTCGGGGCGGCCGGGTCGGCCGGGTCCTCTTCTGCGACGTCGGCCGGGTCGGCAGGCGGCGTGGTGGTGCCGCCGCCGAACAGACCGCCGAGGAGATCGGCCAGGCTGTCAGCCGAACCCGTGCTCGGGGCGGCCGGGTCGGCCGGGTCCTCTTCTGCGACGTCGGCCGGGTCGGCAGGCGGCGTGGTGGTGCCGCCGCCGAACAGACCGCCGAGGAGGTCGGCCAGGCTGTCGGCCGAACCGGTGCTGGGGGCAGTGGGGGTGGTCGGGTCGGCCGGGGTCTCTTCGGCGGCGGCGATACCGGAGCCGGCCATCAACACGCCCGCGGAAGCGGCCAACGCGAAACCGATCTTACGAAGCTTCATGTGAAATCCCCTTGAAATTCTTCTCGATCACCGCGGTGATGATCATCGACCAAAGTTTTATCACGGCCTTTTCACAGCAAATAGGGCCTCTACCTGGGACGGCAAACAACTCGGTAACCGCTCGTTTGCCGTTTCGGGCGAACCGCTCGCATCACGATTTTTCTTGCCGGGAGCATTTCTGGGTGCGCTCGAATATCGGGAGAAACCCCGGACTCCCCTGGTAACAACGGCCCTTCGGCGCGATGCCGGGGCGGTGGGCGGCGGATCACCGCCGAAATCTCGGGCAGACGTCCAACTTTCGCCGCCCGGCCGTCGTTCATCGAGAGACCGCATACGCCCCCATAGAACTGGTGGCATTCAGCCAATTCTGAGCAATTCTGTGATCTATTTCACCAATCAGACCCGTAACGTTTGAAACAGCGTTGTCCGGGCAACTCCGATGTACCGCTTATTCGGCCCCGCACCCTGCCCTACCTGCATCAATGCGTCACACCAGTCGGTTGTGTGGTGACGGCAGCGTGTGCACCGTTGAAATGCGGCGGGTCGGCGTATTCGCGAATCCGGTGGGCGAGGAAGCGGTAGCTACTCGTCGCTGTCGTCGGAGCCGCCCGCGGATTCGGAGGTCTCCGTAGCCTTCTCGGGCTCGTCCTTCGGCTCGCACTTCACCACCGGAATGGGGTCGTATTTCACCGTGCGCGTGGTCCGGGAGATCTCGGCGCCGGTCGCGCGGTCGGTGATGACCCTGGTGTCGCTGATCGTGAAGCCGGGCGCGCCTTGGGTGGCGATGCAGTCGTCGCCCTCGGGCAGGGTGATGGTCTCCGGCTCGGTGGGCTTGGTGCGCTCGCCGGTGATCGACTCCACGTTCACCGTCTTGGTGCCCCACAGCCGCACGGTGACCTGCGAGCTGGTGGTGAAAGCCTCGATGTAGACACCGGTTTCGGTGTTGTTGCGGAAGGCCAGGTCGATGGCGCCGTCGAAGACGGTGGCCTCGCGGGCGGCGGGGTAGCGCGAGATGTAGTAGCTGTGCTCGGTGTGGCCCGCGTCCTCGAGGCCGGCGAAGTAGGCGGCGTTGTAGAGGGTGGTGGCGAACTGGCTGATGCCACCGCCGACCGCGGTGCTCGGCCTGCCGTGGTCGATGATGCCGGACTCGACGTAGCCCTCGGCAATGCCGCGGGGGCCGGTGAATTCGTTGAGGGAGAACGTATCTCCCGGCTTGACGACCGCGCCGTTCACCTTGGCGGCGACCACGGCGATATTGACGCCGGAGGGGCCGGTGAAGCCGCCGGTGCTGAATTCGCCCATCGGCTCGATGATTCCGAGCTTCTCCGCGGCCTCGGTGGTCAGCTTCGGATCGACCTTGGCGTAGACGGCGGGCGCGCTGCGCTGGGTGGCGACGAGCAGCGCGGGCAGTTGTTCGAGGGTCTTGGGCCAGTCGACCTTGTCACCGATGACGGCGGGCACCACGGTGGGCTTGCCGCCGGAGATCTCGAAGGTGGCGTCCTTCGGCTCGATCTCCGATTCCTTCAACTGCGGTTCGAGCGCGGCGATCGCGGCGTTCTGGTCGTAGTTCACCGCGAGGCCGCCCTGGCCGTCGGAGGTGAACGAGAGCACGGTGGCGATCTGGGCGGGGGTGAGCACGGCGTCGCGGCCCTTGCCCTTGAAGACGATGTCGCCGCTGACGGCGGGCTGGGCGATCTCGCGCAGGGCGCGGTCGACGGCCTCGGTGGTGACGGCGACGGGCGCGGGCACCATGGGCAGGATCAGCGACTCACCGTCCATCCAGTGCTCGATCAGCACGGTGCGGGCTTCGGGGCGGTCCATGACGCGGCCGGTGGCGGGCGGGACGGCGACGGGTCTGCCGTTGTCGAAGCGGATGGCGCCTTCGACGGTGGGCCGGTCGTGGGTCTGCAGGGCGTCGAGTTGCCGGTCGAGCGCGGCGCCGTCGACGGTGCTGGCGACGCGAACCTCGCGAGTGCCGAAGAGGGAGACGAGGCGGGTGAGCGGGTTGAGGGGCTGGCCGCCGATCCGATCCCAGGTGCCGTCCCAGTCGACGCCGAGACCGGCGGCGGCGGGCACCATGCTGTCGCGCGCATCGCCGAGGTGCAGGCCGACTTCCTGGGCGTCACGGCCCTCGAGGGCGCTGCGCAGTCTCGCGTCGGCGGCATCGACGTCCATGCCGCCGATGTCGATACCTGCGACGATGACGCCGCGGGGGACTTCACCGGCGGACATCGCCGTGTCGGTCAGGTAGGCCAGGCCCGCGACGGCGAACACCGCGCCGGCGATGATGCCCGCCCGCTTGCCCTCGGGGGTTTTCCACCACGGCCCGGTTCCGGGTCTCTTACCGCCGGGTCTGTTGCCGTTCGGACCCCGGCCGGCCGCACCCCACCTGCCCCCAGCCGCGTCGCGTGGGCCTTCACGCCGACCGAGCGGGCCACCGGGCGCCGCAGGCGAGCCCTGGGCCTGGGCCTGGGCCTGGGCCTGGGCCTGGGCCTGGGCCTGGGCCTGGGCCTGGGCCTGGGCCTGGGCCTGGGCCTGGGCCTGGGCCTGGGAGTCAGGGTGCGAGGCGGAGGTGGACAGCGGCACGGTCGGCGTCGAGTCGCCCGGCCACTCGGCGCCGGGAGCGACGGCCGGGCGCGGGTAGGCGGTGGTGGGCGGGTCGGCCTCGGGCCGCTGCGACTCGGGCGGCTGCTGCGCGCGGAACTGGGCGGTGGGCGCGTCGGCGATCCGATTCGATTCGAGGAGCCGACGTAGACCGACCTCACCGCCGGGCTTGCCGCTCCGGCCGTTGCGTCCGGCGCTCGACTCGCTGGTCACGAACCGTCCTCCCAGTGAAGCTCACATCCTCCGGCCCGCACTGTGCGAACCTCGGGCCACGATACCGACCCCGCGCCGCATCGTCAGCGCGACGGAAACCCGGGCAAACACGGCGCGAACGGCCGGCGCCCCGTACGAGAAAGGCTCCGCGCGGTTGCCGGGTCGGGGGTCTGGCAACTGCGCGGAGCCGATCTGTTTATCGAGGCACCCCCTCAGGTGTTACACACTGCGCGCAGAATCGAGTGGATCCGTCGAAGCAGCTACCGGCCACACCCGAGGAGAGGGTTGGAATGCAACTGGGAATGATCGGCCTGGGGCGGATGGGCGGCAATATCGTCCGCCGGATCGTGCGCGCCGGGCACACCGCCGTCGGCTACGAACGCAAGGCGTCCGCCCTCGAAGACCTGCGCGCCGAACTCGGGGAATCGTTTCAGGGCAGCACCGATCTGCGTGAGTTCGTCGCCGCCCTGGCGACGCCGCGGGTGGTGTGGGTGATGATTCCGGCGGGCGCGACCGGAGCGGTGATCGACGAACTCGCGGGCCTGCTCGACCCCGGTGACATCGTGATCGATGGCGGCAACAGTCGCTACCACGACGACATCGCACGCGCCGGGCAGCTCGCACCGAGGGGCATTCACTATGTCGACGTCGGCACGTCGGGCGGGGTGTTCGGACTCGAACGCGGCTTCTGTCTGATGATCGGCGGGGAATCCGAACCGGTGGCATATCTGGAACCACTGTGGAAGTCGATCGCCCCCGGCGTCGAGGCCGCGCCGCGCACGCCCGGCCGCACCGGCGAACCCTCGCCCGCCGAACACGGCTACCTGCATTGCGGACCCGCCGGTGCTGGTCATTTCGTGAAAATGGTGCACAACGGCATCGAATACGGAGCGATGGCCGCCTACGCCGAAGGGTTGAACATTCTGCACAAGGCCGATTACGGCCTGAGGCAATCGGGGGAATTCTCGGCGGAGGAAACGCCCCTGGCGCACCCCGAGCTCTACCGCTACCGCATCGATGTGCCGGAAGTCACAGAAGTGTGGCGGCGTGGATCGGTGGTCGCGTCCTGGCTGCTCGACCTGACGGCGGGCGCTCTGCACGCCGATCCGAACCTGGACTCCTTCGGCGGCCGGGTCTCCGATTCCGGAGAAGGCCGCTGGACGCTGGACGCCGCGATCGACGTCGGCGTGCCCGCGCCGGTGCTGGCCGCGGCGCTGTTCGGGCGGTTCTCCTCGCGCGGCCAGGCGCTGTACGCGGACAAAGTGCTCTCGGCGATGCGGCTGGCCTTCGGGGGCCACGGCGAGTTGCCGGAGACGTGAGCCGCCGCCCCGGACCTGCCGAGCCCCCAGCGCTCGGCAGGTCCGTAGACCCGTCGGTCAGCGCTCGATGATGGCGACCACGCCCTGACCGCCTGCCGCGCAGACCGAGACCAGCGCGCGACCGCCGCCGTTCTCGGCGAGTTGCTTGGCGGCCGAGGCGATGATGCGCCCGCCGGTCGCGGCGAAGGGATGGCCCGCGGCCAGCGAGGAACCGTTGACATTGAGCTTGCTGCGGTCGATCGAGCCGAGCGCGCCGTCCAGGCCCAGGCGCTCCTTGCAGTACTGGTCGGACTCCCAGGCCTGCAGGGTGGCCAGCACGACGGAGGCGAACGCCTCGTGGATCTCGTAGTAGTCGAAGTCCTGCAGCGTCAGGCCGTTGCGGGCGAGCAGGCGCGGGACCGCGTAGGTGGGGGCCATCAGCAGACCGTCGGGGCCGTGCACGTAGTCGACGGCGGCGACCTCGGAGTCGACCAGGTGGGCCAGCACCGGCAGGCTGCGCTTCTCGGCCCACTCGTCGCTGGAGAGCAGCACCGCGGACGCGCCGTCGGTGAGCGGGGTGGAGTTGCCCGCGGTCATGGTCGCGTCACCGGCCTTGACGCCGAAGACCGGCCGCAAGGTGGCCAGCTTCTCGATCGAGGAGTCCGGGCGCAGGTTGTCGTCGCGGGTCAGGCCGAGGAACGGGGTGACCAGGTCGTCGAAGAAGCCGCGGTCGTAGGCGGCGGCCATGTTCTTGTGCGAGAGGTAGGCCAGCTCGTCCTGCGCCTCGCGGCTGATGCCGAATTCCTTGGTGGTGACGGCGGCGTGCTCGCCCATCGACAGGCCGGTGCGCGGCTCGGCGTTGCGCGGGATCTCGATGCCGATCATGCCCGGGCGCAGCTGGCCGACCAGCTTGGCGCGCTCCTTGCCGGTGCGGGCGCGGTTGATCTTCAGCATCCACTCACGCATCGGCTCGCTGACGCCGATCGGGGCGTCGGAGGTGGTGTCGGTGCCGCCGCCGATGCCCGCGTCGATGCGCCCCAGCGCGATCGCGTCGGCCACGGTGACCACCGACTGCATGCCGGTGCCGCAGGCCAGCTGCAGGTCGTGGGCGGGGGTGTAGGGCGAGAGGCGGCTGCCGAGCACGCTCTCGCGGATCAGGCTGTGCTCGCCGACGCGCTTGAGCACCGCGCCGCCGACGACCATGCCCAGCCGCTCGCCCTGCAGGTTGAAGCGGCTCACCAGACCGTCCAGGGCGGCGGTGAACATGTCCTGATTGGACGCCTTCGCGTACGCCTTGTCGGAACGAGCGAACGGGATGCGGTTGCCGCCCACGATGGCGACCGGACGCGCGGTCTTCGGGCTGCTGGCGCTGGCTGTGGTCACTCGGCTCTCCAAGTCTCGTCGGTATGGATGTCTCAGGTGCGGTACCACGCGGCCGAAGTGGGTACGCGGTGCCTGACACGGGCTGCCCCGGCGGCCGCGCGAACCGCGTCCACGCTGCTGGAGCACCGCGTCACTGCGGTTTACATTAAACTTACTCTGGAGTAAGTTAATTGTCGACACCGCACCCCGCGAAAGTGGTCGCCGCCGCCGGGAGCGCCTCCCCTGGAGGCGATTCCGACCGGCCCGACCGGAACGCACCGTGCGAGCGGGGCGCCACCACACGGCTACACCTCACACCGGCCAAAACGAGAGAGAAAAGGTAGGAACTGTGGCAGCCAAGAGCAAGGGTGCACCCAACCTCTACGGATCGTTCGTCCACTCCGCCCCCGGTCAGTTCCTGGCGAGCAAGCTGGGCCTGCCCCAGCCGGAACCGCTGCGCCGCTACGTCCCCGGCGAACCCGCCCTGCCCGGTCCGGTGCTGCTCGGCGGCAAAGGCCGGGTCGTCGAACCGCTGCGCGAGCTGCTGACCGACTACGAAATCGCCGACGCGCCCGCCCAGGGCGTCAAGTACGGCGCGCTCGTCTTCGACGCGACCGGCATCGGTTCCATCGAGGATCTCGCCCAGCTCTACGAGTTCTTCCAGCCCGCCATGCGCAGCGTCGCCGCCTCGGGCCGTCTCGTGGTCATCGGCACCACGCCGGAACTGGCCGCGAGCGTCGAGGAGCAGATCGCCCAGCGCGCGCTCGAGGGCTTCACCCGCTCGGTCGGCAAGGAGCTGCTGCGCGGCGCCACCGCCCAGCTGGTCTACCTGCACCCCGAGGCCTCGACCGGCGCCACCGGCCTGGAATCGACGCTGCGCTTCCTGCTCTCGGCCAAGTCCGCCTTCGTCTCCGGTCAGGTCATCCGGGTCGGCAAGGACGACGCCACCGCGCCCGCCGATTGGGCGAAGCCGCTGGCGGGCAAGGTCGCCGTGGTCACCGGCGCCGCGCGCGGCATCGGCGCGACCATCGCCGAGGTCTTCGCCCGCGACGGCGCGACCGTGATCGTCGCCGACATCCCGGCCGCCGGTGACGCGCTGTCGGAGACCGCCAACAAGGTCGGCGGCACCGCGCTCGCCCTCGACGTCACCGCGCCCGACGCCGCCGACAAGCTGGCCGCGTTCGTCACCGAGCGCTTCGGCGGGCTCGACATCATCGTGCACAACGCAGGCATCACCCGCGACAAGCTGCTGGCCAATATGGACGACGCCCGCTGGAACGCGGTCATCGGCGTGAATCTCGCTGCCCCGCACCGCATCACCGAAGCGCTGGTGGCCAAGGGCGTGCTGAAGGAGGGCGGCCGGGTGATCGACGTGTCCTCCATCGCCGGCATCGCGGGCAACCGCGGCCAGACCAACTACGGCGCCTCCAAGGCCGGTGTCATCGGCATGGTGCAGGCCGAGGCGCCCAAGCTGGCCGAGAAGGGCATCACCATCAACGCGGTGGCCCCCGGCTTCATCGAGACCGCCATGACCGCCGCCATCCCGGTCGGCACCCGCGAGGCGGGCCGGCTGATGAGCTCGCTGCTGCAGGGCGGTCAGACCGTGGACGTCGCCGAGGCCATCGCCTACTTCGCGAGCCCCGGATCCAACGCCGTCAACGGCAATGTGGTGCGCGTGTGCGGCCAGGCCATGCTCGGAGCGTGAGGTAACACATGGGATCGGACACGACACAGGTGATCTCGCTGCGCGAGACGCCGAAGAACTCCGCGCTGTTCGTGCAGGCCGCCCTGGGCGCGGTGCCGGTGGGCACCGCGCGCAAACAGACCATCCCCGACCGGGTGGTGGAGTTGCGGGGCCTGCGGGTCGACCCCGACCACCTGGCCGACTACTGCCGCGCGACCGGCCTGCGCTACAGCGACACCCTGCCGCTGACCTACCCGTTCATCCTCAGCTTCCCGCTCGCGATGAAACTCGTGGTGGCGCGGGACTTCCCGTTCGTGGCGGTCGGCGCGGTGCACGCGCAGAACCTGATCGAGCGGACCCGCGAGATCTCGGTGAGCGAACCGCTGGACCTGCGCACCCACATCGAGAACCTGCGCGAGCATCCGCGCGGGCTGATGGTCGACGCGATCACCGAGGTCAGCGTGGGCCGGGAACTGGTGTGGCGGCAGGTGACCACCTTCCTGCACCAGCAGAAGACCTCGCTGTCGGGCGAGCCCAAGCCCGAGCCCAAGCCGGAGGAGGTTCCTCCGCCGCCGCTGCGCACGCTGAAGGTCGATCAGCAGACGATCACCCGCTACGCGAACGCCTCCGGTGACCACAACCCGATCCACACCTCGGCGTTGGGCGCCAAGGCTTTCGGGTTCCCGAAGGCCATCGCGCACGGCATGTGGTCGGCGGCCACCATCCTGGGCACGGTCGAGGGCCGCATTCCGGAGAAGGTGTCGTACTCGGTGAAGTTCGGCAAGCCGGTGCTGCTGCCCGCGACGGTGAATGTGTACGCCGATCGGGTGGACGGCGGGTGGGATCTGGCGATGCGGCACCCGAAGAAGGGGTACCCGCATCTGACAGCCACATTGCGCTGAGCTGTTCACCCCGCGTCGCGGGCGGCACGCTGCGTCGCGGGCCGGGTCCCCGGCGACTCGGACCCGGCAGGCCGTCTCGGTTCGGATTCTTCACGTGAAACCGCCCTCGAATCCCTGTGATGCGAGGGCGGTTTCACATTGCCGGGGTGCCCGCGTTCGCGTCGAGGTCGTCTCGGAGCGAGGGTCGTCGCGTCGGCAGCGGCGCGGCCGGTAGCTGTTCGCCCCGGGCCCGCACCACGCGCCGATCCAGCGGATGGCCAATGTGTCGCTGACCGCCGATCCCGAGCGCGACACCAGCACCGAAGAGCTGATCTCGCGGTAGCGGCGCAATGGCCGGTATCCGTCGTGACGGGCGGCGAGTGCGACCGATGGTGGTCGCGATCAGCAGTCGCAGCAGTTGCAGCCGTCGCAACTACAGCAATTGCCGCAGTCCGGACAACCCGAGCAGCAGTTACCGCAGTCGCAGCATCTCTTCCACCAGGCATCCTCACGCTTTCCGGTACACGGGTTGGTGTGCTCGGCGAAGCAGGCGTAGCCGGTGCAGTACACGCCGAGGGTCAGCGCGATCCCCTCGCCGAGGCCGGGGCGGCGGGCAGGCGGACGCTTGCGGGTGCTGATCGGAGGACCGGCCTGCCTGCGGGAAGCAGTGCAGGCGTGGGTGATCGCGCCGGGGACGCCACGCCCGATCCGGTGCACCAGGGTGTGCAGCGGGTCGAGCAGCATCCAGCGCACGGTGGGGATCTCGGCCAGTTCGGCGGCGACCAGCGATCGGCGCAGCTGTGCTTCGGACTCGTGGATCAGGTCGTATGCCTCGGTGAGCGGAGTCCGTGCGGCGTCCAGCGCGTTGAAGCGTCCCGCCGCACGATCGTCTTCGAGGTCTTCGACTGCGTCCGCGAGGTGAGCGATGCGACCGAAATTTCCTCCGGCGGCACGGAGTTCGTCCACGTTCTCCGGACGTCCGGCGAGGATCGCGGTGTGCGCGAAGAATTCGGCGGCA
The DNA here is from genome assembly GCF_001613125.1 of Nocardia shimofusensis NBRC 100134. Taxonomy (GTDB): domain Bacteria; phylum Actinomycetota; class Actinomycetes; order Mycobacteriales; family Mycobacteriaceae; genus Nocardia; species Nocardia shimofusensis. The sequence goes on from NZ_BDBT01000001.1 coordinate 317,204, forward strand.
CACAGCTCGGTGGCGGCGGTGAGTTCGGCGAGATCGGTGCTCGTGCGTTCCCGCTCGGTCTGCGCGCCGATCTCGGCGACCAGCGGTTCCACATCGAGGCCGATCAGCGCCGCCTGAGTCCGGGCGCTCGCGGCCCAGGACGTCGACACCCGCGCCATCGGTCCGCGGGTCAGCACGGCGGCATCGCCGTCGTCGACGTGATCGCGCAAGGCCGCCGAGCCGAGCAGCAGGGAGGCGGTGGTGGCCAGCCGGACACCGGGAGCAGCGGCCGGGGCGACCTCGGCACGGCGCATGGCGCGCAGCGCGCACCGGCCTGCGGTGACCCGCTCGGCGGCTTCCACGGACTGCGCCTCGGTGAGCACGCTGAGCACGATCGCGTCGGTATTGGTCGCCGTCCTGGCCAGCTGACCATGCCCGTCACGCAATCCCAGGCACAGTCCGCACATGTGCGCCTGCCACTGCGAACTGTCGATCCCGTACTTCGCCGCCCCGTGCGAACACGGCCTGAGCATTCCGAACATCGCGGCCCCCCGAATTCCTCCCGGGCGCCGATCCGCCCGTCCTATCGATAGCGCCACATATTGACACCGAGGTCCGAACGGCGCAACGGAAGCACCCCGGCCCGGATCTCCACCGCACCGACCTGGTGCGTCAGCCACGTGGGCCGGCCCGACGACGCGTACGATCGCCCACCCGACATATCGTTTGACGCGCATCGGGAATGGGGAAAGATGCCAGAGATCGAGGCAGGCAACGGATCGAGTGTGGCCCGCGCCCTTCCGCCCCGGCGCGTCGCTGTGCACCTGGGTTACGTCTCATCTCGGCGGCACTGACGGGAGTGTCGGATTGCCGGTAGATCGCATCGCCAGACTGCCCCAGTAGGTCGTCGCCCCCTGTGCGGCGGATCTACTCGGGCCTGCGCGCAGCGCACGTCGACGGGCGAAGGGTGCCGCGCCCGACCGACGCACGCGGTCGGTGCAGTATCCGGGGAACCGGATCGGGCCGATCGACGTCCAATCCCTGTGACCGAGTATCTCGGCCACCACAAGGGGGACCCATCATGGGAGTACGTGTCCTGGCGATCGTGGCGACCGCGGGAATTCCGGCCGCCGCACCGATCGCGATCGCGGCCGCACCGGCGAGCGCCACACCTGCCACGATCGACTGCAAGTACACCGGCCCGATCGTCGGGCACCCAGGAATGCAGTACGTCTGCTACGTCCACAACGAAGACGGATCGAGGGAGATCTTCTATGCACCCGGCCCCTCAGCCCGGCCCTGAACCGGTCACCCACGTCATCCAGCGGCCCGAATTCGTCGACCAGGCCGACGGCACCGTCCGCGCCTACTACCCCGGCGAGGACTGGTGGGTGGTCGGGCCGGACCGCGACGCCGCGATCACCGCCCTGGTCACCGAATCCCAACGTCGCCTGGAAGATCCCGCCTATGTCGCCGAACACTGGGAACTGACCCGACGCCACCTCGACGGCCGCGAGACCACACCCGGGTTCGAGGTCCGTCGGATCAGCGCCGAGGACTACCAACACCGGATCGACGAACTCGGCGACCAGCTACGCAACGCCGGCGAACAAGACTGACACCACCAGCCACGAAGCCGTAGCGCGCTGGGGAGGCGCTGACCGGGGTAGGCATAGATTGTGGGCCGGACGACCGTGGCGATTATTCGGGCTTCTTGCGACCAGCCAGACCACGCCAGGCGAGGTCGTCGAGCAGGTCGACGGCCTCGTGGACCTCGATGCGCCCGCCCGCGACCCGGTCGGCGATCGCCTCGCCCGCGCCGATGACGGCGGCGGCGACGATGTCGAAGTTGGTGCCGGGCTCGGGGTGCTTGGCGCTGGATTCCAGCAGCTTGGCCGTGAGTTCGATGACCCGTTCGCGGGCGTTGTCGATCTCGGAGGCGAAGGTTTCCTGGCCGAGTGCCTGGCGGTAGAGCACCTGCCAGGAGCGGCGGTTCTGGTCGACGAAGCCGAGGAAGGCTTCCAGCGCGGTGCGCAACTGCTCGTGGGGGGTGAGCAGCGGGTTGCCCGCGGGCGCGACCGACTCGATCAGCCGGGCGCCCTCGCGCTGGATGCAGGCGCGGAACAATTCGTCCTTGGAGCCGTAGTAGAGGTACAACATGGGCTTGGAGATCTTGGCCTCGGCCGCGATGGCGTCCATCGAGGTCTCGTGGAAGCCTTTGCGCGCGAACACTTCCACGGCGGCGTCGAGCATCTGCTGCTCACGCACCGCCCGGGGAAGCCGTTTCGTTCCGCCCGCCATCCACTCTCCTACCGCATACCGGAGCTCTGATATTACTTCAAGGTAAGTTCGGCGACGGCCGATCCGTCCCCAGCGGGTCGCCTCAGCAGGTCAGCAGGCCCTTGTAGGCCGCCATCCGCAGCACCGAGGCGTCCACCTGGTCAGCGGGTAGCCGACCGCTCGCCACGGCCTGCTCCAGTTGGTCGAGCACCGAGGACAGGGCGTCGGTGGTGATCCACAGGGCGTTGTCGGCGCCGGCGACCAGAGCCGCTTCGACGGCCTGCTCGATGCCCATCCTGGCGGTGATCGCGGCCATGCCACCGAGGTCGTCGGTGAAGATCGGGCCGTCGAAGGGAGCCGCGCCGTAGCCGGTGCCCTCGCGCAGCAGCGACATCACCTGGGGGCTGATGCTGGCGGGCACGTCGGGGGTGGTCAGGCCGGGCACGTCGAGGTGGCCGACCATCACGGCCGCGCCGGAACCGACGAGATCGCGATAGGGCGCCAGGTCGACGGCCTGCAACTGATCCAGCGGCGGGGTGCGCACCGCGCCGGTGTGCGAGTCGCCGGAGCCGGAGCCGTGGCCGGGGAAGTGCTTCATGACGGTGCCGACGCCGACCTCGCGCATCGCGCGGATGTAGGCATCGGCGTACCGGGTGACCACGTTCGGGTCGTCGGAGAAGGAGCGGTCGCCGATGACGGTGTCGTCGGGCTGGGAGCTGACGTCGACGTCGGGGGCGAAGTTGACGGTCACGCCGAGGTCTCTCAGCGCCCGGCCGCGCACCAGCGTCGCCTCGTAGAACTGTTCGGGGGTCATGGTCGCGGCGGTCTCGCGGGCCGAGGGGGCCGCGCCGATGAGGTCGCGGGCGCGGGAGACGCGGCCGCCCTCTTCGTCGATGGTCACCATCACCGGCACCGCGGAGGCGGCCTGCACCTGACCGAGCAGGCCTTCGGCCAGCAACGAGGGGTCGGTCCAGCTGCCGACGAAGATGCCGCCGACGCCTTCGCCGCCGACCGCGTTCGTCGCGTCGGCCAGACCGGTCACGCCGACGGTGAGCAGCTGCGCCAGCTTGCGCCGAGGAGTCAGCCCGGAGAGGAATTGCGCGCCGCAGTCGGCCGCCACCGGGGTGCTCGACGCGGTGGTCGACTGCTCGGACACCGTTGTCGTCGCGGACGGCTGGGTCGGCGACGGGGAGGTGGCCGTGGTCGTGCCGCCCGAACAGGCGGTCGCGACGGCCGCGCACAGGGCGAGCAGGACCAGGGGCGTCTTCCGCATGGGGGTCCACGGTAGTGCGCGCGCGGATCGGGCTCGCGGGCGGGCGCGCGTCGGGACGGTCCGGCGGGACTGCCCGGGGGTAGCCTGGCAGCAGGACTCCAGGCAGGAGGTCTACCGGTGGCTTGCGATCTGATGCTCATCGCCTACGACGGTTCCGAGAATGCCAAGCGCGCAATCGAATACGCGGGTCGGTTCCTGTCCACCGAACGCGCCGTGGTGCTCACCGCGTGGGAGCCGATGGTGCTCCAAGCCGCCCGGCTGTCCGGGCTCTCGGGGGTGGTGCCGCCGGACTGGGTGCCCGACGAGGAACTCGAGGACGTCGCCTACGTCGATGCCCGCACCGTCAACACCGAGGGGGTCCGCCTGGCGAAATTGGCGGGCTTCGCAGCCGAGGGGCGCACCGTCGAATGCACTACGAGCGTGTGGCACGCGATCGTGGAAACCGCTGACGAGCTCGACGTCGACATCATCGTCGCGGGCACCCGAGGGGTGACCGGCCTGCGGGCACTGCTGCACAGCAGCGTCGCCGACGCGGTGCTGCGGCACTGTCACCGGCCGGTCCTGCTGGTCCCGCCTGCCAAGAAGGAGCACTGACCGCGCGTAGTCGGGATCAGGACGCCGTCGCCGGGACCGGCGTGCGCGGCTCGATCGCCTCCGGAGTACGCCGACCCCGTTCGATCAGCAGCAGCGGTGTCGCCAGCAGCAGCAGACCGGCGAGGCCGATGGCGATGCGGGGGCCGACGAGCGCGCCGAGCACACCCCACAGCGCGGTCAGCGCCGCGATCCCGGCCTTGCTCGTGATGTTCCAGGAGACCAGTACCCGGCTGATCCGGTCGTCGGGAACCCGCTGGAGGCGTTCGGTGGCGAACAGCGGAACGAACACTCCCATGCAGGTGATCAACACCAGTTGCACGGCGATCACCATGATCACGCCCGCTGTCCCCGGCACCACCAGGACGAGCGCGATCGGCGGGACGGCGCGCAGCACTCCGGCCACGAGGAGGACCCTGCGGTGGCCGAAGCGAACCCGCAGACGGCGCGCGAGCCGAGCGCCGACGAATCCGCCGACGCACGGCAGGCCGAAGGCGATTCCGTATTGCCATGCCGCCCAGCCGAGTTCGCCGAGCAACAGGACGGCCAGCAGCGGCTCGGTGGCCATGATGAGCGCGTTGACCACGACCGTGTTCCGCAACAGCGGACGCAGGTGCGGGTCGGCGTGGATGAAGCGCCAGCCCTGGACCAGATCCGCCGCTCGCCATCGCGTTCCCCTGGTGACCGGTGCGACCTCGCGTTCCCGGATCGCGCCGATGCCCAGGGCCGAGAGCAGGAAGCCCGCGGCATTCGCGAGCACGGTCACGACCGGTCCGAGCAGGCTGATAACCGCACCGCCCACGGTGGGGCCGACCGCGGTGGCGGTCCAGGTGGTGGTCTCGAACCGGCTGTTGGCGGTCAGCAGGTCCGCGGGGCGGACGATTTGCTTCAGGTAGGCGCCGCTCGCCGAGGCGAACGCGATGTTCGCCGCCGCCGAGAGCACCGCGACGAGCAGCAGCTGGGCGTAGCTCAGCAGGTCGAGGATATGGGCGAGCGGGATCGTCAGCAGTGCCAGGCAGCGCAGGACGTCCGCGCCGATCATGATCGGTTTCTTGCGTCGTGTCTCCACCCACGGCCCGACCGGCAATGCCAGCAGCGCACCCGCCGCGAGGCCGACAGCCGACAGCGCCGAGACCTCGGCCGGCCCCGCCTCCAGCACCGCGATGGCGATCAGCGGGAAGGCTCCGAAGCCCAGCGCAGTGCCCACCGTGGACGCCGCGTAGGCCGACCACAACCATCCGAACGACCGTCCGAGCCGCTGCCCCGCCATCTCTGTCCTCCTCGCCGCCGATCGACGGCCAGGAGTGCACCATCAGACGGAAGGCCGGATCCAACAACGACCGCCTCGGCGAGCCACAACAGCGCGTTGTGCGTTCGTAGGATCCGGCGGTGGACTTCGAAGCCGTGCGCACCTTCGTCGCCGTCGCCGAGAGCGGGCAGTTCCAGGAAGCGGCCGCGGACCTGCGCGTCACCCAGCAGGCGGTGTCCAAGCGGATCGCGAAACTGGAACGCTCCCTGGGCGTTTTCCTGTTCGCCCGAACCGCCCGCGGAGCCGGGCTCACCGCCGACGGGCAGGCGTTCCTACCGCATGCCCGCGCCGTGCTGCGTGCGGTGGAGCGGGCGGCGGCCGCGGTGCGACCCGGCGGGCGGCCGCTGCGGGTCGACGTGCTCAACCGCCGTTTCGCCTGTGCGCTCGCGCTCCGCGATTTCTTCACCACGCACCCGCACGCGGATCTGGAGGTGGTGTCGCTGCCGGAAGCGAACGCGGCACGCGCGGTGGAGGCGCTGGCGGCCGGAGACATCGACGCGACCTTCCGTGCCGTGTCGGCCGGTGATCTCCTCGACGGCATCACCGCCACTCCGGTGCTCGACGACCCTGTGCAGTTGCTCACCGGACCAGGGCATCCACTCGCGAACGAGCGATCGCTGCGGCCGGAACAGCTTCGTGGACATCGGATCTGGATTCCCGGCATCCGGCGCGACACCGAATGGTCGGCATACTACGACGACCTGACCGAGGCCTTCGATCTGCGCATCGATGCGGCGGGTCCGAATTTCGGCAGCGATGCCCTGATGGACGCCGTGGCGACCGACCCGTCGCTGGCCACTTTGGTCGGCGCGGGCGACCACCACATCTGGCCCGCCACACACGACCTGCGCCGGATACCGCTGGTCGACCCGACCCCTGTCTACCCCCATTCACTGCTGTTCCGGACCGACGATCGGCATCCGTCGCTGGCGGCGCTGCGCGGGTATCTGGCGCGCACGCGCGCGGAGGTGCCTGGCCGGGTCTGGATGCCGAACTGGGCGCGCGGGCCCCGCACCGCGCAGGCGTGAGGGCCGCGACCTGCGCAGGAGGGTCGCGCACCGAAGTCGTCGCCCACGAGCTGGACGCCGACGAGGGCATGTCACCTTCGCCACCATCGCCGCCGGCCTCGAGCAGCCCATCGCCCGACTCGACATCACTCGTAAGGCGCCGGTCGGCAGGCGGCGATGCGAACTGAGCGGCGAGAACCGGACGGCGGCGGAAGGCCGACACACTGCGTGGACGGTGGCGAACCCGCGGTGGGGTCGATCACGGCCCGCACCGGCCCGCGCGCACCGCAGCTATCGTCGAGGAATCATGACCGACTTCTTGCTCGCCCAGCCCGAGGGTGTGCTGCGCGCCCACGGGGTGCGCGCGGCTTTCGACTCGGTGACCGCGGCGCGAACGGCGCTGCGCGGGGACGGCACGCAGATCGTGGTGGGCGCGTTGCCCTTCGACCCACGGCAGCCCGCCGCGCTCGTGGCGCCCGAACGGTGGACGCGCACGCGGGGCCGCTGGCAGCCGCCGGCGGTCGAGCTGCCCCCGGTGCGGGTGGTCAGCGAGCTGCCCGGCGCGGACGAGCACCTCGCGCGGGTGAAGAAACTGGTGGAGCAACTGGAGGATCCGACGACGGAGCTGCGCAAGGTGGTCGCGGCGCGGTCGGTCCTGGCCGAAGCCGATGCCGCACTCGAGCCCGAGTCGGTGGCCGCGCGACTGGCGGCCCGGCATCCGGCGGCGAACGTGTTCGCGGTGGATCTGAGCCCGTCGGGGCGCGTCGGCGCCGCCCTCATCGGCGCCACGCCGGAACTGCTGGTGGCCAAACAGGGCAGGACCGTCACCCTGCGTCCGCTGGCGGGCAGTATGCCGCGCTCGGCCGACCGGGCGGCGGACGCGGCGCAGGCGGAGAATCTGCTGGCCAGCGCCAAGAACCGGGAAGAGCACTCCTACGTCATCGAGTGGATCCGCGGCATTCTGAGCCCGCTGTGCTCGGAGCTCGACATCCCCGCAGCGCCGCGGCTGGTCGGGACGCACGATGTCTGGCACCTCGCCACGCCGATCACCGCGACCCTGCGCGATCCCGCCCCGTCCGCGCTCGACCTGGCGGTGCTGCTGCACCCCACACCGGCCGTGTGCGGGACGCCGACCGCGGCCGCGCTGGAGGTCATCACCAGAGACGAAGGCGATCGCGGGTTCTACGGCGGCGCGGTCGGCTGGTGCGACACCCACGGCGACGGCACGTGGCTGGTCGCGATCCGCTGCGCCGAGTTGTCCGCCGACCGCCGTTCGCTGCGGGCCTACGCGGGCGGCGGCATCGTCGCGGCCTCGCAGCCGCAGGAGGAACTCGACGAGACGACCGCGAAACTGCGCACCTTTCTGGGCGGCCTGGACTGCCCGGCGCCGACGCATTGACCATCTCTGTACGCACCTTCCGCACGTTCCGGGCCGTTCATGCGGTAGGTTGACCCGAAATGTGCCTGTCACGACGTATTGGAGTGCCGCGATGAAGTTTGCTGTTCCCGGGATTGCGAGTGCTGTCGCCGGCGCCGTGATCGGCGTTATCGCGGTCTTCGGAATCACCGCGGCGGTCTCGCAGAACACCCGCCCGGAGATCGACCGCAGCGGCGACGCCGACTCCTCGCTGCTGAACAGCGTTGAGTACGGCAGCCGCTGAGCCGCTGACCTCCGCTTCAACCGCCGACTCGCTCGGCACCCCAGGCGCGGACCGGGGCAAGGCACCTGCCTCCCCCGAGTCCGCGCCGCTCGGTAGACGCTGGTTCGCCGGGACCGTGGTCGCGGCGTTCCTGCTGTCCTTCCTGCAGGCGCCCGGCCTCACGGTCGCCGACACGAAATACGACCTGGCGCAGAATCCGCTGGGTTTCCTCGACCGCGCCTCACATCTGTGGAGCAGCCAGGCCCCGATGGGCCAGGTCCAGAACCAGGCGTACGGGTATTTCTTCCCGCACGGGACATTCTTCTCCCTCGGCGATCTACTCGGTCTGCCCGCGTGGGTGACTCAGCGGATCTGGTGGGCGCTGCTGCTGCTCGCCGGGTTCTGGGGCATCATCCGGCTCTGTGAGACTCTCGGCATCGGCAGCCGCGGGGCGCGGGTCGTGGCGGCGGTCGCGTTCACGCTCTCTCCCCGGGTGCTCACCACCCTCGGCTCGATCTCCTCGGAGACGCTGCCGATGATGCTGGCCCCGTGGGTGCTGATCGCGCCCGCGGCGCTGGGCAACGCCTATCGCGAGCGCCGCCGAGGTGGTGCGGATTCGCCCGCGGGCAGTGCGCTGGCACTCGCACTGATGGGGGCGGTGAACGCGGTCGCCACGGTCGCGGCGTTCCTGCCCGCCCTGCTGTGGTGGGCCTCCTACCAGCCGAACCGGCGCTGGTGGCGGTTCACGCTGGCCTGGGTGCCGCTGTTGCTGCTGGCCACCCTGTGGTGGGTGGTGCCGCTGCTGCTGCTCGGCAAGGTCAGCCCGCCGTTCCTGGACTACATCGAATCCTCCGGCGTCACCACGCAGTGGGCCTCGCTGGCCGAGGTGCTGCGCGGCACCGACAGCTGGACCCCGTTCGTCTCGCCCGAGCGCATCGCGGGCGCGGTGCTGGTCACCCAGCCCGCCGCGGTGCTGGCGACCGGCCTGATCGCGGCGGCGGGCATGGCCGGGCTGGCGATGCGTTCGATGCCGCATCGCGGACGGCTGAGCCTGATCCTGATCGTCGGGCTGGTCGGCATCTGCGCCGGTTTCGTCGGCGAGCTGAGCGGGCCGTTCGCCGAGTCGGTGCGGCTGTTCCTCGACTCGACCGGCGCACCGCTGCGCAATGTGCACAAGCTCGAGCCGCTGATCCGCATCCCGCTGGTGCTCGGGCTGGCGCATCTGATCGCCCGGGTGCCGCTGCCGGTCTCGGTGCCGTGGCGGCAGTCCCTCGCGGCGTTCGCCCGGCCCGAGCGCGACCGTCTGGTGGCGGTGACCGCGCTGATCCTGACCGCGCTGGCGCTGTCGACCTCGCTGGCCTGGACCGGAAAGCTCGCCCCGCGCGGCGCCTACGAGGCTGTGCCGGGGCACTGGCACGACACCGCGGACTGGCTGGCCGAGAACGCCGCCGACACCCGCGCGCTCATCGTGCCCGGCGCGCCGTTCGGCAGTCAGGTGTGGGGCCTGACCCGCGACGAACCGTTGCAGGCGCTGGCGAGCACGCCGTGGGCGGTGCGCGACTCGGTGCCGCTCAACCCGCCGGGCACCATCCGCGCGATGGACTCGGTGCAGCGCCTGATCGCCGACGGCCGCCCCTCGGCCGGGCTCGCCGCGACCCTGGCCGACCAGGGCATCGGTGTGCTGGTGCTGCGCAACGACCTGGACCCGGAAACCTCGCGCTCGACCCGGCCGATATTGGCGCACCAGGCGATCGAGGGTTCACCCGGATTGACCAAGGTCGCCGAATTCGGTGATCCGATCGAGAGTTCGGTGATCGCCGAGGATCTGGTCGCCGACGGCGATCTGCGGCCCACCTATCCCGCGATCGAGATCTACCGCGTCGAGGCGCCGCGAGCGCCCGGCATCGAGGACACCACGGTGCTCTCGGGCACCGGCGCGCCCGAATCCTTCCCCGGCGCCTACACCGTGCCGCTCGCCTCGGTGCCCGTCGTGCAGGGCGGGCCCGAGGCGCTCGAACGCCGCAATCGCGGCGAGGGCGTCACCGGACCGAGCCTGCTGGCCGCCGACGCCGAACGCGCCGGACTGCCCGTCGGCCCGGTCACCGTCACCGACACTCCGATGGACCGGGAAGCCGATTTCGGCCGGGTCGACAACCACAACTCCGCGCTGCGCGCTCCCGGCGACGAGCGCCGCACCCACAACCTCGTCCCCGACTACCCGGTGGACGGCGCGGGCCTGGTGCAGGGCGGCTGGTCCGGCGCCACCCTCACCGCCTCCAGCTCGGCCGCCGACGCCACCCAACTCGGCGGGGCCGCACCCGGCAGCTCCACCGCCGCGGCCGTGGACGGTGATCCCTCGACCGCCTGGATCAGCAACGGCACCGAGATCGCCGTCGGCCAGTGGCTGCGACTGGACCTCGACGAACCGGTGGCCAACGGATTGCTGCGGCTGACCACCAGCAGCGCGGCCATCGGCGACCCGGTGAAGTGGGTGGAGGCGCGCACCGAGAACGGCAGTGTGTCCACCCGGATCCCCGGACCGGGCGAGCCGGTGGCGCTGTCGCTGCCGCCCGGCAGCACCGACTGGCTGACCATCACCGCCCTGCGCACCGAACGCGGTTCCGCGGGAGGTCAATTCGGTATCAGTGAACTCGCCCTCGAGGACTACACCGACCGCGACAACCCGCGCGTCGTTGACATCCGGCACCACACCGTGCTGCCCCCCGTCGCCGGCGACGGACAGGTGCTCGGCTGGGACCTCGGGCAGGAATTCCCCGGCCGCAGCGCCTGTTTCGACGGCCCCGACCGGGTGCGGTGCAGCAAGAGCATGGGCCTGGCTCCCGAGGAACCCGGCGCCTTCGCCCGCACCCTGGCCGCGCCCGAACCGATGACGCTGGCCCCCGAGCTGACCGTGCGCGCCAGGCAGGGCCCCGCGCTGGAGGCACTGCTCACCGACCCGGACAGGCCGATCGCCCGCGGCCGCGCCGATGTCGGCGACCTGCGCGGCTCGGCCTTCGCCGCCACCGACGGCGACCCGCGCACGGCCTGGATCGCCCCCGAGAACTCCGTGCGCACCTTCGCGGCCGGAAAACCGACTCTCACCGTCGAACTGCCCGAGCCCGCCCTGGTCACCGGCCTGGACCTCACCACCTCGCTCGGCAGCCTGCCCGCCGAGCCGACCGCGGTGACGGTGAACCTCGGCAGCGGCCCGCAGGTGCGCACCCTGGACACCGATCGCGAGCCCGGCACGCCCGCCCGGGTGGAATTGCACCCCGTGGTCACCGACCGCATCGAGATCAGCATCCACAGCTGGAACACCGTGCTGGACCGGACCGCACTCGGTTTCGCGCAGACCCAGCCGCCCGGCCTCGCCGAGATCGAAGTGCTCGGCCCGCGGTACCCGCCGCCCGCCGCGCCGGATCGGCTGCTCACTGTCGCGTGCGAGGCCGGACCGACCGTGGCACTGGCAGGCCGCACAGTACAGACCACCGTCACCGCGACGGCGGGCGAATTCCTCTCCGGCGCACCGGTTACCGCGACCGTGTGCGCGGGAGACAGCGGCGACGCAGCCGGTCCCGGTGCGGGCGACACCGCCCCGGGCACGGGCGGTTCGGACACAGACGGCACCGGCACCGACGAATCCGGCGGCGACGAATCCGGGGTGGGCGGCCCCGACGGCGCCGATCCGGGTACCACCGATTCGAATGCGGACGAGTCCGGCGGCGCAACGCCCGAAGTGGGCGAAATCGATGGGAACGAGCCGGGCTCCGGCGACTCCGATGTGGCGGAGTCGGGTGCGTCCCGGTCCGAAGGCGAAGCCGCGCAGGAGTTCACGGTGTTGCCCGGGCAGCCCGAGGTCGTCGTCTCCCCGACCGAGATGTTCAGCGTCGACCGGCTACAGCTCACCCGCACCGATGTCGACCCGGGTCTGGTCGAGCTGGCGCGAGCCGAAACCGTGTCCGACGACAAGCTTCTCGTGCTGCCGCTGAGCACCAATGTCGGCTGGCAGGCGCACACGGCGGACGGACGCGAGCTGGAACCGGTGGTCGTCGACGGCTGGCAGCAGGCATGGCTGCTCCCCGCCGACGCGGCCGGTCCGATCACGGTCTCCTTCCCCGTCGACCGCTGGTACCGCCTCGGCATCTTCGGCGGCCTTCTTCTCCTTATTCCTTTGCTGGCGTTGGCGATTCCGCGTCGTGCCCGCGCCGAGGAGCACGCGGGCGCCGCGCCGCGACCGTGGTCGAACCGCGTCCTCGGCGCGATCGGCGTCCTCGCCGCGGCCACCGTCATCGCGGGCGCTGCCGGCGCCGCGCTCACTGTCGCCGGTCTGCTGGCGACGCGCCTGCTCCCGGCCCGCACTCCGGCGACGCTCGCCGGAGTCGCCGGAATGTTCACGGCCGTCTCGGCCGCCGCGCTCTCCACCGGACCGTGGCGTTCCCCGGAGGGCTACCTGGGTGGTTCGCTCTGGGTGCAGCTGCCCGCGCTGATCGCGGTCGTCGCCGTCGGTCTCGCGGCACTACCGCCGCGGCGCGGGTGAGCTGATCTCCGCCGGACGCTGCCCGGTCGAGTCGTCGCCCCGCCCCGCGTCGGCGCGGTCCCCGGGGGCGTCGCTCCGCTGTTCCGCGTGGTCGATGCCGGGCGACGCCGAGGTCCGAGGCGCGGCGGCACGTTCGGACGGCCGGGAGCGCCGGTCCATACGCCGGGCGAGCTGACGCGCCGGGTCCTCGATCAGCGCGTAGCCGGCGGCCGCGACCGGCAGGGTCAGCGCCACGGTCAGGATCAGTACCCAGACGAAATCGCCGGAGAACGGCAGGATGCCGAAGACGGGGAACACGATCGACAGCACCGCGAGGTGCCACAGGAAGATGCCGTACGACCAGCGTCCGATCGTTGCCGCCAAGGGCGATTCCAGCCAGCGGTGCTGTGCCGAGCCGAGCACCAGGGGGGCGATCAGGCCGTAGCCGATGATCGTGCCGAGGGCCATCTTCACGACGTACTGCCATGGTTCGGCGCGGGTCAGGCCGGCAGGGCCGGCCAGGTCGGTGGCCGCGAGCAGGAAGGCGATCAGCGCCGCGGTCCACATCACCGCGCGATTACCGCTGATCCGCCGCCAGCGCGCCCGCAGGCTGCTCGATCGGGCAGGTTCGGGCTCCTCGACCAGTTCGGCCAGCAGCATGCCGCCCGCGAACCACGGGATATAGCCGGGCAGCCAGTTGTCGGCGTTGATGGCGTCGGGGGTCGGCACCGGCAGCAGGTTCCACCCCAGACACACCACGGCCAGCCCGACCACCACGGGCGCCCGCCACCGCGCGGCCGGTCCGCGCAGCCGGACGACCGCGAACGCGAGCAGCGGCAGCGCCAGGTAGAAGGCGACCTCGACCGCCAGGCTCCACATCTGGGTCAGACCGTCGGTGAGTGTCAAGGGGACATACACCTGCAGCAGCGCCAGATTCGACATCCACACCCGAGTGCCCGCGGTGTGGGCGGCATTGGGCAGCAGGATCAGCACCACGCAGACCACCGCCCAATAGGCGGGCAGGATGCGCGCGGCCCGGTGCCGTAAGTAGTAGCCGACCGACGGCGCGGCGCCGTTGCCGCGCGCGGCCGCGGCGTGCGGGCGCCACAGCAGGAAGCCCGAGAGCACGAAGAACACCGCGACGGCCATGTCGAACCGTCCCCAGATGCGCCCGAGTACCGGCGTCGTGGCCGCTCCGGTCTGGAAGGCGACGTGGGTCAGAACCACCCCGAGCGCGGCCAGACCACGCATACCTTCCAGCGCGGGAAGGAAGCGGCGGGGTGCGGCAGCGGTGGTGGTCATCGGACTCCAGTGTGGCCGTCTCGGACAACAGCTCGAGACCGGGGGGTTTGTGGTCTGCACGCTAGACTCGAGCGATTTCCTGCCGGATTCCGGCCACGGAACCGCATGGTACGCGATCGGGCTGTTAGTGTCGGGGCTCACGAGTGTCGTGCGCTACGGTCGCGGCACCGGCTGGAATGACCTGAGTTCTATGACGAGGAGTGTTTGCATGGCACTGAGTGCCGGTACCAGAAGGACGGTGGCCTGCCTGCTCGTAGGTCTCGGCGCGCTGCTGATCGTCATGGCGCTGCTGATCCCGACCTATACCGTCGGAAAGCTGGCCAAGACTCCTCTCGACCTGGAGATCACGACCATCGCGACCAGTCGGGAAGACGAGCCCAGCCTCGTGCTGGACTCGAAGTCGCTGACCGCTCCGCAGGGCTCGGCGAAGATCGACGAGAACGTGCCGCTGCTCTCGCAGCGCTTCGTCACCGTCGAGGAGCCGTCCGACGCGGACCAGATGACCGTCCAGGCGGGCCAGACGCTGCGTCGCACCGACCGTCAGGGCGACACCGGTCTGCTGACCGCGAGCGTCGACCGGGTCACCATCGACCGCAAGACCGGCGAGCCGGTGTCCACCGAGCCCAACGGCTCGATCTCGGTGTCGACCAACGAAAAGGGCGAGCCCCTCACCGAGCCGGTGCAGCACGTGGGTCTGCAGTACCGCTTCCCGATCGGCACCGAGAAGAAGGACTACCCGTACTTCGATCTCAACGCCCGCGCGACCTACCCGGCGGTCTTCAAAGAGGAGACCGAGATCAACGGCACCACGGTCTACCACTTCCAGAACTCCGTTCCGGCCACCAGCATGTACGACGTGGTGAAGGCGCCGACCAACCGGCTGACCCTGCCCGCCGCCAAGTGGGGCCTCGAGGGTGGCGACACCCCGGTCACGCTGACCCGCTACTACAAGAACGTTCGTGACCTCTACGTCGAGCCGCAGACCGGCACCGTCATCAGCGGTGGCGAGTCGCTGCACATCTTCTACGGCCGTAGCGCCGAACAGGAAGACGTGACCGCGCTCAAGTCGCACCTCGTCTTCGACGACGAAACCGTCGAGTCGCAGCTCTCGATCGCCAAGGACAGCATCGACACCCTCAACACCTTCGGCCGCATCGTGCCGATCGTGCTCGGTGTGCTCGGCGTGATCGCACTGATCGCGGGCATCCTGCTCGGCATTCGCGGTGGTTCGGCTCCCGCGACCGCTTCCTCGGGCGGCTTCGGCCCGCGCGGCGGCTCGGGCTACTCGTCCCGTACCGCGCCGTCGGCTCCGGCCGCGCCGCCCGCCCAGGGCGCGGTGCGCCGCGGTGAGGACGACGCGCCTACCGAGCAGATCAACGTCGACAAGAAGAACCTCTGATCGCTCGCTGATCGCGACAGCGGCCCCCCGGTCTCACGACCGGGGGGCCGCTGTCGTCTGCGGGAAAGTCATGGACATGGCGGGCGTGTCGGTCTCGGCGTCGGCCGGAACGGACCGGGGACGCGACCACCGACCCACCGTCAACGAGCCGACAGCCGCCGTTCGGCGGGCTTGCCGGTATCGGTGCGCAGGGCGATCACGACGACCAGCAGCGTCGTGGTCGCGGCGACCGCGACGGCGGTGCCGATCAGCGCGGGAGCGGTGCGGGCGAACACGACCATGAGCGTCACCTCGACCGCGAGGCCGAGCCAGGTCAGCGCGGCCGGGGTGGTGCGGTCGACGGCGATCGCCGACAGCACCGCGCCCTGCAGGACCGCCAGGATCGCGCCGTGCAGGGCGAACAGCCACAACAGACCTTGCACAGGCGCGTAGTCCTGCCCGGCGAACAAGGGCGCGAGCGGTGCGGCCACCGCGGCGCCGAGGACCGCGACGACGCCGAGGACCGACAGCACCGCGAGTGCGTCCCGGATCGCGCGCGCCGAATGCGCCGGCTGTGCCATCCGCGGATACAGCACCACGCCCACGGCGGCGGGCAACCAGAAGGCGATCTTCGCGGCAATCGCGCCGAGCGCGTAGCGGCCCGCCTCGGCCTCGTCGAGCACCATCCGCACGACGATGAGATCGGCCGAGGACATCGCCATCAGCGCGGCCTGCACCTGCGCGGCCCGCAGGACCGGAAGCACGCCCACCACCGGCGGGCGCCCCGATGCGCTTGCGGGCTGCTGCCCGGCGCGCGGATCCGCGCCGGGCCATCTGCCCGGTTCCGCATTCCGGGCATCCGCTGCCCACCCCGGTTCGGCCGGGGACGCCGGATCGGCAGACAACGGCGCCGGATCGGCGGGCAACGGCAGCGCATCAGCAGCCGATGCGGGCGCAGCAGACGACGGCGCAGCAGACAACGGCGGTGGCGTGCCCGCGAGCGCCCGCGCCAGCGCGGCGGCCGTGGCCAGGCCGAACGCCGTACCCCACAGCGCGGGTCCGGCGCCCGCCGCCAGCGCCAGCAGTGCCAAGGCGGGGACGACTCGCGCGATGCCGGCCGCGCCGAGCACCACGGCCAGCAACCGGAAGCGCCGCTCACCCTGCAGAATCCCCTGCTCGCCGGTGAGCAGCACCTGGGCCGGGGCGGCGGCCAGCGCGCCCGCGCAGGCCAGGACGCCGACATCGAGGGCGAGAGTCACCACCGGGATCAGCGCCAGCGCGACCACCGCGACGATCGCCGCGCACCGCCACTGCAAGGCGCGCAACGCCGCCACCGGGGCGCCGCGCACGAATTCGCGCGCCACCACGTTCTGCAGGGCCAGTGCGGGCACCGCACACAGCAACTGCACCGCGAGCAGACTGGCGAACTCGCTGTAGCCGTTGACGCCGAGCCAGCGTCCGGCCAGCAGTTGCAGCAGGTACCCGGCCACATTGGCGGTCATGGCGCCCGCGGTCACCAAAGTCATGTCCGCCACGAGCAGGGGGCGGCGCGTGACGGACATGCGCCAATCGTCGCACCTCGGGGCCCGGAGCCCGCCAGTCGGCCCTCACGAAACGCCTGGCTCACGCACTCCGCCGCGATCAGCCGAGGCACCGTCCCGCCTCGTGCGGCAGGTCCGTAGGGTGACCGCGTGGACCAGGGCATGAGGCGGCGCGAACGCGGGCAGCGGTTCGCCGTGGCGGTCTACAGCGCGGCGCTGACCCTGCTGCTCGCCGGGCCGCTGCTCGGCCCCGGATATCTGCTGCTGCGCGACGCGGTGAGCACGCCGCGCTCCTACCTCACCGATTCCGCGCTCGGCCTCGGCGATGCCGCGCCGCGCGCCGTCCCGCAGGACGCACTTCTCGCGACCGTCTCGACGATCGTCGACGGCGGTCTCGTGGTGAAAGCGATCCTGCTGCTCGCCTTGTGGTCGGCCGGTTACGGTGCGGCCGTCCTGGTCCGCACCCTGCTCGCGCGCACGACGCGCACCGGCAACGCCGCGGCGGTTCCGCTCGTCGCGCAACTGGTCGCGGTGACGGTCACTCTGTGGAACCCGTATGTCGCAGAGCGCCTTCTGCAAGGTCATTGGAGTCTGCTCACCGGCTACGCCGCTCTTCCCTGGACGGCCTGGGCCGCCTATCGCATCCGCGAAGCAGCCCACCGACGACACCACCCCGGCACATCGCCCCCTCCGGACCAGCCGACGCCGACGACCTCGAAGCAGGCCCGGTCGAGCCGGACGACGAGCCTGGGGCGATGGGCAGCCCTCGCGGCCTGCCTCGCCGCGGCGGGGCTGACTCCCACGGGCGCGCTGCTGGCGGGAACGACCGCGATCGTCACCATCGGTCTGCGCCGGGCGCCCGCGGCAGTGATCCTCGCGGCGATCGCCTCCACGCCGTGGCTGATGGCCACGGCGTTGTCCGGCGCGGGCGCCGAACCCTCGGACCCGGCGGGCGCGAGCGCGTTCGCCGCGCGCGCCGAACCCGGCCTCGGCACCCTCGGCAGCCTCGCGGGCCTGGGCGGAATCTGGAATGCCGATGCCGTCCCGGAGTCGCGGACCACCGTGCTCGCCCTCGTCGGCACCCTCGTCCTGCTCGCGGTCGTCGCGACCGGAGTACGCGCCGTCGCCTCGGAAGGACCCGGGTCGGCCACCGAGGAAAAGAGCTCGGCGGGACCAGGCATGACCGAATCCAGCTTCACCGACCTCGGCTGTACGGACTCGCCCGCGGCCGCCACAGATGGGGCGGGCGAGAGCGCGGCGACGGCAGGCGCGGACCCTGCCCTGGCGGTACGACGCTCCCTGCTGTGGCTCGCCATCGCGGCGATAGCGCTGCCCGCGCTGGCGGCGACCGGGTGGGGTCTGACGGTGATGGAGTGGCTGATCGCCGATGTGCCGGGGGCGGGCCTGCTGCGCGACACCCAGAAGTACGTGGCGCTGGCGGTGCCGGGCTACGCCCTGTGTGCGGCGGCGGGCTGTCTCGCGCTCACCGCGGCATGGCAGCGGCGGGCGGCGGTGGGACCCGCGGTGGTGGGCACCGCGTTCATCGTCGTGCTGGTGGTTCCGCTGCTGGATCTGGCCTGGGGAGCGGGCGGGCAGCTGCGGCCCGTCCGGTATCCGCCGGGGTGGGAACGGGTGGCCGCCGAGGTGCACGGCGCGGCCGATGTCGCGGTGTTGCCGGGCGGGATGTTCCGCAAGTTCCCCTCCAGCGGCGCCGCGCCGGTCCTCGATCCCGCGCCGCGAATGCTGCCCGCCGATGTGCTGCAGACCGGTGAGCTGCCGGTCCGCGGACGGACGGTAGCGGGCGAGGGAACACGGGCGAGCGAGGTCGAGCGGCTGTTGCTCGGCGGTGGTTCGCCCGGCGAGCTGGCCGCGCGCGGGGTCGGCTGGGTGCTGGTGGAACGGACGACGCCCGGTCCGCTCGGTAATTCGGCGGTCACGCTGGCCGGGCTCGAACAGGTCTACGCCGACGCCGATCTGGCGCTGTACCGAGTGCCCGATCCGGTGAATAGCACCCAGAGCGCCGAGTTCGTGGCCGCGAACGAATACTCGGCGTCGACGGCGCAGCGCTCGTGGGCCGGGCTGGCGCACGGCGTGTGGGCGGTCCTGCTGGTGGGTGGAGCGCTGACAGCCGTGGTGACCCGGCGGCTGTCGATCCGTCAATCCCGCTGATCGGGGCCGGTGACCAAACCGGAGATCCGCTCACCCCTGGCGACTGCCGCCAGGACTTCGTAGGCCCCGGCGCCGGTCTGTTCCCAGGAGAACTCCCGGGCGCGAGCGCGGGCCTTCTCGCCCATGACGCCGCGGGTGGACGCGTCGGTGAGCAGTTCGCCGACGGCTTCGGTCAGCTGGGCGACGTCATCGACGAGCATGCCGGTCACGCCGTCGACGATGGAGTCGGTCAGGCCGCGCGAGCTGCGGTAACCGACGGTCGGCACGCCGTGCTGGGCGGCCTCGATGACGGCCAGCCCCCAGCCTTCCTTGCGCGAGGGCATCATGTGCACCCAGGCGCTCGCCAGCAGCTCGTGCTTGCGGGTCTCGTCCACGTGACCGTGGAAGGAGACGATGTCGTCGATGCCCAGCTCGTGCGCGGTGGCCCGCAGGTTCTCCTCCCACCAGCCGCCGCCGACCACATCCAGGCGCAGACCGGCGATCCGGTCACGCAACCGCGCGACCGTGATCAGCGCGTCCTCGATCTGCTTGTGCGGCACCAGCCGGGACAGCACCACCGCGCGCGGTTCGGGCGAGCGGGTGTCGGCCGCGCCGGTGGGGGCGTCCGCGGGCACCGGCTCGGCGCCGTTGCGCACCACCGCGATGCGTTCGCGCTCGACGCCGAGAACCGCCAGCTCCTCGGCCGACGGCAGGGAGACGGTCAGGTACTGGTTGTCGCGGTGCACGCGCGGGGACAGCCGCGATTCGATCCACCAGCCGATCCGGCCGACCAGCGCACCGGCGACCGGCCACTGTTCGCGATGACCGTGGTGCACAAGCACGACCGAGGGCGCGCCCACCGCGACAGTGGCGAAGAAGGGGATGCCGTTCTGGGTGTCGACGACCGCGTCGGGACGCAGGCCGCGCAGCGGTCCCAGGCCGATCCGGCCGAGCAGGATGGCGGCCAGCGCGCGCGGGTAGACGCTGTAGCGGCCACCGCCGCGGCTGATGTCGATGCCGTCCATCCGCTCACGCTTGGCCGCGCCCGGGTATCGGGCGGTGCGCAAGGTGACCTTGACACCGCGGGCGGCCAGCTGGGCGCCCACCTGTTCCAGATAGCGTTCGCTACCGCCGCCCTGCGGATGCCCGGAGTCGCGCCAGCAGAGCAGGAGGACTTCGCGCACGGTGGTGCTTCTCTCAGAATTCGGGCCCAGTGGGCACTCGGACATCGGGCTACACCCTAACCCGATGCGGGCGGGCAATGGTGCAGACCCGGATCACCGGAGGATGTCGCGGCGCGCTGACCGGCTCGAAGCCGAATCCGTCCGTCGATTTTCTTTGAAACGCTTACATTTCACAGCGAGCCTCGATAGCCTCCGGACACCCCCCGATTTCTGGGGGCGGCCGGTCGAGAAGTGGGCCGGTCCGCAATGAATGAGGAGAAGTCAATGAAGAAAGCGATGACCAGGACCGGCGGCGCCGATTCCGGTTCAGGTATCGAGATCGACGGCCTGCTGGGAATCCTCCTCGGCCTGCTCGGCACCTCCGCCTCCACCGGTTCGGGCGCCAACAGCGGCGTCGGCTGATCGAGGCGGGCGGGCCCGGTTGCGCGCGGCAGCCGGGCCCGCCACCGGGCGAGCGGCGAGGCCGGTGACGGGTTGTGCGAAACTCGGCGCCGTGCTGAGAGCCGAGAAATCGCCACCTCTCGCGGTGACACCGCGGCCGTTCCGCGCGCGATTCGCACAGCGTGCGACCCTGCGCCGCGCCGTGGGCCTGCTCACCAGCTTCCGATTCGAACAGAGCGATCCCGCTCGCTTCTACGGCGGCATCGCCGCCGACAGCGCCGCCATGCTCGCCGATTTCTACGCCGACCTCGCCGGCGCCGAACTCACCGGCGCGACCGTGCTGGATGTCGGCGGCGGACCTGGTTACTTCGCCGACGAATTCGCCCGCGCGGGAGCGCGATACATTCCCGTGGAACCCGACCCTTCGGAAATGCACGCGGCCGGACTGGCCGTGCCCGCCGCCGTACGCGGTTCCGGAATGGCACTACCCTTCCGCGACAATGCCGTCGACATCTGCTTTTCGTCCAATGTGGCCGAGCACGTACCCGAACCATGGGTGATGGCCGAGGAAATGGTGCGGGTGACTCGCCCCGGCGGACTGATCGTGCTGTCCTACACCCTCTGGTGGGGCCCCTTCGGCGGGCACGAGACCGGGCCGTGGCACTACCTCGGCGGTGAGTACGCCGCCAGACGCTATCGGCGCAAGCACGGTCACGAGCCCAAGAACCGCTTCGGGACATCACTGTTCGCGGTGGGCGCCGCCGACGGGCTCCGCTGGGCCGCGCGGACCTCCGCGCAGGTGCACGCGACGTTCCCGCGCTACCACCCGCGCTGGGCCTGGTGGCTGGTCCGCGTGCCGCTGGTCAGGGAGTTATTGGTGAGCAACCTCGTCGTGGTGGCGACGAAGCCGCACTGAACCCAGCCTGCGCATCGCCCCGCGCTGCTCGGAAACCGGCGGCTCCCAGGGCGATTCCCGCATCGCCAGTCCCACCGTCTCCAATGTCGTCAAGCCGACCTGGCCGGCCAGCCTGTCCACCGTCGCCACCGCTTCGGCCGCCTGCATGGCGGCCGCGGCCTGTTCGAGGGTCAAGGTGCGGCCCGGCAGGAAGGAGACGACCCACCCTCCGGTGCCCACACTCTTCGCCTGATGGTCGGTCCGGTCGCTTGTCATCAGCGACCGATCGATCACATGCACCGCCATAACCCGTCCTCCCCAGCTTATGAGTAGCTACAGCATCCACCTCCGAGCAACACTTCGCAATAGTGCGTTCTCGCGAAAACCGAACCGACAGGTTGGAATTCACGCAGGTCAGGGGGTCCGGCCGACGAAAAACTGAAACAGGTTACAGACATAGCCGGGGCAAAACTGTAACGTGTTCTCATGCACTACGACAGCTTGTTCATCGGTGGCCGCTGGACCGCACCGGCCGGCTCCGAACGCCTCCAGGTCATCTCACCGGCCACGGTCGAACCGGTGGGCAGCGTCCCCGTCGTGACCCGCGCCGACGTCGACGCGGCGGTCGCCGCCGCCCGCCACGCCTTCGACCACGGACCGTGGCCGTCCACCCCGCCCGCCGAGCGCGCCGAGGTCCTGACCAGGGCCGCCCGCCTCATCGAGCAGAAATCGGGTGAGCTGGCAGCGGCCCTGACCGCGGAGATGGGCGCGACCGGCCTGGCCGCGATCACCCTCAACCAACTGCCCGCCACGGCCACCCTCGACACCTATGCCGCACTGGCGCAGACCTTCCCGTGGGCCGAGACCCGCACCGGCTCGTTCGGCACCACCCGGGTCAGCCGCGAGCCGCTCGGCGTGGTCGCCGCGGTCACCGCCTGGAACGTGCCGCTGTTCCTCGCGGTGAACAAACTGGCGCCCGCCTTGCTGGCCGGTTGCACGATCGTGCTCAAGCCCGCCCCCTTGACACCGTTGAGCGCCAATATCGTCGCCGACATCTTCACCGAGGCGGGCGTGCCCGAGGGTGTGATCTCGGTGCTGCCCGCCGATGCCGACGTCGCCGAATACCTGATCGGCCACCCCGGTGTGGACAAGGTGACCTTCACCGGCAGCACCCCGGTGGGCCGGCGGATCGCCGCCATCGCGGGCGAGCAACTCAAGAGCGTCTCCCTCGAGCTCGGCGGCAAGTCCGCGGCCATCCTGCTCGAGGACTTCGACCTCGCCCACATACCGGTCCTGGCCTTCTCCGGCCTGATGAACAGCGGGCAGGGCTGCGTCGCCCAGACCCGGATCCTGGTCCCGCGCGGTCGCTACGACGAGATCACCGAGGCACTGGTCGAACATGTGCGCACGCTGAAGACCGGCGATCCGACCGATCCCGCCGTGACCTTCGGTCCGCTCATCTCCGAGCGTCAGCGCGAGCGGGTCGAGGGCTACATCGCCAAGGGCAAGGCCGAGGGCGCGCGCCTGGTGCTCGGCGGCGGCAGGCCCGAGGGCGTGGACCGCGGCTGGTTCGTCGAGCCGACCATCTTCGCCGACGTGGACAACAAGTCGACCATCGCGCAGGAGGAGATCTTCGGACCGGTGCTCTCGGTCATCCCCTACAGCACCGAAGACGAGGCGATCGACATCGCCAACGATTCGGCCTACGGCCTGGCAGGCTCGGTGTGGACCGCCGATATCGAGCACGGCGCCGAGATCGCCGCGCGGGTGCGCACCGGCACCTACGCGATCAACTGGTACGCCTTCGACCCGACCTCGCCCTTCGGCGGGTACAAGAGCTCCGGGCTGGGCCGGGAGAACGGCCCCGAGGGGCTCGACGCGTTCTGCGAGCAGAAGTCGCTGCTCATGCCCATGGGCTGGACCGGCTAGCCGGTCACCGGC
This sequence comes from Nocardia shimofusensis NBRC 100134, assembly GCF_001613125.1. GTDB lineage: Bacteria > Actinomycetota > Actinomycetes > Mycobacteriales > Mycobacteriaceae > Nocardia > Nocardia shimofusensis. The sequence continues at coordinate 340,569 of NZ_BDBT01000001.1, forward strand.
CGGGGATCACACCGCCGCCGTCACCCCCCGGGGGCGGCGGCGGTGTGACATCTCGGGGCGGCCCGTGGACCCGCGCGTGAATCAGTCGCGTGCGCGATCCGCGGTCGCCAGCACCCTGATGACCGGTTCACATCGGCGGATCCGGCCGGGTTCGGCATCAGGATCGGCCTCCGGATCGACGGGCAAATGATCGACCCGCACTTCGTATCCGGGCGGCAATACCTGCCGCAATCGTCCCGCCGCCCGATGGGCAGGCGTACTGGTCGGCGTTCCGGGTGACGCCGCGGCTCCGGGGATGTCCTGTTCGACCATGCTCGGACCACCTCTCATTGCCTGGAGATTCTACTGGTCACCTGCCGTCCGGGTACTGCAACGAGAGTGAAGAAAGCATCTTTCACAGAACGAATTTCCAAGGCGCGCAACGCGATGGATTCACATGTCGCCGACCGGTCCGATAACCCCGGAGCAATATCTCCGGGACATTCGATCACATGACGAGACAACCGATTCCGGAATTACAGGTCGCCACACGGAAGAAGCGTCCGGCGCAAATTCACCGGCCCGCATACCGCGACACGCTCGACCATCGTCCGGCGGATTCCCCGCACGCACCGCATTCAAACCGGTGAATGGTCACGAAATCGCGCGAGTACTGTGCGCGAATACGAGGAAAGGCCCCGGAGCGCACACGCTCCGGGGCCTCGGGTGTTACGGCGAACCCGCCGCTCAGCCCAGACGCTGCTTCAGCGCCTCGAATTCGTCGCGGACGCCGCTGGGCAGCCTGTCACCGACGAACTCGAACCACTCCTCGATCAGCGGGAGTTCCTTGCGCCACTCCTCGACCTCCACCGCGAGCGCGGCGTCCACGTCGCCGGCGTCCACGTCGAGGCCGTCCAGGTCCAGATGCGCCGCGCGCGGCACGTTGCCGATCGGAGTCTCCTCGGCGGCGGCGGTGCCTTCGATGCGGCCGACGATCCACTCCAGCACGCGGGAGTTCTCACCGAAGCCGGGCCACAGGAAGCGGCCGTCCTCGCCACGGCGGAACCAGTTGACGTAGAAGATCTTCGGCATCTTGTTCGCGTCGGCGTTCTTGCCGAGCTGAATCCAGTGATCCAGGTAGTCGCCCACGTGGTAACCCAGGAACGGCAGCATCGCCATCGGGTCGCGACGCACGGTGCCGACCTTGCCCTCGGCGGCGGCGGTCTGCTCCGAGGACAGCGTCGCGCCCATGAACACGCCGTGCTGCCAGTCGAAGGACTCGGTCACCAGCGGGACGGTGGTCTTGCGGCGGCCGCCGAAAAGGATCGCCGAGATCGGCACACCCTGCGGGTCGTCCCACTCGGGGGCCAGGATCGGGCACTGCGACATCGGGGTGCAGTAGCGGGAGTTCGGGTGCGCGGCCAGCGTCTCCGTCTCGCGGAGGTACCAGTCGTTGCCCTTCCAGTCGGTGAGGTGGTCGGGCTCGCCCTCCAGGCCTTCCCACCACACGTCGTTGTCGTCGGTCAGCGCGACGTTGGTGTAGACGGTGTTGCCCGCCTCCATGGTCGCCATCGCGTTCGGGTTCGAGCTGTGGTTGGTGCCCGGCGCCACACCGAAGAAGCCGAACTCCGGGTTCACCGCGTAGAGACGGCCGTCCTTGCCGAATCGCATCCAGGCGATGTCATCGCCCAGGGTCTCCGCGCGCCAGCCCGGGACCGTCGGCTGGATCATCGCCAGGTTGGTCTTGCCACAGGCGCTCGGGAACGCGGCGGCGACGTAGTAGGCCTTGTCCTCGGGCGAGATCAGCTTGAGGATCAGCATGTGCTCGGCCAGCCAGCCCTCGTCGTGGGCCATCGCCGAGGCGATGCGCAGCGAGTAGCACTTCTTGCCCAGCAGCGCGTTGCCGCCGTAGCCGGAGCCGTAGCTCCAGATCTCGCGGTCCTCGGGGAAGTGGGTGATGTACTTGGTGTCGTTGCACGGCCACGGCACGTCGGCCTGGCCCTCCGCCAGCGGGGCGCCCACCGAGTGCAGCGCCTTCACGAACGGGCGGTCGGCGCCCAGCTTGTCCAGCGCGGCCCGGCCCATGCGGGTCATCACGCGCATGGAGACCACCACGTACTCGGAGTCGGTGATCTCCACGCCCAGCTTGGGATCCTCGGCGTCGAGCGGGCCCATGCAGAACGGCACCACGTAGAGGGTGCGGCCCTTCATGCTGCCCCGGTACAGCTCGGTCATGGTCGCGCGCATCTCGGCGGGATCGACCCAGTTGTTGGTCGGGCCCGCGTCCGCCTCGCTCTTGGAGCAGATGAAGGTGCGCGATTCCACCCGGGCCACGTCCGACGGATCGGACAACGCTAAGAAGGAATTCGGCTTCTTCTTCTCGTCGAGGCGCTTGAAGGTGCCCGCCGCGACCAACTGCTCGGTGAGCCGCTCCCATTCGGCATCGGAACCATCCGCCCATACCACCTGCGCCGGCTGGGTGAGTTCCGCCACTTCCTGTACCCAGGCGAGAAGTTCGCTGTGCTCGGTCGGCGCCTGGCCGTCGGATCCACGAAGACCAGGAATGGTCGCTGAGGTCATGAAAACTCTCCTGAGATGGGCGGCTCACGGCACCCGCTACGACCACCATGACCACGCGGCCCCGGCTGGACCGCGTACTTCGGGACGCAGCGGACGCCCAGGTTCCTGATTAGAGGTTAACGTGGCGTGACGGCTGGAACAGAGCCGGGTTGTGGAATATGTACCCATTCAGTGACCTATTCAACAGCCACGATGCTCCGGGCCAACCGATTCGAGACATCGGCGCGCAGCCGGTCCCGGTATCAGCGAGCGGTTGCCAGGTATTGCTCGAGTACCGCGATGTCTCGTTCACATGCGGCCAATTGACCGGGGCGTTCGGCGGCCGCGCGCCGAATCCGCGCCTCCAATTCCGAGACCCTGCGGTCGTTGTCGACGATGTGTTCGGCACAGATCCGCATCACCCGTTCGGTGAGCGCGGTTTCGGTCTCCACCAGCGCGGTCGCCACCCGCTGCTCCAGTTGCGCCTTCACCGTCACCAGCGCCTCGGCCACCCACTGCCGCAGGTGCGCGCGGTCGGCGACCTGCCTGCGTGCGCGCACCACCCACCAGGCCGCCAGACCGCCCAGTGCGAGGGTTACCGGAACGCTTGCCATCTCCAGCGCGGGCACCAAGGACAACGGCGACACCAGCAGCCTGCCCAGGCCGGCTCCCGCCGACGCGCCGAACGCCACCATCAAGTGGTCTTCCACCCCCGCGTGCCGGGGTTCGGGGTCGGGACCGACGCGCGGCGCGGGGTCGGTTCCGCGCCCTGTGGACGGGTGCGCGTGCGCGTCGAGCACCTCGGTGCCCGGCCCGAGCACCTCGGTCCGGTGCGCCCGAAGCGGTTCGGCGTCAGGTCCGCCGACATCGGCTGTCGTGGGCCCGGTGCCTGCCGCGTCGGCCGTCGTGACCGCCGCGTCGATGCGCCTGCCGATCTCGCCGATCCTGCGGTCGACGGCGCGATCGACGACCGAGGTCAGGTCGGTGACCGCCTGCTGCAATCGCAACGGGTAATCGCCGAGCTCGGCGCGCGGCAGCCGGTCGATCTCGGTGCGGGCCGCGGCGTGCAGCGTGCGGACCTGAGCGCCGGTCTCGGTGATCAGGTCGACGCGAGCCAGATGCAACCGGCCACGCAGCGTCGACATGGCGGCGGCGCGGCCACCGTCCCTGGCGGCCAGCAGCGCGGCTCGCTCGGCCCGCCAACGGGTGGCGTCCGCATTGGTCCGCAGCGACTCCATCTGCTCGGCGACCCGAGCGCGGGTGTCGGTGAGCACCCGGGTGAGCACGGTCGCGCGCGCCCGTTCCTCGGACGCGCCGCCGCCCGCCGTCGCGGCGATCAGCGCCGCGTGCAGAGCGCCCAGGCCCGAGCGGTCCAGCAGCGCGGTGTCTGCGGACCTGGCGGCGGCGGCCAGCCGGGCCGAGACCGGCAGGACATCCAGATCGGCGAAGCCGTGGGCGGCGAGCACCGCCAGATCACGGTCGCGTGCCTCCCGCCAGTCGGCGTGGGCGTGAATGTTGTTCATGGCGAGCAGGACGGTGGTCCCGGCCGCGCGCAGCCTGGTGATCAGCCGCACGGCATCGGCGCCGAGCACACTGCCCGCGTCCAGCAGGACCAGCGCCACCGCGGGCGGTGCGGCCGTCGCACCGAGAGTGGTCTCGACAGCGGCGAGATCGGCGAGCACATCGGTCAGCGTGACCCGTGGGGTCAGGCGCGCCAGCTCCGCGCGCAACAACGTGGTGTTGGCATCGTCCGGGGCCACCAGCGCGACCTCGTCGGCGGCGGCGCCCCCTGGCGTGCGCAGCGCCCGTAGCAGCGCCATGCCCTGCGGATTCCATCGTGCGACCACCTGTTCCAGGTCGGCCACGGGCGGACCGGCGGCCTCGGCGGAACCGGAGGGGCCGGCGGGATCAGAATCCGGCACTGCTCATCCGCCCCCATAGCCGGATGTAGCCGTTGTGCACGCGCAGGGCGGCGCGGCGGGCGGCGGGTGGCAGGTCGCCGGCGACGACGGCGCGCCAGCGGGCCGCCCGGGACAGCGCGTCGTCGGCGTCGGCCGGGGTGACGGCCGGATAGCCCGCGGCCAGGTGCGCGACCGAGGGGTGCGCCAGGCCCGCGCACAGGCCGAGCCAGACGGCTTCGTCGCCGGCGAGATAGTCCTCGATGAGGTCGCGGGCGCGGCCACCTGCTTCGGGTACCGAGCGCGCGGCAAGCCTGGACAGACGGTCGAGCAGGTCGCCGCCGCGCAGGGCCGCGGCCTGTTCGTAGCGGCGGTGCAGCAGGCGGTGCAGCGCGTCGATACCGCTGGCGGCGTGCATCACCTGCAGCAGGGCGGGGCCGGTGAGGGCCGGGTCGTGACGCAGCGCGGCCAGCGCGCAGGCGACGCCGTGCAGGTCCCAGCGGCGCAACAGGTCCTCGCGTTCGCGGGCATGCTCCCCGGCCGCGGCGGCGACGAAGAGATCGGGCGAGAGGGTCAGCGCGGGATCGGTGTCGGCGGCCAGCGTGCGCAGCACGGTCAGATCTTCGTCGGTGACCGCGCCCGCCCTGGTCCTGGTCGCGAGCGAGGCGACCACCGGCAGGGTGGGCCTGCGCAGTTCGCGGCCGTACTGTTCGGCGGCGGCGACCGCGTCGGCCCAGGACGAGCCGATGGCGTCGGCCTTGTTCAACACCACCACGGTGTGCTGCGGCGGCAGCGCGGCCAGCACCCGGCGGTCGGCCGGTTGCGGCGCACCCGCCAGCACGTAGACGACGAGATCGGCGTCGAGTTCGGGATCGGGTGCGCCCGGTTCGTCGATCGGCTCGGTCTCCACCGCCGACATCAGCGCCAGGGCGTGCAACACGGTGGTGCGGCCGGTGTGCGCGCGGCCGGTCACCTGGATGCGCGGCGGGGTGCGCCAGAGATCGGCGGCGCGGTCGGCGTGCTGCCCGATCGCGATGTCAGCTCCGCCGAGCGCATGCAGATCGGCCAGCAGCCGATCCAGTCCGGCGTGGTCGCGTGGTGCGGCCGGTTCCTGTGTGCGCCCGCTGAGACCAGCGCGTACCTGCATCGGTATCAACCCCCTTCGACCGTGCGAATTCTGTCAGACGCGACCGTTTCAGGGGATGGGTGCCGGTCAGGAACCGGTGACGTACTTGTTCACCGCGCGCGCCGCCCAGCTGGGCGCGAACTTCGCCGACAGGGCCAGCACCTTGGCCTGCGCGCCGATCTCGTAATGCACTCGCGGCAGCCTGCCCCGGCGGCGGGTGGCGCTCCAGACGCCCTTCGCGACATCCTCGGCGGTCAGGCGCACGCCCAGCGACCGGGCGCTGCCGGTGTCCAGGCCGTCGACCATCGCGGTCGCCACGAACAGCGGCCAGATGGCGATCACGCGGATGTCGTGGCGCGCCCACTCCAGATCCAGCGCCTCGGTCAGGCTCTTGACCGCCGATTTGGTCGCCCCGTAGGTGGCCAACTCGGGCTGACCGTAGAGCGCCGAGGCCGAGCACATGTTCACCAGCTGCGCGCCGGTGGTCTCGCGCAGGTACGGGAAGGCGTGGTGCGCGCCGGAGATCACGCCGTCGACGTTCACCGCCACCATGGCGTGGTGCTCGCGCAGGTCGATGGCCTCGAACGGGCCCGAGCGCAGGATTCCGGCGTTGTTGATCAGGATGTCCAGCCGGCCGTGCGCCTGATGGAACTCGGCCAGCCGCTGCTGCCATTGCGCGTCGTCGGTGACATCGAGCACGCCGGTGTGCACCTTGCCACCCGCCGTCTCGATCTCGCCGGCCAATCTGCCCAGGCCGATCTCATCGATGTCGAATGCACCCACCAGGTAACCGCGCGAGGCGAAGTGCAGGGCCGTGGCCCGGCCGATCCCGGCGGCGGCACCGGTGACGAACACCGTGGGAGAACTCATACGAGCAGTCTAGTTCCGGCGCCCGCCGCGCCGGTGAGACCGTGCGGTCGGGGTTCGGTTGCCGAGCCCATGCGTCGATGCTGGACAATGGACGTCGTGAACGACGCCGCCAACCACACTGTCGAGTCGGTTCCGGGCAGGCCGTCCACAGCATCGGCCCCGCTCGAAGCAGGCAGACGATCCACCACCGGCTCCCGGCTCTACCCGCGCGTGACCAGCTTCCGGTCACGGCGCGGCGCCCTGACGCCGAATCAGCAGGGCGCCTGGGATCGGATGTGGCCGAAGATCGGCCGCGAGGTCGGTGACGAGCCGCTCGACACCGAAGCCTGGTTTGGCCGCAAGGCTCCGCTGGTGATCGAGATCGGCTGCGGAACCGGCACCGCCACCGCCGCGATGGCCCAGGCCGAACCGGACGTCGACCTGATCGGCATCGAGGTGTACCAGCCCGGCCTGGCCCAGCTGGTCCAGCGGATCGAGCGCGACGACATCGGCAATATCCGGCTGCTGCGCGGCGACGCCGTCGACGTACTCGAGCACATGATTGCTGCCGAGTCGCTGACCGGCGTGCGTGTGTTCTTCCCCGACCCGTGGCCCAAGGCCCGCCACCACAAGCGCAGGCTGCTGCAGCCGGCCACGCTCTCGCTCATCGCGAGCAGGCTGCGGCCCGGCGGTGTGTTGCACGTCGCGACCGACCACGCCGATTACGCCGAGCACATCGCCGAGGTCGGGGCGGGCGAACCCCTGTTGACCGGCCTGAACGAGACCACCGGCGGCAGCGCCGAGCTGCTCGCCCGGCACTGTCCGATCGGTTACGAACGCCCGGTCACCAAATTCGAGGGCAAGGCACACAGGGCGGGCAGCGCCATCACCGAGTTCATCTGGGGCAAGATCGAATGATGAGCGTCAGTGCGATGGCCGACTCGGCCGGGGGTGTTGCGGGGGAGGTGCAGGGAACCGGAGCCGACAGTGCGGGCGGCGCCGCGCCGGACGTGCGCCGGGTGCTGCTGATCTGGGACGCGCCCAACCTCGACATGGGCTTGGGCGCCATCCTCGGCGGCCGCCCGACCGCCGCCTACCGGCCCCGCTTCGACGCGCTCGGGCGCTGGCTGCTGGCTCGGACCGCCGAACTGTCCGCGGGCGGCGGCGGCCGCATCGAGCCGGAGGCGACGGTGTTCACCAACATCGCCCCCGGCACCGCCGATGTGGTGCGCCCCTGGGTGGAGGCGCTGCGCAACGTCGGCTACGCGGTGTTCGCCAAGCCCAAGATCGACGAGGACTCCGACGTCGACGCCGACATGCTCGCGCACATCGAGATGCGCAGTCGCGGTGCGGGACTGGCCGGAATCATGGTCGCCTCGGCCGACGGCCAGGCTTTCCGTGAACCGCTCGAACGTCTCGCCGCGCGCGGGGTTCCCGCGCAGGTGCTCGGCTTCCGTGAGCATGCGAGCTGGGCGGTCACATCCGATACTCTCGAGTTCATCGATCTCGAGGACATCCCGGGCGTGTTCCGCGAACCGCTCCCACGGGTTAGCCTCGATTCGCTGCCCGACGAGGGTGCCTGGCTGCAGCCGTTCCGGCCGCTGTCGGCACTGCTCACCTCTCGCCCCGGTCAAGGAGTCGCTTAGTGTTCACACGCTGGGGCGATCTGGTCTACCGTTTCCGCTTCGCCGTCATCGGCATCGTCACCGCGGCGATGCTGGGACTGGGTGGTTACGGCTTCGGCTTGGAAGACCATCTGAGCTCCAGCGGATGGGACGATCCGAACTCCGAGTCGGCGCAGGCCGCGCGCATCGCCGACTCGGCATTCGGCCGCGATCACACCAGCGACGTGATCCTGCTGTACACCGCACCCGAGGGAAAGACGATCGACGACCCGGAGTTCCGGGACAAGGTCGTCGACAGCCTCAACCGGCTGCCGCGGGAGCACCCGGAGCAGATCGCCAAGGTCAACGGCGCGTACTGGCCGACCGATACCGGTCCGGGCGTACCGCTCACCTTCGGGTCGCAGGACAAGAAGTACACCTTCGCCTCGATCGCCATCGTCGGCGACAACGACACCGACATGGTGCGCAACTACCGCGAGGTGAAGGACGTCTTCGGTATCGACGGCGTCGATGTGCAGGTCACCGGCCTGCAAGCGGTCTCGGGCACACTCAACGACACCATGGCCAGCGACCAGAAGCGCATGGAGCTGATGGCCATTCCCGCCGTCGGTGTCCTGTTGTTCTTCGTCTTCGGCGGCCTGATCGCCGCCGGGCTGCCGCTGGTCGTCGGCGGCCTGACCGTGCTCGGCGCCAACGGCATCATCATGGCGCTCACGAAGGTCACCGAGGTGAACTCCTTCGTCGGCGCGGTCGTCTCGATGATCGGTCTCGGCCTGGCCATCGACTACGGCCTGTTCATCGTCAGCCGATTCCGCGAAGAACTCGCCGAAGGCTACGAACCCCGCGCCGCGGTCCGTCGCACGGTGATGACCGCCGGGCGCACCGTGGTGTTCTCCGCGACCATGATCGTGGCCAGCCTCGGCGGCATGCTGCTGTTCCCGCAGGGCTTCCTGAAATCGGTGGCCTACGGCACCATCGCGACGGTCACCCTGGCCGCCCTCACCGCGATCACGATCCTGCCCGCCATGCTCGGCGTGCTCGGTCGGCGCGTGGACATGCTCGGCCTGAAGCGTTTCCGGCAGACCAAGACCGCCGAAGAGGTCGAGAACGGCTTCTGGGGCCGGACCACCCAGTGGGTGATGCAGCATCCGCTCAAGATCGCGGTGCCGATCACCATCCTGCTGTTGCTGCTGATCATCCCGGTGAAGAACCTGGCCTTCGGCGGCATCAACGAGCGCTACCTGCCGCCGGACAACAAGGTCCGGGTCGCGCTGGAGAACTTCTACGATGTCTTCCCGCTGAAGAAGACCGACCCGGTGCAGCTGGTCATGGTCTCCGAGGACAGCTCCGCCGTCGGCAAGGTGTGGAAGCAGGCGGGCGAGGCGCCCGGGCTGATCGGCGGTTTCGGCGTTCCCAGCCGCTCGACCACCGAGCCCGACGTGTACCGGACCAGCGCCACGCTCGCGGACTCGGAGAACGCCGACCCGACGATCGATTTCCTGCGGTCGATGGAGGTGCCCGACAACGTCGAGCTCTACGTCGGCGGACAGCCGACCATCACCAAGGACAGCGTCGACGCGCTGCTGAACCGTATGCCGCTGATGATCGCGCTGGTTCTGTTCGTCACCACGGTGCTGATGTTCCTCACCTTCGGTTCGCTGGTGCTGCCGATCAAAGCCGCGCTGATGAGCGCGCTGGGCCTCGGGTCCACTTTGGGCATTCTGACCTGGATCTTCATCGACGGTCACGGCGCGGGGGTACTGAACTTCACCCCGCAGCCGATCATGTCGCCGGTCCTCGTGCTGATCATCGCGGTGATCTACGGTCTGTCGACCGACTACGAGGTCTTCCTGATATCCCGCATGGTCGAGGCACGCAATCAAGGCGCCTCGACCACCGAGGCGGTACGCGCGGGCACCGCGCACACCGGCCGCATCATCACCGCCGCCGCGCTCATCCTGCTCGTGGTCGTCGGCGCGTTCGCCTTCTCCGACCTGGTGATGATGCAGTACATCGCCTACGGCCTGATCGCGGCGCTGTTCATCGACGCGACCATCCTGCGCATGCTGCTGGTCCCCGCGACCATGAAGTTGCTCGGCGACGACTGCTGGTGGGCGCCGGCCTGGATGAAGCGCATCCAGGAGAAGCTCGGCCTCGGCGAACCCATCCTCGACGACGAGCGTCCCGGCGGCGGTGAGGTGGTCGACCTGATCAAGACCACCCCGATCACCGATCCGGTCACCATGCTCATGCCCGCCCTGCCGGAGGACAAGCAGCGCAAATCGCCTCGCCGGGTGCGCACCGTCGCGGAGATCGAGGCCGAGGCGCCGACTCAGCGCATCGACGATGTCTCCTCGGCGCAGACCGATACTCCGGAACGGGCCGAAGCGCCGGGCCGCGCCGACGCCGGTCGTCCCTCCGCGCCACGCGGTCCGATGCCTGCCGCGCCCGATCCGACGCGGCCACGGGCCGGGACGTCCGCCGATCAGCCATCCGGTCAGTCCCCTGCCGGTCAGTCCCCCGCCGGTCAGCCGTCGGTGGGGCAGGCTTTTACCGGTCAGCCCCCCACCGGCCGGCCGGCCGTGGGGCAGCGACCTGCCGGGCAGTCGCCTGCCGGACAGCCGCCGGCCGGAGCGAGCAGCCTGTCGCTGCCGCCGCAGATGAGCCCCGGCCAGGCGAAGAGCGCTCCGAATCCGCCGCGACCGCCGGTACGGCCTCGCCCGCCCGCCGATGTCTCGATGGGCGAGCCGACCCGGCCGCACGCCGGTGGACCGCGTCCCGTTCCGCCCGCCGCACCCACGGGGGCCACGCAGAACGGCACGTCCCCTGTGCCGGGCAGGCCATCGAACGGACCCGTGCCGCCGGGCGCTCTCGGCCCGAACCGTCCGGGCCAGACTCCGAACGGACCCGTCATAACCCCGAACGGACCCAGCGCCACCCCGAACGGCCCCGGCCTGTTCCGGAGCGGCCCCGGCCCGATCGCCGGTGGTCCTGGTTCGGTCCCGCTCGGCCCCGGCTCGGGCCCGAGCGACCCCGGTGCCGACCCGAATGGTCCGGGCGCTGCCCCGGCAGGCCCTGGCGGGCCCCCTGGCAGCCCGCGTCCGATTCCCTACGGGTCCCACCCGGTTCCGAACGGGCCCGGACCGGCCTCGACCAGCCCTCGCACGGTCTCGACCAACCCCGGCGCGACGCCGAACGGACCTGCTGCCACACCGGGCGGACTCGATTCGGTCCCGAACGGACCCGCCGCGACGCCGAACGGACCTGCTGCTACACCGGTGGGACTCGGTTCAGCCCCGAACGGACCCGGCGGCAATTCGAACACCCCGGTCCCGCCGGGCTCCGGCGCACCCGGCGAATCTCCGCGCGGCGCATCGGATCCGGGTGAGCCGTCCGGCGACAACCGGACCAGCATCGAGAACTGGATGGCCGAACTGCGTTCCTCGCGCCGCCGCCCGCAGCCCGGTGCCGACGAGAGTCACCGCCCGCAGCCCGGTCCCGACGAAGGCCGCCACCACAGCGGTGACGACCAGTCGGTGAGCGTCGACGAACTGCTGCGCCGTCAGGACGACGAGGACTGATCCCCCGCCGGGCCGGGCTCACTCGCCGGGCCGGGCTCACCAGCTCTGCCGACGCTCGAGTCCGGGGAGTCGCTGTCCCCGGCACCGGCTCCTTCGGTTCCCGGACCGCCGGGCCCGCCGTGGCCTGAAGGCCACCGACCGCTCTCCTCGGCCCCGCCGGTGGCCGGGGAGTCGCTGTCTTCGGTGCCGCCGGCCGGGGGGACGGGTTGTGATCGGTCCGCGCGTTCTCCCGCCTCGGCGAAAGCGCGGGCGTAGCGAGTGCCGGTGAGCAGCAGCAGGACGCCGACGGCGAGGAAAGCGATCACCCGGACGAATCCGTCGAGGGTGGCCAGGTCGAAGAGGAACAGTTTGGCGATGGCCGCCGCGGTCAGCAGCAGGCCGGAGCCGAGCGCCACCTTGGCGATCGCGCCGGATGACGCCGAGAGGTTGCGCAGTCCGTAGAACAGGGCGCCGGTGGCGCTCGCCATCCACAGGATGGTGGCCGCGCTGTGGCCGACGACGAACCCGTCTCCGCCGCCGGCGGCGACGCCGATCGCGACGGACGCGGCGGTCACCAGGTACAGCGCCGCCACGCTCGCCACGACCCACACGGCCGATTCACCCGTGTCGGGGGCCGTGGCGTCCGCCGTGCCGATGCGGCGCAGGCTCCACACCGTCACCGCGAGCACGGCGAGTCCGGCGATCGCCGCCACCGCGGTACCGGTACCGAGGGCGTCCTGCGCGATCTGCCGGGAGGCGAGGGTTTCCGGTCCGGCCTCGGCCAGGAAGGTCAGGCCGCCGAGGACGCCGAACGTGGCGCCGAGGCCGGCCGCGACGCGTGAACGCTGCTGTCCGGCGACCCCGGTGAACCCGAGCGCCACCAGGAACAGCGCGATCGGCAGCGTCCGCGAATCCGTCCCGCCCACACACGCTTCCAGCAAGGCGAGCGCGCCCACGACGGCCGTGACGAGCGCGGTGTGTCCCGAGATCCCGGTCGCCGCACGCAGTCTCGGCATCAGGTGCGCCGCCGACACCGCCAGCAGAACCGTCGCGTAACCGAGCGCGACGTAGACCGCGGTCCGTCGCTCGAGCAGAGCGGGGGCGGCCACCAGCAACGGCGTGGCCGCCGCCGCGAGTGCGAGGCTCGCGGTGAGGTCGGCCGACCGGACCCGTGTCACCAGCAGGGCGCCCGCCAGTCCGACCACCGCGATCGCGACCGCCGCGGCCATCAGTGTGCCGACGTGCTCGTGCGGGGTGTCGATCGCGGCCACCGCGATGAGCACGATCGCCGCGACCACCACCGGCAACGTCCGGACGACGTGCAGATACGGCCAGTCCCGCACCCGATGCACCGGAAGGCAGCTCAGCTGCAACACGATCAGGAAGGTCAGCAGCACCGTCTCGGTCGTCACGAACGGGGCCGACAGCGCGGCGCCCGCCACCACCAGAACCGCCAGCGGCTGGGAGTTCCACCGCATCGCCAACGCCACACCACCGGCCGCCACCGCCAGCGCCACCCCGAACCCCGGCACCGGATGCAACCAGTCGTAGATGGCGGTCACCGCGATGACATCCAGGTACCCGCCCGCTATTCCGGTGGCCGCCAACGCGATCCCGCCGACCCGTCCGCCGGTCCGGCCCGCGACCCGGATACCCGCGACGACCAGGGCCGCCGAGAATGCCGCACCCGCGACGACCCTCGGCAGCGGGCCGAAGAACCCCGCCTGAGCCGCCAGCACCAGCAACATGACGACACCGATCAAGGTCACCCCGACTCCGGCCACCGCCAGAATCCGGCTGATCATCCCGTCCCGCTGCCACCACGGAGTCGCCTGCGCGACGGCCCGGCCGGGACCCGCAGGCCGCGCGACACCCGGCCGCGCGACACCCGGCCGCGGCGCACCAGGCCCCGCACCCCACGGCCGCGGCATGGGGCCGTACCCGGGCCCATACCCCGGACGCGGCACATTCGGCGCACCCCACGCGCCCGGCCAACCGGGCGCAGGAGGCATCCCCCGAACACCCGGTCCACCCGGTCCACCCGGTCCACCCGGTCCACCCGGCGGCATCGGCCCGGTACCCGGACCAGCGAAGCCGCGGGGAGTCCCCGGACCGGCCGGTGAACCGACTTCGTCGACGCCCCCGACGTTTCCAGCCGATGTACTCGGGGCGCCTCCGGCCGGGGAACCGAACTCGGTGCCGCTCGGTACAGCCCAGGACGATATGGCCGGCGCGCCTCGAGCGAACGCGGCATCCGGCACGGCCCCGGTCGACGAAACGGCTCCGGCATCGGCGGATTCGTCCTCGGAGGGCGCGGAAGCCCCGGAGGCCCCGGAAGTCCGCGTCGGCGGAGCCGGTGCGGGCGGACCCCATGCGCCTGCCGCCCCCGACTCGAAGGAAGCAAGCACCTGCCGGTGCAGGAGATCCAGGTCGCGCCCGAGAGCGCCCATCTGCGTTCCCAGCGCCGTGAACTCACCGGAGAGCCGGGAGACCAGCGCCGGGTCGATCGAACCAGTCATGTACCCATGGTCGACTGCGCGGAAGGGCCAGACATGAGTAGAAACACTCGCCCGGCCGCTGGACATCTACGCGAATCGGTTCCGATGCCTACCGCACACGCATCACGCGCACGGCCTCGCCCGCACCGATCGGCGCGGGACCGCGCAGGATCAGCGCGACGTGGCCGGCAGGCTGGTCACCCGGCGTACCGCGTCGATCACCGCGGAGCGGGCGGGCATGGTCAGCGCGCCCGGAGTGGGCTCGGCGGCCCAGTGCCAGCCGCGATCGGAATCGGTGGTGGGCAACAGGATGTGACGGCCGCCGGGAACGACGGTGACGTGGTGCTCGGCCAGCCGGTGGCGGACCCGCACGTCGACCGGCGCATTCGGGCTGGGCGGGGTGACCAGGAACGTCCAGGTCCGTTCACCGGGATCGGCGATCACGGGGACGGGGTAGGAACAGTTCAGTGCTTCGAGCACGTCGTGGCCGAGATCGGGCGGCATGACGAGGGCTCCCAGGACACTGCCGGTGGTGACGACGGGGCGGCCGCCGAGCAGTTGCACGGGCAGCCCGTACTGGTCTTGCAGCAGCAGCGCCGCTTCCTGGGACGAATGGCAGCTTTCGAACATCGCGCGGGGGCTCCTCAGACGGTGGTGGTGAACGAGAGACGGACCGGGGACGGGGGCTGTAGTCGCCCGTTCCCGATTCCGGCGCGTGCGCGCGGTCGGCGCGCGAGAATTACTGGCAATGCCTGCGTTGCGGTAGCGCTCGGCATCGTGATCATGTGCCGCCCCTGCCTTCCCAACATTGGATTCTCAAAGTTGCGGAAAGACAACGGTATTCCAAACAGTGTCCGGAGAGTCGTACGTAATGTCCCACTTCGTGACCGATGCAGGCCCTACCGTCGGTATCCTGAAACGTGGATGTAACACAAGGGCTCGAGGTCATGGACGATTCATCGATCGGCGTACGCATCAGACGCTTTCGTGGTAAGGCGCTCACCCAACGCCAGCTGGCCGATCAGGCCGGCGTGAGCGTCGATCTCGTGCGCAAGCTCGAGCAGGGCGGCAGGCAGACCGCCTCGATCGCCAGCCTGCAGAAGATCGCGCGTGCCCTCGATGTCGACATCGCCGATCTGATCGGCAATCGCCACGGCATTCCGTCGGGAAACCCGGATGCCGGCATCGTGGCCATCCGCCACGCCCTGACTCCTGTCGACGACCTGCTCGGCAGCGCGCCCGAGGAGGCCGCGGTATCGCTGGAGGACGGCCGCCGCGCCGTCGACTACGCCTGGGGCGCGTACTGGTCCGGCCACTACGGACTGCTGACCACGATCCTGCCGACCGGCCTCACCCAGCTGCGCGCCACCGTGCACGCCGCCCGCAACGGCTCGGTGGCCCCGGCCAACGAACTGCTCGCCCGGATGTACTGGGTGACCGGCTGCACCTTGGTGCATCTCGGGCAGACCGATCCGGCGTTCCTGTCGATCCGCCTGGCGTTGGCCGCCGCCGAACGGGGCGAGGATCCGTTGCTGCTGGCCACCATTCGCGGTTCGGTGGCCTGGCAGCTGCTGGTGCAGGGCCGCTACGGCGAATCCCGTGGCGTGGCACTGCGCGCGGCGAGCGAGCTCGAGCCGGACGGCGAGGTGGCGCCCGCGCATCTGTCCGCCTACGGCTCACTGGTCCTGCAGGGCGCCACCGCGGCCGGGCGAGCCCAGAACGTGCCGGACGCGCTGGCGCTGCTGGAGACGGCGGGCGAGGTGGCGCTGCGCCTCGGCGTCGACCGGCAGGACTACGAAACCTATTTCGGCCCTTCGCAGGTGGTCATGCAGACGGTGGACGTGAACGTCTCCGCCGAGCGCTATCCCGAGGCGCTCACCGCCGCCGCGCAGATGCCGGTCAACGGTGGTCTGCCGCAGGCGTCGCGAGCCAGGCACCTCGCCGACACCGCGGTGGCCTGGACCAGAACCGGTCAGTACGGCCGGGCGCTCGGCGCGCTGCTCGACGCCGAACGTGTCGGCGGCGCGGATTGGATGAAATACCAGTCGCTGCCACGGCATATCGTTTCCGAATTGCTCGACAACGATCGCCGTATGCCTTTGCGCGCCTTTGCCCGCCGTCTCGGTGTCAATACCTGAGACCCGCGAAAAGTGGAAAGACACAAATCCCGCGGGGGCTTTTTGTCTCATCCCTAGGGACGCCACCGAGCGCTACCCATCGGTAACAACGCATGGTCTGATGGTGCCTGCCCCCAGTTGGGGAAAGCAGTTCGACCGACCAGAGGATCAAGCATGACTTCGAAGTTCACCCGTCCCGCCGCCCTCGCCGCCCTCGTCCTGACCGCGGGCGCGCTGAGCGCGGGCACCGCCACCGCCGCGGCCCCCACGGCCCCTGCCACCGCCACCGCCGTCGCGGGTTCGGTGGAGGTGTGCATCCCGATTCCGGGCCTGCCGATCGACGTCGCCTTCTGCCTGTAGATCTTCTTCTGCCGGTAAATCTTCGGTGTTCCTGCTCGACGCACGGCAGTGGCGAAAGACCGTTCGTCGGGGAAGGTCACGCCGGATATCTCCGGCACCGCCACGAACGTGCGGGCCGGGCGATCTCCACCCGGGGTCCCACCACAGCCCCGGGTGGAGGCCTCGAGATCTCAGCGGCCGAGCAACGCGCGCCAGTGGTCCATCAGCGGCCGTTTGGCAGTCACCGATCCGAACCTGACCCGTCCGCGCACCACCACGTGCAGGGGGCCCAGCGGCGGACCGGTGCGCACCTTGTTGGCGACACTGGCGGCGATGAGTTCGAGCCCGTCGAGATTCACCGTCGCTTCCGCGGGCACCACCAGATTCAGCGACGAGCAGAAATCGTCCACGAAGATTTCGACCACTTGCGTCGACATCACCGCCTCGGTGAAATCGAGCGTCACCGAAGCGGCCCAATTGTTCAGGTGCAGAGTCGGCGGCACATTCCACCGGCCCCGCCGGGAAACCTCGGATATCCGGGCGCGGATCACATTCGACGAAGAATCGTTTCCGGACGCCTGCTGCCCGGCAGGAGGTCGGCGGTAGGCAGCACCCGCGCCGAAGGCATGGCCGTGGAAAGCGGGGTCGCCGACCAATCGGACACCGGGCAGGTCGATCAGCACGGCATTGAGCTCGCCGCGCGTCTTCGCCGCCAGCGCGGTATCCATGCGCTCGGTGAACTCGCCGAGCGAGAGCATGCCGAGACCGACCGCACGCTGCAACAGCTGGCCGACGTGTTCGCGTTCGGCATCCGAGACGCGCAGGTCACGATCACCCACCGTGTCGTGCCTACGGTGGGATTCCGGTTCGGGGACGCCCATGATTCGAGGTTACCGACGTCGCACCCACCCCGGCATCAGGGCGAACCCTGATCCTGAACTCCTACTCGAGACCCTGCTCGATGGCGTAACGGGTCAGCTCGACCCGGTTCGCCAGCTGGAGTTTGCGCAGGGTGGCCTGCACGTGGTTCTCCACGGTCCGATGGCTGAGCCCGAGCCGGGCGGCGATCTGCTTGGCCGACAGGCCCTTGGCGACCATGCGCAACACTTCGGTCTCGCGTTCGGTGAGGGCGGGCCGGTGCGGTTCGTCGGGTTGCGCGGGCGTACTGGCCATCCTGCGGTACTCGCCGAGCACCAGCCCGGCCAGGCCGGGGGTGAACACCGGCTGACCAGCGGCCGTGGCCCGCACCGCCGCGACCAGCTCGGCCGCCGACGCGCTCTTGACCAGATACCCGGACGCGCCCGCCTTGATGGCGTCGAGCACGTCGTCGCGTTCGGCCGAAGCCGACAGCACCAGCACCCGGCTGCCCGGGGAGACCCGCAGCACCTCGGCGGTCGCCTGGGCGCCGTTGCCGTCGGGAAGTTGCATGTCCATCAAGACCACGTCGGGTCGGACGGCGGCGGCGCGACGGGTGGCCGCCCCCACCCCGTCGGCAGTCGCGGTGACCTGGAAGCCCGCCTCCCCGAGATCCCTGGAGACCCCGTCGCGCCACATCGGATGATCGTCGACGACCATCACCGAGATGGCCCCGGCACTCGCGTCCTCGGTCATCGCCCCGCTCCTCTCCGCCGCACCGTGCCGTATCTCCATCGTGGTGCCGGTTTCATCGTGCCACCGGTCCGCTCAGCCGCGCGGCACCCGGAATTCCCATTCCGCCCCCTCGCCCTCGCCGACGCCGGCGAGCAATTCCGCCGTGCCGCCCAGCGCGGCGACCCGCCCGACGATGGAACGCGAAACCCCCATCCGGCCTTCGGCTTCCGCCTCGGCCAGCCGCCCGGGCGCAATGCCGACCCCGTCGTCACGCACGCTGACGATCAACTCCTCGCCGGTGTCCTCGAGCAGCACATAGGCTTTCGCGTCCGGCCCGGCGTGCAGTTCGACATTGGCCAGCGCGGTCGCGACGGCGGCGGCGATCTCCCCGGCCACCCACGGTCCCACCGATACCGGCTCCCCCGGCGTCGACACGAACACCTTCGGCGTGGCGTGCGCGGTGAGCAGACCGCGCAGATCCACCTCGCCGTCGCCGCCTGCCCCGTGCTCACCGCGAACGGCGGCGTGCCTGCCGCCCTGCTCGGACAACAGCACCCGCAGCGCCACCTCCTGTTCGCCCGCTCGGACGGCCAGTTCCTCTGTCGGCCCGCCGATCTCGCTCCCCCGGCGCTTGATGTAGCTGAGGACCTGGAGCACGCCGTCGTGCACTTCGCGGGCGAGGCGCTCACGCTCCTCGGTGGCGGCGGTCAGGCGTACGGCGCGGCGCAGCTGGTCCTGGGCGCGCCGGGCGGTCTCGGCGGCCAGGCCGAGCGCGAGCCCGACCGAGACCAGTACCGGCGCGGTCGCATCGGTCCACACGTCGGCGCCCCACTGCTCGCGCACGGTGATGATGACCGCCGAGATCAGCAGCCCGGACGCGATACCGAGCATCGGCCCGCGCAGGATCGCGGCGGAGATGACGGCATTGGCCGCCCACATGGTCGTCGGCAGGGTCTGGTGGCCGTGGTACCAGTCGTAGTCGGCGACCAGCCTGGTCGCCGCGATCAGCCCGATCACCACGATGTGGTCGCCGACCACCACCGCCGAGCGCAACCGCATCACGTCGGCGCGCCAATGCGAGAGCATCAGCGCCGAAAGACCGGACCAGACCGCCATCAACGCGATGAACACCCAGCTCAGGCGCTGATTCTGGTAATAGGGCACCGAGGCTATCTGCTGACCGATCGCATACAGCAGGGTGACCAGCCGGAACGCCTGCACCGCCCGCCACAGCGGGGCCGTGGCGGCGTCGTCGGGCTCGACCGGCCGGTCCGGGCTCATCGCGGTCGTTCGCCCCCGGAGACATCCGGTTTATCCGGTTCCGCCGAGTACAGTCGAGGCTCGCCGGTCAACAGATCGTGGATGACCTCCTCCGGCGATTCGGCCAGCAGCGAGCGGATCGCGGTGTTCATCACCGCCACGAACGGCACCGCCAGCAACGCGCCCGCGATTCCACCCAGCACCAGACCCGCCGCGATCGCGACCACCACTGCCAACGGATGCACGCTGACCGCGCGACCGAGCAGCAACGGTTGCAGCACATGGCTTTCCAGCTGCATGACCGCGATGATGATGCCGAGCACGATCAACGCGGTCACCAATCCCTCGGTGACCAGCGCGATGAAGACCGCGACGGACCCGGCGAGGAACGCGCCGATGAGCGGGATGAACGCGCTGATGAACACCAGCGAGGCCAGCGGCAGCGCCATCGGCACGCCGAGGATCAGCAGCCCGGCGCCGATGCCGATGGCGTCCACCGCGGCGACCACGACGGTTGCCCGGACGAAGCCGACCAGGGTGCCGAAGCCGAGTTCACCGGCCAGGCGCACCCGTTCGCGGTGCAGGGTCGGCACGACCCGGGTGACGAACTCCCAGATCTGATCGCCGCCGTAGAGGAAGAAGACCAGGATGAACAGCGTCAGGAAGGCGCCGGTGAGCAGCTGCCCGATCATGGTCGCGGTGGTCAGCGCGCCGCTGGTGACACTGTCCTGATTGGATTCGATGGTCTTGACCAGAGTGTCGCCCGCGCCGCGGATCTGGTCGTCGCTCAGATGCGGCGGGCCGTTGATCAGCCAGTCCTGGATTTTCTCGATGCTGGCGGTCACCTCGTCGGACAATTGCGGCACACCGGCCACGAACTGCTCGACGACGAAAGTCATGGTGCCCGCGACCAACCCGAGCGAGCCGATCACCGCGACCACCACTCCGATCCAGCGCGGCACGCCCAGGCGCTGCATCCAGTCCACCAGCGGTGCCAGCAGCGCGGCCGCCAGCAGCGCGATCGCCATCGGGATGAGCACCGTGGACAGGCGCTGCACCAGCATCGCCACCGCGATCATCGCGGCGAAGATGACCAGCAGCCGCCACGACCACTCCGCGGCCTGCCGCACGATCGGATGCACGGAGTCGGCGGCCGAACGGGAAGTTTCCCGCGCCGTCGGAGCGCCGCCCGGTGCGCCCGCGATGCCGTCCGATGCGCCCGCGCCGGTCACACTGCCCGGGTCCGCCGCGCCTCGGGCACTTTCCTCCGGGTGGCTCACGGTCGTGAGCCTAACGGCCGTCCCGGCGCCGCGAACATACCCATGATCGAAACCGCGGCTCAGACAAACGGAAGTAGGTTCGGCCAGTCCATTTTTGCCATATCTGTTAAATTCTGGCCACATGGCGATCGTGGCAGTTCTGGCCCCCGACAACGCGCTCGGATTCGAAGTCATGCTCCCGGGCTTCGTGTTCGGCGCGGCGAATTCGGTCAGCGGGGAGAAGCACTACGACATCCGGGTCGTGACGATCGGCGGCACCAGCGCGATCGCCTCCGTACACGGCGCTGTACGACTGGAGACGGATTGGGACCTCGACACCGTGGCCGATGCCGACACCGTCGTGGTGCCCGGCCGGGCAGGATTCTTCTGCGAACCCGACGACCGCATTCGCGACGCCCTGCGGGAGGCGGCCGCGCGCGGCGCACGGATGGCTTCGATCTGCGTCGGCGCGTTCACCCTCGCCGCCACCGGACTACTCGACGGGCAGCGGGTGACGACACATTGGGAATTCGCCGCCGAATTGGCCCGCCGGTATCCACTTGTCGAGGTCGACGCTTCGGTGCTGTTCATCGACAGTGGCAGCGTGCTCACCTCGGCCGGAGCGACGGCGGGGTTGGATTTGTGCCTTCACATGGTCCGGCGGGATCTCGGCGCCAAGGTGGCTGCCGACACCGCGCGCCGGATCGTGATGCCGCCGCAGCGGGACGGCGGGCAGGCGCAGTTCATCGCCTACACCGACCCGCAGAGCCCGGACACCTCCCTGCAACCGGTCCTGGACTGGATGCAGGTGAACCTGCACCGCCCACTCACCCTCGACGAGATCGCCACGCACGGAGCCATGAGCGTGCGCAGTCTGAACCGCCGCTTTCGTGCGGAGATCGGAACCACGCCGTTGCAGTGGTTGCTGCGTGCCCGGGTGCACCGTGCGCAGCAGTTGCTCGAAACCACCGACCTGTCCATCGACCGCATCGCCGAGGAGGCGGGCTTCGGCGCCGCGACGACACTGCGGTACCACTTCGCCCGCCTGACAAAGACATCTCCGCAGGCCTACCGCAACAGCTTTCACCATGTCGGCGGTGCCGTCCGGCCACTGCATCACCGCCGGGAAGCGCAGAGAGACGCCAGTCGATAGTCGACAGGACGAGCCGCCGACGGCTTGGCCAGATTTGGGTATCAGTTGGCTATTCGGCCACTGGGCCGACGTTACTTCCGAGCACACACTGAGTGCGCACATTTCGGAAGGAAGCACAGCACGATGACCGTACAAGAAGTCGATCCGGCCCAGTTCGGGCTGCCCAGCTCGAAGCTCGCCGTCGCGGCGGACACTCTGGTCGCCGAAGTGTCGGCACCGCTGGTCTACAACCACTGCGTACGCGCGTATCTGTATGCGCGCGAGTTGGCCGCCGCGCAGGGGTTGCGAGCCGACGAGGATTACGACGACGAACTGCTCTACCTCAGCTGTCTGCTGCACGATCTGGGGGCAACGGACTACGCGAACGGCGACCAGCGTTTCGAGGTCGACGGAGCCGACGCAGCCGCGCAGTTCCTCAGGAATGAAGGCGTTGACGAGAAGCGCGTACAGACCGTATGGAACGCCGTCGCGCTGCACACCAGCGACGGCATCGCGCATCGCTTCGGCACGGTCGAGGCACTGATGCAGATGGGCACCGGCGCCGATATCGCCGGACTGAGGCGCGAGCTGCTGCCCGACGGCTTCGCTGATCGAGTGCATGCCGTCTGGCCGCGCGACGACCTCGGATACGTGTTCGGTCGAATGCTGGCCGAACAGGTACGTGACAACCCGGCCAAGGGCAGCTGGTTCAGCTTCCCCGGCCAACTCTGCCAGCTCTATTTCCCCGCCCACGCACCGACCACGTGGTTCGACGCCGTCGAAGACGCGGGCTGGAACGATCGTCCGGTGGGGATCGGGTCACGTCGCGCCGCGGCCGCACGGCCTGCCGAGTTGGCCTCGTTGTTCGCGCAGTACTTCAACGCCGGCGACCTCGAGGCGTTGATGTCGCTGTACGAACCTGCCGCACTGCTCTTTCCGACGCCCGGTAGCGCACAATCGGGCACGCAGGCCATCCAGGATTCACTCGGCGCGATGATCGACTCCGGGGCGAAGATCGAGTTGCAGACCCGTCGTGTGCACGTGGTCGGAGACCTGGCTCTGATCTCCAACGACGCCACCGTCACCGGCGCGGCGCCGAGCGGCGACCCCGTGATCTCGACCTCTACCGAGATCGCCCGGCGCGGTAGCGACGGGTCCTGGCGATACGTCATCGACGATCCCTACTTCTCGCAGTGAGCGCTGCCGGACGCGCGGGCGCCGATGCGTTCCGCATCACCCGCCGCGGCTTGTTCGGAGCAGGCTTGGCGACTGCGGGAGCCGCTGCGGCCGGGGTGGTCGCGGGCCGTGCGACCACAGGCGACACCACTTCGGGAAGTCAGCTGGAACCGTTCCACGGGCCGCACCAATCGGGGATCGTGACTTCCGCGCAATCGCACGCGATGTTCCTGTCGGTCGACATCGTGCGCCCGGACCGCGAAATGCTGCGTGAACTCCTTGCCGGATGGACCGCCATCGCTACCGCGCTGGCGACCGGCGCGCCACTCCCGGAACGGCCGGGGACGCCACCGGGGTTCAGCGCAGACACCGACTTCGCGACGGGACTGGCTCCGGCCCGCCTGACCGTCACCTTCGGTTTGGGGCCGTCGGTCTTCGACGAACGATTCGGCCTCGGCGCACAACGCCCGCGATACCTCGGCCCACTACCCGGGTTCGCCGGCGACCGCTTGAATCCGGCGTGGTGCGACGGCGACGTACTGGTGCAGATATGCGCTGACGACGCCCAGGTCGTCAGCAACACCTTCCGCGCCTTACGAGCACGAATGCCGGGACTGGCGCGTATGCGCTGGACCCAGCACGGCTTCCTCGGCCGACCCGCGGACGGCAGCACCCCACGCAACATGTTCGGGCACAGAGATGGCACCGCCAACCCCCACACCGAGGCCGAGGTCGATCGAACGGTCTGGGTTCGCTCCGCTGACGAACCCGCCTGGTTCCAGGGCGGCAGCTACCTGGTTTTCCGCAAGATCCGCATGAAGACCGCGGAGTGGGATCTGCTGCCGCTGCCCGAGCAGGACCGCATCATCGGCCGCCGACGAAGCGACGGTGCTCCGCTGGGCGGCACGACCGAGTTCGATCCGGTGGATCTCGAGCACCGCGACAAAGACGGCGAATTCTCGATTCCCGCCGGTGCCCACGTCCGCGTGGTCCACGGCATACCGATGCTGCGCCGCGGTTACAACTACGACTACGGCACGCTGATCGCGAACGCCGGCGGACCGGGTGCCGAGCCGCAATCCCCGCACACGCACCTTCCCGGCACGCCGGAACACACCCACGGAGGCCACAACCAGCTCGACGCGGGTCTGCTGTTCGTCGCCTACATGAACGACCCGCCCGGGCAGTTCCTCAGAGCGCAAAGCGCTCTCGCCGACGACGACCGACTGAACCCCCTCATCGAGCACACCGGCAGTGCGTTCTTCGCCGTACCCCCCGGCACCGCACCCGACGAACCGATCGCCGCGGCATTGCTCCGCTGAACAGGCCTTCTTCGAGATCGAGCAAGAGGCGAAACCATGACAACGTACGGAATTCTCATCTTCGACAACGCCGAAGAACTCGACTTCGCCGGTCCCTGGGAGGTATTCACCACATCGGCGATCCTGCGCGACGACACCGACCGCGTCGTCTCGATCGCTCAACGGCCCGACCCGGTGCGATTCGGCAAAGGGCTGCGGGTGCTGCCGGACCACACGCTCGACGACCATCCACCGCTGGACGTGCTGTTGATTCCAGGTGGTCGCGGCGCACGGAAAGTGGAGCCGCACAACACGGTTGTCACCGAGTGGATCGCTCGGACGGCCGCGGAGACCACTTGGGTCGCGAGTGTCTGCACCGGAGCGTTCCTACTGCACGCCGCGGGTCCGGCACGGGGACGCCGAGTCGCCACCCACTGGAAGTACGAAGACGCCCTCGAAGCACGCGGCGATGTGACGGTCGTCCGAGACGCGCGATACGTCGTGGACGGCAGCATTCTCAGCTGCCAGGGGGTTTCGGCCGGTATCGACAGCGCGCTGTGGCTCGTCGGCCGATTGTACGGTCGCGCCCATGCCCGGGCTGTGCGTCGCGAGATCCACTACGACCCGGCACCGCCATACCTCGCCGATGAACCCGACGTTCGGACAACCTTCAGCTCGACAGAAGGATGTCACGGCCACTCGGGCAATTCCCGGTCATCTTCGCGATGACTCCCCCTCCTTCCCGATCGGAGAACCCATGGAAATGCCACGTCGCACGGCTCTCGGTGCCGCCGCACTGGCCGGAGCCGCTATCGCGCTGCCGCGCACGCCGGCGTCCGCACAACCCGACGCGTTGATCTTCCCGGCCTCACCGGTGTCGAAGGCGGCCCGTGAGCTGCTCGACACCGCGGTCGGTCCGGCTGTGCGCAACCACAGTATTCGCGGTTTCCTGTTCGCCCGCGCCGTCGCCGGTGCCCACGGCCTACGTCCGGGCGCCGACTACGACGAGGAAGTCATGTACCTCATCTGCGCACTTCACGACATCAGTCTCGGCGACATGGCCAACGGCCGTCAACGGTTCGAAATGGACAGTGCGGACTTCGCGGCCGAGTTTCTGGAACGCAACGGCGTCACCGACAGCAGGGTCGAGACCGTATGGGACGCCATCGCCGGCCACACATCCGGATTCAGCGACTCACCCGTCTATCGTCGTCGTCGTCCCGCAGAGATCTGGATAGCCGTGGAAGGCATCGGCATCGACATCGGTGGCGGCCCCACCGATCTGCCGCCCGGCTACGCCGACCTCGTCCACGCCGCCTATCCCCGTCTCGGTGGCACCCGCGCTCTGACCACGATCATGGAAGATCAGGTCCTTGCAGATCCGCGTAAAGCGTTCCCTTCCAGCCTCGCAACCGAAATCGTTCGCCAACGTCATCCAGAGGTGTCCTATCCCACCTGGGACGAGATCATCGATTCGAGCGGCTGGAAAGACTAGTACTCCAGCAGCACTTCGTGATGTCGTATCCGTCTTCGCCGGTAGTGGAGCCAGGGTGGCTCACGGTCGTGAGCCGAACGGCCGCTCCAGCGCCGCGAACAGACGCACATGATCGGAACGCTAGATTGGTGAGCGTGTCAGCGCCTCTGGAAGCGGTCAAACAGACCATGCATACGCGCTGGCCGCTGTACCTGACGTCGATGCTGTTGGCCAATGCCTTCGGCGCGGTGCTGATGTGGGCGTTCCTGCAATACGGGCTCCCCGTTCCGGAAGGTGAGGCGGCCGACGCCACCCACATGGGTCTGCTCGTCCCCGGCATCGTGTTCGTAACCGGCGGATTGCTGAGCCTGGGCGCCTCGGCCCTGATGTTGCGCCCGGTGATGCGCTGGCAGATGCGCGGCGGCCCGCCGAGCAGGCAGGAGCAGATGGCCGCCCTGCACGCGCCGTTGCGTCAGGCCATCCTGCATCTGGTGCTGTGGCTGCTCGGCGGCGCGGTGCTGGCCGGGCTGATCATCACCGAGTCGCCCAAGCTGGCGGGCGCGGTGATCGTCACCCTGTGCATGGCCGCGACCATCGTGTTCGGTTTCACCTACATGCTCGGCGAGCGCATTCTGCGCCCGGTCGCCGCCCAGGCGCTCACCGAGGGCACTTTCGACCACACCCTCACCCCCGGCGTCGGCACCAGGATGGCGATGACCTGGGGAATGGGCACTTTCGCGCCCACCTTCGCGATCGTGCTGCTGTGCGTCACCCAGATCTCCTCGGACGTGAAGTTCTCGGCGCAGTCGCTGGCCGTCTCGATCCTGCTGCTGTGCGGGGTGGTGATCATGCAGGCGCTGGCGCTGTCGATGCTGACCGCTTCGAGCATCTCCGACCCGGTGCGCCAGCTCAGCCAGGCCATCGCCCGCGCCCAGGAAGGCACCCGCGAGGTGCAGGTCGAGGTGTTCGACGGCAGCGAGATCGGCATGCTGCAGGTCGGCTTCAACCGGATGATGGAGGAAGCGGCCAAGCGCAGGAAACTGCAGGAACTGTTCGGCCAGCACGTCGGCGAGGAGGTCGCCCAGCGCGCCCTCGACTACGGCACCGAACTCGGCGGTGAAACCCGGTTCGTGGCGGTTCTGTTCGTAGACATGGTCGGTTCCACCGCGACCGCCGCCGAGCGCCCGCCCACCGAGGTGGTCAGCCTGCTCAACGAGTTCTTCCGGGTCGTCGTCGACGTCATCGATCGCCACCACGGCTTCGTCAACAAGTTCGTCGGCGACGCGGCGCTGGCCATCTTCGGCGCGCCGCTGG
The DNA here is from genome assembly GCF_001613125.1 of Nocardia shimofusensis NBRC 100134. Taxonomy (GTDB): domain Bacteria; phylum Actinomycetota; class Actinomycetes; order Mycobacteriales; family Mycobacteriaceae; genus Nocardia; species Nocardia shimofusensis. The sequence goes on from NZ_BDBT01000001.1 coordinate 367,625, forward strand.
ACCGTCCCGACGCGCCGACCGCCGCGCTGGCCGCCGCCAGGGATCTGCGCGGGGCCCTGCGCGAGGTGGCCGGCCTGGACATCGGCATCGGCGTGTCCGCGGGGCTGGCGGTCGCGGGCAATATCGGCGCGGCCAACCGTTTCGAATACACCGTGATCGGCGACCCGGTGAACGAGGCCTCGCGGCTCACCGAGCTCGCCAAGGACCATCCCGGCCGGGTGCTCGCCTCGGGCAGCGCGCTGTATTTCGCCGAGGAGGCCGAGGCGGCGCTGTGGATCACCGGGGAGGAGGTGCAGTTGCGTGGCAGGAGCCGTAGTACGCAACTGGCCTGGCCGAGGGCGAGCGCCGAATCCGAGATCCGGACGGACGGCGAGCGGATGCCTACCGGCCGATCCGACGCCGAGCAGACCGCCCCCGAGCCGACCGAAGCTCATCGGAGCGACGACGAACAGCCACTGACAACACAGCCGCTGACAACAGCCGACCAGACAGCCCCCGGCGCCGCGCAGATGCCCGCGTCCGCCGAGCAGACCACCCGCGAGTAACGCCGTCGTCGCAGGTCGGCCCGGTCCGGACAGGGCCGGCCGACTCGGCCGCACTACGCTGACCAGGGTGCGAACAGTGCTGACGGCGGTAGTGGTGGATCTGGTTCTGGTGGCCGTGTTCTGCGCCATCGGGCGGCGCAGTCACGACGAGGCGGTGCTCACCGGGCTGCTGGAGACGCTGTGGCCGTTCGCGGTCGGACTGGCGCTGGGGTGGGCGCTGGCCGTGCTGGTGAGCAGGCTGTCCGGCCGGGCCGCGTTCGTGCCCACGGCGGTGTGGCCCACCGGGGTCGCCGTCTGGGCGGGCACGCTGGCGGGCGGCATGATCGTGCGGGTGATCGCCGGTCAGGGCACCGCGTTCAGTTTCATCATCGTCGCGGGCACCGTGCTGGCGGTTTTCCTGATCGGCTGGCGCGCGGTCTTCGCACTGGCGACCCGCTCCCGGTAGAGACGAGACGACCCCCGCGGGGCCGAGCGCGATCGCAGGCTGTCGATGCTCGTCGGCAACGTGCCGGGTGCGAGGTGAGCCGACCCCGCAGGGCCGAGCGGCGCGATCGCGTGGCCGAGACGACCTCGCGGGGCCGAGACGAACCGTAGGCGTGAGCCGGCTTGCCGACCGGTGCGCGGCTCAGGTCTCCGGCTGAGCCAGCGACTGCAGCATCCGTGCCGCCATCCGGGCGGTCGCGTTCGAGCTGTCGATGTCGGCGATGTGGATGGCGAAGGCCAGATCGCCCATATTGGCTATCAGCCAGCCGTCCGAGTCCGCCTCGGCCGCGTAGGCGATCACCGGGAAGCTCCGCAGCGGGGTCAGGTGGGGTTTGCCCATCTCCTCGCGCAGCACCGTGCGCAGCCGGTCGACGACGGGATTGCCGAGCGGGCTCAGCTGCGCGTCGGTGGTTCCCGGTCTCCCGGTCTCGACCGACGGCGCGGGCACCTCCCCGCGCGCGATGGCCGCCGCCGCGATCGCCATCCCGAACGGGCTGGCCAGCACGACATCGGAACCACCGCCCTGCCTGGCCTGTTCGGCGCCGCGGCCGCCGACGGTGATCCGGCCGGTCACCTCGTCGAGGCCGGGCACCTGGAAGTCGACGCCGAGACCGAGCCTGCCCGCTGCCTCCGCCGCGTCCTGCACGGTGACATCACGCGGCGGCTTGTTCTTCTCCAGCGCCGCGACCTCACGCAACAACTCCACGTTCCCGCCCACCGGATACAGCCCGGTGAAGGCCACCGGCCCCTGTTCGGTGGCGTAGCTGTTCTGCGCGACCGCGACCACCGCGCCGTTGGACGGCTGGATCGCCACGATCGAGGCCGGCGTGCCCACGCTGACCACCGCGTCTTCGGCGGCACGCTGCAGCCGCTGATCCATCGTCGAGGTGATGTCCGGTCCCGGCGGACCCTGATGGCCCGCCACCTGCCGGACGAAGCGCCCGTCCGGCTCGAAGATCTGCACGCCCCAGCCCGCGTGCCTGTCCTGGCTCTCGGTCCACACATTGCGCATCGCGTCGAGCATCGGCGACCACACCCGGCGGTCCGAGGAGATCAGCTCCGGCGACTTCTCGAGGACCACGCCGGGGATCGGCGCCATCCGTGGTTCCAGGATCGCGAAGTCGCCCTCGCGCAGCCGGACCGCGAGGATGGGCTCTCCCTTCGACGCGGCGAGCTTGTCCCTCAGGTAGGCGCCGGTGATGAGCGGGGCGACCGGCTCGATGGCCTTGGCGAGCGCATCGGTGGAGGCGACCGGGTCGGGCATCTTGGCGGGATCGAGCTTGACCAGATTGATGACCTGCTCGTGCATCAGCGATGAGCCGACGATGTCGATCACGCGCGGGGCGGGCGAGGGCAGCGTGCGCACCAGTCGCACGGTCCGCCCGCCCGCGAGCTCGGGCATGACCAGCTGGGGCTCCCAGGAGATGCGCCAGCCGATCGCGAGTTTGCGGACGGTGCCCTGCAGGCTGTAGCCCCACTCCTTCTTCTCCCCGGAGTCGTACTCGCCGAAGTTCCAGTCGACGTCCATGCTGAAGATGGCCGACTCGTCGTCGAGCCCGATGAATTGCGTCTTCTGGTAGTCGACGGTGCCCGGCTGGAGACCTTCGAACATTTGCGACATCGTTGCCGAAGCAGCGTTGGGGTAGGAAGTGAGATCGGCGGCCTTGCGATACTCCTGCTCGTCGAGCAGTTCGGTGAAGCGGTCGACAAGTGCTTCGGGTTCACTCGTCTCGGTATGGAATCCGCACCCCGTCAAGGCCATCACCACAGCCGTCACTCCCGCGAGTGCCATAGCGCCCCGGACGCGAAAGCGGCGGGATCCCCACACATCCATATCGCCCACTCTTCACTCTTGTCACTTCAGCAACAAGACCACCGTACCTTAATGAAATACGCCCGCGTCGCCCCGGTGACCGGGACGTTACCCATGCTCAGCATATCGATTGTGCCCGAATTCCCGCGCGCGAGCGGGTGAACATGAGTGACATCCGGTCACAAGGCGATAACCGGCGCCGCTACCGTACCGGGCGGCGCGCCGGGGCGTGAACCAACCTTCGAGTCCATTGCGGTCGAGCCGTTCGCGCTGAGCGCAATCCCGCCGTGCCGATGTCCTCGCCACGACATATGGCATCGGCGTAATCTTGTAATCACTGTAACGGCTATCACAGACAACAGCGGGTGAGCACGATGCGACATGACCATCGAGGACGTGAATTCGGACGTCCGGGCGGCTGGCAACAGGCCGACCTGCCCGACCCCGCCGACGTGCCGGACTGGTTCGCCGGAAGATTGCCGAGCGACTGGTTCACCGGCGCTCCGCGCATCGAGATCGACCGCGACGAGATCGTCGTCGTCGGCACGCTGCCCCTGCCGCGCCCCGACACCGGCTCGGGCGAGGGCGCGGGCGGGTCAGAGGAGAAGGTTCCCGCCGCCACGGTGGAGGGGGCGATCGCCCGGTTCCGGGAGAGCACCCGGCCGGCCAGGATGCAGATCGCGAACGAGGCCGAGTACCGCTACCGGCGCAAGGTCGCCTGGGGCGTCGTCGCCGGCGGCGAAGGGGTGATGTTCACCCAACTCGCCGTCCCGGTGATGACCCGCCTCCGGCAACCCGAACGCAAAGTCCTCGACACCCTCGTCGACGCGGGCGTCGCCCGCTCGCGTTCGGACGCCCTGGCGTGGACCGTGCGACTGGCGGGCAAACACGCCGAGGAGTGGCTGGCCGAACTGCGCACCGCCATGCGCACGGTCGAGGACCTGCGCTCCCAAGGACCACGGGGGCTGTGACCGCGGGCGGTTAGGGTGAGGGCATGGCAGACATGGTTGCCCCGATCCTGGTGCTCAACGGACCGAACCTGAACATGCTCGGCACCCGCCAGCCCGAGGTCTACGGCGCCGCCACCCTCGACGACGTCGTCGCCCTCTGCGAACGCACCGCCGCCCGATTCGACCGGACCGTCACCGCTTTCCAGTCCAATCACGAAGGCGCGCTGATCGATCGGATTCACCAGGCCCGTGGGGCGGAATCGGCCATCGTGATCAATCCGGGCGGCCTCACCCATACGTCGGTCGCGCTTCGCGACGCGCTGGTGATTCCCGAGGTGCCGATCGTGGAGGTGCACATCAGCAATGTGCACGCCCGCGAGGAATTCCGGCACCACTCGTTCATTTCCCCGATCGCCACCGCGGTGATCGCCGGAATGGGAATCCAGGGATACGCCGCGGCAATCGAATTCCTCGCCACTCGCTGAGTACCGACAGCGCCGTTTCCCGATTCACGCCGCGCCGCGGCGCATCAATTCGAAGGCCGAGACCGCCTTGCCCGCTTCCTCGCTCGCCGCGACGGCCCTGCGGTAGAAGGACTGCGCCGTTCGCGAGAGAGTGGCGTCGACCCCGGCCTCCTCGCTCGCTTCGACGACGTGCCGCGCGCCCGCCTCCATCATCTTCAGGCTCGCCAGGTCCGCCCAGCCACCCTGCTGATCGGCGGCCGACATACTCTCCATGAAGTGCGGGAAGGCCGCGTTCGACCGCACCGCGAACCCCACGAACGCATCGATGTCGTGCCCGGCGTTCGCGATCAAGGCGATGGCCTGCTCGAAGGCGAGCAGCCAAGGATGGAATACCGTCAGCAGGCCCTGGTAGTAGAGCTGGGCCAGCCCGTCGTCCTCGCCCAGATACTCCTGCGGGCTCAGCGGGCGAAGCAGCTCGGCGACCGCGTCGAAGTCCGCGCGAGGACCGCTGTAGAAGATGTAGGACGCGGGATGGTCGAGGACGTCACCCGCCGACATCACGCCTCCGTTGATGAAACGGGCGCCGTGCTCGCGAACCCAGGCCGCGCCCGCACGGGCCCGCGCAGGCGAGTCCGACGAGAGATTGACGATCGTCTTCCCCGGCAGCCGGTCCGGCGCCTGCCCGAGCACGTCGTACATGGCGGCGTAGTGGGTCAGGCTCAGGACTGTCACTTCGTTCGCGTCGAGCGCGTCGGCGACGGTGGCTGCCCGTCGTGCGCCCAGCTCGGCCATCGCGTCGATCTTGGCGGCGGTGCGGTTCCACACGGTCACCTCGACGCCCGCCGCGAGGAAGGCACGGACCATCGCCTGCCCCATCGGGCCGAGACCGATGACGGTGACCGAACGGGTGGAATTCTCGGACATGTACTTTCCTTCACATCAGATCGGATTCGGTGTCGCGGGCCCGATTCGATGCTCGTCCACGCAGGTGGAGTCGACAAGAACGTACGTTCGAGTAGGGTACTTACCCCGAGGTCCGAGATGTGGTCAGGAGGCCGCCGTGGGCAGCAGCAGTGACATGGCTCACGAAGTGTGCGGTATGTCGACGGCCATCGATGTCGTCGGCGGCAAATGGCGGATGCACCTGATGTGGGTGCTCGGCGAGGGGCCGCGCCGCTTCGGCGAGATCCGGCGGCTGCTCGACGGTGTGAGCGAGAAGGTGCTCGCCGAGAACCTGCGTCATCTCGAAGGCAGCGGGGTGGTGCACAGGGAGGTCTTTCCCGAGATTCCGCCTCGCGTCGAATACTCGCTCACGGCCCTCGGTACCGAACTCGCGCAGGCACTTCGGCCGTTGGAGGCGTGGGGGGACAAGCATCGCGAGGTTCTGCGGGCCAACCTCGCGGCGAACTGCGAGACCGGTCTATGAGTTCCCGGCAGTCGAGCCGGCCAGCTGATCCACGGCGATGCGCGCGCCGAGTTCTTCGAGTAGCCGGGCCGCGTCGGCGATGCAGCGGGCGGGGTCGGGTTCGAGATCGGTCAGCGCGTAGCAGGCCGTGAATCCCGCCTCGCGCAGGCGTTCCGGCGACAACAGAGTGCGGCCGACCGCGGCGACGACGGGTACATCGCCCGCCGCCGCGCACACGCCGATCGGGGCCTTGCCGTGCAGGCTCTGTTCGTCCAGTGCGCCCTCACCGGTGACCACCAGGTCGGCGCCGGACGCCTGCGTCGCGAAATCGAGCAGATCCAGGATGATGTCGATGCCGCTGCGGACCCGCGCGCCGAGTACGGCCAGGGCCGCGAAGCCGGTGCCGCCCGCCGCACCCGCGCCGGGTAGATCGGCGAAAGCGGGTCCCGCGATCGTCGCCCAATTCTCCAGTGCCGCTTCGAGAATCGCGCGCTGTTCGGGGTCCGCACCTTTCTGCGGGCCATAGACCTCGACCGCGCCACGCGGGCCGAGCAGCGGATTGTCGACGTCACAGGCCAGGGTGAAGGTTGCCGAGCCGACGCGTTCGCGCACGGCCTCGGTGTCGAGCCGGGCGGCGCGCGCCAATGCTGCGCCGCCGAGGGGCACATCGTCGCCGTAGGCGTCGAGCAGCCGGGCGCCGAGGGCCTGGAGCATGCCCGCGCCGCCGTCGGTGGAGGCGCTGCCGCCGAGGCCGAGGACGATCTCGCGTGCGCCCGCGTCGAGCGCGTGCCCGATGACGATGCCGAGGCCGAACGTGCTCGCGCCCAGCGGATCCTTCGCTCCGCCGGGCAGTTTCGTCAGACCGGCGACCGCGGCCAGCTCCACGACGGCGGTGTCCCCGCGCACCGCATACGAGGTTTCCGAGAGCTGCCCGGTCGGGCCGGGGGCGGTGAGCCCGACACGTTCCCAGCCCGCGGCGACGAAGGCGTCCACGGTGCCCTCGCCGCCGTCGGCGACCGGCACCGAACGCAGGTCGGCGGACGGCAGCACCGAAGCGATGCCGCGTGCCAGGGCGGCCGCCACCTCGGGCGCGGTGAGCGAGCCCTTGAACTTGTCCGAGGCGAGCACCACCCGGGGCGCGGATGTCATCCGGCCATTGTCGGGGACCGGATCGCGTTTGTGCACGGAACCTTCGGCGCGCAAGCCATCGAATGCTCGAGCACCGCCGATGTCGGGCATGCCGTCGGCGCGGCGGTCACGACGCGGGCAACGGCGCTTCGGGAGCCTCGGAGATGGACACCTCGCCGGTGCGCAGATAGGTCAGCACGGCCTCGTCGACGACCGGGTTGCCGCGTCCGAAGGTACCGTGATCGCCGCCCTCGACGGTGATGAGCGAGCCGTGCAGTGCCCGCGCCAGGGCGGGGCCGCCCTCGTACTGGGTGAGGGCGTCGTGCCTGCTCTGCAACAGCAGCGGGGCGGTGGTCAGGGCCGAGCCGTCGATCGCCACCGGCTCGGTGACCGGCGGCCAGGAGCCGCAGCTCATGCCCGAGCGCACCAGGGCGGCGCGAGCGTCGAGGGCGTTGCCGCCGGAGGCCAGGGTGCTCACCGCGGCGCCGAGCATCTCGGGCCTGCCCGGCACCGCGTTCTCGTTGCAGGTGATGGCGGAGAACACGAAGCGGCCGGTCGGGTCGGTCTCGGTGGCGCCCGCGATGGCGACCAGCCGTTCGACGTCGGAGGGATCGGCCTGCGCGCGGGCCATCGCCTCGGCGAAGGTGGGCCAGAACGCGCGGGTGTAGGTGGCCACCGAGGTCGCGCTCACCAGCGGCACCTGCGCGGACGCGCCGCCGGAGAGCAGCAGGCGCAGGAAGTTCTGCACCTTCGCCAATTGCTCGGTGCCGCCGTTGAAGCCGTCGCGAGCGATCTCGGCGAGCGGTTCGGGCAGTTCGCCGGGCAGGTCGGAGACCCCGGCGGGCGGCGGGGTGAGGTTGGCGTACCAACCGCCGCCCTGCGTGTACACCTGCCGCACCCAGGTCCGGTAGACCTGCATGCTGGTGTCGCCGAGACCGTATTCGTCGTGGCGCTCGGCGATCCACCCGAACAGCGCGTCCAGGCGATGCTTGCCCGCCGCCTGTTGCTGGGCGAACTCCTCGGTCCAGATCCAGCCGGGGTGCACGTTGGAGTCGAGCACCATGCGCTCGACGCGCCGCGGGAACAGGGTGGCGTAGACCGCGCCGAGGTAGGTGCCGTAGGAGGTGCCCAGATAGCCGATGCGGTCCAGGCCGAGGGCGGCGCGCACGGCGTCCAGGTCGCGGGCGGTGTTCTCGGTGGTGATGGTGTCGAGGTAGCCGGGCTGGGCCTCCTCGCAGGCGGCCCTGAGTTCGTCGTCGCTCACCGCCACCTGACCGTCCTCGGTGGTCTCCACCGCGCACGAGAGCGGGGTGGCCCAGCGCAGGCCGCGCGGTTGCACGGCGTAGAGGTCGTAGTGCGCGGCGATGTCGGCGGGCATGGTCGCCACCCGCTGCGCCCAGAAGTCCAGGGCGTCGACGCCGGGGCCGCCGGGGTTGGTGAACAGTACTCCGCGCCGCTCGCCCCGCGCGGCGATCCGGCTGACGGTGAGTTCGATACGCGGGCCGTCGGGTTCGGCGTGGTTCATCGGCACGCCGACCACCGCGCACTGCGCGCCCTTGCCCGGAGTCACCGCCCCTTCGGGACACGCCCCGAACACCGGGGTGGGTGCGGCGAGGACGGGGGGCGCGACGAGCGCCGAAGCGCCCGCCAGGCTCACCGCGCCGAGGGTGAGCATCGCCCGAAACAGCTTTTTCCGCATCATCTTTCGCACCTCCGCGGGTCGCCGCCGCGCAGGCTGAGCACGACCCGGTCACCGAGCATTCTTGCCGGGTGGACGCGGGAGGACAAGTCGATCAGGTGTTTCCGCGCGGCGCGACGACTATTTCGCGGCGGCGCAGCGTTGCGATGTCTCATGGCGTGCCCCGGCGGAGTAGCGTCGAACCATGTCGACCGAGGTCCGCATCAACACCGCACTGGAACGCTTCGAGATCTACGTCGACGGCGACATCGCCGGCTACGCCGAGTACCAGGACACCGCTTCCGAACGCGCGTTCGTGCACACCGAGATCTACCCGCGGTACGAGCGGCAGGGCTACGCCAAGGAACTCATCGGCACGGCGCTGCGCAGCACTCGCGGCGAGGGCTTCGGCATCCTGCCGATGTGTTCGATGGTGCGTCACTTCGTGGAGATCAACCCGCAGTTCATCGCCTCGGTACCGCAGTGGGCCAGGGGCCGTATGGGCTTGCCCCAGTAGCGGTTCAGTAATGGGCGATCGCCCCGTCGAGGGCGGTCTGCAGGTCGGTGCGCACCAGCCGGGCGATGTCGGCGGGCTTGTCGGGCAGTTCCAGGACCGGGACGGCGAAATAGAAGCTGGCCGACTTCGCCTCCTCGCGATCGGGTTCGATCGCCTCCGCGGGCCGTGGCCCGTAGCTCAGGCCGATGCTGACCAGCGCGGGACGCACGTCCAGCTTCATGGCCCGGAAGGCGATGTGCCCGATGCCGCTGCCGACGGCCTGCACCTTCGCCGGGTCGACATCGTTGCAGGTGCCCTCCGGGAAGATCGCCAGATGGTCGCCGCGGGCCAAGCGCTCGGCGCAGATGTTCATCATCTGCTGACCGGCCGCGTTCACGGCCCTGATGCCGTGGTCCTTGCCTCGGAAGACGGGGATGCCGCCCATCATGTCGACCTTGCGCCGTTGGTCCGGGTCGACGAACAGTTCGTCCTTGGCCAGCACCCGTACCCGGCCGATGATGGAGCGCAGCGGGCTGCGCCAGGTCATCGCGGCGACGGTGTAGGGGTCGTGCTGGGAGAGGTGGTTGATGGCGAAGATCGTGGGCCGCCGCGAACGCAGCAGCTCGCGGATCTGATCCCTGGCCTGATCCGCATAGGAGACGCGCGGCTGGAAGCGGCGCGCGAGCAGTGCGTACGCGGCCATCGCGGTCATCCTGCGCTGACGATGATCCCGGTAGAAGTCGTAGACGGCATCGACGTTGTCGAGACTCACCACGGGTTGCTCCATGTCACCGACTCTAGATCGGTACCGGGACGGGCGAGCACTTCACCGGACAAACTGCGATGATGGCGAAGTGGCACGCGGAGACGACCCGGACGAGAGCAAGACTCAGGACGGCCACGGCGACCGGCGGCGGCGCGGCTCGCGCGACGGCGAGCCAGTGGTCCGTGCCGGGTCACTGCTGCTGGCGTCCACCGGCCTGACCGAACCCACCTTCCGGCGCACGGTCGTCTACATCATGGAGCACAACGATTCGGGCAGCCTGGGCGTGGTGCTCAACCGGCCGAGCGACACCGCGGTCCGCGAGGTGCTGCCGCGTTGGGCGGATCTGGCCGCCGAACCGGCCACCCTGCACGTCGGCGGCCCGGTCAAACGCGATGCCGCCCTGTGCCTGGGAACTCTGCGGGTGGGCGCGTCCACCGCCGGGGTGCCCGGGCTGCGCCGCATCGACGGACGGGTGGTGCTGGTCGATCTGGCCGCCGATCCCGAGCACATCGCGCCGCGGGTGGAAGGCGTTCGGGTGTTCGCCGGCTACTCGGGATGGACTTTCGGCCAGCTCGAGGGCGAGCTCGACAACGACGACTGGATCGTGCTGTCCGCCCTGCCGCACGACCCGATATCCACCGCCAGGCCGGATCTGTGGGCCGATGTCCTGCGTCGCCAACCGCTGCCGCTGTCGCTGCTGGCGACGCATCCGATCGACGTCGAACGGAACTGACCCGGGCCGGTCGGCACCGGCCCGGGCTCGAGGGTCCCGCGCTCACCGGGAGGGGATGGCGGTTACCGGTCCTGCCGGGTGAACACCCGCGCCGACCAGACGAATCCGATCAGGCCGAGCCCGGCGCACCAGGCCAGGGCGGCGACGGCCGAGCCGCCGATCTCGGTGCCCATCAGCAGGCCACGGATCGTTTCGGTGAGCGGGGTGAAGGGCTGGTACTCGGCGAACTGGCGCAGCCCGGCCGGCATGGTGTCGGTGGCGACCAGGCCGCTGCCGAGGAACGGCAGCAGAATGAACGGCATCGGCAGATTGCTCGCGCTCTCGGGATTGGGCGAGATCAGGCCCATGCCGACCGCTATCCAGGACAGCGCCAGCGTGAACAGGGCGAGCAGGCCGAAGGCCGCCAGCCATTCCAGCGGGTTGGCGTTCGGCCGCCAGCCGATCAGCAGCCCGACCAGCGCCATGGCCCCGGTGCCGAGAATGCCCAGGACCAGCGTGCCGCCCACATGGCCGGCCAGCATGGACGACGGTGCGATGGGCATGGTGCGGAACCGGTTGACGATGCCCTTGGTGGTGTCGGTCGCGATCTGGACCGCCAGCGAGGCCATCAGGTATGCCGGGATCAGCAGCAGCATCCCCGGTGTGAGGTAGTCGATGTACTCGCCGCCGGAGGCCATCTCGAGCGCGCCGCCGAACACGAAGGCGAAGACCAGCAGCAGGATCACCGGCATCACGATGATGCTGACGATCATGCTGGGATAGCGCCAGGCCTGCAGCAGGTTGCGGCGCAGCATGGTCCAGGACTCCCGAAGCGAGTCGGTCGATGTGCGCGACCGGGCGGTCGAGGCGTGCGGGAGGGTGGTCATCGTGCGTTCTCCTTGGTGGTGGCGCCTGCCGCCGCGGCGGCGTCGGCGGCGGGGCGGCCGGTGAGAGTGAGGAAGACGTCGTCGAGGGTGGGTGTCTGCACGGCCAGGGCCGCGGCCTCGACACCGACGGCGTCGAGCCGGTCGAGCACGGCGCGCAGCGAGCGCACCCCGCCGTCGCTGGGCACGGCCAGAGTGGGCCGGTCGCCGTCGTCGACGATCCGGGCGTCGGCCAGCCCGGTCACCGCGGCGTCCAGATCGGCCCGGTCGGTGAATTCCAGGCGGATGTGCCCGCCGGGGACGAGACGCTTGAGCTCGGCGGCGCTGCCCTCGGCGACGATGCGGCCGCCGTCGAGCACGGCGATGCGATCGGCGAGCTGGTCGGCTTCCTCCAGGTATTGAGTGGTGAGGAAGACCGTGACGCCGGTGTCGGCGACCAGGTTCTCGATGGTCTGCCACACCGCTCGCCTGCTGCGCGGATCCAGGCCGGTGGTCGGCTCGTCGAGGAAGAGCACCCGTGGGCCGCCGACCAGGGTCATCGCCAGATCGAGCCGGCGGGTCATGCCGCCGGAGTAGCCGCTCGCGACCCGGTCGGCGGCCTCGACCAGATCGAAGCGGGCGAGCAGGTCGTCGATCAGTTGCCCGGCCCGAGCCCGCGGCATGTGCCACAGGTCGGCCATGAGCCGCAGGTTCTCCCGGCCGGTGAGCAGCTCGTCGACGGCGGCGAACTGGCCGGTCACCCCGATCATCTCGCGAATCCGGTCGGCGGCCGTGGTCATGTCGTGGCCGCAGACCGTGATCTCGCCAGCATCAGGGCGCAGCAGCGTGGTCAGGATCTGCACGGTGGTGGTCTTGCCCGCGCCGTTGGGGCCGAGCAGCGCGTAGATCTCGCCCTGTCCGACGGTGATATCGATGCCGTCGAGCACGACGTGGTCGCCGTAGCTCTTACCGAGCCCGCGCGCCGAGATGGCGGGCACGGACCTGTTGTTGTTCATGGGGTTTCCTCTCGAAAAAACATAGATTGATTCGAATAACTACATGTTTTATCGCCACCGCCCCCGCGGGGCTCGGCGTTGCGGTTCAGGTATGCGGTTGTGCGCGAACGGTTTCGCGCGACGGTCAGATGTCGAGATCCTCGATCTTCGGGTGCGCCGCGAGATCGACGATCCGCTCGTAGAACTTGTCCGGTAGCTTGCCCTTCAACTCCTCCACCGAATCCACAATGCCCATGGCGAATTCACCCCAGTCGGGATCGCCCACGCCGAACGCCCGCCGCCAGGTGCGCCAGTCCTTCAGGCTGCTCTTGCCGGTCGGATAGTCCGCCCACGCCGAGATCTGAGCATGCATGACGTACTTGCCTTTCCGGCTGCGGTAGACACGGAAGAGTTCGAATTGCTCGTCCCCCATGTCACGCCACTCACCCAGCAACGTGCCCGCGAAGCGGACCTGCCGGACGCCGTTGCGGCCGACCCCGAGGATCACTTCGTCGTACCCCTCCAGACGCCCCTCCTCCAGATCGATGAAACGACGCAACGCCGCCACCACCGCACCGGAGAGGTTGCCGCCGACCAGTTCCTGCGCGCGCTTGAACAGCGGCAGATCGTCGTCGGCTACATAGATCGTCTTGTTGGGCATGAACCGACTATACGTAGATGTATACGTACACGCAAGAGTTGTGCGCGGTGGTTTCATGGAGGGATGCTCCCCGGCTACGAACGCGTGTTGCGCCCGAATCCGGCTCCGGCGACGGGAACGGCCAGCCGGATAGTGCTGCGCCTGCTCCTCGGCTCGCGCGAACTCATCGTCCGGCACACCGTCATCGAGCCGGGCGGCAGCAGCGGCCGGCACTACCACGATGGACCGCTGTTCGTCCTCGTCGCCCGCGGCACGCTCGATCACCCGTATGCCGACGGCGCACCCGTCCGGTATAGGCGCGGCCGGATCTTCCGGGAACCGAGCGGACCGGAGAACCGGCATGTCGCGCGCAACACCGGCACCGAACCGGTGACGCTGTTCGTGCTGTATCTGAATCCGAAGGGCAGTCCGCTCTCACACAGCGTCGCCGGTACCGACGACCATCGGTGAATCCGCGCGGGCCCGGACGCCTGCCGCCGGCTCAGCTACCACCACCGCAACCACCGCCGCCGCCACCGCAACTGGAACCGCCACCGCAACTGGAACCGCCACCACAGCTGGAACCGCCACCGTTACCGTGACCGCCGTCGGAGCCACCGCCGAAGGATCCGAGGCCGTCCGCCGAACCTCCCGCATCCCAGGATCGGCGGCGAGCGCCGCTACTGCCCTGCCGCGCCGCAGCCGCGCGCGAACCCACCGACAGCAACACCACACCGATGACCCCGAGCACGGCTCCCACCAGGGCATTCCCTGTCAACACCAGCATGAGCGCGAAAAAGAACACGACCGCCGCGAGTAACTGCAACATTCGACCTCCCCCGAACGGGTGTCACCCTCCCCGGTGACTACGGTCGAGGATAGTGCTCGGCCGGGGAGTCCGCCGCTCAGTGCGCGGGGCCGCAGACCTCGCGCAACGAGCACGCGCCGCAGGACTGGCCGCAGGAGCCGGTGTCCTCGGCGGGCACCAGGCCGGCGATGGCGCGACCGGCCGCGTCGGCGCCCGCGCCGAGGGTGAACACGGCGATCACCGCGGCCACCAGAGCGACCACCAGGGCGATCGGCTCGCCCGCGGCGAACACGATGAGCCCACCGGCGAACAGCAGCGCGCCCGCGGCCACCGAGGTGGGGGCGGCGACGCGGTTGGCGATGCGGAAGGTCTGCTCGGTGCTGAGGGCGGCTTCGGTGTGCACTCCGACGAAGCGGTTGCGCGGCAGCTTGCCGACGAAGCCGAGCATGCCGGTCCCGATAGCCACCATGGCCAGCAGGAACAAGACGAAGGCTACGGCGAACACCAGTGCAGGCTATCGCAGGGGCGCAACGGCCCGACGTCCGGTCCGGTGGGACGCACGTTCTACCCTGTTAGCCGACCTCTGTCCGGAAACGGCGCACAAGAGAAGGCGGGATCGTGCAGGACACTCGTGCAACCGAAAGCGATGTACCCGAGCATCGGTACAACGCGGCGCTCGCCGGGCGCGTGGAGCGCCGGTGGCAAGAGCGCTGGCAGGAGCGCGGGACGTTCCAGGCGCCGAACCCGACCGGTCCGCTGGCAGGCGACACCCCCGCCGACAAGCTGTTCGTGCAGGACATGTTCCCGTACCCGTCCGGCGTCGGCCTGCATGTCGGCCACCCGCTGGGCTATATCGCCACCGACGTGTTCGCCCGCTACCACCGCATGCGCGGACGCAACGTGCTGCACGCGCTGGGCTACGACGCCTTCGGCCTGCCCGCCGAGCAGTTCGCGGTGCAGACCGGCGCGCATCCGCGCGACACCACCGAGGCCAATATCGCGAACATGCAGCGCCAGCTGGATCGCCTCGGCCTCGGCCACGACCGCCGCCGTAGCTTCGCCACCACCGACCCCGAGTACTACCGCTGGACGCAGTGGATCTTCCTGCAGATCTACAACGCCTGGTACGACCTCGAGGCCGACCGCGCCCGGCCCATCGCCGAGTTGGAGCGGCAGTTCGCCTCCGGCGCGCGTCCGGCTCCCGGCGGCGCGGACTGGGCGAGCCTGACCCCGGCCGAGCGCGCCGCGATCATCGACTCCTACCGCCTCGTCTACCAGACCGACTCGGTGGTCAACTGGTGCCCCGGTCTGGGCACGGTGCTGTCCAACGAGGAGGTCACCGCCGACGGCCGCAGCGAGCGCGGCAACTTCCCGGTGTTCCGTAAGCGGTTGTGGCAGTGGATGATGCGCATCACCGCCTACTCCGACCGACTCGTCGACGATCTGGATCTGCTGGACTGGCCGGAGAACGTCAAGTCCATGCAACGCAACTGGATCGGGCGTTCGCGCGGCGCGCAGGTGAGGTTCGACTCCCCCGCCGGGCAGATCGAGGTGTTCACCACCCGCCCCGACACCCTCTTCGGCGCCACCTACGTGGTGCTGGCCCCCGAGCACGACCTGGTCGACGCGCTGGTCGCGGCCGAGTGGCCCACCGAGGTGGACGCCCGCTGGACCGGTGGCGCGGCGTCCCCCGCCGACGCGGTGGCCGAGTACCGCAGGTCGATCGCGGCCAAGACCGATCTCGAACGCCAGGAGAACAAGGAGAAGACCGGCGTCTTCCTCGGCGCGCACGCGATCAACCCGGTCAACGGCGCGCAAGTGCCGATTTTCGTCGCCGACTACGTGCTCAGCGGCTACGGCACCGGCGCGATCATGGCGGTGCCCGGCCACGACCAGCGCGACTGGGAGTTCGCCACCGCCTTCGGCCTGCCGATCCTGGAGGTCATCTCCGGCGGCGACATCACCGTGGCCGCCCACAACGGTGAAGGCGAGCTGGTGAATTCCGGCTACCTGAACGGGCTTTCGGTCGAAGAGGCCAAGGCGACCGTCATCGGACGGCTGGAGGCCGACGGCCACGGCACCGGAACCGTGCAGTACAAGTTGCGCGACTGGCTGTTCGCCCGCCAGCGCTATTGGGGCGAGCCGTTCCCGATCGTCTACGACGAGGACGGCGCACCGCACGCGCTGCCGGAATCCATGCTGCCCGTGCGGCTTCCGGAGATCGACGACTTCGCCCCGGTCACCTTCGACCCGGACGACGCGAGCTCCGAGCCCTCCCCGCCGCTGGCCAAGGCCACCGACTGGGTGAACGTGGAACTGGATCTGGGCGACGGCCCGCGCATCTACCGGCGCGACACCAATGTCATGCCGAACTGGGCGGGCAGCTCCTGGTACCAGCTGCGCTACACCGACCCCACCAATTCCGACGTGTTCTGCGCAAAGGAGAACGAGAACTACTGGCTCGGCCCGCGTACCGCCGAGCACGGCCCGGACGATCCGGGCGGCGTCGACCTCTACGTCGGCGGCGTCGAGCACGCGGTGTTGCACCTGCTCTACGCGCGGTTCTGGCAGAAGGTGCTCTTCGACCTCGGTCATGTCAGCGGCAGCGAGCCCTACCGGCGGCTGTTCAACCAGGGCTACATCCAGGCCTTCGCCTACACCGACTCCCGCGGCGCGTACGTGCCCGCCGCCGAGGTCGTCGAGCGGGACGGCAAGTTCTTCTACAACGACCCGTCGGGCACCGAGATCGAGGTGTTCCAGGAGTACGGCAAGATCGGCAAGTCGCTGAAGAACGCCATCTCCCCGGACGAGGTGTGCGACCAGTTCGGCGCGGACACCTTCCGCTTCTACGAGATGGCGATGGGCCCGCTGGACACCTCGCGGCCCTGGTCGACCAAGGATGTCGTCGGCGCGCACCGCTTCCTGCAGCGCGTCTGGCGGCTGGTGGTGGACGAGGAGACCGGCGCGACCCGCGTCGTCGAGGGCGCCCCCGCCGACGAGACCATGCGCTACCTGCACCGGACCATCGCGGGCGTGGACGAGGACTTCGCGGCGCTGCGCGACAACACCGCGGGCGCCAAGCTGATCGAGCTGACCAACCACCTCACCAAGAACTACCCGGACGGCACACCGCGCGTGGCCGCCGAGGCACTGGTACTCATGGTCGCCCCGCTCGCACCGCACATCGCCGAGGAGCTGTGGGAACGTTTGGGGCACACCGAGTCTCTGGCGCACGGCCCGTTCCCGGCAGCCGATCCGGCGTGGCTGGTGGACGAGTCGGTCGAGTACCCGATCCAGGTGAACGGCAAGGTCCGCAGCCGTATCCAGGTGCCCGCCGACGCCGACAGCGCCGCCATCGAGGCGGCGGCGCTGGCCGACGAGAAGGTGGCCGCGATGCTCGCCGGCAAGACCCCGCGCAAGTTGATCGTGGTGCCGGGGCGGCTGGTCAACATCGTCGCCTGACGATCGAAGCCGATCTTCGACCTCACCGTTCGAGGCGACGACCGGGCTCCCGCCGTGGAGCGGGAGGCCGGCCGCCGCCGGTGCCGTGGGAGCGGGTCAACCCGGCCGCCGACTTCGGCCGCCCGCTGTTCGAGGACGTCGGCCGGGCAGGAGGCGCGGATCCAGCCGTCCGGGGAGCGGGCCGCCGCCGGGATTCAGCGGACGGGGACAGGCCGCAACACGATGTCGGTGGGATGACCGTCGCGCGGCGTCTCCACGGCTTGACGAACCGCCCGTGCGACGGTCTCCGGCCGCAGGAACTCCTCTGGGTGGTACTCGCGCCCTTCGTGCGCGACGATCTCGCGCTGCATGTCGGTGTCGATGCGCCCCGGGTGCACCGAGGTCACCCGCAGTGTCGGTTCCTCGAGACGCAGTGCGTCGCCGAAAGCGCGCAGCCCGAACTTGCTCGCCGCGTAGGAACCCCAGCCGCCGCTCGCGCGCAGGCCCGCGCCCGAATTGATCAGCACCACATGGCCTTGCGCCGCGCGCAGCGCGGGCAGCAGCAGCCTGGTCAGCTCGGCGACGGCGATGAGATTGGCCTCCAGCGTCCTGCGCCATTGCGCCACCGACGATTCCGCGATGGTGCCGATATCGGCCACCCCCGCGTTGTGCACGAGCACATCGAGCCGGTCGATCGGCTCGACCGCGGCCGCGACGGCGTCGTAATCGGTGAGGTCCACCGGCAAGGCGCTCGCTTCCGGCAGTTGCGCGAGGATCGGCGCCAGCGACTCGGCCGTGCGCGCGCCGAGCAGCAACTCGTGGCTGGGGGCGAGTTCGCGGGCGATGGCGGCGCCGAGACCGCGGCCGGCTCCGGTGATCAACGCGGCGGGCTTGGGCAGACTCGTGACTGCGGTCGTCATGGGCCCCAGGGTAACCACCGGCGCCGGGCGGAGCGGGGCAAGGACAACGCCCACACGCCGCACGGCGTACATACCCCGCAGAGCGGGCGAGTAAGCGCCCGGCAAGCCAGAATAGGGAAATGGCACATCCAGGGTTCACCCCCACGCAACTCGCGGCACGAGCCGCCTATCTCCTGCGTGGCAACGACCTGGGCACCATGACCACCGCCGCGCCGCGCCTGTATCCGCACATGTGGAGCTGGGACGCCGCCTTCGTAACGGTCGGTCTGGCGCCGTTGAGCGTCGAACGCGCGGTCGTCGAGCTGGACACCCTGCTCTCGGCGCAGTGGAAGAACGGAATGATCCCGCACATCGTCTTCGCCAACGGCAAGGACGGCTACTTTCCCGGGCCGGCGCGCTGGGAGTGCAGACAGCTGGCCGCGCACGCCCCCCAGAGCCCGGATACCTCCGGCATCACCCAGCCGCCGGTGCACGCGATCGCCGTGCAGCGCGTCCTGGACCATTCCCGCAGGCACGGGCGCAGCACCAAGGCGGTGGCCGAGGAGTTCCTGAACCGGCGCTGGCCGGATCTGGTGCGCTGGCACCGCTGGCTGGCCGAGGCACGCGACTCCGCGGGCGTCGGCCGGATCACGCTATATCACGGCTGGGAATCGGGCATGGACAACTCGCCGCGCTGGGACCGTGCCTACGAGAATGTCATCCCCGGCGACCTGCCGCCCTACGAACGCGCCGACGTGCTCGTCGTCGCCGACCCCACCCAACGGCCCACCGACCGCGAATACGACCGTTACCTGTGGCTGGTCGAGCAGATGCGCCTGGTCGGCTACGACGACGACCAACTCGCCGCCACCATGAGCTTCGCGGTCCAGGACGTGTTCGTGACCGCGATCTTCGCGCTGGCCTGCGAGGTACTGGCCGACATCGGCGAGGAGCACCGGCAGCCGCACGCCGACGTGCGCGACCTGCGCTCCTGGGCCGAGCGGTTCCGGGCGGGCGTCATCGCGACCACCGACCCGCGCAGCGGCGTCGCCCGCGATTACGACATGCGCCTGCAACGCCCGATCAGCACCGAGACGCTGGCCGGCTTCGCGCCACTGCTGTGCGGCGGACTGCCGCGCGCGACCGAACGGGCGCTGCTGCGGTTGTTCGAGGGCCCGAGGTTCTGCGGACACCCGGATCTGCGCTACGCGTTGCCACCGTCCACCTCGCCGGTCTCGGGCGACTTCCGGTCCCGCGAGTACTGGCGCGGCCCGGTCTGGCCGGTGATGAGCTGGCTGTTCTCCTGGGCGTTCGCCCGCCGCGGCTGGGCCGAGCGGGCACACACCCTGCGCGCCGAAGGGCTGCGCCAGGCCGCCGACGGCAGCTTCGCCGAGTACTACGAGCCGTTCACCGGCGAACCGCTGGGCAGCATGCAGCAATCCTGGACCGCCGCCTCCGTTCTGGACTGGCTCGGCTGACCCCAGATGAAGCGACAAGATCTCGACGACGCGATCGTGCTCTCGGCCACCGGCCCGCTACGCCGCCCGCCGCTGCGCATGGAGGTCGCCGGAGCGGATCGCATGCTGTTGCGCCAGCAGGGCCTGGCCATCCTGCTCGGGCGCATCGACGCGACCCGCACCGGGGTGGAGCTCTTCCGCCGCACCGGTTTCCGATCGCCGCTTCCCCCGCTGTCACCCGCGCCGCAGGCCGGACCGGCCTCGCACAAACAGTGGCTATCGGATGTCGCCGATCTGCTCGCGCGCGCGGACAACTCGCCGCTGCACCCGGGCCGCTGGCTGCTGGAGTATCGCGAGCGACTGGCCCCGGGCACCTGGAAAGGCGAACTGCTGCGCGACTGGCCGGGCGGCTATCTGGACTGGCGGCGCGGTTGCACCGCCGTCATACCGCTGCGCCCGCTCACCGATCCGGACGCCCCGTGGATGCCCCCGTTGCGGCAGCGGGCCCGCGCCGGGGAGCTCGCGCCGGTATTGCTGTGGGAGGTCTCGGGTTTCGACGGGTGGGCGATTCTCGACGGTCACGATCGGGCGGTCGCCGCGCTGGCCGAGGGGTGCGAACCCGCCTCGATCGTGCTGGCGCGCGGGTGGAGCGTAGCCAAACAGACCGACGCGATCCTGGGCGCGGTCGATCACCAGCGCAAGGTGCTGGCCGGGTTGCGCGACGAGGAGGCCAGGCGCGCCGCCACCGAACGGATGGACGCGGGGATGGCCCGGTTCGCCTACGGTCACGAGCGGACGATGGCCTGGCCGGTGCCCGGCGGCCTGAGCGGGTGGACGGCCGCGTTGATGGACTATCGAGGTTCGCAGCTGACGACACACCAGCAACACTGGCCACAGAGCTAACCGACAGCTATCGTCGACGAGCATGGCCTCCCCTCCCCGGAGATCGACCCGCGCACTGGTCCTGTCCGCGCTCGCCCTGGGTGGCATCCTCACCGCTACCGTCCCCGCTCCCGAAGCGGCGGCGGCCCCCACCGGACCCGATGTCTCCTCCTGGCAGCACATCGACGGCAGGCTCATCGACTGGTTCGCCGTCCGCCGCGCGGGCCACCTGTTCGCCATGGTGAAGGCGACCGAGGGCCTGAACTACATCAACCCCTATTTCGTGCCGGACTCGCTGCTCATGCGGGCCGCCGGCGTGGCGCGCGGAACCTATCACTACGCCCGCCCGGAACTGCCGCCCGAACCCCAGGCGGTCATGTACGCGGCGACGGTCCTCGGTCAGAACGGTCCGTTGGATCTGCCGCCGGTGCTCGACCTGGAACACTCCGGCGGTTTGTCCCCCGACGCACTGATCGACTGGACGCACCGCTATCTGAACACGGTGCGCGCGCTGACCGGCCGGATACCGATCATCTACACCTACCCGGCGTTCTGGCGCACCGCGATGGCCGACACGAATCAGTTCACCGGGTACCCGCTGTGGATCGCCGACTACCGGGGCAACCCGGCGCCGGAAGTGCCCGGCGGGTGGCCTGCGTGGACGTTCTGGCAGACCACCGACCGGGGTTCGGTGCCGGGCATCGCGGGCCCGACCGACCTCAACATCTACAGCGGCGCGCAGGGTGACTTCGCGCGGTTCGCGAACATGAGCGGGCTGTTCGGCAGCAGCTGAGCGCCCGCGACAGCCGAACTCTCGATCAGGCGCCGATCCGGCCGCCGCCGGAACGCCACACCGCCACGACCGCGGGTCGCGGCTGCGCGCTGCCGCCCTCGGGCCAGTGCGAGATCGGGTTGTCCGCGGTCGCGTCGTCGTCCTCGCCCGGATGCTGCACGCAGACGATCACCCGTGACTCGGTGACGATCGGGCCGCAGGTCTCGGCCGCCTTGGGCACGGTGAGGAACTGCTTGGTCTCACCGCGGTTCGGGCCGTCCAGAACGACCGAGAACAGCCCGTCGTTGGACTTCAGCGCGTTGCCGTCGGTGGAGATCCACAGGTTGCCGTACGGGTCGAAGGCCAGGTTGTCCGGGCAGGAGATCGGGCTGACCTTGCTCTTGTCGAAACCGCCGAAGTAGGTGTCGGCGGCGGCCGGGTCACCGCAGACCAGCAGCAGCGACCAGGTGAACTCGGTGCCCGTGTGGTCGTCGTCGATCTCGAGGACCTGACCGTTCTTGTTCAAATTGCGCGGATTGGCTTCGTCGGCGGCGGCTTTGCCCTCCTCGCCGCGCTTGCTGTTGTTGGTCAGCGCGACGTAGACCTTGCCGGTCACCGGGTTGGCCTCGAAGTCCTCCGGCCGGTCCATCTTGGTCGCGCCGGCCTTGTCCGCCGCCAGCCGGGTGTAGACCGCCACCTCTTCGGCGGTGAAGCCCTCGACCAGCGACTTGCCTTTGCCGTCCGCGCCGGTCTCGAGCAGGGGAATCCACCGGCCCTTGCCGGTGAAGCCCTGGTCGGAGGGCACGGCGCCGGAGCCGTCGATCTTGTCGGCGTGGTCGCCGGTCAGCTGGGCGACGTAGAGGGTGCCCGCGTCCAGGATGGTCATATTGGCGCGGCGGCTCGCGGCGCCGGTGCCCGGCTGGATCTTGCGGGAGGACACGAACTTGTACATGTAGTCGAAGCGCTCGTCGTCGCCGGTGTAGGAGACCACGGTGCCGTCGCCGGTGACGTGGATGGTGGCGCCCTCGTGCTTGAGCCTGCCCATCGCGGTGTGCTTGACCGGCACCGAGTTCGGATCCCACGGATCGACCTCGACCACATAGCCGAACCGGTTGGCCTCGTTGGGTTCCTGCGCCAGGTCGAAACGCTTGTCGGCGCGCTCCCACTTGTTGAGGGTGGCGCCCTCGGCGAAGCCGTAGCGCTTCAGCGCCGCGGCAGGGCGCTCACCGGTCACCTTGTCGGCGTTGGCGAAATAGCCGTTGAAGTTCTCTTCACCGGAAAGCACGGTGCCCCACGGGGTCACGCCGCCCGCGCAGTTGTTGACCGTGCCGAGCACCTTGGTGCCGGCCGGGTCGGCGGAGGTCTTCACCAGGTCGCTGCCCGCGGCCGGGCCCACCAGGGTGAATTCGTTCTTCACGGTGATGCGGCGGTTGTACTTGCCGAACGCCGGCTTCAGCGCCCCGGAGCCGGATTCCCCCTCGACCTCGACGACGCTCAGGCCGTGCGCCATCAGCGTGACGGCGATCTGCTCGTCGGTGGGCGCGTCGGGGTTGTAGCCGCGGAACATGTTCGGACCGGTGGTGTACTCGTGATTGACCACCAGCAGGTACCTGTTCACCTCGCCCTCGATCGGCAGCAGCGCGGCGAAGTCGTTGTTGAAGCCGAACTGCTTGCTCTGCGCCTCGGCGGTCTGGTTGTCGAAGTCGAACGCCGGGGCGTCGGGCAGCACCGGATCGCCCCAGCGGATGACGACGCCCTGCTCGTAGCCCTCGGGGACGACGACAGCGTCCTCGGTGTTCGGCGCGACCGCGGTGAAGCCGGTGCCGGGGACGGTCTCGCCGTCTGCCCCGCCGCCTCCCGCGGATTCGTCGTCGCCGCAGGCCGCCAGCGCACTGGCAGCACCCACGGCCAGCACGGCCGCCGCGCTGCCCTTGAGCAGTCCGCGCCGGTTCAGCGAGGCGACGATGTCGCCGAAGTAGGCGTTGGCGGAGGTGTTGGGAACTTCGTGGAAACAGGCGTTGGCGCACTTGTATTCGCACGTCACCCGAGACCGGGACGAACGTCCGTCGTGGGTGACGAACAGGGCAAGAGGCTTCACGATCACTCCTGACTAGGGCTGTTCGCGCACGCTAAACGCCGTAGACGAGTCGCAGGCGACACCGCGGTGAACACCCGGACAACGCCTCGCGCCCGGCCGTCGCGCCCCTTCCGCACCCGGCGCGTGGCTAGGGTGGACCGGACAGCGTTCCGAGAAATCTCCGGAGAAATCTCCGGCGACGTGTCGATCCGGCGGCCTCCCCGTTCGACCTTGTGGTGAGAGGGCCGGAGGGGCCCGCGATACGAGGAGCACACCATGAGCAAGTACATGCTGATCTGGCGGCCGACCGATGCCGCCCTCGCCGCGATGACCGAGACCCCGTTCGAGGAGATGCTGGACAAGGTCGGCCGGTACAACGACGAACTGATCCGGGCGGGCGTCCTGCTCGCCGCCGAGGGGCTCGACGATCCCGCCGAGGGCGTGGTCATCGACTTCACCGGCGACGATCCGGTGATCACCGACGGCCCCTACGGCGAGACCAAGGAACTGTTCACCGGCTACTACATCCTCGACGTCGCCTCCAAGGAGGAGGCGATCGAGTGGGCCAAGCGGGCGCCGAACCAGGCGGGCAGCAAGGTCGAGATCCGGCGCATCCCGACGATCGACGAGTTCCCGCAGGACAACGAGTGGATCGCCAAGGAGCGCGCCTGGCGCGAGGAGACCGGCCAGCTGTGACCTCGGGGACCGTCCGCCGCACTGTCGAGGCGGTATGGCGCGGCGAGTCCGCCCGGATCGTCGGCGGGCTCGCCCGCTACACCGGCGACGTCGAGCTCGCCGAGGACCTGGCCCAGGAGGCCCTGGCCGAAGCGCTGGTCTCCTGGTCGGTGGACGGGGTGCCGCGGGAACCCATTTCGTGGCTGCTGACTGTGGGCCGCCGCCGGGCCGTCGACGGTTTCCGGCGGCGCGCCGCACTGGACGCCAAATACGCCGAGCTGGCCAGGAATCTGGACGAATCCGTCGAGAACGAACTCTTCGATCCCGAGCACATCGACGACGACGTGCTGGCGCTGATGTTCGTCGCCTGCCATCCCGTTCTGGGCAAAGAGGCCCGGATCGCCATGACGCTGCGGGTGGTCGGCGGTCTCACCAGCCAGGAGATCGCGCGATCGTTCTTCGTCCCGGTGTCCACCGTGCAGGCGCGCATCACCCGGGCCAAGAAGGCGCTGACGGCGGCCGGGGTGCAGTTCGAGGTACCCGATGCCCGGCAGCGGCGGGAGCGGCTGGGTTCGGTGCTGCAGGTGATCTACCTGATCTTCACCGAGGGCTCCTCGGCGTCGGGCGGCGAGGCCTGGCTGCGCACCGAATTGGCCGGGGAGGCACTGCGTCTGGGCCGGGTGCTGTCCCGGCTCGCGCCCGAACCCGAGGTGTTCGGTCTGCTCGCGCTGATGGAACTGACGGCGGCGCGCTTCCCGGCCCGGCTGGACGGCGAGGGCAGGCCGGTGCTGCTGGAGGACCAGGATCGCACGCGCTGGGATCGGGCCGCGATCCGCCGTGGCCTGGCCGCGCTGGAGCGGGCGAGCAGCCAGCGCGGGCTCGGGCCGTATGCCGCGCAGGCCGACATCGCGGCCTGTCACGCGCGGGCGGCCTCGGTCGAGGAGACCGATTGGGCGCGGATCGTCGCCGTCTACGACGCGCTCGTGCGGGCCACGCCCTGGCCGGTCCTCGAGCTCAACCGGGCGGTCGCGGTCGCGATGCTGTCGGGGCCGGAGGCGGCGCTGGAACTGATCGAAGGTATCGAGCTGCCCGGCTCCCACCTGGTGCCCGCTGTGCGCGGCGAACTGCTCGCCCGCTCCGGACGCGGCGAACAAGCGCGAGCGGAATACCTCGAGGCGGCGCGACTGTGCGGCAATGCGGCGCAACGCACGGTGCTGGAGGACAAGGCGGCGGCGCTGGACGGGTGAGCGCGCGTGGCCGGCCGGGGCGGACCACGCCCGGTCCGTGCGGCTGAGCGGCTGAGCACGGCCGGTCGAGGCCGACCACCCCGCTGTGCGTGCAGTCGCGGTGTCAGACCGGGACGGTGGCGAGCGGCAGGTCGGCCAGACGCCACTCGAGCATGCCGTCGTGCAGGCGGATCGCGTGTCGACCGTGGTCGGTGAGCATCCGCACGGCGTCGTAGGCCAGCACGCAGTATTCGCCGCGGCAGTAGACGACGATCTCGTGGTCGTCGGGCAGTTCGGTGATCCGGTCGGCGAGCTGGTCGACGGGGATGTTGACCGCGGCCGGGATATGGCCCGCGGCGTATTCGGGTGCGGGCCGCACGTCGAGCACCACGACCGATCCGGATTCCGCGCGGGCGAGCAGTTCCTCCCGCGTCATCTCCTGCCCGGCCTCCGGGCCGAGATAGTGCTCGCGGGCGGGCGCGACGGCGGGCTGGTGGGCTTCGGCAACCTTGCGCAACAACGCGAACAACTGGGCCACGTCCTGCCCGGCCAGGCGGTAGTGGATCCGGACGCCTTCGCGGCGGGTGGCGACGAACCCGGCCTGCTTGAGTGTCTGCAGGTGCGCCGAGGCCGTCGTGAGGTTCAGGCCCGCGGCGGAGGCCAGGGATTCCACGGTCCGCTCGCCCTGGGCGAGCAGGTCCAGCAGCTCGAGCCGCTTGGCGCTGGCCAGCGCCTTGCCGCTGGCGGCGAATGCCTCGTACAGGGCCGCCTTCGCGGCGTGCCGATCACCACCCATGATTCCTCCGATCATTGTCTTCCATAAAACCATGGAATACTCTTCTACTGTATTCCATGGTTTATTGGAATAACCGGAAAGCGGAACAACGTCTTGCCCGCCCACCCGCGCGACCCAGGAGTACTGCGATGCCGACCGACTTCACCCTGGTCCCCGTCGTCGACGAGGGATTGGGTAACTCCACGTATCTGCTCGATCTCGGTGACGGTCGCGCGCTGGTTCTCGATCCCGAGCGCGATGTGCGCCAGGTGCGAGCCGAAGCGCGGCGCCGCGGGCTGCAGATCGCCTACGCGGTGGAGACCCATCTGCACGCGGACTTCATCTCCGGGGTGCGGGAACTGTCCGAGACCGAAGGGGCCACCGTCATCGCGCCCGAGGTCGGCCCGCGCGGGTTCGACGTCACCACGCTCGGCGACGGGCAGACCGTCACGATCGGCCGGTTCGTCCTCGAAGCGCTGACCACCCCGGGGCACTCCCCGGAGCATCTGTCCTACCTCCTGAAGGACGGCGGCCGCCTCACAGGTGTGTTCACCGGCGGATCGCTGATGGTGGGCACCGCGGGCCGCACCGATCTGGTCGGCCCGGACCAGACGGTCCCGCTCGCGCGGGCGCAGTACCACTCGTTGCGGCGGCTGATGGAACTGCCTGACGACACCCCGGTCTGGCCGACCCACGGCGCGGGTTCGTTCTGCTCGGCGGCCACCGGCACCGAGCGGGTCAGCACCATCGGCAAGGAGCGTGCCACCAACCCGCTGCTGCAGGTCGACGGCGAAGACGCTTTCGTCGAGGCCCTGCTCGCCTCGCTCGGCACCTTTCCCGACTACTTCCTGCGGTTGGGCGAGATCAACCACAAGGGCCCGGCCGTCCTCGGCGCGACCCCGGACCTGACGCCGCTGACCGGCGACCGGGTGGCCGATCTGATCGCCGACGGCGCCCAGGTCGTCGATGTGCGCGAGGCTGCCGACTACGCGGCCGGGCACATCTCCGGGGCGCTGGCGATCACCCTGCGTCCGGTGTTCGCGACCTGGCTGGGCTGGCTGGCCGACCCCGACCGGCCGCTGATCGTCGTCCGCGACGCAGGCCAGGATGGCGACGACATCGTGTGGGAGGCGGCGAAAGTCGGCTTCGACACCCTGGCGGGAGAACTCGACGGCGGGATGGCGGCCTGGAACGGGCCGGTCGAAACCACGGATCTGCTCGACGCCGGCCACTTGGCCGCACACCCCGCGCCGACCGTGCTCGACATCCGTCAGCACGGCGAGTACGCCGCCGGACACGTTGCCGCCGCCCGCCATATCGAATTGGGCACTCTCGATCGACATCTGGTCGATGTTCCGGCCGGGCCCGTGGCGGTGATGTGCGGACACGGTGAGCGCGCCATGACCGCGGCGAGCATCCTGGAACGCGGCGGCCGTACCGGCCTCCGGGTACTGGAGGGCTCACCCGCGGACTACGCCGCCGCGCTCGGCCAGGATCTGCGGGCCGGATCATGAGCGTGCGCGCGAACGCGCGGACCCCGGTCCTGGGGCTGCGGGAGAATGCCGCGCAGTTCGCTCTTCTGGTCGCCGTCAACGCCCTGGTCGGCGGGATGGTCGGTCAGCAGCAGACCGTGCTGCCATTGCTGGCGGAGTCCGAGTTCGGGCTCACCGGCTACACCTTCATCTTCACCTTCATCTTCACCTACGTCGCCGCCTTCGGGATCACCAAGGCGATCGCCAACTACTTCGCCGGGACCTTCTCCGACCGCTACGGCCGCAAACCGGTCCTGCTGGTGGGCTGGCTGTTCGCGGTTCCGGTGCCACTGATGCTCATCGTCGCGCCGAACTGGGGCTGGGTCGTGGCGGCCAACGTGCTGCTCGGCATCAACCAGGGCCTGACCTGGTCGACCACTGTCGTGATGAAGATCGACCTCGTCGGCCCCACCCGGCGCGGGCTGGCCATGGGCCTCAACGAGGCCGCGGGCTACGGCGCGGTGGCGATCAGCTCGCTGCTGGCGGGCTACCTCGCCGAGCACTTCGGCCTGCGCCCCGCGCCGTTCCTGCTCGGCCTGGCCTACACCGCGCTGGCCCTGGCGATCTCGGGCATCTTCGTCCGCGAAACCCGCGGCCACGCCCATCTGGAAGCCGCCGGGCACACCCGCCGCGCCGACGGTCTGCACGACCACTTGCACGCGGATCTCAGCGACCGCCAGATCGCCGTGGCGACCAGCCTGACCGAACCGGCCCTGTCCTCGGCCAGCCATGCCGGACTGGTCAACAACCTCAACTTCGGCCTGTCCTGGGGCCTGTTCCCCCTGTTGTTCGCCACCGCCGACCTCGGCGTCGGCCAGATCGGACTGCTGTTCGCCCTGTACCCCGGTGTCTGGGGCGCCGGGCAGCTGATCACGGGGGCGCTCTCGGACCGGTGGGGACGCAAATACCTCATCGTCGCGGGCATGACCATCCAGGCCACCGCCCTGGCCGTGATCGCCGCCTCGAACGGCTTCACCGGATGGGCGATCGGCGCGATCGCACTGGGTGCCGGAACGGCGATGGTCTATCCGACCCTGCTCGCGGTGATCGGTGATGTCGCCCACCCGCTCTGGCGCGGCCGCGCGGTCGGGGTCTACCGCGTCTGGCGCGACCTCGGCTACGCCGTCGGCGCGATCCTCGGCGGCATCGTCGCCGACCTGCTCGGTCTGCACGCCGCGGTGTGGGCCGCAGCGATGGTCAGCGCGGTCTCCGCGCTCGCTGTCGGCATCCGCATGTACGAAACCCACCCTCCCGCAGGCCGATAGCCACCCTGACCGGACCGGACACCGCCCTGCCCTCGTCGTGTGATCGCATGCCGAGGGCAGCGATTCGTCGGCGTGAGGCCTTGCGAGACAGAGTCTGAAAGCGCATACTTACGCAAGTGGATGCTTTCAGAGATGTGGATCTGGCGATCCTGGGCGATCCGAACCGCAAGGCGATCTTCGAACGCCTGGCCCGACGGCCCTCGTCGGTCGGTGAGCTCGCCGAATCGCTGCCGATCACCCGCCAGGCCGTCTCGCAGCATCTGCAAATCCTCAAAAAGGGTGGGCTCGTGGTGTCCACCGCACAGGGCACGCGGCGTATCTACCGGATCAATCCGGAGGGGCTCGCCGCGATCCAGGCGTACTTCCAGCAGATCTGGGACGACGCCCTGACCGCTTTTCAGAAGGCCGCCGAGAAGGCGGCCGGCGACACCGAACAGGAGAATCGACCATGAGCACCACTCCGCAACTCCCCGTCCTGCACGGCAAGGCCACCGTCGCGATGACCCCGGCGCGGGCATTCACGTTCTTCACCGAATCCTTCGGCGCGTGGTGGCCCAGCGCCTATCACATCGGCAAGACCGAGATGGCCGAGGCGATCCTGGAACCGCGCGAGGGTGGACGCTGGTACGAGCGCGGCGTCGACGGCACCGAATGCGATTGGGGCCGGGTTCTGGTGTGGGAACCTCCGCACCGGCTGGTGGTCACCTGGCAGATCAACGGGCACTGGGAATACGATCCCGCCCCCGCCCGGGCCAGCGAGATCGAAGTCCGCTTCACCGCCGACGGTCCCGAGCAGACCGCCGTCACCCTCGAACACCGCCACCTCGACCGCCTCGTCGACGGCAAGGCCATCCAGGAGACCATCGTCGAGCGCGGCGGCGGCTGGAGCACCGTGCTGGAAATGTTCGCCGAGACCGCCGAAAAGCAGTCCTGACGGCGCCGCCGAATGCCCTGTCCTGCCCGCTCAGGGCTTTCGGCGTCCGGACAGCGCCGCGGCGGGGACGACGACCAGCGCGAGCACACCACCGGCCAGCGCCAGCATCGGATAGCTCGTCGCGGCGACCATCAAACCCGACCCCATTCCGCCGGTCGCACCGGCGATCGCGATGGAAACATCCACCGCGCCTTGGGTTCTGGCGCGGGTGGCCAACGGCACCGTATCGGTGATCACCGCCGTGCCCGCCACCAAGCCCAGGTTCCACCCCAGCCCGAGCAACGCCAGCGCCACCGCGAGCAGCGGCACCGAGTCGGCGGGCGCCGCGGCAGCCAGCAGACCGGCTGCCAGCAGCGTGACCCCCGAGGCGCCCGCGACCGGCAACCGGCCGAGGCGATCGACCAGCCAACCCGTCACCGGGGAAGGCAGATACATGGCACCGACATGAATCGCGATCACCGCACCGGCCGCGGCCGTGCCGTGTCCATGGGCGAGCATGTGGACGGGGGTCATGGTCATGATCGCGACCATCACCAGCTGGGTCACCGCCATCACGAAGCCACCCGCGGCGACACCGGCGCGGTGATCTTCGCCTGAAGGGTCCGTGTCGAGTTCGGTCCGCGGATCCACGGATTGCGCGTCCTCGGCGCCGAGTGTTCGTGCCAGCTGGAGCGGGTCCGGCCGCAACCACACCGCGAGGACAACAGCCGCCAGGGCGTAAGCGACGGTGGCGAGGATGAACGGGCCGGCCAGATACGGAACTCCCAGCGCACGGGCCAGCTCACCGGCCGGGGCGGCGAGGTTGGGGCCGACCACGCCACCGACAGTGGTCGCCACCAGCACGGTCGACACCGCCCGGCCACGATGCGAGGCAACGGCCAAATCGGCTCCGGCATAACGGGCTTGAAGGTTGGTGGCCGTGCCCGCGCCGTAGACGAACAACGCCGTGAACAACATAACCGGGTTGTCCAGCACCGCGGCGGCGATCACAGCGACGCTGCCGATCGCGCCGGTGAGATACCCGGCGGCAAGCCCCGGCCTGCGCCCACGCGCCTGCGAAATCCGGCCCACCGCGATCGCCGCGGCCGCGGACCCGGCGGTGAACAACGCACTCGGCAGACCGGCCAGCCCGGTCGAGCCGAGCATGTCCTGGGCGAGCAATGCCCCAACCGTGACGCCCGCGGCCAGACCCGCGCCGCTGAGAATCTGGGCAGCCACCAGCACCCGCAGGGTGCGCCGCTGTATTCCGGCGACATCGGGCAGGGTGGAGTCGAAGCTGGTGGCAGCGGCACTGGGTGGCACGTCGAGCTCTCCATCCGACAGCAGGAACAAGCGCGCATCGCCGCGCCTCGCGAATCGCCCAAGAATATTCCATAGAACTTTGGAATATATCCGGTGGTCACGTCGACCACCCGAAGTCGATCCCGACGACCGCACACGCGAAGGCCCGGCGTGGGTGCGCCGGGCCTTCGGTACAGCGTTCGGGTGGTCCACTCACGGGCCGGTTCTCAGGCGTTGACGGGGACCGCCAGCACCACCTCTTGCTCGTTGCCGGGCAGATAGTGCACCTGCACGATCCGGCCCACCTGGACGTTGGCGACGGCGACCGGCGGCAGGAACTTGTCCGTCCGCGTGGTGAAGGTGCTGCCGTCCGGGCGGGTGACGACCAGCCCGATCTCGACCTTGGAGTGGCCGTCGCGGATCTCGCCGGGCACCGACAGCGACTGCACGACCGCCTGGGCGGCGATACCGCGCGCGGCGATGTCGAGCTTGGCCTGGGTGGTGAAGCCCTTGCGGAGCATGGACTGGTTCATCACCTGCTGCGCCGCGACGCTGTTGCCGGACATATCGACCTGGACCTTGCCCGGCCGGTGCGGCAGGTAGCGAACCGGCAGCACCACGCCCGGCCGCAGCAGCGACAGCTCGGTGAGCGGGACGACCATCCGCGCCGAGGCGGGGAACACCTTCCCGTCCGCGCCCTCGACGCTGAAATCGATGTGGACCATCGGCTGATCGTTGACCTGCACGCCGGTCCGGCCGATCGACCGCACGGTGCCGATACCGAGGTGCGCGTCGCGGAATTCGCCGGTGTTGCCGCCGGCGAGAGCCGACAGCAGGTCGCCGCCGAACAGCCCTGGCAGCGAGGTGAAGGCGAAGACCATGCTCACGGCGACGACCGCGAGGATCGGCAGGGCCAGATAGCCGTTGGCCCAGGCGACGACGCCGGGTTCCCACGGCGAGCTGGGCTGGTAGGTGAGACCGTGCCAGAGGTAGACGCCGATCGCGAGGGCGGCGGCGACAACGACGGCGAGGCGCAGGGCGCGGATCATGGGGGACTCCTCGACAGTGGTGGGGGACCGGTGGTTCCGGGTTCCTGGCCACCCCGTCGTCGCGGACGCGGATGCGCGACGACGGGGAGCCGGGTGCTCGGACCCGTACGCGACTCAGGCGCCGACGATGTCCGAGCAGGCGAAGGTGATGTCGAACGTGGCGGTGCTGGGACCGGCCAGCGGGTTGGTGAGGTCGAGCGCACCCACGCCCTCACCGGTCACCTTGAAGGTGTTGCCCTCCTTGGTCAGCTTCGCCGAGCCGCCGGGCTGACCGTTGCCGTAGCCGACCGCGTACGGGGCGCCCGAGGCCCCGCCCTTGGTGCCTGCGATGCCGACCGCCTGAACCGTGTCGCCGGTGATGGTGGCGCTCACCGAGAGCTGGCCGTAGGCGCCGTTGGCGTTGTCGGTCAGCGCCAGGGCCAGGGTGTCGCCCTGCTTGGCACAGGTCGTGTCGAAGGTGGCCTCGAGGACCTTGCCGTCGACGCTGGCGGCGGACCCGCTCGCCGGCGCCGTCGGCGCGGCGGAGGGGCCGTTCTGCGGGGTAGCCGTGGTCTCGGCGTCGTCGCCGCAGGCGGTGACCAGCAGCGCGAGGGCGGCGGCAGAGGCGGCGAGAGCGACGGTGCGGAAGGTCTTGTTGTCGGTGCTCATGGTGTTCGTTCCTGTCTGTCCGGAGTGGTGCGGCCTCCGATGTCCGGGCCGTTGAGAGAAAGGTAGGAACGCCGCCGCGCCTACCGATCCCAACTTCTCGGCATCGCCCCTGGTCACCGAGCTGCGACGACAGCCACTCCCCCGTTGGGGGCGGACCCGTTAGCCTGAGCGGATGCGACGACCCCGCGCCCTTGTGCTCGACGAGGTGTGGCGCGGACTCGACGGCGTGGAGGCGTTGAGCGGCCCGCACGGCGGGCCGTTGCGCCGCACCGTCAAACTGATCCTCGATCCGCTGGTCATCCGGCCGGTGCAATATCCCACGTGCGCGGGCGCGATCCTCACCGACGACGGCGCCACCCTGCTCGCCGGCCGCGTCCATGCCGCCGCGGACCGGCTGCGCGCCACCGCGGCCTGGTTCACCCTGCTCAAACAGGTGCGCCGGGCGCTGCGCATCACCGAGGGCAATGCCCAGGACCTGTACTTCCAGCGCTGCTTCGAATTGGCCGTCACCCGAGGACATCCCGATCCGGACAGGGACCGGCTGCGCGCCGAGGCGACGCTGCGCGAGATCCACGAATTCGCCGCCGGTCGCACCACACAGGCGCTCAAGGAGCACGTCACCGATCCCGCCACCGCCGCCCGGCTGAGCGCGCTGATCGAGACCGCGTGGGCCCGCCGGCCCGGCCCGATCACCGCGCCCGACCACGAGCCGCTGTTGCGCGACCTGCTCGACGCCGCCGTGGAGGGTCGCACCGCAACCGGCGGGAACGGGCGCCACCCTCGCGGCGACGGAGACGCCCACCGTGATCGAACGGCTTCGGCCACGGACCTTTTCGATGCGGCCGTCGCGGGAAATGTGGGCACGCACACCGGAATCGCCCTGTGGTACACGGTTTTCGACGGCGACGACACGGTGATTCCGCATCGGAGCGCCGAAGACCCCGGCCGGATCGCGCGCGGCTCCGGCCGGGAGCTGGGGCTCACCGCACAGGTGTTGCCGCCGCGCCCGGAGGTCGGGTCCTCAGCCGCCACAGCCACCTTGGCGCTGCCGCTGGACCGCAGCATCCACGAGCGCGTCTTCACCGTCCTGCATGCATCGACCGAGCGGGCCGAGCTGCCCACCATCCCGGACCTGGTCACCGACGAGATCGCGCGCAGCTGCGCGCCGTGGGCGCTGCTCGACGAGTCGCTGCGCGCGACAGCGGCGGTGGGCGCCATCCTTGCGACCGGCTTGGCCCCGCTCGACCGCCCGCAGCTCACGCGGATCACGCCGATCGCCTCGGCCAGGGCTCGCGACGCCGACAGCATCAGCCATGGCTACGCCGACGGCCACAGCGACAGCCACAGCCACCGCGACGGCGACAGCCCCGGCGGCAAAGCCGGCGAATCCGCCGCCCACCGCGTCGTCAACGCGCGCTGGCGGCGCGAAGCCTATGTGTTGCAAGCGCGCAGGCTGGCCGTGCACACCATCGCGGACGCACCGCCCGACCGCGACCCGCTGCCCCTCATCGCCGCCGAACTCCACGCACCGTGGCGTCCCTACCTGCGCAGGCTCTGGGTGCGACTGCACGGCAGAGACGTGCGCGGGCTGCCGATGGACACCCCGGACGAGCTGTGGGATCTGCTCGACGGCGTAGCCCGGTCGGTCATCCTCGACCACCGCACCAGGGTGAAGAACGCGCTCAGTGCCACCGCTCTCGCACCGATCGCCGACACGAGTGAATCGAGGGCGAGCTGATGCCGGGCACCGTCCTCATCCGCCGCGTCGAGCCGGATCTGTGGAGCATCGCCCCACCCGGCGCGCCGACGGTTCTCGACCCCGCGCCCGCTCTGGACACCACCGTCCTCGAGGTGGTCGGCGGCCACCTGAGCTGGAGTCTGCTGTCCGGGCAACGGCTCCCCGCCGCGATCCTGCACGATCCCACCTCCGCCCAGGACTGGCTGTGGGCGATCTACGGCGAATCGGTGGCCGTCGCGCTGAACGACCACACCGAGCCGGTGGAACTTTCCGCCGACCCGCACCTACCCGAAACAGCCACGGCAGCAAGGCGACTCGCCTATGCCCACTGGGCCGCCCGCTGGTGGCCCGCTTCCACGCTCGACGGCATCCCCGCCCTCGACCAACGCCTGCTCGACGAGGAGATCGCGACCCTCACCGAGGAATGCGACCTGCTCGTCGACGGCGACGACGCCAGGCCGCCGGTCCGCGAACTCGCCGCCGTCCCGGCCTCGGCCCGCGCCGAGGACTATGCCCTCGCGGCGGGCGAGTCGGCCGGCGACCAGCGCGGCGCGTTGACCTTCGCACGCGGCAGCGGCGGCTGGGATTGGCGGCGCTGCCCGCCCGGCCTGGTCGACGCCTCCGAACAGGCCGTCTCCTGGGAATTGACACGCACCGGCGGTCTCACGGCGGTGCGGGTGCGTGCGGTGGCGGCGCCCGGCATCACTGCGGCGATTCCGGGTTACCTGCGACCGCACGCCGCGATCGACACCGGCGAGGGCACCGTCGACATCGCACTCGAGCTGTTCGGCGACACCTGGCAGGGACTGGCCGAGATCGGCGCGCAAGCCGTTGCGCGTGTGGAGGTGTACGTACCTGGCGTCGGACCGGTCACTGCCGATCCGGTCGAACCGGCAACCCGGGGGCGTATCCGCGCGCTGGCCGCCGAGCGTCTGCGCCGCGCCGCCGAACCCACCACGGGCGACTCGGCCGACAGCCGCGAGACTGCTGTCACCAGCGGCAGCGCCGACACCAGCGGCGCCGCTGACTCCGACGACGCAGAGGACGCTCCCTTGCTCGCCGAGATCGCCGCGGCCGCGGAAGATTCGGATTTCTGACATGTCCCTCGACACGCCCGCACATCCCTCTGTCCCGAACCCGCTGCGCGCCGACACCAGGCCGCTCGGAGCGACCGAATCCCTGAATTCCACTCCACCACCGAAGTTTCGGACTCGCGCGACAGCCCGAGCTGTGCGCGCCGGTTCGCCGAGCCGCGAACTGTCGCACGAAAGCGACCCGGAGCTGCCGACGCCGCGGCATCGCCTGGGTCTCCACAGCCGAAGAAGATGCGGACTACCGGCATGACGCAGGATGCCCCCGTCGATCCCCCTGGTCTCGAGCTGCTGCATGCCGGCGCCGCCGCCTACCAGCGTGGCGAGGTCGCCGAAGCGCTGCGCATCTTCGAGGACGCGGCGCGCACCACCACCGACGGCGTGCGGGTCAGCGCGCTGATCAACGCCGCCGCCATGGCCGACGAACTCGGCGACCACCACGGCTCGATCACCCGCTACCGGGAGGCGCTGACCGAGATCCCCGCCGACGCCACACAGAAACGCGCATCGGCGCTGATCAACTGTTCACAGGCCTGGCAGCACGTCGGCGCGCTCGACGAGGCCCAGGCCGCGCTCGAGCAAGCCCGTGCACTCATCGCGGGCGAGGACACCTTCGGCTCGCTGCGGGTCGCCTGCCTGCTCTCGCTCACCGCCGTCGCCTTCCACCGCTCGCAATGGACGCGAGTGATCGAGCTGGCCACGGAGTCGCTGGACGCCGCCGTCCGCTTCGCCCCCGAATCGAGCGGTCATCCCCTGATGAATCTGGCGGGCGCGTATTTCGAGACCGGTCGCCACGAACTCGGCATCGACTTCGCCAGGCAGGCGCTGGTGGCCTTCGAGGCGGCCGGAGACCTCAACGCCATCGCCGAAACCCAGCAGAACCTGGCAGTCCTGCTGCTGCGGCTGAACTGCCCCGACGAGGCCGAAGACCTGCTGACAATCAGCCAGGAGCACTTCGAACGCGCCGGCTTCGCCTACCGCGCCGGGGTCGGCCTGAAAAACCTCGGGTTCCTCCACGAACGCCGCCACGACCTCGATCGCGCCGGCGAGTTCTACCGCCGCGCGCTGGACTGCTTCGAATCCTCCGGCGCCGTCGTCGATGCCGCCGCCGTGCGCACCCGCCAGGCCACCCTCGCCTACCTCCACGGTGACATCGGCGCGGGCCAGGACCTGCTCGCCGCCGCCTACCGCACCTACGCCGACCACGGCCTGGGCCTGCACTGCGCCCAACTGGACTACTGGCACGCCGCCCTGCTGGAAGTCGTCGTCGACGACATGGCCGAACCGCCGCCCGGACTGCTCGCCCTGGGCCGCGCCCTCGCCGCCCCCGCCGCCATCGCCATCGACGCCGTCCGCTACAGCCTGCCCAACGGCAACCAGCGCGAACAGTGGAACCGCGAGGTCGCCGACCCCGCCGTGCGACTGGCGTTCCGCTTCGCCACCCTCTGCGGCGACGGACCACTCGTCGCCGACCTCATCGAAACACAATGCGCGGGAACGACCTTGGATATGTCCCGCGCTGAACCGCAACGCCGCCTTGAGCTTCCGCTGACACCGCTCGAGCCGGAGGTCACCCCTCCCATCGACGACACTCCCACCCTGCATCTGGGCGCGGCGCTGGCACATGTGGCCGCGGCCGCCGGACTCCCCGTCAGCCCGCCGCCACGCCTGGCTCTCGCCCCGGACGGACACATCGCCCTGGCCGACTACATCGCGGCGGCAGAACGGAAGTACGGCCGCCCCGTCCGCACCGGTCAGGTGCTCCCGGCATGACCGCGCGTCCCACCATCATCGTGCGCATGGCCGACGCGGGCGACCTCTACATGTCCTGGCGAAGGGTGGACGATCCCGCTCGCCGCGGTGCGACCGCCCTGCCCGGGGAGACGGTCGGCGCGGCCGTACGCGCACTCGCCGAAGCACTTCCCGATCCCGCGGTCCCCGGAGCGCTCGAACGATCCCTGACCACCGGCGATCTCGCGGTCGCCGATCGCGAACACATTCTGGCCCAGCAGCTTTCCCGCGCACTGATCCCACAGGGGCTCGCCGTGGAACTGCACGACCTGCACACCCGCGGCATCCGTCCGCACCTGCGTATACAACCCTCGCCGCGCGTCGCCCAGGTGCCGTGGGAGATCCTCGCGCCCGACCCCGCCCTGCGGCTGCTCGACATCGCCGATCTCAGCCTGCTCGCCCCCTCCGGCATCGTCCACGCCCCCACCCGCGCGCCCCGGAGCTGGGCCGCCGATCGCGACCTGCCCGTCGTCGCCGTCCTCGACCCCCGCGTCCCGGGCTTCCGCGCCGACTCCGCCCTCGGCTCGGTGCTGGGCCGCCTGACCACCCCCACCCCGCTCACCGAACGGGTCGCCGAACACCTTGCCCTGAACCGTCTTCGCCCCGAGGCCGACAACCCCTATCAGGTCTTCCGCCGCACCGACCTCGACCGCACCTGGCTCTCGGACACCCTGCGCGCGGGCGCGTCCCGCCTCCTCTACGTCGGCCACGTCACCGCCGCCGTCCCCGAGTCCGGCCAGAGCGAGAACGCCGAACTCCACCTCGCCTGCACCGCCGACACCACCGGCTTCGCCGCCCCCCAGCGCACCCACCGCCCCCTCTCCGCCAAGGACCTCCTGCTCGGCACCCACACCCTGCACCCCGACCCAGCCTCAGGCCCCGACCTGTGGCCGATCCCCAGCCGTGTCGCCCTGATCGCCTGCGAAAGCGGCGGCGACCTGCGCTTCACCGAGTCTCTCGGCCTCGTCGCCGCCATGATCCACGGCGGCGCCGAACTCGTCACCGCCACCCGCTGGCCCCTGCCCACCGACCTGGCCGTCCAGCGCCTCGCAGGCGCCACCCACGCCCTCCCCCTCCAGGACACCGTCTGCGCCGTCGACGCCGCCCACGATCAGGACGACCCGCTCGCCGCCCTGCACAGCCGGCAGCGCGCCCACCTCGACGCCTGGCGCGCCACCGGCGCTGTCGAGCACTCTCCCTTGCTCTGGTCCGCCCTGGCCACCTTCGCCACCTGAACGATCGCGCACCACTATGCGGCGCCCGTGCTCACAAGGCGACGGGTGGCTCCGAGGCGTATGCCTGATGCAGGAGACTCACCAGCTCATCGGCCGCCCCGAGCGCCTGCTCGCCGATCCGCGCCACCGGGATGCCCGGGCTCCACGAGTTCATCACCACGCCCGCGAGTCCCTCACTCAGGTCCGGTACCCGGATCGCTCGCGTGAGCTGGTCGACGCCGCGAGCGGCGAGTCGCCGTTTCAGGATCCGCATGGTGATACCGGGGAGAACGGCAGCTTCGGGCCAGATCACCGACCTGCCGTCCCAGAACGCGATGTTCCAGATCGTCGCCTCGCTCAAATGCCCGGAGGCGTCGGTGAACGCAGCGTCGTCGAAGCCCCGTGCGTTCGCGCGGCGCAGGAGCTGGGTCTTCGCCACCTCGCCCACGTGCTTGATATGCGGGAGGTGTCGCTCGTGCGGGACGACATCGAGCGTCAGAGGCCCGGTCGGCGGCGCGGCCGGGTCCGTGACTCGGATCAGGACGTCGATCTCCACCGGTCCATCGGTCCGCATGAACTCACCGGGCCGCGAACCGAGAAAGCAGGTGAGGGAGACCTCGGGCGGCGCGGACCTGACGGCGGACGAAAGAAGCCCACGGATCCGTTCGTCGGGCAGATGGCGGCCGAAGAGCTCGTCGCTCGCCTCCCGCAGCCGGTCGAGGTGCAGATCGAGCCCGCGCACCGCCCGATCCCGCACCTGCATGGCAGTGAAGTGCGCGTATCCCGCGAATGCCAGCGGAGCAAGGTCGTCTGCCGTGGCAGGCTGACCGTTGAAGTACGTATGGGAGATCGACATGCTCGCACCGTAGGAGTTGACACCAGTGACAAGGGCAAGCGCGGACGGTCTGCTCCGGATCGGGGAACTCTCCGCTCGCACCGGTGCCAGCGCCCGGATGCTGCGCCACTACGAGAGCCAGGGACTCCTTCCCGCGCAACGATCCTCGACCGGGCAGCGATTGTTCGAGAGCACCGCCGTCGAACAGGTGCACTACATCCGCGAACTCCTCGCCGCGGGCCTGCCCATCCGTGTGATCCGTGAACTGATCGACTGCATCCACGAGCCCGGCCGCATCGAACCTTGCGCCGTCCCCGTCCTTGTCGAACACCTCAGGGACTACGACGCACGGATCGCCGCGCTCGTCGCCACTCGCCATTCACTGCAGGGGCTCATCGACGCGTCGGTGCCCGCACCGAGCGGGAATCCACCGCTGTGACGCTGCGTGAGTTCCCGAGCCCCCGACCGGTCGACTGCGGAACCCTTCCACACCTGACGAAACCCGCGACCGAATCGGCACGTGCCCCGGTCGGTACTCCTAAGATCCTCCGCGCACGTCCACCGGGTTGACCTCGTCACGCCAGCGGATCGCCGTCTTCAATTCCTCGAGGTCGTAGCGTGGGCCGGACGAACCGACGGTGAAGAGGGTGACGCCCGCGTCGAGGTATGCCTGCGCTTGGTCGAGGCCGGGCCACGGGAGCGAGCGCTCGATGCGCTTCTCGTCGGTGCCGACCTCGGCGGCGTGCTCGGCCAGGACCCGGTTCTTGTGCGCCAGCGCGTCCAGGTCGGCGAAACTGTGCCAGATGTCGGCGTATTCGGCGACCAAGCGCAGGGTTTTGCGCTCACCACCGCCGCCGATGAGGATCGGAATGTCGCGGATGGGCTGGGGATTCAGCTTGCCGAGCCGGGAGGTAAGGCGCGGCAGATATTCTTTGAGCAGCGCCAAACGAGTTCCGGCGGTGCCGAATTCGTAGCCGTATTCGTCGTAGTCCTTCTTGAACCAGCCCGCGCCGATGCCCAGGATGAGCCTGCCGCCGCTGATGTGGTCGACGGTGCGCGCCATGTCGGCGAGCAGTTCGGGATTGCGGTAGCCGCCGCCGGTCACCAGCGCGCCGATCTCGACGCGCTCGGTCTGCTCGGCGAAAGCGCCGAGCATGGTCCAGCATTCGAAGTGCGCGCCGACCGGGTCGCCGGCGAGCGGATAGAAATGGTCCCAGTTGAAGACGATGTCCACGCCCGCGTCCTCGGCGCGCAGCACCGCGTCGCGGATGAGGCCGTAGTCGGGGGCGTGCTGCGGCTGCAGCTGAAGTCCGATCCGAACCGGTCGACTCATGACAAGCCCTTCCTCGTCGATGCAGCTGATCCGCACCGAGGCTACCGGCAGGATGGGCCCGGCAGCGTCGCACTACGCGAGGAGAATCACGCGAATGACCACAGATGCGAGGTATGTGCGCGGCCAGGCCGTTGTCACCGGGCTGGTCAACGCGGTGATCAACCCGCTGATCGAATGGTCGTCGCGTCGAGGGAAGGGTTGCCAGCCGCTGTGGGGCAGCGAGGGAGCGGTGGTGAACCTCGTCGTGACGTCGATCGTGCTGTCGGTGCTGGTGGCGATCATCACCGGATACGGTGCGTGGCGCAGGCCCGCCGCCCGGCAGGTGCGCCCGGGCTGGTTCACCCGGTTGCCCGGTTGTTCCTGGCGCCTCGGATTGCTGCTCGGGGTCGGCGCGGCCGCGGGGATCGTCGTCGCGGCGTTGCTGCTCGGCCTCCTGGGCCTCACCTGTGTGGGCCTGACGCAGATGCTCGTCTTCAAAGCCGTCTACTGCGGCCTGCTCGGCTTCGCCGTGGCCCGCTGGACCATCTTGCGGCAATGGGCGCGATGATCCAGCGGTGTCGCGAGATACCAGGTCCCCTCTCGTACGACGCTTCAGCCGACGACCCAAGAATTGAAACGTGTTCTAGTGTGGCGTCATGGACGTGACCTACGAGGGAACCAAGAGGGAAATCGCCACCGACAAGGGGGTGCTGCGCTATCACGAGGCGGGAGAGGGGCCCCCGCTGTTGCTGTTGCACGGCTCCGGGATCGGAGTCAGCGGGTGGCGGAACTATCGAGGAAACCTGGATGTCTTCGCCGAGCACTTCCACTGCTACATCCTCGAGTTCCCCGGGTTCGGCGTGAGCGATCCCATCGACGGGCATCCCGTGCTGACGGCGGGATCGTCGGTGATCCGCTTCATGAACGCGCTGGGTATCGAATCGGCCGCGATGATCGGCAATTCGATGGGCGGGGTCGTGGGAGTCAATGTGGCCATGAGAAATCCCGAGCGCGTACGCAAGCTCGTCACGATCGGCGGCGTGGGTCCCAACATCTTCAGCCAGCACCCGAGTGAGGGCACACGCCTGTTGCAAGACTTCGCCGACGCGCCCAGCCGCGACAAGCTGGTGCGCTGGCTCGAGGCCATGGTCTACGACCGCGCGCTGATCACCGAGGAGCGGATCGAGGAACGCTGGGCCGGCGCCGCCGATCCGGAATCCCATAAGACGCTGGCCGCGATGTACGGCTCGAAGGCGTTCGAGGCGCAGCAGCAGGCGATGGCCGATTCCGGTGTTCCGCCCTACTGGTCGATGATCGGCAAGGTGGCCTGCCCGACCTTGCTGACGTGGGGCCGCGATGACCGGCAGTGCCCGCCCGACATGGCGATGATCCCGATGCGGATGATCCCCGACGCCGAACTGCACATCTTCCCCAAGTGCGGACACTGGGTGATGATCGAAGCGAAGCAGGCATTCGAACGAGTGACCCTCGAGTTCTTGCTCCGGTGAACCCGGCCGAGTCAACGATCAGCGGCAGAACAGGCATCGGCGACAGCCGCCGTGTCCCAGTAGAAGGGCCGCACCTCGGTGATCAGCCCCTCGGTCACAGTGATCGTCTGCAGAATGGGGAAACTCAGCTCGCGACCGGTGACGCGGGAGCGCGCGTTCACGTGCGTCAGGACGACCAGCGGGTCGACCTCGGACAGGAACGTCTGTTCGGCCATCTCGAAGCGATCCCACGTCGCGCTCATGGCGAGGAAGAACTGCTCGATTCCGTCGTGGCCGCGCCAGAGTCCCCCGTAGGGGAGCGCGTCGGCCTGCCACAACCGCACATCGGGGTCGAAGAACGGTGCGAGCGTGGTGAACGACGCCGCGCCGGGGCCGCCGGCAGCGAGGTACTCGGCCTCGGCCTGGTACATGCGTTCCAGGACAACTCTGGGTCGGGGCTCGCAGGATTCGGTCATGTCGATCAGTATCGAGCTGCGGTCCACGGCTGTCCGGCGGTAATCGGACGGCACGATCGGCCCCTGCCCCCTGGTGGCCCGGGCCGGTCCGCTCGCCCGACGCGAACCCGGTGGCGTCGTCTAGAGTCCCCCCGACCCCTGTAACTCGGATCGTCCGGCACGTTCCTGCCGGTGAAGGGAATGATTCGCCGTGGCTACGGTTACCTTCGAGCGCGCTACCCGGCTCTATCCGGGGGCGAGCAAGCCCGCTGTCGACGAACTGGAACTGGAGATCGCCGACGGCGAGTTCCTGGTGCTGGTCGGTCCGTCCGGATGCGGAAAATCCACCTCGTTGCGGATGCTGGCCGGACTGGAGGAGGTGAACGGGGGGCGCATCCTGATCGGCGACAAGGACGTGACGCACGTCGAGCCGAAGGAACGCGATATCGCGATGGTGTTCCAGAACTACGCGCTCTACCCGCACATGACGGTGGCCGAGAACATGGGCTTCGCGCTCAAGCTGGCCAAGGTCGCCAAGGCCGAGCGGGAGCAGCGGGTGCGCGAGGCGGCCAAGCTGCTGGATCTGGAACCGTATCTGGATCGCAAGCCCAAGGCGCTCTCGGGCGGTCAGCGCCAGCGCGTGGCGATGGGGCGGGCGATCGTGCGCCAGCCGCAGGTGTTCCTGATGGACGAGCCGCTGTCGAACCTGGACGCGAAGCTGCGCGTGCAGACCCGCACCCAGATCGCGCAACTGCAGCGCAGGCTGTCGACCACCACCGTCTACGTCACCCACGACCAGGTCGAGGCGATGACGATGGGCGACCGGGTCGCGGTGCTCAAAGACGGGCTGTTGCAGCAGTGCGCCAGCCCGCGCGACCTCTACCGCGATCCCGCGAACGCCTTCGTGGCCGGGTTCATGGGCTCGCCCGCGATGAACATGTTCACGCTGCCGATCGAGTACGGCGCGGTGGCCCTCGGCGGCTTCCGGCTGCCGGTGCCGCGTTCGGTGACCGACGTGGCGGGGCCGAACCTGATCGTCGGCATCCGCCCCGAGCATTTCGAGCTCGGCCGGGCCGGCATCGAAATGGAAGTCGACGTGGTCGAAGAACTCGGTTCCGACGCCTACGTCTACGGCCGCACGCTCGGCGAGGGGCCGGGCGTGACGATCGTCGCGCGCGCGGACTGGCGCAACCCGCCCGCCAAGGGTGATCGCCTGTTCCTGTCGACCGCGCCGGAGCGCACCTACTTCTTCTCGCCGGAAGACGGCCGTCGTCTGAACTGACGGTCTATCCCGAACGAACGGGCCGCATCACCGACTCATCGGGGTGCGGCCCGTTGCTTTCGATTCGCACCGGAGCGGGGCGATGTTGTAACCGACACAGGCACCTGCACCCACAGCGGGCCGCACCCCCACCCGGGTGCGCCCCGCTCCACTTTCAGCTCGCACCCCTTCTCGCGACACGGCCCAACGACAACCCTTGACGTTGTAGAGTCTCCAAAGCTTGACGTATCGCAATATTCAGGCCAATCTGGAGGGGACTCAGAGCACTTCATGAACAGTGACATCAGGGACCTTGCAACCTGGGCTCGCTCTCAGGGGTGGAAGGTGGAAGACACTGCTAGTGGATACACCCAGTTTTTCGATCCGAGCGGGGAGTACGTCGCCCGCTATCCGGCCACGCCGAGCAATCCCCGGCGGCGGATGGCAGATCTGAAAGTGGCACTGAAGAACGCTGGACTACGGATTCCGCCACCCAGCAAGAAGGAGCAGCGCGCAATGCGCCGCACATCCATGGAAGGAGCGTGAGTTCATTGATCTGGGTTGTGACCTTGCGCTATGACCTCACGGATATCGACGGCACCACGCTCGGCGCCTGGGAGGATGCGCTCGCCGAGGTCGACGCGTCGGCCGGGCGGATTCCCGATATCGCCGCAACCTTGACGGTCTACGTCGAGGCGGATGGCGCCGTCGAGGCGGTCGGGGTGGCCGCTTCGGTCGCGGAGCCGGTCACCCGCCGGAGTCCGATGGCGGTGGAGGCCGTCGACGAGCAGACGCATCTCGACCAGGCGGACCAGCCGAATC
The DNA here is from genome assembly GCF_001613125.1 of Nocardia shimofusensis NBRC 100134. Classification (GTDB taxonomy): domain Bacteria; phylum Actinomycetota; class Actinomycetes; order Mycobacteriales; family Mycobacteriaceae; genus Nocardia; species Nocardia shimofusensis. The sequence goes on from NZ_BDBT01000001.1 coordinate 412,290, forward strand.
TCCCTCAGTTGGTCTCCGCGGCGGAGGTTGCAGACCATCTGGGCATTTCCCGGCAACGGGTGCATCAACTGCAGAGCACCGCAGGATTTCCCGAGCCGCTGTACCGCTTGCGAACCGGTCCGGTCTGGGATGCCCGCGCGATCGAGGCATTCGCCACCAGATGGGATCGGCGACCGGGACGTCGAGCCTCGGACACACGCGACGAAGAGATTCCGCGCGTGTCCGAACTCCGAACCTCCGCCGTGAGGTCCACACCCCCGAGACGATTCGTCACCGAGACCACGTCACCGCCTCGGGAGCCCAACTCGACGGGAGCAGCGGCGAGACGGGCACGGAAGTCGTAGTCGACGACACCGACACCCTCATCCCACAGCGGGCCGCCCCACCCGGTGTGGCGGTTGTGCGTTCAGCGGCGACGGCGCGTGCGCAGGTAGTCCTCGTTCACTCGGACGCCGAGCTCGTCCAGTTCGATCTTCTTGCCGGTCGCGCTGCGTACCTCCACGCGGACCGGCGCGCCGGTCGCCGCTTCGACGAGTTGCAGCGGCGGCGGGCCGGGCTGCAGGTAGGCATCGCCCCACTGCATGAGGGCCAGTACCGCGGGGAGCAGGTCGCGACCCATCGGGGTGAGCACGTATTCGTGCCTGGTCCGTTTGCCCTCCTCGCGATACGGGCGCTTCTCCAGCAGGCCCGCCTCGGTCAGCTTGCGTAGTTGCGCGGCGGCCGCGGCGGGCGTGATGCCGACGCGGGCGGCGAAGCCGTCGAACCGGCGGGTGCCGTAGTAGGCCTCGCGCAGGATGAGGATGGCCGAGCGGGTGCCGACCAGGTCCATCGCCTTGGCGATCGAGCATTCGTCGGTCTTCCACGCGCTCAGATCCGCCAGTGGGCCTTCCATCACCGCTGCCATGAGGCACATCATACAAATCTCTGACTTGAGTCGACCATATCCAGACGTTAGTCTGACTATAGAAAAGTAGAGTCAGATCGAAGGGTCCGGCTCGCGGTTCAGAGGAGAACCCCATGAGAGACGCGGTCATCGTCGAAGCCGTCCGCACGCCGATCGGCAAGGGCAAGCCGAACGGGGCACTGCACGATGTGCACGCCGTCGACCTGCTGGCGCACAGCCTGCGCGAGGTCGTGGCACGCGGCGGCATCGACCCCGCGCTGATCGACGATGTGATCGGCGGCGTGGTCGGGCAGGTCGGCGAGCAGGGCGCCAACATGACCCGGCGGGCCGCGCTCGCGGCCGGATATCCCGAATCGGTGCCCGCCACCACCGTCGACAGGCAGTGCGGCAGCAGCCAGCAGGCGATCCACTTCGCCGCACAGGGCGTGATCGCCGGCGCCTACGACATCGTGGTCGCGGCGGGGGTGGAGTCGATGGGCCGGATTCCCATGGGCGCGAACGTCGCCGGTGTGGGCGACATCTCCGGCGTCGGGTTCGCCGAGCGCTACCCCGACGGTCTGGTCCCGCAGGGCATCAGCGCCGAACTCATCGCGGCCCGCTGGGGGCTCAGCCGCACCCGGCTCGACGAATTCGCCCTCGCCAGCCACGACAAGGCCGCTCAGGCGACGAAGAACGGGCTGTTCACCGCCGAGCTGACCCCGATCGCCGGCCTGACCACCGACGAGGGCATCCGCGTCGGCAGCACACTGGAGACGCTGGGGGCGTTGCGTCCCGCCTACTACGATCCGGCGATGGCGGCCCGCTTCCCCGAGATCGACTGGCGCATCACCGCCGCCTCGGCCAGCCAGGTCAGCGACGGCAGCGCCGCGGTGCTGATCATGACCAGTGAGCGAGCCGCGCAACTGGGCCTGACACCGTTGGCCCGGGTGCACAGCTTCGCCGTCGCGGGGGACGACCCGCTGCTGATGCTGACCGCCGTCATCCCCGCCACCCGAAAGGTGTTGCAGCGCGCCGGCCTCCAGCTCTCCGACATCGATCTGATCGAGATCAACGAGGCGTTCTCCCCGGTGGTGCTGGCCTGGGCCGCGGACACCGGCGCGGATCTCGGCAAGGTCAATGTCAACGGCGGAGCCATCGCGCTCGGTCACCCGCTGGGCGCCTCGGGTGCGCGGTTGGCGACGACGCTGGTGCACGCGATGCGCGAGCGCGGCGCGCGGTACGGACTGCAGACGATGTGCGAGGCGGGCGGATTGGCGAACGCGACGGTGTTCGAACGGATCTGACGAGCTTGCTCACCCGAACCGATTGCCTCCGGGACGACGACGCGGGCCGTACCTTTCGCGAAAGGTACGGCCCGCGTCGCGTTCGTGCGGGGACTGCTCAACAGAGCGGGTACTTCGATCCGACGAACTCGCCCTTCAACAGGCAGACCAGAAACTGGATCGCGTCGTTCAGGTACACCGAACCGGTGGACGAACCGCTGTCGGCCACCGGGGCAGCTGCGACGGGGGTCGCGACTGCGGCGGGTGCGGTCGCGAACACCGCCGATGTCGTGATCGCGGCAGATACGACGGGGGTCGCGACTGCGGCGGGCGCGGTCGCGAACACCGCCGATGTCGTGAGCGCGGCAGATACGACGGCGATCGCGACTGCTCGTTGCATACGCATGTGAACTCCATCTATGGAAACGACGACAGCTTCACGAGAGTGTCGGCCGACGATGCCGGTCCGCGACAGCCCCGGCTTTACGGGGGTCGGCAGGCTGTACCTGATCCCCTCGGCCACGTGCGGAGGCTCAGGCCGCGCCGCTGTCGCGCGGTTGCGGAGTCCCACGGGCTGAAGGCTCAGGGAGTCAGAGCCAGCCGTTGCGGCGGAAGGCGACGAACAGACCGCCGCAGATCGCGAACATCGCCAGCAGCACCATCGGGTAACCCCACTCGTGGGTCAGCTCCGGCATGTGCTGAAAGTTCATGCCGTAGACGCCGGCGATCATGGTCGGCACCGCGGCGATCGCGACCAGCGCGCTGATCTTGCGCATATCGGTGTTCTGCTGCACGGTGATCTTGGTCAGCGAGGCGTTGACCAGTGCCGACAGCGCGTCGTCGACATCGGTGATGTGCTCGGCCGCGACGGTGTGGTGGTCGGCGACATCGCGCAGATAGTGCCGGATCTCCTTCGGCAGCCCGGAATCCGGCCTGGTCAGCGCCTGCAGCGGGGCAGCCAGCGGCAACACCGCGCGGCGCAGTTCGACGATCTCGCGTTTGAGCTGATAGATGGGTTCGACGTGCATCCGGGCGCCCGGGGTGAAGACCTCTTCCTCCATCTCCTCGACGTCGTCCTCCACCTCCGCGGTGACCTCGAGATAGGTGTCCACGATGTGATCGGCGATGGCGTGCAGCACCGCGCCGGGGCCGAGCGCCAGCCGTTCGGGATCGGCCTCCAGGTTCGCGCGCACCGTCTTGAGCTGGGAGTGCGAACCGTGGCGGACCGCGACCACGAAATCCGGTCCGACGAATACCAGGACCTCGCCGGTCTTCACGATCTCGCTGACACTGTTCATGTCGTGCTCCACATAGGCGACCGTGCGCAGCACCACGACCATCACGTCGTCGTAGCGCTCCAGCTTCGGGCGCTGGCGCGCGACCAGTGCGTCCTCCACCGCCAGCGAGTGCAGGCCGAACTCCGCGGCGATATCCCCGAGATGACGCTCGTCGGGTTCGTGCATCCCGATCCAGACGAACCCGCCCTCGGGCCCGCGCACCGCTTTCAACGCCTCGCTGTGGCTGAAGCGCCCCGGCACCCGCCTGCCGTCGCGGTAGACCGCGCAGTCCACGATCGACCGCGCGATGGGAATGGGGATCCGCAGCGGCCTCCCGCGCTGCGGTGCCGCCACGTCCCGACCGTCCTGATTCGCCACGGCCGCAGCCTAGCCGCACCGTCCCGCGCCTCGCCGAGGACGAATCGGGACGGCTGTGGCCGGTCGGTCTCGGTGCGACCTATCGTGGCGGGATGACCCTGCCCGCCGAGCCCGTCGTCTACGCGATCCCGATGCGCACCCGATTTCGCGGCATCACCGTGCGGGAAGGGATGGTGATTCCCGGCGCGCGGGGATGGGGGGACTTCTGCGCCTTCCCCGAGTACGACGACAGGGAGGCCGCCGGATGGCTGGCCACGGCGCTGGAGCAGGCCGAGCAGGGCTGGCCGGAACCGGTGCGGGAGTGGATCCCGGTGAACTGCATCGTGCCCGCCGTCGAGGCGGAGCGGGCGCATCGGATGGTGCTCGACTCCCGCTGCCGGACGGCGAAGGTGAAGGTGGCCGATCACCCGGGGTCGTTGCCGGAGGATCTGGAGCGGGTGGCGGCGGTGCGGGACGCGCTCGGGGCCGACGGCTCGGTGCGGGTCGACGCGAACGCGGTGTGGGATGTGGACACCGCCGTCGCGCACATCACCGAGATCGACAAGGCCGCAGGTGGATTGCAGTACGTCGAGCAGCCGTGCCGGACGGTGGCGGAGCTGGCGGCGGTACGCAGGAAGGTCGACGTGCCGATCGCCGCCGACGAATCGATCCGGCGGGCGGAGGATCCGATGCGGGTGGCGGTCGCCGAGGCGGCCGACATCGCGGTGATCAAGTGCACGCCGCTGGGCGGGGTGCGGCGGGCGCTGCGAGTGGCCGAGGCGGCCGGGCTGCCGGTGGTGGTGTCATCGGCGCTGGAGACGAGTATCGGGTTGGGGGCGCAGCTCGCGCTCGCCGGTGCGCTGCCGGAGCTGGACTTCGCGTGCGGGCTGGGGACGGCCTCGCTGTTCGAGGGCGATCTGGTGACCGAGCCGCTGTTCCCGGTCGACGGGTACCTGCCGGTGCCGCTGCGCCCGCGCGATCCGGATCCGGCCCTGCTGGAGCGGTATCGCCATCGCGACCCCGCGCGGGTCGCGTGGTGGCAGGACAGGTATCGCCGGGTCCGGGCACTGGTCGACACGAACTGACAGGCCCCGACCGCAGCCGGGAGAGGGGCGCACACGGCGACCGGGATCAGCCCTCGGCCGCTCCGCGCGAATCACGCTCTAACCGATCCGCACCCCACAGCCCAGCATCGTCGCGCGCAACAGGAGAGCGGCTTCGGGGCCGATGACGCCGTCGACCAATTCCAGGTAGCGGGAACAGAATTCGGGACCGTGCGGGGCCGCCGCATCCGCTTCGGGGGCGAGGTGGTGGGCCAGTTCGTGCAGGACGACGAGCTCGCGCAGCGCCCAGCCCGTGCCGCCGGTGTGCAGGGGGACGGCGAGCACCGCGCCCGCCGGGTCGTAGTGGGCGGCGGCGCTGCCCGCCCGGGAACGCACCCGGATGGGCGCGGACGCGCGATCCCACTGTGCGCGAACCCAGTTCAGCGCCAGCACGCGATCGGCGTAGGTCTGCACCGATTCGACCGAGGCGAAGCGGCGCTCGACGGGCAGGGTCAGCAGGGAGCCGTGGAATTCGACGGTGCGGTGACCGGCTTCGCCCGCTCGGTCGAACATGCCCCGCACCAGCTGTTCGGCGTCGTAGACCCGCGCGCGCTGAGCGTCACGTGCGGGCACGATGCCGGGCCCCCTCGCTCCCGCCGCCGGATTCCACCCTCGGACGCAGAAGCGCTCCCACCACGGACACCGCTGCGGCCGCGAGCCTCATTCGCCCGCGCCGCCGCCCGGCGCCAATTCGCCCCGGGCGGCGCCCAGTTCCGGGGACAGACCCAGACGTGCGACCCGGCCCGCCCGGTCACCTGCCTGCCTGGCGGCGGCCGAGTGCCCGGTGGAGGCCGCGGGGCCGCGCCAGGTGCCGCGCGCTTCGGACGTGCGGCGGTAGAAGTCGACGAGTTCGACCTCCTTGTTCCGTAACGCGACCGCCGTGCCGACGGACGCCGACGCGTCTCCCGCGATGGCATCAGCTTCCAGGGCTTCGGCTTCGACGCAAGACTTGACCTCGGCCAGCCTGCGCCCGATCCGCTCGGCGAAGGCCATCTGGAAGTTCAGTCGGGCGGTCACCGCGGCGGCGGGGACACGGACCCGGCGACGAACGACGGCGCCGTGACGTCGCTCGGTGACGATCTTGTCCACCGTCGCCTCCCGGTAGGCGCCGGACTTGATGTAGTGGTCACCGGCGCGCACCATCTGCACCAGCAGGCTCGTATAGAGCGCCTCGCACAGGTCGATGTCGGCGGCGAACCCGTAGGCGTAGACCTGGGTGGAGGTGCGGGCGACATCGCAGCGCACATCGTTGGCGTGCGCGATCGCGACGAACAACTGGACGTAGGTGCGCAGCCCTTTGCGGCCGGGCTCGCCGATCGGGATGATCCGCTGTACCGGGGTCACCCTGCGTTCCCGTCCGGCGACGTGCGCGCGAGCCACCGCGAGGTCGATGGACGAGCGGGTCGCCAGCCGCTGCGCGGCGGCCAGGAACGCCTCTGCTTCGTGCTCGTTGTCGGTGGCCTCGGCCTTGCGCAGCAACCCGCCGATGCGGGTCAGCATCCGCTCGGGAACCTGGTTCGGCGCACTCATCGCGAGCCAGCCTAGCCACGGCGGCTCGCCCGTCGATCCGGCAGCCCGGCCCCGGAGGGCGACCCACCCGCGGGTGATCGATTCCCGAGCATGATCGGACGCGGCCGGTCGACACCATGTATCTTGCGTGATGCACCGGCCTCGGTGTGCTGCCGCTCACGTGGCAACCCGCAGACGTCGTAAATCTTTGGAGAGTGTCCGCGATGGCTTGGAAAAAGGTGTCGTCCCTACGTTCATCGGTCGTACCGCGCGCCGCGATGGTGGCCGCCTCGGCCGCGCTGCTGACGGCCACCTTCGCCACCGCCTGCTCGACCGACAGCGGCGGCAATCCCACCACCGAGAATCTCGAGGGCCGCGGCCCGATCACCTACGTCGAGGGCAAGGACACCACCGAGACCGGCGTGGTGAAGCAGCTCATCGAGCGCTGGAACGCCTCGCACCCGGACGAGCAGGTGACCTTCAAGGAGCAGTCCAACGACGCCTCCCAGCAGTACGACGACCTGGTCGAGCACATGCGCTCCCAGCAGTCCGACTACGACGTGATCGCCCTGGACGTGCCGTGGACCGCGGAGTTCGCCGCCAAGGGCTGGATCCAGCCGCTGAAGGACTCGTTCTCGCTCGACACCTCGACGCTGCTGTCGCCGACGGTCGCCAGCGCCACCTACAACAACACCCTCTACGCCGCGCCGCGCAACACCAACGGCGGCCTGCTGTTCTACCGCACCGACCTGGTCCCCGCACCGCCGAAGACCTGGGGCGAGATGCTGGGTCAGTGCCAGATCGCCCGGGACAACGGCATCGGCTGCTACGCCGGTCAGTTCGCGCCCTACGAGGGCCTGACGGTGAACACCTCCGAGGTCATCAACGCCTTCGGCGGCACCTTCGTCGGCTCCGACGGCAAGACCGCCACCGTGGACAGCCCGCAGGCCCGCGCCGGCCTGACCACTCTGGTCGACGCCTACAACAACGGCGACATCCCGAAGGAAGCCATCACCTTCAAGGAGCCGGAGTCGGCCAATGCCTTCACCCAGGGCAACCTGATGTTCCTGCGCGGCTGGCCGTCCACCTTCGGTGACGCGGGCGCGGAGTCCTCACTGGTGAAGGACAAGTTCGGAGTCGCGCCGCTGCCCGGCGAGAACGGCGTCGGCGCCTCCACCCTGGGCGGCTACAACGCCGCGATCAGCTCGTTCTCCAAGAACAAGGCCACCGCGCTGGACTTCCTGCGCTTCCTGATCAGCGAGGACGCGCAGCACATCATCGCCTCGGGCGCGCTGCCCTCGGTGCGTGCCTCGCTCTACGACGAGCCCGCCCTGATCGCCAAGATGCCGTACCTGCCCGCGCTCAAGGAATCCATCGCCGGCGCCGTGCCGCGTCCGGTGACCCCGTTCTATCCGGCGGTGTCCAAGGCCATCCAGGACAACGCCTATGCTGCCCTGACCGGAGCCAAGTCCGTCGACGACGCGATCGTCGGCATGCAGAAGGGCATCGAGACCGCCGGTTCGTAGGCGGTAACGCGCACCGGACCCGACCAACCCGTAGGAGAGAGATAACGGTGTCGGTTCCCCCGAACGCGGCCCCACCCCTGTCGAAGGACGAATTCCTCGCGCCGAAGCGCGGGTTCTTCGGCGGGCTGGGGGCCGAACTGCGCGCCTCGCGCCGGGCGTGGCTGCTGGTCACGCCCGTTCTGCTGGCACTGACCGTGGTCATCGGTTACCCGGTGGTGCGCGCGCTGTACATGTCCTTCCAGAAGGATTCCGGGCTCGACCCGAGCACCGGGATGTTCGTCGAGGGCGGCAGCGCCGGCTTCGACAACTACCTGCACTGGCTGTTGCAGCAGTGCACGCTGCCGACCGGCGAGACCATCGCCTGCCCGACCGGCAACCTCGGCTCGCAGTTCTGGACCGCCATCGGCATCACGCTGTTCTTCGCGGTCGTCACCGTCACGCTGGAGGCCACCCTCGGCCTGATCATGGCGATGGTGATGAGCAAGAGCTTCACCGGCCGGGCGCTGCTGCGCGCGGCGGTGCTGATCCCGTGGGCCATCCCCACCGCGGTCACCGCACGGCTGTGGGAGTTCATGTTCCAGTACGACGGCGTGGTCAACCGGGTGCTCGGCACCCACATCCTGTGGACCTCGGACCCGTGGGCGGCCCGGTTCGCGGTGATCGTCGCCGACGTGTGGAAGACGACGCCGTTCATGGCGCTGCTCATCCTGGCCGGGCTTCAGGTCATCCCGAACGACGTGTACGAGGCCGCCAGGGTCGACGGCGCCTCGGCCTGGCAGCGGTTCACCCAGATCACCATGCCGCTGCTCAAGCCCGCGCTGATGGTGGCGATCCTGTTCCGCACGATGGACGCGCTGCGGATGTACGACCTGCCCGCGATCCTGACGCTGAACAACCCGGACACCCGGACGATCTCGATCCTGGTGGTCGATCAGGTCAGGCAGGGCCCCAACAGCGCGGCGGCGCTGTCGACGATCACGTTCCTGCTGATCTTCGCCGTGGCGTTCGTGATGGTGAAGTTCCTGGGCGCCAACGCGGTGCGAACCCAGGAAGCTCAGCGAGAGGCGCACTGATGGCCACGACAACCCCTTCCCCGCGCACCGAGCCCGCACCGAAGAAGAAGCCGAACGTGAACCCGGTGCCGTGGACCAAGAAGATCGCGGGCCTGCGTATCTACGTCGGCGCGCTGATCGTGCTGTTGTGGGGTCTCGGCCCGTTCTACTGGATGGCGATCACCGCCTTCCGCGACCCGGAGTACACCTTCGACAACACCCCGTGGCCCACCCACGTGACGTTGGAGAACTTCCGCGACGTCTTCGACACCAGCCGGGGCAACGACTTCGGCCGCGCGATGGTCAACAGCGTCATCATCGGCTCGATCACCACGATCATCGCGCTGGTGATCGGCGTGTTCGCGGCGTACGCGCTGGCCAGGCTGGTGTTCAAGGGCAAGTACATGGTGGCCGGGCTGATCCTGAGCGCCTCGATGTTCCCGGTCGTGGTGCTGGTGACCCCGCTGTTCCAGCTGTTCACCAGCCTCGGCTGGATCGGCCAGTACCAGGCGATGATCATCCCGAACATCTCCTTCGTACTGCCGATGACCGTCTACATCCTGGCCTCCTTCTTCACCGAGCTGCCGTGGGAACTCGAGGAGGCCGCCCGCATCGACGGCGCGACCAAGGCACAGGCGTTCCGGCTGGTCATGCTGCCGCTGGCCGCGCCCGCGGTGTTCACCACCGCGATCCTGGCGTTCATCGCCGCGGTCAACGAATACCTGCTCGCCCGGTTGCTCTCCGGTGGCAAGACCGAGCCGGTGACCGTCGCGATCGCTCGTTTCTCCGGCAACAATCCGCTGGTGCAGCCCTACGCGGCGATCATGGCGGCGGGCACCCTGGTGACCATTCCGCTGGTGATCATGGTGCTGCTCTTCCAGCGCCGGATCATCTCCGGTCTCACCGCGGGCGGCGTCAAGAGCTGACCCAGTATCGGTAGCTGAGGCGTTGCCGAAGCCCGGAACGTATCGAGCCACCCTGTAAAGTGCAGGGTGGCTCGATCGTTTCGTGTGGAACCGACGCTCCGAAGGGAGATGCTCGTGGGCGCGTTCGGCAAGCGGCGGGGGCAGCGCGAGGCCGGAAGCGCGGCGCCCGCGGCACCCGCGGCACCCGCGGCACCCTACGCCACGCTCGCGGGGTGGCAAGAACCGGAGCGAGATCCGGCGGAGGAGCAGGCCGAGGAGCCTGCCGAACCCCAGGACAGACCCGGTAGCGCGCGGGCGCGCGGTTGGCGGCGGCTCGCGCTGGCGCTGTTCGTGATCTTCGTCGGCGTGCCCGCCCTGCTGTTCGCGCTGGTGTACTGGCGCTCGGAGATCCCCGATCCCTCCGCGGTACGGACCAATCAGATCGCCACCATCACCGCCTCGGACGGCGCCACGGTGATCGCCACGATCGTGCCGCCGGAAGGTAACCGGACACCGGTCCCGCTCAGCGAAGTTCCCCAGCACGTGCGCGACGCCGTGCTCTCGGCCGAGGATCGCGGCTTCTACTCCAACCCCGGCTTCTCGACCTCCGGGTTCCTGCGCGCGGCCCGCGACAACCTGCTCGGCAAAGAGGACGCGGGCGGCGGATCCACCATCACCCAGCAATACGTGAAGAACGCCTTCGTCGGCTCCGAACGCACCATCAGCCGCAAGATGCGCGAACTGGTGATCGCCACCAAGATGGCCAGGCAGTGGACCAAGGACGAGATCCTCGCCGCCTACCTCAACACCATCTACTACGGCCGCGGCGCCTACGGCATCGCCGCCGCCGCACAGGCCTACTTCGCCAAGCCGCCCGCCGACCTGACCCTCGCCGAGGGAGCGGTGCTGGCCTCGGTGATCCGCACGCCCTCGATCCTCGACCCGGAGACCCATCTCGCCGATCTGAAGGAACGCTGGCAGTACGTGGTCGACGGCATGGTGATCATGGGAGTGCTGTCCCCCGGCGACCGGGACGTGGTCGTCTTCCCCCGGATCGCGCCGCTGGCCGACCTGCCCGAAGACAGCGCGGCACGCGGACCCGAGGGCCTGATCCGCACCCAGGTGCTGCGCGAACTGCGCGAGTACGGCATCAGCGATCTCGAGATCGACACCGGCGCACTGCGGATCACCACCACCATCGACGTGCGCGCCCAGCAGGCGGCCATGGAAGCGGTGCGCTCCCGGCTGAGCGGACAGCCGCCGGAACTGCGCGCGGCGGTGGTCTCGATCGATCCGCGCTGGGGCTCGGTGCGCGCCTACTACGGCGGCGAGGACGGCACCGGCTACGACTTCGCCCAGGCGCCGCTGCAGACCGGCTCGGCGTTCAAGGTGTTCGCCGCCATCGCCGCCCAGCAGCAGAGCATTCCGCTGACCCGGGTGATGGACTCCTCCCCGATCACCGACCACGGCACCACCATCACCAATGTCGAGAACGAGACCTGCGGCCGGTGCACGATCGCCGAGGCCTTGAAGCGCTCGCTCAACACCAGCTTCTACCGGCTGACCATGTCGATGATGAACGGTGCGCAGTCCATCGCCGACGCCGCACACCAGGCGGGGATCCCCGAGCAGATCCCCGGCCTCGACCACGAGACGCTTACCGAGTTCGGCAAGACGCCCTACAACGGCATCGTGCTCGGTCAGTACCAGGTGCGTCCGATCGACATGGCCTCGGCGTACGCGACCATCGCGGCGTCCGGGATGTACCACCAGCCCTACTTCGTGCAGCGGGTGGTGACCGGCGACGGGCGGGTGCTGCTGGACCGCGCGGGCCCCGACGGCCCGATCGGCGAGCAACTGCCCGAGCCCGAACAGCGCATTTCGCCCGACATCGCGAACAAGACGATCCAGGCGATGCTGCCGATCGCGTCGTACTCCAACGGCAATTCCCTCGCCGGCGGTCGCCCGTCGGGCGCCAAGACCGGCACCACCCAGCTCGGCGACACCGGGGAGAACAAGGACGCGTGGATGATCGGCTTCACGCCGCAGATGTCGACCGCGGTGTGGGTGGGCACCGAGCAGTCGCTGCCGATCCGCACCGCCGGTGGCGCCCGCATCTACGGTTCCGGACTGCCCGCGGCCATCTGGAAGGCGACCATGGACGGCGGGCACGCGGGCGAGCCCATCGAACAGTTCCCCGGCCCGGAGTCGTCGTCCTGGGATCCGCAGATCATCTCGCCGCAGGGCGGGGGCAACACCAACGGGGGAGAAAACAACGGCAATCCCTACGACATCCTCAATCCGCCGCAGTCGCCGCAACCGCAGGGCCCGATCATCGTCTTCCCGACCGCACCCGAGCCCGCACCGGCGCCGCAAGCCCCCGCGCCCGCACCGGCCCCCGCCCCCGCACCCGCACCCGCTCCCGCGCCCGTGCCGCCGCCGCCGCGCCAGATCGAGATCTTCCCCGGGATCACGGTCCCGATCCCGGGCTGAGCGGCGCGACGCGGGCCGGCCCCGGCCACCGCCTGCCCACCCGGATCCGCTGGACGTGGCAGCATCGGTGGCGGTGGCCGGGGTCGGCACCCGTCGCGCGTGGGAATACGCAAGGATGGGCGCGACGAGCGACCACGACCGCCGTGCGCGGTCGCCGCAACAGCGCCGCCGATGAGAACACACGAGATTTAGGGGCTACGCCGGTGGATTTCAATGTCGTTGACCGACCCGAGACGCTGGTGGCGGGCACAGTTCTACGCAGCCCGGCACTCGCCGTGGAAGGACCGCGACGAGTGAAGGTGGAGCAGGCCTGGAAAAGCAAGTTGTCCAAGCGACTACCCGGCCCCCCGACCACCGCCTATGTCGACCACGCCCCGGAGATCAATTCGTATCTGACCCACATCGTGGGCTACCAGTGCCGCAGCCTCGACGACCTGATGCCCGGTGACGTGCTGGCCCGAGTACCCGGCGGGCGCTACGCCCGATTCATCGCCAGCGGCGACGACCTCGGCGATACGATCGTGTCGGTCTGGCGGGCGGTCTGGGACGCCGAAGCGGCGGGCCGGTTCGTGCGCGCCTACACCGGGGACGTGGAGCACTACCCCGATGCCCGCACCGTAGAAGTCTTCGTGTCGCTGGCCGACGAGCCGAACGACGGGTAGGAACGCACTGTGGATTTCGAGATCGTCACCCTGGACGAGAGCCTGGTCGCCGGACTCACCATCCCGCTGGCCGGTCGCGAAGTGACCGCCCGCGACCTCGATCTGGTGAACTTCACCTGGGACCGCTACCTGGCGCGGGAGAAGGCGGTGCCGCGGGTGGCCGCCTATGTCGGCCAGGACGACCACGCCGTCGCCGTGCTCGGCTACGAGATCACCGGACTCGACGAGCTGGACGCGGGCGATGTGCTCACCCGCATCCCGCAGGGCCGCTACGCCAGGTTCGTCGTCTCCGACAAACCCTACGACCTGCTGCGCACCGCGTGGGCCCAGGTCGCCAAGGCAGAGGCGACCGGTGTGATCACCCGTTCGCACCGCGCGGAGGTCGAGCGCTACACCGGTCCGACCTCGGTCGAGGTGTACGTCTCCCTGGACTGACGCGGCGGCCCGGGACCGGCGGTCGGGGGCGGACGACAATCGCGAAGGAGCCGGAACCCGATTCGGGTTCCGGCTCCTTCGCTGTCCGGCTCACGCCGCCTGCGCCCCTCGGCTCACGCCCGCCGAGGTCAGCAGCTCACGCCACCGAGTACATCGGCTCACGCCACGGGGTTCATCGACTCACGCCGCCGAACTCATCGGCTCACGCGTCGATGATGAACGCCTCGAGCTGCTCGCGGGCGATGTCGTCGGCCAGCTGCTTCGGCGGGGACTTCATCAGGTAGGCCGAGGCCGGGATGACCGGTCCGCCGATGCCGCGGTCCTTGGCGATCTTGGCCGCGCGCACCGCGTCGATGATGATGCCCGCCGAGTTCGGCGAGTCCCACACCTCGAGCTTGTACTCCAGGTTCAGCGGCACGTCGCCGAAGGCGCGGCCCTCGAGGCGGACGTAGGCCCACTTGCGGTCGTCGAGCCAGCCCACGTGATCGGACGGGCCGATGTGCACATCGTTGGCGCCCAGTTCCTTCTTCAGGTTGCTGGTGACGGCCTGGGTCTTGGAGATCTTCTTCGACTCCAGACGCTCACGCTCGAGCATGTTCTTGAAGTCCATGTTGCCGCCGACGTTGAGCTGCATGGTGCGGTCGAGCTGCACGCCGCGGTCCTCGAACAGCTTGGCCATCACGCGGTGGGTGATGGTGGCGCCGACCTGGCTCTTGATGTCGTCGCCGACGATCGGGACGCCCGCGTCGGTGAACTTCTGCGCCCATACCGGGTCGGAGGCGATGAACACCGGCAACGCGTTGACGAACGCCACGCCCGCGTCGATCGCGCACTGGGCGTAGAACTTGTCGGCCTCTTCCGAGCCCACCGGCAGGTAGGACACCAGGACGTCGACCTTCGCGTCCTTCAGTACCTGCACGATGTCGACGGCAGGCGCCTCGGAGAGCTCGATGGTCTCGGCGTAGTACTTGCCGATGCCGTCGAGAGTCGGGCCGCGCTGCACCACGACGTCGGTCGGGGGCACGTCGGAGATCTTGATGGTGTTGTTCTCGCTGGCGAAGATCGCCTCGGCCAGGTCGAAGCCGACCTTCTTGGCGTCGACGTCGAAAGCGGCGACGAACTTGACGTCGCGCACGTGGTAAGGGCCGAATTTGACGTGCATCAGACCGGGCACGGTCGCGGTCTCGTCCGCGTCCTTGTAGTACTGCACGCCCTGGACCAAGGAGGAAGCGCAGTTGCCCACGCCCACGATGGCCACGCGAACTTCGGTGGCGTTCTCAGCCGTTGTGATGTCAGTCATGGCCGATGTTTCCCTCTTTCTGTGGTGCCGCGTTCGTCGATTGCTCCGCCGCAATCAACTCGTTGAGCCAGCGCACTTCGCGCTCGCTGGATTCGAGTCCGAGTTGATGGAGTTGCCGGGTGTAGCGATCCAGTGAGCCACTGGCCTTCTTGATCGCCTCCCGGAGCCCCTCTCGGCGCTCTTCGACCTGACGCCGCCTGCCCTCCAGGATGCGCATCCTCGCCTCGGCGGGGGTGCGGGTGAAGAAGGCCAGATGAACGCCGAAGCCGTCGTCGGTGTAGTTCTGCGGGCCGGTGTCGGCGAGCAGTTCGTTGAACCGCTCCCGTCCCGCGTCGGTCAGTTGGTAGACCCGGCGAGCCCGGCGCGTGGTGGCGCCGTCGGGGATCTCCTCCGCGATCAGTCCGTCCACCTGCATGCGGCGCAGGGTGGGATAGAGCGACCCGTAGGAGAAGGCCCTGAACGCTCCGAGCAGACCGGTGAGCCGCTTACGCAGCTCGTAGCCGTGCATGGGCGACTCGAGGAGCAGCCCGAGAATCGCCAATTCGAGCACGGGCTTCACCCCCTGACGTGTCTCGGACCTGACCGATAAGACCTAACCGATGGATACGATTACCTACTATATCGGAGCGATACATCTATGCACAGTTCGCGGTCGTCGTCGCCGCAGCGCCCGCCGTGGCAATCGCGACAGCCCGACACGGGCGGCGGCGCGCACCGCTACTCTGGTGGCGTGCGAATCCAGCGGCAGGTGGTCGACTACGCGCTCCGGCGCCGATCGCTGCTGGCCGACGTCTATGCGGGCCGCGTCGACGTCGCCGAGGTGTGCGACGCCAACCCATACCTGCTGCGGGCGGCGAAGTTCCACGGCCGGGGGAGCGAGGTCACGTGTCCGATCTGCCGCAAAGAGCAGCTGACACTGGTGTCGTGGGTCTACGGAGACGGCTTGGGACCGGTGGCGGGCTCGGCTCGCACACCGGAGGAGCTCATCCGGCTGGCCGAGACCCGCGAGGAGTTCTCGGTGCACGTCGTCGAGGTCTGCCGCAGCTGCAGCTGGAACCACCTGGTGCAGTCCTATGTGCTCGGCGCCACCCCCGCGCCCACCCGTCGCCGCTCCGGCGGCCGGGCAGGCCGACGGACCGCCGCCGAGTGATGCGCTCGGTCGTCGATCGGGCGGGTGGTCCTCGGCGCCCGCGAGTGCCCGTCGATCACGCCCCGGCACCGACCACGCTTGACCGCTACGAGTTATGGAGATCTTGTCAGTGAATTCGCCTTACGAGACTTCCCCCTACGGCGATGACCCGCACGGTGGCCGTGCTCAGCGAAGTTCACAACCGGATCCGAACCCGTATCCCCGGCGTCAGCCCCCGCCGCGGCCCCAGCAGGGCGGGCCGCGCCCCGGTCCCGGCCAGGGCGGGCCGATGCCGGGCGGGCAGCGACCCGGTCCGAACGGCGCCGGTCCGAACGGCACCGCCCCGCAGGGCGGCAGGCCACCGATGCGTTCCGGACCGCCGCCGCAGGGTGGCAGGCCCCCGCAGGGCAGACCCGCCCAGGGGCGCCCGGCCGAGGGCGGACAGCCGTCGGCGGGACGCCCGGCTCCGGGTGGCCGCCCGGCGGCGGGTAGGCCGCCGCAGGGCCAGCCGCCAGCGGGACGCCCGGTTCCGGCCGCCGCGGCGGGCGCGGCCGGCGCCACCCAGCGCATGGCACGGCCACCCCCGGAGCACGGCCGAACTCGCTGAGCGACGCAGTCGCCGAACGCAATCGCTCGGGCCCCGGCACCGGTCCGCGACCCGCCACCGCGCGCACCGCCACCGGGCCACGACCCGCGATCGATCGCCCGGGAGCCGACAGCGCTCGCCCGGGAGCCGACGGCCCGCGCCGCGCCGGCGCGGCCACCACCGGCGAGCGCCGCGCGCAGTCCGGTCCACCCTCGGGACCGCCGCCCACCCGCGGCGGTGGCCGCGGCGGCGCGGGCGGCTCCGGCTCGAGCGGACCGGGCAGGAAGTTCCCGTGGAAGGCCGTCCGGCGCGTCTGTTACGTGCTGGTGGCACTCGCGATCGTGGTGCCCAGCGCGATCTTCTTGGTCGCCTACTCCACCGTCTCGGTCCCCGAGCCGGGCGATCTCAAGACCAACCAGGTCGCGACGATCCTCGCCCAGGACGGCACCACCGTCATCAGCAAAGTGGTTCCGCCGCAGGGCAACCGCACCGACGTGACCATCGAGCAGATTCCGCCGCACGTGCGCAACGCGGTCATCGCGGCCGAGGACCGGGACTTCTACACCAACCCCGGCTTCTCCATCTCCGGCTTCGCGCGCGCGGCCCGCGACAACCTCCTGGGCAAGGAGAGCGCGGGCGGCGGCTCGACCATCACCCAGCAGTACGTGAAGAACGCGCTGGTCGGTGACGAACGCTCGCTCACCCGAAAGCTGCACGAGCTGGTCATCTCGGCGAAGATGGCGCGGCAGTGGAGCAAGGACGAGATCCTCGCGGCCTACCTCAACACCATCTACTTCGGCCGCGGCGCGTACGGCATCGACGCCGCCTCGAAGGCCTACTTCGGCAAGCCCGTACAGGAATTGACGGTCGCCGAGGGCGCGGTGCTCGCGGCCACCATCCAGCTGCCCTCGCTGCTGGACCCGGAGCAGAACCCGGACGGCGCCCGGACCCGCTGGAACTACGTGCTCGACGGCATGGTCTCCAGCGGCAATCTCGACGCGACCGAGCGCGCGGGCCAGCAGTACCCGACCGTGGTCTCGCTGGCGGCGACCCAGGAGGAAGCCGGCCTGAACTCCGGTCCCGAGGGCCTGATCAAGAACAAGGTGCTCGGCGAGCTCTCCGAGGCGGGCATCAGCGAACAGCAGCTCAACACCGCGGGCCTGCAGATCACCACCACCATCGACGCCAAGGCCCAGCAGGCCGCGGTCGAGGCCGCGACCTCCAACCTGCAGGGCGAGCCCGAACAGCTGCGGACGGCGGTGGTCTCGATCGATCCGCACACCGGCGCGGTGCGCGCCTACTACGGCGGCCCCGACGGCAACGGATACGACTACGCCAACGCGGCGTTGCAGACCGGTTCGTCGTTCAAGTCGATCGGCCTGGCCGCGAACCTGGAACTCGGCATCCCGTTGTCCCAGATGTACGACAGCTCACCGCTGACCGTGCACGGCATCAAGATCACCAACGTGGAAGGCGAGGACTGCGGAACCTGCACCATCGCCGAAGCGCTCAAGCGCTCGTTGAACACCAGCTTCTACCGGATGCAGCTGGACATGCAGAACGGCCCGGAGAAGATCGCCGACATGGGTCACCGCCTCGGCATCCCGAAGGAACTGCCCGGCGTCGGCGCGACCCTGACCGAGCCGGACGGCGCGGGCCCGAACAACGGCATCGTGCTCGGCCAGTACCAGGCCCGCCCGATCGACATGGCCTCGGCCTACGCCACGCTGGCCGCCTCCGGCGTCTACCACGCCCCGCACTTCGTCTCGCGGGTCGTGACCGCCGACGGTCAGGTGCTGCTCGACCGCGGCGATGTGCCCGGCGAGCAGGTGGTCTCCTCCGCTGTCGCCGACAATGTCACCGCCGCCATGCGTCCCATCGCCGCCTGGTCCCGTAATCACGGCCTGGCGGGCGGTCGCGAGTCCGCGGCCAAGACCGGCACCGCCCAGCTCGGCGACACCGGCGAGAACAAGGACACCTGGATGGTCGGGTACACCCCGTCGCTGTCGACGGCGGTCTGGGTCGGCTCGGTGGACAACTCGCCGCTGCGCAACTTCTCGGGCGCCATGATCTACGGCTCCAGCCTCCCCTCCGACATCTGGAAGGAGACGATGGACGGCGCGCTGGAGGGTACCCCGAAGGAGTCCTTCCCCAAGCCCGCTCCCATCAAGGGGCAGGCCGGTGTCCCGGACTTCACCGCGCCGTACACGCCGCCGTCCACCACCGAGGCGCCGCCGCTGCTGCCGCCGGTGGTCATCACACCGTCGCAGGTCGAGATCCTGCCCGGCATCACCATTCCGGTGCCCGGCGTCGCGCCCGCGCCGCAGCGGCCGCAGCAGACCCAGCAACAGAGTCCGCCGCGCAACGACGATCCCGGCCCGCTGCCCGGTCAGCCGGTCGCGCCGACCGGCGGCAATTCCCGGCCCGGCGCCGACGACACCGACGACTCCACCCCGTCCGGTCGCTGACCCGGGGCGGGGGACATGGTCGCCGGTCGCACCGGCGGTCGATCCACGACGACTGCCGGTGGGCCGGTAGCCTCGGTGGACGTGACCGATCAGCACATGGTGAACGAGCGCGGGGGCGGCGCCGGGCCGGTCGGGACACCGCCGGACGGGCCGCGGCCCGCCTCGCCCGCGCCCCTGGCCGCGGACCTGCGTTCGGATGACGAACGGGACCGGCCCAGCCGCACGGATTCGCTGACCGCGCAGGCGAGCACGCTCATCGGCGGCCCGGTGGGCGATCACGCGCTGATCGGCCGGGTCAGGTTCTGGACGCCGCTGCGGGTGCTGTTCCTGTTCACGGTGGTCTTCCTGGCTCTCGGCTGGGCGAGCAAAGCAGGCTGCCTGCAGCAGACCGAGACCGCCGACGGCGCTCTGGCGCTGGACTGGTACGACGGCCGTCAATACGTCGCCATGTGCTACTCCGACACCGTCCCGCTCTATGGCGCCGAACGCCTGGACGAGGGCGCGTTCCCGTACAAGAAGTCCTGGGAGGAGCAGACCCCCGACGGCGGCACCGAGACCAGGTACATGGAGTATCCGGTGCTCTCCGGTCTCTACCAGTACGTCTCGATGCAGATCGCCAAGACCTGGGACGAGCTGCCGCTCCCCGGCGCGCTCCAGGTGGTCATCTACTTCAATGTGGTGGCCGTCGGTCTGGCGATGGCGTGGCTGGTCACGGTGTGGGCCTCGGCGATGCTGGCGCGGCGCCGGATCTGGGATGTCGCGCTGCTGGCCTGCTCGCCGCTGGTGATCGTGCACGCGTTCACCAATTTCGACCCCCTGGCAACGGCTTTCGCCGCGACCGGTCTGCTGGCCTGGGCACGTAAGCGACCGCTGCTGGCCGGCGTGCTGCTCGGCCTCGGCGGGGCCGCGAAACTGTATCCGCTGCTGCTGCTGGGCCCCATCGTCATCCTGTGCGTGCGCGCCGAGCAGATGCAGCGACTGCCACGCCTGCGCAGGACCACCGGCCTGCGCGATATCGACGGCCTCGGCACCGTGCTGGACTGGCTGCGCGAGATCCCCTACCGGATCCGGTTCTGGAGCCTGCGCCCGCTCGGCGCGGCGGCGGTGGCGGTGGCGGGCGCCGCGGTCACCTGGCTGCTGGTGAACCTGCCCATCGCCGCGCTGTACCCGCAGGGCTGGCGGGAGTTCTTCCGCCTCAACACCTCCCGGCACGCCGACCCGGACTCCATATACAACGTGATCAGCTCCTTCACCGGCTGGGCCGGATTCGACGGACACCTCTCCCACGGTGAGACGCCCTCGGTGCTCAACGCGGTCTCGCTGCTGCTGTTCGTCGCGGCCTGCGCGCTGATCGCCTATGTGGCGCTGACCGCACCGCGCCGCCCCCGGCTGACCCAGCTGTGCTTCCTGGTGGTGGCCGCGTTCCTGCTGACCAACAAGGTCTGGAGCCCACAGTATTCGCTGTGGCTGGTGCCGCTGGCGGTGCTGGCGGTCCCGCATCGGCGAATCCTGCTGGCGTGGATGACCATCGACGCGCTGGTCTGGGCGCCGCGCATGTTCTACTACCTCGGCACCGGCGCGAAAGGGTTGCCCGAGCAGTGGTTCACCGGCACGGTGATTGTGCGCGACCTCGCGGTGATCGGCCTGTGCGCGTTGATCATCCGGCAGATCTACCGCCCCGAGGAGGATCTGGTGCGCCGGGACTGGCAGGACGATCCGGTCGGCGGAATCCTCGACCGGGCGCCCGATCCGCTGCTGCCCTGGCTACCGCAGTGGTTGCGGCCGCGGGTGGCTCCCCTGCGGGTGACCTGAGCCCGCGACTCGATCACTCCGAGCGCAACAGACGCGACGCCCGCTGCGGATCACGCGGCAGCACATCCAGTTGCAGCTGCCAGGCGCTGCCGGTCCACGGGTCGAACATCGGGGTGTCGGTGATGGTCGGCAGATGCCTGGCGTGCTGGGACAGCGCCGACACCGTGTCGTCGGGCACCGCGATCTCGTCGGTGCCGACGATGAGAATCGACAGCCCGATGAGATCGCCGCAGCCGGTGAGCGTGAGCAGACGCGCGGCGTCGATCGCCTGGTAGCCGTGCGGGAAATCCGAGACCACCAGCACTCGATGCTCGGCCGGCGGGGTGAAAGCGCCGCCCTGATACGCCATTTCGGCCAGCTCGGCGGCCTCGGCGAGAGCGCGCAGGCGGTCCGAGATCAGGGTGTGGTCGGTGATCGGCGGACCGTTCAGCACGGGGGCGAGCGCGGGCAGCAGCGCGGTGTAGGCGCCGGTGAGGTCGATGACGTCGATGCGTGTGCGCTTGCCCGGTTCGACGGCCAGCAATCGGGCCAGCAGCGCGCCGACCACGGGCGCGGCGGCGGCCGGGACGTCGGTGTCGATCCACAGCGGCCGGGTCAGCGGTACGGGCACGCAGTACGGGATGCGCAGCGTGCCCCGATCGGGGGCGTAGAGCTCACCGATCCGGATGCCGTCGGCGGGCGCGGGCGGGTCCTGCCAGGCCGGTGAGTGCCAGGCGGCCAGCGCGGGCGGCAGCCGCAGCTCGGCCTCGGCGAGCTCGCGCACGAGGTGCTCGCTGTCCTTGCGGTGATTGTCCTCGGCGGTACCCGCCAGCTCCTCGGCACGCCGTTGCGCGGCCTGCCTGGCCTGCTCGGCGGCAGGGGTGTTGCGGGTGGCCGGGTCCGAGACCGCCGCCGACAGTTCGTCATCGAGGCGTTTGGCGGCGTAATCCCTGGCGGCGACGAGCGCGGCCGCCGAGCGGGCCGCGTCCTCGAAGATCATCCACAGTCGTTCCAGCCCGTAGCCGACCTCCACCGCGGGGCCGCCGCCCTCGGGAATGTGGGTGCGCCGTGGGCTCGCGTCCTGGCCTGGCTCGGGTTCGTCGACCTCGACACCGTGCGCGGGCAGCAGCACCGGCAGACCGCCCGCGTACCCCTGACCGACCGCGCGCACCTTCCAGTCCGTACCGCGCTGGTATAGCTCGAGGCAGATCAGCGCGCTCTCCCCCGCGGCCGGTTCGATCTCGAACTGCACGAGCGCGGCGACGCCGTCGGTCAGCACCGTGCGCACCCGGCCCAGCGCGCGCCGCGGATCCTCGGCGCTGACCACGAGCAGCACCGCGGCCGCGGCCGCGCGCAGGTCGGCGAGAGTGACCTCGAGGCGCGCGCCCGACAACCGCACCCCGGCGGTCTCGGTCTGGTTGTAGAACACGAAATCCGCGTGGCTCGCGCAGCGCAGATCCTCGCCGACGACCAGCGCGCACACGTCCAGCGCGGTGTCCGCCTGGGCTTGGAAGGCCACCGTCCGCGCGGTGAGCGCCACGTTCTGGCCCGCCTGGAGTCCGATCACCACTCCCCCTCCGATGTCCGTGCGGGGCAGGTCAGAGGAAGCGGCCCAGCTGCGGGATGGCCTCGCCGGGATGCTTGGCCTGGAATCCCTCACCCAGCGCCTGCAGTTTCCACTCCGCGCCCGCCCGGTAGACCTTCGCCATCGCCATCGCGGTGAACGGCATGCCGCCCGCGAGGGTGTAGCGGGCCAGCTCGGCGTTGTTGGAGCCGTCGATCAACCGGCAGAAGGCGTTCTTGACCTGCTCGAAAGTGTGTCCCTTGTAGGAGGTCACGATGAACAGCAACGTGGTGACGTGCGCGGGCACGCGGGTGAGGTCGACCAGGATCACCTCGTCGTCGCCCTCGCCCTCGCCGGTCAGGTTGTCGCCCTGGTGGCGCACCGAGCCGTCCTTGGACGACAGCTGTCCGTAGTAGGCGAAGTCGGCCGGATTGGCGTCGGCGAACATGATCACCGAAGCGTCCAGATCGATGTCCACGGTGCGGTTTCCGAACATGCCCCTGGTCGTCACCGGGTCCCAGCCCAGGCCCATCTTCACGAAGGTCAGCGCGGCGCCGCCCTCCTTGCGCAGGGTGACCCGCTGCCCCTTCTGCAGGCTGACCGGCCGGTCCTTGCTCAGACTGACCTCACCGGTGGGCGCGGCGGACTGCTGTCCCTGCGGCGGGAACTGCTGGGTCGGCGGCGGATAGCCGGGCTGCTGTCCGTACCCGGCCTGGTGCCCGTACTGCGCCGGCGGTACCTGCTGGGTCGGCGGCGGCACCTGCTGGGTCGGCGGCGGGGGCGGCGGCGGAGCCTGCTGGGTCTGCTGGGCCTGCCCGGACGACGGCGCGTCCACGTTCACCCCGTGATCGGTGACCAGCGCGGCGAATCCACCCGCGTACCCCTGACCGACCGCGCGCACCTTCCACGCGCCCTGCCTGCGGTACACCTCCAGCGCGATCACGATCGACTCCCGGTCGAGCCCCTCGATGCGGTACTCGTAGAGCCGGTTGCCGTTCGCGTCGGAGACGATCGCCGTCGGCGGGGCGAACGCGCCGAAGCCGGCGTTCGCGTCGTCGAGGGTGATCACCGCCCGGATCTGGTCGATGTCGGCGGGAATCGCGCTCAGCGAGATCGACAACGAGGCGGCCTGCCCGGCGGTCCCCGGCACCAGACGCACGCCCGGCCCGATGGGTTGGTTGTAGAAGACGAAGTCCGCGTCCGTGCGAACCTTGCCCCGATCGGTCACCAGCAAGGCGGACAGATCCGCCGGTGCGGTCAACTGCACGGAGATCACCAGGCCGTCGGTGCCCAGCGGACCGTTCTGTCCCTTGGCGAGTGTTGCGGACAAGGCGGACCCTTCGCTCGTCGGTGCGTTCGACTGCCACTCTACGAGAAAGCGGCGCGGCGCGGACCGGGCTGAACGCCGCGTCCGCAACCCGTCGTCGCGCGCACGCCGTCCGCGCGCGGCATCGATCGGTTAGTGTGTGCCGCACATGGACGGGGCGCGGGTGGTCGCGCCCCGTAATCGGCAGACCAGACAGCAGGCAACACCCTCATGGCGCAACTTTTCGAACACTCGAAGAAGGTGATCGAGGCCCACCTCGCGGGGACGAGCATCCGCGCGATCTCGGGATCGATGATCGCCTACGAAGGCAATGTCGCGTTCAAGTCGGCCGGTTTCGGCGGCGGTGACGGCGTGCTGGCCGGTCTCAAGCAGCGCGCCACCGGCGAGAAACTGTCGTTGATGGAGTGCACCGGCAACGGCCGGGTCTTCTTCGCCGTCAACGGCCAGAACGTCACCGTGGTGAACCTCAACGGCGAGACCCTGCAGGTGGAGTCGCAGCAGTTGCTGGCCTTCGCCGGAAACCTGCGCACCGACGTGCGTTTCGCCGGGGTCGGCGGGGCCAGTTCCGGCGCGGGGCTGTTCACCACCACGGTCACCGGACAGGGTCAGGTCGCGCTGCTCTCGGCGGGCGGGCCGCTGATCCATCTCGAGGTCTCCCCGCAGTATCCGCTGGTGGTCGACAAGGACGCCTTCGTCGCCGCACAGGGCAACGTCAGCAGTTCCTTCGTCACCGACGTGTCCTGGCGCACCTTCGCCGGTTCCGACGGCGGCGAGGCGTTCTCGCTGCGCTGGGACGGTCAGGGCGTCGTTTTGATCCAGCCGGCGGAACGGTAGGGAAGCGCCGATGTTCGAACAGGTCAACAGCAAAGTCGTGAAAGTCGACGTGGGCGCGGCGGGCGGTGTGGTCGCGCGCGCGGGCGCGATGCTGTTCTACACCGGCGATGTCGCGTTCGCCCCGCACCAGATTCCCGGCGCCCAGGCCATGGGCGGCGGCGGTCTGATGGGCATGGCGGGCCGGATGATGGCGGGCGAGCACGAACGCACCATGCTCGCCCAGGGCAACGGCCAGGTGCACTACGGCTTCGCCGGACTCGAGGTGCACGTGGTGCACATGCAGCCCGGCGCGGCGCTGCGCGTGGAAGCCTCCCGCCTGCTGGCCAACACCGCCGGGCTGCAGTCCTCGATCGTGTCGGTCGCCAGTTCCGGGGGCGGAGGCGGCGGTGGCGGTCTCATGGGCGCGCTGCGCGGCGCGGCGGGCGGCGCGCTCACCGGGCAGGGCATGTTCACCACCCAGCTGTCCGGGCACGGCTCGGCGGTGCTGCTCGCGCACGGCGGCTTCCTGGAACTGCAGGTGGGCGGGCCGAATCCGGTGGTGGTGGACCCGCAGGCCTTCGTGGCCGCCTACGGCAATGTGAACACCGAACTGAAAGCCGCCCTGAGCTGGCGCGATGCCGTGGGCCGTGGGTCCGGCGAGGCGATGCAGCTGCAGTGCACCGGACAGGGCGTGGTCTACGTGCAGGCCTCCGAAGAGAAATTGTGAGCCCATGGCCCAGATCCTGAACCCGATGAATCTCGGTGAGAGCGACAACATCCCGGGAAACAGCTACGCCTACTGCATCGACCTGAACAAGCCGTGGTTCATGCGCAAGGGCGCGATGATCGCCTACTACGGGCAGATGTCGTTCAAGGCGCTCAGCCACGGCCTCGAGGGTCACCTCATGCACATGGTGTCGCGCAAGTTCTCCGCGCCGCTGTTCACCGGTGACTACGTCGTCGCCGAGGGCCACGGCAAGCTCGTCATCGGCGACCGCGGCTACGACATCAACTCCTACGATCTCGAGGACGGCAACCTCACCATCCGCGCGGCGAACCTGCTCGCCTTCGATCCCGGTCTGTCGCTGAACCAGTCCATCGTGCCCGGCTTCCTCACCCTGATCGGCACCGGCAAGTTCCTGGCCTCCTCCAACGGCCCGGTCATGTTCGCCGAGCCGCCGCTGCGGGTCGATCCGGAATCGCTGGTCGGCTGGGCCGATTGCCCCTCGCCCAGCCACCATTACGACGAGGGCTGGATCAACGGCTTCCTGGCGGCGGGCGCGGCGCGCTTCGGCGTGAACTCCGGCGAGGAGCGCCAGTTCGAATTCACCGGCGCGGGCACGGTGCTCATCCAGTCCAGCGAGAAGGTCATGAGCGATTCGGTGCTGGTGCGCACCATCGAGGGCCAGTTGCAGAGCGGCCTCACCGTCGGCGGCCTGCAACGCCTGCAAGCGACCATCGCCGCGCAGCTGGGTCAGCAGCAGGGCTACTGACGCGACGGCGCCCGCCCCGCCGAAGCGAGACGGGCGCCGGGCGGTCGCGCTACGCCACCGCCCGATCGGCCGGTCGCGACTCGGCGATCAGCCAGTCGATGATCTCCTCGCCCGCCAGGATGCCGCTGGTCTGGGTGACGGTCAGATTGGGGCTGGTCCAGTTCAGTTGTTCCAGTTCCCCGTGCCTGGGCCGGATGGCCTTGTCGGCGGCGCGCAGCATCTCCGCGTCCAGCGCGCCGTCACCGGCGGCGAGCGTGCTCGAATCCTGCGCCAGCTCACCCGATTCGATCAGGCGACGGCGCACCTCGGCGACCGCGACGCTCTTGCACACCGCTCGCGGCATCGTGTAGATCTTGCGCCCCTGCTGGGAGGCCGACCAGCCGCGCTCCCGGCACCACTGATCCCATTCCGCCAGGAATCCGTCCGGCACGGCCTCGAGCCTGACGACCAGATAGCAGAACAGATCGTCGGCGACGCGGAACTTGCTCACCCAACTCTCGTCGATGCGCCCGCGCAGTTCGGCGCTCACCTCCGACAGCGTGGTACCGCCCGCACGGACCTTCGCGTCGACGTCGACGCGCCAGTGCCTGTCCGGGATGCCGTCGACGAGGATATTGCCGCCGTTGCTGGTCACGGCATAGCGCCAGGGCGCGCCGGGCAGCCGGATCCGGTGGAACTGCTCGATGGTGCGCGTGGTGGTCGGGACGACCGCCGCCGGTTCGGTGAGATGACGCATCCCCAGCGCCGCGGCCGTGGTCATGAACGACAGCGGCGCGCCTTCGAAATGCTCCACACACACGGTCGGCACCTCGGCGGTGGTGCTGAAAGCATTGCGCGAGTAGATCATCGTGCGATCGAGGTCGGTGGCGACCAACGCCTCCGGCCGGGGTCTTCGATCCGAGATCACAGCAGTTACCGCACTTCCTTGATCAATCCCATGCAGGAATACGCCAGCTCGGGAACTTCGACGACCGGGACCTCGCGGGCCGCGGCCAGTAATCGGATATGGGCGTGCTCGGGCGCGTGCAGGTCGCGGACCAGCACCCGCCACGGGACCCGCCGCAACAGCACCCGGGTGGTCTCCCCCACGCCGGGTTTGACGAAATTGACGCTGCTGATGCCGTATTCGGCGCGCACCGCCTCGACCTGGGCCCAGCCGGACCAGGTCGGGGTGCGGTCACTCTCACGCACCGCCGCCAGCGCCGCGGGCACCCGGTCCGCCACGGTCTCGAACGCCGCTTCGACGCTGTCGAGCAGCCGGACCGACACGTCCTGATCGGCCAGGTGCCGATAGAACTTGGCGCCGTGGAAATCGCCCGGCCCGATCAGGGTGTCGTTGAGGACGGTGCGCGAGACCAGTCCGGAGACCGTCGAATTCAGGCACGCCGAGGCGATGAGGAAATCGTCGCGGGTGCCGTAGGTGCGCACGCAACTGCCCGGATCGGCGAGTACGGCCAGGTCGGCGTCGAAACGCGCCCCGCCCGCCGCGTGGTAGGCGTCGAGCGCCTCGCCGAGTTCCTTGGCGATCGCGCCCTTGCCGGTCCAGCCGTCGACGAAGACCACCGACGCCGGATCATGGTGAGCGGCGAGGTAGTCCAGCGCCACCGCGTCGATCCCACGATCGCGGACGATGGACACCGCGTAGTGCGGCACGTCGAGCGCGGGCGCACCCGAGCGCCCCCGATAGGCCAGCCACCGCTTCATCAGCACACCGATCGGTGTCCCCGCCCTGGCCAGCGACACCAGCGTCACGTCCGGACCGCGCTCGGCGACCACCAGTTCCGCCACCGTCGCCACCGCCAGCGCCAGCCGCTCGGCGCTGTCGGCCAGCACCGTCTCGAACAGCTCGCGATACTGCGCGTCGGGCTGGTACTCGATCGGCAGCGACTCCGCGTAGTGCGCCTCGCCTGCCTGGATGCGCTGCTCCCGCTCGGCGACATCGGCCTCGAGATCCACATCGGAGAGATCCTTCAACAGCCACGAGACCTCGTGCGCGGCATACGATCCGAACTCCGGACCGTGCAGGGGACGAGGAAACCCTCGGTGGGCCGTCCCTGCCGCCGATGTCCCCGCGGCCGGTGTCTGGTCCGCCGATGTCGGCGCCGCAGGGGCTGCCTCCGCCGTCTCACGCGTCGTGCGCAGCGCCACCGGGTCCGCGCCCGGC
This sequence comes from Nocardia shimofusensis NBRC 100134, assembly GCF_001613125.1. Taxonomy (GTDB): domain Bacteria; phylum Actinomycetota; class Actinomycetes; order Mycobacteriales; family Mycobacteriaceae; genus Nocardia; species Nocardia shimofusensis. Next base: position 440,410 of record NZ_BDBT01000001.1, read on the forward strand.
ACGACCGCGACGAGCACGTCGGCGCCCGACGCGGTGAGCGCATCGACCACGCCACCCGGGGCGACCAGCTCCGACGTATCGGCCGGACCGTCGACGACAAGCACCAGCACCGGCGCGGCCTCGAGCATCCCGCCGGACTCGATCGCCCGGGAGAGCCCCGCGGCGGCGCTCGATCCGGCCGCCGCGTCCGCCGATCCGGCAGTGTCCACCGATCCGGCAGTGTCCACCGATCCGGCAGTGTCCACCGATGCGGCAGTGTCCACCGGTTCCGTGCCGAACAGTGCCGCCAACTCGGCGTCGTATGCGGTGATCCACTGCGCGTTGTAGAGGTAGCGCGGCACCTCGTCGACCGGCTCCGGGGCGTGGAAGCGGAATCCGCGACGCAGTGGGTAGCCGGGTTCGTCGAGCACATAGGCCGGGGAGCGGGTGGTCGTCTGGAACCGGGTGGCGATCCCGGCCGCCGCCAGCGAATCCGCGAGCCGCAGCGGCAGATACATCAGTTCCTCGTGACCGAGCACGATCACCGGACGCCCCGGGGCGACCTCGGCCAAGCGGGCGCGCAGCACCGCGTCCGCCTCTGCCAGCGCCGCCTCGAACGCCGGGGTGTCGGTGTCGAGAATCCCGTGCCGTCCGCCCTCGGGGACATCGGCGGGCCAGGGCAGTTCCACCCGATGCGACGAACCGCGCTGCGCGGCGACCGGATTGAGTAGCGGTTCCGGCAACGCCCGCACCGCGCCGATCAGGTTCTCGGGCAGCACCGTCGCGCCCTGGGCCAGGCAGACGGTGTCGATGCGCGCCCCGAGATCGGCGGCCACCTTCTCGAACCGTTCGCGGTCGGCCTCGGTGCGCATGTCCACCAGCGAGGCCAGGATGTAGTGCGCGCGGGGCGCGAACTCGTGCAGAGCGCGCACCGCGTCCAGCGCGGTCGCGCCGGTGGAGATCTCGTCGTCGACCAGCACCAGCGGCAGGTCACCGGCGAAGATCTCGGCCGGCTCGGGTTGCAGCAGATGCGAGGTGGCGTGCGAATGACCTTCCTCGAAACCGGTCAGCGTGCGCGCGGTCGGCACGTCGCGGCGGGTCGAGTGCAGGTAGCAGCGCGCGCCGATCCGGGCGGCCACGATGTGCCCGAGGCCGGTGGCGGTCTCGGCGAAACCCAACACCACCGCGGCCGAAACCGAACTCGCCGGGCCGGATTCGCGGTTCGCGGCACGCACCAGCGCCTCGCGCACCTGGTCGCCGAGCCGGTCGCCCGCGGCGATCACCACCCGGGGGTCGGTCGGCAGATGCTTGCCGAGCACCGTCGAGACCAGCAGGTGCGCGCGCCGCGGATTGCGCCGCAAACCCGGCGTGACCAGCGCCCCGATAGGCGGCAACGCCCCGGGGGAAAGGGGCGGCGCGGTCGCTTCCCGCAGCTCCAGCCCCAGCGTTCGCGTGGCCCAGGGCGCGCTCATCCCGCCACCGCGGCCGTCAGCAGATCCACGAAGGACACTCCCTTGTTCGCCACCCCGAACACCCGCGCGCGCAGCATGGTCTGGTGCGCCCAGCTGCGATGCGGGCGCATCTCGTTCATCTTGTTCCGGTAGCCCGAGGCCGCCACCCCGCCGACGTCGGCGTGCAGGATGTCGAGCGCGTCGCAGTACTCCTCGTGCGACACCACCGACAGCGCGTGCACGGCCGCCACGTGCGAGGGATGGATGACCGTCTTGCCCTGGATGCCGTTGGCGCGGTCCAGGGTGATCTCGCGCAACAGCCCGTCCAGATCCCGGCTCACCAGGTACTGCCGGAACGGCACCGCGTCGGACTCCTCGAACGGCGCGGTCCGCAGCAGCGGCCGGAACATCCGCTCGTGGTCGGCGAAGTACTCCCACACCGGGCCGGTGATGACGAACCCGGTGCCGTCGGCGCGTCCCAGGTAGTTGACGATGTCGGCGATCACGTCGGCGACCACCCGCACGTCGTAGATGGTCAGGTCACGGTCGCGGCGGATACCGAAGGTCGAGCACATATCGGTGGCGCCGATGCGCACCGCCAGTATCCGTTCCCGGTGCTCGGCGAGCATCGCCGCGATATCGGTCAGCTCGGCGTCCCTGGTCTGGCGGTGCACCAGGGCGGGCGACTCGAGGACGGGCATCCCGAAGACCGTGCGACCGAGCCGCTCACCGGCGCGGGCGAGCGCGTCGAGGTACTTCTGCCCGGAGACGCTGTCGAACTTCGGGAACACGAAGCCTGCCAGCGCCGCCACGCCGGGGCCGAGCTGGTCGGCCAGTTCGCCGATGGTGTCGGCGTCGCGCACCCGCACGAACAACAGCGGGGCGCCATCCCGATCGCCTGCCAGCTCGTCCAACGTCGCGACGGCCTGTCTCTTGGCGAATTCGACCTCGTGGTCGGCGACCGCGTCCTCCAGGTCGATCACCATCGAACACACGCCGCGTTCGGCGCGTCTGCGAATGGTGTCGGCCAGGTCGGCTCTGGTCGCCGGGACGTACAGGGTGGCCCCGAGGGCGACGGCCAGCAGTTCGCGATCGAGCAGGTCACCGAAGGGTTCGGGCTGGCGATGGAACAGTGTTCTGGCGACGGGGCCTTGCAGCTGCCGGAAGTGGCGCAGCGGCAGTCGCTTCCGCAGGGAGACTTCCTGCCGGAGGGCGACGGAAGCGGTCATCGAAGCTCCATTCTGATGGGCTGAATGATCTGAGGAACTCGAAAAGTCCGAGCTCAGAAGTCACTGTTGTCTGGGTCGTCCTGCTTGTTTTCTCATTCGCTCCACCACACCGGCGATGAATTCGGTGACGGCATCCAGTTCCGTCACATACGCCCAGTAGTCGGGGTGGCGTCCCGACAGTGTCGCGCTGATCCGATCGATGCGTTCGGCCTGCGCGTCCAGCACAGAGCCCCATTCGCTCACGAGGTCCCGGCTGACCGCGAGCATTTGCGCGTCTCGCAGCCGGAATCGTACGTCCTTAACCTTTTCTGCGGGGTCCGCACGCACGGATCGGAGCATGGCCAGCCGGCCCGTGACGCTGTCGATCAGCTGTTCGGCCTCGCCGAGGCCACCCCGCGCGGTGGAGGTCAGTTCAAGGGCGGTCTCCGGGTCGTTCTCGCGCAATGCCGCACGGGCCCGGGCAAGGGCATCGGCGGCGGCATCGATCGCTCGCTGGCTTTCCCGCTCATTGTTGGTCAGATCCGCCGAACTCGCAGCATGGAATTCCCGCAGCAGCGCCGAGTACGCGGGCGCGAGCCCACGCGCGCGCGTGCGAACGGCATCGAGCCTGGTGGTCACCGAGGCCACCGCGTTGGTCGCGGCCGGCTTGCGAAAAGGAGCTTGCGCCAAGGCTTCTGACAGCTCCTTGACCTGCGCCTGGACCCGGTTGGCGGCCTCGCGGACCCGGCCTGCCTCGGCACCGGAATCCAGGGCTTCCAGTGTGAGCATCGCCTCATCGAGCGCGCCGGATCGCTGCCGCACCGAGGGGTATCCGGCGAACTCCGACGCCGCGGCCTGCGCGCGGACCCGGGCGGCATCGGCCTTGACCCGTTCGGCCAGCCTGGGCACCATCCGCGCGAGCTCCACCGCCTCTTCCAGCGTGTGCTGCCGCTGCCGGTAGAAGGCGTCGATCCCGGCGGCCGCGTCGGCGAGCTGGGCGATCACCGCATCGGTTCGGGCCTGCCCCGCCGGTAGCCAGGTGTTGTCCCGCTCGGCCGCCTCCAGCTCCTGCGACCAGCTCAGATAGGCGTCGGCGGCGGCATAGCATCGAGCCCGCACGGGCTCCCAGGCCCGGGCGTGATCTTGGCGGGGGAAGATCTGCCGCGCGGCATGCACGGCGGCCTCGGCCGCGCTCTGCCTGCGGTCCATATCCAGGAACGCCTGCGCAAGCCTGGTGCGGGCCTGCTGCATCCACTCGTTGTTTCCGGAGGAGCGAAACCATCCCCGCATGCGCCCAGCCACGCCCCGATGGTAGGAGATCGGGCTGTTCACCGGGGTCGACCCCAGTTCCTACGCAAGTTCGGCGAAACCTACTACTGTCGTAAGTCGTACCCGGCGATCCGGACATGCTGGGACCACAGACGAACTAAGGAAAGGGATTCCCGCATGGGTGTCAGTTTGTCCAAGGGCGGCAACGTTTCGCTGACCAAGGCGGCGCCGAACCTGACCGCCGTTGCCGTCGGCCTCGGCTGGGACGTTCGGACCACCACCGGCACCGACTTCGACCTCGACGCCAGCGCGATCGCCACCGGCGCGGACAAGAAGGTCGTCTCCGATCAGCACTTCGTGTTCTTCAACAACCTGAAGTCGCCCGAAGGCAGCATCGAGCACGCCGGCGACAACCGCACCGGTGAGGGCGAAGGCGACGACGAGGTCATCAACGTCGACCTGGCAGGCACCCCGCCGAACATCGAGAGCATCTTCTTCCCGGTCTCGATCTACGACGCCGCCACCCGCCAGCAGTCCTTCGGCCAGGTGCGCAACGCCTACATCCGCGTCGTCGACCGCAGCAACGGCGAGGAGCTGGCCCGCTACGACCTCACCGAGGACGCCTCCACCGAGACCGCCATGGTCTTCGGCGAGCTCTACCGCAACGGCGCCGAGTGGAAGTTCCGGGCCATCGGCCAGGGCTACGCCTCCGGCCTCGAGGGCATCGCCCGCGACTACGGCGTGAACGTCTGACAGATCTTCACCCGTAGGAAGGGGGCTCGCGGCGACGAGCCCCCTCCTGTTGTGGTCACCACCTGTCCTGTGGCCGCCTCTTCGTCGGCAGAGGCGGCCACAAGCGTTGGACATCCCCGCGAGGACCGGCCACGCTGGAACTCGATGTAGCCGATTCACCACCCATCCATGAAAGGTCCCCGCGTGGTCCTGCGCATTTTCGGCCTGTCCGGCCTCGTCACAGTGGCGTCGCTGGTCGTGGCGTTCCTCTATGGCGGCCCCACCGCGCTGTTCTTGTGCGCGATCCTGGGCATCCTCGAAGTCTCCCTCTCCTTCGACAACGCTGTCATCAACGCCACCGTCCTGCAGCGGATGAGCGAATTCTGGCAGAAGATCTTCCTCACCATCGGCGTGCTGATCGCCGTGTTCGGCATGCGCCTGGTGTTCCCCCTCGCGATCGTGTGGGTGACGGCGGGCCTGAACCCGGTCGAGGCGTTCGACCTGGCGCTGAACCCGCCCGCGAACGACGCGCCGCGGTTCGAGGACGGCAGCCCCAGCTACGAGACGCTGCTGACCGAGGCGCATCCCTCGATCGCGGCCTTCGGCGGCATGTTCCTGGCGCTGCTGTTCCTGAACTTCATCTTCGAGGAGCGCGAGATCACCTGGCTGAGCTGGCTGGAGCGCCCGCTGGCCCGCGCGGGCAAGCTCGACATGCTCTCGGTCGTGGTGGCCGGTATCAGCCTGGTGCTGGCCGCGGAGTTCCTCGCCGAAGAGGAGGTCCGCGCCACGGTGCTGCTGTCCGGTCTGCTCGGCATGATCGTCTACATCGCCGTCGACGGCCTGGGCTCGATGTTCCACACCGAGGAGTTCGACGAGGAACACAGCGGCCCGTCGGAACTGGCCAAGGCCACCGGTAAAGCCGGCTTCTTCCTGTTCCTGTACCTGGAAGTGCTCGACGCCTCGTTCTCCTTCGACGGCGTCATCGGCGCGTTCGCCATCACCTCCGACCCGATCATCATCGCGCTGGGCCTTGGCCTGATCGGCGCCATGTTCGTCCGGTCCATCACGGTGTACCTGGTCCGCAAGGGCACCCTCTCGGAGTACGTCTACCTCGAGCACGGCGCCCACTGGGCCATCGGCGCGCTGGCGGCGATCCTGATCATCTCGATCGGCGTGCACATCAACGAGGTCATCACCGGTCTGGTCGGCGTCGCCTTCATCGGCGCCGCCTTCATCAGCAGCATTCTGCGCAACCGGCGTGAGGGTGACAGCAACGAAGCGGGCGAGATCGAGGACGAGAAGTCCGTGACCCCGGTCTCCTGACCTTTCCTGCGAACACGCGGCAGCGATCACTCCGGTGCGGAGGGATCGCTGCCGTTGTCTTTCCCCGACCCCTACACCATCCGGTAGGGCAGATGCAGCGCCTTCGCCCGGCGCACCGACACCCGCGTCCAGACCGCCCGCTGCAACGCCAGCGTCGCCCAGCCCGCCAGCGCCATCCCGGCCAGATTCACCGACAGCTGCACCAGGCTCCCCCACACCGCCGACCCGGCCCCGAATGCCGCGCCCAGGGCGATATTGCCCGCCGCGGGCACCGTGGTCACCGAGATGAACACCCCCACCATGGCGCCGGACTTCGCCGAGGTCAGCGCCAGCGCCCCGGCGGCCGCCGCGATCACCGCGACCACCAGCGACCACCGATCCGGGCTGTAGACGAACTCGGTGTTCGGATGCGGGCCGGTCACATCGGCGACCGTGATCCAGCCGGCCGCTCTGGCCAGCAGCGCCAGCGCGAAGGTGGCGGCGATCGCGGCGGCGAAGCCGATCACCAGTGTGCGCAAGGCCAGCCCGAACAGCACATACCGCCTGCGCACCAGCGCGACGCCGAGCGCGGCGATCGCACCGAACTCCGGGCCGAGCACCATCGCCCCGATCACCAGGATCTGCGAATCGAGCACGATCGCTATCGCCGCCATGATCGTCGCCAGCGTCATGAAACTCAGGTAGGTCCAGTTCAGCTCGGACTCCTCGTAGGAGCGCTGCGCGACCTCCGCCCACACCACCGTGTCGGCACTGCTGCCCGGCGTGCGCACCTCGGCCTCGAAACCACCGCGCGACAACCAGGTTCGCACCTGATCGATCTCGATGCTGCCGTCCTTGTGCACCCCCAGCTCGCGCAACCGGTCGATCACATCGTTGCCCGCCTCCCGCGCCACCTCGGCGATGACGAGGTCACCCGGCGGTTTCAGGGAGGCGCCCCGGACCAGTGCCAGCCCGCTCACCGCCGGATCCTCGGTCATCGTCGCCAGTACGCCCTCGGTCAAGGCGGCGGGTGAGAGCACCCTCAACTGCAGCATTCACCCAGTGTCGCCCGTGCCGGTGGCGTTCGCCGCGCGAATCGGCGCGCCGCCACGGATCACCCGGCGTGCACCGGTTCCGTCCGCGATCGGGCCCGTCGTCCCGCTACGCGCGGGGAGGCGTAGGCGAACAGGAAGAACAGCCAGACCAGCAGCGACGCCCGGCCCCACACCCCGAACTCCACCACCACCTCGGCCCATTCACTCGGCTCGCCGGAACCCAGCAGGTAGAAGTACCGGAACACCCCGACGCCGATCGCCATGTCGGCGAACAGGTAGGCCACCACCACCTGCCACGGCACCGCGAGCAGCACGAAGAACGGGATCAGCCACAGCGTGTACTGCGGCGAGTGCACCTTGTGGAAAACCAGGAATCCGCACAGCATCGCCGCGCTCACCGCCACCCACGGATAGACCTCGCCCGCCGCGTATCGCTGCCGGCCGATGCCCGCCGCGGCCAGGAACGCCGCCGCGATCAGCAACGGCGAGGCCAGCCCGACACCCTCGTGCCAGCTCTGCTCCATCTCGGCGAAGCGCCCGAACACCAGGTGGTGACTCCAGTACCAGATCGAATTGGTGGTGATGTCGGCCTGACGCTGCTGCTGGAAGGTGAACGACGCCCGCCAGCCCTCGTACCCCGCGACAGCGAACGGCAGGTTCACCAGCACCACCGTCGCGACCGCCGCCCCGGCGGTGAGCAGCGCGCCGCGCACGTCGTACCCTCGCCGATCCGCTCGCGCTTCATCCGACCCGCGCTCGCCCGATCCGGCCCCGTCCGGTGCGGAGTGCCCGCGTCCGATCCCTCTGGTGAGCACCAGCAGCATCAGCGGCAGGACGAAGATGCCCGGATAGATCTTCAGGCAGAACCCCAGCCCGAGCAGCACCGCCGCGATGATCCCCCTGGTGCGCAGGGAGTATCGGGTCGGCACCGTCACCACGTACACCGCCGCCACCGCCGCGCACACCACCGGCAGCTCCCAGTTGTGGAAGGCGTAGAGCACCAGCGGCGGCCCGGCCGCCCACAACAGCGCCCACCTACCCGCCAGCCGGGCCAGCAGCCACGCGGTCAGCAGCGCGAACGGAGCCAGCAGTAGGGCCGAGTGCGCCAGGAACGCCGCGTCGTCGTGCGCGCCGATCGCACCCAACCACATCAGAAGTCCGCTGAGCACCGGGTATTCGACACTGCCGCCGGTCAGCCAGCCGTCGGAGGTGATGGCCCCGTGGATGTAGGGGAAGACGTGGTTGTCGATATCCCGGCCCAGCCACAGGTACTGGATGTCGGAGTAGCAGACCCGCGCGTCCTTGGCGATGTCGAAGGCCACGCTGCGGCCGTCCTCGTGGAACGGCGGTCCGGCGCAGCGGGCCTTGTTCAGATACGCCAGCGCCAAGGTGGCGCCGCACAGCAGCAGCACCACCGCCGTCACGGCGCTCCGGCGGGGCACACGGCCTGCGGGCAACGCGCTGGGGGCGGTTCCGGTCGCCATGGTCACCACCCTAGGCGCCGGTCGGCCGCTCGGTAGGCGACGGTTGTCCGCCCGGGCCGGGCTGCCACCTCGGCCCCACCGGCTCGCCGAGTGCGGCCCGCCGACGCTGTCATGTCGGCCTCGCCGCCCGATTTCGCTGCTCACCAGGCCCTCATGTAGCCTTGTCGGGTTGCTGACGCAACGAACCCTCCTGCCACGGACCGTCCGTGGCCGTTTCCTAGTCCACAGGAGGTGATTGGTCCGTGCGTCATTACGAAGTGATGGTCATCCTCGATCCGAGCCTGGACGAGCGCACCGTTGGTCCGTCCCTGGATAACCTGCTCGCCGTCGTCAAGAACGAGGGCGGCAAGATCGACAAGGTCGATATCTGGGGCCGCCGCCGTCTCGCCTACGAGATCCGCAAGCAGGCCGAAGGCATCTACGCCGTCGTCGATCTCACCGCGTCCCCCGCGACCGTGAGCGAGCTCGACCGCCAGCTGGGTCTCAACGAGACCGTGCTGCGCACCAAGGTTCTGCGCCACGGCAAGTAAGGCCGCTACCCCGGGTCCGCGCATGTCCCTCGTGAGCGTCGGTGCCTGACTCTAGGCTCTAGCGCGACAGCGAGTGTGTCCGCGACTCACCAGGAGGAACCCACATGGCAGGCGACACGGTCATCACGGTCATCGGAAACCTGACGGCCGACCCCGAATTGCGTTTCACGCCCGCGGGAGCGGCGGTTGCGAACTTCACCGTCGCGTCCACCCCGCGAGTGTTCGACCGGAACACCAACGAGTGGAAAGACGGCGAAGCGCTCTTCCTGCGCTGCAACATCTGGCGTGAAGCAGCGGAGAACGTCGCCGAGAGCCTGACCCGAGGCGCTCGCGTCATCGTGAGCGGACGACTCAAGCAGCGCTCCTACGAAACCCGCGAGGGTGAGAAGCGCACGGTCGTCGAACTCGAGGTCGACGAAGTCGGTCCCTCCCTGCGTTATGCCACCGCGAAGGTCAACAAGGCCGGCCGTGGTGGCGGCGGCGGTGGTGGTTTCGGCGGCGGCGGAGGCGGCAACTACGCCGGTTCCTCGGCTCCGGCCAACGCCGGTGGCGGCAATCGTGGTGCGGCAGAAGACGACCCGTGGGGCAGCGCGCCCGCGGCAGGCTCCTTCGGGGGCGGCCGCATGGATGACGAACCGCCGTTCTGAGCTGGTCTCGAACGGCTTCACCGGCCCGCCTCGACGCGGGCCAGACAGAAAACGAAGGTAGAAGACCATGCCTAAGGCGCCCGCGCGCGAAAAGGTGCTGAAGAAGAAGGCTTGCACTTTCTGCAAGGAAAGCAAGTCCGGAACCGTTTCGATCGACTACAAGGACACCGCGCTGCTGCGCAAGTACGTCAGTGATCGCGGCAAGATCCGCGCTCGCCGGGTGACCGGCAACTGCGTGCAGCATCAGCGCGACGTCGCCGTCGCCGTGAAGAACTCGCGTGAGGTGGCGCTGCTGCCTTACGTGTCGACGGCTCGCTGAGCAAGGGAGGCACGCAAATGAAGTTGATTCTGACTGCTGACGTGGACAACCTCGGCGCCCCCGGCGACACTGTCGAGGTCAAGGATGGTTACGGACGCAACTACCTGCTGCCCCGCGGTCTGGCCATCGTCGCCAGCCGTGGCGCGGAGAAGCAGGTCGAGGGCATCCGTCGCTCGCAGGAGGCCCGCCGGGTGCGCGACCTCGATCACGCCAACGAACTGAAGCAGGCCATCGAGGGCCTGGAGTCGGTCTCGCTGAGCGTGAAGACCGCGGGCACCGGCAAGCTGTTCGGCTCGGTCACCCAGGCCGACGTCGCCGCCGCGGTCAAGACCGCCGGCGGCCCCGTGCTGGACAAGCGCAGCATCGAGCTGCCGAAGTCGCACATCAAGGCGACCGGCAAGCACACCATCGCGGTGCACCTGCACCCCGATGTGACCGCGAAGTTCGACCTGCAGGTCGACGCCGCTTCCTGAGCGGCAGTCCGTTCTGCTCGGCCGTCGTCACCCCCCGCTGTACGCGCGGGGGTGACGACGGCTGCTCTGCGGACCGGTTGCACGGCATTTGCCATGATTCATTCGCTCGGGCTCGATACCCGGCGCGCATAACCAGTGCCGTGATACCTCCATGTCCGCGATGTCCTGTGGATCACCGGTGGATGACTACGAAAACCAACCGCCCTCACTGTGACGTAGTTCATATCGAACACCCATGCCGTTTACCTGACACGCCCGGTTGTTCACCTGAGGCGACACGCCGCGAATTATCTATCCACATCTGTATAGATGCAGAAACAAGCATCTATCAGCGGCTTCGGCGTGTCTGCGCACGTTTTTCCCCAAGTTGTCCACAGGGGGTGCACAACCACCAGGTAAACAGTCCACAAGTTATCCACAGGTTCATGCACAGGTGCGTTTGGCGACGGCGTGTCCGGTCGCTAGTGTCCACGCATTGCCCACAACGCAACCCCTTCGGCCGTCGCGTTCCGGCACCGTGCGCCGGGGTTGCTGAGCCGACCGGCGCCTCACGAATCTGTCGGTGCAAGGGAGTAGACACGAGGCATCCAGAGCGGTGGAACCCGATCGTGGAGCTGGCCTGATCGTCGAGGAGAGAGGACGTCGAGCAGGTGACGACCACCGATGACCGCGGGCACCGCGGCGACTTCCCGGCCGAGCCCCCCGGCGAGGACTTCGGCCGTCAGCCACCCCACGACATGGCCGCCGAACAGTCGGTGCTCGGGGGCATGCTGCTCAGCAAGGACGCCATCGCCGACGTCATCGAGGTGCTGCGCCCCGGCGACTTCTACCGCCCCGCGCACCAGGCCGTCTACGACACCATCCTCGACCTCTACGGCCGCGGCGAGCCCGCCGACCCCGTCACCGTCGCCGCCGGCCTCGAACGCCGCGGCGAGCTCAAGCGCATCGGCGGCGCCCCCTACCTGGTCACCCTGACCCAGACCGTCCCCACCGCCGCCAACGCCGGCTTCTACGCCGAGATCGTCGCGGAGAAGGCCATCCTGCGCCGCCTCGTCGAAGCGGGCACCCGCATCGTCCAATACGGCTACGCCGGCGCCGACGGCCAGGACATCGCCGAAGTCGTCGACCGCGCCCAGGCCGAGGTCTACGAGGTCACCGAACGCCGCACCACCGAGGACTTCCTCCCCCTCGAGGAACTCCTCCAGCCCACGATGGACGAAATCGACTCCATCGCCTCGCGCGGCGGCATTTCCCTCGGTGTCCCCACGGGTTTCTCCGATCTCGACGAAATCACCAATGGTCTGCACCCGGGTCAGATGATCATCGTCGCAGCCCGACCTGGCGTCGGAAAATCGACCCTGGGCATGGATTTCATGCGCAGCTGTTCCATCAAGCACGGCCTCCCGAGCGTCATCTTCTCGCTGGAGATGAGCCGCACGGAAATCGTCATGCGCCTGCTCTCCGCCGAGGCCGCGATCAAACTCGGCGATATGCGTTCCGGCCGGATGAGCGACGACGACTGGACCAAGCTGGCCCGGCGGATGAGCGAGATCAGCGAGGCGCCGCTGTTCGTCGACGACTCCCCGAACCTGACCATGATGGAGATCCGCGCCAAGGCACGGCGACTCAAGCAGCGTCACGACCTCAAGCTCGTCGTGGTCGATTACCTCCAGCTGATGACCTCCGGCAAGAAGGTCGAATCCCGTCAGCAGGAAGTCTCGGATTTCTCCCGAAATCTGAAACTGCTCGCCAAGGAATTGGAAGTTCCGGTCGTCGCGATCAGTCAGCTGAACCGTGGTCCGGAACAGCGGACAGATAAACGACCGATGGTCTCCGACCTTCGCGAATCGGGATGTCTGCCTGCGTCGACTCGAATCCTGCGGGCCGATACCGGTACCGAGGTCACCCTGGGTGAACTCCTCGACAGCGGAGAACAGCCGCTGGTGTGGTCTCTGGACGAGCGGATGCGGATGGTGGCGCGTCCGATGGTCAAGGTGTTCCCGAGCGGTCGCAAGGAAGTGTTCCGCCTGCGCTTGGCTTCCGGACGAGAGGTGGAGGCCACGGCCAACCATCCCTTCCTGACCGTCGACGGATGGATTCCGCTCGCGAAGTTGAAGGTCGACGACAGGCTTGCCACGCCCCGTCTGGTGCCCGAGCCTGTGCACACCGAACCCATGGCAGAGGCCGAGATCGTGATGCTCGCCCACATGATCGGCGACGGCTCCTGTGTACGCAGGCAGCCGATTCGCTACGCCAGCATCGACGAGGAGAACCTGGCTGCGGTATCCACCGCCGCCGGCCACTTCGGCGTGACGCCCATTCGCGATGAGTACGCCGCGGCCCGAGTCACCACGCTGCGCCTGCCTGCCCCCTATCGACTCACCCGTGGCAAGCGCAACCCGATCGCCGCGTGGCTGGACGAGCTAGGGCTGTTCGGCCTGCGCAGCTACGAAAAGTTCGTGCCAGACCGGGTATTCGGCCTACCGAACGACCAAGTCGCCTTGTTCATCCGACATCTGTGGGCCACCGACGGCTCGGTCCGCTGGGACGCCAAGGGACGCCAGGCCAGGATCTACTACGCCTCCACAAGCCGCCGCCTGGTCGACGACCTGGCACAACTGCTGCTGCGCCTGGGCGTCCACGCCCGCATCAAGCGGGTGAAAAAGACCGGCTACCGGGACTGCTGGCACCTCGGCATCGACGGCGCGGAGAACCAGACCGTCTTCCTCCGGGACATCGGGGTTCATGGAGCACGCGGCGCCGCCGCCGAAGCCGCGTTGGCCGAACTCGAGCCGCTCGTTCGCAATACCAATGTCGACACCGTGCCGAAAGAAGTGTGGAACCAGGTCCGCACTCTGCTCGCGGCCAAGCATATGACCCACCGCGACTTTTCCGCGGCGATGGGTTCGCGCTTCTGCGGCTCCACGATGTGGAAGCGCTCGCCGAGCCGCTCCCGGCTGGCCCGCGTCGCCACCATCCTCGATGACGCCGACATCGAGATGTTCGCGACCAACGACGTGTTCTGGGACAGGATCGTCGAGATCACCTCGCTCGGTGAGCAGGACGTCTACGACGGCACCGTGCCCGGTACGCACAACTTTGTCGCCCAGGGTATTTCGGTCCACAACAGCCTCGAGCAGGACGCGGACATGGTCATCCTGCTGCACCGACCCGACGCGTTCGAACGCGACGACCCACGCGGCGGTGAAGCCGACCTGATCCTGGGCAAGCACCGCAACGGTCCGACCGCGACGATCACCGTCGCCCATCAGTTGCATCTGAGCCGATTTGTCGACATGGCCCGCGGATAAGTGGATGTCGGCGCAGGTACCGCCCCATGGGAGAACGCGTAATGATGAGACCGCAATGGGGAAGCATGCGTGTGGCCCGTATCGATATCGACGAACTTTTCGACGGGCCCACCGAGGTTACCGAAGAATTCATCTCGATGGTCGCTGGCATGGATTCTGCGTCTCCGGCACTCAAGGTATACGCCGAGCGTGTCGGCAACGGTGCATGTCGCTGGTGCGATATCGAATCCTCCGCCGATCCCGTGCCACCGGAAGTCACCGAGATGAAGAGCTCGCCACTGTTCATATGGAACTGGACGCCGGAATCTCCGCATACGCCGACTTCACCGCCTGCGGGCTCGTGGCTTCCCCCGGAGCCGCCGACCCGTCGTTCTCGATCGAGCGAGACCGTGGTCGGCCCGAGCGACTGGCCGGACGAGTTCAAAGAACATCCCGACGACCGGCGCTGGTACTGAGAGCCACGTTATGCCATGGTCCTGCACGGTGCTCTTCGGATCGAGGAGTTCGGTATGAGATGGCCCAGAAAGATGATCGGCCCGATGTCGCTGGTTTGGACGCTGGGAGTCGCAATCGGGTCGGTGGCCTTCATGGCCGGTGCGCTGAACGCGGGAAGCTCGATCGCTCGACGGACGGGATCGTCGGCTGCGATGGCGCTGTTCATCCCCGTGAGCGTCTTGCTGGGTCTGGTCGGGTGGTTGCTCGTATTGGCAGGCGCCTGGCGGCTGCGTCGGAATTGCCTTCGGCGTGTGGGAGCAGCAGTGGACGGGACGGTGATCGCCTCAGACCTGCGGTGCAAACACGCTCAGGGGCTACTGGATTTCGATTTGTGGCAGGTACGTGTCGAAGTGCAGTTCTCTCATCCGGAATCGGCCGAGGAAAGCCGGGTGCAGAAGCGGTACTTGTTTCCGCAATTTCGTGAGAAGCGAGCGCGAGCACTGGCCGAGCGGCTGCACGTCGGCTCATCGGTCCCGTTGATGGTTCACCGGAACTCGGCGTTGCTCGACATCCCCAAAAGACCAGTGTGGGTTGATATCTGGTGACCTCGCCCGTTTCCTGACGTCGGGTGATGACGGTGTCGACGGGGTTGCCGTGCCGTCGGGCCAGAGCGCGGACGTCGCGTCGAGGGCGGTGGACATCGGGCGCACGGCCGGTCGTCCGACGGCGAGGGCGGCCTGGTAGTGGCCGGTGTCGAACACCGGTGTGGTGGGCGGGTATTCGATGAACCGGCCGATCGGTGCGGTGTCGGGGCCGGTGCGGGTGCGGGTGCGGGTGCGGCTGCTGCACCAGGTCGCCGCCCGGCCCGGCGGCATCACTGTCGGTGAACTCCCGGGCCGGCCTTGCACCATTCCGCCGGATTCCGCACGGTCGGCATCCGCGAACGCCTGCTCCACCTCGACGGCACATGGCACGACGTGGTTTTCTCGAACGCCGCAGTCCCTGCGACTGACGCTGTCGGTGGAGGGGCCTGGCGATCGATGCGTCGGCCGGTCAGTGCACCGGCAACCGCTCGCAGCGGGTTTTGGCCAGCGAGGCCAGGGCGTCGATGCCGACCGGCTCGGAAAGGCACAGCGGGATCACGGCATATCGGCCCGCGAGATCGGTGCGGACCTTGTCGATCTGCTCGACTTCGGCGACAGCCCGACGCCGGAGCAACGGCGCGGTGGGCTCGGCGGCGGCGAGGGAATTGTTGATCACCCACGCCCACGGTTCGATGCCCGCGCGCTTCAGGTCGGCTTGGAGGGCGGCGGCTTCGAGCACGGGGGTGGTCTCGGCGAGGGCGACGATCACCACCTTGGTCTGGGCCGGGTCACGCAGGCGCATCAGCGGGGTCGTGAAGTGCGCGCCGTCACCCAACTGCCGGGCGATCTCCCGGTGGTAGGAGCCGATGGCATCGAGCAGCAGCAGCGTGTGGCCGGTCGGGGCGGTGTCGACGACGACGAACATGTTCCGGGACTCGTGCACGACCTTGGAGAACGCCTGGAACACCGCGACCTCTTCGGTGCACGGAGAGCGCAGGTCCTCGGCGAGGGTGGCGCGGCCCGCCTCGTCGAGGGCGGCGCCTTTGGTGGCAAGCACTCGCTCCCGGTACGCGCGGGTCGCCTCGTGCGGATCGATGCGTGAAACGCGCAGGTTCTCGATCTCGCCCGCGACGGTGTCGGTCAGGTTCGCGGCGGGATCGGTGGTGGTCAACTGCACCTGATGCCCGCGTTCGGCGAGGGCCACCGCGAGGGCCGCGGCGACAGTGGTCTTGCCGACCCCGCCTTTGCCCATGCACATCACGAGCCCGGGACCGTCCGCCTCGATCGCGTCGACCAGATCGGCCAGTGGCGCGTCGGTGAATGTGCCGACGCTTGGACCGGTTTCGACGACGGGGGGCGTTGCGGAGTCGTCGAACAGCGTGCTCAGCGCGTCGACGCCGACCATGTCGACCGGTTTGAGGGCGATCAGATCGGTGGGTAGCACGGTGATCCCGGCGGGAGCCGCGGCCAGCGCCGCTTGTTCTCGGCGGTACACCGCTGTGGCGAGCGGATCGGTGTCGTCGGCCGGTGCGGGCAGCACGCCGTTGACGACCACATACTGTCGCGTCATCCCGATGGCGGCGAGCTCCTCGTGCGTTCGCGCGACTTCGGCCAAGGCGGAGCGGTTGGCACGCGCGACGAGCACCAAGCGAGTACGCCCCGGATCCGACAGCGCCTCGACCGCGCCGGCGTACATGGCTTTCTGCTTGTCGAGTCCGGCCAGCGGACCGAGACAGGACGCGTCGCCTTTTCCGTTCGCGAGAAATTCCGTCCAGTTCCCCGGCAGTTGCAGGAGCCGGATGGTATGGCCGGTGGGAGCGGTGTCGAAAAGCACGTGATCGAAGCCGGTGACCCTGTCGTCGGCGTCGGTGAGCAGTGCGGTGAACTCGTCGAACGAGGCCACTTCCGTCGTGCACGAACCGGACAACTGTTCGGTGATCGAGGCAATTTCCGCCTCGGGCAGCAGTCCGCGAACCGGGCCGACGATGCGTTCACGGTAGGCCTCGGCGGCCTGCTCGGGATCGATCTCGAGCGCCGACAATCCCGGCACCACGGGAATCGCCGTAATCGTGTTTCCGATGCCGAGACCGAAGACCTGTCCGATGTTCGAGGCAGGGTCGGTGGAAACCAGCAGCACCTTCTTCCCCGCCTGAGCGAGGCGCACCGCCGAGGCGCAGGCGATCGAGGTCTTGCCGACGCCGCCCTTGCCGGTGAAGAACAGGAAGCGGGGCGGGGCGATCAGGAACTTCGGATCGGCGGTGGCCATGGAAGCGGTACTCCTATTCGGGGCGGGACAGGGGCTGACGTGCGAACCGGAGTCAGCAGCAGGTGGAATCGCTCGGCGTGCAGCAGGCATCGCCGGCGTCGGCGATTCCGAGCATCGTCACACCGGACGGTGCGACGGCGGCCGGCGCGTCGAGCCCGGCCCACTTGGCGAGTTCGGGCCGGGAGGGGTAACGGCCTGTGGCGACGGTGACTCCGTCGACGAGCACGAGTGGCAGACCAGCCGATCCGGCCAGTTCGAGGAACCGCTTGACCGCCTCGTTCTGCGCGAAGGCGAGCGGGTCGTCGGCCAGGTTGTGGCGAGTGATGGCCGCGCCCTGCTCGGCGAGCCAGGCCATGTCGGCGGTGAAGGTGACGAGGTTCTGGTCGACGTCGTCGCCGCACACGCCGGTGTTGCAGCACAGGGCCGGTTCGAAGACTGCGATGGTGGTCATGCTTTTTCCTGATCTGTCGGACACCCGGTTGACGGCTGGATCGATACAAGTCAATATAGGCGAATGTCGAATCAACCGTCGAGTGAGGGTGAGCTGTGCTGCGCGCCGCTCTCGCAGGCGCCGCTCACCTCCGATTGGGCCGCAGACCTGGCTCGGATGTTCAAGGCCCTCGGTGATCCGGTGCGCCTGCGCATGCTCAGCATGATCGCCAGCCACCAGGGCGGGGAAAGCTGTGTGTGCGACATCAGCCCGGCCTTCGACCTGTCCCAGCCCACCATCTCGCACCACCTCAAAGTGCTGCGCGAGGCCGGGCTACTCGATTGCGAACGCCGCGGCACGTGGGTGTACTACCGGGTGATCCCCTCGGCGCTCGAACAACTGTCCGCGGTGCTGGCCGTCGAATCCGGCGTACTGCCCGGCTCGGCGTGCGCCTGCGCTCCGGACGGACACCTCGAAGGGACGCTCGCGTGACCACCACGACCGAACATCCCGCGGTCATCGGCAAGATGGGGACCCTGGATCGGTTCCTGCCGCTCTGGATCGGCGCGGCCATGCTCGCCGGACTGCTGCTCGGGCGGCTGATCCCCGGCCTCGGTGATGCCCTGAGCGCGATCGAGATCGACGGTATCTCCCTGCCCATCGCGATCGGGCTGCTGATCATGATGTACCCGGTGCTGGCGAAGGTCCGCTACGACCGCCTCGACACCGTCACCGGCGACCGTAAGCTGCTGCTCGGCTCCCTGGTCCTGAACTGGATCGTCGGACCAGCGCTGATGTTCGGCTTGGCCTGGCTGTTGTTGCCGGACCTGCCCGAGTACCGCACCGGCCTGATCATCGTCGGCCTGGCCCGCTGCATCGCCATGGTCATCATCTGGAACGACCTCGCCTGCGGCGACCGCGAAGCCGCGGCCGTGCTCGTGGCGTTGAACTCGGTGTTCCAGGTGCTCATGTTCGCCGTGCTCGGCTGGTTCTACCTGTCGGTGCTGCCCGGCTGGCTGGGGCTGGAACAGGCGACCATCGAAGCCTCGCCGTGGCAGATCGCGAAGTCGGTGTTGATCTTCCTCGGCATTCCCCTGCTGGCCGGATACCTGACCCGTCGCCTCGGCGAACGGGCCAAGGGCCGCGACTGGTACGAGTCCAGGCTGCTGCCGACGATCGGGCCGTGGGCGCTGTACGGGCTGCTGTTCACCATCGTCGTCCTCTTCGCCCTGCAGGGCGAGCAGATCACCTCCCGGCCGCTGGACGTGGTCCGCATCGCGCTGCCCCTGCTGGCCTACTTCGCCATCATGTGGGGTGGCGGCTACGCCCTGGGTGCGGCGATCGGCCTCGGCTACGAACGCACCACCACCCTCGCCTTCACCGCCGCGGGCAACAACTTCGAACTCGCCATCGCCGTGGCCATCGCCACCTACGGCGCGACCTCCGGCCAAGCACTGGCCGGCGTGGTGGGACCGCTCATCGAAGTGCCTGTGCTCGTCGCTCTGGTGTATGTCTCCCTCGCCCTGCGCAAACGCTTTCGTCCTATCGATGTTCCCGCCCCGGTGGCAGGTGCGGACGGGAGCGAGCGATCGTGACCGCGACGACGCCGTCGGTGCTGTTCGTGTGCGTGCGCAACAGCGGCAAGTCCCAGATGGCCGCCGCCCTGATGCGCCGAGACGCTGCCGGTTCGGTGCGAGTGCGTTCGGCGGGCACCGACCCCGGCACCGCGCTGAACCCGCTGTCGATCCAGGTCCTCGGCGAAGTCGGCGCGGACACCACAGACGAGTATCCGAAGCCGATCGACGCCGCCGTGGCCGCCCAGGCCGAGGTGATCGTCGTCCTGGGCCGCGAAGCTCGCGTCGATCCGCCGTCGGGAGTTCGCGTGCAGGTGTGGGACACCGACGAGCCCTCCGACCGCGGGATCGACGGGATCGAACGGATGCGGATCATCCGCGACGACATCGCCGGCCGCGTATCCGCCCTGCTCACCGAATTGTCCACTCCCGTGCACTGATCCACTCTCGCGCTCGCCCGCCCACGATGGAGTCCTTCCATGACCGACAGCCCCGTCGCGCACGCCTTCCACGCCCGTGCGGACCTGACCATCGACCAGCAGGTGGCGCTGAAGACCGCCGCGACCCGCCTGCAACGTGAATTCGACGGCATCTTCGGCGTCGAGACCATCGAACGATTCCTGCACTCCTCCTACGACCAGTTCGCCGGCCGCGCCACCGTCGTCAACTACCTGCCGCTGCTGGCCGAGCGCTTCGCCCGCCAGCGTCTACAGGCCCTTGCCCGCGTCGAAGGCAGGGCAGGCACCGGCACGCCGACGGTGCTGTTCCTGTGCACCCACAACGCCGGACGCTCCCAGATGGCCCTGGGCCTGTTCACCCATCTCGCCGGAGAGCACGCGGTGGCCTGGTCGGGCGGCAGCGAGCCCGGCGAGCACATCAATCCCGCCGTCGTCGCGGCCATGGACGAGATCGGCATCGACATCACCGGCGAGTTCCCCAAGCCGTGGACCGAGGAAATCCTGCGGGCCGCCGACGTCGTCATCACCATGGGCTGCGGCGACGCCTGCCCCCTCTACCCCGGCCGCCGCTACGAGGAATGGGCCCTGCCCGACCCCGCCGAACTCACCGTCGAAGCCGTGCGGCCCATCCGCGACGAGATCGAAACCCGGGTGCGCACCCTGCTCACCGAACTCGACATCCCCACCGCCTGAAAGGCCACCTCACGATGACCACCGCCAAACCCAGCGTGCTGTTCGTCTGCATCCACAACGCCGGACGTTCCCAGATGGCCGCCGGATTCCTCACCCATCTCGCGGGCGAAGCCATCGAGGTCCGATCCGCGGGCAGCGCTCCGGCCGACCGGATCAACCCCGCCGCGGTCGAAGCGATGGCGGAGGTCGGCGTCGACATCTCCGGCCGTACGCCCACCAAGCTGACCTACGAGGCGGTCGATGCCGCCGACGTGGTGATCACCATGGGTTGCGGAGACGCCTGCCCCGTCCTGCCCGGCACCAGCTACCGCGACTGGAAACTCGACGACCCCGCGGGCAAGGGCATCGACGCGGTGCGCCCGATCCGCGACGAGATCCGAACCAGGGTGGAGGCGTTGATCGCCGAGCTGGCGCCGACCCGCGCGTGATTCCTCGTCGAGCCGAGAGCCGCTGACAGCCTCGCGATCCGGCGACTGTACGTCCGGCGCTCATCGACGTCGCCTGCTCACCGACAGACGACTCTCCTTCGCGCACATCGGAATACCCTGGGTCACGTGATTCGAACGGAATTGGAAGCTGCCCTCGACCGTGCCCGCGCCGGGCTCGTCCGGGCCGTCGAACCGCTCACCGACGAACAGAGCCGCCGACGGCTCGTGCCCTCCCTGACCACCCCGATCGCCCTGCTGAAGCACTGCGCCGCCGCCGAACGCGTGTGGTTCCAACGCACGATCGGCGGCATCGAGGAATCCCGCTGCGACGGCTACGCCCGGGGCGACGACGGTGGATGGATGGTGCCCGAGAGCCAGACCCTCGCCGAGGTGATCGCCGAATTCGAGGCCGCGTGCGCACGGTCGCGGGAGATCGCGAAGACGACAGCGATGGACGACGTCTTCGAGCACCGTCTGCTCGGGTCGGTCACCTACGCCTGGATCTGCCTGCACATGATCGCCGAACTCGGCCGCCACGCGGGCCACGCCGACATCCTGGTCGAGCAGATCCTGGCCGCGGACATTTCACACTGAAAATCATCGAATGCGAGCGGTCGCCACGAGAATGGCGGAAGGGATTGTGGTATGCAATGAGATTGCTGCGACACTTCGCCACGTGGCAGACACTTACGAGGCCGAAGATGCACAGAACGCACACGCACTGAACAATCTCTACCAGGGGGGACACGGCGTGGCCGAGGACAAGAATCCGCAAACAAGATCAGATTTGACCACCAATATCGAAGCAATCAAGACCAAGGCGGAGGAACTCGAGGGTCGGCCGGATAGAGTCGACGTCGCATTCGGGAAAATCGTCTTAGCTGTTCGCCTCACTGACTGGGGCCTATTCGCCCTTGGAGGAGCTGCTGCCGAAGCCGTCATCGACCGACTTTGGGACGAGCGGGACAAGGTACTGAAGTATACAGAGGACGCTGGCACCAAACTTCCCGAGCTTGGAAGCGTCGCTTCGTCTGCCCAGAACAGCATGATCAACGGCAACAAGATTGCGCAAGCCAGTTCGGATATCGACGACCTGCCCGATAACAAATGGCCGCCTATGGCTGTCGATGACAATTCCAAGTTCGATGACGCAACCGTCTCGGACGGCACAAACAGATGGTCAGTCAATACAGATAGGGTGACACAATGAGTGGGATCGCCAGGCGCGCTGTTGTCGTGACAGCATCGATCCTCTCCCTCGCACTCATCCCTGCTTGCGGACTGCTCGGCAACAACAGCGCCACAACGACCGAATCCAGCCACGCAATTCGCGACCAATGCGACAGAACGCTCACGTTCTTCGAAAACGATCTCGGAATAGCCGATTTAACCATCGAGTACGGATCCATCGAACCCGAGGATAAAATCGGCCGAGGAGCGACATGTACGCTGATAAAGGCATCGCTGGTCGGAGTGGGCGAAACTCGGCTTCGAGCAATGCTACCAAACGAGTCGGAACCCGCCTTGATCAAAGGCGACCCGAACTATATCGCTCAAACTGGATATGACGAGAAAGTGTGGCTGAACAAGGCCGGAGGTTCGGTTCGCATTGTCACAACGGTAGACGGCTGGCAAGGAACACTGGACTACAATTCGGACCAGATCAACAATGTTGGAGAGGAACCGAAATTCGAGGTTTCCGACCATCAGATTCGTGTGGCATCGGAGTTCCTGATCGAATTGACGAAAAGCTTGACGTCATAGTATTCACAACATCTTGTGTGGCTGCGAGCCTCGCCGTCACGCCAGCACTGCCGCGAATCGGTGGGTCGTCTGGTCGGCTACGGCTACGGCTACGGAGACACGGATTGGAAGGCGCCAGTCGTCGTATGGCGGCTTCCGTCACGGACCGCGCGGTCGATCAGGTCTCGTCGTACTTCTCCCAGAAGCGCGACCGCAGGCGGTAGCGGATGCCCTCGTCCAGGTCGTAGATCTGCAAGGCGTCGGAGGCGTCGAGCAGCAGCGCGCCGTCGATCTCGCGCGGGATCGACGGCCGCGCGCGCTGGAGATCCAATTTCTCGGCAGCGGTAGCGCTTTCCCGGAACGAGGCGAGCACCCGCGTCACGACCTCGTCGATCAGTTGTTCCTGCTCGTCGCCGCCGCTGTCGTACCCGGGGAGCACCCGGCCGGGCGACCCGGACGAAACGCTGTAGGCGAGCACGCTTTTCGGAGGTCGAGGGGCCGGGCTCTGCGCAGCGGCCGCGAGATCGAGCGGAGTACGGACGGTCGGCCGAGCCGGGACGCTCGCCGGCCGAGCCGGGGCGGGCGGCGGTGGCACAGCGACCGGCTCGGGCGTCGGCGGGCGATCGACTTTCAGAACCGCCGCGTCCACTGCCGCACCGTCGATATTGTCGAGTTCGTCGGCGGCTCGGATCAGGTGCCTGCTGACTCCGTGCGACTTCCCGGCGGCCGTGGGCACGGCGAGCACTACCACCTGAACGCCGTGGACCTGGGCCTCCTCGACGGCTTCGGTGAGGTCGTCGTCGCCCGAGACGAGGAAGAACACGTCGGAGGCGCCGTTGCGCGCGTGGGCCACCAGGTCCAGGCCGATACGAAGGTCGACGCCCTTCTGCTCGCCGTTGACGCCGAACCGTCCGAGCCGGAGCTTGACCTTGGAGAGCTCGCCGATGCGCTCCTGCTGCGCGTCCGGGACGCCGTTGCGCGCCGAGTCGTACCAGTGCAACCGCAACACCGGCATGCCCGACCGGGCTCGCGCGGAATCCACCAGTGAGCTGATCAGCTTGGCGTAGTCGACGTGGATCCCGCTGCGCAGCGAGGTGCCGGTGACGCGCGTCGCGGCGGACGCGAGCAGATAACCGGCGTCTACATAGAGGGAACACGTCGACCGCATGCGCTCACTATGGCACGGGCGGTCGGCCGTTACGGGGCGGATCGACCGGAAGGTCCAGGTATCGACTCGATGTCCCGGTTTCCCGACCGCGCAGGTCGACCCGCCGTTCAGGCCGGAATCCGGTCCTGGGCGAGGAAGTCGTCCACGATCCCCATCGCCCGGTTCTCCAGCGCGGTGTAGTGGGCCGCGCGTTCGGCGCCGGCGAGGGCATCGTCGAAGAGGAGATTGCCTTCGGCGTCGAGGCGCTGCTGCTTCTCCTCGGCGCCGGGCAACAGGCCCACCGAGGACTGGGTCAGGCCGCAGTAGTAGGCGAGACCGTCGTCGAGCTGCGCGCTCAGAGACTGCCGCATGATGTCGACGACATCGTCGTCGTCCGCCGCACCGGCCAGCCCGAGCCACAGTGCCCGTTTGCCCGCCAGCCGCGGCTTGCTGCGACCGTAGGCGAATCCGTAGTTCCACACACGGTCGATCCAGCCTTTGAGCATGGCCGGGACCTGCACCCAGTACACCGGGAACACCGCGACGATGAGGTCGGCGGCGAGGATTCGGCGCATATGGCTCTCGACCTCGGCGGAGTAGGCCTTGTCGCGGTTGCCCCAATCCGGCAGGTCGGCGACGGTCATGCGGGGATCGAAATCCTCGGCGTGCAGATCGAGCAGGTCGATCCGGTAGCCGGCCGCGGTGAGGCGGCTCGCGGTCAGCCGGGCGATATGAGCGGTGAGCGAGTCGGGGCGGGGATGGGCGACGACGACCAGGGCGGTCCGGGCGGTCGCGGTGTCCTCGATCTGGTTGAGCTGCACGGGGTCCTCCATGGCGGTCCGGGTTCCGGACGATCGGTTCTGCGGTCAGCTCTCATTCCACCGCCGATTCGATGGACGATCTATGGGCAAAGCTCTTCATTCGATAGGAGTTCGTCTACGCTCGGTGGTGTGGACCCCTTGAGTCGCCTGCTGGGCGGTATCCGTGCCGAAGGAGCCGTACTCACCCACGCGATCCTGGAAGCGCCGTGGACCATCCGCTTCGCCGACCGCGCGCCGCTGACCATGGTGACCGTGCTGCGCGGCGGGGGCACGCTGCTGCTGCCCGACGGCGCCCAGCGCCGGATCGAGATGGGGGACACCGCGATCGTGCGGGGTCCTGATGCGTTCCTCCTCGCCGACCGCGCGGATTCGGTCGACCTGCCCCACGAGCGATACGAAATCGCCTGCTTCACCGCGGATGCCGAGTGCGCGTCCGGTCTGGACGGTGGACGCTGGGGAAACGACCCCGCCGGTGAGACCGCTCTGATCGTCGGCGCCTACCGGGCCTCGGGCCGGCGTCATGAACGGCTGCTGCGCGCGATGCCACCCGTTCTGGTGGTGTCGGACGAGGTGGAGGTGTGCGCCTGGATGGAATCGGTCGCCGCGGACGCGGCCGCGCGCCCCGCCGGCGCGCAGGCGCTGATGGACCGGCTGCTCGATTGGGCACTGGTCTGCACGCTGCGCGACTGGTTCGAAGGACAGCACGCCGACGCGCCGGGCTGGTATCGCGGGCCCGCCGACCCGGTGGTCGGGCCCGCGCTGGAAGCGATGCACGCACGCCTCGACGCCGGCTGGACGGTCGCGGCGCTGGCCTGCGTGGCGGGGGTGTCGCGGGCGCTGTTCGCGCGGCGCTTCACCGAGGTCATGGGGCAATCGCCGCTGGCCTATCTCACCGAATGCCGCATGGATGAGGCCGAGGAACTCCTGGCCGACAGAAGTCGCACCGTGGCGCAGGTCGCCCAAGCCGTAGGCTATGCCGACGCCTTCGGATTCAGCGCCGCGTTCAAACGGCATCGGGGTATGCGCCCCAGCGATTTCCGCGCTCGCGATCTGAGCGCGTGAGCGGACCTGCTCGGCGCCGACGACGCTTCCCTGGATGACGCGAGAAGCCGCACGGCCGAGGCGAGGCAACTCCCGCATCGACCACGACCAGGAGACCCCGTGAACGGCACCGATTCTCCCGACATCGCCGACTTCCTCGCCCTCCCCGACCTGGCGGTCCGCTCGCTCGGCGGGGCGGTGGTGTGGGCGAACGACGAGTTCTTCGCCGAGCGCGAGGCGCTGGTCCGGCCCGGCGAGCCGGACTACTCACCGGCCACGTTCGGCGGGAAGGGCCAGATCTACGACGGCTGGGAGACCCGGCGCAGGCGCACCCCCGGCCACGACAGCGCGATCGTGCGGCTCGGCGCGCCCGGCGTGATCCACGGCATCGTGGTCGACACGGCCTGGTTCCGCGGCAACTACCCGCCGGAGATCTCTCTGGACGGTCTGCGGGTGGACGGGTATCCGGACGCAGCGGAATTGGCCGCGCGCGAGGACTGGGTCACCCTGGTCGCGCGGTCCGCCGCGCGGGGCGACACCCGCAATCTGTACAGCGTCGACGACGCGCGCACCTTCACCCACGTGCGGCTCGACATCTTCCCCGACGGCGGCGTCGCCCGGCTGCGGGTGCACGGTGCGGCGAGGCCCGATCCCGCACTGCTGCGGTTCGGACCTGTCGATCTGGCGGCGCTGGAGAACGGCGCCTACGTCACCGACTGCTCGAACCGCTTCTACTCCGCGCCGCAGAATCTGCTCATGCCCGGCCCGGCCCGCACGATGGGCGAAGGGTGGGAGACCGCCCGCCGCCGCGACGAGGGCAACGACTGGGTGCACGTGCGGCTGGCGACCGAGGGCACCATCGCGCTCGCCGAGGTCGACACCTCCTGTTTCCTGGGCAACGCGCCCGGCGAGGCCGAGATCGTCGGGATCGGCAGGGACGGTACGGCTGTCCCGATCCTGGCGCGCACGGCACTGCGGCCGGACACCCGGCACCGCTTCCTGCCCGCGCCGAGCGCACCGGTCACCGAGGTCCGGCTGAACGTCTACCCGGACGGCGGTCTGGCCCGTCTGCGGCTGTTCGGCGCGCCGACCGAGGCGGGGTGGGCGGAACTGGAACGGCGATGGGAGTCGGCATGACGGAGTATCCGCGCGACCTGATCGGCTACGGCCCGCGTCCGCCGCATCCACAGTGGCCCGGCGACGCGCGCATCGCCGTGCAGTTCGTGCTCAATTACGAAGAAGGCGCGGAGAACTGCGTGCTCGACGGCGACGAGGCGTCGGAGACGTTCCTGTCCGAGATGACGCCCGCGCAGGCGTTCCCCGATCGGCACATGTCGATGGAATCGCTCTACGAGTACGGCTCGCGGGTGGGCGTCTGGCGGGTGCTGCGGACGTTCGAGCGACGCGGACTGCCACTCACCGTCTTCGGGGTGGCGCGCGCCTTGCAGCGCAATCCGGAAGCGACCGCCGCGTTCCTGGAGCTCGGTCACGAGATCGCCTGCCACGGCCTCAAATGGCAGTCGTATCAGCTCGTCGACGAGGAGACCGAGCGCGCCCACCTGCGCGAGGCGATCGACATTCTCACCGAACTGACCGGCAGCAGGCCGCTGGGCTGGTATACCGGCCGGGACTCCCCGCAGACCCGCCGCCTGGTGGTCGAGGCGGGCGGCTTCGCCTACGACTCCGATTCCTACGCCGACGACCTGCCGTACTGGGTGCGGGTTCCGCACGGCGCGAACGGCCGGGTGGACAACCATCTGGTCGTGCCCTACACGCTCGACACCAACGACATGCGTTTCGCCTCCCCCGCCGGATTCCCCTCCGGGGAGCAGTTCTTCGCGCACCTGCGCGATGCCTTCGACGTGCTGTATGCCGAGGGTTCGGAGGGGGCGCCGAAGATGTTGAGCGTCGGATTGCACTGCCGGATCGTGGGGCGTCCCGCGCGCCTGGCCTCGCTGGAACGCTTCCTCGATCATGTCCAGGGCCACGACAAGGTGTGGATCACCCGGCGTATCGACATCGCGAACCATTGGCGGCGAACACATCCCGCGAGCAGGCCGACGGGCTGACGATCACGCCGCCGCGGCCTCGGGCCGGGGGTGGAGCACCTACGCTCGCGGTTCGGGCGAAGGGGCCCCGAATCGGGTGCGCAGGAATTTGTCGACAGCGACGATCAGCGTGGCCAGTGCCGCGAGCAGGACGAGGCGCAACCACGT
Source organism: Nocardia shimofusensis NBRC 100134 (assembly GCF_001613125.1). Classification (GTDB taxonomy): domain Bacteria; phylum Actinomycetota; class Actinomycetes; order Mycobacteriales; family Mycobacteriaceae; genus Nocardia; species Nocardia shimofusensis. The sequence goes on from NZ_BDBT01000001.1 coordinate 468,006, forward strand.
CTGCGCGTCGATCGCGGCGGTGTCGAACAGGGTGTGCATCGCCGGTATGTAGGTGATGGCCAGCTGGGCGAGGACCTGGGCGGTCACGCCACCGATGATCCACCAGTTGCTGAAGAAGCCTATCCGCCACGGCGACACGGTCAGGGAACGGCAACTGAACAGGTAGAACACCTGCACCGCGACGACGAAGTTCACCGCTGCCGTGCGCGCCACAGCCAGATCTGCGCCATTACCCAGCTCCCACTCGAACAGCCACCACGCGCCGGCCAGGATGAGCCCGGACACGAGCAGGACCCGCAGGACCTGCGCACTGGAGAGCAATGCCTGTCCAGGCTCGCGCGGCGGGCGAGTCATGGTGTCCGGTTCCTTGGGTTCGAAGGCCAACGTCAGGCCGAGGACCACCGCGGTGGTCATGTTGATCCACAGGATCTGGGTGGGCAGGATCGGCAGAGTCGCGCCGAACACGATGGCGGCCAGGATGATCAGGCCCTGACCGAGGCTCGTCGGCAGGACCCACACCAGATACTTGGTCAGGTTGTCGAAAACACCGCGGCCTTCCTCCACGGCGGCTTCGATGGTGGCGAAGTCGTCGTCGGTGAGGACCATGTCCGAGGCTTCCTTGGCCACCTCGGTGCCGCCCTCGCCCATCGCGATGCCGATATCGGCTCTGCGCAGCGCGGGCGCGTCGTTGACGCCGTCGCCGGTCATCGCGACGACGTGGCCGCGGGTTTGCAGCGCCTCGACGAGGCGGAGTTTCTGCTCGGGCGAGACCCGGGCGAAGACGCGAGCCCGATCGACCGCGTCGGCGAGCTCGTCTTCGGGGATCGTGTCCAGGTCTCGGCCGGTGAGGACGAGTTCGCCGTCGTGTTCCCCGATCAGGTTCAGCTGCTCGGCGATAGCGGCGGCGGTGGCACCGTGGTCGCCGGTGATCATCCGCACCTGGATTCCGGCGACGTGGCAGGCGCGCACCGCGTCGGCGGCGGCCGCGCGGGGTGGATCGAGCATCGCGTGCAAGCCGGTGAACACCAGCTCGTCGATCACGGCGAGATCGAATTCGGTGTCGCTGTCGACCGGGCGCATCGCGGTCGCCAGCACGCGCAACCCCTGTCCGGCGAGTTCCTCGGTGGCGCGGAGCACCGCGCCGCGGTCCAGCGGACGATGCTGCCCATCGGCGTCCATACAGTGCGCGCACCGGTCGACGACGCGTTCGACCGCGCCTTTGACCAGCGCGACCCGCTCCCCGGTCCCCTCGTGCACATGCAAGGTCGCCATGAACTGGCGCTCGGAGCTGAACGCGATGGTGCCCACACGGCGACGCTGGACGCGCAGCTCGTCGAGGTCGAGACCCGCCTTTCTCGCCACGACCAGCATCGCGGCCTCGGTGGGATCGCCGACGATGGACCAGCGCCCGTCGACCCGGTCCAGATGCGCGTCGTTGCAGCCGACGCCCGCCAGCAGCGTCCACTCCAGGGCACGATCGGAGCCGAGTTCGGCGATGCTCCCCGCGGAGTCACGGACCGCGCCGTCGGGGGCGTAGCCCGAACCCGACACCGGATAGCGGTCCTGCGGGGTCCACAGTTCGCGCACCGTCATCTGGTTGGTGGTGAGGGTGCCGGTCTTGTCCGAGCAGATGACGGTGGTGCTGCCGAGGGTTTCGACGGCGGGCAGCCGCCGGATCACCGCGCGCCGCTTGGCCATCCGGGTCACGCCGATGGCCATGGTGATGGTGACGACCGCGGGCAGGCCCTCCGGGATCGCGCCGACGGCGAGCGCCACCGCGGCGGTGAAGGTCTCGGCGGCCTCCTGTCCGCGGGCGAGCCCGATGCCGAAGGTGACCGCGGCGAGGGCGAGGATGGCGACCGTCAGCATCCGGCTGAACGCGGCCAGTTCGGCGGTCAGCGGGGTGGCCAGCACATCGGCCGAACCGACCAGGCGGTGGATCTCGCCGAGTTCGGTCCGGTCACCGGTCGCGACGGCGATCCCGGCGCCCGCCCCCGCGGTCACCAAGGTGCCCGAGTGCACCATGTTGCGGCGATCCGCCACAGCGGTCGGCTGGGGCAGCACCACCTCGTCCTTGACGACGGGAACGGATTCGCCGGTGAGCGCGGATTCGTCGACCTGCAACTCGGTCACGCGTACCAGGCGCAGGTCGGCGGGAATCTTCTCACCTGCCTCCAGTACGACCAGGTCGCCGGGCACCAGATCGTCGGAGGGCAGGGAGCGTCGACGCCCGTCGCGGATCACCGTGGCCTGGGTGCGCACCAGCGAGCGCAGCGCGTCCAGCGCCGCCTCTGCCCTGGACTCCTGGACGAACCCGACGACGGCATTGATCAGCACCACCAGTGCGATCACGGTCGAGTCGACGTAGTCCCCGAGCCACAGGGTGACCAGGGCGGCCGCCATCAGCACATAGATGAGCGGACTGTTGAACTGGCGCAGAATCCGCCGCGCCAGACCGTTCCCCGACGACGGGGGTAGCACGTTGGGACCGTAACGCCGCAACCGCGATTCGGCTTCGGCGGCGGTGAGGCCGCGGTGTGCGTCGGTCTCGTGCAGCAACACGACCTCGTGTGCTGTCAGGTCGTGATGGGTGTTTCGCGTCGTGGAACCGACCTGCACGGTCATCGTTGTCCTCTCGGCGTCGAGGCAGAGCCGTCGATCACCTCCCCACCGTAGGACAATGCCGTCCGAGCACAACCGCGCCCGCTGTGAACGCGCTCACGGCGAGGACACTCTGTCGAGATAGGCCCGGCGTCGCGCCTGGTCGTATCCGCCGTACTCGGCGCCACCGACGAAGCGTTTGAGCCGCCACAACAGCGGCGCGGGCAGCAGCTCCTCGGCCAGGCCCACGGGTGCGAGCCAGCGGGGCACGGTCACTTCGCCGCGTTCGTGCCGGGCGCTGTCGACGATCGCCGCGGCCACCTGTTCGGGCTCCAACGTGGGTTGCAGTCGCAATCGCACTCCGGAGGTGAGTTCGGTGTGGGTGGCCGCGGGCAGCACCGCGGTCACCGTGACACCCGTGCCCGCGAGTTCGGCCCGCACCGCGCGCGACAACGCGACCACCCCGAATTTGGAGGCGCAGTAGGTGGCGATGCCCGGAGTGGTGACCTTTCCCGCCATCGAGGCGACGTTCACGATGTGCCCGCGCCCGCGCAGCCGCATACCAGGGATCACGAGGTGCATGCCGGTGACCACCGCGCCCAGGTTGACGGCCAGCTCCCGGTGCAGCGACAACAGATCCTGATCGGCGAAGCCGCCCATCAGCTGGATGCCGGCGTTGTTGACCAGCATGTCCAGCGGGCCGTCCGCTTCGGCCGCGGCGAGGAAGGCACGAAAACTCGCCTCGTCGGTCACGTCCAGTGGATGCGCCACCGCCCCGATCTCGGCGGCTGTTCGCTCGGCGGCGGGCATATCGCGATCGCCGATCCACACCCGCGCGCCTCGGGCCACGAGCGCCTCGGCGGTGGCGCGTCCGATCCCGCGCGCGCCACCGGTCACGCACACCCGCGCGCCGCGCACCTCGATCACAGCGGGCTGCCGATCGGCTCGCGCAGGCCGAAGTAGGCGATCAGCCGGATCTCCCCGTCGGGCATCCGCAGCAGCGCCCTGCCCAGATACACCCCGGGGATCAGCTCGACCACCTCGTCCCTGGTACGCGCGATCGGGAAGGTGCGCACACTCGGATTGCGGTGTTCGGGCACGCCGTAGTTCAGTGCTCGCACCATCCGCCGCGGCTCGAGCAGGCCCGGCTCCACGGCATGGGTGAAGTCGAATCCCTCCATCTCCGCGCCCACGCGCCGCAGCCCGAAGTAGCCTGCCGTCACGATCGGCATCACGTACCGGGCGAGTGGCGACAGCCTGTTCCAGCCGGTTCCGGCCGCCCGGTCGAACGTCTTCCCACGCCAGGTCGGGTCGATCCGCATCAGCGGGTTCGCCAGGCGCGCCTCCGGAATACCGAACAGGTCGCCGATGATCAACCCCTCCATCTTCCCGTCCGGCCCGTCCGGCGCCGTGCCCTCGGCGAAGAGCTCCGCCAGCGCGGCGTAGTCGTTCCGAGCTCCCAGCTCGGTCAGATACGCCCATGCCGTCGCACGCGCCGACACGGGTTGCGCCCGTGCGTGCGCGCGCAGTTCCGCCAGCATCATCAGGGGCGCCGATTCCGTGTTCGCCGCTTGTGTGTCTGTCACCGATGCCGCCTCCGTCGACCTCGTCGCTTTCGTCACCATTGCCGCCTCCGAACCATCTCCGACTCCTATCTGGTACCACTTCGCACCAGTTTGATCTGGTACAGAACCGTGCCAGAAATGCTGCGGCGGTGTCAACAGCCGCGTGGCGCGGGTGCGAGAATGGCGTGCGTGTCGTCGGCCGAGCGCAACTACGCGGGAGATTCCGCCGCCACGCGCATCCAGCGTCGGCGCGCGACCCTGATCGACACCGCCCTGACGACCATGGCGGGCAAGCTCTGGCGCACCGCCACAGTGGATTCGCTGTGCCGGGCGGCCAAGCTCAACAAGCGCTACTTCTACGAAAGCTTCCCCACTCTCGACGCTCTCGCCGACGCGGTCGTCGAGACCATCGCGAACGAGCTCACCGCAGCCGCGGTCGGCGCCTATCTCCCACTGCTCGGCGAGCCCGTCGAAGCCCAGGCCCGCGCCGCCATCGCCGCCGTGGTCGACGTCCTGGGCGACGACCCACGCAAAGCCCTCGTCCTGCTCGGCGGCGTCCCGGCGGCCCCGGCCACGCACGACAAGCGCACCGCGGTCATCACCGGACTGACGGCCGCCCTGATCGCGCACGCCCGCACCACCCACGATGTGGCGCTGGAACAGGACTCCCTCGCCGCGACCGCCCCCGCCTTCGTCATCGGCGGAACCGTTCAGGCCATCCTCTCCTGGGCCACCGGCGATCTCGCGGTCGATCGCGACCGGCTCGTCGACGACATCACCGCCCTGTGGCTCATCCTCGACCAGGGCGCCGCCGAACTGGCAGGCCGCCGACTCGCCGAACGCGACAGCGCCGAATAGATCGCGGACATCGCCTCCGGCGAAGGGTGGGATTCCGCGCGCCGGGGCGCGCTATCGGCGGAGCACCGAGAGCGGGATCGCCGAGGGGTACGGCCGGGCCGGAATGAGACTGTGATCTCGTTTGCACGGCGGTAACGATCTTGATGCCGGTTCCGACGTGCTAGGTGACAGACGGCCCGTCGGGGGGCCAGTCCTTCCAGCTCGTTTGCACATGGATTGGGGAACGGGACATGGCTCTTCGAGAGTTGTTCGTCCGACAGAAAGCCTTCGCCGCCCGCCACAAGATCGTCTCCACCGCAGCCGCACCGCTGATTGTCGGCACCGCGGTCGTGGTCGGCGCGACGTGGGCGCTGACTTCGCCGCCTACCAGCGTCGACACCGAACTCAAGGCCTCGGTGACGGAGTGTCACGACATGGTGGCGATCTCGGTGGCGGGGCGCAACGACACCCCGCGCGAGGGCTCCACCCTCATGCTCGTCGATGCCAACGGCAACCCGCTGCCGGCCGCGATGGCCGGTGATCACAACAGCGAGTGGCTCGATCCGGTCGTCAACGCCCCCGACGGCGCGGTCGATCCGGACTCGTACCGGGCTGTGTACATCGCCTACCCGGCGAATATGGAGTCCTACGAACAGGCCGTGAACACCGGTGTGGCAAACACCCAGCAAGTCATGCGAGAGATCTCGCAGGCCTGCCCGGACACCCGTTTCGCCATCGTCGGCTACAGCGAGGGCGCCGATGTGGTGCGCCGGGTCGCGATGGGCATCGGCAACGACGAGTCCGCGGACGGCTACGACGTGGTCGATCCGAACAACGTCGTGGGTGTGGTGATCCTGGCCGATTCGGGTCGCGGAGCCGGCGAGGGCCCGTTCATCGGCGCCGAGGATCCGTTCGCCAATCCCGACGGCTTCGACCGGCAGTACCAGAACATCTCGCAGGGCACACCCGGTCAGGGCGCGCTGCCCGGCACCGGCGGCGACTTCGGCGCGCTGAACGGCCGCATCGCCTCCTTCTGCTCCGAAGGCGACCTGACCTGCGCGGCGCCGGAGAACATCTCGCTGCTGCAATTGGTCGTGAACGTGGGCAGGCAGCTCAATGTGGACACCCTCGAACGCGAGGGACTCACCCCGGCGACCGGCGGCGACGTCGCGATGGTGCTCGGGCAGATCGCGCTGGCGGCCTTCTCCGACATCGCCTCGCAGCCGAACTGGATGGCCAGTGACGAGACGTTCCTCGAGGTGCTGCTGCGGGTCTCCGACCCCGAGTACGTGCCGGGCGAGCATCAGCCCGCGCCGGTGGCCGACTCGATCGAGACCGAGGAGATCTCCCCGCTGGCCTACCTGCCGCAGAAGCTGCTCAACGAGGTCGTCGGCCTGCTGGTGACCAACCAGAACACCATTCCGGTGATCATGAGCGATCCGTACAACCTCACCCTCGGCCCCAACCACAGCGGTCACCACTTCGACTACTGGGACGACGCCGACACCTCCGCCGGCAAGCCGCTGACCTCGGCGGAGTACGCCGCGGCGTGGCTGACCCACCTGGCCAAGCAGGCCCAGGCAGGTGAGCCGGTGAACACCCAGGTCGCCCCGGAGCCCGCCGAACTGGCCGTGGCCTACGAAGAGATGAAGGTCAACGTCACCGAGGTCGAGCGCGAGCGCAACGCCTACCTGGCGGCCGCCGCGACGTCGACCCAGCCGTCGACCACGAAGTCGCCCGCGCCGACCACCACCAGCGGTGCGCCGACGACGAGCCCTTCCAGCACGGCCGAAGAGATCGCCGCGACCACCACGGCGCCGGGCACCACCACCGAGGCGCCGAGCACCACGCCGGAAGCGACCGCTCCCGAGTCGGCCACTCAGGAACCGACCGCGCTCGAGCCGACGGAGATCGCTCCGGCGGCGCCCGAGCCGGCCCAGGCCCCGGTACCGACGACCAACGATGCTGTCGCGCCGCCGGCCGTGCGGCCCACCGCCGCAGACAGCGCCCAGGTCACGACCACGACGCCCGTCCCCACTCCCACCGAGGAGCCGGGCGCCCACCGTTAGCCCTTCGCGCACCGACGGCCCTCGCCATCACTACCCAGGTAGTGGAGGCGGGGGCCGTCCGGCGTTCGAGGACGAGGTGGACAGCTGCGGCCCAGGTCGTGGGGGGGCCGTGCCGACACTTGTGGTCGACAACCGACCGAACGAGCAGGTGTGCGACCGCATGCCGAACGCTGTCCACACCGGGCGGCGCACCCGCTGGCAGGATCGTGCTCATGGATGCAGTCCGCGATGCCTATGACGGAATGGCCGGGGAATACGCCGAATTCGCGCGCGGCGCGTTGGCGGGCAACCCGTTCGAGCGCGCGCCGCTCGACGTGTTCGCCGAGTGCGTGGACGCGGGTCCGGTCGCGGACCTGGGCTGCGGGGAGGGCCGGATCACCGGATATCTGGCGAAGGCCGGACTGGACGTGTCCGGCATCGATCTCTCGCCGCGCATGATCGAGCTGGCGCGCGCGGGGCATCCGGGTGTGCGGTTCGACGTGGGCTCGCTGGTACACACCGGGCTGCCGTCCGGGACGCTCGCCGGTCTGGTGGCCTGGTATTCGCTGATCCATCTGCCACCGGAGCGCGTGCCGGACGCGCTGACGGAGTTCGCCCGGGTGCTTCGCGACGGCGGGCACGCACTGCTGGGATTCCAGGCCGCCGGGGCCGACGGTGATCCGGTCGCCTTCGACCACGCGGTCGTCGAGGCGTACCGATGGTGGCCGGAGCGGCTCGGTGCAGCGGCGGAGGCGGCGGGGTTCGAGGTCCTGATGCGGATGGTGCGGGCGCCGCGGCCGGGCGAACGGTTCGATCAGGCGAGCCTGTTGCTGCGCAAGCTGGTCCGCGTCGCGTGAGGCCGCCGCCTCGCGACCTGAGGGAAGAGAAATTGGGTATCCCGCGACAAAACTAGAACGTGTTACTGTCATAACATGGTGCACTCACCGGCCGTTCCCCGCGCCGCACAGGCGAGGCGATGCTCGCGGTATGCGGGGGAATCGGTCGTTTCCGGTGTCATCGAGCCGTTTTCCACGGGAACACGAGACGGCGACTATGCAACCCGTTCTAGAGCATTCGCGGGCCGCGTGAGCTGTTCGCGAGACAGGTAAGGGAGACCAGCACCCGATGCGTACCGAAATCTGCGAGCGGCTGGGGATCGAGTTCCCCATTTTCGCCTTCACCCATTGCCGCGATGTGGCCGCCGCGGTCAGCAATGCCGGTGGCCTCGGCGTGCTCGGCGCGGTCGGCTTCACCGCCGAACAGCTGGAAGTGGAACTGGCCTGGCTCGACGAGCACGTCAACGGCGTCTACGGCGTCGACCTGGTGATCCCCTCCAAGTACGAGGGCAAGGGCATCGACGGGCTGAGCCCCGAAGAGCTCGAGGCCAAGCTCGCCGAGATGGTCCCGCAGGGCCACCGCGACTTCGCCGAGAAGATCCTCGCCGATCACGGGGTACCGAAGCTGCCCGAGGGCGAACACCACAATCAGCTGCTCGGCTGGACCGCGACCACTGCGGGTCCGCAGGTCGAGGTGATCCTGAAGCACCCGAAGGCCAAGCTGGTCGCCAACGCGCTCGGCACCCCGCCCGAGGATGTCGTCGAGCAGATCAAGGATTCCGGGCGGCTGATCGGCGCGCTGTGCGGTTCGGTCAAGCACGCGCTCAAGCACAAGGAAGCCGGGCTGGATTTCGTGGTCTGCCAGGGCACCGAGGGTGGCGGCCACTGCGGCGAGGTGTCCTCGATGGTGCTGTGGCCGCAGGTGATCGACGCGGTCGGCGACCTGCCGGTGCTGGCGGCAGGCGGCATCGGCGACGGGCGTCAGATCGCTGCGGCGATGGCGATGGGCGCGGCGGGCGCGTGGACGGGCTCGATCTGGCTGACCGTCGAGGAGGCCAATGTGCCGCCCGCGCAGATGCAGACGCTCATCGACGCCTCCAGCCACGACACCGTGCGCTCGCGGGCGTGGACCGGCAAGCCGGCGCGCATGCTGCGCAACGAGTGGACCGAGGCGTGGGAGCAGCCCGAGAACCCCGATCCGCTGCCGATGCCGCTGCAGATGATGGTCGCGCTCGACGGCGTCAAGCGCGGGCACCGGTACCCGGAGGCCGCCAAGGACGTCAACTTCAACCCGGTCGGTCAGGTGGTCGGGATGATGCAGAAGGTCGAGCGTTCCGCCGATGTGATGGAACGGCTGGTCAACCAGTACGTCGAGGCGTGCGAGCGGCTCAACAAGCTGAACAGCTGAGTCGGGTCACGACTCCCGCCGGTGCTCGGGCATCCGCTGCTCGAGCACCGGATCGGTGATGCCGCCACGACAGGCCAGCGCGTCGGCATCCCACCCGGCCAGTGCGCTGCCCTCGGTGTAGACCGTTTCGAAGAACTCGAGGGCCGCGCCGACCGGGTCGCCGGTCGCGCGGGCGGCGTCGTAGGAGTAGTACGCCGAATGCCCGGAACCCGAAGGCACCCAGCGGGCGCCCTCGGGCCGCAGGGGGCGGGCGGTGAGGCCCGCGGGCTCGGGCGCGACATAGGAGTAGAAGGTGGGTTCGGGGACCTTGTCGTCGCCGAACCAGAACCCGGCGCTGATGACCTCGCGGGAATAGGCCTCCCGAGTCACCGGGTCGACGGTGGCAGGCATGTCGATGCGGCGCGCGGAGAACCGCTGGACGGCCAGGTCGAAGGTGTGCCAGAACAGGTGGACCGGACTGACCTTGCCCGAGAAGCCGGCGCTGAACTCCTCGAGGATGCGGCCGACCCGGCTCTGCACCGTGAAGGCCCGGCACACCTTGTCCGGGTCGTAGTCGGCGTGCTCGGTGTCCTCTTCGAACCAGCGGGCCGCGTCGGGCAGGTCGAAGGGATGCGGCTGATGCATCACCAGGTCGATGCCGAGGTCGCCGAGGCCGCCCATCACATCGGTGTAGAAGGTCGCGACGGACTTGCCCGGCAGGTCGAACTCGACCTGGACGCCCTCGTCGGTGGCGATGCGCAGCACATGGTCGAAGAAGTCGAACGCGCAGGTGAACACCGGTCCGACGCGGGGGTCGCCGAGGGGAACGGTGGTCCAGCCGCGCGCGGTCAGGCGGAAGGTCATATGCCACCAGTGGTTGCGGCGGATGCCCTTGGCCAGCGCGACCTTGCCGACGACCTGGGCGAACCGGTGCAGCGTCTCTTTCGTCGGTCGCCAGGAGTCCAGCGGGATCGCGGGCAGCAGCTCCGCGGTATCGACGGCGGGTGACTCGGGTACTGCCGACTCGGTCATAGGGCCACGGTACGACCGGTGCGCGGGGTATGCCAGCACCTCGGCCGAATCGCGCGGCTACCGGGCGAGAGCGCCGAACCAGGTCTCCCAGGCCGGCGCGATCAGCGCGGCCATCGCCTCGTACCCGGCCGCGCCGGGGTGCGCGCCGTCGCCCTCGGCGACCTCGCGCATCCACACCTCGTCGACCGACAGCGCGGGCAGGACCGGCACGTACGGGACCGCGGCCGCCGTACAGCGCCGGGCATACTCGGCGTCGAGGTCGCCGAGGCGTTCGTTGTGCTCGGCGTCGGCCACCGGGGGCGGGCCGACCATCAGCGCGGCCCACCCCCTCGCGGCCACCGCGTCGAGCATCCTGGTCAGCGCCGCCGCCGATTCCGCCGCAGCGACACGAGGTTCCCCGGCGGCCCACGCGGTGTCGTTGGCGCCGAAGGAGAGCACCACCGCGGCGGTGGCCCACTCGGGCAGCCGCGGTGCGCATTCGGTGATCAGGCGGTCCTCGATCTCGGGGGCGGTCTGGCCGCGGATGCCCAGGTTGTAGACCGTCAACGGGATCGCCGGGCTGACGGCCGCGGCCAGCCGTCCGGCCCAGCCGAGCCGGTGCGGGTCACCCACCCCGGCGACGAAAGAGTCCCCGGCGAAACACAGACGCAGATCCTCGACCATGGGGCCGATCCTTGCATCCGGGCCGTTCGCGGGTGACCGGCGGCGCAATAGGATCGGGAAGGTCGATCGGGAGGGAGTCGTCTTGTCAGGGGAAACGGCGCGTCCCGCGCCTGCCTGGTTCGTCCAATTGTTCGCGCATCGGCGCTGGATTCGCCGCACCGAACCATTTCCGCACATCTACGCGCGCGAGGTGTTCACGACCGCGTTCTACGAGCATCTGCGCGCCGAGGCCGTGCGGGTGCGCGCGGGCACCACCGACGACATCTCGCTGTGGGCGCTGCGGGACGGGCCGCTGGCGCTGTTCACCTCGCGGGAGTGGCACGATCTGCTCGCCGGGCTCACCGAGCTGCCGGTGACCGGGGACATCACCGGCCACCTGCGGCATCACCCCGTGAACAGCCCAGGACAGCAGCCGCGTACCGGGCTGCGGCGCACGGTGTTTCCGGCGCACGGCGAACCGGGCGACACGCTCGACGAGGCAGCAGGCCACCAGGTCGGCGCGGTTCGGAACATACCCGGCGACGCCGCGGAACGGTCCGGCGCGGCCGCGATCGCCGCGACGGCGCAGGGCCGGGTGACGATCCGCACGTCGGCCCTGCTGTTCCATCTGGGACCGGAGCAGTGGCGACGCGGGGACGGCGGCGAGACCGCGCTGTATCCGGTCGCGGGTGACCGAACGCCCGCTCTCGTTCCGCCGCTGGGCAATTCGCTGGTGCTGTTCGAATGCACCCCCTACACCCGGCACCGCTACCTCGGCGGCAACAGCAGCGCGCGCGACAGCGTGCTGATGTATCTGCACCGCCCGGATGAGACAGGCCGCCCACACGACACAGAAGGAGACGAGCATGGCCGACGGTGACCGGCGGGTCTGTCTGCTGACAGGAGCCGGCGGCGCGCTCGGTGACACGTTCTGCCAGGCCCTGCGCAGCCGCTACGACATCGTGGCCGTGTGCCGCGACCGCACGCCCGCCGCACCCTCGCAGCACGAGTGGTTCGTCGACCCGTTCGCACCGCGCGCCGCGTTGCCGGAGAACGCCTTCCCGGTCTATGTGCTGCACGCCGACCTCACGATCCCCGGTGAGGCGGAGCGGGTGGCCGATCTGGCCGCGGCCCGGTTCGGTGGGGTGGACCTGCTGGTCAACGCCGCCACGGCC
>NZ_BDBT01000002.1 GCF_001613125.1 Nocardia shimofusensis NBRC 100134
ACCGGGTGGGGCGGGAGTCGGCGCCGCCGAGGCGGGAGCAGGCGGTGTGGAGGCGCCGAAACCGGGAGCGGCGGGCGCCGAGACGGCGGGCGCGCTGTATTGCGGTGTGCCGCCACCCCACGGTGTCACCGGAGAGGCGGTGGCCGACGACAGCGGGGAGGCGGGGACAGCAGCCACCGGCGCGGCAGGGCCGGGCGGCGGCGACACGGACGTGACAGGCTGCCTCCCCAAGGGGTCCCCGGAATGCGCGTTCGCGGCCGGCCCGGCACTCGCCGCGGTCGTCTCCCCCGGACCGAGGGCCGACGCCTCGCTCTCCGGCACATCGTCCCCACGCCCGTCGCCTGGGTCGCCACCGTACGCGGCGTCCTGGCGTTCAGCGGCAGGGCCCTCGCTGTCCCCCGCGCTCGATTGCCCCGCGCGTCCTTGCCCTTCCGCGAACGGCCCACCGTCTCCCGGCCCACCGTCTCCCGGCGCACCGTCTCCCGGCGTACCGTCTCCCGGCGTACCGTCCCCGTCCGAGTGCGGTGTGTCCGTGCCCGGCGCCGCGGCGCCCCCGGGCGTCGGCGCATCGTGCGCTGTCGTAGTCCCCGGCGCGGGCTCGTCCCGCACCTGCCCGCCGAGGTCGGTATCCCTGTCGAAGGCGTGGCCGGGGAGGCTGCTGTCGGCGAGAGCGCTCTGCCCCTCCCCCGGAGAACCGACCGGCATCCCGGCAGCCGGCGAGGCGCCGTCGGTCAGTTCCGTCTCCGGGATGTCGTGCTCCGGCAACCCGGCGCCGCCCTCGGCCGGATCCTCGTCGCCGGGGGCATCGGCCGAGTTCCCGCCGGCCCCGGAGGCGCCGAGCAACTGTTGCGGATCACCCACCCCCTCGTCCGATCCCGAACCGGGACCGGCGAGCACACCCGCGACGGGTGACGGGAAGCTCGGCAATGTCGGGGCGATCGCGGTGTAGGCCCGCAGGTACAGATTCGCCATGTCGTCGCGGGCCTGTTCCTCGGCGGCATTGCGGGCACGGGCGGCATCCGACCCGGTCGCGGCCTCGACGGCGGGGGGAATGGCGGCGCGGAAACGTGCGGCCGCGTCGGCGGCGGCCTGCACGGGGGCGGTCTGGGCCCCCAGTGCGGCGGCGAGCGTGCCGAGGCCGGTGAGCAGGTCGCGAACGCGTGGGTGCGCGGCGTCGGCGGCGGCGCCCTCCCAGCCGAGTCCGACCGCCGTGCTCACCGCCGCCTCGAAGCGTTCGGCAGCGGCGGACACGATGGCGGCGAGCTCGGTCCACGCGTCGACGGCGGCGGTGATGTCGCCGGGCGCGAACCTGCTCGCGGCCTGCTCGATCCGCGCGTGGGAGAAGTTGTGCGGGTTCTCGGTATCGGAGATGACCCGGCCGTCGGTTCCGTGGGTGTGCATCGCGCCCCCTCGCATCGATGTCGTCGATCGGGTTAGACGCGGCCGACCCGTGCACGGTTCCGCCGAATTCCGTTGTCCGGGTCCGGCACCGGACCTACGGGCGCCCGGCGGACCGGAGCGGCGGGGACGGCTAGGAGTGCTCTGCCAGGTAGCGGATGTAGAAGGGGCGCAACTGGTCGGCGATCTCGCTGTCACCGGCATGCAGGTAGTCGTCGAGAAGCGGCGGCAGGTACTTGATGTCGAGCTCGCTCTCGGAGAGATTGCCCGCGGCGGCCTCGGCGGCGGGGATGAGAGTCAGCAACTCCCACAGGTACTTCACGTCGACCCGGCGCACCGCAGTCTTCACCGCACGCTCGTGCAGCTCCTTGGACGAGAGCTTGTCCAGCTCCTCGTACTTGCTCATCTCCGTGTCACCGGCCATGCCGCGACTCTATCGCCCGCCCGGCGACGACGCCTCGAGTTCTCCAGCACAGCCCTGGTGAGCTGCGAGTTAACCGGAACTTCACCCAGCAGCATCGCTGATCATCGAGCGCGGACCCGGCAACGACCTGTAGCGTCGATGATGCGGATCGCGTTGGTGTGGTTCGTACGGGAGGTCCTGACTTTGACTGAACTATTCAGTTCGAGGGGGCCGGCACCCGGCCCTCATGACCACGACTGACGTCGGGTCATCAGGACGGACCGGTCCAGCGAGATCGTTCGCACGGGTGCCGGGCGAACGCAAAAGGAGCCCACCGTGACTGCTGCACGCTCCGTTTCCGCCTCCTCGGCGACCTCCCATTCCACCGGTATCGGGGAAAACCCCGGAACGAGAACTGCCGGTTCGAGCGAGCCCGAGGAAGCCCGCGCCCCGCATCACACGGCATCCAAGACCTTCGTCATCGACACGTCGGTCCTGCTCTCCGACCCCTGGGCCTTCACCCGGTTCGGCGAGCACGACGTCGTCCTGCCGCTGGTCGTCATCAGTGAGCTGGAAGGTAAACGGCACCATCACGAACTGGGCTGGTTCGCGCGGGAAGCTCTGCGCAACCTCGATGACCTGCGCGTCGCGCACGGCAGGCTCGACGAGCCGCTGCCGATCGGCGTCGAGGGCGGAACCCTGCAGGTGGAACTGAACCACACCGATCCCTCGGTGCTCCCGGTCGGCTTCCGCACCGAGACCAACGACTCCCGGATCCTGGCCTGCGCGCTGAATCTCGCGGCCGAGGGCCGCCGGGTCGTGCTGGTGTCCAAGGACATTCCGCTGCGCGTCAAGGCGAGCGCGGTCGGTCTGCGCGCCGACGGCTACCACGCACAGGACGTGGTGACCTCCGGCTGGACCGGCATGGTCGAACTCGACGTGGCCTCCACCCAGATCGACCAGCTCTACGCCGAATCGGTCCTGGATCTGGAGCAGGCACGGGAGCTGCCCTGCCACACCGGCATCCGGCTGCTCGGCAGCAGCTCGAGCGCGTTGGGCAGGGTCACCCCGGACAAGCGGGTGCAACTGGTGCGCGAACGCGAAGCCTTCGGTTTGCACGGACGTTCCGCCGAGCAGCGCATCGCGCTGGACCTGCTGCTCGACGAGAGCATCGGCATCGTCTCGCTCGGCGGCAAGGCGGGCACCGGCAAGTCGGCGCTGGCGCTGACCGCGGGGCTGGAAGCGGTGCTGGAGCGCCGTTCCCAGCGCAAGGTGGTCGTGTTCCGGCCGCTGTACGCGGTGGGCGGGCAGGAACTGGGCTACCTGCCGGGCAGCGAGAGCGAGAAGATGGGCCCGTGGGCCCAGGCGGTGTTCGACACCCTCGACGGTCTGGCCTCTCCCGAGGTGATGGAGGAGGTGCTCAGCCGGGACATGCTGGAGGTCCTGCCGCTGACCCACATCCGCGGCCGGTCGCTGCACGACTCGTTCGTGATCGTCGACGAGGCGCAGTCGCTGGAACGCAACGTGCTGCTCACGGTGCTGAGCCGGCTCGGGTCGGGGTCGCGGGTGGTGCTCACCCACGACGTGGCCCAGCGCGACAATCTGCGGGTCGGCAGACACGACGGCGTCGCGGCGGTGATCGAAAAGCTCAAGGGCCATCCGCTTTTCGCGCACGTCACGCTCACGCGCAGCGAGCGCTCGCCGATCGCGGCGCTGGTCACCGAGATGCTCGAGGAGTACGGCCCGACCTCCTGAGTCCAGCGAACACTCAGAGTGTGTTTCGAACCACACGTCGAGGAGTAATATCCGCCGAGTTACCAGTTCGGCATCGATTCGGTCCCCCGTGAGCCGATTCGCCGACTCGTTGCCGTTCTCGGCCAAGGTTCCGTGCGGCGTCGCGTTCCCGCGGCGTCGCACGGAATCCGACGAGAGGGATTCGAATGCACCACACTCGACGCTCGGCCGGATTCGTAGCGGCAGTGGCCTCCACCGCGCTGCTTCTCACAGGCTGCTCCGACGACAGCGACGACGACACCACCGTGGTCACCATGACCACTCCCCCGATGGCCACCATGACCGCCCCCGCCGAGGGACGGGCGACCTCACCCACCTCCCCCACCTCGACCGGCGACGCCGACAACGACACCGACGCCGGCGCCTCGGAGGAGACCCGGATCGTCACGCCCGGAGGCGCCGAGATCACCGTGTCCGGCGACATCTACGAGAAGTACCGGGCGAGCGGCGGCCCGGCAAGCCCGCTCGGCATGCCGCTCGAGCCCGAGGAAGCGGCTCCCGACGGCGGCAGGTATCAGGACTTCGAGGGCGGCACGATCTACGAGCCCGCCGAGGGCGAACCGCACATCGTGTGGGGCGCGATCCGCGAGGCGTGGGAGGACAACGGCGGCGCGGCAGGCGAACTCGGCTACCCCACCTCCGACGAGAGCGACATCCCCGGCGGCAAGCAGAGCACGTTCAGCGGCGGCACCATCACCTGGGTGGACGGCCGGATCACCGTCACGCCCAGCTGACGTGAGTCTCCGACCCGCCCGGACCGCGCCCGACGCGGTCCGGGCTCTCCCCGGTCCCGGCGCGATTCTCGCCCGGCTCCCCCATCTCGGGCGCACAACGGCTAGGTTGTCCTCGTGCAAACACTGTTGACCGATCGCGAGCTGCTGGAGTCACTCGCCGACGAGGCGGAACTGAATCTGCGTCGTCATGTCGCCGTCGCCGACGGATGGCAGCCCCACGATCTCGTCCCGTGGGACGACGGGCGCAACTTCGCCTTCCTCGGCGGGACCGACTGGGAGCCCGGCCAGGCCCGGCTCAGCGAGGTCGCCGTGGTCGCGCTGACCGTGAGCGTGCTGATCGCCGACAACCTCCCCTCCTACCACCGCGAGCTGGGCAAGTACCTGCGCACCGGTCCGTGGTGGCGCTGGGTGGGCCGGTGGACTGCCGAAGAGAATCGGCACGAAATCCTCATCCGCAACTACCTGATGGTCACCCGGTCGGTCGATCCGGTCGAGCTGGAACGCGCCCGGATGAGCCACATGACCCTCGGTTTCGGCCGCGAGCCGCTGCATCTGCTCGATGTGCTGGCCGTCAACGCCTTCGAGGAGGCCGCGTCGGCGCTGCGTCACCGCAATACCGCCGCGCTGAACGAGAACCCGCTGGTCACGGCGATCGCCGAGCGCATCGCCGCCGACGACGCGCTGCAGTCGGAGTTCTTCGCCTCGATGGTCGCCGCGGCGTTCGAGCTGGCGCCGGACCAGACCATGCGCGCGGTCGCCGATCGGGTCGCCGGGTTCTCGGTGCCGAAGGTGGAGCTGCCCGACGGTCGTTCCAGCGACACGATGCTGGCCGAGGCGGGCATCTACGACCCGGCCGTCGAGGACGAGCAGGTCTTCGCTCCGCTGCTGCGCCGGTGGAATGTGTTCGGGCGCACCGATCTCGGGCCCGAGGGCGAGGCAGCCCGCACCGAACTCGAGCGCCTGCGCGCGTTCGCTTCCTGACACACGAGAAAGGCCGGACCCGGTTCTCACCGGGTCCGGCCTTTCTCGTGCTCGGGAGCTGCGCCAGGGGCGCGGACTCGCGCGGGACTCAGCCCAGCAGGCGCCAGTCCTCGAGACCCTGGTAGAGCGGGACGCTCTGGGCCAGCGTCGCGACCCGGCCGCGCAGGGTCGCCACATCCGAACCGCCCGCCAGCGCGGTGGCGATGATGTCGGCGACCTCGGTGAATTCGGTGTCGCCGAAACCGCGGGTGGCCAGCGCCGCCGTGCCGATGCGCAGGCCGGAGGTCACCATCGGCGGGCGCGGGTCGAACGGGACCGCGTTGCGGTTGACGGTGATGCCGATCTCGTGCAGCAGATCCTCGCCCTGCTGACCGTCGAGTTCGGAGTTGCGCAGGTCGACGAGCACCAGGTGCACGTCGGTGCCGCCGGTCAGCACGCTGATGCCCTTGCCCGCGACATCGCTGCCGGTGAGGCGCTCGGCGAGGATCTTGGCGCCGGAGAGGGTGCGCGCCTGGCGGTCGCGGAACTCCTCGGTGCCCGCGATCTTGAAGGCCACGGCCTTGGCGGCGACGGCGTGCATGAGCGGGCCGCCCTGCTGGCCGGGGAAGACCGCGCTGTTGATCTTCTTGGCGAATTCCTGCTTGGCCAGGATCAGGCCGGAGCGGGGACCGCCGAGGGTCTTGTGCACCGTGGAGGAGACGACGTCGGCGTAGGGCACCGGCGAGGGATGCAGACCGGCGGCGACCAGACCGGCGAAGTGCGCCATGTCCACCCACAGGTAGGCGCCCACCTCGTCGGCGATCTCGCGGAAGGCGGCGAAGTCCTGGTGACGCGGGTAGGCCGACCAGCCGGCCACGATCACCTTCGGCTCGGCCTCGAGGGCGATGGTGCGCACCTCGTCCATGTCGACGCGGTGGTCTTCCTTGCTCACCCCGTAGGAGTGCACCTCGTAGAGCTTGCCGGAGAAGTTCAGCCGCATGCCGTGGGTGAGGTGACCGCCGTGCGCGAGGTCGAGGCCGAGCATCTTCTCGCCCGGGTTCAGCAGCGACATCAGCACCGCGGCATTGGCCTGCGCGCCGGAATGCGGCTGGACATTGGCGAATTCGGCGCCGAACAGCTCCTTGGCACGCTCGCGGGCGAGGTTCTCCACCACATCGACGTCTTCACAGCCGCCGTAGTAGCGCCTGCCCGGGTAACCTTCGGCGTACTTGTTGGTCAGCACGCTGCCCTGAGCCTGCAGCACCGCGCGCGGCACGAAGTTCTCCGAGGCGATCATCTCGAGGGTGTCGCGCTCGCGGGCGAGTTCGCCTGCCATCGCGGCAGCGAGCTCGGGATCGAGCTCACCGAGAGACTGGGTATTGACAGAGGCGGTCGTCTGCGTCACCGGTTCAGTCTATGGGGACCTCGGCAGCGCTCACGCGGGGGGTTGCTGGGTGGCGTGCCGTTGTTCCGCGGCCAGCAACAGCAGCAGATTCTCCTCGGCCTCGTCCAACGGCCGAGCCGACTTCGCCGCGCGGGCCACCAGAATCGCGCCTTCCACAGTGCTGACGAGGAAACCCGCCAGCGAGCGAGCGCGGGCGGCAGTCAAGCCCGCGCCTTCCAGCGCCGCGGCGAGGCGGGTGGACCAGTCCTCGAAGGCGGCGGCCGCGGCCGCCTGCACCCCGGGTTCGGATTGGGCGAGCGCCGCGCCCGCGACCGGACAGCCTGCCCCGAAGTCACCGGAGCTCAACAACCATCTGCCCCAGCCGACCAGAGCCACCGCCCAATCGGCGGGTTCGCCGGTCGAGACGACGCGGTCGATGTGCGCCGAGACCCGCTGACCGCCGACCGAGGTCGCGGCTTGCACCAGCTCGCTCTTTCCGCCGGGGAAGTGCTGGTAGAGCGAATTCCTCGAGGTGTTCGTGCGGGCCAGCAGCGCGGCCAGACCCGCACCCTGGACGCCCTGTTCGCGCACCAGGGCGATGGCGCCTTCGATCAGGCGGTCACGCGGTCCGTTGCGCATCCGCTTCCCCTGTCCATCCGTGCCGTCCTTCACCTCGACCACCGAACCATGTCGCCGCGGGGCACCGCCACCACGGTTGCATGAACCGATCGGTCCATGCTGCAATCATGACAGATGTGAACCGATCGGTTCACCGAAAGGAACGACATGACCTCCACCGACATCGACCTGGCCTCGCTGTCCGGCCTGGAACTGCTGCGCGCCACGTTCTCCGTGCCGGAGCGGCCGCCGTTCATCGGCGACCTGCTCGGCATGGAGGTCGACGAACTCGAGCACGGCAAGGCGGTCTTCGCGGTCCGCACCCGCCCGGACTTCGCCAACCCGCTGGGCACCACGCACGGCGGCATCTGCGCGACCCTGCTGGACTCGGTCATGGCATGCGCCGTGCACACCACCCTGGACGCGGGCGTCGGCTACACGACCCTCGAACTGAAGGTCAACTACATCCGCTCCGCGCCGACCGACGGCCGCCGCCTCACCGCGACCGGCACCACCATCCACGTCGGCCGCACCACCGCCACGGCCGAGGGCCGGGTGGTCGACGAAGACGGCAAGCTCGTCGCCCACGCGACCACCACCTGCGCCATCTTCCGCTGAGCCATTCGACCACCCGGCCGGGCCATCGGCGGGCCCGCTGCTCAGGCCACGCCGACCAGTTCCCGGCGCACCGCGGCAGGGGTCAGCGGTTCGTCCAGCAGCCGGCGGAATCGCTCGCTGCGCTCCGCCGCGTCGGCCGCGCGATCCAGCCAGTCGCCGAGCAGCTTGTAGCCCTCCACGTAGGTGGAGATGTAGGCCCGCCACAGCGGCGAGGACAGGAAGCGCAACTGCTGTCGCGCCCGGTCCGGGGTGACCAGGCTCCAGCGCTGCAGGAACTCCGCGACCTCGCTCTCGGTGCGGCGACGGTCGTGCAGCAGCAGCGCGGCGTCCTGACGGACCGAGAGCAGTTTCGCCGAGGCGCGCGAGAGCCGCTCGGCGCGTTCGCCGTCGAAACGCAGGCCGAGGTCGGCGTAGATCTCCTGCGCCCAGCGGCCCCAGCCGGGTCCGACGATCGAGCGCAGCGCCAGGTCGGCCAGCCCCTCGGCCATCAGGCACTGCGGGGTGTTGACCAGGAACAGCGTCTGCTCGGCCTGCCCGGCGGCGACCAGCCCGGCCTCCTTGCGACAGTGCTCGGTGTGGTGACCCGGGTAGGACTCGTGCGCGATCAGGTGCGGCAGGTTCGCCATGTGCTGCTGGAGATCGGAGTTGATCGCGACGCGGGAGTGGTAGTTGCCCAGGTAGTAGTTGAACCCCGACCACGGCTTGTCGCCGACCACCTCGTAGGTGACGTGCTCGTGGTCGGGCAGCGGGTAGCGCTCGCGCACCTTCTCGCGCAGCGCGCCCGAGAACGCCTCCACACAGGCCGAGAGCCGTTCCGGCGGGATCGCGTCGGCACGCCGGTGCGCGGCGATACGCTCGGCCAGCATGCCCTCCCCCGCCAGCACCTCGTCCATCTGCCGGTGCGCGTCCAGGTAGTCCTCGACCTCGCCGGGCGCGATCTCGACATCGAAATAGGCGCGCACTTCCTCGACGAAGCCGATGTCCTCGCCGGCGAACTTGCGTCCGGAGCATTCCAGTGCGCGCAGATGCGCGTCGAGGAATTCCACCCGCTGCTCGTCGAGCCCGGAATCCGGGAGGGCGGAACGCAATTCGGCGGCTTTACGGGCCAGCTCCTCGGGTTGCGGCGCGGGGGCGTTCTGCACCGCGCGGCGCAGGTCCGGGTCGCCGGTGAAGGCGTCGACGAAACCTTCTTCGAGACGGTCGAAACCCAGACCGAGCCGCAGATAGTCGGTCACGAGCGGATGCGCATCCATGCCCGCGACGATACTGCGCACCCGCGGCGCTGTCCGCCCGGTGTACCTGCGGTTACCTCCCGGTAGCGGTACCCCCAGTTTTCCGTGCCGAGAGCCGGGAGGACAATTCGCCACATGCGGCGAGAGCTGGTCCGGAAGTCACAGTGCCCCCTCGGCATGTGTGCGTGTTTGCCGAAACGGAGCGTCGGGTAAGTGGCACGAATGAGCGAGCCGAGCCCCTATGTGGAATTCGATAGGAAGCAGTGGCGAACACTGCGCAACTCGACTCCACTGGTGCTCACCGAGGACGAACTGACCGGCCTGCGCGGTCTCGGCGAACAGATCGACCTCGAGGAGGTCGCCGAGGTCTACCTCCCGCTCGCTCGACTGATACATCTCCAAGTAGCCGCCAGGCAGCGCCTTTTCGCGGCCACAGCGACCTTCCTCGGGGAGAAGCACCCGGATCGGCAGGTGCCCTTCGTCATCGGCGTCGCGGGCAGCGTGGCGGTCGGCAAATCGACCACCGCCCGCGTGCTGCAGGCATTGCTGGCGCGCTGGGAACACCATCCGCGGGTGGATCTGGTCACCACGGACGGATTCCTCTACCCCACCGCGGAACTCACCCGGCGCGGCATCATGCATCGGAAAGGCTTTCCGGAGAGCTACGACCGGCGCAAGCTGCTGCGCTTCGTCACCGAGGTGAAATCGGGCGCCGCGGAGGTGTGCGCGCCGGTCTATTCGCACATCTCCTACAACATCGTGCCGAACGAGATGCACTGCGTGCACCAGCCCGACATTCTCATCGTCGAGGGCCTCAATGTGCTGCAGACCGGACCGCGGCTGATGGTGTCGGACCTGTTCGACTTCTCGATCTATGTCGACGCGCGCATCGAGGACATCGAGAAGTGGTACGTCCAGCGCTTTCTGGCGTTGCGCAAGACCGCCTTCGCCGATCCGGAAGCGCATTTCCACCATTACGCCGATCTGACCGACGACCAGGCCACCCTGGCCGCGCAGGAGATCTGGAATTCGACCAACCGGCCGAATCTGGTGGAGAACATTCTGCCCACCCGCCCGCGCGCGACCCTGGTACTGCGCAAAGACGCCGACCACACCATCAACCGGCTGCGCCTGCGCAAACTCTGAGCCGCGCTCCGGAGTGCGCGGGAGTGGGCTCTACACGCCGAAGCGGCGGTGCCTGGCGGCGTAGTCGCGCAGTGCGCGCAGGAAGTCGACCTTGCGGAACTCCGGCCAGTAGACCTCGGTGAACCAGATCTCGGAATACGCGCTCTGCCACAGCAGGAAGCCCGACAGGCGCTGCTCGCCGGAGGTGCGGATCACCAGGTCCGGATCGGGCTGGCCGGAGGTGTAGAGGTGCTGACCGATGGCGTTGACGGTGATCGACTGCACTAGATCCTCGCCGGTCTCCCCCGCGGCGATCTCCTGCCGGACCAGCGAGCGCACCGCGTCGGCGATCTCCTGGCGACCGCCGTAGCCGACGGCGACGTTCACATGCACGCCACGGCGGCCTTCGGTCTGCTCGGCGGCGGTACGGATGCGCTTGGCGATCAGTTCCGGAAAGCCGACGAGCGAGCCGACGATGCGCACGCTCCACTCGCGCTCGGGCGCGGACAATTCCTCGACCACGTCGGTGATGACCTCGAACAGCGTCTCGAGTTCTTCGGGATCGCGCTGCAGGTTCTCGGTGGAGAGCAGGTAGACGGTGACCATCTCGATGCCGGACTGCGAGCACCACTCGACCAACTCGGCGATCTTCAGCGCACCGACCCGATGGCCGTGACTGACATCGGTAAATCCGTTCTCGCGAGCCCAGCGTCTATTGCCGTCGCACATCACCGCGACATGCCGAGGATGTTGTTTTCCGGCCAGCTGCTTGGACAATCTGGCCTCGTAGATGCGATACGGAAGGCCACGCACCCGGTTCCGAAACTCCACGGCGACCAACAGTACGCCTCATCGCCGGGATCGCCGCAGCGGCCGCGATCACAGTGCCGGGCAGTGGTGCCCGGGGTAAACCTACGTTACCGTAAGTTACTCATCGGTTTACAGGAGGTACGTCCGGTGTCCGACGCAACCGATATATCCGACGCCACCGATAACACCGACTCGGCGCTGGTGGCCGCCTCGCCCGCCGAGGCCGTCGACGCGCTGGCCAAGCCGAGCATGCGCGGCTGGATCCACACCTGGGCACTGGCCGTCTCCGCCGTCGCGGTCGCGGTCCTGGTCTACGTCGCGGCGGGCATCTCGGCGTCGGCGGGCTGGTCGACACTGGTCTACGGCGTCTCGGTCTGCCTGCTGTTCGGCATCAGCGCCATCTATCACCGGGTCACCTGGAAGACCCCACGCACCCGCATCAGGATGAAGCGCGCCGACCACTCGATGATCTTCCTGTTCATCGCGGGCAGCTACACGCCGTTCGCGGTGCTCGGATTGCCGGGGCGCACCGGGCAGATCCTGCTGGCGGTGGTCTGGGCGGGCGCGCTGGCGGGCGTGGCGCTGAAGCTGCTGTGGCCGACCGCGCCCGCGTGGGTGGGCGTGCCGTTGTATCTGGTACTGGGCTGGGCGATCGTGCCGGTGGCCGGAACGCTGCTCGACGCGATCGGCTGGACGCCGCTGATCCTGCTCGCGCTCGGCGGTGTCATGTACAGCGTTGGCGCGATCCTCTACGCCACCAAGTGGCCGAATCCGTGGCCGCTGGTGTTCGGCCATCACGAGTTCTTCCACGCCGCGACCGTGCTGGCGGCGCTGTGCCACTACATCGCGATCTGGATGGTCGTGCTGCGCTGAGCAATGCGCCCGGCCACGCCGACCGGGGCCACTATGCTGACTTTTCGTGTCCCCTCAGTGCCGCACGTCACCGCGTGATCGCCGACGCATGCCCGGAGCGGGTGTGCGCTGATCGTGATCGCCGAGCTCATCGCGTGGGCGCTGCGGGCCCGCTGGGGGCTGGCCACCGTGGTCACCACCGCCAATCTGGCCGGCGTCGCGGTCATCCTCACCCAGTTGTGGCTCAGCGGCTTCCTCGGCCGGATCGGCCCGGAGTGGCCACACACGCTGGCGCTGATCTCGATCTATCCGGTGCTCGGCCTGCTGACCGGCGTGATCCTGGCGTTCCGTGATCGCACGATCCACCTGGGCTGGATAGATCAGAAGCGAAGACCGACGCCCGACCAGGCACATCGGCTGTTGCGGTTGCCGATCGTGGTCTCCGCTCGCGCGCTCGGGCTGTGGATTCCCGGCGTGATCATCTCGGTGTCGCTGTTCGCGAAGTTCACCCCGGAGAACGATCCCGCGGTGACGACGGCACTGATCACCATCGGCGCCTTCGAGTCGGCGGCGCTGACCTTTCTCATCGTCGACCGCATGACCCGCCCGGCCATTCCGGTGGTGGCGCAGGTGCTCGGCGCGACCATGCACTGGAGTTCCTCGGTGCTGTCGCGGGTGGTCGTCACCTGGGCGGTCTCCGGCGCGCTGCCGCTGCTGATGCTGATCGTCGTGCTGGCCGACCCGGCCGCGGGCGCACCCGACCGTATCCGCACCGCCGTCTACCTGTCGGCCGTCGGCATCTCCGTCGGCGCGCTGGCCACCGCGTTCCTGGCCCGCTCCGTCGCCACACCGATGCGCACGCTGCGCCTGGCGCTGGAGCGGATCAGCGACGGCGAGACCGATGTGCGCGTGCCGGTCGGCAGCGCCAGCGAGATCGGCAGGCTGGAGAACTCGGTCAACGCGCTGGCCGCGAACCTGCGCGAGCGCGATCGGATGCGGGCGGTGTTCGGCAGGCACGTCGGCGCCGAGGTGGCCGAACGCGCGCTGGCGGGCGGGGCGAAGCTGACCGGCGACGTCCGGGTGGTGTCGGCGCTGTTCGTCGACGTCACCGGCTCGGTGACACTGTCGACGCAACTGGCGCCCGAGGAGTTCGTGGCCAAGCTGAACCGTCTGCTCGCGATCGTGGTGGCGGCGACCGAGGACAACAACGGCCTGGTCAACAAGTTCGAGGGCGATGCGGCGCTGTGTGTGTTCGGCGCGCCGGTCGCCTTGGGCGACGACGCGACTCCCGCGCTGCGCGCCGCCCGGCGCATTCGCGACGAAGTGCTGGCCCTCGGCGAACTCGACATCGGCATCGGCGTGGCGCGCGGCCAGGTGTTCGCCGGCGACGTCGGCACCGCCAGCCGCCTCGAGTACACCGTCATCGGCGACGCGGTGAACGAGGCCGCCCGGCTGACCGGCGAGGCCAAACAGGCTCCCCGCCGAATCCTGGTCAGCGGCTCGCTCATCGAGGCCGCGGCGCCGCACGAGCGGGTGAAGTGGACAGTCCACGAACGCATCCTGCTGCGCGGCATGAGCGAGCCGACCGCCACCTGGACGGACGTCGACGTCACCGAAGCTGCCACCGTACCTTCCGCGGAAGCGCCCGCCGAGGCGGAAGCGCTCGACACCGCGGGCGAGCCGTCCAGCAGCGCCATCACCGAAATCCGATCCGCCACAACCGACGACGAGCAGCCGTAGACGGCGGTCGGGCAACGACCGCAGTCGAGGGGTTCCGATGACGGCGGCGCCGGGACGCGCCCGACGACCGCGCCACGGACCGGCGCCGCCGACAGCGAACCTGTCGCCCACGACACCTGCTGCCGGACGCCCTTATCCGGCAAGCGATTCGCGAAGTGCCGCCACGCTCGTCACCGGCAGGTCGCACACCGCGCCGCGGCACACGTAGGCGGCCGCCGCGGATCCGACCGGCCCGCGATCGGCCAGCAGGGGGGCGGAATCGACGGCGCCGGAGACGATCACGCTACCGCCGGGCGCCGCGGCACGGGCCGCCGCGAGCAAGGGCGCACCGTCCTCGGGACGCTCCGCCGCAGTCGCGACCGCGACCTGTATCGGCCCGCGCAGCGCCGCCTCGGCCACCGCGAGCCACTGGCCCGCCGAGCGTGGCGCGCGGGCCAGGACGAGCGCGCCTCTGCGCAGGGTCTGCTCGGCCGCCTCCCGATAGCCGGTCGCGCGGGCGGGGTCGGCGAGCGCCGACACGGTCAACAGGGCTTCGGCCAGCGCCGACGCACCGGCCGGGGTGGCGCCGTCGATGGGGTCGCGGGGGCGGGCCACCAGCGTCTCGGCGTCGTCGGCGGTGTCGAACCAGCTGCCCGGCGCTTCCGGATCGGCGAAATGGCGCAGCGCGCTGTCGAGGACGAGCTGGGCCTGCACCAGCCAATCCGCTTCGGCGGTGGCCTGATAGAGGGCCGACAGGGCGGTCGCGAGCCAGGCGTAGTCCTCCAACACGCCCGGCGAGGCGCCCGCCTTCCCGCCCAGCGACGCGCGGCGCACCCGCCCGTCGCGCACGTGCTCGGCCAGCAGGAACCGGGCGCAGGCGACCGCCGCGTCGATCCACTCCGGTTCGCCGAGCGCGGCCCCGGCTTCGGCGAGCGCGGTGATCGCCAGCCCGTTCCAGGCGGTGACCACCTTGTCGTCGCGCGCGGGCTGCGGCCTGCGCTGACGGGCGGCGCGCAGCACTTCCCGCACCCGCTCGAACCGACGCGTGTCGTCGGGGTCCTTGTAGCGGGTGAGCACCGAGGCGCCCTGTTCGAAGTTGCCGCCGGTGGTCACACCGAGAATCTCGCTCGCCCACGCGCCGTCGATCGGTCCGAGTTCGGCGACCAGCTCGGCAGGCGACCACACGTAGGTCGCGCCTTCCACCCCGGGCCCGCCGGGACTCACGTGGGTGTCGGCGTCCAGCGCGGAGGCGAACCCGCCGTGCTCGGTGCCGAGATCGTCGAGAACGAATCGCGCCGTCTCCCGCGCGACCCGGGCCGGGAGATCGGTGTCGGCGAGGTCGGTGCGGCGCGCGAGATGGGCGTAGGCGCGCAAGAGCTGGGCGTTGTCGTAGAGCATCTTCTCGAAATGCGGCACCACCCAGGCCGGGTCGACCGAGTACCGGGCGAACCCGCCGCGCAACTGGTCGTAGATGCCGCCGCGCGCCATCGCCTCGGCGGTGCGGCTGACCACCCGGAAAACGGCGGGATCACCGGTGCGCTCCCAGCTGCGCAGCAGACCTTCCAGCAGCGCCGACGGCGGGAACTTCGGCGCGGATCCGAATCCGCCGTGCTCGGCGTCCTCGTCGCGCAGTACCGCGGCGACCGCGTGGTCGAGCAGTTCCGGGGTGATGACGAGCTCGCCCTCGGGCAGTCCCGAGTTCTGCGCCCGCAGGGCCTCGACCACCTGCGCCGACGCCCGATCCACCTCCTCGCGACGGTTGCGCCAGGTGTCGGCGACCGCGGTGAGCAACTGGGTGAACGAGGGCATGCCGCCGCGCGAGGTCTTCGGGTAATAGGTGCCGCAGTAGAACGGCTCGCCGGAGGGACTCAGGAAGCAGGTCATCGGCCAGCCGCCCTGACCGGTCATGGCGACGGTGGCGTTCATGTACACCGCGTCGATGTCGGGACGTTCCTCCCGATCGACCTTCACGCACACGAAATTCTCGTTCATCAGCGCCGCGGTCTCCGGGTCCTCGAACGACTCGTGCGCCATCACATGACACCAGTGGCAGGAGGCGTAACCGACCGACAGCAGGATCGGCACATCGCGATCCCGCGCTTCGGCCAGCGCCGCGGGTTCCCACTCCCACCAGTGCACAGGGTTGTCCGCGTGCTGACGCAGATACGGCGAGGTCGCACCGATCAATCGGTTCACAGTCCTCACCCTTCCACATCCGGCGGATGCCGGGGTGGACCTGTGCGGCTACCGGCGGCGGTTCACCACTTGCGGCCGGTGTATGCCAGCAGCGCGCGATGCGCGGGGGCGTCGTCGTCCACCGGCAGCGCGGGCGCGAAAATGCCCGCCTCCCGGTAGACGTCGATCCCGCCGTAGCTGCGCATCGTCTCCAGCAATTCCGCGCACATCGCGTCGTCGATCAGATCCGACCGGCCGATCGCCAGCGCCAGGTCCAGACCGTGCACCACGATCTCGGTCAGATGAATCTGTACCGCCGCAGGCGCGGGCACCGGCCCGATCCCCAGGTGCACCGTCGCGGTCGGCACATCCGGACGCCGCCATGCCGCCCGATCGATCTCCGCCGCCGCCGCGTAGGCGGTCTGCGGATCCGACCCGAGCCACCCCTCGGCGTTGCCCGCACCGGAGTCGTTGCCGCTCAGCTTGGCGGCGAAGACGTGCATCCCGCCCACCAGGTGGTTGAGCACCGTCCGCACATCCCAGTCCTCGCAGGGCGTCGCCGCGGTGAGCTGATCGTCGTCCACAGCGGAGACGATCGCGGCGGTCGTGTCGAGAGCGCGGTCGATCCGGCCGAGCACAGTGTCCATGGGCGTCCTTCGGTCGTTCGGGTAAACATTCAAACACGGGCGCCCGACGAATGCCCGACTGCCGCAACCCCGTTCGGTCCGGCTGCACTACTCCGCCGCGTCCGGCTGCACTACTCGGCCGCGTCCGGCTGCACTACTCGGCCGCGTCCGGCTGCAGCACGGCGAACAGGCCGGACGGACGACAGTGGCCGGGACGAACCCCGGCCACTCGCGGAAGATCCTTCGTCAGCGGGGCGGCGAACTCACTCGGTCCGCTTCTTGTCCGGCGTGCCGGGTTCGGCATCGTCGGGCGACTTCTGCACCGGCACCGCGCCGGGATCGGTGCCCTCGTCCGCCACCTGATCGGGTTCGGGGTGCTCGGGCTCGAAGGTCGGCGGAAGGTTCTTCAGGTGCCGATTCATGGAGCGGACCAGCAGGAAGGTGCCCACCAGCAGGAGCAGGACGATGGCGAGGCCGAGGGGGGATGCCTTGCCGAATTCGGGGCCGGTCGGGGTCCCTGGGGTCTGGGCGAGTAACTCGACGATCACCGCTGCGCTTCCTCGATACCTGCGAACAGATCGGTTTCCGGGATGGCTGTGCGCACCCTGGTCTGGGCCAATTCGAACTCCTCGGTCGGCCACAGACGCTGCTGGAGCTCCACCGGGATCGCGAAGAACGCGCCGTTCGGGTCGATCTGGGTGGCGTGCGCGCGCAGGGCGTCGTCACGCTGCGGGAAGTACTTCCCGCAGTCGATCTGGGTGGTGACCCGGCCCATGATGTCACCGCGCGCGCCCGCCCTCGTGCGGCTCATGTCCAGCCATTCCTGCAACGGGAACGGCCGGCCCAGCCGCTCGAACTCCTCGGCGAAGACCTCGAGCCGGCGCATGATGAAACCGTGGCTGTAGTACAGCTTGAGCGGGGTCCACGGTTCCCCGGCGTCCGGGAACCGCTCGGGATCGCCCGCCGCCTCGAACGCCGCGACCGACACCTTGTGGCAGGCGATGTGGTCGGGATGCGGATACCCGCCCATCTCGTCGTAGGTGGTGATGACGTGCGGCTTGAACTCGCGTACGACGCGCACCAGGGCCTCGGTCGACTCCTCGAGCGGCACCAGCGCGAAGCAGCCCTCCGGCAGCGGGGGCGGCGGGTCGCCCTCGGGCAGGCCGGAGTCGACGAATCCGAGCCAGCGATGCTGGACCCCGAGGGCGCGAGCGGCCGCGGCCATCTCCTCGCGACGAATCTCGTGGATACGGTCGAGGACACCCGGGGTGTCCATCGCCGGGTTCAGGATGCTGCCGCGTTCGCCGCCGGTCAACGACACGACGAGGACTTGATGCCCCTCGTCGGCGTAACGCGCGGTCGTGGCAGCACCCTTGCTCGATTCGTCGTCCGGGTGTGCGTGTACCGCCATGAGGCGAAGGCCACTCACGTCTTGTTCACCGTCGCTCTCGGTCGCGGGTGTCGGCTCGTCATTACCTATAGTTCCATTCGAGCCTTCGTTGTTCCGACCTACCCCCCGGGAGCGAGCCGTCATGAGCGATCCAGTACCGAACGGCGTCGGCGCGCGCCCCGCCGACCGGTACGGGGCCACGCCGGGAGGGCGGCCGAAGTGGCTGGTTCCGCTCATCGCACTGGTGGTGCTCGCGGTCGGCGCCGGGGTCGCCTACCTGGGCTTTCAGAAGTACGGGCCGGCCGAGATCGAAGCCGAGGAACTCGGGTACACGGTCGTCGACGACTCGACGGTGTCGCTGCGGTTCAAGGTGACCCGCGCGGATCCGCACCGAGACGTGGTGTGTTTCGTGCGGGCGATGGATCGCGACACCACCGAGGTCGGCAGGCGTGAGGTGTTGATCACCGGATCCGAGCACGGCACGGTCGAGGTCACCACCGAGATCCGCACCTCCTCGCGCTCCTCCTCGGGCAGCGTCTACGGGTGCAGCGCAACCGTTCCGGAGTATCTGCGCGCACACTGACCGCCGCTACCCGGGTGCCCGACCGAGGG
The DNA here is from genome assembly GCF_001613125.1 of Nocardia shimofusensis NBRC 100134. Lineage (GTDB taxonomy): Bacteria > Actinomycetota > Actinomycetes > Mycobacteriales > Mycobacteriaceae > Nocardia > Nocardia shimofusensis. Next base: position 18,451 of record NZ_BDBT01000002.1, read on the forward strand.
CACGCTCGGTGGCCCGAAACGACGCTCGGCGCGGCAAAAATATATTCTCACCTGCATCTTTGTTAATCATGCTAAAATGGCGTGATACACGGTTCCGTGCCTCGGAGCCGTGTTTGCTGCATTGGCGGCAGGCGCAGCGCGCTGACCGGAGCTTCACGGGTTCGTCCGGTTACCGCGCACGTCGGGGTCATCGAAGCCATGACCCCCGGTTTCTGCGTCTGTCGTCGGCTGGTGCGTGCCCGCCCTCGGACGGGTCGCGCGCCGGTTTCAGGGAATCCCGGCATGCCGGGAACAACTACGAGGGAGTGATCGAGATGACCGAGACGAATGTGACCTGGCTGACCCAGGAATCGCACGACAGGCTCAAGAGCGAGCTCGACGCGCTCATCGCCAACCGTCCGGTCATCGCCGCGGAGATCAACGAGCGTCGCGAAGAAGGCGACCTCAAGGAGAACGGCGGATACCACGCCGCGCGTGAGGAACAGGGCCAGCAGGAAGCTCGCATTCGCCAGCTGCAGGAGCTGCTGAACAACGCCAAGGTCGGCGTCGCGCCGACCAAGTCCGGCGTCGCGCTGCCCGGCTCGGTGGTCAAGGTCTACTACGACGGCGACGAGAGTGACACCGAGACCTTCCTCATCGCCACGCGCGAGGAGGGCCTCGGTCATTCCGACCTCGAGACCTATTCCCCGAACTCCCCGCTGGGCGGTGCCCTGATCGATGCCAAGGTCGGCGAGACTCGCGAGTACACGCTGCCCAACGGCAACATCATGAAGGTGACTCTGGTGAGCGCGGAGCCCTACCACGGCTGACCGCGCCCCTCCCCCGAACCCGGCACAGACGCGAGCGGCCGCACTCGGATACGAGTGCGGCCGCTTCGTCATGTGCACCGGCTCCTACTTCGCCAGCGCCTGCTCGATGTCGGCGAGCAGATCGCTGACATCTTCGATACCGACCGACAGCCGCACCAGATCCGCGGGCACCTCGAGCTGCGAACCCGCGGTCGAGGCGTGGGTCATCGCGCCCGGATGCTCGATCAGCGACTCCACACCGCCCAGCGATTCGGCCAGGGTGAAGATCTTCGTGCGCGAGCAGAAGTCGAGCGCCGCGTCCTTGCCGCCGTGCAGCCGCACCGAGATCATGCCGCCGAAGCGGCGCATCTGCTTGGCGGCGACACCGTGGCCGGGGTGCTCGACCAGGCCGGGGTAGATGACCTGGGAGATGGCCGGGTGCCGGGCGAGCAGTTCGGCGACCGCCTCGGCGTTGTCGCAGTGCCGTTCCATCCGCACGGCCAGCGTCTTCGCGCCGCGCATGGTCAGGTAGGCGTCGAACGGGCCGGGCACCGCGCCCGCGCCGTTCTGCAGGAAGGCGAATGCCGCGTCGAGTTCGGGGTCGTCGGTGATCAGGGCGCCGCCGACCACGTCGGAATGCCCGCCCAGGTACTTGGTGGTCGAGTGCAGCACGATGTCGGCGCCGAGCAGCAGCGGCTGCTGCAGGTACGGGGTCGCGAAGGTGTTGTCGACCACCAGCTTCGCGCCCGCGGTGTGCGCGACCTCGGCCAGCGCCGGGATGTCACCGATGTTGAGCAGCGGATTGGTCGGGGTCTCCACCCACACCAGCTTGGTGTTCGGCCGCACGGCCGCGCGGATGGCGTCGACGTCGGCGATGGGTGCGGGCGTGTGCTCGATGCCCCACTGGCTGAACACCTTGTCGATGAGACGGAAGGTGCCGCCGTAGGCATCGTCGGGGATGACGAGGTGGTCGCCGGGGCGCAGGGTGGCGCGCAGCGCGCAGTCGGTGGCGGCCATGCCGGAGGCGAAGGCGCGACCGTGACGACCGGACTCGAGCGCGGCGAGGTTGGCCTCGAGCGCGCTGCGGGTGGGATTGCCGGTGCGGGCGTATTCGAATCCGCCGCGCATACCGCCCACGCCGTCCTGGGCGAAGGTCGAGCTCGCGTAGATCGGAACGTTCACCGCGCCGGTCTGGGGATCGGGGTCGAACCCGGCGTGCACGGCCCTGGTGGAGAATCCCAGCTCGCTCATAGACGACAGCGTAGAGGTCGCGTCTCGGCGGCTTTCCGCCGGAGGGGGTCCGTGACCTTACCGTGTCGGCGCGAGATGCGCGCCGGCAACGACGAACGTCCGCCACGGATTCGCCGTGACGGACGTTCGTCGCGGGCCTCGCGCATCGCCTGGCCCAGGGAAGATCAGTGCCCGATGGAGCCGGTGCTGAGGAAACCGAGCAGGTCGTGACGGGTGATGACGCCCACCGGCTTGCCTTCCTCGACCACCATGAGCGCGTCGGTGTCCGAGAGCGCCTTGGTGGCCGCCGAGATGGGCTCACCCGAGCCGATCAGCGGGAACGAGGGGCTCATGTGCTGGGCGACCGAGTCGGTGAGCTGGGCGCGACCCTCGAACACCGCCGAGAGCAGGTCGCGCTCGGTGACGCTGCCCGCCACCTCACCGGCCATGACCGGCGGTTCCGCGCCGACCACGGGCATCTGTGAGACGCCGTACTCGCGCAGGATCTCGATCGCGTCGCGCAGGGTCTCCGACGGGTGGGTGTGCACCAGATCGGGCAGTTCACCGGACTTGCCGCGCAGCACATCACCGACCAGCGGCTCCGGGCTGCCGTCCAGGCGGGTGCGCAGGAAGCCGTAGGAACTCATCCACTGGTCGTTGAAGATCTTCGACAGGTAGCCGCGGCCGCCGTCGGGCAGCAATACGACCACCACCGCATCGGGATCGCGCCGGGCGACCTCGATGGCGGCCACCACGGCCATGCCGCAGGAGCCGCCGACCAGCAGGCCCTCCTCGCGAGCCAGCCTGCGGGTCATCTCGAAGGAGTCCGCGTCGGAGACCGCGATGATCTCGTCCGGGATGGACGGGTCGTAGGCCGAGGGCCAGAAATCCTCGCCGACGCCCTCGACCAGGTAGGGCCTGCCGGTGCCGCCGGAGTAGACCGACCCCTCCGGGTCGGCGCCGATGATCTTCACCTTGCCGCCGGAGACCTCCTTGAGGTAGCGGCCGGTGCCGGTGATGGTGCCGCCGGTACCGACACCCGCGACGAAGTGGGTGATCTTGCCGTCGGTGTCGCGCCAGATCTCCGGGCCGGTGGTCTCGTAGTGGCTTTCCGGGCCGCCCGGGTTGGAGTACTGATCGGGCTTCCACGCGCCGTCGATCTCGCGGACCAGGCGGTCGGAGACGCTGTAGTAGCTGTCCGGGTGATCCGGCGGGACGGCGGTCGGGCAGACCACCACTTCGGCGCCGTAGGCGCGCAGCACGTTGCGCTTGTCCTCGGACACCTTGTCGGGGCAGACGAACACGCACTTGTAGCCGCGCTGCTGGGCGACCAGGGCCAGACCGACGCCGGTGTTGCCGGAGGTCGGCTCGACGATGGTGCCGCCCTCTTTCAACTCGCCGGACTTCTCGGCGGCCTCGATCATCTTGACCGCGATCCGGTCCTTGGAACTACCGCCCGGATTGAGGTATTCGATCTTGGCGGCGACCAGTCCCGCGTCCGGTCCGACGACGGAGTTCAGCCGGACGAGGGGCGTATTGCCGATGAGGTCGACTACGTGGTCCGCGATGCGCATAGCTCCATCGTTGCAGAAGCACCCTGTGTGAGTTCGCGCACGTCACCTCTTTCGCGCCCTAGGATCGGCAGGCATGAGGCAGACCCACTTCCGCCGGGTCGCCGCGGTACTCGCCGCAGTCGCGGCGACCGTGGTGGCCGGATCGAGCGCCCAGGCGCAGGCCGACACCGTGAGATTCCCGCAGGTACCGACCATGGCCAGGGGCGGGCTGTGCTGGACTTCCCTGCAGACCTGGGCCGACACCGGCCCCGACTGGCCGGGCCGCGCGGTGTTGAACATGCAGGCGGAACCGGTCGCCGGCGTCGGGTCCGGTCTCTACCCGTTCGCCCCGCTGTGCGAGGTCCGCGCCACGATGACCTGGCGCAATCTCGACACCGGCGCGACGGGGGTGTTCGACAACATCGTGGTCACCGGCATCTACGGCAGCATCCTGTACTCACTGTTCCAGGACACCGGCCCCGGCCGCGTCGTGGTCACCGTGACCACCGACGCGCCGAGCGTGCCCGCCAAGGGCTTGTTCACCGTCCCCTCCTGAGCCGTTCCCTCGGCACGGCTCGCGCCCGACCGGATGTTCTCCGCCGACGGCTTCCCCCTCCGCCGACGGCTACCAGCTCGCTGCAGACGGATCCGAACAAGTGAATCCGCATTCCGGGCGGACCGCGCCGAGGGGAGACAGCGGGGCTTCCCGCTGAGTGGAATCGAGAGCCCACCGGATGTTCTCCCACGGACGGATGCGACGTAGATTCGAAGTGATCCGTACCCGCGAGTAGCGCACGATCAGGTCGGCGACCACCGTGCGCGCTCCGAGACATAAGGAGTCCTCATGCCCGAGGCCGTCATCGTTTCGTACGCACGCTCCCCCATCGGCCGCGCAGGCAAGGGTTCGCTGGTGAGCATGCGGCCGGACGACCTCGCCGCGCAGATGGTCCGCGCCGCGCTGGACAAGGTCCCCGCGCTCGACCCGACCCAGATCGACGATCTGATGCTCGGCTGCGGCCAGCCCGGCGGCGAGGCCGGCTTCAACATGGCCAAGGTCGTGGCCACCCACCTCGGCTACGACTTCCTGCCCGGCGTCACCCTCAACCGGTACTGCTCGTCGTCGCTGCAGACCACCCGCATGGCGCTGCACGCCATCAAGGCCGGTGAGGGCGAGGTGTTCATCTCCGCGGGCGTGGAGACCGTCTCGCGCTTCCCGAAGGGCACCTCCGACGGCTGGCCCGACTCCCACAACGCCGCCTTCGCCGAGGCCGAGGCCCGCACCGTGCAGCGTGCCGAAGCCGGTTCCGACGCCTGGACCGACCCGCGCGAGAAGGGCGAGCTGCCCGACATCTACATCGCGATGGGCCAGACCGCCGAGAATGTCGCCCAGCTCACCGGCATCTCGCGCGAGGACCAGGACCACTGGGGCGTGCGGTCGCAGAACCGCGCCGAGGAAGCCATCGAGTCCGGCTTCTTCGAGCGGGAGATCACCCCGGTGACCCTGCCGGACGGCACCGTCGTCTCCACCGACGACGGCCCGCGCGCGGGCACCACCTACGAGAAGATCTCGCAGCTCAAGCCGGTCTTCCGCCCGGACGGCACGGTCACCGCGGGCAACGCCTGTCCGCTCAACGACGGCGCCGCCGCCCTGGTGATCATGAGCGACACCAAGGCCAAGGAGCTGGGACTGACCCCGCTGGCCCGCGTGGTGTCGACCGGCGTGTCCGGCCTCTCGCCGGAGATCATGGGTCTGGGCCCGATCGAGGCGGTCCGCAAGGCGCTGAAGATCGCGGGCAAGACGGTCTCCGACATCGACCTGTTCGAGATCAACGAGGCCTTCGCGGTGCAGGTGCTCGGCTCGGCGCGCGAGCTGAAGATCGACGAGGACAAGCTCAACGTCTCCGGCGGCGCGATCGCGCTGGGCCACCCGTTCGGCATGACCGGCGCCCGCATCACCGCGACGCTGATCAACAACCTGCAGACCCACGACAAGCAGTTCGGCGTCGAGACCATGTGCGTCGGCGGCGGTCAGGGCATGGCGATGGTGCTCGAGCGCCTCAGCTGATCGGCGGACGAGCACCCACCGGGTGAACGACGAGGGCGGCCGCCGGAGATCTCCGGCGGCCGCCCTTTCCTGTCGGGTGGAAGCTACTAGTCGTTCTGGAAGTAGCTCAGCAGACGCAGGATCTCGACGTACAGCCACACCAGGGTGACGGTCAGGCCAAGCGCCACACCCCAGGCCGCCTTGGACGGCGCGCCCGCGCGGATCAGCTGGTCGGCGGCGTCGAAGTCGAGCAGGAAGCTGAACGCGGCGATGGCGATGCAGACCAGGCTGAACACGATCGCCAGCGTGCCGCCGTCCCGCAGGCCGAAACCGCCGTCGGTGAAGAAGCTCGCCACCAGGTTGCCCAGCATGAGCACCACGACACCGATCATGGCGCCGACGATCATGCGGGTGAAGCGCGGGGTGACCCGGATCGCGCCGGTCTTGTAGACCACGAGCATGCCGGCGAACACGCCGAAGGTGCCCAGCACCGCCTGCCCGATCAGCGCGCTACCGCCCGCGCCGCCGAACTCGACGCCGGTGAACATCAGCGACAGCGCGCCGAGGAACAGACCTTCGGCCACCGCGTAGGACAGCACGATCGCCGGGTTGTCCATCTTGTTGCCGAAGCTCGCGACGAGCACCAGCACCAGGCCCACCAGGCCGCCGCCGATGACGAACAACGGCGCCAGACCGGAGTTGGCCGAGCTCAGCGCGAAGGACAGGATCGCCGACAGCGCGAGTACACCGAGCGTGATGCCGGTCTTGGTCACCACGTCGTCGATGGTCATCGACCTGGTGGCGGGGACCTGCTGGTACGGCTGTTGCACGGGCCGGCCGTACTGATCGGTGTACTGGTTGCCGAACTGCTGCCCGAACTGCCCGGCACCCGCCACACCCGAACCGAAGTTGGCGTATCCGCCCGTCTGCTCTTGCTTCGGGAGGTTCTTGAAGATCGGATTGCTAGTACTGCGCACCGTGAGTGCCTTTCTGGAGTCGTTGCGACTGTCGTGTCGAGCCTGACGCTCGATCTCCATCTATTGCCCTGTTCAACGTAGGACTCCGCCGAGTAGTTCCGCGGAACCCAACGAGGCAGACAATTCGGACTCTACCGGGGGCGTGCGTCGTGCAGCCCACGCACCGACCGGGTGACGGTGAACTTCTTGTTCCGCCCGACCACATCGGTGTGCCCGACCATCCGCTCCACCACGCCCTGGTAATTCAGGTGCGTGTTGTACACGGTCCACAATTCTCCGCCCGGACGCAGGACGCGACCTGTTTCGCAGAACATCTTGATCGCGGATCCGGTGTGCACCGCCGCGCCGACGTGGAACGGCGGATTGCAGACCACCAGATCGGCGCTGTTGTCCGGCAGCGAGGACATCGCGTCGTCGCGCAGCACACTCACCCGGTCGGCGACCCCGTTGGCGGCCGCGGTCGCCGCGGCCGAGGCGACCGCGGCGGCGGACTGGTCGGTGCCGACCACCCGGATGCCCGGCCGCGAGCGCGCCAGCGCCACCGCGAGGATCCCGGTGCCGCAGCCGAGATCGATGGCCTCGCGGGCGTCGGGCTTCATGAGCTTGAGGTGATCGAGCAGGAAACGGGTGCCGATGTCGAGGCGGGCGCCGGAGAAGGCGGCACCGTGCGCGATCACATCGAGATCGAGTTCGTCCAGATGTTCACGGACCGGGAACCGCGGCTCGCCCACCGGTTTGGGGCCGCGCACGGTCAGCGTCCTGGACTTCTGCCTGCCCCGGCTGGCGGTGACCTCGGAGAAGGATTGGGCCAGCACATCGTTCATGGTCTTGGTCAGGTATTTGTCGCGCCCGCCCGCGATCACCAGCACCTCCGGATCGGCGTGGCGAGCGATGGCCTCGGCGATCTCGGCGAGCCCGGACAGCGCGCGCGGCAGCCGCATCAGCACCACCCGCACGCCGTCGAGCAGTTCGCCGGTGAGCGGGTGAGCGGTGTAGCGGTCGGCCAGCCCGAGGGTGCGGGCGTTGCCCGCCAGCGCCAGTTCACCGGTGAGCAGATCCTGATGGACCCGCACCGCGCGCAGGTCGTGGCGCGCGATCACGCCCAGGGTGAGCGCGCCGTAGGCGTCGCCGATCACCGCGACACGCCCGTCCTCCGACGCATCGACGATCTCGGCGGCGGCATCCAGGATCAGCCGGTCGGCGGCGTCGACGGCAAAGAGGTTGAGCGCCTCCACGTCCGGATAACGGCGCAGGCGGGCGAGAATGTCCTCGACATCGTGCACACCGTCAAGTGTGCTCGATCGTTGCCGCCCGATATCGACCGCCCCCGGGCCGCGGCGCACTACCATCGGCCCCATGGGTAACAAGACGGCGGTCCTGGTGACGGTGGCGACGGCGGCCCTGGCCTGCGGAGTGCTGACCGGTTGCGACGACGCCCGCCCCGACGCCGGGCCGAGGACCTCCGCGACATCGGCCGCCGCCTCCACGACCACCGCCGTGGCGCCGCTGCGCGAGGCCCCCGTGCCCGTCGACGCGAACCCCAAGCGCGCCGAGCCGTCCTCCGAAGCCCGTCTGACCGTCTCGGGCGTCCGTATCGGCAGCCACGACGGGTTCGATCGGGTCGTCTACGACCTCGGCGGCTCGGGAACACCCGGCTGGCTCGTCGAATACACCGATCGAGCGGTGCAGGACGGTAGCGGGCGCGAACTCGACGTGGCGGGCGACTCCGTACTCGAGGTGAGGATCACCGGATCGGCCTACCCGTTCGACTCCGGGGTGAGCCCCTACTCGGGCCCCGATCCGGTTACCGATCCGGCGGTTCCCGGCATCGTGGGCGTCTCCAGCCCGCTCGTGTTCGAAGGCATCAGCCAGTCGTTCATCGGCGTGACCGGCGAACGGCCCGCTTTCTCGGTCACCGCGCTGAGCAATCCCACCCGTCTGGTCGTCGACATCGCCACCGCGGGCTGAGCCGCGCGCCTTCGATATCGGTTCGGTGATCGGTTCTGCCACCTATACCTGCCGAGCCGCCCCGGTGCGAGTACTTTCGGAAGGTCCGGCGCCGCACCGGATCCCTGACGGGGGAGAACGAACAGAAGGGCGGATCGGACATGCGACGTCTCGAACGCATGGGCTTGGTCGCGACGGTGATGTCCACCGTGAGCGGGTTGGCGCTCATCGGAGCCTGCTCCAACCAGATCTCGGGCAGGGCCGACGCGGATCCGTCCGAAGTGGCCGCCTACGTCTCCGAGGTGGCGGCGTCGTCGGCGGCAGCGTCCTCGTCGCGAGCGGCCGCCATCGAGCGGGCCGCGAGCACCGCCTGTGACACCTTCGCCGAGAACAACGAGACCGCGGTGGACACCTTCAACGTCTACATCGAGGCCAGCAACAACAACGCGCCCGACCAGGAAGCCAAGGCGAACGCCGCGGTGACCCAGCTGCGCGCGGGCGCCAGCGCGGTCGAGGCCAAGATCACCCGCGACGTGCCCGCCGCCGTCGCCGACCCGCTGCGCGCCTACAGCGACGACACCAACGCCCTGGCCGACACCCTCGAGCGCCGCGCCGACGTCGACACCCTCAACGCCGCCATCGACAAGTTCAACGCCACCAAGGACGGCGCCCGCGACGCCTGCCGCGCGTACTGAGCCCGCTGCGCGGCGCTCACCAGCTCAGCGCTCGCGACCGCTCACGCAGGTCGAAACGCCGTGCCGCGGCGAGCAATTCGGTGACGAACGGCGCGGGCTGGGGAAGCTGGTAACCAGGCGGCCACAGCCAGCGCCGCTCGTCTCCAGGGGCCGCGCTCGCCTCGCTCAGCACCGGCAGGGTGACCTCTTCGTCCCTGGCGAGGATGCGCGCGCCCGCGTCGGCGAGCAGCACGTGGTGGGCGGGGGCGACGACCGGCGGCCCGTCGAGCAGGAAGAACCAGCGACCCGCGCTCGGGTCGGTGAACACCGGTCCGGCGAGCTGCTCGGGCTGTAGCTGATTCTGCACGACCGCGCCGAGCGCATCGGGCAGTGCGACCACCCCTATCGCGCCCACCCGCAGCATCACCTGGCGTCCCGACGAGGAAACCGGGAATCCGTAGGTATCCCGATAGGTCAGGTAGCTGTGCCGCACCGCCATCGAAGTCCGCCTTCACATTCGCTCGTGACCGGAGAGTGACCCGTAACACATACACGGGTTCCGACTCGATCGTGACCGGATCGGCGCCGCAGGACAACAGGTTGTCCCATCAATGGGACGATCACCAGCGAACCTGCGCGGGGGCGGGGACCCGGCACAACTCCCCGAGGCCGATTGACCCTTCCGAACGGGGGTACGCGCCATGCATGGAGATACTCGTGATCGTCGGAATCGCCGTGCTGGTGGGTGCGGTGATCCTGTCCCGCAAGGCCAAGGGCCGCGGCAGCGAGCCGGGGACCCCGGAGGTTCCCGGCAACGACGGGAAGTGAGTCATGTCGATGGATCCTGATCCGGACCGCACGCCCGACCTCGAACCCGGCGGCGGCGTCCGCCCGGGCTCGACCCCGCCGGACACTCCGCAGACCTCGGGGCTGTCCGCGCCGGAGCCGCGCACCAGCAACAATTTCCCCCCGACCGGCGTCGGCGCGGTCGCGCTGATCGTCATCCTGGCCGTGGTGTTCCTGGTCGTCGCCATCGGCATCATCGTCACGATCATCTGACCCGCCGGGCGCTCGGCGTCCCACCAGACGGTGGCCGATCCGATGGATCGGCCACCCCGAGGCGTGTCCGCATTCCCGCCCGTCTAAGATACAACTTGTGTCTAAGACGTATTCATCGGCTGAATCGGCCTACCGGGCGGTCAAGGAGCGCATTCTCTCCGGCGGCCTGACCGGCGGCGAGTTGATCAGCGAGGGCGAGATCGCCGCCGAGCTGGGCACCTCGCGCACCCCGGTCCGCGAGGCCTTCCTGCGCCTCGAGACCGAGGGGTGGATGAAGCTCTACCCCAAGCGCGGCGCACTCGTGGTACCGGTTCCGCCCGACGAGGCCGAGCACGTCGCCCACGCCCGCTACGTCGTGGAGACCGCCGCCGTACGCGCCGTCACCTCGGGCGATCCCGCCGCGCTGACCGCGGAGCTCACCGCCAATATCGTCAGGCAGCGCGAGCTGGCCGAGGCGGGCGATCTGGAAGCCTTCGCCCTGGCCGACACCGACTTCCATCGCGGTTACGTCGTCGCGGGCGGCAATCCCCTGCTCACCGACTTCTACGATTCGCTGCGTGAGCGCCAGCGCCGGATGAACAGCCTCGCGCTGCGCCGCGGACCGCTCGACATCGCGCAGATCATCGACCAGCACGTCCACCTCGCCGGCCTCATCGCCGATCGCGACGCGGACGGTTTCGCCACCGCGCTCGTCGAGCACTTCGCCGGCGTGCACCAACTGGAGCTACGGGGCCTGTGATGACGGTGACGACACAGGCGGCGACAACTCGCGAACCCACCCGCTACGCCGCTCCCCAGGCCCACCGGCGGGCCTGGTGGGGCGTGGCCGCCGCCGTCTTCGCGATCGCGTGGGGCGGCAACGAATTCACCCCGCTGCTGGTCATGTACAAGAACGACGGCCTGCCCGGCACCGCCGTCGACCTGCTGCTGTTCTACTACGTGCTCGGCATCGTGCCCGCGTTGCTGATCGGCGGCCCGCTCTCGGACCGCTTCGGCAGGCGCACCCTGCTGCTGCCCGCCCCGCTGATCGCGGCGACCGGTTCGCTGCTGCTGGCCTGCGGCGGCGATTCGGTGGCGCTGCTCGCGGCGGGGCGGGTGCTCTCCGGAGTGGCGCTGGGTCTGGCCATGGCCGTCGGCGGCAGCTGGCTGAAGGAACTGTCCCCGCCGGGGCGCGGGCCTCGCCGCTCCGCGATGAGTTTGACCGGCGGCTTCGCCGTCGGCGCCGGGGTGGCGGGTGTGCTCGCGCAGTGGGGTCCGCTGCCGGACGTGCTGCCCTACCTGGTCAATGTGACGCTCTGCCTGGGCGCGGCCGCCTGGATCGCCGACGCCCCGGAGACCGTGGCGAGGCAGCACGGCCGGGACGGCCTCCTGTCGGAGTTGAAGATTTCCGGCCTGCGTGAGCCGCGCTTCCGGCAGATCGTGCTGCCGACCGCGGTGTGGGTGTTCGCGTGCAGCGCCACCGCCTACGCGGTGCTGCCGAGCCTGATGGCCGAGCAGGTCCCGGGCGCGCCGATCGCCTTCTCCGCTCTGCTCACCGTCGTCACGCTGGGGTGCGGCTTCGCCATCCAGTCGGCGGCCAGGCGCATCGACCGGCCCGGCACCGCCCGCGCCTCGGTGGTCGGCCTGCTCCTGGTGACCGGCGGTCTGCTCCTGGCCGCGTTCACCTTCGGCACGCTCACCCTCTGGGCGGCGATCCTCACCACGGTCGTGCTCGGCGCCGCCTACGGCATCACGCTGGTCGCGGGCCTGCTGGAGGTCGATCGGATGGCCGGTCCGCGCGATCTGGCCGGCCTCACCGCGGTCTTCTACTCTCTGGCCTACCTCGGCTTCGGCCTGCCCGCCCTGCTGTCGTATCTGAGCGAGCGCTTCGGCCTCGGCTACCCGGTCATGTACCTCGGGCTGGCGGGCCTCGCCGCTTGCGGTCTGCCCGTCCTGCTGCGCAACTACCGGAACTGAATCGTACTCGTGCGTAACATCGTCCGGAATCCCCCGATGTGATGGTGAAGCAACCGAACCGAGGGACAAAAGAACGCATGCGATCATTCAAATCCATTGCGGCACTGGCTATCACGTGTACGGCTCTAGCGCTAGCCACTATTTCCATGGGCGCGGTCACCGGCCCGGCGCCCGCCGCCGCCGACAGCCTGAAGCACTGCGCTCCGCCACAAGGCCGGGAGTTCGAGTCCGCCACACCGGAAGAGGTCGGCATCGACTCGGCCGCCTTGGCGCAGGCGATGTTCGCCATCGACAACCCGACCCGGTTGAACATCAAGCTCTTCCGCAACAACTGCCTGATCGCGACCGGCGCGGGCAACGACCGTTCCGCCGACCTGCCGTGGAATCTGTGGAGCGCCACCAAGAGCGTGCTCTCGCTGGTCGCGGGCATCGCGATCGACCAGGGCAAGCTCGGTCTGGACACCCCGATCGGCGCCTACCTGCCCGAGGGTCTCGGCAGCGCCGAACACCGGGCGATCCTGGTGCGCAACATGCTCACCGAGTCCACCGGGATGGATGTCGCGGTCCTCTCCGAGGGCATCACCGGCATCGCCGGCCTGGACTCCAATGTGGTCGCCCAAGCGCTGGGCACCCCGGTCGTGCACGAGCAGGGCACCACCTACGGCTACAGCCAGCGCGGCGTCGACCTGCTCGCCTACGTCGTCTCCCGAGCGGTCGGGGAAGACCTGCAGACCTTCGCCCAGCGGGAACTGTTCGACCCGCTGGGCATCGATCCCTCCACCTACCACTGGGCCCGTGACCGCAGCGGCAACACCTACGGCCATGCCCACCTGCTGATGTCCCCCGACGACTTCGCCAAGATCGGTCTGCTGGTGGCCGACCGGGGCCGGTGGGGCGACCGGCGGATCGTCTCGTCGGAGTACCTGACCGCGGCGGCCCAGCCCTCACCGTCGTTGAGCTGCTGGGGCTTCCTGTTCGTGGTCAACGGCGAGAAGTGCGAGACGGAGTTCGCCGGTCTCCCCAAGGACTCGCTGAAGATGTCGGGAATGCTGCGCCAGGACAACTTCATCGTCCCCAGCCTCGGCATGGTGCTGAGCTGGACCGGCGTCACCGTTCCCGGCAGCGCGGTCACCTACCCGTACGATTCGCTGCGCGCCCTCACCGCCGCCTTCCGCGATCCGGTGCTGCCCGATCCCGGCGAGTACGTTCCCGGGCCCGACGTCAGCCTGTTGGACCCGGACATGACCGACCCGACCGCCACCTTCGCCGCCCTCGGTCTGGGCCCCTATGCCTACCCCGGCTGCGACCCCGTGGTCTGCCTCGGCAAGCCGCTCCCCCCGCCGTTCGACGACTGGCCGAGCGGCTGCGTGATCCTCGGCTGCTTCACCCCGCGCCCGAACGGCTGAGCCGGAGCCCGAGCTCTCAGAGGTCGAACACCCGATCGGCCGGGGGCAGCGGAGCCAGTCGCGCGGAGATCAGCGCGACCAACCGCCCCGGCCGATCCCCGTCGATCCTGGCCTTCCCACTGGTCAGGAAGGCACCCGAGAGACCGCGCGCCGGATCGGCCCAGCCGTACTGGGTGGTCAGGCCGCTGCGCCCGAAATGCGCCTCGGTGTCGCGACCGAACTTCGACCGCTTCGCGCCGAGCTCGTATCCCGCGCACGACACCCGCCCCGCCACTCCCGGCAGCCGGGGCGCGGGGCGCACCGCCGCCCTGAGCGCATCCGGCGACAGCATGCGCACGCCGTCGAGTTCGCCTCCGCGCGCGAGGATTTCGTAGAACCGCGACAGCTCCTCGGCCGTGGTGACCAGATTGCCCGAGGGCAGCTCCGCGGTCAGGAAACCGCGCAGTTTCTCCCCCGTCACCCGCCCGTCCATGCCCCCGCCGAGCGCTTTACGCGCCAGGAACGACGACACTCTCGTCGCGGGCGGCCCCGTCTTCACACTCGGTACCACCGCGCGCACATCCTCGGCCGCGACCCCGAAGTTGTTCCACCGGAAGCCCAACGGGCCGAGCACCCGCTCGGCCAGATGCTCCCGCATCCGCTTGCCGGTGGCCGCGCGCACCACCGCCCGCTGGATCAACCCGCTGGTCAGCGCGTGATACACCCGGAACCGCCCCGGCGGCCAGCTCGGCTTCAGATCCACCAGCCCCCGGAGCGCCAGTTCCTCGTCCACGACCAGTTCCGACCCCCGATACGGCGGCGTCACGAACGGAATCCCGGCCGAATGCGACAGCACGTCACCGATGGTGATGCGCCCCTTGCCATTCGCGTGGAACCCCGGGATGTAGTCCGCCACCGGGTCCGTGGCCGCGAACGCCCCGTCCTCGATCAGCATCGCCGTGACCGCCGCCGCCACCCCCTTGGCGGTCGAGAACCCGCAGAACGGCGACCGGGTCGTGACCGGCACCTTCTCGGCCTCGGGCCCGTCCTTCGGGGCATTCCCCCGCTCGTGCCCGATCGCCCGGTTCAGCACGATCCTGCCGTTGCGTCGCAGACACACCTGGATCGCCGGCGAGGTCCCCATCCGATACCAGTCCTGCACGAAGGCCCACACCGCGTCCACATCGGCCCGGCGCAGCCCGGCCTCGGCAGGGTCGTCCTCGTGACCGATACAGGTCACGGAGTCGAGGTCGTCGGCGATCGGCACCAGCGCGGGGGCGTCTGCACTCATTTCCGCCAGGATAGTCACGTATCGACCCACCGTGTTCGCTCTCAGCGTTGACCTCTCGACGCCGTGACCAGGATGCGACAGGATCGTCTCATGCCCAGCG
Source organism: Nocardia shimofusensis NBRC 100134 (assembly GCF_001613125.1). Classification (GTDB taxonomy): domain Bacteria; phylum Actinomycetota; class Actinomycetes; order Mycobacteriales; family Mycobacteriaceae; genus Nocardia; species Nocardia shimofusensis. The sequence goes on from NZ_BDBT01000002.1 coordinate 33,455, forward strand.
ACCGCGTCCTCAAGATGCAGAACACCCTGCACCGTGCCCTGCTGAAGCTCACCGGAGGAAGGGTCGGCCGCAGCATGGCCGGCATGCCTACCCTCGAACTCACCACCATCGGCCGCAAGTCCGGCCGCCCCCACAGCGTCCTGCTGACCGCCCCCGTCGTCGACGGCGACACCCTCGTGGTCGTGGCCTCCCGCGGCGGCGACCCGATCCACCCCGCCTGGTTCCTCAACCTCCGCGACAACCCGACCGTCGAAGTGTCGGTCCAGCAGGGACCGCGCAAGACGATGACCGCCCACATCGCGACCCCGGAAGAACGCGCCGAACTCTGGCCCAGGGTTGTGTCCGCCTCCGATTTCTACGCCGGTTACCAGCGCAAGACCACCCGCGAGATCCCCCTGGTGCTCCTGAAGCCCTGAATGTCCTCGACCGGCTCGCGCCTGGGAATCGCTTCGCTACAGCGGCGTCGAAGTGAAAGGCTCGTCGGGTTCGCATTTTGCCTAGAGCACCACGGGCACATCACGCGGAGTCCCCGACCCAGGCGGCGCCCGCAGGGCGTCAGATCTTGACGTTGGCCCACTTGGCGAAACTCGCCAAGGCGTCGGTTCCCCGGCGCGTGTGAGCGAGCACGCGCACGGTCTCGTGGACCTGGGGATGGTTGCGAGTCAGGTCAGGCGCGACCTTGCGGGCTTCGGCCAGGCTCGAAAGCGCGCGGTGTTTATCGCCGTGGAGCAGCCACGCGCGAGAAACGTCTATCCAGTGGTGGCCGGCGCGCGACGGAGTGACCGATGCCGGCAGCCGAATCCGCTCGGCACGGGCAACCGCGGTGGCGCCGTCGGAGAGTTCGACCGGGACCGCCACGGCGTGAATCGCGACGTTCGGCAACTGGAACTGTGTGTCGTAGTCCTCGAATCCTGCGGGCGCGGTGATCGCCTCACCGATTCGGCGCGCTTCTCGTAGGTGCTCGTCGGCGGTATCGCCATCGAGAGCGCGAGCGGACAGGATCGCCCCACGCAGGTGCAGCGCACCCCGTACTGCGAGCAGCCCCGGCGTGGTGGACAGGTGCTCGCTCGAGTCGCGGGCGCGGTCGATGACACGCACACCGCTGGCGTAGGCGCCGGAGAACAGCAGGATCAGCGCGCGGTGATACTCCGCTGCGATCGGCCAGACCGGATCGCCGCTGCGTTCGGCTGCCCAGACACACCGCTCGGCGGCCAGTCCGGCAAGGTCGAGGTAGCCGTAGCGGTAGGCCATCGACGAGGCACGGTTGTAGGCGCGGGCGAGCGTGGCGTGGATCCGCTCGAGTCGCTGCCCGGGCTGTTCGTCGGCGGCCAGGACGTGTAGCCCGTGAATCACATCGGGCAGCTCGGCGGTCAGGTCGCCGTATCGTGCCCGGCGCATCGCTTCGACCACTCGCTCGAGCGCGGCGCTGAGCTCCTCGAGCGAGCGCGGATCAATGATCGGTTCATCATCGAAAGCCAGCAACTTACGGCGCAGCTCGCGAATGGTGGCGTGCGCGGCAGCGTCGTCGCGGGCCGAGATGTAGGGCTGGCCCGTCAAGTCCTCGATGTTCACGCCGAGCGCGTGCGCGACGGCAGCCATGAACGCGGGTGATGCCGGGCGCGAGCCCTGCTCGACCTTGCGCAGCAGCGATAGCGACACGTTGGCCTTCAGCGCGAGCTGCGTTTGTGTCAGCCGCGCGAACTTGCGTGCCCTGGCAGTCCGATCCCCTATCCCGGCGTCGTCCACCCCTCCACGGTGACACACGCTGTGCCACTTCGCAGGAGCACCGAGCGACAGGGTTGAAACAACACCAGGAGAAGGCAGGGGATGAACGCACTCGGATGGATAGACCCGTGCTCGCCGACACCACAATGGGATACCGCGCAAATTCGCCGACTGGCACGCCGGTTGGGATACCCGCTCCAGTGGGCCGACCCCGCTTCCGCACTCGGACTGGTCGAACAGGTCGAAGCGACCGGAGCCGAGGTCGTTCTGTTGTCGTCCTCGGCCCACATCGACGTCGTGACCTTGGACCGATTGATGTCGCGCGCCGACGTCGAATGCGCCGCGCCGCGAGCATCATTCGGCCGGTGGTCACCATTGAGCGGAATTCGCCGATGACCGGAACCGATCTCGGACTCGTGTTCGTGATCGCGCTCCCGCTCGCGGTCGTCCTGGCCATGATCTTCTGGCCGTCCGACTACAACTGAAGCCCGGCAGGCGGGTCACCTCGCCGTCGTACCTGCCGCCGCGCCTGACCTGCATCGCATCCATACATCTGCAGCCACGGGACCGACCAGCCGATCGCAACCGAGCCCCTCGCGCTCTCTGCGCCCTCCGAAGCTACTCCGGAGGAATATGCCATTGGGGAGCAGCTGTCGGTTGGCGCAGCTATGTTGCTCTCACAGCAGTGATTTCGCTGCATCGGTCGATGAGGAGGCATGTTCGTGGTCGCGGCGCAGGAGACGAATTTGCAGAAGATCCTGGAAGGTACGTCTCAGTATCTGGTCCCTCTGTACCAGCGCCCCTATCAGTGGGGTCCGGACAATTTCAAGGAACTTTGGCGCGACGTCACTCAATTGGCCGAGGACCGACTCGACGACCCCGAGACCACGCACTTCATCGGTTCGCTGGTGTTGGCGCCGACGCCGGGCGGAGTCGCCGGATCGATCACTCGATACCTCGTTGTCGATGGCCAGCAGCGTCTCACAACTCTGACCTTGCTGTTGGCAGCCATACGGGACCATCTCGAGCAAGACCCGAACGGAGCTCGGCGCGACGCCGACCGCATACACAACCAACTGCTCACCAACCAGTATGAGGACGACCCGTATCGTTTGAAACTCCTTCCGACGCAGGCGGACCGCGAAGCTTACGCCGCCGTCATCGACCGCGCCCCTACTGCGGGCGGAGACGACAACATCGGTGCTGCCTATCGCTTTTTTCGCGCTCGCCTGTCGGAGCCGAATCCTGATGCGCCTTACGATGTTCTCCAGATATCCCAGGCGGTGACTGCCGGACTATCGGTGGTCTCTATCAGCACACATCCCGGCGACAATGTCCATCGCATTTTTCAGTCGCTCAACAACACTGGATTGAAGCTCACTCAAGGTGATCTGCTGCGCAACTATCTGTTCATGCGATTGCCCACGAGAAGCGATGAGGTCTACCGGACACATTGGTTGCCATTGCAGAATGCGCTGGAGGACAACGAGCGTATCGAAACGCTGTTCTGGCTCGACCTGCTGCATACCAAGCCACAGGTGAAGCAGTCACAAACCTTCGCCGGGCAGCAGGCCCGACTGGAACGGTTCACTACCGAGGACCAAATCGTCAAGGAGATCGAACGCATCGCTCGCCTCGGACATCTCTATCGTCTGATGCTGCACCCAGGTGAGGAGGCGGATCCTGCCGTCCGTGAGCGGCTCACTCGATTGGCGGAATGGGACTCGTCCACACCGGCGCCTCTGGTTCTTCACCTGCTGGTGCTGCGCGACCGGGGGGCGGCCACCAGCAAGCAGGTCGCACAGGCACTCTTGTACATCGAATCGCTGGTAGTACGTAGATTCCTCATCGGCCGCGCCACCCAGGGACTCAACCGGCTATTCCCAGCCGCAGTCCAGGAACTCGACGCATCACTCCCGGTAGATGAAGGACTGCACCGATACCTGTCAGAAGGTCGCAAGCACTATGCAACCGACGAGAAGCTGTCCGAAGCCATTCTCACCGCACCGTTGTATACGACCGGCCGGGCAGCTCACCGCAAGACGATCATGTTGTGGATCGAACGCCTGCTCGCTGCGAAAGAGCGAGTCGCCCCCGAAACACTGACCATCGAGCACGTCATGCCCCAGACGCTTTCTCCAGAATGGCGATCACAGCTCAGCGAAGAGTACGGCGAGGACAACATCGACGATCTCCATGATCGCCTCGTCCACACGCTCGGAAACCTCACGCTCACCGGATACAACGAAAATCTGGGCAATCAGAACTTCGAACGGAAACGTGAAATACTACGAGCCAGTAGCATCCGAATGAATCAGCGCATTGCCGAGCACAACGCTTGGGGGCCCAAACAGATCGAACAACGTGGACGCGAACTTTCGCAACTCGTGATCGAAGCATGGCCCGGCCCCCTCGCGGAGGCCGGCAAAGCGCGGGACGACAATCCGCTCTGGGAATCGCTGAACCGCATACTGGCCCTTCTTCCAACAGGTCATTGGACGAGCTATGGCGACTTGGCGAAAGTTATCGGTACTGCCGCCCAACCGATAGGAACCCGCCTGGCAACCGTACCGGCTCCCAACGCTCACCGGGTCCTCAATGCGAACGGCGAAATCTCTGCGGCCTTTCGATGGCCCGAGGCCGGACGCACACAGGATCCGCGGCAGGTGCTCGAAATGGAGGGAGTTCGTTTTTCCGGCTCCGGCCGGGCGGCGCCTTCACAACGTCTCAGCTTGTCCGCCCTCGAGCGATTGCGGACAGCTGCAGATGATGACTCGGAGCCGCAAGCGGAATCCCGTTCGTAGCCGATCACCGAGAATGAGGCTGCCGCCCAGCTCCACTCATGCAGCGCCGCCATGCGCGTCCGGCTTGATTCAGGCACGTCAGCACCGGGAATGTTCAGGCTACTGTCTGCAAGTCGCGGTCGTCAGATCTTGACGTTCACCCACCGAGCGAAGCTCGCGAGGCTGTCGGTGCGCCGCCGCTCGGCCGCTGCGACCGCGTGCAGGGTCTCACGGACGGACGGGTGGAGTCGGGTCTGCTGCGGCGCCACGGCGCGCGCGGCGTTGAGCGCGCGTAGCGCCTTGTCCGGCTGGCCGACGAGAACCCAGGCGCGCGCCACGTCCTGCCAGTGGTGGCCTGCGCGCGGTGGTGCGATGCCCGCGGGCAGCAACAGCGCCGAGCCTTCGCGCGCCGCGCGGTCGGGGTCGCCGGATTCGAGCGCGACGGCGCACGCATGGATGCCGACGTTTCCGGGGCCGAACAGGGTGCCGTAGAGGTCGGACTCACCGGGCATCGCCGGGGCGATCCGGCGCGCGTGCTCGATGTGCTCGGCCGCGGTGTCGGGCCGACAGCCGCGGGCGGCGACGATCGCGCCGCACAGGTGACCGTAGCCGCGTACCGCGTTCGCGGCTTCGCTGTCGCCTTCGACGTCGTCGAGCGCGTTCTCCACCAGAGCTAGGCCGGTGTCCGTTCCGTTGTGATACATCAGGATTCGCGCGCGCTTGATCTTGGCTTGTGCCGAGTACAGCCGTTCCGCGGTGACGTATGCGGCCGACAACAGTGAAGCGACCTTGCCGCGGTCGTCGTCGCTCGCGGCGTGCAGTGCGCCGTAGAGCTGACGCAACAGCACCGGCAGGCGGGCGAGAGCCAGGCGGCCCTTGTCGTTGCGGTAAGCCGTGTCCACTGCGGCCATCTCGGCGGCGAGTTCGGCCAGGAGGGGCGGCTCGACACCGCGCACATACGGCCCCTCGGCGAGCAGGGCGCGCAGTTCGGCCAGACCGTCGAGTGGGCCACCTTCCTCGATGATGTCGTAGTACGGGGCTCCGGTCAGATACTCCGGTTCGACTCCGAGGACCGCGGCGACCGCGGCGACGAATCCCGGTGAGGCCGGTTCCCGGTTCTGTTCGACAGCGCGCACTATCGAGACGCTGTATTTCGCGCGCTGCGCGAGCTGCACCTGCTTCAGGCCGGCGAGCTTGCGCAGGCCGGCGATGCGGTCCCCTGTGGTAGTCACCGCGGAATCTCCGATGTTCGGGGGCGGTCTCTCACGTTGGTACACATCGAGCCTAACCGAGTTACGCCTGGTCATCCCGGCTCTGTCACTCGACTGTCACTCCCCGACAACGATTCCCGCGACGCTGGGCCGCAACACCCGCCGCCGGGTCGAGCGCGGCGCTCCTCGGCGGCGGGTGTCACCAACAACGCCAGGGGAAGGCAGGGGATGAACGCGCTCGGATGGATAGACCCGTGCTCGCCGACACCGCAATGGGATACCGCGCAGATACGCCGGTTGGCACGCCGGTTGGGGTATCCGCTTCGGTGGGCCGATCCCGCTTCCGCCCTCGGACTGGTCGAGCAGGTCGAGGCGGCCGGAGCCGAGGTGGTCCTGTTGTCGTCGTCGGCCCACATCGACGTCGTGACATTGGACCGCCTGATGTCGCGCGCCGACGTCGAATGCGCCGCGCCATGAGCATCGTTCGGCCGCTGGTCACCATTGAGCGGGGTGCGCCGGTGACCGGGACGGACATCGGACTCGCCTTCGTGATCGCGCTACCTCTCGCGGTCGTCGCAGCCATGATCTTCTGGCCGTCCGACTACGACTGAGGTCCGCCGGCGGGGTCTGGGCATGCCGAAACCCCAGCTCGTGGCTACGGCGGGCAGGAAAATACGGGATCGGCGGCCCGCCGACGCGAGGCCGACCGGTCGCGGTTTTCGTCAGCGAAGGCAGCACCTGTTCTCCGGTGCCCCCAGTCGGACTCGAACCGACACTGTGCGGATTTTAAGTCCGCTGCCTCTGCCAATTGGGCTATAGGGGCGTGGGGTCAGAGTACCCAGCCGTACGAGCGTCCTGAGATCGGGCACGGTCCTGCCGTCGATCCGGGTTCAGCCGGATCTCGATCCGCTCGGGCTCGGCGTCGGCGACCGGGTCGGCGGTGACGCGGACGCGGACGGGACGTCCGGTGCCGGTTTCGACGAACGACAACGGCGGGCGGCCGTCCTGGAGGTGCTTGTCTCCCCACTGCATCAGCGACAGGAAGACCGGCAGGAGGTCGTCGCCCGCCTCGGTCAACCGGTACTCCTGGCGGGCGCGGCTGCCCGGTTCCCGATAGGGCACGCGGGTGACGATCCCCGCGGATTCCAGCTGTTTGAGCGCCCGGGAGATGGCTGGAGCGGATGTGCCGACACGGGTGACGAAATCCTCGAACCGCGTTGTCCCGTAGAAGAATTCGCGAACAACGAGGAACACGGTCTTGGTGCTCAGCAGTTCCAGCGCGCGCTCGGCCGAACAACCGTCGCCGATCGACCAGGCACCCCGGTCACGCAAGCGCTCTTCGAACTCCATCGCCATGCGGACATTCTAACTAACGGTTGCGTTAGCCATGCGTGCCATGCTCTCATCTAACTAACGACATCATTACCCAGATGGAGGACAGAGATGGTCGAAGTAGCGGGCAAGGTGGCCGTGGTGACCGGCGGGCGGCGCGGGCTCGGCGCGGCGCTGGTCGAGGAGTTGCTGGCGCGCGGAGCACGGAAGGTGTACTCCACGGCGCGCTCGGGGTTCGCCGACGAACGGCCGGAAGTGATCACCGCCGAGCTCGAGGTCCGCTCGGCGGAATCGGTGGCGGCGCTCGCGGCGCGGGCGGGCGATGCCGAGATCGTGTTCAACAACGCGGGCGTGCTGGTGCCCGAGGCATTGCTGAGCGGCGATCTCGACGGCATCACCGAGACCTTCGAGGTCAACACGCTCGGACCGCTGCGGGTGGCGCGGGCGTTCGCGCCGATCCTGGCCGCCAACGGTGGAGGCGCGCTGGTGAACATGCATTCCGTGCTGTCCTGGCTGGCCGGAAGCGGGGCCTACGGTGCGTCCAAAGCGGCGGCGTGGTCGATGACGAATTCGCTGCGTCTCGAGCTGGCACGGCAGAACACGCAGGTGGTCGGTGTGCACGCGGGGTTCATCGACACCGAGATGGTGGCCGCAATCCCCCGGCCCAAGGCCACGCCCGCCGAGATCGCCGCGCGCATCCTCGACGGTCTCGAAGCGGGCGAGAGCGAAGTGCTCGCCGACGACGTCACCGTCGCTGTCAAAGCGGCGCTGGGCGGGCCGGTCGAACGGCTGACCTTCGCCTCCGCCGGCTGAACCACATCCTGCATCGATCGAAGGAGAACGAACCGCCATGCCTTTGTGGACCTTCCACCACACGCCCGGCATCTTCACCGGCGCGGAGAAGCACGCGCTCGCCGCGCATATCACCGACCACTACGAGCAGGTCGGGCTCCCCCGGTTCTACGTGATCACGCTGTTCCAGGAGACCAGGCCGACGGACTTCTTCGTCGGCGGCGAACCGACCGAGGTCGGCGTCCGGATCGTCATCGACCACATCGCCCGGGCCGCGCCCGACCAGCAGTCGCGCAAGCAGACCGCCCGCTGGATCAACCGCATGCTTCGGCCCCACCTCACCGGGCGCACAGGGCTGCACTGGGAGTTCCACGTCGACGAGACCAGCGCCGACATGTGGATGATCAACGGGATCGCGCCGCCGCCGGGCGGTTCCGAGGCCGAGCTGAACTGGGTGCGACACAACGCTGCCTCGCCCTACTGAACCTCGGCGGCTTCGGCGGCGATGTCGATCGACACCTCGGCCCGGACCATGCCGACGATCAGATCCTCGGTGCTGTCGGATATCGCCCTGCCGAGCGTCGCCCCTGCTGAATGATCGGCGCGGCGTGGAGCCCGCGCCTCGATGTCAGCCGGACGTCAGGCAGGGTCGTTGCGGAGCTCCACGTCGGCGGTGGTCGCCGACAGCTGCTTGCCGAGCAGCGAGTGGCGGCGACTGTAGACGAAGTAGACCAGCAGGCCGAGCGCCATCCAGACGACGAAGCGGATCCAGGTCTCGATGGAGAGGTTGACCATCAGCCACAGGCACGCCAGCACCGCCAGAACCGGGACGACGGGCACCCAGGGGACGCGGAAGCCGCGGGGCAGATCGGGGCGGGTGCGACGCAGGATGATCACCCCGACGGCGACGAGGACGAAGGCGAACAGGGTGCCGATATTGACCATTTCCTCGAGGGCGCCCATGTCGACGAAACCGGCGAGGACGGCGCAGGCGATGCCGACGATGACCGTCAGGCGGACGGGGGTGCCATGCCTACCCGTGTGGGCAAGCTTGCGCGGGAGCAGGCCGTCGCGGGACATGGCGAACAGCACGCGGGTCTGGCCGAGGTAGAGGACCATGACGACGGTGGTGAGGCCGGCCAGGGCGCCGACGGAGATGATCTTCTCGGCCCAGGTGACGCCGTTCAGGGCGAAGGCGGTGGCCAGGGTCGCGTCGGTGCCCTGGAGTTCCTTGTAGGACACCATGCCGGTGAGGATCAGGGCGACGGCGACGTAGAGCACGGTGACGATGGCCAGCGAACCGAGGATGCCGCGGGGGATGTCGCGCTGCGGGTTCTTGGTCTCCTCGGCGGTGGTGGCCACGACGTCGAAGCCGATGAAGGCGAAGAAGACCAGGCTGGCCGCGGCGAGCAGGCCGTACCAGCCGAAGGTGCTGTTACCCGCGCCGGTCAGCCAGGAGAACAACGACTGGTGGATGCCGGTGTCGCCCTCGCCCGTCTCCGACGGCGGGATGTAGGGCGAGAGGTTGCCGATGTCGAAGTAGGCCAGACCGACCGCGATGACCAGGGCGATCACGCCCAGCTTGATGGCCACGGCGATGGCCGAGACCCGCGAGGAGATCTTGGTGCCGATAGCCAGCAGCACGCACAGCACGGCGATGAGAAGCACGGCGCCCCAGTCGAAGCGGATGCCGCCGAGGGAGACGGTGGTCGATATGCCGCCGAGGACCGAGCCGAGGTACTGCGACCAGCCCTTGGCGACCACGGAGACGGCGAGCGCGAATTCCAGGATCAGGTCCCAGCCGATGATCCATGCCACGAATTCGCCGAAGGTGGCGTAGGAGAAGGTGTAGGCGCTGCCTGCCACCGGGACGGTGGAGGCGAATTCGGCGTAGCAGAGGGCGGTCAGACCGCAGGCGACAGCCGCGAAGACGAAGGCCAGCGACACCGAGGGGCCCGCGACGTTGCCCGCGGTGCGGGCGGTGAGGGTGAAGATACCCGCGCCGACGACGACGGCGACGCCGAAGATGGTCAGATCCCAGGCGGTGAGGTCTTTGCGCAGTTTGGAGTCGGGCTCGTCGCTGTCGCGGATCGACTGCTCCACCGATTTCACGCGCAGCCGATTGGCTGCACCGCCGTTGTTGGTGATCGACATCAACTCACTCCTCACTGCTAATGGACGCCGGCCATCGCGCGGCTGATCCACGGACCCACGGCGGCCACAAGCGCCCCGACCCCGATCGCGACCGCGCCGATGACGCCGAAGTAGGCGACCTCGTGGGCGGGATCGTAGAAACGGGCCAGTACGCCGGACATAGAAGTACCGATACCCACCGAGAAGAAATACAAAGCCATCATCTGAGCCCGGAACGCCTCGGGCGCCAGCTGGGTGGTGACCGCGAGCCCGATCGGCGACAACAGCAGTTCCGAGACCGCGAATCCGCCCATGACCACGAACACGAGCAGCGCGGGCACCGCGCCGTCGGCGAATCCGGCCAGCGGCACGAACAACAGGAAGGCCGCGCCCATCCCCATCACCCCCAGCGCGAATTTGTTCGGGGTGCTCGGGGCGCGGTTACCCAGGCGCGTCCACATCAGCGCGAACAACGGCGACAACACGATGATCCACACCGGCTCCACCGAGCCGATCCAGCTGCTCGGGGCGGTCCAGCCGAAGATGTTCCAGTTCATCCGCTCGTCGGAGTACACGGCGAACACGGTGAAGATCTGCTGGAACAACGACCAGAACACGGCATTGGCGACGAACAGCGGCAGGAACGCGCGCACCCGGCTGCGTTCGCGCGCGGTGACGGTCGGGCTGCGCAGCATGACGACGAAGTAGACGATCGAGACCGCCACGATGACGCCGGTGGTCACCTCGGCCAGATTCGCGAGGGAGACCACGCCGATCGACCAGGCCGCGACGGCGACCGCCGTGGCCGCGGCCAGCGCGCCCATGATGGGGACGAACTGACGCCGCGGCATCGGATTGGGCACCTCCCGGCCCGCGGTGCCCAGATTGCGGCGGAAGATCGCGTACTGGGTCAGGCCGAGGGTCATACCGATGGCGGCGGCGCCGAATCCGTAGTGGAAGCCCAGGTGGGTCTGCAGCAGGCCGGTGAGCAGCGGGCCGATGAACGCGCCGAGATTGATGCCGAGATAGAAGAGGGTGAAGCCGCCGTCGATGCGGGCGTCTCCGGGGGTGTAGAGGGTGCCGAGCAGGGAGGAGGCGTTGGCCTTGAGGGCGCCGCTGCCGAGGGCGACCAGCGTCAGACCGACGCCGACACCGGACAGGCCGGGCAGCACCGCCAGCGCGACGTGACCGGCGACCACGACGACGCCACCGTAGAAGACGGTGCGTTCCATACCCAGCAGCCGGTCGGCTATCCAGCCGCCGAGCACGGTGGACAGGTAGACCAGACCGCCGTAGGCGCCGACGATGCCGACGGCGGTGTCCTGTTCCATCCCGAGACCGCCGTCGGTCACCGAGTAGTACAGGTAGTAGCCCAGGATGGTGAGCATGCCGTAGAAGGAGAACCGCTCCCACAGCTCGACACCGAACAGGTTGGCCAGCCCGACCGGGTGCCCGAACAACGTTCGCGTCGGCACCACCACATCGGATCGGACGACTGCAGACATGGATCGACGATTTCACATGCCAGCTACCGGCCAGTGATCACCACGCCGTAAGTGGGAGAGCACGTGTGTGGTAGGGCGGTTCCCGGTCGGCGCCGGATTCGGTGCCCGCGGGCACCGGTGTGATTCAGGCGATCGACAGCGCGATGCCGTCGAGAATGTCGTGTTCGCTGACGGTCAGCGCGCCGATGCCCGCCCGGCGGGACAGTTCGTCGGCGAGCAGTTCGGTGATCACCGCGCCGCCGCCGATGACATCGACCCGGCCGGGATGAACAGGCCCCAGTGCCGCGCGCTCGTCATGGCTGAGCGAGACCAGGCGACGGCAGGTCTCGTGCACCTTGTCCAGCGGCAGCTCGGCGAGATGGACGCGCTCGGCGTCGTATTCGGGCAATTCGAGGGCGACCGCGGCGAGGGTGGTCATGGTGCCCGCCACGCCGACCCACGTGTGGGCGCGCTCGAGCGGGATGGTCTCGAAGGCCTTCGCCAGTCGCTCGCCGGCGAATTCCCGGCCCGCCACGAGTTGCTCGGCGGTGGGCGGGTCGTCGTGCAGGCAGCGTTCGGTGATGCGGACGCAGCCGATGTCGCAGGAGACGGCGAACCGGACGCCGTCGGCGTCGCCGAACACCAGCTCGGTGGAGCCGCCGCCGAGGTCGACGACCACGAACGGGCCCGCGCTGCCGGACAATTCGCCGATGGCCCCGGTGAACGACAGCCTGGCCTCTTCGTCGCCGGTGATGACCTCGGCTTCGGCGCCGGGCACCGCCCGACCCAGCTCGGCGCGGGCCATGGCGAAGAAATCCTCGCGATTGGCGGCGTCACGGGTGGCGGAGGTGGCGACCATGCGCACCCGGGTGACCCCGGTGTCGACCATCGTGTCGACGTAGTCGGCCAGCGCGGCGCGGGTGCGCTCGATGGCTTCGGCGGCGAACGCGCCGTTCGCGTCCACGCCCTGGCCGAGGCGCACGATCCGCATCTCCCGGTGCACGTCGGTGAGGCGGCCGTCGGGCCGCACGTCGGCGATCAGCAACCGGATGGAGTTCGTGCCGCAATCGACCGCGGCCACCCTGTTCGACATCTCAGGCTCCATCCTCGCGTGAGTACTCCGGCCAGTCTGCCGGAACGACGGTGCCGCGCATACCGTGCGCGGCGGCCAGCGCGACCGACTCGTCGCCCAGCGGATTCACCCCCGGCCCCTTGGCCAGCGAATGCGCGATGAGCACGTGCAGGCACTTGACCCGTTCGGGCATGCCGCCGCCGGTGAAATCCGTTCCGAGCGATTCGATCTCGTCGCGCTCGGCCAGGTAGCTCTCGTGCGCGGCGCGGTAGGCGGCGGCCAGTTCGGGGTCGGTGGCGAGGCGTTCGGTCATCTCCCGCATGACGCCGGCCGACTCCTGCCTGCTCGCCTCGGCCGTCAGGCGCGGATCGGTCAGGTAGTACAGGGTCGGGAAGGGGGTGCCGTCGGGCAGCCGGGGCGCGGTCTTGACCACGGCGGGCACCCCGTCCGGGGTGCGGTAGGCGATGGCGAGCACGCCTCGGGGGGCGCGGCCGAGCTGCTCGGCGACGATCTCGAGGTCTCGGTCGGTCGGTGCGCTCACCGTGGTCCTTCCGGAGCGGGCGGGGGCGGCGGAACGGATCCGGCCGCCGGGTCGGGAGATTCTGGAGCAGGCGCGGCGGGCGGCGGCTCGGCGATGGTGTGCCAGAGGTCGGTGTACCAGGGGTCCGGGGTCTTGGACCGGGTCGGCCCCGACGGCCGCGGCGGGGCCTCGATGCCGGGCACCTGCACGATGTAGGGGGTCTCCCCGGGCATCACCAGGCGCAGCCGGTCCTTGGCCTCGGCGCGGATGAAGGCCGGATCCCGCTGCTGCGCACGGCGATCGCGCAGGCGTGCCAGATCGGCTTCGAGCTCGCGGCGTTCCTGGGCCAGTTGGGTGGCCTCGGCACGCTGGCTGAAATAGGTGCGCATCGGCACCGACAAGGTCAACGCCAGCGCGCACACGACCATCGCGAGGATGATCGCCTTGCCGCGGGACAATCCCAGGATCGTGTGTTCCTGTTTGTCCGCGGCACGGCGCGCGGCGATCTTGCGGGGTTCGGCGCGCAGTTTGTCCCCGGACTCGACGCGTTTGCGGGGGCGCGCGGCGGCCGGACGAGCCGCGGCGTCGGCGTCCGGGCGGGGACGGGAACGGGCGGAACGCGACGTGCGGCGGTCACCGCGCCCTGCCGGGCTGCTCCCGCGCGCACGTCGCTCCGTCATGAAACTTCCCGGTCCTTACCCTTCGAACACGAACCGCGGGAACGCGACGTCCCCGGCGTATCGGGCGGAATCGCCCAGCGCGTCCTCGATCCGCAGCAGCTGGTTGTACTTGGCGACGCGCTCGGAGCGAGCGGGCGCACCGGTCTTGATCTGACCGCTGCCCACCGCCACGGCCAAGTCGGCGATGGTGGTGTCCTCGGTCTCGCCGGAACGGTGCGACATCATCGTCTTGTAGCCGCTGCGGTGCGCGAGTTCGACGGCGTCGAGGGTCTCGGTCAGGGTGCCGATCTGGTTGACCTTCACCAGCAGGGCGTTGGCCGCGCCCTTGGCGATGCCGTCCTCGAGGCGCTCGGGGTTGGTGACGAACAGATCGTCGCCGACCAGCTGGATCTTGTCGCCGATCTGATCGGTGAGCGCGACCCAGCCGTCCCAGTCGTCCTCCGACAGCGGATCCTCGATGGAGACCAGCGGGTAGGCGGTGAGCAGTTCGGCGTAGAACTGCGCCATCTCCTCGGCGGAACGGATGGTGCCCTCGAACTTGTAGCCGCTGCCCGAGGTGTAGAACTCGGTGGCGGCGACGTCGAGCGCCAGCGCGACATCGGTGCCCAGCTTCAGACCGGTCTTGGCGATCGCCTCGCCGATCAGGTCGAGCGCCTCACGGGTGCCCGCCACGTCGGGAGCGAAGCCGCCCTCGTCGCCCAGGCCGGTGGACAGGCCCTTCGACTTCAACACAGCCTTCAGCGCGTGATAGACCTCCGCGCCCCAGCGCAGCGACTCCTTGAAGGTCGGCGCGCCGATGGGCGCGACCATGAACTCCTGGACGTCGACACCGGTGTCGGCGTGCGCGCCACCGTTGAGGATGTTCATCATCGGGACGGGAAGCACGTGGGCGTTCGGCCCACCCAGGTAGCGGAACAGCTCCAGGCCCGAGGACTCCGCGGCAGCGCGCGCCACCGCGAGCGAGACGCCGAGCAGAGCGTTGGCGCCCAAGCGCGACTTGTCCGGGGTGCCGTCGAGGTCGAGCAGAACCTGGTCGACGGTGCGCTGTTCGACCGCGTCCAGGCCGATGACGGCAGGGGCGATCTCGTCGAGGACACCCTCGACGGCCTTGAGCACACCCTTGCCCAGGTACCGGTCGCCGCCGTCACGCAGCTCGACGGCCTCGTGCTCGCCGGTGGAGGCGCCGGACGGCACCGCGGCCCTGGTCAGGGTGCCGTCGTCGAGGGCGATCTCGACCTCGACGGTGGGATTTCCGCGGGAATCCAGGATTTCGCGCGCTCCGACCTGTTCGATGATGGCCACGAAAACGACTCTCCTTCGGCTGCTGGCACGGTGGGTCTGACGGGGTTGAGCCGTGCGGTGCCGAGCCTAGCGTCCCGGCCGCCCACGAGGTAACCGGCACTCCGAGCGCCGCTCGCGCGAGCTCACACGCGGCGGCCGACGCTGTAGGCCGCGGCGCGGTGGCGGACGGTGTTCAGGTAGCTGGTCGACTGGTTGTAGGTGAGCACCGCCTGTTGCCAGCCGCCCCGCGAGGTGAGGTCGCCGCCGCTGACGCACAGATAGCGGGCGGCGGTCAGGGCGGCGTCGTCGATGCTCTGGGGATCGAGCACGCCGTCGCCGTTGGCGTCGACGGCCCAGCGCTGCCAGGTCTCCGGGATGAACTGCAGCGGCCCGACGGCCCGGTCGTGCACGGAGTCGCCGTCGAGCGTGCCGCCGTCGGTGTCGGTGATGGTCGCCACGCCGGGGGCGCCGTCCAGAGCGATGCCGATGATCGGCGGGCGCACCACGCCGTCGTCGTGGAGGTCGGCGTCGCGGTGGGTGCCGTGTTTGCTCTCCACGCTGGCGATGCCTGCCAACGTGGTCCAGGCGATGCCGCAGGCCGGCCGGGAGGCGGCCATGACCGCGGCGGCGTAACCGTAGGCCTCCAGCGCGACGGTCGGGATGCTCAGCGCGCCGGACTGTTCCTCGGCCCAGGAGCGCAGTTGCAGCGCGGCGCGCCCCGGCGCGTCCACGTCGATGACGGGCAGCGGCGTACCCGGCCCTGGCGGGATGCCCTCCGGGATCGGCGGCCGGCCCACCCCACATCCGGTGACCACGGCGGCCACCAGCGCGGCTGTGACGATCAGACCGCCGGAATTCTTCGACAACACCTCTCAATAATGCCGATTTCGGCGACGGACGCCGTGCCGCGCGATCGCACATCCTTCGGCGGGCCCGGTCGATGACGCCCCGAGACCGCCGAAGGCTCTAGCCTTTCATACAATTTCGCTATTTTCCGGCGACATTATTAGGTAAGGCTTGCTTAAGCAGAAGTGACCGACTAACTTCGCATTCCGTTCGCCCCCACCGCTTTTCGACCCGATGCGAAGAAGGGAACCCCAGGTGAAAAGCGTTCTCCCCGAACGTAAGACGCTTCACCCGCTGGACATCGAACGACGCGAGCTCGCCCCCGCCGCCGCGCGCGCCGTGCGCGCGCTGGCCGCTGAGATCTCCGACACACTGACCCGATTATCCGAACCCGCCGAGTGCAGCCGGACGCTCACCGATCCGGCACTGATCGACCTGGTGGACCAACGCGTCGGCGAACTGCCGGGGGATGTGCGCGCCGCGGTCCGCCCACCCGAGGGCTCGGCCGGGGCGGCGATCCTCGGCACACTACCGGTGTCCGACGCGACATTGGGTGCCACGCCGGACAATTGGCGCGATGCCGCCCGGCAGGCGGGTGGACCGGGACACCGGGAATCGCTGAACCTGGATATCGCGGTGCTGCTGCTGGCCCGGTGCGTGGGCGAACCGTTCGGCTGGGCGGGACAGCAGGCGGGCCGGTTGGTCAACAACATCCTGCCCACCCCCGGTCACGAACTCGAGCAGTCGGGGGCCAGCAGCACGACCCTGCTCAGCCCGCACACCGAGGACGCCTTCCACCCGGATCGGGCGAATCTGCTCATGCTGGCGTGCCTGCGCAATCCCGATGCGGTCGGCACCACCGTGTCCTCGGTTCTCCGGGTCGATCTCGACGCGACGGACCGGGCGCTGCTCGGCACACCGACGGTGCCGATCCTGCCGGACGTCTCCTACGGCGACGCCCACCTCGGCTACGCCGCCCCGCCCCTGCCGACACTGTGGAACGATGCCGGGAACGGCACGGACACAACGCATCCCACGCTGCGCTACGATCCCGCCTACACACCGCTCGACAACGCGTGCCCGGCCTTCCGCGGCGCCTACGCCCGCTTGGGCGCGGAGCTGGAACGGGTCTGCGTCACCGTCGTGCTGGCGCCGGGCGAACTCCTGCTGGTGGACAACGACGTCGCCGTCCACGGCCGGGTACCGTTCACCGCGCGATACGACGGCACCGACCGCTGGCTCAAGCGGGTCAACATCCGCGTGCCGGATCGCAAGCGTCGCAGGGCCGAAGCCGACGAGAATGGGTACGGGCAGCACACCGTTGCCCCGTTCGGACGAGCCCCGTTCGGACGAGCCCCGTTCGGACGGGCCCCGTTCGGACGAGCCCCGTTCGGGGCACGAACAGGCCGAGCGGTAGCAGAGCGGGAAACGACACCTGATGGACGAGGACGCCGTGAACACTCGTGACCGAAGCACGCCCCTGCGCGTGCTCAGCCGCAGCGATCTGGCCGATGTGCCGATCACTCCGGGCGAGGTGGTCCGCGCCGTCGAGGACGCGTATCTGGCTTTCGCGGCGGGCGATTCGGACAACCCACGCAAGTTGAGCGTGGCGAATCCGGACGGCTGGTCGGTCGCCTACGCCATGCTCGGCCGCGACGGCAGGCGACGGGTGGTCGCCATGAAGACCAGCTACAAGTTCGATCCGGGCCACGACCGCAGCACCAAGCGCTACTACACGACCATCACTCTCTACGACGACACCACCGGCGCGCCCATCGCCATGATGGACTGCGCGCGCGTCGGCGCGTTGCGCACGCCCGCGGTGTCGGCGCTGCTGGTGCGCGAGACCGTCCGACGCGGCGCCGAGAGCGTGCTGCTGATCGGCACCGGAACGCAGGGCCGCAACGCGCTGCCGCACCTGCTGGCGGCGAATCCGCAACTGCGCAAACTCATGGTGTACGGCACGCACCCCGAAGGACTCGCGGCGGTGCATCGTCAACTGGCCGAATACGACCGGCACGCGGTGCTCGAGACCGTCGACGATCCGCGGGCGGCCGCCGCGGGCGCGGACGTGGTGCTGGCCACGGCCGGGCCGGGAACCGAAGTCGCCCTCGAGGCCGATGATCTCGCGCCCGGATCGACCGCCGTGCTGGTCGGCTACGGGCTCGCGCCCTCGGCACTGGCCGGCGCCGACCGGGTGATCGCCACCAGCGCCGAGCAGATGCGCCTGACCGGCACCGACATGGCCGGGCCGGACGGCAGGCTGCGCGACGTCGACGCCGAACTGGCGCGCATCCTCGACCGGCGCGCGGTCGGCCGACGCTCCGACGAGGAGAAGATCTTCGTCTACAACAGCGGCCTGGTGCTCACCGACATCGCCGTCGCGCACGCCCTCGCCGAACTCGCCATCTCCCAGGGGCGCGGCACGGAGGTCGCGCTGTGGGACTAGAGACCGCCGTCGACCTCGCCGCCACCGAGGACATGGTCCTCTTCGAGGTCACCGAGGACATGGTCCTCTTCGAGGTCGACCCGGCCCAGCGGGTGGCCCCGCCGCCGGACACGCACGACGACCCGCCTGCTCCCGCTCCGGAACCGGAGCCGTTGCCCGACATGACCGAACCGCTGCCGATCCCGGGGTGGCCGATGCCCGCCTCCACCCCGCAGCCGACCGACGCCCCGGTCGGCGAATCCGCGGGCAGCGCGGCCGAAGAGGTCGCGCACCCCGTCGATACACCGGTCGCCGAGCCGCAGGCCGCGGACGCACCGGACAGTGGCGAGGTTGGCGTGCCCGGTACCTCTGCCGAGGGAGTGGTTGCGCAGGGCGAGGCGGCGATCACGGCAGCTCCGATGCCCGCGTATCTGGACCCGTGGGAGGAGCGGGTGCTGGCGGACCCGGATCTGCTGGGCGACATCGCTTTCGCGGTCGGCACCCCCTTCCACCTGATGTATCCGGCGCGGGTGCGGCGCAATATCGCCGAGTTCCAGCGAGCCTTCGACCGAGCGGGTGTGGACGGCGTCGTCTACTACGGCAAGAAGGCCAACAAGGCGGCGTGTGTCGCGCGGGCGTGCGCGGAGCAGGGCGCCGGTGTCGACGTGTCCAGCGTCGGGGAGCTGACGGCGGCGCTGGCGCAGGGGGTGCGCGGTGAGGAGCTGATGGTCACCGGCCCCGCCAAGTCGGCGGAGCTGCTGTGGCTGGCGGCTCGGCACGGCGCGTTGATCGCGATAGACGCGCTCGACGAACTGGATCGGCTGCTGAACTCCGGCCCGGCGGCGCGGATACTGCTGCGAGCGTTGCCGGACGGGTCGAGCAGTCGATTCGGGATGACCGGGGAGGAACTCGATCGGGCGGTCGAGCGGCTCGCCGGTGATACGGCAGTTCGCCTGACAGGGTTCAGCTTCCACCTGTCCGGCTACGACGCGGCGGCGCGTGCCGTGTTCGCCGCCGAGCTGGTCGATCGGTGCGTCCGTGCGCGCGAACTCGGCCACGACATCACCACACTGTCCATCGGCGGCGGTTTCGGCGTGGACTACCTGCCCGCCGACGCGTGGTCACAGTTCACCGCGCAGGCCGCGCCGACCCGGTTCCACGCGGGCAAGTCCTTCGCCTCCTATTACCCGTATCACTTCCCGGTCCCCGGCGCGGCCATGCTCACGGCGATCCTGACCCACCACGGACCGGCCCACGGCGATCTGGCCCACGGCAATCCCGCCCACGGCGATCTCGCGAAGGCGTTGCGCGACAACGACATCCGCTTGGCCGTCGAGCCGGGCCGGGCGTTGCTCGCGCACGCGGGCAGCACGGTCTTCGGGGTGCGCGGCGCCAAGACCCGTCACGCGCACGGCAGTCCCTACCGGCTGCTGACCGTGGACGGCACCAGCCTGAGCCTGTCCGAGCAGTGGTTCGACAGCGAATACCTGCCCGACCCGCTGCTGTGGCCACCCCGCCGGGACGGGCGCGAGACGCCGACCAGCGTCGGAGCGTCGAGCTGCCTGGAATCGGACATGGTCAGCTGGCGGCGCATCCCGCTCCCGCGCCCCGCCGAGCCGGGTGACCTGCTGGTCTACCCGAATACGGCCGGCTACCAGATGGACTCCAACGAGTCCGCTTTCCACGAACTCCCCCTCCCGCCGAAGGTCGTGCTGCACGAGACCGACGGCGACCGGTTGCGCTGGGCTCTCGACGCCCGCTGAGCGCGCCCCACCCCCACGCCCCGCCGACCCACGACCCATCGGTCATGCCCGCGCGCCGATCAGCCGCGCCCTGACCGCCCCCGTTCCCGAGGAGACAGCCATGCCGCTCGTCACGCGCGTGACCGATCTGATCGGCCGCACCCCCCTGTTCGAACTCGCCGTCACCGACTCCGGCACCCGATTGCTGCTCAAACTCGAGCAGTTCAACCCGACCGGCGCGGCCAAGATCCGGATGGCCCGCGAGATGGTGCTCGACGCGGAGCGTCGTGGGTTGCTGGAAGTTGGCGGGCATATCATCGAGTCCACGTCCGGCAACACCGGGCTCGGTCTGGCGGTAGTGGCCGCCGAACGTGGGTACCGCTTCACCGCGGTAGTCGACAACCACGCCTGTAAGGACAAACTGCGCGCGATGCGAGCGATGGGTGCGGAACTGGTATTCGTCGCCGACGACGGCGACGACGACCTGGCGACCTCGGCCAGAGAGGACCTGGCCGCGGCGATGGTGGCCGGGCAGGCGGGGGCCTACTTCACCGAGCAGCACAACAACGACGCCAACGCGGTCGGCTACTACCCTGTCGCCGAGGAATTGCTGGCGGACGTCGAGCGAGTCGACATCCTGCTCTCGGCGGTCGGCACCGGCGGTTCGCTGTTCGGCACCGCGACCCGGCTGCGCGAGCTGGGCTGCCCCGCGCGGGTGATCGGCGTGGAGCCGGTGGGCTCGATCGCCTTCGGCGGGCCGGGCGGGCCGTACTGGCAATCCGGCACCGGCACTCCGCCGGGCGCCACCATCGGCACCGCCGTGGACTACTCCCTGCTCGACGAGGGCGTGAAGGTCTCCGACGTCGACGCCTTCGCCACCGCCCGCGCGGTGGCCGCGGAGCTGGGCCTGATGATCGGCGGCTCGGCGGGCGGCTCGGTCTTCGTCGGCCTGGAACGACTCGAGCAGTTCCCGCCCGGTTCGACGGTGGTCACCATTGTGTGCGACGGCGGCGAGAAATACCTCGACACCGTCTTCGACGACCGCTGGATGGGCGAGCGCGAACTGCTCGATCCGGCCGCCGAGGAACGGGTGCGCGCCATGGTGCGCCGGTACGCGCCCGCCACCCGGCGCACCGATCTGGCGGATGCCCGATGATCGAGTGCGAAGAACCGGATCCGGCCGTTCCCGACGAGGTGGACACATGAATCTCGCCGCGATCACCCCGGACGGACGGCGGCTGGCCGCATTGGCCACGCCGATCGCGCTCACCCAACTGGCACAGGTCGCCGTCTCCACCACCAATATCGCGCTCATGGGCACGCTCGGCGTCCGCGAGGTCGCGGCGGGCGGTCTGGCGCTGGTGCTGTTCAACCAGATCCGCACCATGGGCGTCGGCTTGATCACCGGCACCGGCAATCGAGTCGCCGCGGCGGTCGGCGGCGCGAGCAAGCGGGGCGAATCCGCGCAGCGCGAGGTGCGCGAGATCGTGCGCGCCGGCGTCCTCATCGCCACCGTGGCCGGTCTGCTCGGCGGCGCGCTGCTGGTCGGGCTCGGCTGGGCGCTGCCGTGGCTCGGCCAGGACGCGGGCGTGCTCGCCGACGCGCGTCCGCTCATGATCGCGCTCGCGCCCGGGCTGTTGCCTTGCCTGTGGTTCCAGGTGCTGCGCCAGTACACCGTCGGGATGCAACGGCCGAAGGCCCTGCTGACGGTGACACTCGGCTCGATCGCCCTGAACGCGATGCTGGCGCTGACGTTCATTCACGGCTGGGCGGGCCTGCCCGCGCTGGGACTGACCGGCATCGGTGTGGCGACCTCGCTGGTCTTCCTGATCACCTTCGGCGTCTTCTGGGCGATGGTGCGGCGCGACGACGATCTCGCGCCGATGCTGTCGCTGCGGCCGTGGCCGGTCCGTCGCGCCACGGTCGGATCGGAGCTGCGGCTCGGCACGCCGATCGCGCTCACCTACGGTTCCGAGGCGGGCATGTTCTCGGTGCTGGCTCTGGTCATGGGCACCCTCGGCCCGGCCGCGCTGGCCGCCCACAATGTCGTCTACCAGATCATCTACATCGTGTTCCAGGTCGCCATCGGCATCTCGCACGGCGCCTCGATCCTGGTCAGCCGGGCCGTGGCACGCGAGGAGCACGAGCGGGCCCGTGGATTGGCCTGGCTGGCGCTGCGTTACGCGGGCGTGGTCGCCGTGGTGACCGGCGTGGCGTATGTGCTCGCGCCGCACCTGGTGCTGCGGCCGTTCCTGGCCGCCGACGACATCGCCGGGCTGGAGGTCGCGCGCACCCTGCTGCTCATCGGCATCGTGTTGCAGTTCTTCGACGCCGCCCAGAACATCGGCACCGGCCTGCTGCGCGGATTGAAGGCAACCGGCGCGGGCTTCCGGCTCTCGGTGATCGGCTACTGGGGCGTCGGCCTGCCGTGCGCGCTGCTGCTCGCGCTGCCGCTGGGACTGGGCGCGGCGGGTGTCTGGTGGGGGCTGACCGCCGGGCTCGCGGCGACCGCCGTGCTGATGTTGCGACGCTACTTCGCGCTGCTCGACGAACATGCCCGGCCACGGCCGCGGCGGGTGCCGCAGACCCTGGCCGGGTAGCCCGGGTAGCTCGGCCGGAAGTCCGGCCGGACAGTTCGCGAGGTCAGACGTTGACGCCGTAGTCGCGGGCGATGCCGCCGAGACCGGAGGCGTAGCCCTGGCCGATGGCGCGGAACTTCCACTCGCCGTTGTGCCGGTACAGCTCGCCGAAGATCATCGCGGTCTCGGTGGACGCGTCCTCGGACAGGTCGTAGCGGGCCAGTTCGGCATCGGTGTTGAGATCGACGACGCGGATGGAGGCATTGCGGATCTGCCCGAAGGACTGACCGCGCGCGTCCGCGTCGTGGATGGAGACGGCGAAGAAGATGTTGGTGATCGACGGCGGGGTGGCCGCCAGATCGATATTGATCACCTCGTCGTCGCCGTCGCCCTCACCGGTGAGGTTGTCACCGGTGTGCTCGATGGTGCCCTCCGGGGAGCGCAGATTGTTGTAGAAGACGAAGTGCAGGTCCGAGAGCACCTTCAGGTTGGGCCCGCATGCCAGGGCGCTGGCGTCGAGGTCGTAGTCCGCACCGGTCGTGGTGCGCACATCCCAACCCAGGCCGACCGCGACCTTCGTCAGATTCGGGGCCTGCTTCGACAGCGAGACGTTGCCGCCCTTGGCCAGTGTGACGCTCATGATCCCCTTTCCGTCCGCGCTTCCTCGCACGGGGTTTTCGATGTGACAGTTTTCCGTCGGGTTCGCGAATCAGTTCGAGTTCGCGGCCCAGTCACGAAGCGTCGCGACGCGGCCCTTCAGCGCGTTCAGCTCGAACTCGTCGAGCACGGTGCGCTGGATACCCTGCGCCACCGAGAACGCGGACTGCCGATGATCGTCGATCACGGCCACATCCAGCGCAACGGCGACGTAGTCCTGTGCGCCGGGCATCTCCTCGGCGATCACCTTCGCCTCGCCCCGCGCGCACAACGCCACATCCCCGCCACCGAGGATCAGCAACGCGACCTCCGGCCGTTCCCGCAACCGCGCCAGCGAACCCCGATCGGACTTCAGCGAGATCAGGATGCGGCGGTCACCCGCGCGCACCGGCCAGGACACCGGAATCGCGTGCGGGGCAGGATCGGTCGTGACGAGCACGGCGATGGTCTCCTGCGGCCACTGCGGTAGCACGTCCAATTCGGGATGATCGGATGTCAACTGCGTCACCTCGTGGGATCGTCGTGCGCGGCGGGCTGTCGCCGCCCCCCTGCCAGTCTAGGTCGATGCCCCCGCTGCGTGCGGGTGCATCGGAGCGCACACAGCACGCTCGAGCGACCAGCCTTATCACACCCGACGGTGGTCGCACGGCTGATCGCTGCGATTGACGGACTCTGCTCACCGGGGCATCATTCGTAGTCGACGCCCTGTTCACCGGGCGTTATTCGATTGCTGGCCGATGGCTGTCCGGCTTTTGCGTGCTGTTTTTCCTGCCGCGCTCGGGCCGCCGACCTCGTTCCGCGCCGGCCGGAAAGACCGCACTTCCCGTCGACGACGCGCTGTGTCCGAGAGGCGCAGCGTCCTGCCGTGAGTGAGGTGAGAACGACATGGTGTACCGACCGTCGGGAGCACGGGGTTCGACCGGCCCCGTAGCTGGCAATCTCGTGTATTCGCAGGCGGCGGTGGCGGATCTGATCTGGCTGCGCGAGCAACTCGACGCTGCGGGCGTGCCGTTCCTGCTGGTACGCGACCGGGACCACCGGCTGATCCTGGCCGCCGACGCGGCCCACCGGGAGATCGCCGACCGGGTGACCGCCGCCGCGCCGGCCGCCGGATTCTTCTGCGACACCGCCTCGTCCGGGGTACTGCGCCTGGGCCGCGATCTCGATCCGGCCCACCACGTCGAGCTGGAACTGTGGGAATACCACGGCGACACCGTGTCCTGCCCGCGCCCGAACGCCTTGACCCGTGCCGTGTTCGACCTGGCCGATGGGGAACTCACCGACGTCGCCCTGTTCGACCACGAGTGGCCCACCCTCGCGGGCATGTTCGCACCGCACGCCACCGATGTCGATTTCGACATCGACATCGTGTTCTCCTGGGTGGACGGCTCCGACCCCGAACTGCGCGCCCGCCGGGCCGGCATGTTGGCGCAGGTGGTCGTCGGCGAGGGCGACGACGCCGACGCCAGAATCCGTCAGATCGACGAACTCCGTTACGCGCTGCGATCGGTGCACAAGAACGCGCCGTGGATCCGGCGCATCTTCATCGCCACCGATTCCCGCCCGCCGGCCTGGCTGGCCGAGCATCCGAAGGTGACGATCGTGCGCGCGGTCGACCACTTCGCCGACACCTCCGGCCTGCCCACCTTCAATTCCCACGCCGTCGAGAGCCAGCTGCAGCACATCGACGGGCTCAGCGAGCATTTCCTCTACTCCAACGACGACATGTTCTTCGCCCGACCGGTGCGGCCGTCGATGTTCTTCACCCCCGGCGGCATCAGCCGTTTCGTCGAGGCCGATCTGCGCATCGGGCCCGGTGCGAGCAACGAGCGACGCAGCGGTTACGAGAACGCGGCCAGGGTGAACCGGGCGCTGCTGGCGAAGCGGTTCGGCCATCTGATCACCCGCCATCTCGAGCACACGCCGGTCCCGTTGCGACGCAGCGTGTTGCACGAGATGCGAGCGCAGTTCCCCGAGGACTTCGCCCGTACCGGTCACAGCCGGTTCCGCTCCGCCACCGACATCTCGGTGACCAATTCGCTCTACCACTACTACGCGCTGTTCACCGGTCGCGCGGTGCCGCAGGAGACCGCGCGCTTCCGCTATGTCGACACCACGCTGCGCAGCGGGCTGACCCTGCTCGACGATATCGCCGAACGCCGTGACCTGGACTTCTTCTGCCTCAACGACAGCAGCTTTCCGGAGATCGCCGAATCCGAACGGGTGCGGGAGGTTTCGCGCTTCCTGGCGGAGTACTTCCCGGATCCGGCGCCGTGGGAACGGATCAGCGAACCGTCTCGTCACCACCGTGTGGAGCCGACTGCCGGCGCCGCATGACCTGCGGGATGCGAGCCGCCGGAGCGATCACGATGCCCTCGGCGGCCAGCCGCGACGCCGCCTGCTCCGGCGTGGCGGGCTCGCCGACCGTCGCGCCCGCGTCGATCGCCACCACCGAATGCATGACCGTGTCCGGGTAGACGTGCACGAAGTTGAACGCCTGCGCGCCGTCACGACCGCGCAGGCCGCCCTCGGCGACCGACAGGTCCTGGGTGTAGCAGCTGGCCGAGGCCACCGAGACCGGGATGCCCGCGAAGGTGGCGAAGGTCGAGAAGTGCACGTGCCCGGCCAGGATGGCGCGCACGTCGGTGCCGCGCAGCACCTCGGCCAGCCTGCGCTGCTCGCGCAGTTCCACGGTGACGGCCAGGTCGAGCAGGCACGGCACCGGCGGATGGTGCATGGCCAGGATGGTGCCGAACGGTGCGGGCTCGGCGAGCACGTCGCGCAACCAGCCCAGCTGCGCGTCGGTGATCTCACCGTGGTGGTGGCCGGGCACCGTGGTGTCCAGCGCGATCACACGCAGTCCGTCGAACATGTGCACCTGGTCGAACGGAACTCCGGTGGGCTGCGCGTCGAGCAGGCGCCTGCGCAGCGTGCGCCGGTCGTCGTGATTGCCCATCACCCACACCACCGGCGCGCCCACCCGCCGCGCGAACGGCTCGACCAGGGCCCGCAGCTTGTCGTAGGCGTCCGGCTCGCCCTGGTCGACCAGGTCACCGGTGAACACGATCGCCGTCGGCCTGATCCGGCTGGCCTCGGCCTGGGCGAGCAGCCTGCGCAGCCGCTCGTCGGCATCCACCGCCCCGTACAGGTCGCCGTCACCGGCGATCAGATGCGTGTCACTGAAGTGGAACAGAACGTGATCCGGTCGCGGATACTCCGCGACTCTGTCGATCGGCACCGGACTGGCACCCCTCCCGGTGGAACCACCACCGTCGGTTTCGGGTATTCGACGCAAGAATATCGAAGTCGAATGGCTCGTCGGCCGTCAGCACGTGACCAGTCGGTGACTCGGCGGATGATCACCGATGAACCGGGCCCGCACACCTGTGGGTGGTCGCCTGTGCGGCTCGGGCGGGACACCGCCTACGCCCGCAGGTTGCGGCGCCAATCGTCGGCGGCGAGGGGTGCGCGTTCGCCGCGTTCGGCTTCGGCGGCGTCCTCGGCGGCGCGAATGCTCGCGGCGAAGGCGAGGACGGCTTTGCGGAGGCGTTCCTCGGCGCTGTCGGGACCGCCGAGGTGGACCACGCGCAGCTCGTCGGGGACCAGGTCGGCGGGCAGACCGGCCGCGCGGCTGCGGGAGATCACCTTCTCGGCCAGCGCGAGGGCGGGTTGGGCGAGGGCGATACCGTCCAGGCAGGAGCGGCGGGTCTTCTCCGCGGACTTGCGTTCCTGCCAGGCGCGTTCCTGGGCCTCGATCTTCTCCTCGATCGAGGCGTCCGGGGCGATGACCGTGTCGAGCAGATGCGGGCTGCGGTTGACCAGTTTCGCGACCAGGGCGGCGGCGACATCGTGGACGGTGAACTCGCCCGCGGCTTCGGCGATCCGGGAGTGGAAGAGAACCTGGAGCAGCAGGTCGCCGAGTTCCTCCTTGATGGTCTCGGCGTCGTTCTCGCCGATGGCGTCGAGCAGTTCGTAGGTCTCCTCGAGCAGGTAGGGACGCAGCGAGTCGTGGGTCTGGGTGATCTCCCAGCCGCCGAAACGCCACAGGCGATCCATGACCTCGACCGCGCCGGACAGCCCGGCCGACACCAGGTCCACATCGGCGGCATTGTCGGGTTCGGTGGGGCCGCCGGGTTCGGTGGGGCCGCCGGGTTCGGTGGGGCCGCCGGGTTCGGTGGAGCTGTCGGGTTCGGTGGAGCTCCGGGGTGCAGCGGTGCCCGGGTCTGCGGCGGAACCGTACGGCTGAGCAGCGCTCATCGGGCGGCCGCGACCTCGGTCGCCACGCTCACATCGACCGCCCCCTTGGCCTTTCCGTCCAACGCCAGCAACAGATCGGCGATGAACTGCAGCAGGGTCACATCACGCACCCGGTCGGCGCCGACGCTGTCCTCCACGCGCGGCAACGGCAACTGCACGACGCCGCTGGCGGCCTTGTAGGTGGCCGTCGGATAGATGCGCTTGAGCCGCAACTGTTTCGAGTCGGGCAGGTTCAGCAGCGGGGAGATCTTGACCGTGGTGCCGGTGACGGCGATCTCGGTGACGCTGTACTCCCTGGCCAGCAGGCGCAGCTTGGCCACCGACACCAGGCGCCCGACCTCCACCGGCAGCGGGCCGTAGCGGTCGACGAGTTCCTCGACCACCGCGGCCAGACCCGAATCGTCCTGCGCCGCCGCGAGTTTGCGGTAGGCCTCCAGACGCAGGCGGTCGCTGGCGATGTAATCGGGCGGGATGTGCGCGTCGACAGGCAGATCGATGCGCACCTCCTTGACCTCCTCGGTGGTGATCGGCTTGCCGTCGGCGGCGGCGCGGTAGGCCTCCACGGCCTCGCCGACCAGCCGCACATACAGGTCGAAGCCGACGCCCGCGACATGGCCGGACTGCTCGGCGCCGAGCACGTTGCCCGCGCCCCGGATCTCCAGGTCCTTCATCGCCACAGCCATACCCGCGCCCAGATCGGAGTTCTGCGCGATGGTGGCCAGCCGGTCGTAGGCGGTCTCGGTGAGCGGCTTCTCCGGCGGGTAGAGGAAGTAGGCGTAGCCGCGTTCGCGCGAGCGCCCGACGCGCCCGCGCAGCTGGTGCAGCTGGGACAGGCCCAGGCTGTCGGCGCGCTCCACGATCAGGGTGTTGGCGTTGGAGATGTCCAGGCCGGTCTCGATGATCGTCGTGCACACCAGCACGTCGTACTCGCGCTCCCAGAACCCCTGCACGGTGCGTTCGAGAGTGTCCTCGTTCATCTGGCCGTGCGCGACCACCACCCGCGCCTCGGGCACCATGTCGCGAATCTTCTTGGCGGCCTTGTCGATCGAGGACACCCGGTTGTGCACGTAGAACACCTGGCCGTCACGCAGCAGCTCGCGGCGGATGGCGGCGGTGACCTGCTTGTCGTTGTAGGCGCCGACGTAGGTGAGCACCGGATGGCGTTCCTCCGGCGGGGTCAGGATGGTCGACATCTCACGGATGCCCGCCAGACTCATCTCCAGGGTGCGTGGGATCGGGGTGGCCGACATGGTGAGCACGTCGACGTGGGTGCGCAGCGCCTTGATGTGTTCCTTGTGCTCGACGCCGAAGCGCTGCTCCTCGTCGACGATGACCAGGCCGAGGTTCTTCCACCGCACGCCGGTCTGCAACAGCCGGTGGGTGCCGACCACGATGTCGACCTCGCCGTCGGCCATGCCGCGCAGCACTTCACGGGACTCACCCGGATCGGTGAAGCGCGACAGGCCCTTCACGGTGACCGGGAAGCCCGCGACGCGCTCGGTGAACGTTTGCAGATGCTGCTGGGCGAGCAGGGTGGTCGGCACGAGCACGACGACCTGCTTGCCGTCCTGTACCGCCTTGAACGCCGCGCGCACCGCGATCTCGGTCTTGCCGTAGCCGACGTCGCCGCAGACCACGCGGTCCATCGGCACCGGCTTCTCCATGTCCGCCTTGACGTCGGCGATGGCGGTCATCTGGTCGACGGTCTCGGTGAAGGCGAAGGCGTCCTCCATCTCCTTCTGCCACGGGGTGTCCTGGCCGAAGGCGTGACCGGGCGCGGCCTGGCGGGCGGCGTAGAGCTGCACGAGTTCACCCGCGATCTCGCGAACAGCCTTGCGCGCCTTGCGTTTGGTGTTCGCCCAGTCCGAGCCGCCCAACTTCGACAGGCTCGGCATCTCGCCGCCGACGTAGCGGGAGAGCTGGTCGAGCGATTCCATCGGCACGAACAGCCGGTCGCCGGGCTGACCGCGCTTGCTCGGCGCGTACTCGATGACCAGGTACTCCCGGCGCGCGCCCCCGACGGTGCGCTCGATCATCTCCACGAACTTGCCGATGCCGTGCTGGTCGTGCACCACCATGTCGCCCGCGTTGAGGGCGAGCGGATCGACCTGATTGCGGCGCTTGGCCGGCAGACGCTTGCCCTCGCCGGGCGCGGTGACGCGGTTGCCGGTCAAGTCGGATTCGGCGACGACGACCAGATTCGCGTCGTCGAAGATCACGCCGTCGTGCAGCGAGCCGCACAGCACGCCGACCACGCCTGGCTCGGGCTGCGCGCCCGCCTCCAGCGCGGCGGCGGGCACGTCGGCCTCGGCGAGACGCTCGGAGATGCGCTGGGCGGTGCCGTGCCCGGCCACCACCACCACCGCGCGGCCGCCGGTGGTCACGTGCGCGCGCAGCGAGGCGAAGATGGTGGCGACGAGCTCCTCGGAACCACGCGCGGTCGGGGCCTGCTGCACGGGCAGCACCACCTCGGCCGGATCGCCGGAGGCCAGCGGGCTCAGCGACCACCAGGGCAGGTCACGCCTGTGCGCGTCGTCCGCGATCTGCGACAGCGGACGATACGACGACGCGGCGAGGTCGAGACCGCCCGCGCCCAGCGGCGCGTCCGCGCCGAAGGAGGCCGCCGTCCAGGACGCCTCCAGGAATTCCGCGCCGGTGCGCACCAGGTCGGCCGCGCGGGTGCGGATCTTCTCCGGATCGCACAGCAGCACGTGGGCGCCCTCGGGCAGCAGCTCGGTGAGCAACCGCAGTTCACCGGGCTGCAGCACCGGAAGCAACGCCTCCATGCCCTCCACCGGGATGCCCTGGGCAAGCTTGTCGAGCATCTCCACCAAGGCCGCGTCGGCCGCGTTCTCCGCGGCGACCTCGGCGGCGCGTTCGCGCACCTGCTCGGTCAGCAGCAGCTCACGACAGGGGGTGGCGACCACCACGCCGGTCTCGACATCGGTCAGCGAGCGCTGGTCGGCGACCGAGAAGGCGCGCACCTGCGTCACCTCGTCGCCCCAGAACTCCACGCGCACAGGGTGATCGGCGGTCGGCGGGAAGAGATCCAGGATGCCGCCGCGCACCGCGAACTCGCCGCGCTTGCCGACCATGTCCACCCGGGTGTAGGCGAACTCGACGAGCCGCACCAGTAGATCGTCGAAGTCGAGTTCGGCGCCCTCGCGCAGCACGATCGGCTCGATATCGCCCAGCCCCGCCGCCATCGGCTGCATGAGCGAGCGGACCGTGGTCACCACCACCCGCAGTGGCGGGAACTCCGAGTCCTCGGGATGGGCCAGCCTGCGCATCACCGCCAACCGCCTGCCGACGGTGTCCGCGCCGGGCGAGAGCCGCTCGTGCGGCAAGGTCTCCCAGGACGGGAACTGCGCCACCGTGACGCCGAGCATCTCGGTCAGCTCAACGGTGAGATCGTCGGCCTCGCGTCCGCTGGCGGTGACCACGACGACGGGCCGTTTCCTGGCCAGCGTCGCCGCGACGAACGACCTGGCCGCCGCGGGCGCCACCAGTTCGACCGTCGATGTGCCGACCAGGTCGGACACGGTGCGCAACGCGGCGTCGGCACCGGCCACCGCGGCCAGTCCGGCGAGTGGTGGACGAGAGGACATCAACGACTCCTGAATCCGGGTCGAGCGCTCAGCACAGCCCGTCGAGTCTAATCACCGCCTCTGTTCAGCGGCTCCTCCGCCCCGCAGTGCGCACTGGACGATCAGCTCAGCATCCGCGAGGCGCGTGCGCAACTGGCTCGCCCCACCGAGGCCATGCCGGACATTCTCCGTGGAAGAGGTGGGCTGCTCACTGATCGCCACCCGGACCGTCAGCTCCACGACGCGGTCGTCGGCGATCCGGCCGACAGGACCGTCCCGGAATCGACCGACGACCCTACGGCACGTAGCGGCGCAACCTTCGGGCGGCGAATTCCCTGAAGTAGGAGAGCTTTTCGGGCGGAACGATGGCGGGCAGCAGGAAGTACCAGGCCCGCTCCATCCGCGCGGCCATCTGCTCGATCGACTCGGTGCCCACGGCGACGATGTGGACGCCCGAGGCCACCTCGTGCAGCAGCATCCCGACCGTCTCCGGATCGAGGTCGGATTCCAGGTCGCCCTGGGCGATGGCCCGCTCGGCGAGCAACCGGTAGGTCTCGCCCCAGGTCTTGGCGACATTGTCGCCCTGGGCGCCCTTGTAGTCACCGATCTGGTGGGTCAGCTTGAGCATCGCGCCGACCATCGGGTCGTTCATCGACAGGTCGGCCACGACGTAGGTGATGCCGATGCACGCCTCCAGCGCGGGCACCCTGGTATCGAAGAAACCCTGGCACGAGCTGATCAGTCGCTCATTGCCCTGATCGACCACGGCGCGCGCCAGCTCTTCCTTCGAACCGAAGTGAAAGTACAAGGCGCCCTTGGTCACATTGGACTGCGCGATGATCTCGCTGAGGCTCGCGTTGGCGTAGCCCAACCGTAAGAAGACATCGGCAGCACCCGCGAGGACGGAATCACGGGTGATCTCCGCACGCGCTTGCCTAGCCATCAGATCCGCCTGTCATCACTGAATCCAGCCATCCTGAAGTAGACCGACATCCTGAACTACGACCGACATACCGCCCGAACAGCACCCAGAGGTTGGGAGAACCGTACCACCAGGTGGCCGACGGGCGACCAATTCGAGCATCCATCCGGAGATGCGCTGCAATCCGCTGGTTACCACCGACGTTCTCAGTCCGCCGCGGCTCCGGTGGGCCATTCCGAATCCAGCTGGGGATCGGACTCGAGGCCGCTCAGACCGTTCCAGCACAGATTCACCAGGTGCGCGGCGACCACTTCCTTGGAGGGTTCACGCACGTCGAGCCACCAGGTCGCGGCGGTGGAGACCATGCCGACCAGTGCTTGGGCGTAGAGCGTCGCGAGACCGGGATCGAGCTCGCGGCGGCCGAAATCACCCGCCAGGATGTGGGCGACCTCGTTGACCGCTTCGTTGAGCAGGCTCGAGTACCGGCTCTCCTCGCCGGTCCCGGTGCCCGCCTGGTCGCGGACCAGGATGCGGAAGCCGTCGGTGCGCTCCTCGATGTAGGTGAGCAGCGCCAGCGCGACCTGTTCCAGGCGCACTCGCGAACGGTTGCGGGTGAGCGAGGAGGTGATCATGTCCAGCAGCATCGACATCTCGCGATCGACCACGACCGCGTATAAGCCCTCTTTACCGCCGAAGTGTTCGTACACCACGGGTTTGGACACCTGGGCGCGCTGGGCGATCTCCTCCACCGAGGTGGCGTCGTACCCGCGCTCGGCGAACAGCGAACGACCGATCTCGATCAGTTGCTGACGCCGCTGGGTTCCCGTCATTCGCGGGCGCGGCACCCGGTTCGGCTCACCCGACGACACTGGTCCGCCTCTCGCGTCTCATGAACGGACGGCGAGGTCACCGGTCCCGATTCACTCGCCGCGCACCGGGAACGATGTGGCACATGCCCCCGGCGCCTCGGCGTCGACCCTACCGTCCGGTACGCCGTCGCCCCGCCGCGACACCGCATCGCGCCGTGCGGCGGTTCGACTCGAGACGGGGTCTCGTGCGAGTATTTCACTCGTGCCGAGGCACAGCGGCGGGCTCGCCAGCATCCGCCGGTGCGACGGTCCGCCGTGGTGTAATGGCAGCACCTCTGATTTTGGTTCAGATAGTTCAGGTTCGAGTCCTGGCGGCGGAGCACACCGGCACCGTGACTATCGTCGGCCCCGCACATCGCCGACCACGCACGTCACACGCAAGCACGAGGACAGGCGCCCGAGGGAGATCCATGCCACAGCAGACCGCCGTCGTCGTTCTCGCCGCCGGAGCCGGGACGCGAATGCGGTCGAAGACCCCCAAGGTGCTGCATTCGCTCGCCGGCCGGAGCATGCTCGCCCACGCGCTGCATGCCGCGAACGAGATCGACCCGACCCATCTGATCACCGTCGTCGGCCACGACCGCGAACAGGTCGGCGCGGCCGTCGCCGACGTCGCGGCCGAACTGGGCCGCGAGATCACCCCCGCCCTGCAGGAACAGCAGCTCGGCACCGGCCACGCCGTGCGGTGCGCGCTGCGTTCGCTGCCCGAGGACTTCACCGGCGACCTGCTGGTCACCTCCGCGGACGTGCCGCTGCTCGACGGCCACACGCTGGGTGCGCTGCTCGACGAGCACCGCAGCTACCAGGAACGTTCCGCGGTGACCGTGCTGACCTTCGTCCCCGACGACGCGAACGGCTACGGCCGTATCGTGCGCGACGCCGACGGCCAGGTCGTGGCGATCGTCGAACACGCCGACGCCACCCCTGAGCAGGCCGCGATCTGCGAGGTCAACTCCGGCGTCTACGCCTTCGACGTGACCGTGCTGCGCACCATGATCGGCCGGTTGTCCACCGCCAACGCCCAGCACGAGCTCTATCTCACCGACGTGCTGAAGCTGGCCCACGAGGCAGGCCATCCCGTGCACGGCGCCCGACTGGTCGACGCGGCCAAGGTCACCGGCGTCAACGACCGGGTGCAACTCGCCGAAGCCACCCGCACCATGAACCGCTACATCCTGGAACGGCACATGCGCTCCGGGGTGACGATCATCGACCCGGCCACCACCTGGGTGGACGCGGGCGTGCGGATCGGTCGCGACGCCGTGCTGCGGCCGGGCGTGCAGTTGCTCGGCAACACCGTCGTCGGCGAGGACGCCGAGGTCGGTCCGGACAGCACGCTGACCGATGTGGTGGTCGGCGACGGCGCGTCGGTGGTGCGCACGCACGGTTCCGGCGCGGCCATCGGCCCCGGCGCGAGCATCGGACCGTTCGCGTATCTGCGGCCGGGCACCACCGTCGGCGAGGCAGGCAAGCTCGGGGCATTCGTCGAAACCAAGAACGCCTCGATCGGCGCGCACTCCAAGGTTCCGCACCTGACCTATGTCGGCGACGCGACCATCGGTGAGCACAGCAACATCGGCGCGTCCAGCGTGTTCGTCAACTACGACGGGGTGACCAAACATCACACCGTGGTCGGTTCCCACGTGCGCACGGGCAGCGACACCATGTTCGTCGCGCCGGTGACCGTGGGTGACGGCGCCTATACGGCGGCGGGTACTGTACTGCGCAGGAACGTTCCGCCAGGAGCTCTGGCGGTGTCCGGTGGGCCGCAGAAGAACCTCGAGAACTGGGTGCCGCGGAATCGGCCGGGAACCGCGGCGGCGATCGCGGCGGCTCGAGCCCTCGCGGCCGATGAGAAATCAAGTCAGGCAACAGAGCAAAAGGATGGCGAACAGTAGTGACCGCATCATGGATCGATAATCAGAAGAACCTGATGCTCTTCTCCGGACGCGCTCATCCCGAGCTCGCCGAGCAGGTCGCCAAGGAACTGGACGTCCAGGTCACCCCGCAGACCGCGCGCGATTTCGCCAACGGTGAGACCTTCGTGCGCTTCGAGGAGTCGGTGCGCGGCTCGGACGCCTTCGTACTGCAGAGCTTCCCGGCTCCGGTGAACCAGCACCTGATGGAACAGCTCATCATGATCGACGCGCTCAAGCGCGGTTCGGCCAAGCGGATCACCGCGGTGCTGCCCTTCTACCCCTACGGCCGTCAGGACAAGAAGCACCGCGGCCGCGAGCCCATCTCCGCCCGCCTGGTCGCCGACCTGCTCAAGACCGCGGGCGCGGACCGCATCATCACCGTCGACCTGCACACCGATCAGATCCAGGGCTTCTTCGACGGCCCGGTCGACCACATGCACGCGCTGTTCCAGCTCTCCGAGCACGTGCGGGCGAACTACAGCCTGGAGAACATCACCGTCGTCTCCCCCGACGCCGGTCGCGTGAAGGTCGCCGAGAAGTGGGCCAATGCCCTCGAGGGCGCGCCGGTGGCGTTCATCCACAAGACCCGCGACCCGCTGGTGCCCAACCAGGTGAAGTCGCACCGTCCGGTCGGTGACGTCGACGGCCGCACCTGCATCCTGATCGACGACATGATCGACACCGGTGGCACCATCGCCGAGGCCGTGCGCGTGCTGCGCGAGGCGGGTGCGGGCGATGTCGTCATCGCCGCCACCCACGGCGTGCTGTCGGCGCCCGCCGCCGAGCGTCTCGCCGCCTGCGGCGCCCGCGAGGTCGTGGTCACCAACACCGTGCCGATCACCGAGGACAAGAAGTTCCCGCAGCTGACGGTGCTGTCCATCGCCCCGCTGCTGGCCCGCACCATCCGCGAGGTCTTCGAGAACGGTTCGGTCACCGGGCTCTTCAACGGCAACGCTTAGTATTTCGACGCGCGAAGGGCGGTCCCGGATGATCCGGGACCGCCCTTCGTCGCTTATCGGCCTTCGTCGCTTATCGGCCTTCCAGCGCTATCCGCAGAGCAATACGTCACAGCCGTTCTGCGGCCCGGCGGACAGGGTGGACAGCGTGGCCATGATGAGGAACAGGACGGAGTAGGCGCCGTATGCGGCCGAGCCCGCTTCCGGGCCGACCTGGGGGATCTCGATGGGCATGAAGCCCGAGCCGGAGCCGCCCGCCGTGTCGCCGAGTTCTTGGACCGCGGTGCCGGTCATCGGTTCGAGGGGCAGGCCGGGAGCCGCGGCGGCCTGGCCCGCGCCCGTTGCCGCCGCAAGGGTGATCGCCGCCGCCGCGAGGCCGCTCGTCAAGGTTCGCCGCACAGTCTTCCTCCTGTCGTCCCTATTTCTTGGGGCAAAGAAAACATGGTAATCCGCTGTAGGACAACCACTTTCGACTTCGCAGCGTCTTGGCGAACAGCCGAGTACGCAAGAGATGAGCCGATGACTCGGGCCCGTGCGGCGTGCGCGATGTCCGAGGTCCGTGGTACGCATGGAATGCTGTCGACGGCCGATCGCGCTGCCGCAGGCCGAGAAGGGGGGAACGTCATGACGACGCCGGAGGATCCCCGACCGGGGATCGATCTCGAAAAGCCTGGACCGGATCCGGCCCAGGCGGACCCGACGCTGCTCGCACAGCCGACCGGTTCGCCGGTTCCGCAGGCGCCCGCGCCCGGTTTCGGCGGGGCCGGAGATCAGGTGCCGGGGACGCCGCCGTCGGCCTACCCCTCATATCCCTCCTACCCCTCGTACCCCGCCCAGCCGGCGCCGCCCGGACAACAGGCGTCGTACGGCTCGCCCTCGGAGTACGGCCCGCACACCGGGTATCCCTCGCCGCCGTCCTCCGCCCCGGGATACTCGGGGCAGCCGGGATACTCGGGGCAGTCGCCGTATGCCGCGCCGCCCCCGCCGCCCGGGAATCCGTATCCGGCGCAGGGCGGGTTCGCGCCCGCTCCTCCGGCCGGACCGTACGGCGCCCCGTACCCCGGTGCCTACGTTCCGCCACCGGTCTACAGTCCGCCCGGTGTGCCGACCCCGCACGGCTATCTGGAGTCGCCGACGCCGATCTTCTCGATCATGAGTTTCGCCCTCGCGGCCGCGAGCGTGGCCGCGATCTTGATGCTGTGCGGCTTTCCTGCGTTGCTCACCGCGCCCGCGGGCATCGTGCTCGGGATCGTCGGACACAACAAGAAGGAGTCGTTAGGGCTCGGCGCGGCGATCACCAACGGGGTGATTCTGGCGCTGGTGCTGTTGGTGATCCTGTTCGTGGCGGGCGCGATCTGGTCGGTCTGAGCATCCCGCCCCTCGGATCGGTCCGCCGGACTCGCACTCGGGGTCCTGAATCGAGATCGTCCGAACAGCGAATCCCCGATGTCGCCTACCGGCCGCGGAGATATCCCGGGTCGATACTGGTTCGGACTTCGCGTGCCGTCGACGGGCCGGTCTCGCGGTCGATCCGGCCGATCGGCGATAAAGACGCGGGCCAGGTGGTACTCCAAGCGTTGGTGATGCCGACACGACCAGGAGAGCGTCCATGACCGATCCGAAGAACCCCGAGGACCAGAGCGACCCGCACGCCGGCGCCACACCACCGGAGCGCGAGGCGACGCCGCCGTCGTTGTCGAAGGGATCCGGAGGTTCGCCGTCGTCAGGCACGACACCGCCTTCCGGCACGACACCGCCCTCCGGCACGACACCGCCCTCCGGCACGACACCGCCCTCCGGCACAACACCGCCCTCCGGCACAACACCGCCGCCCGCCGGAGCGGGGTCGTCCACAGGCATGCCCAGGTGGGGTGAGCCGAACGAGACCAGCGCCTATCCGGGCGAGCCCGGCTTCCCGAGCCAGCCGCCGCCGTACCCGGGGCAGGGGCAGGGGCAGGGGCAGGGGCAGGGGCAGCCGCCCTATCCCGGTCAGGGGCAACCCCCGTATCCGGGCGCCGGGCAGACGTCGTATCCGGGCGCGGGCCATGAGCCCTATCCGGGCGCAGGCCAGGGCGGGTATCCGGGATATCCGCCGGCCGGTGGGCAACCGCAGGTACCCGGGCAGGGCGGCTACCAGGGATACCAGCCCCGATACGAACCGTTCGGCGCCGAACAGCCGCAGCGGCAGGGTCCGCAGGTCATGTCGATCATCGGGTTCGTCTGCGCGGCTGTCGCGCTGTTCTTCTGCCCGATTCTGTTCGGGCCGGTCGGCATCGTGCTGGGCGTGGTCGGGCACACCAGAGGCGAATCGCTGGGTAAGTGGGCCGCGATCGTCTCCGCGGTAGCGCTGATCGTCGGCCTGCTGCTCGGTCTGGCGTTCTACAACTCCGACATCGTGCCCAACCAGAGCTGATCCCGGCCGGAGCCGATTTCCGGCCAGGACCGATCCGGCCGGAACTGCCCCCTGGGCGGTCCCGGTCGCCCGCGCGGCGGCGTCGGTCGTAGGGTCGGTGCATGGCTGGATTCGGTGGCTTCCCGCTCGCGGGCCTGGACCTCTACGAAGACCTCGAGGTCGACAATTCGAAGACGTTCTGGACCGCCCACAAGCACGTCTACGAGCAGGCCGTGCGCGACCCGATGCTGGCGCTGACCGCCGAGCTGGAAGCCGAGTTCGGCACGGCCAAGATCTTCCGCCCCTACCGCGACGTGCGCTTCGCCAAGGACAAGGCGCCGTACAAGACCCACCAGGGCGCGGTGGCCGGGACCGCGCCCGGTGTGGGCTGGTACGTGCAGATCGGCGCTGCGGGCTTGTTCGTCAGCGGTGGTTTCTACCGCGGATCCGCCGAGCAGGTCGCGCAGTTCCGCCGAGCCGTCGACGACGACGTGCGCGGCCGGGAACTGGAGTCGATCCTCCAGCCCATCGTGAGCGCAGGCTTCGACCTCGGCGGCGAGACGTTGAAGACGAAACCCAAGGGATACGACGCCGACCATCCGCGCATCGCCCTGCTCAGGCACAAATCGCTCACCTGCTCCCACGCCTTCGGCGCACCGGAGTGGCTGTCCACCCCGCAGACCGCCGACCAGGTGCGCACGGCGTGGACGACCCTGCGTCCGCTGGTGGAGTGGTTGACCGCCGTGGTCGGCCCCGCCAACGCCTGACGCCGTCTCACCGAATTGGAGCGGCCGCCCGAGCTGAGTCGAGCCCACCCAGATCGGACAGTCACCTCGCCCGAGAGCAGATCTCGTCCTGCCAGGACCGGCCTGCGGACAGTCGGCCCTGGCAGCCCGCTCACTGCCTCGTGGCGAGGACCAAGGCGAAGCGATCGTCGGGGTCGGTCCACACCTGTTCGACGGTGAAGCCCGACTCGGCCAGTTCCGTGCCGAGCCCGTCGATGCGGAACTTGGCGGAGATCTCGGTACGCATCTGCTCGCCGCGCGCGAAATCGACGGTCAGGTCGAGGTCGGCGACGGTGACGGTCATGTCCTCGGTCGCGGCCAAGCGCATCTCGATCCACTCGTTGTCGGCGTCCCACACCGCGACGTGCTCGAACTTCTCCGGGGCGAAGTCGGCGCGCAGGCGGTGGTTGAGCACGTGCAGCACATTGCGGTTGAAGGCGGCGGTCACGCCCTGGGCATCGTCATAGGCGGGGACGAGCACGGCAGGATCGATCACCAGGCCCGCGCCGAGCAGCAGACGCTCACCGGGTTCGAGAACATCGTGGATACCGGTGAGGAAGTTCCGGCGTTCCTCGGGGACGAGGTTGCCGATGGTGCCGCCCAGGAAGGCGATCATCCGGCGGCCGCCGCGCGGCAACGTCTGCAGGGTGTCGGTGAAGTCGCTGACGACGCCGTGCACGGCCAGGGCCGGGAACTCCGCGGCCACCTCGGCCACGGCCGCGCGCAGCGCCGCCGACGAGACGTCCTGTGGCACATAGGTGTGCAGCGGTCCCTGCGCCGTCAGCGCGCTGAGCAGCAGCCTGGTCTTGGCGGCCGAACCCGCCCCGAGTTCGACGAGCACCTCCGCCTGCGCGAGCCGGGCGATCTCGCCGACGACCCGCTGCAGCAGCGCGCGTTCGGTCCGGGTCGGGTAGTACTCCGGCAACGCGGTGATCTGCTCGAACAACTCGCTACCTCGCGCGTCGTAGAACCACTTCGGGGGCAACGATTTCGGATCGGCGGTGAGTCCGCGCTCGGCATCCGCACGCAAGGCCGAGGTGAGGTCGGCGTCGGTGAGGTGCACTTCCATGGTCGGTGCTGTCATGCGTTCGGCCTTTCGGTGTGCGCGGCGTCTGCCGACTCGGACGGGGCCGTATGGAAAGAGGAAAGGGCCGGATCGGATACCGGCGGGGGTGGGGCGGCGGGGGCGCCGGTGACGATGAGCGGGTCGACGGCGAGGTGGCCGGGTTCGGCCCGGACGAGGCAGCGGTCCGGAATCT
The DNA here is from genome assembly GCF_001613125.1 of Nocardia shimofusensis NBRC 100134. GTDB lineage: Bacteria > Actinomycetota > Actinomycetes > Mycobacteriales > Mycobacteriaceae > Nocardia > Nocardia shimofusensis. Next base: position 73,666 of record NZ_BDBT01000002.1, read on the forward strand.
GCTGCCAGCGGGGGTCGTCGTCGTAGGGCTCCGAGGACAGGATCGCGAAATCGTCGGTGACCAGGGCGGCGAGTGAGTGGTGGACGGTCGTGGCCAGCAGGTGGGAACCGTCGCAGAGCAGGAGATTGAGCCGGGCGGACGGGGCGTGGTCCAGCACAGCGGCGGCGAACAGCCGCAGCGCCGACGCCGGGTTGTCGCCGTAGCCGCCGGCTTCCGCGGCGACGACAAGATCGCCGAGCAGTACCCACAGCGCCGCGGCATCGGTGCAAGACTCGGCGTCCAGTATCCGGGCGGTCTGGAACAGCCTGGTCTGGCCGGCGCGGGTGGCGGCGGCGTCGAGATCGGCGACGACGGCGGTGAGGGTGTGCCGCCAGTCCGGCACGACGCCGTTGTGGCCGGCCGCCCAGCGACCGGTGACGAACGGAGCGCAGGCGCTGCGCTCGATCGGCATGCCGACGGTGGCGGAGCGGACCGAGCCGAGCACGGCGGTGGACTCCAGTTGCCCGAGGACTTCGGTGACCGCGGGGTCGCTCCAGATCGGTTCCCGATTGCGGTACCGGCTGACCCGCGGGCCGTCCGGGCCGGGACGCCACCAGGCCACGCCGAAGCCGTCGGCGTTGATGGTGCCGCCCTCCCGCATGTCGCGCGGCGCCCACGACTGCCGGTACAGCGAATGCGGGCCGCGGGTGAGTAGTTCGCCGACCGCGACCGGCGGGCCGACGTAGCCGAGATGCCTGCACATCAGCGCTCGTCCGCTCCCAAGTCGCGCGCCGGCCGGAAGCCGGCGAAGATCTGCCTGCGGATCGGATGGTCCCAGTTGCGGAAGGTGCCGCGGCAGGCGACCTGGTCGGTACCGAACGAACCGCCGCGCAGCACCCGGTAGTCGCCGCCGAAGAAGACCTCGGAGTACTCGCGGTAGGGAAACGCGCGGAAGCCCGGATAGGGGTCGAAGCCCGAGGACGTCCATTCCCAGACGTCGCCGATCATCTGGTGCGCGCCGGTCGGCGACGCCCCCGCCGGGTAGGCGCCGACCTCGGCGGGTTCCAGATGTCGTTGTCCCAGATTGGCTTTCGACTCATCGGGGTCGGCTTCGCCCCACGGGTACCGGCGGGAGGTTCCGGTGGCCGGGTCGAAGCGGGCCGCCTTCTCCCATTCGGCCTCGGTGGGCAGACGTTTGCCCGCCCAGCGCGCGAACGCCTCCGCCTCGAACCAGCACACGTGCACCACCGGCTGACGGGGCCGCAGAGGCGTGATCGCGCCGAAGACCCGTCGCCACCAGCGGCCGTCGCTGTCGCGCTCCCAGAACTGCGGCGCGGTCAGGCCGGCGCTCGTCCGATGCTCCCAGCCCCGCTCGGACCACAGCTCCGGCCGTCGGTAGCCGCCGTCGTCGACGAAGGCGAGGTATTGCTCGTTGGTGACCGGCGCGGCGTCGATGGCGAAGGCGGGCACGTGCACCGGATGCGCGGGCCGCTCGTTGTCCAGGGCCCACGGGTCCGCCGAGGTGCCCATGAGGAATTCGCCGCCGGGCACGATCACCTCGCCGGCGATGCCGATCCGCGCCGCCGGGGCGGGCGGCGCGGCGAGCACCGGTTCGCCCGCTCGCAACTGGTGGGTGGCGAGCATGGTCTCGTCGTGTTGCTGCTCGTGCTGGGCGATCATGCCGAAGGCGAATCCGCCCTCGATCAGCGGTCCGCCGCGAAGGGGGTTGCGCTCCAGCACATCCCACACCTTTTCCCGCACCGTGCCGGCATAGCCGCGGGCCTGGGCGGGATCGAGCAGCGGCAGCGCCGGACGGTTCGCCCTGGCGTGCTTGAAGGCGTCGTAGAGCTCGTCGATGTCGGCGCGTACGGCCTCCCGGCCGCCCACGTCGCGGACGAGCCACAGCTCCTCCTGGTTGCCGATATGCGCCAGGTCCCAGACCAGCGGGCTCATCAGCGGGGAATGCTGGGCGACCAGGTCGCTCTCGTCCACGGCGTCGGTGAGTGCCGCGGTGCGAGCGCGGGCCGTGGTCAGCACGTCGGCGATGCGTGCGCGAAGCAGGTCGGTGTCGGCGTGGTCGGTCGCGCCGAACCCATCGGTGGCGGGGGCGGGCGGTGAGCTTTCGGCAGGCGTCGGGTCGGTGGAGGTGAAGGAGTCGGTCACGATCGATCTCTTCCGATGAGCAGGGAGGCGAACTCTGGAACAGGCTCGCGGAGGGACGGTCGGCGCAGACCCACAGCCTGACCTCCGCGGAGATTCCCCGGCGGATGTCTGCCGAGGTCTCCGGAGGGAGCCGGACAGGTGCGCGTTCCGACGCGGGACACCGGGAGTGGGACAGCGGGCGCCGAGCTCGAGCAGGAGCCGATGACGGCCCGCCGGGCGTCCGAGGACGAGGCGGCGGACCCGTTCGAGCGAACGAGTCTCACGGCAGCACCCGGATGGGCTCGTCGGCCGGGGTTCGCCCGGCTCGGCAGCGACGCGCCGCGGCGGCGAGGTCGGTCGCGGCCGCGGGAGTGCGGGCGTGAGCGGCTGCCAGCTCGAGAAGATCGGCGGCGGACCCGCGGATCTCCGGATCGGTCAGACCGCAACGCGCTGCCTGCGACCACTGTCCGGCGGTCGACGCGGCGAGGCGGGTGGCCTCGGCGACGACCTGGCGGGTCGACAGCAGCGCGTCGAAGAGGTGGACGGGGACGGTCCAGTCCTCGCCGGGCTGGGCGTCGAGGTAGCGGATCTCGAAGTAGCCCGAGGCGCGGACCGGGGGGAACAGCGTGGTCAGGTGGTAACGGAGATCGTCGGTGCCGGGGCGGCGGCCGACCTCGTCGTCGAGTGCGCCGGACATCCAGTCGGCGAAGGTGGCCCCGGGCGGGGGTGACCAGTCGGGGCAGCCGGGCACGGACCGGTTCACGGGCTCGTCCGGTCTGCGCAGGCACAGCAGCGGCACGTCCAGGGCCCAGCGAGCGTAGCCGGTGATCGGGTCGGGCCAGTCCTGCACGGGCGGGCGGGTGCGGGTGTTGTCCAGGCGCAGCCAGGTGCGCATTCGCTGGGAGGCCCAGTCGCCGGGCGGGGCGCCGCGCAGATCCGGCGAGCAGGCGAAGGCGGCCACCAGGGCCGGACCGGCCGCGTACAGCATGGTCCAACGCGCGGCCACTTCCGCGGCGTCGGCGCCCGCGTCCACGCTGACCTGCGTGGCGGCGGTATTGCACATCATGAGCTTGCCGAACGGGCCGATGCCCGCGAAGAACCGCTCCATGGCCCGGTAGCGGGGCGAGCGCAGCACGCGATCGGCACAGCGGTCGGCGTCGGCGGCGCGGGCGACGGGCTTGATGTCCGCGGCGGCGAGGAGTTCGGTCAGCAGGCGCGCGTCGGCGCGCAGGTTGTCGCACAGGTCGGCGGCAGTGGTGAACGGGTCGCTGGACAATTCGATCTGACCGCCGGGTTCGACGGTGACCCGGCTGCCACCCGGTAGCGGAAGGGCCGGGGAGCCTGGGTCGAGCGAGAGGGGAGCGTGCGGGCCGAGAGCGGCGGCGAGTGCGGACAACCGCGGGCGCGGAATGGGGCCGGACGCCGGACACTCACCCTGCACGGTGAGCCACTCCAGTTCGGCGCCGATCAGCGCGGGTGGCCCGAGTTTGAAGCACACTCCCCCGAGGAAGGCTTCCGCCGCGGCGCGCGAGGACAATGCGCCGGAGGAATCGGCCAAGCCGGCCGTACCCTGATGTTCGAGCGTGACCGCCATGCGAGCCTCCCACCGAGTGTGGTTGCGGACAGAGCATTCACCGACCAGAACCAGCGTAGCGATCATCACCGACAAGAAACGACCCTGAAAAGGGACAGACGGTCGGGCTAGTGTCGTCGGCATGCTGGACGACAACCGCGTGCGCGCCGACACCCCGGGCCTGGTGGCCGACCCCGACCTGGTCTTTCTCGACAGCGCGGGCTCCTCGCTGCCGCCGCGCGTGGTGCTCGACACCCAGCTCGGGCATCTGCGCCGGGAAGCCGAGGTCGGCGGCTACCGGGCGGCCGCCGAACGACTCGACGACCTGGCCGCGGTCAAAGCGGCCATCGGCGAGCTCATCGGCGCCGACCCGGCCGATATCGCGCTCAGCGACAGCGCCACCCGCTCCTGGTCGGACTTCTTCCACTCGGTGCCGCTTCGCCCCGGCGACCGCGTTCTCATCAGCGGCTCGGATTACGCCAGCAATGCGATCGCCGCCATGCACCGAGCCGCCGAGACCGGCGCGACGGTCGAACAGATCCCTGACGACGACACCGGGCAGCTGGATCTGGACGCCCTCGCGGCCATGGTCGACGAGCGAGTCGCCCTGGTCTCGCTGCTGCACGTCCCGACGAACGGCGGACTGGTGAACCCGGCCGCGGAGGCGACCACGATCGCGCACTCGGTGGGCGCGCTGGTGCTGCTCGACGCCTGTCAGTCGGCCGGACAGCTCCCCCTCGACGTCGCCGGACTCGGTGTGGACGCGCTCTCGGTGACCGGTCGAAAATGGCTGCGCGGTCCCCGTGGCACCGGATTCCTCTATGTGCGGCCGGGTTCCACCGCCGGGCTCGTCCCGCAACGCCTCGACCTGCACAGCGCGCAGTGGAGCGCACCGGATGCCTACGAACTCGCCCCCGACGCCCGGCGATGGGAATTCTGGGAGTGCGACGTGGCGGCCAGGCTGGGACTCGGCGCGGCCGTGCGCTATCTGCTCGACCTCGGCCCCGACGAGGTCTACACCGCCATCGCCGACCGCGCCGCCTACCTGCGCGCCGCACTCGCTGACCTGCGCGGAGTCACCGTACGCGACAACGGCGTCCTGCGCGGCGGCATCGTGTCGTTCACCGTCGACGGGTTAGAGGCCACCGAGGTGCGCGACCGGCTCGCGGCCGAGAACATCACCCTCACCGTCAGTTTCGCCTCCTCCACGCTGCTGGACATGACCGCGCGCGGCCTGCCCGCGGTGGTCCGGGCCTCGCCGCACTGCTTCGTGAGCTACCCGGAGCTGGACCGATTCGTGCGCGCCCTGGCGGCACTGTAGATGTCACAGCGGGAACTGATCGTGCTCGGCACCGGCAGCCAGGTGCCGACCAAGCTGCGCAACCACAACGGATATGTGGTGCGCTGGGGTCGGGAAGGCCTGCTGTTCGATCCGGGTGAGGGCACGCAACGGCAGATGGCCTTCGCCGGGGTCTCGGTCTCCGACCTCACCCATATCGCGCTGACCCACTTCCACGGCGATCACTGCCTCGGGCTGCCCGGCATCGTGCAGCGCGTCAACCTCGACGAGGTCGCGCACCCCATCGACGCCTACTATCCCGCCTCCGGCCAGGTCTTCTTCGACCGGCTGTGCCAGGCCAGCGCCTTCTATCACCGCATCGACCTGCGACCGCACCCCGTCACCGGACCGGGGGTGCTCGACACCCCCGACGCGACCTTCCAGCTGCGCGCGGTGCCGCTCTCGCATCCGGTGGAGGCGTTCGGCTACCGGCTCACCGAACCCGCGAGCAGGCGGATGTTGCCCGATCGGTTACGCGCCTTCGGCATTCGCGGACCACGCGTCGCGGAATTGCAACGCGCGGGCAGCATCGTCGCCGGTGATCGCACCGTCACCCTCGACGAGGTGAGCGAGCCCCGGCCCGGCCAGAGTTTCGCCTTCGTCATGGACACCCGACTGTGCCCGGGCGTGCTGGAGGCAGCCGCCGGGGTGGACATGCTCGTCATCGAGGCCACCTTCCTCGACGCCGAAGCCCACCTCGCCGAAGAACACGGTCACCTCACCGCGGGTCAGGCCGCCCGCGCCGCCGCCGAGGCAGGTGTCCGCACCCTCGTGCTCACCCACTTCTCCCAGCGCTACCGCACGCTGGACGACCACCGTCGCGAAGCCGAGGAGCACTTCCCGGGGGAACTGTTCGTCGCCGAGGACCTGCAACGCATCCCTTTCCCCGCCCGACAGTGAGCGAGGGAGCACCCCGCGCAGCGAGAAAAAAACCGCGAGTGTCTCCTCGACGCCGAAATCTCGTGAAATGCTGGGTGTTATGGCCGTTTTCGCCGAATCGCGCCGTTGCCAGGGGGTGGGCTGTTGAACTTCGATGCCGAACTCAATCCCGCGGAAGTGCAGATCGGGTATTTCCTCGCGCAACCGCCGGACACCGTGTGGCGGGCGCTGACCGAACCGAACCTGCTCGCCGAGTGGCTCATGCGACCCATCGGCTTCGCCACCCTCGTCGGCACCCATTTCATCTTCGAGATCCCCACCGACCCGCCCGGCGAGGTCGCCAGCGAGGTGCTGCTCGCCCGGCCCGGCGAACAACTCACCCTCACCTGGGTCGACCTGCGCGCCGAACGGCCCGCGCGCTGGGTGCTGGACTGGAGCCTGGTCCCGCACGGTCGCGGCACCCGGCTGCTGCTCACCCACGGTGGCTTCGACATCGAGCACCCCCGGCAGAAGATGGCGCGCAACGCCATGGAGCGCGGATGGCGCAGCGCGCTGGGGAAACTGCGCGCCGTCTTGGACCGCACGCAGAATTGAGGTCCCCACGCCGACGAGGATCCGGGGGAAGCCGAGCCGGACAGAGGTGCACTGCTCGTCCTGCGGCTCTTGGGGCGGGTGAGGCCGGAACCGATATCCGCAGGCAGCAGGGGGTTAACACGGGCGGGTGTCACGCGAGATAGTTGGACGAGGCCGGTTCACGGCGGTGGGCGCGGGGCCGACAGAAGGAGTCCGACCTTGAGCAAGTTCACCGAAGAGATGTACGCGACCGCACTGAGGTCCGACTACGGGCTGGTGACCGGGGAGCCGGATGCGCCGGTGCGGCATTCCTGGGGCCAGATCCATACGGTCGCCCGGCGGATGGCGGGCGCGCTGGCCGATGCGGGGATCGGGCCGGGCGATGCGGTCGGGGTGCTCGCGGGTATGCCGGTGGACATCGCGCCCGCGTGTCAGGCGGTGTGGATGCGCGGCGGGTCGATCACCATGCTGCATCAACCGACCCCGCGAACCGATCTGGCCTTGTGGGCGCGCGACACCGAGACGGTGCTGCGGATGATCGAGGCGCGGGCAGTGGTGCTCGGCGCGCCGTTCGAGGTGGCCGAACCGCTGTTGCGCGAGCGCGGCATCGCCGTGGTGACGCTGGAGCAGTTGGGCGCGGGCTCCGAGATCGAGCCGGTGGACACCGCCGAGGACGACGTCGCGCTGTTGCAGCTGACCTCCGGTTCGACCGGCTCGCCGAAGGCGGTGCGCATCACGCACGGCAATTTCTACGTCAACGCCTACGCCATGTTCGACCGGGTGAAGTTCCGCCCCGACAGCGATGTGATGATCAGCTGGCTGCCGCTCTTCCACGACATGGGCATGGTCGGGTTCCTCAGCGTGCCCATGCAGATCGGCGCCGAGGTGGTGTGCGTGACGCCACTGGACTTCCTGCGCAGACCGCTGCTGTGGGCCGAGCTGATCGACCGCTACCGCGGAACCGTGACCGCCGCACCCAATTTCGCGTACTCCCTGCTGGCCCGGCGGTTGGCGCAGGCCGAACCGGGCTCGATCGATCTGAGCAGTGTGCGCTACATGTGGAACGGCGCCGAGCCCGTGGACGCCGACACCATGAACGCGCTGGCGCGGGCGGGTGCGCCGTTCGGCCTCGACCCGATGGCGCTGACTCCGGTCTACGGGATGGCCGAGACCACGCTGGCGGTCTCCATCCCGGACCCGGGCAAAGGTCAGGTGCTCGACGTGGTCGACGCCGATCTGCTCGAAGCGCTCGGCAAGGCCGTGCCGGTCACCGAGCACGGTCACCACGGTGCGGTGCGGCGTCTGCCCACCCTCGGCTACCTGGTCGACCACCTCGAAGGCCGGGTGGTCGACTCGGACCGCAATCCGCTGCCCACCCGTTCGGTCGGGGTGATCGAACTGCGCGGACCCGCCGTCACCACCGGCTACATCACCGTGGAGGGGTTCCTGCCCGCCCAGGACGCCGACGGCTGGCTCGACACCGGCGACATCGGCTACTTCACCGAGGACGGGCTGGTGGTGGTGTGCGGGCGGGTCAAGGACGTCATCATCATGGGCGGGCGCAATATCTTTCCCACCGATGTGGAGCGCGCGGCGATGCGGGTGCCCGGGGTGCGACCGGGCAACGCGGTCGCGGTGCGGCTGGACGCGGGCCAGAAGCGGGAGAGCTTCGCGGTGGTCGTCGAGTCCAACGATCACGAGGACGACGACGCCGTCCGGCGCATCGAGCGCGAGATCGTGCACGCGGTGTTCGCCGAGGTCGGGGCGCGTCCGCGCACGGTCGCGGTGCTGGGCCCCGGGGCGCTGCCGAAGACCTCCTCGGGCAAACTGCGCCGGGCGGCCACCGCCGCACATCTGCGGTGAGCCGGCCGGACGGAATCAGTGCAGCTGGTTCTGCGCGGTCTCCAGGCCGACGCGAAGCAACATTTCGACCGCGTCGGCGGCCTGCTCGACGATCACCGGCACCTCTGTGCGCTCGGCGGCCGCGAACGGCTTGAGCACGAAGTCGGCGGGGTCCTGACGGCCGGGCGGGCGGCCGATGCCGAACCGGACCCGCAGGTAGTCCTTGGTGGTCAGCGCGGCGGAGACCGAACGCAGCCCGTTGTGACCGCCCTCGCCACCGCCGCGCTTGAGGCGCACCGCGCCGAAGGGCAGATCGAGTTCGTCGTGAACGACGATCACCTCGGTCGGCGGCACCGAGAAGAACTTGGCCAGCGCGGCGACCGGACGGCCGGACACGTTCATGAACGTACGCGGCTTGGCGATCAGCACCTGACGCCCGTCCAGGCGCGCCTGGATCAGGTCGGCGCCGGATTTCTTGTGCACGGCAAAACGGCCGCCGACGCGCTCGGCGAGCGCGTCGGCGACCATGAAGCCGACATTGTGCCGGGTGCGCTCGTAGTCCGGGCCCGGATTACCCAGGCCGACCACGAGCGCGGGCCCGGTCGAAGGACCGGTCATCGCTGAGTTACTCGGCGATCTCGATCACTCGGCGCTCTCGCCCTCGGCGGTCTCTTCCTCGGCGGCGGCGCGGGCGGCGACCACGTTGACGATCAGCAGGTCGGCGTCGCCGGACAGGGTCACACCGGCGGGCAGCTCGAGCGAGCCCGCGGTGAACTGGGTGCCCGCCTCGGCGCCCTCGACGGAGACCTCGATGGTTTCGGGCAGGTTCAGCGCCTCGGCCTCGATGGACAGGGTGGTGGCTTCCTGGGTGACCAGGGTGCCGGGGGCGGCGTCGCCGGTGACGGTGACGACGACGTCGGCGACGACCTTCTCGCCACGCTGGACGATCAGCAGGTCGGCGTGCTCGATGTAGCGGCGGATCGGGTGCACCACAACGGACTTGGTGAGCGCCAGCTGCTTGGTGCCCTCGATCTCGAGGTTGAGCACCGCGTTCGTGCCGTGCTCACGCAGGATCGCGGCGAACGCCTGGGCGTTCAGCGACAGGTGCTTCGGCTCGGCCTGGTGGCCGTAGAGAACGGCGGGCACATTGCCCGCACGGCGGGTGCGACGTGCGGCGCCCTTGCCGAACTCGGTACGGACGGACGCTTCGAGAAGGTTGGCGTCGGACATGACTGGATCTACTCCTACGGCTCTTCCGGGCTGGTCAACAGTTCCCGACAGGGAGGGTGGCGCCCTGCGTGGTGGGGTTTGGTCTACTCGTCGGGGCGAAGACCGAACGAGGACGGCCGGAAGCCGCGCCGCGTCGATCACGGTGTCGCACCACACGCCTGTTGCGTCACACGTCTGGAGGACACCCTCGCCGAGACAACCCGAACACCATACCTCAGGCACGGCATTCGCTTTGAATCGGGAGGTCAAGGCGTTACGGGCGCCGAGCGGGAGCGGATGGCAACGCCCCGGCGGCCGAGCGGGCGCGGCGCGCGATTAGGCTGACTCGGTTGTCCGCCCTCTCGTCGTGCGAAAGGCTCCCCATCGTGACCGCCCCCGAAGCCGCCGCCGCGCCCACCCCCCGCGGGCTGACCGCCGAAGTCGCCCGGCGCCGCACCTTCGCGGTCATCTCGCACCCCGACGCGGGTAAATCGACGCTCACCGAGGCACTGGCCCTGCACGCCAAGATGATCTCCGAGGCAGGCGCCATCCACGGCAAGGCGGGCCGCAAGTCGACCGTCTCGGACTGGATGGAGATGGAGAAGGCACGCGGCATCTCGGTCAGCTCCACCGCGCTGCAGTTCAACTACCGCGCCGCGGGCAGCGATGTCGACAGTGTCATCAACCTGGTCGACACCCCCGGTCACTCCGACTTCTCCGAGGACACCTACCGGGTACTGACCGCCGTCGACGCGGCGGTCATGCTCATCGACGCGGCCAAGGGCCTGGAGCCGCAGACCCTCAAGCTCTTCCAGGTCTGCCGTCATCGCGGCATCCCGGTCATCACCGTCATCAACAAGTGGGACCGCCCCGGCCGCGCGCCGCTGGAACTGCTCGACGAGATCGAGGAGCGCATCGGCCTCACCCCGACCCCGCTGTTCCTGCCGGTCGGCATCGCGGGCGACTTCCGCGGTCTGCTGCGGCGCGGACCCGAGGGCGCGGCGACCGAGTACATCCACTTCACCCGGACCGCGGGCGGCGCGACCATCGCCCCGGAGGAGTCGCTGACCGCCGAGGAGGCGCTGGCCCGCGAAGGCGAGGCCTGGACCACCGCGGCCGAGGAGAGCGAACTGCTCGCGGCCACCGGGCAGGACCACGACCAGGAGATGTTCCTGGCCGGACAGACCTCCCCGGTCATCTACGCCTCGGCCATGCTCAACTTCGGCGTGCGGCAACTGCTGGAGACGCTGGTGGCGCTGGCGCCCGCGCCGGGTCCGCGCGCCGACATCGCCGGCGTGCCGCGCCAGACCACCGATCCGTTCAGCGCGGTCGTGTTCAAGGTGCAGGCGGGTATGGACACCGCGCACCGCGACCGCCTGGCGTTCATGCGCATCGTCTCCGGCGAGTTCGAGCGCGGCATGGTCGTCACGCACGCGCAGACCGGGCGGCCGTTCGCCACCAAGTACGCGCTGACGGTGTTCGGCCGGGAACGCTCGACGGTCGACACCGCCTATCCCGGCGATGTGGTCGGCCTGGTGAACGCGACCGCGCTGGCCCCGGGCCACACGCTGTTCGTGGACAAGAAGGTGGAGTTCCCGCCCATCCCCTCGTTCGCCCCGGAACACTTCGCGGTGCTGCGGGCGCAGAGCGCGGGCAAGTACAAGCAGTTCCGCAAGGCCGTCGACCAGCTCGATTCCGAGGGTGTCGTGCAGGTGCTGCGCAACGATGTGCGCGGCGACGCCTCGCCGGTGCTGGCGGCGGTGGGCCCGATGCAGTTCGAGGTCGTGACCGCGCGCATGCTCGCGGAGTTCAATGTCGAGACCACGATGGAGCATCTGGGCTACTCGCTGGCGCGGCGCACCGACGCCGAGTCCGCCGATGAGCTGGGCCGCCAGCGCGGGGTGGAGGTGTTCACCCGCACCGACGGCGCGATCCTGGCGCTGTTCAGCGACAAGTGGCGGTTGCAGTACATCGAGAAGGAGCACCCGAAGCTCACCCTCGAGCCGTTGGTCGCCGCCGCCGACAACTGATCGCCGGATAGCGGCGCCGGGCTCAGGCGCTGTCGGATTCGCGGAAGCCCGAGGTGGTGCGCGGGTTGCGCTGGATCGAGGTGACCCCGTCCTCATGGGCGATGATGCCCCAGCGCACCGAGGTCACGCGCAGGCTCGGCAGATCGCTGAGCGAGAGCACCACTTCGTAGGTGCGCTCGTAACCGGTGTGGCTGATGCGCCACTTCCCGTCGTCACAACGGACGTAGCGGTCGGTGTAATAGGCCGCGCCGCGCATCAGCAGATTGTGTTCCGGGATGAGCACGGTGTCGGCGAGCAGCCAGGTGCCGGTCGCGGCGTCGTCGGCGGTGATATCGATCTCGGGGTGATCGCAGCGGTGCTCGGTGATGACGCGTGGTCCGAGGGTGTTGCGCAGGAAGGCCACGAACGCCTCGCGCGACTCGAACTGCAGGTATTCGCTGTAGGTGGCGGTGGCCTCGGGGATCATCGTGTCCGCCAAGTCCTCCCACGCCTTGGTGTCGAGGCTGCGCAGATAGCGGTACTTGAGCCGGGTGATGGCCGCGACCTGGGCGAAGGTGGCGAGATCGGTCTCGGGGGTGGACTCGCGGGGTGCGGCGGTCTCGGAGAAGGCGGCGTCCTCGGGCGATACGCCGTCCTCGGTGGACACGTCGGTCTGGTCGTCGTCCGAGCGGCCGAAGTCCGTCCAGGCAGCGTCGGCCTCGGGAGCGTCGGTCTCGGGAGCGTCGGTCTCGGGAGCGTCGGCCTCGGGAGCGTCGGTCTCGGCAGAGGCGGTCTCGGGGACGGATGCGGCCGGGTCCGCCGCATCCGGTGGACCGGTCGATCGGACGGAGCGCTCGCCACGGGCGAATATGTCCGCGACCTCGCCCTGGTCCCGGTCCTGCTCGCCGTTCCGCTCCATACCATTCACCATCCCATCGTGGGCGCGCGGTACCGAGAGGGTTGTCCAGATCTGTATCAGATCGCGACCCGCACCGGACCCGGCCGCTGCGCTGACCGCAGCCCCGATCGGCGAGTCACGACAGGATGGTCACAGACCGAGCGAGAAGCAGGTGCGGCAGAAATCCTCGCCGAACTCGGTGAGCCGGATGCTCTTGCGCACGATCTTCGGCGCACGGCCCGCCTTCTTCAGCGCCTCCTCGACGATCGGCTGCACCTCGAGCACCATGTACCGGCTGAGCACGACCGGATCATCGGAGGTGCGGGTGAGGCCGAGCCGGTTGAGGTTGATCAGATACGAGCGGGCCCGGTCCGGGTAGCGCACGCCCGCCTGCTCCGGCACCGAGGTCAGATCGCCGCTGACCAGTTCCGAGCCGATGCCCAGCGGGCGGTTGGTGCGCACGTCCACCGAGGGCTGCGGGCCGTTGAGGGCCATGAAGCGCAGCATCCGCGCTTCGTCGGGAGCCAGTTCGTCGAGGATCCGGTCGTAGGCCGGGTGCACGTCCTCGGTGAAGTACACGTCCGCCGACCTGGCCAGCAGCGCGTCACCGCGACGGCGCAGTTCGTCGGTAGTGGCCGAGCGCAGGTAGGACCCCACCGGGATGGCCTGCTGGTTCGGGCCGGAGGGGGTGGGCACGTAGCTGACGATCTCGCGCACCGATCCCTCGGTGACGCCGAGGGCGCTGCGGGCGATCGAACGCAGGGCGTTGCCGGTGCGCTCGGCGATATCGGCGGAGGACTCCCCGTCCAGCGCCGCCTTGGTGATCTCCTTGGTCACCTCGAGCGAGGTGTTCACCGCCCACTGGCTGCCGCGCACAGCGGTGCCCGCGGCGAGCCCGGCGGCGCGGAACACACCGCGAATCAGCCTGGCCTCATTGCTGATCTGTCGCTGTTCGACGTCCGAACCGCGTTCGACCGAGCGGGAGCCGGCCCGGGCCACCCCCTGTCCGGTCCTGTCGTCTGCCACGTCAACTCCGAAGTATCGCCAAGGTGAACGGATTCCGCCCACAGGTTGATTCTGCTCACAGATTATTGCCCGGCACGCGCGGCACCGCGAACCCCGACCGTCCGCATCGGAACCGGACATTACCCTGTGCCGCGGACCACCCACGTTCCGACACCGTAGGGCCGATCACAATGCGACCCGGCCCGCATGGTGGTGCTACTTTGAGTGCCCGGTGAGGAGGTGGTCACCGGATTCCGCAGGAGGGTGTCATCGTGTTGGAGAGCGTTTTCGGTGTACACCCGACGATCCTGCTCGAACTTGTGACAATTCCCCTTTTCACTGGCGTCATCGGTTACATCACCAACTGGACCGGCATCTTGATGCTGTTCCAGCCCATCAACTTTCACGGCATCCGGGTGCCCGGTCTGCGTTCGCTGTACCCGTTCCTGCCCAAGCGCATCCAGGTGCTGCCGCTGCTCAGCTACGACGGCAGGCTCGGCTGGCAGGGCATCGTGCCCTCGCGGGCGGACAAGATGGCCAGCATCGCCGTCGACAAAGGTCTGTCCAAACTCGGCAGCGTCTCGGACTTCTATCGCGAACTCGATCCGGACAAGCTCGCCGAACATCTGGCCGCCACGGCCGACGCGCAGATCACCGACATCGTCGAAGAGATATTGCGCCGCGAGCATCCGCAACTCTGGTACAACCTGCCCAGCCAGGTCCGCGAACGCGTGCACGCGCGGGTTCGCCAGCAACTGCCCGACATCCTGCGCGAACTCACCGACGAACTCGGTAGGAACATCGATCAGCTGCTCGATGTCAAACAGATGGTGATTCGCTATTTCCAGGCGCGCCCCCACCTGTTGAACACGTTGTTCCAAGTTCTCGGCGCGAAGGAACTGCGTTTCATGCAGAACTTCGGCTTCTATTTCGGCGCCCCGATGGGCGTGGTGCTGGTGGCGGTGCTGCACCTGACCGGACTGTCGTCGTGGGTGGTGCTGCCGGTCGGCGGCGTGATCATCGGCTGGGTGGTCAACTGGATCGGCCTGAACATGATCTTCGCCCCGGCCTACCCGAAGTGGTGGTGCCCGTGGCGCCAGGGCCTGCTGATCAAGCGTCAGCACGAGATCACCGACGGCTACGCCGAACTGGTCTCCTCGCAGGTGATGACGGTGGCCAATATCGGCGACGAACTGCTCAACGGCCCGCGCTCGGACCGCACGCTGCAGATGCTGGAGGAGATCCTGCGCCCGGCCGCCGACCGCGCCCTCGGTGCGGCGCGGCCCGCGGTGAAGTTCGTGCTGGGCAGCCGGGAGTACGACACGCTGCAGCGGACGCTGACCAACGAGGCCATGTCGATCGCGCCGATGGCCTTCGCCGACCCCGACTTCAATCTGCGCCAGGGCAAACAGATCGGCGACTACATCGCCAAGCAGATGGCCGCCCTCGCCCCGCCCGACTTCGTCGACATGTTGCGAGCGGCCATCAAACAAGACGAGTGGCTTCTTTTCGTTCATGGCGGTGTGCTGGGCTTGCTCGCCGGATACGCTCATATCCTGATCTTCGGAACGGGAGTGGCGACGACATGGATATGACGGATTCCTCCGACGGCAACCATGCGCCGGGCGATCCCGGTCATCCCGGCGGGGAGCTGTCTCCCCGGCCGCAGGCCGCGCCCGTACCGCGATCGCGCCGGGTGTCCCTGGTCAAGATCCCCCGAGTCAAGATCATCTCCCCGCTGCAGACCGCGCGCACCGCGGGCGGCGTCGCCAAAGTGGCGCTGACCGCCGCGGGTGAGGTCGCCGCCTGGTCGGTGGACACCGCGATCGGTGTCACCGGGACCGTGGTCAAGGGCTCGATGTCCGGAATGCCGGCCCGAGAAGTGCTCGCCGAGGCCGAAGCCGAGGTCCGTGACGCGGTGCGCCGGGCACTGCGTCTGCCACCGAGCCCCGACACCGACGCGCCGGGCTTGCCGACCCTGCGGGAACAGGGCGCGGCACTGCTGCGCCTGTCGGCCAGCGCCGATCCGGACCAGGCCGACATCCATCCGGCCTACGCGGGCATGCTGGCCGAACTCACCCCGGACGAAGCGCGAATCCTGCGCCTGCTCTACCGCGACGGTCCGCAGCCCGCCATCGACATCCGCATCGGGCGCCCGCGCGGGCTCGGCGCCGAGCGGCGGGTCGACGGACTGTGCGTGATCGGCGATCACGCCGGACTGCGCTTCCCGAACCGGGTGCCGCAGTATCTGACCAATCTGCGCAGGCTGGTCCTGATCGAGATGGCCAAGGAACCGGTCGACAATCCGAACCGCTATCAGCTGATCGAAGTGCAGGCGCCGGTGCGGGAGCTGTTGAAGCGCTCCGGTTTCGGCACCAAGGTCCACTACCGCAGCATCGTGATCACGCCGTTCGGCGAGGACTTCGTGCGCACGTGCCTGCCGGAGATCGTGCACGGCGGGCGCGCGGAATCCAGCTGAGGCGAATCCAGCCGAATCGAATCCGGCAGAATCGGATCCGGCAGAATCGGATCCGGCTGAACGGACAGCGCGCGGCGGCTCGGGCGGCTCAGGCGTCTTCGGCCAGTTCGAGCCAGCGGGATTCGGCGGCTTCCTTCTCCGCGAGCACCTGCTGGAGTTCGGCACCGAGGGTGACCAGCTTGTCCGGGTCGGTCGCCGCGTCGACCAGCGCGACGTGCAGGCGCTGTTCGCGTTCGGACAGCTTGTCGATGGCGCGTTCCAGCTTGGCCAGTTCCTTGCGCGCGGCACGATAGGTGGCCGAGTCGGTGGCCGGAGCACTCGCGGCGGGGGCCTGCCCCGAGGAGCCCTGGCCCGCCTGCCGCGACGCGGTGGCGGCCGAGCGACGACGCAGGTACTCCTCGATGCCGCCGGGCAGGTTGGTCAGCTTGCCGTCGCCGAACAGCGCCCAGGTGGAGTCACAGATGCGCTCGATCAGGTACCGATCGTGACTGATGACCACCAGCGTGCCCGCCCAGTTGTCGAGCAGATCCTCGAGCTGCTGCAGGGTGTCGATGTCGAGATCGTTGGTGGGCTCGTCGAGCAGCAGGACGTTCGGTTCCGACATGAGGATGCGGGTCAGCTGCAGTCTGCGGCGCTCGCCGCCGGACAGGTCGCCGACCGGAGTGCGCTGACGGGCCGGGGTGAAGCCGAGCCGCTCGGCCAACTGCCCGGCCGAGATCTCCTTGTCGCCCAGCATGAGCCGCTGCGCGACCTCCTGCACCGCCTCGAGCACCCGCATGTCGGTGGGCAGATCGTCGAGTTCCTGGCGTAACCAGCCGATCCGGACCGTCTGGCCCTGGATGCGCTTGCCCGCGGCCGGTTCCATGTCGCCGGCCAGCGCGCGCAGCAGCGTGGTCTTGCCCGAGCCGTTGACCCCGACCAGACCGACCCGCTCCCCCGGCGCGAGCCGCCAGGTCAGATCACGGACCAGTTCGCGGCCGTCCGGGGTGGTGAGCGTGGTGTCCTCCAGCTCGATCACCACCCGGCCCAGGCGTTTGCGGGCGAAGGAGGCCAGGCTGACACTGTCGCGCGGCTCCGGCACGTCGGCGATCAGCGCCTCGGCCGCCTCCACCCGGTAGCGCGGCTTGGAGGTGCGCGCCTGCGGGCCGCGGCGCAACCAGGCCAGTTCCTTGCGGGCCAGATTGCGCCTGCGCGCCTCGGTGGCGTCGGCTTGGCGGGCGCGCTCGGCGCGGGCGAAGATCCAGTCGCCGTAGCCGCCCTCGTAGCTCTCGACCTTGCCGCCGACGACTTCCCAGGTGCGGGTGGCGACGGTGTCGAGGAACCAGCGATCGTGGGTCACCACGACGAGGGCGCTGCGCCGGTCGAGCAGATGCCTCGCCAACCACTGCACACCTTCGACGTCGAGGTGGTTGGTGGGCTCGTCGAGGACCAGCAGGTCCAGATCGCGAACCAGGGCGGCGGCCAGCGCCACCCGGCGGCGTTCACCACCGGAGAGATTGGTGACCAGGGTGTCCAGGCCGAGATCCTGGATGCCGATGCCCTCGAGCACCGTGCGCACCCGGGAGTCGGCGGCCCACTCGTGCTCGGCGAGCGAATCGCTCACGGCGTCGTCGGTGAGCCCGGCGAGCACCACCTCACCGATGGTGGCACCGTCGGGCAGGACGCCGCGCTGGGTGACCACGGCCATCCGCAGCCCGCCGAGCCTGCTGACCCGGCCGGAGTCGGGGGCTTCCAGGCCGGTGAGCACCTCGAGCAGCGTGGTCTTGCCGCCGCCGTTGAGGCCGACGACGCCGATGCGTTCGCCGGCGTGCACGCCGAGGGAGACGCCGTCGAGCAGCGGGGTGATCCCGAAGCTCTTGGAGACCTGCTCGAGATTGATCAGGTTGGACATGAAACCTTCCGACTCACCGGTAACGCGGCTGCGCTGTGATCGCGCGGCTCGCCCGAAGTGTTGGCGCGACTCGCGCGAACCGGACAAGCCTACCGAGGGCGCCCTCCGGGAGACCGGCGCGGGCTCAGTCCTCCCGTTCGATCACCCGCGCGCCGGGCACCGGACCGCTCGCGGTGCGGATCCCGCGCGCCACTCCCGCACCCGCCAGCTCGGCGGCGACGGACACCGCGGCCTCGGCGCTCTCGCAGAGGAAGGCGCAGGTGGGGCCGGAGCCGGAGACCAGTCCGGCCAGAGCGCCCGCGTCCACCCCGGCGCGCAGAGTGCGGCGCAGGTCGGGGGCCAGGGAGACGGCGGCGGCCTGCAGGTCGTTGCCGAGCAGCGGGGCCAGCTGCCTGGGGTCGCCCGCGGCCAGTGCCTGCATGAGGGCCTGCGGGTCACCGAGGCGCGGGGGGTCGCCGTGCTCGCGCAGGCGGTCCAGTTCCGCGAACACCGTTGGGGTGGACAATCCGGTCTTGGCGATGGCCAGCACCCAGTGGAAGGTGTTGCGCGACAGCACAGGAAGCAGCCGCTCGCCGCGACCGGTGCCCAGCGCGGTGCCGCCGTGCAGTGCGAAGGGCACGTCGCTGCCGAGTTCGGCGGCCACCGCGGACAATTCGTCGCGGTCCAGGCCCATGTCCCACAGTTCGTTCAGGCCGACCAGGGTGGCGGCCGCATCGGCGCTGCCACCTGCCATTCCGCCCGCGACCGGGATGCCCTTGTCGATGACGATCTCCACCAGCGGGGCGCGACCGACCATGTGCGCCAGGCGAACCGCCGCCTTCCACACCAGATTGCCGCGGTCGGTGGGCACTTCGGCGGCACCTTCGCCGCTGACCCGGACGGTGAGCGCCGAGGCCGGGGAGATCCGCAGGTCGTCACCGAGCGACAGCGCCTGGAAGACCGTCGTCAGATCGTGGTAGCCGTCGGGGCGCAGGTCACCGACACCGAGGTGCAGGTTCACCTTCGACGGCGCGCGCACGAGAACCGGACTTGGCACAACTGACAGCACGAGAGCACAGCCTAACCGCTGTCCCCGACACCCGCCGAGCGCAGGCGCGCGCCGGAAGCACTTGCCTCCAATACCCCCTAGGGGTATGTTCGAGGCGGGGTGGGCAGACCGGCCGCCCGAAGCAACGACATCGGAGGAGTCACGACCATGACCACCACCACCTACACCGTCAAGGGCATGACCTGTGGCCACTGCGCGAGCGCGGTCGAGACCGAGATCGGCAAGATCGACTCGGTGACCGGCGTCGCGGTGGACGTGGCGTCCGGAGCCGTGCGCGTGGAGAGCACCGCTCCGTTGGCCGACGCCGATGTCGTCGCGGCCGTGGACGAAGCGGGTTACGAAGTAGCACTCTGACCCCGCCTCGGCCCGGCGTCCCGAGCCGGGGATGCCGGGCCCCGACCTCAGCGCTGGGCGGCCAGCCGCACGTAGGCGGCCGTATCCAAGGTCTCACCGCGCGCGGTCGGGTCGATGCCCGCGGCGATCAAGCGACGTTCGGACTCGGCCGTGCCACCGGCCCAGCCCGCCAGCGCGGCGCGCAAGGTCTTGCGGCGCTGGGCGAATGCCGCGTCGACGACCTCGAAGACACGGCGTCGATGCTCGGCGTCGGTAGGCCACGGCGGCTCGGCATAGCGCTGCACCCGCACCAGGCCGGAATCGACCCGTGGGACCGGCCAGAACACCTGGGTGCCGATCGCGCCCGCCCGGCGCACCGACCCGAAGAAGCCGGCCTTCACGCTCGGCACGCCGTACACCCGGCTGCCCGGTTCGGCGGCCAGCCGATCGGCCACCTCGGCCTGCACCATCACCAGCGCCGTCGTCAGGCTCGGCAGTTCGGCCAGCAGATGCAGCAGGACCGGCACCGCCACGTTGTAGGGCAGATTCGCGACCAGCGCGGTCGGCGCGAAGGGAAGCTGCTCGGCACCGACCCGCAGCGCGTCGGCCCGCACCACATGCAGCCGATCGGCCAGCGTGGGCGCGCGGTCGGCGACGGTGGCGGGCAGATGCTCGGCGAGCACCGGATCGATCTCGACCGCCACCACCGTGTCGACGACGTCGAGCAGCGCCAGCGTCAGCGAGCCGAGGCCGGGGCCGACCTCGAGCACGGTGTCGGCGCGGCCCACCCCGGCAGCGGTGACGATCCGGCGCACGGTATTGCCGTCGTGCACGAAGTTCTGCCCGAGCTGCTTGGTCGGGCGCACGCCGAACCGCTCGGCCAGCGTCCGCACTTCGGCGGGCCCGAGCAACGCGGCCTCGCCGCGCGCCGCGGTCTCGTCTCGAGCCGAGGTCTCGTCTCGAGCTGAGGTCTCGTCTCGAGCCGAGGCCTCGTCCTGAGCTGAGGTCTCGGCGCCGCCGGTGGTCTCGCTGTCGGCAGCGGTCAGGCCGTCTCCGGTGGTCTCGGCACGACCAGCGGCCGCACTGCCTGCTGCGGCCTCGGCGCGGGCAGAGTTGTCACCTCGAGCAGGGTTATCGGCGGACGGCACCGCACGAACCTACCAACCGCCACGCTCGCCCCCCGCCGCCCGGCACCGCTCCCGGGCTGCGCGGACGTCGTTTCCGCGTCGCACCGGGCCCATGCGCACCCGCGCCGCGGTCGTGCACGCGACTTTCCCGAGCCGATTTCACCGGCGAAGCACCACGCAGTCGATCAGGCCGGGACGTTCACAGGCCCATCCGGCCGGTGCAGGCGGGCCAGGCGCCCCACCCCTGACGGGCGCGGGTGACCTCGGCGATGGCGATCTGCTCCTCGCGCGTGGCCATGTCGGCGCGCGGCGCGTAACGCAGCCCGCCTTGGCGTTCCCAGGTGCTCTGGTCGAACTGGATGCCGCCGTAGTAGCCGTTGCCTGTGTTGATGGCCCAGTTGCCGTTGGACTCGCAATCGGCCAGCGCGTCCCAGAGGTCGCCGTCCTGGACCGGCGGCACCTCGGTGCCCGGCTTGGCGCCCTTGCGGACGGTCGTCGGCTGGGCGGGGATCTGCACCACGGACTCGATCGCGGTGCGCTCCACCTCCTGGCCGTTGACCTTGGTGACGGCGAAGGTCACATCGTGCACGCCGGGAGTGCCCGGCTCCTCCACGATGGTCCGGCTCATGTTCAGGGTCTCGTCTTCGATGATGTTCTCCGGCGGGTCCAGCGGAAGCGTCTCGGTGATGTTCTCCACCCGTTTGCGGGTCACCACCACCCGCATGCCCTCGGACAGGGGTGTGTCCGGGGACGGTTCGACGGTGTCCTGCTGGACGAGCGGGACACCGGCCACCGACAGGAACTCCCCGACGGTGGGCGCCGCCATGCGGACGTCGACGGGTGCGCCGATGCCGTCCAGCAACGAGACGGTGCGCGGGCTGGCCACGTTCAATACCGCGCCGGTGAGTGGCAGCGGGTTGTCGCGCCCGGGCCGGACGTAGACGTCGTCCGGCAGATCCAGCTGTTCGAGCGCTTCTCCCGCGGTCAAGCCGGTGGTCCAGACCTGGCGCAGCCTGCCGTCCACCGAGAGGGCCACCTGGCGCGCACGGTTCAGCACGATGGTCGCGCCGTCGACCACGGACGAGCCGAGTCCGGGCTCCACCAGGTCGCGGTCGGTCACGTCGAAGCCGGCCGCTCGCAGCACCCCGGCCACGTCGCGCGACATGGTGGTGCGCACCGACTGGTTGCCGTCCACCACGACGGTGACGGTCTTGCGATTCACGATCGCCATGGCGGCGCCGACGACGAGGGTCAGCAACAATGCCGCCACGGCCGCGTAGAGCAGCGGTGAACGCGACTGGTTGATCTTCGCGAGCGGAGACATGATCACAGGACAATAACGAGCGGAATTCGACCCAACAACCGCAGCGGGGTGAACCGCCGGATCCGCGATCACGATTCGATATCGACGCCGCAGCTAGCCGCTACCCCTCGCCATCATCTGTGATCTGACTCACAGATACGTTTTCGATCTTCCCGGCCCGGGAAATGCCTTCGCCGGTTCTCCCGAATTCAGATGCGGTAGAACCGGCGGGCGTTCGCCGTGGTGATCTCGGCCAATTCCACCGGGTCCTGTCCGCGCAATTCGGCCAGCGCGCGCACCGTGTAGGGCAGGCAATAGGACTCGTTCGGCGCGCCACGGAACGGATGCGGGGTGAGATACGGCGCGTCGGTCTCCACCAGAATCTGCCCGTCGGGAACCACTTTCGCCGCCTCGCGCACCTCGTGGGCGTTCTTGAAGCTGACATTGCCGGAGAAACTGAGCACATATCCCTCGTCGACACAGGCCATCGCCATGTTCGGGTCCGAGGAGAAGCAGTGGAAGATCACCGTGGCGGGCGCGCCCTCGTCCAGCAGCACGGTCAGCAGATCGTGATCGGCTTCGCGGTTGTGGATCATCAGCGGCTTGCGCACCCGCTTGGCCAGGTCGATATGCCAGCGGAAGACCTCGATCTGGGTCTCGATGTCGGCACAGCCCTCGAGCTTGCCGGGCCAGTAGTAGTCCAGGCCGGTCTCGCCCACCGCCACGGTGCGGGGATCGGCGGCGAGGCGTTCGAGTTCCGCCGCGGCCTCGTCGTCGAGTGCGTTCGCACGGGTGGGATGCAGAGCGACCGCCGCGAACACCCGTGGATCCCAGTGCGCCGCGTCGACCGCCCAGCGCGCCGCGTCGAGGTCGTCGGCGACGGTCACCACCCGGCCCACGCCGACCTTCTCCGCCCGGTCGACGATCACCGCTGTCGACTCGGCGTCGGTGGCGCCGCAGGCATCGAGATGGGTGTGCGCATCGACCAATGGAGCAAGAGGTTCGGGCAGGTCGGGGGCAGAACGCTTGGCGCTCATCGATCTCCTCCACTGGCGGCGTCGCGTGGCGAGCGGGCACGGCGACCATCGCACCGGTCGTAGTGTCGATGCGATACTCGCGTGCAGTCGCTGTCCAACTACAGTAGTCAGCACCATGAACGCGGACGCACCAGCCTTCTACGTCACCACGGCCATCGCCTACCCGAACGGCGCACCGCACATCGGGCATGCCTACGAGTACATCTCCTCCGACGCCATCGCCCGGTTCAAGCGCCTCGACGGCTTCGACGTGTTCTTCATGACCGGCACCGACGAGCACGGCCAGAAGATGCAGCAGACCGCCGCCGCCGAGGGCATCCCGGTCCAGGATCTGGCCGCGCGCAACTCCGATGTCTTCGAACGGCTCGACAAGGCCCTCGACATCTCCTACGACCGGTTCATCCGCACCACCGACGCCGACCACCTGCGCGCCAGCGAGGTGATCTGGCAGCGGATGCTGGCCAACGGCGACATCTACCTCGACAACTACTCCGGCTGGTACTCGGTGCGCGACGAGGCCTTCTACACCGAGGAGGAGACCACGCTGCTCGACGACGGCAGCCGCGTCTCCACCGAGTCGAAGACCCCGGTCACCTGGACCGAGGAGTCGAATTTCTTCTTCCGGCTCTCGAAATACCAGGACGCACTGCTCGCGCTCTACGAGGAGCGTCCGGAATTCATCGCGCCCTCGACGCGGCGCAACGAGATCGTCAGCTATGTGAAGGCGGGGCTGAAGGATCTGTCCATCTCGCGCACCACGTTCGACTGGGGTGTGCCGGTTCCGGATCACCCCGATCACGTGATGTACGTGTGGGTGGACGCGCTCACCAACTACCTCACCGGCATCGGTTTCCCCGACCCGGATTCCCCCGAGTTCCAGAAGTACTGGCCGGCCGATCTGCACATCATCGGCAAGGACATCACCCGTTTCCACACGGTGTACTGGCCCGCCTTCCTGATGTCGGCGGGCGTGGCGTTGCCGAAACGCGTTTTCGTGCACGGCTTCCTGTACAATAAGGGCGAGAAGATGTCGAAATCGGTCGGCAATGTCGTCGACCCGCTCGATCTCGTCGACGAATACGGCCTCGACGCCGTGCGCTTCTTCCTGCTGCGCGAGATCTCCTACGGTCAGGACGGCAGCTACAGCCACGAGGCGATCGTCTCTCGCATCAATGCCGATCTGGCCAACGAATTCGGCAATCTGGTGCAGCGCAGCCTGACCATGGTGAACAAGAATTGCGACGCGGCGGTGCCAACGCCCGGCGAGTTCACCGACGAGGACCGCGCGCTGCTCGACCGCGCCGGCGGTCTGCTCGATCGCTGCCGCGCCGAATTCGACAACCAGCAAATGCATCTCGCGCTCGAGGCGATCTGGCTGACACTCGGCGAGACCAACCGGTACTTCTCCGCGCAGGCCCCGTGGGCGCTGCGCAAGTCCGGCACCGAGGAAGACCTCGCCAGGATGGCGACGGTGCTCTACGTGACCCTCGAGGTGGTGCGCATCGTCGCCATCCTGGTGCAGCCGGTCATGCCGGGGGCGGCGGCCCGGATTCTGGATCTGCTGGGGCAGCAGGGGCGCACGTTCGCCGATATCGCGACGCCGCTGACGCCGGGCACCGCGCTGCCCACCCCCGCGCCGGTGTTCCCGCGCTACGTCGAGCCCAAGAACGACGAGGACGACAAGACGAAGTAGCCGCCGACGGCGAGAACCGGACTACGACAACGGTTCTCGCCGCTCTCGGCTCACTGCCAGCGGGCCAGCAGGCGCTCGGCCTCCTCGGCGAGGGCGGCCTGCAGGAACGGGCCGAAGCTGATCCTGGCCACGCCCTGCTCGGCCAACTCGGCTTTGGCCGGGTTATCGGGGACGGCGATGGCGTTCACCGGCAACGGCAGCCGGGAGGTGAGCGCGCGCATGTCCTCGGCGGAGTGCCTGCCCACCGGGTACAGCACATCCGCGCCCGCCTTCGCCGCCAGCGTCAGCCGGTCCACGGCGCGATCGAGGCGATCGGCCTCGTCGCCGTCCTTGCGCAGGAACAGATCGGTGCGTGCGTTGACCACCACGTGCACGCCCGCGGCGTCGGCGAATTCGCGTAGCCCGCGCACGAGTTCGGCGTGCTCCTCCGCGCCGCGCAGGCGACCGCCCTCGCTGTGCACGGTGTCCTCGATATTGAGACCGACCGCACCTGCCTCGAGCAGTCCGTCGACGAGCTGGGCCGGGCTGAGCGCGTAGCCGGATTCGATGTCGACCGAGACCGGCACGTCGACGGCGGCGGTCACCTGCCGCACTCTGGTGAGCAGTTCGGTGTAGGTCATGCCCTCGTTGTCGGCGCGGCCCACCGAATCGGCGACCGGGTGACTGCCGAGGGTCAGCGCCGGGAATCCCGCCGCCACCGCGAGATTCGCCGACCAGGCGTCCCACACGGTCGGCAGCACGACGGGGTCGCCGGGGCGGTGCAGCGCCAGCAGGGTCTTGGCTTTGCTCTCCAGAGTCGTCATGCCCTCGATCATGGTCGCCGCGCGCCCCGCCCGCAGGCCGACACGCACGATCGCACGACCCCGCCCGCCGTCAGTCGCAGCTCCGGTCGGCGGTTTCGGTGCGGCACGCGTGCGTGTCGAGCACACGCGCGCCCGGCCCCTCGTCGCCGAGGCGGTCACGTTCGTTGACGATCTTGCACACACCGAGCGACAGGCAACCGCAGCCGATGCAGCCGGTCAGGCTGTCGCGCAAGCGGGTCAACTGCTCGATGCGATCGTCGAGGTCGGCGCGCCAGGTGGTCGACACCGTCTCCCAGTCCCGTTTGGTGGGGGTCCGGCCCTCGGGCAGCCGGTCGAGTTCGGCCTTGATCTCGCTCAGCGGGATGCCCACCCGCTGCGAGATGCGGATGAACGCCACCCGGCGCAGCATGTCGCGCGGGTAGCGACGCTGGTTGCCGCTGGTGCGACGGCTCGAGATCAGACCCTCGCGTTCGTAGAAGTGCAGTGCCGACACCGCGACGCCGCTGCGCTGCGACAGTTGACCGGGGGTCAATTCCTTGGATCGCCAATCGGCTGTCGACATCACGCTCCTTCGCTCGAGGTGAACCATACTTCAGGTTCACCGGGCCCGGACCATTTCGGACACATGAGCATAAATGTTTCTTTCCGGCGTCGAATTCCCGGCACGGCACGGCGCGATCAGCGTGCTCACCGGGGCCGGGCGCATTACGGTCGGAGCATGAGCCACGGCTGGAGCACCCACCACGGTTACGGCGTCACCTCGGAGGTGGGCGTGCTGCGCACGGTGATGCTGCACCGGCCAGGCGCCGAACTGCGCAGGCTCACTCCGCGCAACAGCGATCAGCTGCTCTTCGACGGCATCCCGTGGGTGGAGCGCGCCCAGCAGGAACACGACATCTTCACCGGTGTGCTGCGCGAGCGCGGGGTGGAAGTGCTGCTGCTGGCCGACCTGCTGGCCGAGACCCTGGAGGTCAGCGGCGCGGCCCGTGTCCAGGGCATCAGCGCGGCCGTCGACGCGCGCAGGCTCGGGCACACCCTGGCCGACGAGCTGGCCGGCCACCTGCGCGGCGTGGCGGCCCCGGAACTGGCCGAGATCCTGATGGCGGGCATGACCTTCGACGAACTGCCGTTCGCGCCCGACGGCACCTCCCTGGTGCGCCGGATGCACCACGGTAGCGACTTCGTCATCGACCCATTGCCCAATCTGCTGTTCACCAGGGATTCCTCGTTCTGGGTCGGCCCGCGGGTGGCCATCACGTCGCTGGCACTGCCCGCCCGGATGCGGGAAACCTCGCTGACCGACCTGGTCTACGCGTTCCACCCGCGCTTCCTCGGCGTGCGCAGAGCCTACGAATCCCACACCGCCCCCATCGAGGGCGGCGACGTGCTGCTGCTCGCCCCGGGGGTGATCGCGGTCGGCGTCGGCGAGCGGACCAGCCCGGCGGGTGCGGAAGCATTGGCGCGCAGCCTCTTCGACGACGATCTCGCGCACACCGTGCTGGTGGTGCCGATCGCGCAGAGCCGCGCCACCATGCACCTGGACACCGTGTGCACCATGGTCGACACCGACGCGGTGGTGATGTACCCGGCGCTGCGCGACGAACTGCGCGCGTTCACCATCCGGCGCGGCGATGCCTACGAGGGGCGGGACCACGGCGGGCGCGCGGATCCCTCCGGGGTCACCATGGCCGGACCCGACCCGTTCCTGCCCGCCGCCGCCGAAGCCATGGGCATCGGCAAGTTGCGGGTCATCGACACCGGCTCGGACGTGGTGACCGCCGAACGCGAGCAATGGGACGACGGCAACAACACCCTGGCACTCGCCCCCGGCGTGGTCGTCGCCTACGAACGCAACGAAGTGACCAACGCCCGGCTCACCGACGCCGGGATCGAGGTGCTCACCATCCCCGGGTCGGAGCTGGGTTCCGGCCGCGGCGGCCCGCGCTGCCTGTCCTGTCCGCTGTCCCGCGAGACCGTCTGAGAGCCCGCGTGCTGAACCTCACCATCGACCACGACTCCCCCGAACCGCCGTTCGAGCAGCTGCGGATAGGCGTCTTCGCCCGGGTCCGCACCGGCGAACTGGCCGCAGGCACGAAGATGCCGACCGTGCGCGCGCTGGCCGCCCGGCTCGGGCTGGCGCCCAACACCGTCGCCCGTGCCTACAAGGAGCTCGAGGAGGACGGCGTCCTCGAGACCCGCGGCAGGCTGGGCACCTTCGTCGCCTCCTCCGGCGATCCCACCCAGGACGCCGCGGGCCGGGCCGCCGTCGCCTATGTCACCGCGATCCGGCGCCTCGGACTCGACGACGAGGCCGCACTGCACTTCGTGCGCGCCGCGCTGGGCTGACCGCTAGCGCCAGCTGGGCAGCCAGAGCCGGATCTGCCACTCCTGCGGGCTGATCGCCATCGCCGACATGATCGGCCAGAACCAGATGAAGTTGGCCACCACCAGGCCCAGGTACAGGCACACCGCCAGCAGGCCGAGGCCGCGCCGCTCGTCGGGGACGAGGAAGGCGTTCGGGTCGGCGGTGCGATGCGGGGCCGCGCGCGCCGGGCCGATGATGTCACCGAGCACCAGCGCGACCGCCATCATCAGGAACGGGGCCAGCGGTACCGCGTAGAAGAAGTACATCTGCCGATCCAGCGTCAGGAACCACGGCAGCAGCGCCGCGCCGTAACCGACGAGCACCGCGCCGTAGCGCCAATCCCTGCGCACCGCCCAGCGCCACAGCCCCCAGGCCAGCACCGGCAGCGAGATCCACCAGATGGCGGGCGTGCCGATCAGCATGACCGCCTTGACGCACTGACCGGGCTCACAGCTGGCGACATTGTCGGCGTAGTAGTACAGCATCGGCCGCAGACCCATCGGCCAGGTCCACGGCTTGGACTCCCACGGATGGATATTGCCCGCCGAATTCGTCAGGCCCTCGTGGAAGTGCAGGGATTCGCCGCTGTAGAACCACAACGAGCGCAGCGCCTCGGGCAGGAACGACCAGGTCCCCTCGGTGCCGAGCTGGTTGCCGACCGCGTGCCGATAGACAGCGGTCTCGCTGGTGAACCACGCCCAGTAGGACGACAGGTACACCCCGAGCGACACCAGCACCAGCGCGTACAACGCCGGGCCGACATCGCGCAGGACGGTGCCACGCCACGGGCTCGGCACACCGTAGGCGCGGCGCGCGGTCAGATCGAAGAAGACGCTGAGCAGGCCGAACGCGGCGATGAAGTACAGGCCCGACCACTTGGTGCCACACGCCAGCCCGAGCAGCACGCCCGCGCCGAACCGCCACCAGCGCACGCCCAGTCGCGGACCCCATCGGGTCATCGCGATCCGGCCTTCGGCGTCGGCGCGCGCCAGGCGTTGTCGCACGTCGTCTCGATCGACGATCAAGCAGCCGAACGCGGCGGTGACGAACAGGGCCATGAAGATGTCGAGCATGCCGATGCGCGAGGACACATAGAGCACGCCGTCGGCGAGCATCAGGATGCCGGCGATCGCGCCGACCAGCGTGGAACGCGCCATCCGCCGCACGATGCGGATCACCAGCAGCACCAGGATCGTGCCCGCCAGCGCGGCGGTGAAGCGCCAGCCCCAGCCGTTGTAGCCGAACAGCAGTTCGCCGATCGCGATCATCTGTTTGCCGACCGGCGGGTGCACGACCAGGCCGTAGCCGGGATTGTCCTCGACCCCGCCGCCGGTCAGCATCTGCCAGGCCTGCGGGGCGTAGTGCTTCTCGTCGAAGACCGGGGTGCCGCCGTCGGTCGGGTAGTTCAGGGCGCTGAACCGGGTGACGGCGGCCAGGGCGGTGAGCACCGCGGTCACCAGCCAGCCACGCAGGGTGTCGACCGGCCCGAAATCCGGGGAAGGGCGAAGCGGGGCGGGGCTCGACCAGGTGGTGGCCACGGCCCCGGGTGCGGTCGCGCGGTCGGTCACCTGGGTCACGGACCCGATCGTATTCGGTCACCCCGACCGGAGGGGGAATCGGCGAGGCCGCGGGCTCTCGGCGGCGACCGGGGTCTCGGCATCGGGACGGCCCGGCCGAGCCGGTGACCCGCCGATTAGGCTGGGACGTCACGCCCCCCGCGGACGCGTCGGGTGCGAGGACGGGTGAGTTCACCCGCAACCACACCCGACGACACCGACGAAGACGACCGGACGGAGCACGGTGACAGCCGAGGAGACCACGGCCGGTTCGGCGGGCGGCAGGCTGGTACTCGCCGCCACCCCGATGGGTGACATCGGCGACGCCTCGCAACGCCTGCGCGACGCCCTGTCCACCGCCGACGTGGTGGCCGCCGAGGACACCCGCCGCACCCGCGCGCTGGCCAAGGCACTCGGCCTGGAGATCTCCGGTCGCGTCGTCAGCTTCTACGACCACGTCGAGACCGCCCGCATTCCGGCCCTGCTCGACGACATCACCGCGGGCCGGACCGTCCTGCTCGTCACCGACGCGGGAATGCCCTCGGTCTCCGATCCCGGCTACCGCATGGTCGCCGCCTGCGTCGAACGCGACCTCCCGGTCACCTGTCTGCCCGGCCCGTCCGCGGTCACCACCGCCCTGGCCCTGTCCGCCCTCCCGGTGGAACGCTTCTGCTTCGACGGCTTCCCGCCACGCAAATCCGGCGCTCGCCGGCAGTGGCTGCGCACCCTGCGCACCGAACCCCGCGCCTGCGTCTTCTTCGAGGCCCCGCACCGCCTCGCCGACTGCCTCGCCGACGCCGTCGAGGTCCTCGGCCCCGACCGCCGCGCCGCCGTCTGCCGCGAACTCACCAAGACCTACGAACAGGTCGTCCGCGGCACCCTCGCCGAACTCGCCGCCTGGGCCGTCGAGGGCGCCCGCGGCGAGATCACCGTCGTCCTCGAGGGCGCCGCCCCCACCGAAGCCGACCCGGCTTCCCTCGTCGACGAAGTCCAAGCCCTCGTCGACGACGGCATGCGCTTGAAGGACGCCTGCGCCCAGGTCGCCGGCGCCACCGGCGCCTCCCGCCGCGAACTCTACGACGCGGTCCTCGCCGCCCGCGCGAGTCGCTGAGCATCGGAGCAGCCGACACGAGGAAATATGCCATTTCTTATGGCATACTGGCTCCATGCCCGCAGATGACGAATTCGTGCCCGGCGAGGGACCTACGAGCGGGATTTCGGTCACCCTCTCATCGGGTACCTTGCAGGCGATTCGGGACCGAGTCGGCAAACGCGGAGTATCGGCATATCTGGAGAAGGCCGCCCAACGACAGATCGAGCGTGACAATCTCCAAGAGTTGCTCGCCGACTTCGAGAAAGTGAATGGTCCTGCCGATCCTTCGGCAGTGAGCGCCAAGCTGGCCGAACTCACCCGCGGCAAGTCCGGCACGGGCAGCGCCGCGTGACCAGCACGCTGGTGCTCGACAGCGAAGGTCTGGCCCAAGCCGTCATGCGCCGACGCGAGGTCCAGGAGTGGCTCGAAGCCGCCCACCGAGGTGACATACCTGTGATCACATCAGCCGCTGTACTGGTCGAGGTGATCCACCCGAAAATCGACGAAGCCGCACTGCGATGGACTCTTTCCCGGCTGCGAGTCGAATCCATGACGCAGTCCGTGGCCCAGACCGCGGCAGACCTCCTGTTCCGGGCAGGCAGACACGGCCACAAGTACGCGATCGATGCGATGCTGTGCGCGACCGCGATCCAGTGCCGCGGAGATGTCACCATCCTCACCTCGGATACCGAGGACATCGGCCTGCTGACTGCCGAACACGCTCGGATATCCGTCGAGAAGGTCTGATCGAATCCTGCCGCGGTTCATCCGCGCCGGCCGATGTCAGCGCCCGAGAACGGCGAGCATTCCTTCGACCGCCCGTGGCCAGGTGAACTGTTCGGCTCGGTGACGGGCAGCCATTCTGCGGGTAGCGGCAGGACGGGCGAGGATATCGGTGACTGCGGTGGCGAAGGCGGACGGGTCGTCGGCGGCGACGGCGCCGCAATCGGGAGTGACGATGTCGGCCAGGGCAGAGGAGCGGCTGGCGACGACGGGGGTGCCCGCGGCGAGGGCTTCGAGGGCGGCCAGGCCGAAGGTTTCGTGCGGTCCGGGGGCCAGGGAGACATCGGCGGTGGCCAGCAGGGCCGCGACGCGGTGGCGATCGTCGACGAAACCGGTGAAGTGGACAGCGGGCCGGCCGTCGGACAGCGAAGGGACTGTGCGGGCGCGTTTCTCGAGGGATTCCCGGCGGGGGCCGTCGCCCGCGACGACGAGGCGGACGGGGCGGCCCGCGCGGGAGAGTTCGGCGGCGGCTTCGATACTGCGGTCGACGCGCTTCTCCACCGAGAGCCTGCCGCAGTGCACGAGCAGCGGGTGACCGGGGACCCCGAGATGGGCGCGGAGATCGCCGTCGCGGCGCTGTGGGCTGAACACGTCGAGGTCGACGCCGAGCGGGACCAGTTCGACATTGGTCGCGCCGATACGGCGGAATTCGGCGCGGGCGAAATCGGTGGTGCAGACAACCATGTCGTAGTCGTCGGCGGTGCGGCGATTGGCGATGTCGGCGAGGCGGCGGGCGGCGGGGCCGGGCAGCACCTGGCCGAGCAGACGGTCGAGGCGTTCGTGGGAGATCATCACGCTCGACACGTCGCGGCGGCGGGCCCAGCGGCCGAAGCCGCGCAGGGTCAGGCGGTCGGAGACTTCGAGCACGTCCGGATTCAGGCCGTGCAGCACATCGGCGACACGACGCGGGTCGGCCGCGCGGTAGCCGCCGGTACCGGGAATCGCCATGGCGGGCAGCGTGATCCGCAGAGCGCCGCCCGGCAGGACCTCCTCACCGCGGCGCGGGCCGGGAACGATCAGCACCACTTCGTGCCCTGCCGCCGCGTAGCCCGCGCCGAGATGGTGCAGCGCGGTGCGCAACCCACCCGAGCGGGGGCCGTAGAAGTTGGCCAACTGCACGATGCGCATTCCGCCGATCGTGGTCGGGCGGGGTTACACCGAGCCTCCGGGAACACAACGGACGGTGAACGGCGTCGGACAATCGGACGACGACGGCGTCAGCGTCCCGCGACTCCACGGACCGCGCGTGGCAGATCCAGGTCCAGCGGAATGTGGCCGACCGCGAGATGTTTTTCCACCTCGGCGGCGGGCATCGGGCGGGCGATGAGGAACCCCTGCGCCCGGTAGCAGCCGAGCCCCACCAAGGTGCGCGCCGCGACTGCGGTCTCCACGCCCTCGCCGACCACGCCGAGGCCGAACGACCCGGCGAGGCCGATGATGGATTTCACGATGGCCAGGTCGTCGGTGCTCGCGCCGAGCCGCTGCACGAAGCCCCGGTCGATTTTCACCGCGTCCACCGGCAGCGCCTTGAGATGCGACAGCGAGCTGTAGCCGGTGCCGAAATCGTCGATGGCGATCTGCACCCCCATCCGCTTGAGCCCGCGCAAAGTCACCTGGGTCCGGGCCAGATCCTGCACGACCACGTGCTCGGTGATCTCCAGGCACACCGAGCTGCCGTCGATGGCGAACTCGCGCAGGATGTCCTCGATGCGTTCGACGAAATCCAGGCTCACCAGCTGCACCGGCGAGACATTGATGCGCATCACGATATCGGCGGCCAGCCCCCGCGCGCGCCAGTCGGCGAACTGCTTGCACGCCGTGCGGATCACCCAGCGGCCCAGCTCCCCGGCCAGATTGGTGGCCTCGGCGACGGTGACGAAGGCGGCGGGCGGCAGCAGCCCCCTGGTCGGATGCATCCAGCGCACCAGCGCTTCCAGCGCGACCAGCCTGCCGGTGCGCAGATCCACCTCGGGCTGGTAATGCAGCAGCAGCGAGCCGTCGGACACCGCGCCGCGGAGATTCAGCTCCACGTCGTCCTGGAGTTCGAACTGTGCGCGCATGGCGTCGGTGAACACCGCGACGCCGTTGCCGCCGCCGGACTTCGCCGACAACAGCGCGTGATCGGCGCGGCGCAACACATCGGCGACCGTGGTCTGTCCCGGAATGCCGACCGCCACACCGACACTCGCGCCACGGCTGACCGATTCCCCGCCGACGGTCACCCGCCGGCCGATCAACTGCTGCAAGCGGGTCGCCTCCAGCTCCGCGGCCACCGCATCCATCGGTTTGTCCGGGACGATGACGAACTCGTCGCCGCCGAGCCGGGCGATCATGGCATCGGGGCCGAGATTTTCCCGCAGCCGCGAGGACAGCGTGCGGATGAAATTGTCGCCCGCGGTGTGACCGAGGAAATCGTTGAGCGCCTTGAGCCGATCGAGGTCGAGGAAGAAGGCGGCGACCGGCCCCGGCGCGCCGGGCCGCAACCGGTCCTCCATGTACTCGAGCAGCGCGCGCCGGTTCGCCAGGCCGGTGAGATCGTCGTGCAGGGCGATGTAGCGCAGTCGCTCCTCGGCGGCCACCCTGGCCTGGACCTGGGCGAACAGGGTGGCGATAGCGGTGAGCGCGTTGAGTTCGCCGGTGTCCCACGCACGGTCGCCCGATTTGACGAAACCGAGCAGACCGGTGGATTCCCCGCGCGAGACCAGCGGGACGCAGGCCATCGTGACCTGCGGAATTCCGGACGACTTGCGGATGGTCTCCTGATAGTCCTCGGATTCGGCGCCGGGGCGCACGATCACCGGCTCGGTCGCGAATTCCAGCTCACGGAACACCGAATCGGCCTCGGCGAAATGCACCACGGCCAGCGGGTCGGGATCGGGGATGTCGGTGCGATGCGGCCATTCGGCGATCAGGACGGTGGTGCGGTCCTCACGGTTGGTATGGCGCAGATAACCGAAGTCGATGTCGAAATGCTCGACCAGCGCGGCCAGCACGCGTTCGCTCGCCGCCACCATGCTGATGGCGTCGACGCCCATCAACTCGGAGGCGACTTCCGTCACCAATGAGTCGAGCGTTCGCCGAGGCACACTGTCTCCGATCGTGCTAGCTGCCCTGGCCCGGCGCTGGAAGCCGCCTGCTGCGGACCGAGGCTGCTGCCGCGTAGCTCAGGCGAAGCACCAGCGCCATGATCTCATGCCCAGGCACTCCCAGCAGGTCCAGGAAACGGCCCTGAAGTGAGGCCAGTGTATCCGCGAAATCCTCTGAAATCGCGACCAGCTCCTCCTGGTCATGTGCATAGCCGAACACCGGCGACATCGGCTGCACCGACAGACCTCGCCGTCCGGCCTCCAGCCAGACCCGTTCGACGGCCATTCCGGCCCGCGCGTAATCGATCAGCGACGCGCCCGCGCGTCCGGCCGGACACGGCATGGTGACGGCGATCAGGGCCGAACCGGACAGCAGGTGGTCGCGCGTGGAATCACCGAGACTGCGACCGCCGGACCAATTGCGCAGCAGCTCCACCACATCCGGACGGGAGGCGATGCGCAGCTTGGCCAGATCGGCGTCGTCGAGTTCCATGCTGCGCAGATCGATGCCGTCGCGCAGATCCTCGCCGGGGCCGCGCAGTTCGGAGAACAACTCCCGGTGCATGCGCGGGGTCAGCATGCGAACCCGGTCGGAGGCGCCGAGCAGCTCGGCGGCCTCGGCCAGAGCCGAGCGATCGGTGATCGTGCGGACCAACGCACCCTCGGCACGGGCGGCGGCATCGAGCGCGGCGAGCACACCGTCGCGGATGGGCGCGCGATTGCCTTTGCGGCGATTGGTGCAGCGAGTCAGTGCCGCCGGGTAGTCGCGGGCCAGCAGCGGGTCGCCGGAGGCGCCGAAGCGCAGGATGGCAGTGAGCGGGGCAGCAGTGAGCGGGGCAGCGGGCCCCGTGATCAGCCGGTGTTCGCCGAGCATGCCGTGCGCGGCCGCGGCGGCCCGGGCGTTGTGCAGGGCGGCGCCGATCGCCACGGCGCTGCCACGGTAGGCGACGTCCATGGTCGAGGAGCGTTCGGGTGCCAGGTCGATGCGCAGCTCGTCCTCGGTCAGTCGCATCGTCCAGGGCTGGGCATTGCCGCCGGAGGGCGCGCGCTGGGCCGCGGCGGCCACCGTGGCCCGCGGCGGCCCGGGTGGGAGCAGGTCCGGTTCGGCGTCCTGCCGGCTCCCGGCCCCGTTCGAGCCGAACTTCTCCCCGCGCGGCCCGCTGTCGGCAGCCCCGGATTCGCCTGCCCTCGCGCCGTCGCGGCCGGGCGCCCCGAGGTCGTCGTCGAGTTTCGCGGTGGACCAGCGCTCGTCCTCGGTGGATACCGGCTCGACCAGGCCGTCGAGCTCGCGTTCGAGATCCACCCGGGTACGGCCCGAGGGCAGATCGTGGCCCAGGCCGATCCGGCGCACGGCGGTGGCGGCGATGGCCGCGCCCAACTGCACGTCCCCGCCCAGCTGCGGCCAGGTCGTCACGGTGCGGTCGATCTCGGCCAGGCTGGCCGCCATGCGCGCGGACAGTTGACCCGGACCGAGAATCCGCAGCACATGCGGGGCCTTGTCCTTGGTGGACAGGCCGCGCAGATCGGCGGCGACGGTCGCGCCGAGCAGCCCGTGGAAGGGCGGGCGGTCCGGTTCCAGGTCGAAGCGCTCGACATCGAACAGGCCGCGATCGCTGGTGTCCATCAGCAGCGGCAGCCGGTGCCTGCGGGCGCCGTCGCGGACCGCGAACTTCACGTCCAGCGAGTCGCACTCCTCGAGGACCAGTGACAGACCGCTCAGGAATTCGTCGATGGAGTCCTCGTCGACGCCACCGGTGAACACCTCGACCGGCAGGTAGGGGTCCAGTTCGGCGATGCGCCGCGCGGTGACGACCGCCTTGTTCAGCCCCAGATCGAAGAGCGTGCCCGGCACCCGGTTCAGGTTGGACAGCTCGATGTCGTCGAAGTCGGCCAGCCGCAGCAGACCGCAGGAGCCTTCCAGCGCGATCGTGTGCGCGATCGCGTGCCCGACGCTCTGCCCGACCACGCCGACCGCCATCCCGGCTAGTCGCTCCTGCTCGGCGGCGGTCAGCTTGTTGCGGTTGCGATCCAGCCGGACGGCGCGGAACGCGCGCGGGCCGGGCAGGCCGACCAGCGTCCGCCGCCAGGGGTAGTACACCCAGCGGTCGGCGTCGGCGTCGGCGTCGGCGGATTCGATCGGCGGGGCACAGATTCGAGCCAGCTCCGCGCGTATCGAATCGCGCATGTCGAGGATGCCGACCGTGGGAGTGGTGCGCAGCCGGGTGAGCACGGCGGAGTCGTCGGCGTCGTCCTCGTCGAGGATCAGCGGACGATAGCGCTCCTCCGTGGCGGCCGGGCGCGTGCCGGGCGCGGTCGGGAAGGTGTCGGAGGCTGTCATCGGGCGATCGGCCTTCCCGCCGCCGGTCGCGGGCAGGTCGCGCCCCAGGCGCGCAGCGCCGCGCGTTCGAGGACGATGAGCGCGCCCTGGGTACGGGTGGCGTGCGCGAGGTGGGCATGGGTGTCCCACCACAGCGGGACGGTGCGGTAGCGGTGGTCCGGATAGGCGACCGCGTCGACCTCGTCGGCGACCCGCGCACCGCTGGAGGTGTACCGCTCGATGCCGTGCCCGGCGGAGGTGGCGAACCCCCATCGGGCGCCGAGCAGCCAGGCCGCGTGCACAACGCACCGCGCGACCGCGGCTCCCAGTGCCGACCGGTGCGCGGCTTCTCGATCCACCCAGACCGCCTTCACCTCGACGATGCCCTCGGGGGCGCGCTCGTCGATCATCGCGCGCAACGCGTCCTCACCGGGCTCGCCCGCCCAGGCGGACAGTCCGTGGGCCTCGTCCGAGCCGGCGTACGGGCCCTGGGCGCGCAGGCCGGCCACGACCTCACCGTCCGGATCGACCGCGGCGAAGAACAGTGCGGTGGAGCCGCCGTCGGCCACGGACTCGTACTCGAGCGCGGACTCGACCCCGAAACGGCGGTAGACACGGTGAGCGCCGGCCAGGTATCGCCGCCACAGCTCGGGATGGGCCGTCGGAGTGGTCACCTGGAAGGCGTGACCGGAGTGCATGTCACGAAACCGCAGCACCCGCTCGGCGCCGACCGTGACCATCTCGACAGTCATGTGTTCCTACTCCGTCGTCACCGCAGGCCGCGCCCGCGCGGGGCGGCCGTACCCGCTCCCCGAGAGACTTAAACCTCCAGAAGAGTCGCCTACGGAAGTATCCGTCATCCCACGGGAATTGACCAGAAAACTGGCAACTCTGTCGAAACTCGCCGGGAAACTGGCAAAAATGCTGTTGGAGAACGCGTTATCCGGTCGACTGGCCGACAAAGGGACCGATCGGTCGCCAATAGTTAATCAAGAGCTATTTACACCAGGATGGAAATGTAGAGTTCCACGTCCTCGGGTCCGCGCCAGACCTCGATCTCCTCGCGGTAGGCGCGGGTGATCTCCGCCGACGCCGTGGCGTCGTCGACCTGCGCCCAGACGTCCTCTACCGGGTCGTGATAATCGCCGTTCGGCTCGAATCGCGCGTAGACGCCCTTGGGCACCCGGACGAGCAGATCACCGACCGGCACCGCCGACGGATCGAGGTATTCGAAGCACACCATCGCGTTGTGATTACCCGCGGGATCGGGCACGTAGACCGTGTACATCGGCCGATCCCCGCCCTCGCGGTCACGCAGGCGATCTTTGAGGAACTCGATCAGCTCGCTGTTGCTGACCTTGAAACTCGGAGTCACCCTCGGCACCACCAGCCCGCCGTAGACCGCCTCGTTGCGGACTGCGATCGTGTACGTCATCGGGGGTCCACCGCCAGGTAGAGCTCGATCTTGTAGGCGTGCGGGTAACACTCGAAATCGCCGGAATAGGTGCGCTTGATCTGGTTGTGCTCTTCGGCGTAGGAGATCTGCGTCCACAGGTCGGTCATCACCTGCGGGAAATCACCGACCGAGGAGAACTTCGCGTAATAGCCGCGCGGCAGCCGGGCCACCAGATGACCGCGCGTCACCTGATCGAAGGACTGGCAACGGTAGCCGACGATCTGGGTGTTGTAGGTGCCGAGCTCGCCGGTGTAATCGGTATAGGCGCTGGCCAGCGGGCCGCCGAGCTCCTGATGCAGCACCGCCGCCCAGGCCGCCTCCAGAGCATGGTCCCGCAGTTCCCCGAGAGCGCGTTTCGGACTGCGGACGGGCAAACCGGCGACCCAGGTCTCGTCCCGCTCGACGATTTCAAACTGCATGGAAAACTCTCTCGAGGTGCATCGGCGAGCGCACCCGCATTCCGGTCGGCTGGAAAATCCATGCTATCAACTCGATCATGAAGAGTCCGAGCGCGGCGGACCACGTCGCTCGGCCGGCAACCCGGCGCTGAACTGGACAAACGTCCTGGAGAGCGTCCGGATCGGCGCGCACCCACCGCCCGCGTCGAGCACGGTTCGATTTCCGGGCGAATGGTCGGCTATCGATGCGGCGGACGGGGCGCGCGGCCTCACCACCAACCGAGGATCGGGCCGAGTCTGCGGCCGAGTTCCGGCGCCATCGAGCGCGAGTAGCTGGCCGTGAGATGGTGTTCATCGTGGTAGACGAGGACGTTGCCCTCCACCACCGGGCAGATGTCGGTCCCGCACACCGCGTCGGTGAGATCGAGAGTGAACACGTTCGGGAACGAGGCGGCGGGCTCCTCGGCCGGATTCACCGGATCGAAGGCGTCCGCCCGGCGGATGCCGCAGCTGAGCCGGTCGCCGTTCCCGGCCAGGCAGTCGATGGCCCGATAGCGCACCCCGTCGCGCCGCAGCCACGGTGTGTCGCGGATCGCCAGGATGTTGAGGCCGTGCTCGGACAGCCGAGACCAGACCTGCACATAGTCGTCGGGAGTCTCGTCGCCGATCAGATCTCTGGGCCTGGTCCCGGTGGTGAAGACCCAATCCGGGCGGTCCACGCCGAGCCGGTCGATCACCTCCAGCGACCAGTCGCGGCAGTCCGGGATCGACTGCCCCTTGTACGAGGTCTCCTCGGCCACGGTCAGCGGGCAGCCCATCTTCAAGTAGACGGCGATGTGGAACCCGTACTCCCGGCCGAGGAGATCCAGCGCGGGCACCCAGTGCTCGGAATGCGAATTGCCGACCACCGCGATGGTGCGGTCGGCGTCGGCATCGCCGTACGAACAGGTGATCACCTCGCGGGTGTCCCAGTCGGAGATACACCCGTCGCGGGTGGGGTAGGCCGCGTCGGCGGGCGCATCAAACACGCTGGGCCGGATATCCGCCTGGGGGGTGTCCGCGCCGCCGACCAACGCCTCGGCCCCGGGATAGCGGATCGCGTCGAGGTCGTACACCGGCCGCGGTGGTGACACGTTGCTGACCACCTGGGAGGTGACCGTCAGCGCCAGCACCGTCACGCCGAGGGCCAGCATCATCCGATGTCCGACCTCCACCCGAGGGGCGCGGGCGGCGGCGGGTGCGCGCAACGGCTCCTCGACGAATCGATGTGTCAGATACGCCAGTACCAGCGACGCGGCCAGCACGGCGAGCCCGGCACGCAGGTCGATCCGGGCGTCACCGAGATGAGCGAGCACGAAGATCAGCAGCGGCCAGTGCCACAGATACAGCGCATAGGCCATCTCGCCGAGCCGGACCGTCGCGGCGGAGGCCAACAGCCGGTTGGGCAGCGGCAATTGTTCGGCCGACAGGTTCTGACCGGCCAGGATGAGGGCGATGGTTGCCCCGACCGGGAGCAGCGCGGCCGGACCGGGGAACATCGAGCCGCCGTCGACGATCCAGCCGCAGGCGAGCACCAGCGTCGCCCCCACCAGCGCGAGCAACGCCCGCAGCACCCGATGCAGATTCAGGGCGGGCAGCACCACCGCGACGAGCGCGCCCGCCAGCAGTTCCCAGGCCCGGGCGAAGCTGTCGTAGTAGTTCCACCCCTGATGCAGTTCGACCCCGCGCGTGGCGTAGCCGAACGAGGCCGCGGTCAGCGCGGCCAGCACGAAGGCGACGACCGGCCGGATCGCGGCCGGTATGCCCAGCGTCCGGCAGGCCCATACCAGCGCCGCGATGCCCAGCAGCGCGGCCAGATAGAACTGCCCCTGCAACGACATCGACCACAGGTGCTGCAGCGGGCTCACCGACGGATCGGCGGCGAGGTAGTCCGCCCAGGAGAACGCCAGGTACCAGTTCTGGTAGTACAGCAGCGAGGCCAGCGTCTGCGACGCCAGTTCGGTCCACTGGGTGTAGGGCTTGGTCAGCACCGTGAACAGCGCGACCACCGCGAGCACCAGCACCAGCGCGGGCAGCAGGCGCCTGGCCAGCCGGGCGGCGGTTTCCCGGACCGAGATCCCGGTGCCGGACTCGGCGCGGCGCAACAGCGAGGCGGTGAAGAAGAAGCCCGCGAGCACCAGGAAGACGTCGACCCCGCCGGAGACCCGGCCCATCCAGATATGGAAGACGACGACCAGCGCGATCGCGACGCCACGCAATCCGTCCAAGTCCGTGCGATATCCCCGTGCCCGCTTCTCGACCGCTCGCGTCGCGGCGGCCACGGGGACGGCCGGAGCCGAAGTGGCGGTCGCGGGCGCCACGCCCGATTCTCGTGCCGCCGTCATCGTGCTGCCGGACGACACCCGGCCGTGGAGCCCGGGTGCGCGGCGACGCTGTCGCCGGAGAGGACGAACGGTGAACGAGACATGACCAACCTCTTATCACGGCGGGCGGAGACAGGTCCAACCCGCGATCCCGCCCGACACGCCGAAGGTGTCATCCGCCCGGTCCGCAGCTCCGAATCAGATTCCGTAGGTCGTCCCTTCGGAATGAGGTAGCCAATGGGCAAGCACGCTGCGGGCACACACAACCGGCCCGCCGCTGGACACCGCAGTTTCGCCTTGCGTCCCGCAACCGTTCTACTCAGCGGGGCGGTCTGCGCGGCGGTGGTGGGAACCACGCCCGCCGCTGCCGACGACCGCCCGGTCGTCGCGCCGGTCGGGCAGTTCCCGGTCGTCCCGGGCGCGGCGGAGGCGCCTGCGCACGGCTTCAGCCCGTTCGGCGCCATCGACTTCGGTGCGCTCCCGCGCGTCCCGGCCGCTCTCGACCAGGCGCAGGCGAACGCCGGAGCATCGATCCCGGAGCTGGATCGGTCGGTCCTGACAGCCATGGGCATGGCGCCGGTCGCGGTGGCGCCCGCGCCCGCCGCCACCCCGATCGCCGAGCCAGAGCCTCCCGCACCGCCGATGCCGCTGCCCGACAACCGGGTTCGTATCGGCAGCGTCCAGGTGGACCGCCCCGATTTCGTGCCGCCCGACATCGCGGCCCAGATCAACGACGGCGCACTCGCCGCGGAGACAGGGCTGTCCGACACCCTCGACATGACCGGCATGGACCCCGCGCGCTCCGATGTGGTGGCCGAGAAGATGATCGGCAACGCGGCCATCGGCGCGATGGTCGGCAACACCGTGTCCTCCCCCATCTCCAGTGCGGGTGCGATGGTCGGCGCCATGGCCGGGTTCATCGCGGGCATCCCGTTCCTGCCCGCGGGCCTGGTGGTGATGCCGGTGGTCGGCGCGGTCATGGGTTACGCGTTCGTCGCCGCCCCGGCCGTGGCCGCGGGTGCGCTCATCGGTGGCGCCGTCGGCGCGATCGAGGGCTCGATGGTCCCCCTCGAATCCGACCTTCCCGCACCGCCGGCCGCCTGATCCTCGCCGCGCGGACCGAGTCGGGCTCCGGTACTCGCCGGGGCCCGGCTCGTCGTCGCGCATCCATTCGGCCTGCCGCTCCGAATCCCCTTCCGTAGGTCCTCCCTTCGGAATGAGGTAGCCAATGGCCACATCCAACAGGCCCGACGCTCCACACCGCACATTCGCCCTGCGCGCCGCGACGGCCCTGGTGGCCGGTGCGGTGTGC
Source organism: Nocardia shimofusensis NBRC 100134 (assembly GCF_001613125.1). GTDB lineage: Bacteria > Actinomycetota > Actinomycetes > Mycobacteriales > Mycobacteriaceae > Nocardia > Nocardia shimofusensis. The sequence continues at coordinate 115,557 of NZ_BDBT01000002.1, forward strand.
GCGGCGGTGGCCGGGACGGCACCCGCCGCCGCCGACGACCAGCAGTTCACCGCGCCGGTCGGGCAACTCCCCACCCAGCTCACCGAGGCACTCGGCCTGGGGCCGAACCCGCTCGCCGGCTTCGGATTCGGCGCACCGACACCGGCACTGCCGCCCCGGGTCGATCTCGGGCCACCGCCCCCCGCGCCGGATCTCGTCCAGCTGGTCACCTCGGCGCTGGGGATCGCGCCGGTTCCCGCGCCGGCGGCGGTTGTCCCACCGCCCGCTCCGGTCCAGGCCACACCGCTCGTCGCGCCGGTGGCGCCCGCCGTCGACGCACCGGCGACGGCGGAGCAGATCCGTATCGGCAGAGTCGAACTCGGCCGCCCCGGCATCATCACCCCTGAGCAGGCCGCCGAGATCAACGGGGGTGCGGCCGGTTTCGAGAACGCGCTCTCGGATGTGCTGGACAGCACCGGCATGGACCCGCGGCGTTCGGATGTGATCGCCGAGTACGTGATCGGCGATGCGGCGATGGGCGCGGTCATCGGCGGCGTGGCGATCGCCCCGGTCGCGAGTCTGGCCGCCGTCGCGGGCGGCATGGTCGGGTTCCTCTTCGGAATCCCCTTCCTGCCCACCGGTCTGGTCATCGGCCCGGCGGTCGGCGCGGCCATGGGCTACGCCTTCGGCACCGGTCCCGGCGTCGTCACCGGCGCGGTCATCGGTGCGGCCGTGGGCGCGATGGAGGGCTCGCAGGTTCCCCTCGATCCCGCACCGCCCGCCGCCTGACCCACGCCCCTCACACCAGCACCACACCGCCGGGCACCCGGGCGGCCAGGGTCGCCGTCCGGCCGGGCAGCCCGGGCGGAAGTTCCCGCACGCCCTGCACGGCAGCACGATCAGGTTGCCGACGCGGGCGCGACCTACCGGCAACCGATTCCGCTGTTGCTCGACGAATACGACGGCCTGGGCACGGATATCCCCGCGGTGTTCGCACCTCCGCCGAGCAGATCGAGCAGTCGGGGTGGATCGACCGGAAACGCCGACGCCCGGCGACACACGGAGCGTCACCGGGCGTGGGCGGTAGCGGTCAGCTCTCGACGGCCACCGGTTCGACCATCCGGCCGAATTCCAGCTTCACGAGCCGGTCCGCGCAATCGAAGTACCGGTCGTCGTGGGTGATCACGACGACCGTCTTGCCGCGCCGTTTGAGCCCGACGAGGATCTCCTTGTAGAATACCTCGCGGAACTTCGGTTCCTGGTCGGCGGCCCACTCGTCGAAGACGTAGATCGGGCGGTCCTCGAGCAGCGCGGTCAGCAGCGCCAAGCGCTTGCGCTGTCCCTGGGACAGCGCGATGGTGGTCAGCGTGCCGTCGCGGACGTCGACCTTGTCGTCGAGCCGAAGTTCCCGCAGGTACCGACGGACCTCGTCGTCGATGCCCGGCTGGTCGAACCCGAGATAGTCCTCGAACAGATGGAAATCGGTGAAGATCGCCGAGCTGTTCTGCCGGAACCATTCGATGTTCTGATGGTCGATCGCCTCGCCGTTGATCGAGACGGTGCCGGTGCGCGGCACGTACAGGCCGGTGATCAGCTTGGCCAGCGTCGATTTGCCGCTGCCGTTGCCGCCGACCACGAAGGTGATCTCACCGGGCTCGAACACCAGGTCCAGCGGGCCGAGCGTGAACCCGCCGTCCTCGCCGGGCGGACCTCCGGGCGGCGGCCCCAGCGGAACGGGCTTGCCGTCCATGCCGGCGTGACTGACCTTGCGCTTGCCGTTGACATCGGGCGCGCCCTGGCGCGGACCGCCCCCGTGACCGGGCGGCGGCAGCGGCGGATGCCCGCCTCCGGGATGGCCGTGCGGACCGGGCGGACCGGGCGGCATCGCCGAGGGCACGTCCTCGCGGTAGTGATAGCTCACCCCGGACAGCTCCAGCCGGGCCGACTCGACGGCGGGCCGCTGCGCGTAGGGCAGCTGGTCCTCGTCGTGCAGGGTCTCCAGCGAGAAGTTCATCGCCCGGATCTTGGCCAGCGCCACGTCGCCGCGCAGCAGATCGGGGATGCGGTGCATGAAGTTCTGCATCGGCATCGCCAGGAAGGTCGTCACCAGGATGTAGCCGACCATCACCTCGCGTGGCATCTCCATCGCCTTGGCCACGCCGAACAGGATCAGCGCCATGGTGCCCAGCTGCAGCAGCTGCCCGAGGCTCTGTGCCACCGAGAACTTCGAGCCCGCGTCCACATTCTGCGCCCGCAGTTGTCCCGCGGTGCCGAGCAGATGCCGGTCCATGAAGTCACGCCGCCTGCCGCGGTGCAGCTTGAGCTCCTTGATGCCCAGAGTGACCGCCTGGAAGGAGCGCAGCAGCGCGTCCTCGTTCTCCCGCGCCGCGTGGTAGATGCGGCGCACACGGCCGAGGAAGACCTCGACGCAGGCGACGCCGATCAGCGTTCCCGCGATGGTGATCGCGAAGATCGGCCCGGAGACGGTGGCCAGGTAGACGAAGCAGCCGATGATGGTCGCGACGTCGATGCAGATCGCGGGGATCGCGGTCACCGCCTGCGACAGCGAGCGCACGTCCTCGGTCAGCGTGGCGACCAGCCGGTGCATGCCGAGCCGTTCCAGATGCTCGAGCGGCGCCGCGACCACGCTCGAACTCAGGTCCGAGCGCAACCGGAAGATGGCGTCCTGCGCCAGGCGGATCAGCATTACCTGCGAGAGCAGGCCGCTGATCAGGACCACCGCGATGGTGAGCAGGAACTGCTCGACGGTGGCCCGCGGATGCGGGGTGGGCGAGACCACCGCGTTGATCAGAGTGACCAGATAGGTGTTGGCCGCGCCGCAGACCAGGCCGGTGACGATCACCGCGGCGATGCGCGTCCAGGAGATCGAGACCAGGAATTTGATGAGTTGCATGATCAGGTGCTCTCTCGAGAGAAGCGATGGGTCGCGAGATCAGCGACGGATGATGTCGAAGACCAGACCTTCGAGCGTGACCCCGGGCGCGAAGGAGAAGGCCACACCGGTCGAGATGGACTCGCCCACCGTGGACTGCCGGATCATCTGTTCCAGCACGAAGATCAGGGAAACCGACAGCATGTTGCCGTAGCGGGCCAGCACATCCCAGCTGGGCGCGGCCTGATCGGGATCGAGTCCGAGCGAACGCACCGATTCCTCGATGATCTTCGGACCGCCCGGATGGATCGCCCACAGGTCGACGTCGGCCTTGGTCAGTCCGTTGCGCGCCAGCACGCCCCGCACCACCGGATCGACGCCGCGGTAGATGTACTGCGGCAGGTTCTCCGACAGTTCGCAGGTGATGCCGTTGTGGTTGACCCCGAGCACGATGCCGTCCTCGGCGCCGGCGAACAGGTGGCTGAAGCTGTCGCGCACCACGATCCTGCCCGGCGCCAGCGGCTGCCTGGCCTGGCGCGCGCCGACCACCACCGCGCCGCATCCGTCGCCGAAGAGGCTGTGGATGATGACATCGTTGACGTCGTCGGCGAACACGGCGTTCACCGAGCTCAGCTCCAGGCAGACGACCAGCGCCTTCTTGTCCGGATGGGCCCGCACGTAGTCGGTCGCGGTGCGGATGCCGTTCATCGCGGCCGCGCACCCCATGAAGTTGACCACGATCCGCCCGACGGTCGGCGAGAGCCCGAGTCCGGTGAGCACCGCGACATCGACGCCGGGCGCGATGAACCCGGTGCTGGTGACGAACACCAACTGCCCGATCTCCTCGGCCGCCGCGCCCGAATCGGCCAGCGCGCGAGCTGCCACGTCGACCGCGAGCGGTGCGGCGTGCCGGTAATACAGGTTCATCCGGTCCCGCAGATTGCCCGGCTTCCTGCTGAATTCGAGGAATTCCGGGTCGGTCGGGTCGACGGCCATGCGGCGGGTGTCGATCCTGGTCTTGTCGTAGATGCGGGCGATACGGGCCTGCTGCCGGGGATCGGAGAACAACCCGGCGACCTGTTCGGCCGCCCCGGCCTGATCGACACTGCGCTCGGGCGAGCCGGTCGCGATGCCCTCGATGACGCCGATGGTGACCGGCGGTGACGGCGGCATCGAGGAGTGCTCCCTCGGAGTGCGCTCGGTCTCGGGCGCGATGCGGTGGCGGGGCTCGGTGGCGGGGCGGGCGCCGCCCTGGTCGACGGTGATGGACATGGTCTTTCTTCCCTTCGAGGAATGTGGTGGTCGGCGGCGCGGCCTCCGGTGGTGATCGGTGCGGTCAGCGGGATCGGGTCAGACGGTCCCGATTCCGGTGAAGCCCTGGACCGTGTAGGTCGCGCAGGTCTTCAGCGCCGTCGGTGAAAGGTGTTCGCGTACGAAGCCCCAGTTCTTTTCCTCGGCCTCCCGGGAGGGAGCCAACAGGTAGGTGCTTATCTGCTTCGGGAAGCGATCGGTGAAAAAGCTCTTGGCGGGCAGCCATTCGACGCCGAACTCCGCGGATTCCTCACGCAGGATGTCTTCGGTGGCGATATTGGCGAAGCCGCTGCGCTGGTAGGGCAGCACATGGTGGACACGGTGCGAGCTCAGGCCCGCGGCGAGGAAGCAGTCGACGTAGCGGTTGCCGATGACTTTCAGGTCGTAGGCCTGCTCGATCTGGTTGATCGCCCAGTCCTCGGTATCGGACTCGGGCAGCGCATCGGTCTCGACCTCGAAGTCGTGGCTGGCCACCACCAGGAAGGTGCTGATCCACAAGGTGATGACGAACTGTAGTGCCCAGGCCAAGAAGTCGCCCGCCACGGTGAAGACGATCAGCTCGCCGAGCAGCAGCGCGCGCATGCCGAACGAGCCGATGAAATGCGGGAGCGCGCCGCGCATACTGCCGTACATCTCCTTGACGCCCACCTTGCGGGTGAGCCGGACGACATCGAGCAACCGGATCGTCATACCGGTGACGGTGTGACCGAACTTGTGCAGCGTGTGGATCGGCACCCGGTACAACCTCGGCACCTGCATCATCATCGTGAAGACGTTCTTCTTGATGTCGACTTCACTCTGGGTGTGCGGGTGGTGCAGCAGCGCGTGACCGTCCGCGGTGACGAAAGCCAGTGCGACATAGTTGATGTCGAAGGCATTCGTATAGATCTTGTTCATGCCCTTCTGGGCCCGGTGGATGGCGTAGTGCCCGAATCCGGCCAGCGAGCTGCGCAACAGCACCATGGCCAGCACGAACACCGGCAGCGGCAGCCAGGCCGGCTCGGCCAGGCGCACGCCCTGCACCGCGAAGTACGCGATGGCCAGCACGATCACCACGATGTCGAAGATCCGGTCCATCCGCTTCATGCGGGCGGCGACCTCGGGGTCCTTCAACCGTGCCTTGACCTTGTGCAGCAGGTCGTTCTTGTTGTCGAAGCGGTACTTCGGGGTGTCACGCCAGCTGTCGAAGCCTTCCTTGAACAGGAAGTCCGGCGCGTTGGCCTTGGGGTGGATGTCCTCGGGCCTGGCGTCGCGATCGAGCGAGTAGCGCGCCAGCATGCGCTCGATGCGCTCGGGATCCTTGTGGTAGGAACCGATGATCGAGGTGATGTCGCGATTCTTGGTGCGCCCGATGAAGAACTCGCCGCCGGGATGCTTGGAGATCCACTCCGACAGGTCGTAGGCTTTGCCGTTGTACACCCAGACGTTCGAGACAGGCGGCGGGCCGGGCGGGGCGGGGGGTCGACGGAAGTCCCGCTCCTCGACCTCCGGGCGGTCACTTGTCGTCATGTCAATCCTCCGTGTCCGAACGGCGTTTCCTGGTGCCGATCAGGTCGCCGGCGCTGTCGTCGAGAGTGAATGCTTCCCGCGGCGCCTTGTACTTCACTGAACAATCTCTTAAGCGGTCGCCGAGGCGCCCGCGCGAGGCGGGGCGAGAGGCGGACCGGCATCGCCGGACCTCGTTGCGCGGCGGACGGAATCGCCGTGCCCGGCGATGTCGCGACAATGGCAGCGCCGCGGACCGGCCTCCCCGCCGGCCTGCGATTCCGTTGTCGGAGTGTATTTTTCGCGTACCCCCACCGCCCTGCCGGAGCAGGGACGGCGGGTCAGATGAAAGCGCTGGGAACGCAGCCGGTCCGGAAACGCGAGCGGCTGTGCCGTCTCACGCTCCGGACCGGGTGTCCTGTCGCCTGCCCGGCGTCAGCTCGCGGGCTTGATGACGTTGACCGGCTCCGCCCACTTGGACAGGGTCACCTCGACGGTGCCACCGTCCTTGTCGACGACGGCGCGCACCAGGTTCGGGCCGTCACCGGTGGAGGCGGCGTCCGACGGGCGGGTCGATTCCGAACCGGCGTCGCTCGGCGGCGGCACGTCGGCGATCCACAGCGTGATCGGCATGGTGCCCGCACCCTCGCCCAGACGCGGCACGACCGGGTCGATGACCGAGCCGTCGATGGTGCCGGTGACCTTGACGACGGCGATGCCCTCGACGGTCTCGCGGCCCTCGGCCTTCGGGTTCTTCACCTGCGCGATGACATTGGCCAAGCCCTTGTCCTTGTCCAGGATCACGCCCGGATCGTAGACCTGCTCGGCCGGCCCGACGGGCGCGTAGCTGGAGCTGTTGACCGCGGTGTAGAGCGTCTTGTCGATCACGATGAACTTCGTGTCGATGAACGGCTCCTCGGGCTTGGTCCTGACCTTGGCCTCCCCCATGGCCTGGCCCGCGCCTTGCGGCTGGTTGGTCACGTCCGCGGAGACGCTTTCCACCGGCAGATTCGGCACATCGGTCACCTGGATGTCGAGATGCACCGACTGCAGGGTCTGGGTGGTCCGCGAGGACTCCTGGATGATCTGCGCGGCGTCGGGCAGCGGCCCGGTCACCGGCGCGGCGGTGGTGTCGCCGCCGTCGTCGGACGACGAGCAGCCCGCCACCAGCGCCGCGATCAGCGATGCCGCCAGCAGCGCGGGCGCGGCACCGCTCAGCCGCGAGCGGCGGGATCGCTTGTTGCGCAGGGCAGAGCCCCGCATGGTCTTGTCGGTCACGTGTACCCCCGGAGAGTTTCCGTGGCGCCGGCGTGTTCCGGCGCCTGTGTACGAGGCAGCGACGCTGCCCCGCACAGAGTATGCAAGCACATCGGAGTACGCGCGAGTGATCGGGCAGAACCTTTTCCGGCAAGGGTCTTGCGGCCACTGTCCGCGGGCACGGCCGGGGACAGGGACTGGTGTCAGGGCGATCACCCCTCGTCCATGATCGCCCTGACACGACCCGCATGATGAACAGCGGCGCCCACCATATCAGTGGCGGCTCGCTGCGAAGCGCTGTTCGCCGCGGCGCCGGGAGCGTGCCAGCGCGCGGCCACCGAGGACGGTGCTGACCAGCCCCAACACCACGGCGATAGCGGCACCGACAATCCCGTTGCCGGTACCCGGCCCGCCGTCGGCGGTGGCGGCGAACAGCCCGCCGAGGACCACGCCGGCCGTTCCCGCTACCAGGGCCACCACAGCGGCTCTCGTCCTCGCGACGGTCCCGATACGCCCACCGGAGCGGGTCAGCGCCGGCCCGCCGCTGATCACGCCGATCAGTCCCACCAGCGCGGTCAGCGTGGGCCCGACTCGCCCGGAGGTCATGCCGGTGACAGCGGCGTCGGGCTGGACCGCGGCATCGGCACCGCAGGCACAGCGAGCGCGATACCGGCGAGCGGGGCGACGGCCACCGTGGTGAGCTGGAAAACTCGACCCATCCGATACTGCGGGGCGACCGGCCATCGAACATCGTGCGGCTGAAGACAATTCCGCTACCGCCGATGCGGTAGCCGACCATCCGGACAATGCGGCGCGCCCACGGAACTTCGACGTGCCCGCCGTCGCATTCCTGTTCGCGGTGTATGCCGCCGTGCGGGCCGGTCATCGCGTCGTCGCGGTGGCGGGGTCGGCGATCGTGGTGGCCTCGCTACCGCTCGCGGTCCTGGTGTCGGTACGCGACACGGGTGAGGCGTTCGCGCAGGCCTCACCGATGTGGCGGACCTGGTGGAACGGGCCCGTGCGTCCGGCCTGGACGCGACGCTGACCATCGAAGGACGGCACCGGGATCTGCCTGTCGCGGTGGATCGGACCGGCTACCGGATCGTCCAGGAGTCACTGAACAACATCGCCCGGCGGCGTTCGCGACTATTGCGTCCGCTGTCGGTAGCGGCGTTCGGCGTAGGCCAGGTCGTCGCGCCACAGCCGGGCCGCGGCGCGGGTCATCATCGGCCGCAGGAAGCGGGTGGCGTGGTGGGCGCGGGCGAAGCCGGGTCGGGTGGAGTCGGCGATGACCGCCTCGATGACAGCGGTGCGTGGTTGTCCGTCTGGTCCGGGGCCGAGTGGTGTGGCGTGGGTTTCGACGACGCTGCCGGATCCTTCGCCGTCGACGATGCGCATGGTGACGGTCCGGGGCTCCGGGCTGGTGAACTCGGCTCGCACGGGAACGCCGAGCCATCGGCCGACTCGGAAGGTGACCGCGACGAGGAACCGGTCCTCGGATTCGGTCGCGTCCTGGTGCAGGGGTGGGGTTTCGAGTACTTCGAGGTGAGTGAAGGAGTAAGGGTGAAACCAGGCGCCGTGCCAGGGGTCGAGCCGGTTGGCGACGATGTCGGCGGGTTCGCACACACCGCTGACGGTCGCTACCGCGGAGATGGCGCGGTGCGCGGGCGGGCGGGCGCCGATCACGGGTGTGTCGAGGGGGCTGCCGTCGTCGACGGGGTCGAGGCGGACCCAGGCCAGGACGCCGTCGTCGTGGCAGGGTAGCGGTGTCCAGCCGGGTGCGCCGCCGCGGTCCAGGCGCAGTCCGTGCCATCGGCACACGAGGGCGCCGCAGTCGATGTGTGCTTGCGCCATCGGTGCCCCCAGGTGTGGGCACGCTCCCGGACCCACGGCGAGTCGCTGTCGCCGGTCGCGCCACGCGACGAGTTCGGTTCCGGCGACAGTGAATCCGAACGGCCGATCGGTGCGGATGTCTCGGCTGGCCGCGAAGACATACCAGTTTCCGGATGGGCGTCGTTGGGCACGTTCGAGTGCGGCGGAGATGATGGCGGGTTTCGCGGCGCGGTAGGTCGGTTGCTGGTCGGTCCAGCGGCCGGGATCGAGGGGTTGCAGCGGCCATCGGCCGGGCCACCGCCGAGACAGGATGTTGTTCATCGGGGGTCCTCAACTCGCGCGGGCGCCGATCCGTAGCGGGTGGCGAGTCGGCGGAGTAGGGCGTTGCGGCCGCTGGTCGGCACGGTGTGCAGGTCGTGACCGGGTAGTCCCCATCGGGTGAGCAAGGTGTTCGCCGCTGTCCACCCGGTGGTGGCGGCGCGTTCCATCAAGGCGACGGGCAGGTCGATGCGGATGCCGTCGCCGGCCAGCACGAGCTGGTCGTGTGGTGTGCGGACAGGGGGCCGGTGCGCGTGGTCGCCTGCTCCGAACAGAGGGCAGTCCTGGTTCCATTGCAGGTGTTCACCGAGGATCTCGGCGTCGGCGGTTTCCGGGTAGAGGCGGTTCAACCGAGCGAGTAGCCGGGCGCGGATATCGTGCTCCTGGGCCGGCGTGAGCTGCTGGGGCAGGGCGTAGGCGTGGAGTTCCAGCACGGCGCCGCCGTGGCGATCGGCCCACGTGCGGGCTTGTTGCTCGTAGTGGTTCACCACACTGATGTTGTCGAGCGGGGAGAGCCCTCCGGTAGCCAGGAACGCCGGGCGATGCGGCGCGACCGGTGTGTTCAGCCAGATCCGGTACACCAGAAACGGTGGCGCGCTGCGTAACCGCCCGACCGATGCGCGCCAGGCGTCGTCGCCGAGTTGTGGTGAGTGCTCGACGATGCGACGCAGACCGGCGACATCGGTGGCGATGACCACAGCGTCGGCGGCGATAGCGCGACCGTCTCGTTCGTACACCCGGAAGGTGCGGTCGCCACCGGGTTCCACGGCGGTGACCGTGATGTCGGTGCGGATCTGGACGTCGCGCGATGCGAGATAGTCGCGCAGCGGCGACCACAAGGCGGTGTCGTAATTCGAGGTGGGGACGTCGAACAGCAGCCCTTCGCTGGAGCCGAGGAAGTAGATGTGGAACATGGTCGCCAGCTCGGCCGCCGACAGCTGGGTCGGTGGCGCGAAGAAGCTGCGGGAGAACACGTCGAAGGCAAGATGGCGAGCGGTCGCGGGGAAGTTGATCCGCTGCAGGAAGGTTTCGGCGTCGAGGTGGTCGAGCTGATCGTAGATCGCGGGCACGGACACCGCCGCGAGCGGCGCCGCGGCGCGCGCATCGACGCGGCGCAAGTCCGCCAGCGGGAAGGTGTGGCTGCGGGCGGCGAACGCGAGGGCGTTCCATGGCGGGGTCCGCGGCAGGCCTCGGAAGGTGTCGCGTCGTCCGTGCCCGTCGATGAGGGGGTAGTCGTCGATTGCTACGAGTCGGCGCAGCTCCGGATCGGTGCGGCGCAGTAGTGCGCGCAGATTGTAGTACTGGCGGAAGAAGGCGTGGAATCCACGGTTGACCGCGATCGCGGTGCCGTCGGGCAAGGTGTCGGTCCAGCCGCCCGCCCGGCCGCCGAGATGAGGTCGGCGCTCGATGATTTCCACCGCGATGCCACGTTCGGCGAGCCCCGTCGCCGCGGTGAGCCCGGCGATGCCTGCGCCGACGACCACGACGCGTGGGCGGTTGCCGGGGCGGCTGGGTCCGGAGGCCGGTGGGGCGCGATGGTGGACGACACGTCGGTCGCGGCCGGGGCGGTCACGCATTACGGTGTCCCTTCTGTTTCCGCGCCGGGGCGCGGCACGGTCGCCGTCAGGGTGTGCACGATGCCGTGCTGCCACCCGGGCACCGTCGTCGCCCGGATCGCGGTGAAACCGTTGTCACGCAACCGCGCCCGGAGCTGGGGCACGCTGTCGAACGAATTCACGCTGCGACGCAGATGCCGGTACAGGGTGGCCTCGCCGGTGAGCAGCGCGCCGGCCGGAATGATCACGGCGCCGCATACCGCGTTCCAGACCAGACGGGCCGGCAGTGATCCGCGCACGGAGTATTCGTGCACCGCGAGCGGGGCACCGGGATGCAGCAGCGCCGCGAACGCGCGCAGTTGCGCGTCGGGGTCGGCGAGGTTGCGGAGCAGGTATGCGGCGAAGATGCCGTCGAAACGGCCGGTGTCCGCCACGTCGAGGTCTTCGATGCGGGTGTGGTGGAACCGCACGGTCGCGGGCCAGGTTTTCGCTCGTGCGCGAGCGAGCATCTGCGCCGATCCGTCGACGGCGAGAATCTCGGCGTCCGGGGCGACCGACAGCAGCGCCGCGGTCGAGGCGCCGGTACCGCAGCCGGCGTCGAGCAGCCGGAGTCCGGCGCCGTTCCCGGGTAGCCGCATACGTCGCGCGGACAGGCGTAAATGCTTGTGATAGCCCGGGTTGAATCCGACGAGCCGGTCGTAGTCGGCGGCGCCGTTGTCGAATGTGGCCGGCACCTGGTCCCGTGGAAGTCCGGTCGGGCCGAGTCGGGCGCGACTCACGACGCCACCTGGCGGCCGAGGCGGTGTCGGTTCCGGCCGCGGTGTTCCCGGAACAGCAGCTCTTCGATCGGCACCTCCCGCGGCAGGAGCCGGCCGGTGCGCCGGCGCGGACTGGAACTCCACACATCGGCGGCGATCGCGATCGCGTCCACACCAGCAGTATGCCCGCGACCGGCAACACACTGCGGAAAAGACGCGCCGGCGGGGGCGCGCCTTTGCCACGAGCCTGCGAGCCGGACAAACAAAAATGGCCCTACTCTCCCCAGCGCCATAAAGGTCACCGGTTCGAGTAGGACCACTCTTGTGGAGCTAAGGGGAATCGAACCCCTGACCTTCTCGATGCGAACGAGACGCGCTACCAACTGCGCTATAGCCCCGTGCGGCTCCTGCGAACCGCGCTGTGACACTGTATCAGGCGGGCGGTCCGGATACCGAATCGCCCGCCTGATCTGCGGTCATTCGCCCGCGGCCTGCCTGCGCGAGTCGGCACCGGTCCGTCGGCGCAGGGCACGGGCGGTGGCCGGGTCGAATGCTTCGAGGTGCTCGAAGAGGGGATCCTCGTCGTCCACGTCGAGCAGGGACGAGCGGCGGCGCAGGGCGCGCGCGGTGGCGCGGTCCATGCCGCCGGTGGCGATCCTGACCCGTTCTTCGGCACTGAGTTCGTGCTCGTCGAACTCGTCGTCCTCGGATTCGCGGTGACGGCGGCCGAGACGCGCGGCGCGACGTCTGCGGATCTCCTCCTCCATCCGCACCTGCTTGCGCAGGTAGGCGAGGTAGGCGCCGAGCACGAGGATCGACAGACCGCTGCCCCACCAGAACATCGGGCTGATGATCAGTCCGAGTGCGCCGGTCATGAGGGCGGTCAGCATGAGCGCGAGCACGGCGCGCTGACGGAAGGTGTAGCGAGCGGCACGGGCGATCGCGTCGGCTTCCGGGTCGTAACCGCCTCGGCCCCGCCGGGTCGGCACGAATTCCGGCTCCGCGTCGCCGGATTCGTAATCGCCGACCTCGTTGCCGGAGGTTACGGAGCCGGAGGTTTCGGAGCCGGGAGTTTCGTGGCCGGGAGTTTCGTGGCCGGAGGTTTCGGGGCCGGGGGGCTCGGAGTCGCTGTCCGCGTCGTTGTCGACGTCACCCGAACCGGAATTGCGGCGCCCGGATTTCCGGCGGTCCGAGCCACGACGTTCAGCGCGACGACGACCCGAGCCGGGTCGATCGGAGGCGCGCTGATCGGCGTCGGTCTCCTCGTCGGTGTCGTAATCGGCGTCGCGGTAATCGTCGGACTCGCCGTAGCCGGGGTCGGGCGCCCGCACGGGCGCCGTGGAGCGCGCCGGTGGAATTCGAGCGGTGATCTGTCGCGTCTCGGCCCATTCGGTCCGGAGCTCACGCTCGGCTTTCCCGTCGAGGCCGTCGGTCTCGACCTCCGTGTTCTCGATATCGCCCGCGTCCTCGATATCGCCGGTGACTTCGAGATCACCGGCGTTCGCGGCGATATCGGAGGCGGCCCGGTCGGCGGACTCCGCGGTATCGCCGGCGTCGAGATCGGAGGCGGCGGCGGTTCGGTTGGAGCCGCCGCGACGGATGGTGCGCTCGCGGCGCGGGCCGTGATCGCCGTCGTCGATATCGGCAGGGACGTGCTCCCAGCCCTCGTCGGACGAATCCGTGTCGCGCGGTGGAGCGTCGGCGCGGGCGGAGCGGGACGACGCGACCCGTTTGCCGCGCCGGTCGTCGGTGGCCTCGTCGAGGAATTCGGCGAGGTCGTCGGAAACTTTCTCGTCGGCCGGTATGGTCATCCGGTCCTCCGCATCATCGCTGTGGAAACGCTTTCTCCGCACTCGGTTCGGTCGATAGCGCAGCCGCCGTTTGGAACCGCCGCGATGCAACACCCTGGTCGCGAGCGCGGCGTCGGTCGTCTGCCGGATTCTGGGGTGCCGGTCGGCGAGAATCGGGAAGAGGACGAAGACCCAGAGCACGACCAAGCCGATCCACAGGATCGAATTCGGCATCAGGCCGTCACCTCCGTCCCCACCAGTTCAATCCTTTCGGGCTGTCCGTTCAGCAGTGGCGTCGCTCGCGAACGGCACACCTCCGACGTCGGTAGGTTAATTCGCGCGGAGGCGGTGATCCGGCAGGCGCGCCGTGCACATCGGCCACACCTGTCACAATGCCACCACTACGAGAGTAGGCGCGGACCCGAATCCGGCGCGAGCCGGAATAACCCGGATGTGGAGAGAACGATACGGCTCGGAACGATAGGGCTCGGAACGATAGGGCTCGGAACGATAGGGCTCAGGGCAGAACGATACGGCCCGCGCGGGCCAGTCGCTCGACAGCCGTGCCGCCCAATTCCTCGGCGGTGATACCGACCAGCAGATGATCGCGCCACGCGCCGTCGACATCCAGATAGCGCTGCAGCAATCCCTCTTCCCGGAATCCGCAGTTGCGCAGCACCGCCTGGCTCGCCAGATTCTCCGGCCGTACGGTGGCCTCCACCCGGTGCAGTCCGACCGGCCCGAAACAGTGGTCCAGTCCCAGTGCCAGCGCGGCCGTCGCCACGCCCTGCCCGCTGCGATCCTTGGCCACCCAATAGCCGATCCAGGCCGAACGCAGCGCACCGCGCACGATGTTGCCGACCGTCAGCTGCCCGACGAACGCACCGTCGACCTCGATGGCGAACGGGATCATCGCGCCCCGGCGCGCCTCGGCTTTGAGGCTCGACCACAGCGAGGGCCAGTTCGACGCGTGGTTGCGCGCCTCCCAACTGCCGCGCCCGGTCGGTTCCCACGGCTCGAGATGCGCACGGTCGCGCAGTCGCAGCCTGCTCCACGCGGCGGCGTCACGGAACCGCACCGGCCGGAGTGTCACCGCACCGGCGGCCACGTGTACCGGACCGAGGCGGGCGGGCCATCCAGGATGCTGCGTGGCCCGGAATACGTTCATGCTCTCCATAGTTCACTCGTGCCCTGAGCTCAGCGGCCGAGTCAGCCACGTTGGGACAAGAAGGCGACCTGTACCTCGTCCCCGGTCCGGAAGTCGGTCTCGTCAGGTTCGACGATGATCAGGCTGTTCGCCTCGGCCAGGGTCGCCAGCAGATGCGAGGACCCCGCCGCGCCGCCCAGCGGCTGCACCAAATAGTCGCCGGTCGCCTCGTCGCGCATGAGCTGGGCACGCAGGTAGCCCTTGCGTCCCTCCATCGAACTGATCGGCGTGATGGTCCTGGCCCGCACGATCCGGCGCATCGGATGCCTGCGCCCGAGCGCGATCCGGATCAACGGCCGCACCATCACCTCGAAGACCACCAGCGCGCCCACCGGATTCGAGGGCAGCAGGAAGGTGGGCACCTCGTCGCGTCCGAGCCTGCCGAAACCCTGCACCGAGCCGGGATGCATGGCGACCCGGGCGATCTCGAGTTCACCGAGCCCCTCGAGCGCTTCGCGCACCTGCTCGGACGCCCAGCCGCCGACCGCACCCGCGATCACCACGACCTCCGAGCGCACCAGCTGACCTTCGACCACATCGCGCAGCCTGCGCGGATCAGTGCTGACGATGCCGACCCGGTTCACGTCCGCGCCCGCGTCCCGCGCGGCGGCGGCCAGGGCGTAGGAGTTGACGTCGTAGACCTGGCCGGGGCCGGGGGTCCGGTCGATGTCGATCAGTTCCCCGCCGACCGCGATCACCGACAGCCGGGGCCGCGGGTGCACCAGCACCTTGTCCTGGCCGACCGCGGCCAGCAGGCCCACCTGAGCCGGGCCGATGATGGTGCCCGCCCGCACGGCCACGTCGCCGGGCTGCACGTCGTCGCCGACGCGACGGACGTAATCACCGGAACGCACCGGCTCGTACACCTTGATCCTGGCCCGCCCGCCGTCGGTGAAATCCAGCGGCAGCACGGCGTCGGCGAGGGTGGGCAACGGCGCACCGGTGTCCACGCGCACGGTCTGGCGCGGTTGCAGCCGGATGGGCTGGCGCGAGCCGGCCACCACCTCGCCCACCACGGGCAGCGTGAGATCGACGAGTTCGCCGTCCTCGTCGCGGATCTCGGTGCCCGCCGCGGCCACGTCGACGCTGCGCACGGCGTAACCGTCGATCGCGGCCTGGTCGAAACCGGGCAGCGGACGCTCGGTGACGATGTCCTCGGCACACAGCAGTCCCTGCGCCTCGGAGATCGCGACCCGGACCGGCCGCGGTGCGACCGCCGCCGCGGTCACCTTGATCTGCTGATCCTCAACCGAGCGCATCCAGCCCTTCCTGATCCTCTCCGCACCTGTTCACGGCCCGACGCTTCCGGGCCCGGCCGTGATCGCCCGCCCCGCACATTGTGGTACCCGACCGCAGGCGCGCCAGGCGCGGCTCCTACTCGTCGGTCGCCAGTTGCGGATCCCAGTCCGAACTCAGCCGATGATGCAGCCACTCCCGCAGGGCGGGGCCGTATTCCTCCCGTTCGAGGGCGAAATCGACCGCTGCTCGAAGATAACCGCCCGGGTTGCCCAAATCGTGGCGCGACCCACGGTGGACGACCACATGTACCGGATGTCCTTCTTCGATCAGCAGGGCGATGGCGTCGGTGAGCTGCAATTCACCACCGGCGCCGGGCTCGATGCGCCGCAGCGCGTCGAAAATCGCCCGATCGAGCAGGTACCGGCCGGCCGCGGCGTAGGTCGAGGGCGCGTCGGCGAGTTCGGGCTTCTCCACCATGCCCTTGACGCGCAGCACATTCGGGTTGACGGCGTCGGGCACCGGGGCGACATCGAAGACACCGTAGGCGCTGACCTGGTCCTTGGGCACGTCGATCGCGCACAGCACCGAGCCGCCGCGTTTGCGCCGGACCCGGCTCATCACGTCGAGCACGCCACAGGGCAGCACCAGGTCGTCCGGCAGCAGCACGGCGATGGCGTCCTCGTCGTCGTCGAGCACGCGCTCAGCCTGCGCGACGGCATGTCCGAGCCCGAGCGGCTCCTCCTGCACCACCGAGGTGACATCGAGCAGCCCGGGCGCTTTGCGCACCTTCTCCAGCAGGTGGAACTTGCCGCGCTCGGCCAGCGTGCCCTCGAGCACGAGGTCCTCGACGAAGTGCGCGACCACGCCGTCCTTGCCGGGCGAGGTCACGATCACCAGGCGCTCGGCGCCGGAATCGGCGGCCTCGGAGGCGACCAGTTCGATGCCGGGGGTGTCCACCACCGGCAGCAATTCCTTGGGCACCGTCTTCGTCGCGGGCAGGAACCGGGTCCCCAGCCCTGCCGCCGGAACGACGGCCGTGCGGAAACACGACGCCGCCCTCTGCGGGGACGCTGTGTCCGACGAGGACACTGCGGCCCGCGCGGACTGTCCGGCCTTTGCTGTCATACGCATACCCTATCCATCCATGACACCGCCGATGAACGTCGTCGCGACGATCCGGCTGCGGCTGAGCTTAAGGTGATCCCCATGGGGATGCCCCGTCAGCGCGACAAACAGACATGGCGCGGAGAAATTCTCGCTCGCCGGGCGCGCCTGGACCCGGCGCGGCACGCAGCGGAGGCCGCGGCCTTGGCCGCGGCGGTGCGCGAACTGCGCGGCGACGGTGTCACCTGCGCGTACGTGCCGGTGCGCGGCGAGCCCGGTTCGACCGCCATGCTGGACGAACTGCGGGCCGACGGGGGGCGGGTACTGCTGCCGGTGACCGGTGCTCCCGGAGCGCTGGCCTGGGGCGAGTACACCGGCGCCGACGATCTGCGCCCAGCGCGCTATGGGCTGCTCGAACCGGTCGGGCCCGCGCTCGGGCCGGAGGTGGTGGCCGAGGCCGACCTGATCCTGTTGCCCGCGCTGGCGGTGGACCGGCGCGGCGTGCGACTGGGCCGCGGGGCCGGATACTACGACCGCACCCTCGGCGCCGCCCGGCCGCACGCCCGGCTGGTGGCGGTGGTGCGAGACGAGGAGTTCGTGGCGTCGCTGCCCGAAGAGCAGCACGATGTGCGGGTCGATTGGGTACTCACCCCCGGCGGTGGAGTGATCCGGCTCGGCCGGGACGACTGCGGGGAATGACACACCGACTGGCGACGTTGGCACTGTCGGCGGTAGAGTGCTAGCTCGACGGAAACTCGCGGAGGATGCTGTGCCAACTTACTCGTATGCGTGCACCGAGTGTGACAACCGGTTCGACATCGTTCAGTCGTTCTCCGACGATGCCCTGACCGTGTGTGAACAGTGCTCCGGGAAGCTGCGCAAGCTGTTCAATTCGGTCGGCATCGTCTTCAAGGGCAGCGGTTTCTACCGCACCGACAGCCGTGGTGGCGCGGTCCCCGCGGGCGATTCGGCCAAGTCCGACGGCGGCTCCTCGTCCAGCAGCTCGGATTCGTCGTCGAGTTCTTCTTCGTCGAACTCCTCGTCATCGAGTTCTTCCTCGTCCAGCACCGCGTCGAGTACGACGAGCACCTCGGTCGCCTGACTTTCGTTGCCCGGACCTCGATCGGCTGGGCGGCGCGACCGCCCCAACCAGCCGATCGAGCGCCGCCGTGCGCGCGCCACTGCCGCGCCATGCCGATCATCCGGGTAATTCATCCCCAACCCCGTAGTTGTCCCCAGCCGCCGGTTCCGCCGGTGCGCGAAGCCGATTCGCGGCGATAGCGTCGCCGCATGAACCGCATGTTCAGCGATCTCGGCCGTGGCTCCGTCCTGCGAGCGGCCTGGTGGAACCGGCCACCGTGGATCGATGCCACCCTCGCGCGCCGCGTGCTTGCCGCCGCTCTCGTCGTGACGGCCGCGGTCCTGCTGGTGCGCGGCGATCCGGATACGAACCGTGTTTCGGTCGTCCTCGCGAGCCGTGATCTGCCGCCCGGCGCCTCCCTCACCGCCGCCGACCTGACCGCGGCGCCGCGTGCGGCGGGCTCCCTACCGGCGGGCGCCGTGCGCGATCCGGGCGATCTGCTCGGCGCGACGCTCACCAGCGCGATGCGCACCGGGGAGGTGTTCACCGATCTGCGGGTCGTCGGTCCGCGGCTGGCCGAAGTCGCCACCGGCGCGGCGGAGTCGAGAATCGTGCCGATCCGGCTGGCCGACACGGCGGTCGCGGGCATTCTGCGGGCAGGCGACCGGGTCGACGTGGTGGGCGCCGAAGAGCGGGCGCGCACGCTGGCGACGGATGCCGCGGTGGTGCTGGTCGCCGGATCCGGAGAAGGCGATCGCAGCGGACCGGTGGTCCTCGTCGCCATGGACGCCGAGCACGCCGTCGCGGTCGCGGCGGCATCGCTGCATACCGCCCTGACCGTCGTATTCCATTGACCGGCCGAGTTCGCCGGTCGATTGCCGATAGCGTGAACTACGATCCCGATACGGCGGAAAATAGATTTCGCCGAGCACGACCGTTGGATTCATCCCGAAGAGGAGAACTCGGCATGCTCAAAGGTTTCAAGGATTTTCTGCTTCGCGGAAATGTCGTCGACCTGGCAGTTGCCGTGGTCATCGGCACCGCCTTCGTGGCGATCGTCACCGCGTTCAGCGATGGAATCATCAATCCGCTACTGGCGGTATTCGGTGACGCGAATGAAGTCGGACTCGGTTTCCGGCTGGTTGCCGACAACCCGGCAACGTTCGTCGCGATCGGTCCGATCATCACCGCTCTGATCAACTTCATCCTCATCGCGGCCATTCTCTATTTCGTTCTGGTGCTGCCCTCGATCCATCAGAAGAAGCGCCGCGGCGGTGACGCCGAGGAGCCGCTCAGCGACAGCGAACTGCTCGTGCAGATCCGCGACCTGCTCGCCCAGGCTCAACAGAGCGCGGGCGGACGTCACGAGTTCTGATTCGGCGCAAGGGTTCTGGACAGCGAACGGGCCCGCCACCATGCGGTGACGGGCCCGTTCGAGGGGTGTCGCCCGGATCAGCCGAGGCTGAACGGCTGGCCCCACAGGGTCACCGAGGTGATGACGTTCTCGGTCTCCACCTCGACGTCGACGAAGGCGCGCGCCTGCGCGTAGCCGCCGCAGCCGGACAGGCCGATGGTCGAGTCCGCCCAGGTGACCGAGCCACTGTTGCCGCTGAAACCGTTGCGGGCCGAGTGGTCCTCACTGCCGAAGTCGTCGGCTTCCTCGAGGTCGAGGAGGTAGAACTGCTGGGCCTGGCCTGGGCCGAGCGAGAGGTCGCCACCACCGTTCGCGCCGACACCGCCGGTGACCGTCTCACCGCTCCAGTCCGCGGTGCCCTCCACGCCGCCGCCGACACCGCCGCCTGCGATATTGACCTGGCAGCCCACCACGTACCCGGGCTTGATCTTGCCGCCGATCTCATCGCTGACGCCACTGATCTCGACCTGGGCGCTACCGGAGACCCACGCGTTGCGGTGCACCGGAGTGGAGCCCATGGACGGACTGATCAGCGCGGACTCGCCGACCAGGCGAACGGTCACGACAGTGCCGTCGGAGAGCGTCTTGACGATCTCGCCGCCGGGCAGGGGAACGAAGGTGTCGGCGTTGGCAGCGCCGGTGGAGAGCAGGCCCATGGTGATGGCGGCAGCAGCCCCGACCCCGGCCGCCCGCGCCGCATTCTTACGGTTGATCATGTATCCAATACCCTTCGAGGGTTCGATTCGCTTGCGCGAGAAGTTTTTTCGGTGTTTCTCGGGCGGCGTCAGCCGATGCTGAACGGCATGCCGTAGAGCGTGGTCTTCGAGTAGTGGTCGCCGATGATCTCGACGACGGTGTAGGCGCGCGCCTGGGCGTAGCCCGCGCAACCCTGGATCTCGATCTCCACGTCCTGGTACTCGACGGAGTAGACGCCGGGCTCGGCGATGTTCTTGTAGTTGATCTGCACGAACTTCACCTCGCCAGGGCCCAGGCTCACACCGAAGGACCCACCGAGGCCGCCCTCGCTCAGGTTGACGGAACCCGACATACCGAGGCTGACCGCATCATCACCGATGCTGACCTGGCAACCGACGATGTAGCCGGTGTTCAGCTGGGAAATCCCGTGGGTCGAAGAGTTGTTGGTGCCCGAGTCGCCGGTGGGGCCGTTGTTCGGGCCGGCTTCGCCCTCCGGTGTCACGGTGACATCGGCGGTCGCGTTTCCGGAGACCCAGACGACGCGCCCGGCGCCGTTGGCCGCCATCGACGGCGAAATCAGAGCACTCTCACCCGTGCGGGTGATGGTGACGCCCGGTCCGATCTTCTCGCCGTCCGGCAACGGCACGAAGGTGTCGGCGTTGGCGGCGCCGGTCGAAAGCAGGCCCATGGCAACGGCCGCCGCCGCGCCGACGCCCACGGCGCGGGCGCCGTGACGCAGACCGTTGGTGCGGTTCTCGCTCATACTTCCCCTCATCAGGTTCTAACAGTCCGACCTCGACCATCGAGGCGGACAAGTGGTCCTCACAGGCCCAGCCCAGTCTGTCGCCTATTTGTTGCCGGTACGTAACCGGCTGTTATTTCGGCGCTACACGGTCGGGGCCGAAAAGCCACCTGGGACAGCGCTCGCCGCCCCCGGAGAAAGCGAGTTCTCGGCGGCGGATACGGCATCTCGAACGTTGTTCCGAGCGGAAGATTAAACGCTGGGTTAAGCGTCGGCAACGGCTGAAGAAAAAGCCGGTGCATGTGACTTGAATCACCTTCACTCTCATGCCGATATCGCTTGACGTGCATAAATGCAGTATGCGAAGGCGTACGACACGTACGTGGAGTTACTCGGTGAACTATCGGGGTGGGCAGAGCTCAACCGCCACGACCAGCGACGATGAGATAGATCACAGCTTTATACCAGAAGCGGTGAGGGAGTTCCGTCGGCGAGAAATCGCGCGGAAGAAGGACATTCGCCGGGACGCGTCAACCGTGGTGCGGAGGCACCTGGGAGCGTAGCCAGTCGTCGCCGGACTCGGTTCGCTCGCGCGGATCGTCGTCGCGCTCGTCCGCGGTGGTGTCCGGCAGTGTGTCGCCGAAGATGCGCGCCAGGCGCGCGGCATCCCCGGCCCGGCGGCGCGCCGGGCGGGGATCGTCGGAGTGCTCTGCGCTCATTCCGCCAAGCCGGACAGCTCGCCGATCACCTTGCCCGCCAGCGGGGTCAGCGTCGCCATCGCGTCGCGCACCGCCGCGCGGGTGCCGGGCAGATTCACCACCAGCGTCGAACCGGAGATCCCGGCCACCCCGCGGGACAGGCCGGCATCCAGGGATCCGGCGACCCGGCCGGAGGCGCGCAGCGCCTCGCAGATGCCCGGCAGTTCCCGGTCGAGCACCTGTGAGGTGGCCTCGGGGGTGACATCCCGCGGCGACATGCCGGTGCCGCCCACGGAGACGACCAAGTCGACGCCGCCGATCACCGCGGTGTTGAGAGCGTTACGGATCTCCACCTCGTCGGCCTGCACCGACACCGAGGCGTCGACCAGGAATCCCGCCTCGGTCAACAGTTCGGTGACCAACGGCCCGATAGAGTCCACGCCGCCGTGGGCGGTCCGATCATCGACGACAACCACGAGTGCGCGACCTGCCACAGGATCGATTTCCATAGTGCTCACCGTAGCGCCTGGGTCGAGCAAGTCCTCGGGGGCGCTGGACAATTCCGGGTTCAGGCCGTCCACCGCGATCATCCGCAGCCGACCGCGGCGCGGGCCCGTCATCGGGCGCCCTCGGTGGGTGCGGCGGTGAGGGTGACCTCGACCGTGATGGGGTTGCCGCCTTTGTCGTCGGTATAGGTGACCTTCACCTTGTCTCCTGGTTGCCTGGACCGGACGGCGGCGATGAGCGCCTCGCCCGAATCGATGGTGCGATCGTCGAGCTTCGTGATGACCGCGCCTGCCGGTATACCCGCTTCTGCCGCCGGTCCACCCGGTGTGGCCTCCAACACCAGGGCGACGCTGTCCTGCGGCCGCAACTTGATGCCGATCTGCGCGTAGGTGGCCCCTCCGGTGGCGATGAGTTCCTGGGCCACCCGGCGCGCCTGGTCGACCGGGATCGCGAAACCGAGGCCGATCGAACCGCTCTGCTGACCGCCGAGCCCGCCCGAACCGAGAGTGGCGATGGCGGTGTTGATCCCGATCAGCCTGCCCTCGTAGTCGACCAGGGCGCCGCCGGAATTGCCGGGATTGATCGCGGCGTCGGTTTGGATGGCGTCGATGACCGGCTGCGGCGCGTTCGGATTGTCGGTGCCCTCGCCGCTGGTGGAGACCGGCCTGTTGAGGGCCGAGACGATGCCCGTGGTGACCGTGCCCGCCAGGCCGAGCGGGGAACCGATGGCGATGACCGGCTGGCCGACCTGCAGTCCGGCCGAGGCGCCCATCTCGAGCGGGGTCAGATCGGTGCGGCCCTCCACCTTGATCACCGCGAGATCGGAGACCGGGTCGGCGCCGACGATGCGCGCGGGCGCGCTGGTGCCGTCGGAGAAGCGCACCACGATGGTGGCGCCGGTGCCGCCACCGGAGGCGACATGGTTGTTGGTCAGGATCAGCCCGTCGGAGGACAGCACGACCCCGGAGCCCTCCCCCTCGGCGCGGTTGCTGGCCACCTCGATCATCACCACGCTGGGCAGCACCTTCTGCGCGACCGCCTGGGTCGAACCGGCGGGGGCGTTGGCGACGGTGCTGACGTCCGGCCGGGGCACGTCCAGGGCGTTGGTCACCGGCGCCCTGCCGTCGTCGCGGGTCGCCACCACGCCGACCGCACCGCCGACACCACCGCTGACCAATGCCAGTGCCACCGCGCCCGCGATCAAGCCGGCGCGCGCCGGGCGGGACGGACGCTGCGGGGCGGCGGGGTGAGCGGCCGAACCGACCGGTCCGGGGACCGGACCGGAGAACGGCTGGGTCGGATAGTGCCCGTAACCCTGTCCCGGAAAGCCGCCCTGACCGGGGTGGGCCGTCCCCGGGGCCGGCTGCGCGCCCATGTGCTCGGTCGCGCCCGGGCTCGTGGTCGGGTGCGTCTGGTGGGGAGCCTGGGAGCCCCCGGCCTGGAAATCCTCCGTCATGGCGTACTCGTTTCTCCTCACATCCACCGTCCAGCCTGGCCGCGACGGCTTAAAGCGAACTGAGACCGTGCTTGCAGTTCTCCGAGATCGACCGTCTCCCGCTGTTCCATACAACGACGCTGGACGCTGTGCCGTTCCATGCTCTGCCGTTTCTCGCCAGGAAGCGGCTCATGCCGGCCGGTCCGCTCCGCCCATCGGGGTTCCCGCCTCGCCGGGCAGCACGATCCGGACGGACGCGCCGCCGCGCTCGGAGTTCTCGATGGTGATGGTGCCGCCGTGCTTGGTCACCACTTGTTTGACGATGGCCAGTCCCAGCCCGGAACCGGGCATCGACCGCGACGCGGTGGTGCGATAGAACCGCTCGAAGACCAGCTCACGTTCCTCGGGCGCGATGCCGGGCCCCGCGTCGTCGACATTCAGTTCCAGCAGCCCTCGCCCGGTCTCGCGCATGCTCACCCGCACCTGCTCCCCCGCAGGACTCCATTTCGCGGCATTGTCGAGGACATTGAGAATCGCGCGCTCGAGCGCGGAGTCGTGGCCGTAGACGAACCATGGCCGCAGCTCGGCGACGAACTCGACATCGGCGCGACGACGCCTGGCCCGTTCCAGCGCCCGCTCGGTCACCTCGCCCAGATCGACGCGGTCGTAGACCGTTTCCGGCGCGTCCTCGCGCGCCAGGTCGACCAGGTCGCCGACCAGGGTGGACAGCTCCTCGATCTGGGCGACGACGTCCGCGCGCAGATCGGCCATGTCCTGCTCGGGCAGCGTGGGCGCGTCGGGGCGGCCCGCGGCGATGAGCAGCTCCATGTTGGTGCGCAACGAGGTCAGCGGCGTACGCAGTTCGTGACCGGCGTCGGCGACGAGTCTGCGCTGGCGGTCCCTGGATTCGGCGAGCGCGCGCAGCATGGTGTTGAAACTCTCGGTCAACCGGGCCAATTCGTCGTCCCCGCTGACCGGGATAGGAGTGAGGTCATCGGTGCGGGCGATGCGTTCGGTGGCGGCGGTCAGCCGGGCGATGGGCCGCAGGCCGGTCCGCCCGACCGCGGTGCCCGCCGCGGCCGCGAGCACGACGCCGCAGCCGCCGACCACGAACAGCAGCCAGGCCAGCCGGTCGAGCACCTCCCTGGTCGGTTCGAGCCGCTGGGAGATCACCAGGGTGGCCCCGGAGTTGGTGTGCACGGCCAGCACGCGCTGATTGCTGACCGTGCGCAGCGATGTGGCCAGCTCGCCGTCGGCCACCGCCAGCTCCTGTTCTCCCACCGGCGGGATGGTCTGCTGCGGCGGCATATAGGGCTTGTGGTCGGCGAAGATCAGTGCGACGCCGACATCGTTGGAGTACAGCCCGGCCAGGATGATCGACTGGAAGCCGAGGCTCTCGAAGTTGTTGTCGATCATGGTGGCCGCGCGCGCCCGCAGCGCCTCGTCGACGTCGGCGTAGAGCGCGCGCGCCACCATCGCGTAGGCGGCGATCGAGGTGACCGCCACCGCGATGGCCACCACCGAGGCTGCCAGCAGGGTGACCCGCCAGCGCAGCGAGACCGAACTGGTCAGCGGCATCGGCGGACGCATCGCGGCAGGCTCGGCGGCGGCCAGGCCGACAGGTGCGAGGGCTGGGCGTCTCGGATTGCTGCGTGCCATGATCGCGGCGCCCTACGGCGGCGTCTCGCGCAGCACGTAGCCGACACCGCGCACGGTGTGGATCAGCCGCGCCTCGCCCTCGGCCTCGGTCTTGCGGCGCAGATAGCCGATGTAGACCTCGAGCGCGTTGCCGGAGGTGGGGAAGTCGTAGCCCCACACCTCCTCCAGGATGCGGCTGCGGGTGAGCACCCGGCGGGGGTTGGCCATCAGCATCTCCAGCAAGGAGAACTCGGTGCGGGTGAGGCTGATCGAGCGGTCCGCGCGCGACACTTCGCGAGTCACCGGATCCAACGAGAGATCGGCGAAGTGCATTGCCTCCGAGATCTCCCCGGGATCTGCGGCACGGCGGCGCAGCAGCGCCCGCAAACGTGCCAGCAATTCCTCGAGCGCGAAAGGTTTGGGCAGATAATCGTCGGCGCCCGCGTCCAGCCCCGCTACCCTTTCGGAAACCGAATCCCGCGCCGTCAAAACCAGAATCGGAAGATCGTCCCCGGTACTACGCAATCTCCGGCAAACTTCCAGCCCGTCCAGGCGCGGCATCATCACGTCCAGCACCAGCGCGTCGGGGCGCTGCGCGGCGGCTTTCTCCAGGGCGTCGATCCCGTCCACGGCGAGGTCGACGGTGTAGCCGTTGAAGGTCAACGACCGGCGCAGCGATTCCCGGACGGCGCGATCGTCGTCGACTACCAGAATCCGCATGAGACCAGTCTGACCGTACCGACTGAGAGCCGACTGAGAGGGGCCGTGCGACACGCCGCCGAGCCGGTTCCGCGACCGACACGCCGGTCCGGACGGGATGACCAGCGACTTTCGCGGCAAACCCGCGCGAGACCCGGACGCGCGCTCGAGGAGGTCTCCTCGTTTCGCTGCGAAAGCCGTTAGCGGCGGGCATATTAGAGAATAATCGAGCCGCATGCCCCGGATTGCCGTTACAAGTCAGGCACGGTATGTTCCCTGCGGTAAAAACAAGACCTCGAGTTGGTTCTCAACGGGTTGGTTCCGAGACTTATGCTGAACAGCCGCTGACCATCCCGGGGAACCCGCGCGGAGTGGAGGCGACGGAAGCGGATGGATGCAACACCGCGTTCCCGGCAATTCAGCTTGTCGAACTGGCCAGTCACCCGCAAGGTCGGGATCGTGCTACTGCTGCCGGTGGTGCTCGCATCGACCTTCGCGGCGTTGCGCATCAACGACGAGCTCTCACTGATCTCCCAGCTCGACGCGGCGACCGGTCAGGCTCAGCTGGTGCGCCCGATGCTCGAATTCGGCGCATCGG
Organism: Nocardia shimofusensis NBRC 100134; assembly: GCF_001613125.1. Taxonomy (GTDB): domain Bacteria; phylum Actinomycetota; class Actinomycetes; order Mycobacteriales; family Mycobacteriaceae; genus Nocardia; species Nocardia shimofusensis. Next base: position 141,795 of record NZ_BDBT01000002.1, read on the forward strand.
CCGAGCAATTGGCGATCGCCGCGGTCACCGCCGATCCGGCGCGCAATCCTGATCCCGCCACCGACGAGGCGGCGGCGAAGTTCGACCAGGCCGCCGCCGACCTGGAGACGGCCCTGCGCTCGGTCGAGGCCGACAACGTCACCGAGGAGCTCTCCGCGGCCATCGCCGCGGGCCGGGTCATGCGCAACGGCCTGCGCGGCAGCTCGCCGGTGACGATCGCCGAACAGGTCGGTCAGGTCGGCGACCGGATCATCGCCGCCACCGCGGTGTCGAACTCGCTGGAAGAGGTCACGATCCAGCGGTACTTCCTGCAGCTGGGCCTGATCGCCAACAAGCGCCGCCTGCTGACGCAGGAACACATCATGGTGGCCTTCGCCGACGCCAACCCGGCGAGCCGGGCGAACATCCTGACGATGCTCGGCGCGGAGATGGTGCTCATCAACGTCTACGCCTACCTGAGCCCGGAGTCGGCGACCAACGCCGACGTCCTGCTCGAGGCGGTGCAGACCCGTATCGGCGCGCTCGGCCAGAACACCGGCAGCCTGTCGGACAACGAGGTCGTCTACGACTCGTTGCGCCGCAGCACGGCGGCCTACACCGAGGCCACCGGAACGCTGCTCGACCTGGTCGACCGCTCGCTGGCGGATCGGACCGCCGAACTGCGCGGCGTGGTGCTGCGCGATATCGCGATCGTGGTCACGACCCTGCTGGCCGGCCTCGCGCTCGCCCTCGCGGTCGCCCGCTCGCTGGTGGTGCCGATTCGCCGCCTGCGCCACGGCGCACTGCAAGTCGCCCACGTCGACCTGCCCAACGAGCTCGAGGTGGTGCGCTCCGGCGGCGCCACCCCGGAACCGACCCGCGTCGAGGTGCACACCACCGAGGAGATCGGCCAGCTCGCCCGAGCCGTCGACGACATCCACGGCGCCGCGCTCCACCTGGCCGCCGAACAGGCCCGTCTGCGCCTGCAGATCGGCAGCATGTTCGAGACCCTCTCCCGGCGCAGCCAGTCCCTCGTGGAGCAGCAGCTCTCGCTCATCGAGGAACTCGAGCACGACGAGGACGATTCGGGTCGGCTGCAGAGCCTGTTCCGCCTCGACCACCTCGCCACCCGCATGCGCCGCAACGGCGACAACCTGCTGGTCCTGGCGGGTACCGCGCTGCGCCGCGGCCATCTGCCGCCGGTGCCGCTGTCGGACATGCTCTGGAGCGCGGTCTCGCAGGTCGAGGACTACCAGCGTGTCGAGATCGGCGCCGCGCCCGACGGCGTGGTGCCCGGCGAGCCCGCCGTCGACATCGAGCACCTGCTCGCCGAGCTGATCGACAACGCGCTGCGCTACTCGCCGCCCACCACTTCGGTGGCGGTGTCGGTGGCCCGTTCGGTCGACGGCGGCTACCTCATCGAGATCATGGACCGCGGCCTGGGCATGTCGGCCGAGGATCTGCAGACCGTCAACAGCCACCTCGCCTCCGGTGGTGAGGTCACCGTCGAAACCGCGCGCCGCATGGGTCTGTTCGTGGTGGGCCGACTGGCCAAGCGCCACAACATCACCGTCAACCTGCGCCGCACCTCGGCGATGACCCAGCAGCCCGGCATCACCGCCAGCGTGCACCTGCCCGGATCGCTGGTCACCGCGCTGCCGCCGAACGACAAGCACCCGAAGGAACTGCTCTCCCCGACTCCCTCGAAGTCCGAGCAGACCTCCTCCTACGACCTGCCCGGCTCGCCGGCGCCGCGGATCCTGCAGCCGGTGCCCAGCCCGGCCTCGGCCGAGCACGGTTCGCCCGCGGAGCCGGGTCCGCGCGGCGGCACCGGGAGCGGCCTGCCGCAGCGCCGCCCGGCCATCCGGGTGGCGCCCGGCCCCGATCGCGGTGGCGACCGCCCCGCGTCCGGCGGCTTCACCGAGGAGCCGCCGAAGGTCGACATGTGGGCCGAACCGGAGAGCTACGCCGATACCCCCGCCCCCGATTCCTTCCCGTCGGAGGCACAGGCTCAGGACTCCTACTCCTCGCAGGGCTATACCTCGCCGAGCTACTCCTCGCAGTCCTACGCGACCGAGACCTTCGAGCCCGCGCCGACCGGCGCGCAGTCCTCCGGGTCGCGCGGCACCGCCGACTCGCATCCGACGGAGGTCTACTCCAGCTCGTCGGCGCGTCCCTTCGAGGCCTACCAGGGCGATCCGTACGTCACCGACGTCTACGTCCCCGGCGACCCGGTGCCGCAGCAGGTTCCGATCCCCCGGCACGAGCAGGACGTGCCCGCACCGAGCACGGCCTCGCAGACCACCTCGACCGGATTGCGTCCGGTCACCACCGAATCGCCGACGCCGATCTACCAGCGCATGGTGTCGGAGTGGCTGGTGGAGCCCGCTTCCTCGGGCTCGGAGGCCGAGGACGACAAGGACGACGGCGCGGGCGGCGGCGAGTGGTCCGCGCCGGGCGACACCGGCTGGGCCGCGGCGGCCGAGGCCAGCAAGCCCACGGTGTCCGGCCGGACCAACGGCGGGCTGCCGATCCGCCGCCCCGGCGCCCAACTCGTGCCGGGCGGTCTCGCACCGGCCAACGAATCGAACGCGCGCGATCCGGAAGAGATCCGCAACAGTTTGACCAGGCATCTCAGCGGGGTCCGCAGTGGGCGGGCCGACGCCCAGTACAACGACGGAGGGCTCGAGTGACCGAGAAACCAAGCACCACAACGGACGAGAACCTGAACTGGCTGGTCACCCGCTTCACCAGGGACGTGCCCGGGGTCACCCACGCGGTGCTGGTTTCCGCCGACGGCCTGCTCCAGGCGACCAGTCCGCACCTGCCCGCCGATCGTGCCGAGCAGTTGGCCGCGGTGACCGCCGGTCTGGCGAGCCTGTCCGCCGGCGCGGCCCAGCTGTTCAACGGCGGCAAGGTGATGCAGTCCATCGTGGACATGCAGCGCGGGTACCTGCTGGTGATGACGGTCGGCAACGGTTCGCACCTGGCGGTGCTGGCCAACAAGACCCACGACATCGGACGGATCGGTTACGAGATGGCGCTGCTCGTCGACCGGGTCGGCTCGGTGGTCCAGGCGACCGCGCGCAGCGCCGTCTGAGAGTGGCATGTCCACCCCATCCGGCGGGGGGCCGGGTATACCGCCTACCCGAGTCCGCCCATACGCGTTGACCTCGGGCCGAACCGAACCCGCGGTCGACCTTCCCCTGGAGGCGGTCATCGAGACCATCTCCTACACTGCCCATCTCGAATGGCCGGTCGGCGATATTCGCACCGATATCGTCAGGCTGGGCACCGCGCGTCTGTCGGTCGCCGAGATCACCGCCAAACTTCAGCGTCCGCTGGGTCTGGTGCGCGTCGTGATCGGAGATCTCGTCGTCGCTGGAACGTTGCGTGTGCATTGGACCCTGAGTGACCAGGCGAGCTATGACGAGCGCCTGTCCCTGATGGAGAGGACATTGCGTGGACTCCGCGCCCTATAACCCCACGCCGTTCGGCGGCACGGCGCCGCAGGACAACCGCACCGCCTCGACCAAGATCGTCGTCGCGGGTGGTTTCGGCGCGGGCAAGACCACCTTCGTCGGCGCCGTCTCGGAGATCGTGCCGTTGCGCACCGAGGCGATGGTGACGGGGTTCTCCGACGGCATCGACGACCTCGCCGCGACCCCCGGCAAAGAGACCACCACGGTCGCGATGGATTTCGGTCGCATCATGCTGCCGGGCAACTTGACGCTGTATCTGTTCGGCACCCCGGGCCAGCGCCGGTTCTGGTTCATGTGGGACGACTTGATCCGCGGCGCCATCGGCGCGGTGGTGCTGGTCGACACCCGGCGAATCGAGGACAGCTTCGCGGCGGTCGACTTCTTCGAGGCCCGCGGCCTGCCGTTCCTGGTGGCGGTCAACCGGTTCCCCGATGCCCCGCGCTTCCCGGTAGCCGAACTGCGCGAAGCGCTCTCGGTGCGCCCGATCGTGCCGATCGTCGACATCGACGCGCGCAATGCGATGGAAGTACGCCAGTCGCTGGCGGCGGTGACCGAGTACGCGATCCAGCGTCTGGCCGCGCAGCAGCGGGAACAGCCGGTCGGACAGGCGTGAGGGTGCTGTCGCGGTGAGCTATTTCTCCATGGGCTATTGGGTCCTCGGCCTGGCGGCGCTGGTCTCCACGGTCGGCGCCCTGGTCGGCTTGATCTGCGTGCGGCAGTCGACACATTCGGTGACCCAGAAATTCCGGCTGGTCTGGCAGGTCGCGGCGGCGGTCTGTCTGGGCGGTGTCGGCACCTGGCTGGCGGTCTTCATCTCGATGCTCGGCGTGGCCCCCACCGACGACGGCCTGATCCGCTACGAATCCACCCGGCTGGTCACGGCGGGCGTGATCGCGGTGGTCGCCGTGCTCGCCGCGCTGCTGGTGCTCGGGATGCAGGCCGACCTGCCGCGCCTGGCCGCCGCCGGTCTGATCATGGGCCTGGGCACCACGGGGATGATGTACGTGGCGATGAACGGCGTCCATGTCCGCGGGTCGGTGCGCACCGCGTGGTGGGCGGTGCTGGTGGCCGCGGTGATCGCGATCGGCATCGCCACTGCCACCCTGTGGTTCATCCTGCGGCGCACGCCGATCCGGGTGCTGATCGCCGCCGCGGTGCTGTTCGCGGTGGGCACGCTGGGCATGCACTACGTGCGTCTGGCCGGGATGGCGATCGAACTCGACGAGAGCATCGCCCGCCCGCCCGGCGACGACCTGTTCGGCTTCCTGGTCCCGATGTTCGTGCTCGGCATGCTCTCGCTCGCGGTGCCGATCACCGCGGTACTGGTGGCGCCGGACCGGCGCCTGCGGACCGCGCCCACCCCCGCGTCCACCGCCACGCCCGGCACCGGACCGTCGGGGGCCTTCGACGCGGGCGAGACGATGGTGATCGGCACCCCCCGCTTCTAGGATCTCGTGCGCTACCGTCAGCCCTGCCAGGAGAGAGGAACCGATGTGACGCCGGAGCAGGACGCCGTGCTGCGCGACATCCAGGTTCAATTGCGCGGGCCCAGCCTGGCCGGCTGGCCGCAGCTCGGCGTCGACGCCGAGGGCAGGGCCCGCTCACTGGTGGACGGGCTGGCGGCGGCACTGCGCCGGATCGAGGACCTGACCGCGGAAACCGCCGAATTGCGCGCGCAGATCGCCGAGCTGCGGACCGAGATCAGCGAATTGGAGGCCGGTGCGGCCGATCTCGCCGATCAGGTGCAGCGCTCGCAGGGCAAGAGCCTGCCGTGGCCGCTGTCGCTGATCGAGGGTCCGGTGGAGCTGATCGTGGCTCAGCTGGCCCGGCTGGAAGCGCTGCTGGCCGAACGGCCGCCCGCTTCCGAACAGCTGAGTCTGCCGTGTCGGCCGGGCGAGCGCGATGGGTCACGCTGACCGGAACGGGAATTCGCCGGAGCAGGAGATCATCCGGCAATGAGCCGGGTCGACCGGGAGTTCTTCCGGGAATCCCGGAAGATCGCCAGAAGTTTGGCGATGAGCGGGTTCTCCAGAACAGGAGAACCCGCCCTCGATGGATGAATGTACTCCGTTGCGCCGAGGAAAGCAGCCGTTCACCGAGAATTTCTTCTTCGAAAGAGTTTCGGCGCGAGCATCTTTCGATCATCGGCTATCTCGGGGCAAGCGCATGCGAAGTGTTTCGGCCGATGCCTCATCACCTCGCCGTTGCCATCCGTTTGCCGCGCGCCTCGGTCCCCGCGCCGCAGACATGCGAGCGGGGTGGGTTCCGGCGAACCCACCCCGCTCCCCCTCATCGAAAACCCGGCGATTCCGGCGATCTCAGAGCCGTTCCGGGTCGATCAACCCCCGCCGCACCGCCGCCACCAGCCTGCGCGGCACACGATGGGTCACACCCGCCACCGTCACCGTGACCAGTTCCGGCGCCTTCGCCTTCCACTGCGACCGGCGACTGCGGGTATTCGACCGCGACATCCTGCGCTTCGGCACCGCCATCTCAGCCCTCCTTCCCGGCGCGCACCCGGCGGCCGTACTTGCGTTCGAACTTCTCCACCCGGCCCTGTGTGTCGAGCAGCCGCTGCGATCCGGTCCAGAACGGATGCGAATCCGAGGTCACGTCCACGACGATGAGCGGGTAGGTGTTCCCGTCGGTCCATGTCACGGTCCGCTGCGCGGTCGCGGTGGAACGGGTGAGGAACCGCTTGCCCGTGCTGGAGTCCTCGAACACCACAGGCCGATACTCGGGATGGATTCCTGATTTCACTGCACTTCTCCTGTCCGGCCTTTCGGCCCTGGAATATTGCCGCGGTTGGCATCGTCGACCTGTTCGCCCAGGTCCTCGCACGGGTCGACGTGCCATTCACCGAAGGGGTCCTCCCACCGCGCCACCCGTTCCGGCGCGCGCTCCACCATGCGCATTTCGTCGTCGTCGACCAGCGCCCAGTGCAGCGCGGTCCGGATCTCGTCCGGGTCGGCGTCGCAGGTCAGCACCACCAGTTCGATGTGCCGATCGCCGAATCGCTCGTCCCAGCCGATCGCGGCCATCGCCCGCCGGGTCGGATCGGCCGCGGCGTAGTCCTCGGCGCTCATGGCGGCCAGCCACATACCCGCGCCGCCGACGCGCAGCCCCCCGCCCGCGGACTCCAGCCACACCACCTCCTCGGGCTGGGTGGCCAGCCACACCCTGCCGCGCGCGCAGATCACACCGTCGAGCAGGACATCGAGAGCCTCGTGCAGGCGCGCCGGATGAAAGGGCCTGCGCGCGGAGAACTCCACGATCGTGACGCCGTGCTCGGGGGTCAACGGGGGCTGACCGCGCAGCAGCGGAGCGTGCGCGTCGAAGACGCGGCCGCGACGGGCATCTCCCGGAATGCGCGCGAGCAGATCACCGCTGAGCAGATCACCGCTGAGCACATCGTCCGCAGAGTCCGGTCCGTCGAGCCAGACGACCGGCGCCGTGGGTGCCAGCCTGTCCAGCACCGCGGTCAGACGGCCGCGCTCGAGCGGGTCCGCCGGAGGCTCGGCGACGAGCACCGCGTCGGCGAATTCCACGGCGCCGACGGACAGTTGGGCGACGGTGCGTTCGTCGTCGTCGACGACGGTGCGTTCGCCGTCGTCCGCGGCCGCCGATCCACGCTCGGCGACGGTCTCGTCGCCGGTGGCGTCCGCGAGCCAGCGCTCACCGTCCAGGCAGGCGAGCACGGCCTCGACACGCACATTGCGGGCGGCGGGCCCGTCCACACGCCCGTGCACTCCGGTCACCACCGTGTCGGCGATGGCGCCGCAGATCGCTTCGGCCTCGAAGGCCGGATCGAGAGCGAGCACGATCCGATCCACCGAATCGCGGGCGGAGAGTGTGCACAGCAGCGGGAGCAGATCGGCGCGCAGCGTGCAGGACACACAGCAGTGCGCCAGTTCTAGCACCGTGCGGCTCTCGCGGCCCTCGGTGGTCAGCGTGCGGCGCACGACCCCTTCGCGCAGTTCGCGCAGATCATGGCGGACGACGACTGTTCTTTCCGCTCGCCCCAGCGTGGCAGCCAACCGGCGCACGGCGGCCTCGGCGCGGCCGGGCGGACTCGTGAGCAGCAACACCGGGGTACGGCGATCAGGATCGCCGATCTGCGGGGCGGAATCGAGCGGCACCGGGAGCCCCTTTCGATAACGATTGTCATTTCGGTCGCCGCCAGCGTACAGTGCCCCACGGTCGTTGTCGAAAATGATTACCAACAAACGGAGGAGACCCCGGACATGTCCGCCCACTGCCAGGTCACCGGACGCAAGCCCGGCTTCGGCAAGTCCGTCTCGCACTCACACGTACGGACCAGCCGGCGCTGGGATCCCAACATCCAGCGCAAGACCTACTTCCTGCCCAGCGAAGGCAGGCGCGTCACGCTGACCGTGTCCGCCAAGGGCATCAAGACCATCGACCGCGACGGGATCGAGGCCGTGGTCGCACGCCTGCGCGCCCGCGGCGAGAAGATCTGAGGAGCGCCGAAGTGGCATCGAAATCCACCGAACTACGCCCCATCGTCAAGCTGAAATCCACAGCGGGCACGGGCTACACCTACGTCACCCGCAAGAACAGGCGCAACGATCCGGACCGCATGGTGTTGCGCAAATACGATCCGGTCGTACGCAAGCACGTCGACTTCCGCGAGGAGCGCTGATGGTCCAGCAGCTTGAAACAGCTTTCCGCGAGGAGCGCTGATGGTCCAGCAGTCCGAGACAGCCTTCCGCGAGGAGCACTAGTGGCAAAGAAGTCCAAGATCGCCCGCAACCAGCAGCGCGAGCAGATCGTCGCCCGGTACGCCGAGCGCCGTGCGGAACTGAAGGAATTGATCCGCCGCCCCAGCACCCCGGACGCCGACCGGGCAGCCGCGCAGGCGGCCCTGCAGCGACTGCCGCGCGATGCCAGTCCGGTAAGATTGCGCAATCGGGACGCCGCGGACGGACGACCGCGCGGTCACCTCCGCAAGTTCGGTCTCTCCCGTGTGCGCGTGCGCGAAATGGCCCACCGCGGAGAACTTCCCGGTGTGCACAAGTCGAGCTGGTAGAACCACCGATACCGCAGAAGGAATCCTGATATGGCAGTCAAGCGAGCACCGTCGAAGAAGGTCCGTGCGGAGCAGGCCCGCCGCCCCAAGAAGAACCCACTCATCGCCGCGGGGATCGAGACGGTGGACTACAAGGACGTGAATCTGTTGCGTACCTTCATCTCCGACCGCGGCAAGATCCGCAGCAGGCGCGTCACCGGCCTGACCCCGCAGCAGCAGCGGCAGGTCGCGGTCGCGGTGAAGAACGCCCGCGAGATGGCGCTGCTGCCGTTCACCAGTCGCTGACGCAAGCCCCCTGATCCGTGGGCGGGCCCGATCGATAGATCGGGCCCGCCCTCGTCATTTCTCGATCGAAACGCGTCTGACCAGCACGATCACAGCCCTCATCGGCCACGGCGAACAGATTCGTTCGCTTTCCACACACCTCCAGCCCTTACGAACGATATCGTTCGCAAAATTGCGAACTGATCAGTAGCTTCGGTTATGTCAATGCCGCATCAAAAAACGTGACCTTCATCACTGTCACCTGTTATGCACGTGTTATAGCCGTGTGATCTGATACCAGCACTTCACCCCGGTGCTAGGTTGATTCACAAGTGATTCACTTCATAAACACTCAGGGGGGTGAGTATATGACGACGCTGCGAGAAAAGGCTGCAAGACGAGATATGACAGTCCAGCGAGCCGGAATGCTCATGATCGGATCGTATCGTCCTCACCGAATTATATCCAATTCGGAACTCGCCGCCCACCTCGGGGTCGACGAACAATGGATCCTCACCCGCACCGGAATCAGTGAACGTCGTTTCGCCGGTCCTGAGGAGACGGTGATATCGATGTCGGTGCACGCCGCCGACAGCGCGCTGAGCGCCGCGGGCGTATCCGCGCGCGAGGTCGACGTCGTCCTGCTCGCCACCTCCACCCATATGAACCAGACTCCCGCCGCCGCGCCGATCATCGCCTCCGAACTCGGATGCGCCGGCCCGGCGGCATTCGACATTTCGGCGGGTTGCTCCGGCCTGGCGCACGGCGTGGGGCAGGCCACCGCGCTGATCAACTCCGGTCAGGCGGGCAACGTCCTGGTCATCGGCGCCGAAAAGCTCAGCCACGTGGTCGATCCCGACGACCGCGGGGTCGCGCCGATCTTCGGTGACGGCGCGGGCGCGGTGCTGATCGGCCCGACCGAGAACGGCCATATCCGCAAAACCGTTTGGGGCAGCGACGGTTCGTACGCCCGGTTGATCCGCCAGGAGCCGACCTGGGAGACGCTGCGCGCCGCACCGGCCACCACCGCGACACCGATGCTGCGGATGGAGGGCACCGAGGTATTCCGTTGGGCCACCGGCGCAGTGCCGCAGATCGTCGAGCGGATCGCTATCGCCGGCGAGATCGGTCTCGACGAGGTCGAGGTCTTCATCCCGCACCAGGCGAATCTGCGGATCATCGACGGCGTCGTCCGCAAACTGGGCTGGCGCGAAGAGTCGGTGGTGGTCGCCGACGATGTACGCCACACCGGAAACACGTCCGCGGCAGCGCTGCCGCTGGCGATCGACGACCTGATCTCCTCGGGTCGGGCCAAGCCGGGTCAGCTCGCGCTCCAGGTTTCCTTCGGAGCGGGTCTGTCGTACGCGGGACAAGTTTTCGAGCTGCCTCGCGTCGCCTGAATACCGGATTATTTTCGCTGTTCAAAGGTTGTACGTATGAGTGTTATCTTCTCCAGCTACGACGAACCCCTCGGGCCCCGCGCCACCCGATATTTCGGGGAAGGTTACCGAAAGGTCGGACCGGAACTGGCCGCCCTGCGCCTCGGAAATTCCGTCCGGCCAGGCACACGCCATTCCGCGGTGGCCCGGCTGGAATATCCGGCGGCCTGGTCGACCAAAAAACATCGGGAACTCGTCCCGCACGTGAGCAGCGTGGACACGGTCATGCTCGCCGCGACACTCTGCGACGCGGCGGTGACTCGCGCCCGCGGCCTCACCCCCGAGCAGTCGGCCCGCACCTGGGTCCGTCACGGCGCGGTCCGGGCGGGCGCGGCCCCACACGAAGACCTCGACCACATACCCGTGGAAGCCCAGGTCACCGCTCTCGCCGAGGACGGTGACAGCGCGGAGACCACCTTCAAGTTCCAAGTGGGCAACCTCGCGGGCACGCTGACGCTGGTACACGCGGTCGGCACCGGCAGCGGCCCCGAACTCGAGGGCGTCGACGGCTTCGACAGTCTCACCGACATCTTCGGCCCGGCCCCGCACTACTACCTCACCGGCGTCAAGGACCACAGCCTCAGCGCCACCGATCTGACCGTCGACGCCGAGGCCACCCGTGTCACCGGCAGGCAGACCGTACGTCCGGGCGCCGAGGGCGACGCCGGCTATGTGGGCGCCGAAGCGGCCTACTGGGATTCGGTGTCCCCGATCGACGCCATCGTCGGCGCCGCCCAGCTCTCCCAGATCCTGCTGTACCAGATGGATTCGCTGGACCGCACCAACAGCGACACCCTGTGGATGCGCAAGCTGGAGTTCTTCTCCGAGGCGCCGCCGCGCCCGTCGACCGAGGAATTCGACGGCACCGTGGAGATCAAGCGCGCCTCGATCATCGACCGCGGCGGCCAGCGCTGGCGCAGCGCCGATCTGTTGATCAAGGAATTCCAGGGCGTGACCGGCTCGTGCCTGCTCGCCCACCGGCTACCCGACTGAGGCGGAGATGACGAATGATGCGGCGATGACCGACGACAACCCCGACAAGCCCGCACCCCTGCGGATCGCCGTCACGGGCGCGCCCGGCACCGGCCGCGCCACGGTGTGCACCGCGCTGGCGCTGGCCACCGGCCTCGACTGCGCCTCCGTCTCCGACGGTCTGGTGCGTCCGCGCACGCCGCGGCGCCTGGCCGAGACCGTGGACGCGGCGGTGCGCGGTTTCGAGCAGCGCGTCGACGGTGAGGCCAGGATTCCCGGCAGTTTCCTCTCCGACGGCTCGGTACTGCACGAATGGGCCGTGGCCGAAGCCACGAGGCGCACCAAGCGATTACGGCACTGGGCGCTGTCTCCGTTGGACCTGCCGTACCGTATCTTCGAAGAACGCTATCTGCTCGCGCACCACCGCATCGTCGCGCGGCACGCGGCCACGACCTACGACGGATTCGTCCATCTACGCCTTCCCGAGGACGCGGAGGCGACAGCGGACGATGCCCGGCGCACCGTCGTCGACCGGCTGCTGCTGGACACCCTGCAGCAGTCCTCGCTGCCGTATCTGGTGGTCGGTGGATCGCTCGAGCAGATCGTCACCCACGTGACCGGAATGTGGCAGCTGCCGCAACGTATTCCGGTCGGCGACGCGGTGTCGGCCGCGTTGCGCGCCGCCTGACGTCACGTCGCGGCGTCGAACTTCGAAGGGATTCCCACATGGCCACCGCCGGTGCCGAGACCGGACCACAGCGGTCGCCGGGCGCGATCTGGACCCTCGTGGTCGTCGCGCTCGCGACCTTCATGTTGATGCTGGATCTGACGGTCGTGAACGTCGCGCTGCCCGACATCCGCGCGGCGTTCGACTCGTCTTTCTCGGCGCTGCAATGGATCCTGGACGCGTACGCGCTCGGCTTGGCGGCCGTGCTGCTGGCCGCGGGCTCGCTGGCCGACCGGCTCGGGCGCAAGCGGGTGTTCGACGTCGGCCTCGTCGTGTTCGTGCTCTCGTCGCTGGCCTGCGGACTCGCGCCCAGCGACGACGTGCTGATCGTGGCGCGGTTCGTCCAGGGCCTGGGCGGCGCGATCCTCTTCGCGGTCGGACCCGCCCTGCTCGGACACGAATTCCGCGGCAAGGACCGGGGGATGGCCTTCGGCGTGTTCGGCGCCGTCACCGGCCTGGCCATCGCCTTCGGTCCGCTGATCGGCGGCGGCCTGGCCGAGTCGGCGGGCTGGCGCTGGATCTTCCTGATCAACGTGCCGGTCACCATCGCCGCGATGGCGATCGGCTATCTCAAGATGCGCGAATCCCGCAGCGAGACACCGCCGCCGGTGGACTGGCCGGGCATGATCGCCTTCTCCGCGGGTCTGTTCTTCCTGGTGCTCGGCTTCATGCGCGGCGAGGCGGACGGCTGGACCAGCTGGATCGTCCTGGGCTGCTTCGCGCTCGCGGTGGCGCTGCTGGCCGGGTTCACCTGGTTGCAGGTCACCAGGCCCGACCAGGCGATGTTCGATCTGTCGCTGTTCGGCAACCGCACCTTCAACGGCCTGTCGGTGGTCACCGCGCTGTGCGCGCTCACCGTGATGCCCGCGCTGTTCCTGCTGATCGCCTACGTGCAGAATATGCTCGGGCATTCGGCGTTCGCCAGCGGTCTGCGCTTCCTGCCGCTGACCCTGCTGCTGTTCGTCGCGGCGGCGGGCGCGGGCACTCTGGTGACCAAGGTGCATCCCGGCGTCCTGGTCGGCATCTCGCAGTTGCTCATCGCCGCGGGCCTGGCCGCGGTCGTGCTGGTGGACACCGAGTCGGTATGGACCGCGCTCATTCCCGCGATGATCCTGATCGGCCTCGGCATGGGCGTGTTCAACCCGCCGCGCGCGGCGTTCTCCATCGCCGTCACCACGCCGGACAAGTCCGGAATGGCCTCGGGCATCAACGAGACCTTCCAGCAGGCCGGTGTGGCGGTGGGCATCGCGGCGGTCGGCGCCTTCTTCCACAACCAGGTCTCCGGCGCGTTCGCCGAGACCGACACCGCGCGCCAGGTTTTCGACGATCAGGCCGCCACCGCGGGCGATGCGGTCGCGGCAGGCGGCCCCGCGGCGGTGCTGGAGGGCCTGCCCGCCGCGGCGACCGACGTGGTGCGCTCCGCGGCCGAGGCCGCCTTCGTCGACGGCCTGCACACCACCATGCTGCTGGTCGCGGCGCTCGCGGCGATCTCGGGCGCCATCGCGCTGTTCACGATGCGCCCGGACGACCTCGACGAGGCCGCGCTGGACAGTCCCGGCATACCCGCCGACGGCGCAGGCGACTCCGGCGCCGGCGCCGAACGGCCCGCCGACCGTCCGAGCGAACTCGCCGCACAGCGGGCGGCGCAGATCATCGCCCAGGCGAAAGCCGATGCCCAAGAGGCGGACGGCGCCGGACGCACCGTCTCGGCGACCCTCGCCAAGGCCCCCGCAGCGCCCGCGGGCGGCGCCCGGCGGAGCAAAGCCACAGCGCGCTCCACGCAAACGCGGGCGGACGCCGCGACCGGCAGGCAGCGGGCGACAGCGACGCCGGACAGCGATGACGCCACGATCCGCACGACACCCGTCGGCCGCCCGGCCGACGCCGCCGCCTCGCGGCGCGGCTCCTCGACCGCCCGCCGGAGCACCGCCGTGGACCGGCCGGTCGCGCCGTCCGCTTCGGCAGGCGATCGCGGTACGCGCGCATCCGATTCCGCCCGGGTCGCCACGGCCGAAAAAGCTACGGCCGACAACGCTACGGTGGGGCTCGATTCCGCGAAGGGCCTCGATTCCGCGAAGGACAGCGCGCTCACGGTCGGTGCCGTTCCACGCTCGCCCGTCTCGGGCCGCTTCACCGAGGCCACCGCACGACGTTCGGCCCGCACGAGCGACGCCCTCGCCGAGACCGACCGCGCCGAGACCGACCGCCCCGGCGATGTCACCACGCGCAGTGCCGCTGCCCTCTCCGACGCCGAACGGCGCGAGGCGGCGGGCAAGCACCGCCTGACCGACCCGAAGGCGATCGCCACCGCGGCGCGAGCGGCTCAGCCGGCATCGCCGACCACGGCCGCGCCCGCCGGCGATGCCCCGGCTATCGGCGAGAAAGCGACAGCCACCGCTACCGAGAGCCCCGCTGTCCCGGCCTCCGAGCTCGACAGCACAAGCTCCGCGGCGGCCACCGAGGCAGGCACCGCCGTCGAGACCACGACCGGATCCACTTCGGACACCTCGTCCACGACCGGTCGGCGCGCCACGGCCCGGACTCGGACGAACAGCGCGGCGGGCGGTAAGCACCGCGCCGCGGGGTCGGAGATCACGGCCGCGACGCCGAGGCACGCCAGCGGACGGCGCGCGGCCGCGACCTCGTCCGCCGCGACCTCCGCGAGCGCAACCTCCGCCACCGCGACCTCTGCCACCGCGACCTCCCCCACCGCGACCTCCGCGGCAATCTCTGCCGACACCGGCGCCTCCGGTTCCACGACCTCGACCTCCTCGGCTGCCACGGCGGACGCGGAGGCCGAAACATCCGCGACAGAGCAGACCGCCACGAAACGAACGACCGCCCGCAAGCGCACACGCGGCGCCGCGAAAGCGCCCGCCGCACAGGCCACCCGGGCCGCCGAGCAGCCCGCGAAAGCGGCCGCGCAACCGGCGAAGGCGGCCAGACAGCCCGCCAAGCGGACCACGACCGGGACGGCCAGGAATACCGCGGCGAAGAAGGCCGCCGCGTCCGGTGATAAGGGCACGACCACCGGCGCTCGAAGTGCGGCGGCCGGCACGAAGGGCACCACGTCCGGGGGCAGGGGCACGGCGTCGACCACGAAGAGCACCGCGTCCGGCGCCAAGAGCACCGCGTCCGGCTCGAAGACCACGTCCGAGGCGAAGAGCACGGCAGACCGCGGCTCGTCGCGCGCCGCCTCGACGGGTGCCGGCGCAACGGCCACGGGCGCCGACGGCGCGGGCGCCACCACGACGGACTGAGCCGGGCCACAGGTTCGCACAAGGATCGGAGCGCACATGTACCTCGTCGGTGGACAGCGACGCGAGAGCATCAAACTCGCGATATCGGGCACCTACGGCACGGGGAAGAGCACCACCACCGAGACGTTGTCGATCGCCACCGGCATCGCGCGCACCCATGCGCTCACCTCCCGTGAGCTGCTGATCGACCTCGTTCCCGGCAAGACGGTGATGGAGCTCAATTCGATCGAGCTGCTGCTGCTCGGCCTGCGGCGCTTCGAGGAACGGGTGCACAACGAGTCCAGGGACGACTCCTTCATCTCCGACGGTTCCGTGGTGCACGAATGGGTGTACGGCACGGCCAGGATGGCGGTGGGCATCAATCCCGGCGCGGGCATGCTGCTGCGCACCGTGAAGAGCGTGGCGGGCATCGGACGCAAGAAGCCGCTGCTGGAGTACACCGACATCATCGGCGACATCGTCAAGGAACGCGCCGCGCGGCTGTACGACGCCTATGTGCACCTGCCGGTGGAGTTCGAGATGCGCAAGGACGGCCACCGCCCGGTCTCCGAACCGTTCCGCAAGCTGTCCGACGACACCCTGCTACAGGTGGTCAAGGACATCGGTCTGCCCTACGAGGTGGTCGGCGGCAGCGTCTACGAGCGTGTCACCCGGATCATCGAACTGTTCGACCTCGAGACCGTGATGCCGGTCGAGGAGGCCATCGAAGAGGCGCAGCGGCGCGTCACCCAGGCCACCGCCGTGCTCGAGGAAGACGATCGGTTCAAGGCCGCCCAACGCCAGAAGTCGACCTGGCGCAAACTCTCCTACGCCATGCGGTACTGACACTCGCCCCGACGACGCGTGGGCCCCCGCAGCGTGCTGCGGGGGCCCACGTCTGTCCGCCGCTGTTCTGCGCGGTGGCTGATCCCGGCCTTACGGGATGGTCAGAACCTGGCCGGGATGGATCAGATCCGGGTTCGCGATGCCGCTGGCGTTCGCGATCTCCTGGTAGCGGTTGCCGTCGCCGTAGAAGCGCTCGGCGATCGCCCACAGGGTGTCGCCGGGCTCGACGGTGTAGGTGCGGACCTCCGGCGCGGGCGGCGGGGGCACCTCTTCGGCGACCGGCGCGGCAGCGACCGGCTCCGGCTCCGGCTCCGGCTCCGGAGCGGGCAGCGGGTTGTCGGTGTGGGTCCCGGAGGCCCAAGCCGCCGAACCGTCGGCGCCGTAGAGCACCACGTTGCGGTCCGCCTGCACGACCAGTCGGTCGACGTTCTCGCCGTTGGTCTCGGTGGACCATGCGGCGCCCTCGCCCTTGTAGAGAACGAAGTTGCCGTCCGTCTGCAGGACGGCGCGCTGGACACCCTGATCGTGGGTCTGGGTGGCCCAGACGACCTCGCCGTCCGGCTCGGAGAGCACGAGGTTGCCGTCCGGCTGCAGGGTCAGGGTGTATGCACCGCCGGTCAGGGACTCGCCGAGTCCGAGTTCTTCGCCTACACGCAGCGTGTCGCCCACGTTGTTCCTTTCGAGATGTTCCTGTGCACAGCACCCGACAGCGATGCCCGCCGAAAATCGTTGACGCGCATCGCCGCCGAATCTACCGTCGCATCGGTAGCCGGGGCGGGATTACGCGCAGGGTTCGCGGAACGTTCACTGTGGGGAATATCCCACCGCCGGACTAGGCTGATCGCATGCACAGGATGTCGAGCCGAGGTACCGCCACCGCGTTGACCGTCTTGCTCCTCGGGCTCGTCGCGACGGGCTGCGGCCTCGGCGGAGACGCCGACGACGATGCCGCGCAGGACGCTACGCGTTCCGGCAGCATCGCCACGTCCGCACAGACCACGGCGTCGGCGCCGCCGAGCGAGGCACCGCAGCCGAGCGGCACCCTCGTGACCGCGGACCCGACCATCGTGGACGCACACCCGATTCCGTTCAGATCCTGGTCGCGCCTGGCCGAGAACCGGATCGCGATCAATTTCGAAATGGGTTCACCGGAGTGTTACGGCGTCGACGCGGTGACCACCGAAACCGACACGACGGTCACGGTGGAGTTGCGCTCGGGCACCCGCGCCGACGCCGTGGGCAAGATGTGCGTGATGATCGCCGTGTTCGCCCACATGGAGATCCCGCTGGAGCGACCGCTGGGCGATCGAACCGTGCTCAGCGCCGCGTGAACGTGTAGGCCATCCCCTCTTCGAGGGTGGGGTGACTGAACTCGAATCCACTGCCCACCAGCGCTTTCGGCACCATTCGATGGCCGTTCAGCAGTTCGGCACCCGCCTCGCCGCCGATCAGCTTCAGCAGCGCGCCCGGCACGGTGATCAGAGCGGGGCGACGCAACGCGCGGGCGAAGGCCTTGGTGAACACCGCGTTGGTGACCGCTTCCGGCGCAACGAGATTGACCGGACCCGAGACCGGCTCGACGAGCAGCCACTGCACGGCCGCGAGCCAGTCCTGCAACGTGATCCACGGGACGTACTGGCGGCCGCTGCCGAACTTGCCGCCGAGTCCGAGCTTGAACAGCGGACTGAGCCCCTCCACCATCATGGAGTCCGCGGCCAGCACGTTCGAGGTGCGCAGCAGGACCACTCGCGTGCCCGCTTCCGTGGCCGCGGCCGTGGCCGCCTCCCAGTCCCGGCACATGGTGCCGAGGAAGTCGTCGGCGTTGGGGGTGAACTCGTCGACCTCGCGGTCCCCGGAATCGCCGTACCAGCCCGCCGCCGAGGCGTTGAGCAGCACCGGCACCGAGGCCTCGGCCACCGCGCGCGCCAATACCTGTGTGGGCAGGATCCGGCTGTCGCGCAATTCCTGCTGGTAGGCCGGGGTCCACCGCTGGGCCGCGACGGGGGCGCCGCACAGGTTGATCACCGCGTCGACGCCGGTGAGCACGGCGCTGTCGAAGTCCGAACCCGTTGGATCCCAGGTGATCTCGTCGGCTCCGGCGGCAGGGCGACGCACCAGCGTCACCACTTCGTGGCCTGCGCCGCGCAGTATGGAAACTAGATTTCGACCCAGATGTCCCGACGATCCGGCGACTACGATACGCATTCGCTCATTGTGCCGTAGGGCGCCGGGGCGGGCGCGGCGGGCAGAGAAACGGCGAGGGTGGACACCGTGTGCGTCCACCCTCGCCGGAGAGCTCTCGCGCTCAGTGCGCGAAGTGGCGGGATCCGGTCAGGTAGAGCGTGACTCCCGCTTCCTTGGCCAGGTCGATGGTCTCCTGGTCGCGCACCGACCCGCCGGGCTGCACGATGGCGCGCACACCGGCCTGGATCAGCTGCTGCGGGCCGTCCGGGAACGGGAAGAACGCGTCCGACGCGGCGACCGAGCCCTTGGCGCGATCCCCGGCCCGGCGAACGGCCAGCTGCACCGCGTCGACCCGGTTGACCTGGCCCATACCCACACCCACCGACGCGCCGTCGGCCGCCAGCAGGATGGCGTTGGACTTCACCGCGCGGCAGGCCACCCAGGCGAACGCCAGGTCGGTGAGGGTCTGCTCGTCGGCGGCCTCGCCGGCGACCAGGGTCCAGTTGGCCGGGTCGTCGCCCTCGGCGTCGAGGATGTCGCGCTGCTGGAGCAGCGCGCCGCCGCTGATCGGGCGCAGTTCCACGCCCGCGCGCTGCGGCGGTTCGGCGATCAGGATGCGCACGTTCTTCTTGCGCTGCAGCACCTCCACCGCGCCGTGCGCGTAGGAGGGGGCGATGATGACCTCGGTGAAGATGTCGGCCACCTGCTCGGCCAGCTCGACGGTGACCTCACGGTTGGTCGCGATGACGCCGCCGAAGGCGCTCACCGGATCGCAGGCGTGCGCCTTGCGGTGCGCCTCGGCCACATCGGCGCCGATCGCGATGCCACACGGATTGGCGTGCTTGATGATCGCGACCGCGGGGCTGCTGTGGTCGTAGGCGGCGCGCCAGGCGGCGTCGGCGTCGGTGTAGTTGTTGTACGACATCTCCTTGCCGTGCAACTGCTTGGCCTGGGCCAGGCCGGGCTGTCCGTCGGCGGTGTACAGCGCCGCGGACTGGTGCGGGTTCTCGCCGTAGCGCAGCACCGCGGCACGTTCCCAGCTGCCGCCGATCCACGCCGGGTACGGGGTGCCGGGCGCCTCGCCCTCGGCTTCGGCCACCGCGGGGGCGCGCACCCCGGTCATCCAGCTCGCGACCGCCACGTCGTAGGCGGCGGTGTGCTGGAAGGCCTTGGCCGCCAGAGCGGTCCGCTGCGCGAGGGTGAAACCGCCCTCGGTCACCGCCGACAGCACGTCGGCGTAGTCACCGGCGTCGACGACCACGGCCACCGACGGGTGGTTCTTCGCGGCCGCGCGCACCATCGACGGGCCGCCGATGTCGATCTGCTCGACGCACTCGTCCTGGCTCGCGCCACTGGCGACGGTCTGGGTGAACGGGTAGAGGTTCACCACCACCAGTTGGAACGCCTCGACGCCCAGCTCGGTGAGCTGGTCCAGGTGCTCGGCCTTGCGGGTGTCGGCGAGGATGCCCGCGTGCACCCGGGGGTGCAGCGTCTTGACCCGGCCGTCGAGGGTCTCGGGGAAGCCGGTCAGCTCCTCGACCTTGGTCACCGGGATACCGGCCTCGGCGATCTTGCCCGCGGTGGAACCGGTCGAGACCAGTTCCACGCCCGCGGCGTGCAGACCGCTCGCGAGCTCCACGAGCCCGGTCTTGTCGTAGACGCTCACCAGCGCCCTGCGGATCGGCTTGCGTTCAGTCACCGGTGCACCCGCTCATCTGGAATTACTGCCTTTCGTCCGTCGGAGACAATGCCTCGCGTGGCGACGGCGGCGACGACTTCCGCCAGCAACCGTCGTTCGACAACCTTGATGCGCTCGTGCAGGGTGGCCTCGTCGTCACCGGGCAGCACCGGCACCGGCTCCTGCGCCAGGATCGGGCCGGTGTCCACGCCCGCGTCGACCAGATGCACCGTCGAGCCGGTGACCCGCACCCCGTAGGCGAGCGCGTCACGCACACCGTGCGCGCCGGGGAAGGACGGCAGCAGCGCGGGATGGGTGTTGATGATCCGACCGCCGAAGCGAGCCAGGAAGGCCGGGCCGAGGATCTTCATGAAGCCCGCGGAGACCACCAGATCCGGGTGGTAGGCCGCGACCTGCTCGGTCAGCGCCGCGTCCCAGGCATCGCGGTCGGCGTAGTCGGGCAGCGCGACCCGGAAATGCGGAACACCCGCCTCCTCGGCGTGACCGGTGGCCGCACACGAGCGATCCACGCCCACAGCGACGATCTTCGCCGGATACCCGGGTTCGCCCGCCGCGTCGAGCAGGGAACGCAGCAGCGATCCGGTGCCCGAGGCGAGCACAACGACGGTAGCCGGGGCCGCGGTCGGCATCCACGTGGCATGCGAAGGCGTCAGCGCTCTACTCCTGCGTGTCGATCTGTCGGCGGGGGAACGTCACCGCCGGTGATCAGCGTAGTCGGTGGCGCGGACGATCTTGACGACCGGTCGGCAGCGGGTGCTCCGGCCGGGTGACACGCGGCCGAGGGGGGCGTGGCGCTCTCCGGTGCGGCAGGTCAGCGGGCAGCGTCGGGATCGACTACTTCGGCGTCGACGATGTCGGCGGCCGGTTCGCGGCGTGGGCGGCTGACGGCAGGAGGATCGTCGAGGACTTCGGCCTCGATCGCGTCGGGATGATCGCGGTCGGCCTCGTCGTGCTCGTGATCGCGGTCCGCGACGTCGTGATCGGGATCGTCGCGTTCTGGCCCGTGATCGGGATCGTAGTCGTCCTCGTCGTGGCCGTGATCGGGATCGCCGTCCTCGTAGTCGCCGTCGTGGTGGTCGTCGTAATGCTCGTCGTCGTAATCGTCGTCGTAGTAGTAGTCGTGCTCGTCGTCGTAATCGTCGTCGTCGTAATCGTCGTCGTAATGCTCGTCGTAGTGATCGTCGTCGTAGTGATCGTCGTCGCGGCCGTCCTCGTGGTCGGCACGGGAACCACCCCGGCGGTCGTAGTCGTCATCGTCGTAGTAGCCGTGGCCGACGCGCCCTGCGCGGCGGTCCAGGACCAGCCTGGCCGCGATCAGACCGATCCAGCCGGTGAACGCGAGGACGAGGAACGATGACGCGGCGAAGACCAGCAGGTCCAGGCCCACGTGGCCGAAGCCGCCCAGCTCGCCGCCGGCCAGGAGCGCCGCGACGAGCAGCACGAGTGTCGTCCCGGCGGCGCAGACGAGAACCGACCAGGGACGACGGATCTCGTCGTCACCGGTGCGCGCCAGATCGAGACCGGTGACGACCCCGACGGCTGCGGGCAGCGCCATCAGCAACGGCCACCACCCGGCCGCGGGACCGACCGGCAGCGCGGCCAGCACGGGCACCGCGGGCACCGGGCCGCCGACCACCTCGAACAGGCTGATCGAGGCCGCGCCGAACTGCACGGGCGCGCCCATCAGCACCCCGAGTGCACCGACCACGACATTGGGGAGATAGACCAGCGAGAGCGCTGTCAGGCCGAGCACGCCCCAGACATTGCCCGCGCTGCCATAGCCCTCCCCCAGCGCCGACCAGTGCGCGAGCAGCGACACCACGGTCACCGCCGCCGCGCAGGCGAGCAGCCGCAGTGCGGTGCGCCCCGAGCAGCGCAGACCGGTCACCGCCCAGTCCGGCAGCCGCAGCACGTCGACCACGTGCGGGATCTCCTGGCTCACCATGCCCGCCACCGCCGCGATCGTGTGCAGCGCGAGCACCCAGCCGAAGGCGCCGAGCGCGTTCGGCGAGCGCACCGGCAGGATTCCCGACGCGTCCTCGACCACGGCCAGACAGACCGCGGTGACCAGCAGCGGCCCGCCGAGCGCCGCGCCGATCAGCCAGCCGAGATCGGCGCGTGAACTGTCCGGCAGCATGGCGCGGGCGCATTCGCGCGCCGCCGCCCACAGCAGGACGGCAGTGGGCAGCAACGGCAGCAGTCCGAGCGTGGTCTGGCCGACGACCAGCGGAACCTGGTGCATCGCAAGCCAACTCGCGGCGATCGCGGCGGAGGTGCCCGCCATGCCGTCGCCGGAGGTGAGCAGCGTGAGCAGCACCAGCACGGCGATCACCAGCATCGCCTGGGCCGCCGGGCGGACCGCGACGAGCAGCAGTACCCGAGCCCGCTCCGGGGTCAGCGACAGGAACCCCGGCTCGTAGATCTCCTCGGGCCCGCTACGCACGGGCCGCTCCGGCTTCCCGGGAGGTTCCCCGGTCCAGCGGACGAGCGAGTTTCTGGGTGAGCTCATGGGAATTCAGCGTGGCAGCCTTCGCGACGGGATCGGGGCAGGCGCGCCGCGAGCACCCGCCCTGGAACGGGCCGGGTGCTCGCGGGGTACTTCTTCGACCGATCTGGTTCGGTACAGGTACTTCGAGACCGGGTGCTGCGACGACCTACTTGTTGTTGTTGTCGTCGGAGGGCCGGAACGCCGTGGTGGCGTCGGCGGCCGGGTCACCGGTGGTCTCACCGCCGAACGGCTGTCCCTGCTGCTGACCGGCTTGCGGGGCGGCGGGCTGCTGACCGTAACCGGCGCCGTACTGCTGGCCGGACTGGCCGCCGTAGTGCTGGGTCGCGCTCTCGTCGGGACGCGGCTGCGCACCGCTCGCGTAGGGCGAGGGCTGCTGCGGCGCACCGTATCCCGGCTGCTGCTGACCGTAACCCGGCTGCTGACCGTACCCCGGCTGGCTCTGCTGGCCGTACGGCGAGGCGGCCTGCTGGCCGGGCTGGCTCTGACCGTAGGGCGACTGCTGCGCCGGGTACTGCGCGCCGGAACCGTACCCGGGCTGCTGACCGTAACCCTGTCCCTGCTGACCGTAGGTCTGCTGGCCGGGCTGGCTCTGCTGGCCGTACTGCGACTGGCCCTGCTGGCCGTAGGAACCGTAACCGCCCTGCTGGCCGGGGAATCCACCCTGCTGACCGGCCGGCTGCGCGGGCTTGGGAGCGGGCGGCTTCAGGATGCCCGCGTCGAACAGCACCGCCGCGACCGCGATGGCGGTCTGCACCAGCGCCAGGAAGATCAGCACCCAGGCGCCGAACTTCGCGCCGTAGCCTTCGGGCAGCGCGATGACCTGGAACAGCAGCGCCAGGAAACCGGCGGCCGACGCCGCGGCGGCAGCGCCCTTCCAATCCTGCTTCGGCAGCAGCGACAGACCGGCCAGCAGACCGCCGAGCAGCAGCAGGGCGAGCAGCCCGGCCATGCCCATGCTGAACGCCGACTGCGAATCACCGGTGATGGTGGCGCCGTTGAAGGAGTTGGTGATCTCCGGCTGAGCGAACGGCAGGAACCCGAGCAGGAAGTTGAGCACACCGAGCGCAGCGACGCCGACCACCAGGAAGAACGGCAGCCCCTTGGCCGCGGCACCGGCGGCGCTCGCACCGGCGCCTGCACCGGTCGGCTGGCCGGGGCCGGGTGCGGAAGGTGCGGAGGGCGTCGCGGGTGTGTTGTACCCGGAGCCCCCGGTCGGGTAGGACATGTCGTCGTCTCCTCGGTCGAGTTCGTGTACTTCGGCTGGACTACTTCTGACGCTACTGCACGCGCCCGCACCGGTCATCCTCACCCGAACGGGTCGTCCTCGTGCGCCGAAGCGGAAGGACCGCCTTCCGGTTACCCGAAAAGCGGTCCTTCAACGTGCTTTATCCGATCGAGTCCGAGCGGATGGCTCCCAGGGAATCAGGCGGTGATCGACGCCTGCTCCAGGATCTCGCGCGCCAGGGCGGCGGTCTCCGAAGGAGTCTTGCCGACCTTGACGCCCGCGGCCTCGAGCGCGTCCTTCTTGGCCTGGGCGGTGCCCGAGGAGCCGGACACGATGGCGCCGGCGTGGCCCATGGTCTTGCCCTCCGGAGCGGTGAAGCCCGCGACGTAGCCGACGACCGGCTTGGTGACGTTGGCCTGGATGTAGGCCGCGGCCCGCTCCTCGGCGTCGCCGCCGATCTCGCCGATCATGACGATGAGCTTGGTCTCGGGATCCTTCTCGAACGCCTCGATGGCGTCGATGTGGGTGGTGCCGATGACCGGGTCGCCGCCGATGCCGATGGAGGTCGAGAAGCCGAAGTCGCGCAGCTCGTACATCATCTGGTAGGTCAGCGTGCCGGACTTCGACACCAGGCCGATCGGGCCCTTGCCGGTGATGTTGGCCGGGGTGATGCCGACCAGCGCCTCGCCCGGGGTGATGATGCCGGGGCAGTTGGGGCCGATGATCCGGGTCTTGTTGCCCTTTTCCACGTTGTAGGCCCACGCGTACGCGGTGTCCTGCACGGGGATGCCCTCGGTGATGACCACGAGCAGCGGGATCTCCGCGTCGATGGCCTCGATGATGGCGTCCTTGGCGAACTTCGGCGGCACGAACGCGATGGACACGTCGGCGCCGGTCTCCTTGATGGCCTCGGCGACGGTGCCGAACACCGGCAGCTCGACGGCGTTGCCGTCTTTGTCGGTGTGCGACACGGTGGTGCCGGCCTTGCGGGCGTTCACGCCACCGACGACCTGGGTGCCGGCCTTGAGCATGAGGGCGGTGTGCTTGGTGCCCTCACCGCCGGTGATGCCCTGGACGATGACCTTGGAGTCCTTGTTCAGGAAGATAGACATGAGATTCGGTCCTTACTCGTCCGCGTCAGCGGGCGGCTGCCAGTTCGGCGGCCTTGTCGGCGCCTTCGTCCATTGTCTGAGCCAGCGTCACCAGCGGGTGCGCGGCGTCGGCCAGAATCTGCCTGCCCTCTTCGACGCGGTTGCCGTCGAGACGCACGACCAGCGGCTTGTTCGCCTCCTCGCCCAGGATCTCGAGCGCCTTGACGATGCCGTTGGCGACCGCGTCACACGCGGTGATGCCACCGAAGACGTTCACGAACACGCTCTTGACCTGCGCGTCGTTGAGGATGACGTCCAAACCGGCGGCCATGATCTCGGCCGAGGCGCCACCGCCGATGTCGAGGAAGTTGGCCGGCTTCACGCCGCCGTGGTTCTCACCGGCGTAGGCGACCACGTCGAGGGTCGACATGACCAGACCCGCGCCGTTGCCGATGATGCCGACCTCGCCGTCGAGCTTGACGTAGTTGAGGTCGTTCTGCTTGGCCTTGAGCTCGAGCGGATCGGTGGCGTCGATGTCCGCGAACTCGTCGTGCTCCGGATGCCGGAAGGAGGCGTTCTCGTCCAGGGTCACCTTGCCGTCGAGGGCGAGGATCTCGTCCTGCGGGGTGCGCACCAGCGGGTTGACCTCGACCAGGGTGGCGTCTTCGGCGACGAAGACCTCCCACAGCTTCTGGATGGTCACCGCGGCGGAGTCGAGCACCTCGGCGGGCAGGTGGCCCTGCTCGGCGATGGAGCGCGCGAACGCCAGATCGACACCCTTGACGGCGTCGACGGCGACCTTGGCCAGACGGTCCGGCTTGGTGGCGGCGACCTCTTCGATCTCCATGCCGCCTTCCACCGAGCACATGGCCAGGTAGGTGCGGTTGGCGCGATCGAGCAGGAAGGAGATGTAGTACTCCTCGGCGATGTCCTTCGCCTCGGCCACCAGGATCTTCTTCGTGATGTGGCCCTTGATGTCCAGGCCGATGATGTTCTGCGCGTGGGTGAACGCGTCCTCCGGGGTGGCGGCGTACTTCACGCCACCGGCCTTGCCGCGGCCACCGACCTTGACCTGGGACTTGATCATCACCGGCTTGCCGATTTCCTCCGCGATGGCGCGGGCGTCCTCGGCCGTGTCCGTGACGCGGCCCTCGGACGAAGGCACTCCGTGCTTAACGAAGAGCTCCTTCGCCTGATATTCGAAGAGATCCATGTACTCACCATCTCGTCTGCGTTGCTATGACAACGTCTTTGTTGGCGGCCCGACGTCGGAAGCGGGTCGGGTCGGACTCTAACCAGTCACATGGAGGGCCAATCGGCCACGTTCATCGTAAGTGGCGCAGGTCACGCACCATAAGGCGGGGCACGCAAAACCGCTGGCCAAGGCTACTGGCGAGTAGCTTATTGGCGTGCGGCCAGGTAGAGCGGCCCACGCCGGAGACCCGCACCGGACCGCCGCGCGGGGGCGGCGGGCATTCTCACTCGCATGCCCGAAACGCGGTGAGATATTCCGCGCCGTTACCGTGATGAATCTCACATGCCGGGAGAGAAACGGCGCAGCGCTTGCGAGCGACGCAATCGCTTCGTTACCGTCATGCAGTCGATGTCACAACTATGTCACGACTCCCCTGTTCCAGAGGATGAGGAGGACGGCAAGCCTTGATGCAGCACAGCGCTCCGCAATCGGTGAGCCGTTCGATCGAGACACCCCCGACATCGTTCACCTGCCGTTTCATCGGCACAGTGACCAACTCCCGCTTCACGATGTGGTGCTGCCGATGAGTAATCGCTCGACTCTGACCGAACTCGCTGCCGGCGCTTTCTCTTCCGGCCCCCGCTCGCGCTCCGGTCACCGCTACCGCGACGACGATCAGCCCTTCATGCCGGCTGCCGCGCCGTTGCCCCCCTCGACGAATCACCATGCCGCCCCGGCCGCCGCTGGTTTCGGCGCGCACGCCGCGGGGAACGCCGCCTGGGACGAGACCGCGGCGTGGAGCCAGGCGGGCGGCGCGTGGAACGAGGGCTCGGCCTGGAACGAGAGCGCGCAGGACCACGTTTCCGCGGCTCCCGACGCCTCCGCGTGGAATCAGGACTCGGGCACGGCGTGGAACAACGATGCCGCGTGGAACGACGGCTCGGCGTGGAATCAGGACGAGGACCCGGCATGGCACCAGCAGGGCTCCTGGAACGACGGCGGCGCCTGGGGCGCCACCGAAGCCGCTGAGCCGGAAGGCGCCCCGGGCTGGAACCAGGACGACCCGAGTCAGTGGCAAGGCACCTGCGACAGCGACGCCTGGGCGCGCCAGTCCCAGTACGCCCCGGAAGCCGAAAACGGCTGGCACGACGACGAATCCGATGACGACCGGTCCGACGCGAGCCTGGTCGGCACGCCCGTCGCACCCACCTTCATCCCCGGTCGCGGCGCCGCCCGTCGCGGCGGCGCGCACCGCGTGCCCGCCCCGCCCGGATCGCTCAAGGGGCGTGCCGCGGTCGTCGCCGTCGCCGCGGGCGCCGTCGTCGCTGCGGGTCAGGCCGCGATGGCCTCGCCGGGTCAGCCCTCCCAGACCATCGACTACGAAGCGGCGGGCCAGATCCACGAGATCGCCGCGCAGTCGGTGAGCCTGGAGGACCCGACCACCTCCTCCGCCGCGCCGCAGGTGCTCAACGTCTCCGCACCCTCGAACCTCGGCCAGTTCGACGAGATCCTGGAGAAGGGCCGCAAGTACGCCGAGGATCTGGCCGCCGCCGAAGCCGCCAAGCTCCGGCCGCTGTTCGCCCAGTTCACCTACGGCAACTTCACTTCCGGCTACGGCGCCCGCTGGGGTGTGCAGCACCTCGGCGTCGACATCGCCGCCCCCATCGGCACCCCGATCTACGCTGTGGCCGACGGCACCGTACTCGAGGCGGGCCCTGCCTCCGGCTTCGGCATGTGGGTCCGGGTTCTGCACGACGACGGCACGGTCACCGTTTACGGCCACGTCGACACCGCGCTCGTCTCCGCCGGCCAGTACGTGATGGCAGGCGACCAGATCGCCACCGTCGGCAACCGCGGATTCTCCACCGGTCCGCACGTGCATTTCGAGGTCTGGCTCAACGGCACCGACAAGGTCGACCCGCTGCCCTGGCTGGCCAGCCGAGGCATCGCCCTCGGTCAGATCCGCAGCTGATCCTCGATCACCGACGTACCACCGACAACACCCCGGAGCCCGCGAGCCCCGGGGTGTTTCGCTGTCCGAACCGGCCGCGCGGCGCGGCGATCAGGCCATGCGACGTTCCGGCCACAGCGCCCGACGACCGGAGTCGTTCGTGTCGTTCAGGGCGCGGCGACGATCGCCAGACCGATCAACGCGACCACCTTGACCACCTCGAACGCGACGTAGTAGTAGTGCACGGTCGAGCGCCCCAAATCCTCCCCCGCCGCCAGCACCTGGTTCGACCGCCTGGTCAGCGGCGGCCGGATCACCACGAGCTGGATCGCCAGCGCCACCACTGCGACACCGAGCCAGACCCACACCGAGGTCGAGGGCCCCAGCACCACACAGGCGATCAGAAGCAGTGCGGCCCATACGGTTTCGGCGGTGTTCAAGGCCCGGAACACGATGCGCCCGATCCCCAGTCCGAGCGGCACCGTGATCCCCGGCGCCCGGAACTTCAACGGCGCCTCGAGGAACGAGATGGCCAGGACCATCCCCAGCCACAACATCGGAAGGAACCAGACCAGGTGTTGCGCGAAGCTGTCCACACTTCGACGCTACCCAGTGACCCTGCCGTGGAGAAGAGGCCCTGGGCCGGGCCGAAAGACCCTTTCGGCACCGGCCTGCCTTTCGCTATCGGCCGGGGCTCAGAGCTTGACCAGAGTCCTGCTGTGCTGCGGGATGAGCCGGACCCGGCCCACGTCACCGCCGAAATCGATGGTCACGGTCTGCATCGTTCCTACGTTGTCGACGGCGATCACCCGGCCGAGACCGTATTTGTCGTCGCTGACGCGGTCCCCCACGGCGAGAACCAGATTCGAGGCGGCGCGGCCCGCCTTGCCCGGCGCCGGCCT
Organism: Nocardia shimofusensis NBRC 100134; assembly: GCF_001613125.1. Lineage (GTDB taxonomy): Bacteria > Actinomycetota > Actinomycetes > Mycobacteriales > Mycobacteriaceae > Nocardia > Nocardia shimofusensis. The sequence goes on from NZ_BDBT01000002.1 coordinate 170,549, forward strand.
GGCCGGACCACGTCCGCGCGTCGCGGCGCGTGACTCGGACCAGCCGTCGCCGCGCGTCCAGTCCCGCTCCATGTCCTCCGCGCCGCCGCGACGGCGCAGACCGGGCGAATGCGCGGGCTCGAGCCTGCGCCAGTCCATCAGATGGCCGGGAATCTCCTGCAGGAAACGCGATTCCGGATTCGACACCGGCTGACCCCAGCCCGATCGGACCACCGCGCGGGACAGATAGAGGCGCTGCCTGGCGCGGGTGATGCCGACGTAGGCGAGCCTGCGCTCCTCGGCCAGTTCGGTCGGGTCGCCGAGCGCGCGCATGTGCGGGAACTGCCCGTCCTCCCAGCCGGTCACGAAGACCACCGGGAACTCCAACCCCTTGGCGGTGTGCAGGGTCATCATGGTGACCACGCCGGAGCCCTCGTCGGGGATCTGGTCGGCGTCGGCGACCAGCGATACCCGCTCCAGAAACGCCGCCAGCGAACCGGGCTCGGGCTCGCCCTCCCCCTGTTCGGGCAGCAGCCCCTCCTCGCGCGCCGCCACCGCGGCGTCGTAAGCGCCCGCGCTGAATTCCCGTGCCACGCTGACCAGTTCGTTCAGGTTGTCCAGCCGCGCGCCGTCCTGCGGGTCGTCGGAGGCTTCCAGTTCGGCGCGATAGCCGGTGCGGTCGAGAACCGCTTCCACGACCGCGCCCACATCCGGGAAGTCCGCGCCCGGCTGTTCGCCCGCCGCCCTGATCTCCTCGAGCAGTTCGAGGAAGCCGGCGATGGCGCGCTGAGCGCGGGTGTTCAACAGTGCCACCTTGCCCTCGGCGGCATCGCGCAGCGCCGCGACGAAACCGAGGCCCCGCTGTTCGGCGTGTACGGCCACGCACGCCTCCGCGCGGTCGCCGATGCCGCGGCGCGGGGTATTGAGGATGCGGCGCATACTCACCGCGTCCTCGGGGTTCTCCAGCACGCGCAGATAGGCCACGATGTCGCGGACCTCCTTGCGCTCGTAGAACCGCACGCCGCCGACCAGCTTGTACGGCAACCCCAGTCGGATGAAGGTCTCCTCCAACGCCCGGGAGTTGTTGTTGGTGCGGTAGAACACCGCGACATCGTTGTAGTTCGCTTCGCCCGCGTCGACCAGGCGATCGATCTCGCGGGCGACGAACGCGGCCTCGTCGTGCTCGTTGTCGGCAACGTATCCGACGATCGGTTCGCCCTCGCCCGAGTCGGTCCACAGTCGCTTCTCGCGCCTGCCCTGGTTGCGGGTGATGACCGCGTTGGCGGCGGACAGGATGTTCTGCGTGGACCGGTAGTTCTGTTCCAGCAGGATCGTCTCGGCGTCCGGGAAGTCGCGCTCGAACTCCTCGATATTGCGGATGGTGGCGCCGCGGAAGGCGTAGATCGACTGGTCGGCGTCGCCCACCACGCACAGTTCGCTCGGCGGCACGGCGTGCTCGTCGGCCGTGCCGTCCCCGGTCTTCGGCGCGAGCCCGACCAGCTCCCTGATCAGCACGTACTGCGCGTGGTTGGTGTCCTGGTACTCGTCGACGAGCACGTGCCGGAAGCGGCGGCGGTAGTACTCGGCGACCTGCGGATGGCGCTGCAACAGCGCGACGGTCTCGCCGATGAGGTCGTCGAAATCCATCGCGTTGGCCGAACGCAGCCTGGCCTGGTACTCGGCGTAGACGCGGGCGACCAGCACGGGCAGCTCGGAATCGGCGGACCCGGCGGCCTCGGCGGCGGCCCGGTCCGGATCGATCAGCTCGTTCTTGAGGTTGGAGATGGCGGTGGCGAGCAGGCGCGCGGAGTACTTCTTGGCGTCGATCTCGAGGTCGCGGCTGATCATGGTCAGCAGGCGGCGCGAATCGTCGGCGTCGTAGATGGAGAAGTTGGAGTTCAGACCGGGCAGCAGCGCCGCCTGGCTGCGCAGGATGCGCACGCAGCTGGAGTGGAAGGTCGAGACCCACATGGTGGCCGCGCGCGGGCCGACCAGCCCGGCGACACGCTCGCGCATCTCGGCGGCGGCCTTGTTGGTGAAGGTGATCGCCAGGATCTGGCCGGGAGTGACATCGCGGGCGGCCAGCAGGTAGGCGATGCGCCGGGTGAGCACGGCGGTCTTCCCCGATCCGGCGCCCGCCACGATCAACAGCGGCGCTCCCGCGTGCACGACCGCCGCCCGCTGCTGGGGATTGAGTCCGTCGAGCAGGCGTTCCACCTGCTCGACGCGCTGCTGTTCCCGTTCGGCGCGACGCCGGGCCTGCTCCTCGTCGGGCTGCGACGCGCGCTCGCCGCCCGGCCGTTGCCCCCGCTCCTCGGCGTGCCTGCGGGCCAGCTCATCGGCCCGCTGTTGCGCTCGTTCGGCCAGCGATCGACCGGTAGAGTTCGGTTGGGGAGCACCCGAGGGGGGAGCTGTCGTCTGGGGAGCCGCCGTCATGTCCATTGCCCGTCCACGCTACCGGCGGACACCGACAGGCGCGACGCCCCGCCCCCTCGACGGCCGAAGCGCCGCGTAGTTGAAAAATGACATGTTTTGCATTGTTCGGAACCCGTGGCAGACTGGCCGACGCGCGTCGGCCGGCCACGATGCGTCCGTGTTGACGGTTCGTCGGCGACCGAGATCGCGAATCCGGTAGCTGAGCGCGTACTGCTGGGGGGAGTATGGAACCCACCAGGTCTGTTTCACGGTGAAAGAACGGGTTGGTAACGCGCGAAGCGCGCGCGCCGATCCAGGTTCTGACACGAGGAGATGAATATGAGCACCCCTGCCACGACCACCGGGTCGGATGCAGCGCAGCCCGCCGGGTCGGACTCGGCGCTGCCGCAGTCGGAGGCGGAGATCGACAAGCTCCGTAAGGAGATCGACCAGCTCGACGCGGAGATCCTCGCCGCCATCAAGCGTCGCACCGAGATCTCCCGGCTGATCGGCCGTACCCGGATGGCTTCCGGCGGCCCGCGTCTGGTGCACAGCCGCGAGATGAAGGTGCTGGAGCGCTTCAGCGAACTGGGCCAGGAAGGCCACACCCTCGCCATGCTGTTGCTGCGTCTGGGGCGCGGCCGACTCGGCAGGTAGCCACCGGAGAACTCACTCACGAGGGTCGCGGTCCGCAGTGGACCGCGACCCTCGTTTCGTGCACGGGACGTCTCAGAGCGCGATGTACTTCGTGGACAGATATTCCTCGATGCCCTCGAAGCCGCCCTCCCGGCCGAAGCCGGATTCCTTCACACCGCCGAACGGCGCGGCCGGGTCGGAGATGACGCCCCGGTTCACGCCCACCATGCCCGTTTCCAGTCCCTCGGCGATCCGCAGCGCGCGGTCCAGGTCTCGGGTGAACACGTAGGCCACCAGGCCGTAGCGGGTGTCGTTGGCGGCCGCCAGGCCCTGTTCCTCGGTGTCGAAGGTGACGATGGGCGCCACCGGACCGAAGACCTCCTCGCTCAGGATGCGCGCCTTCTCCGGCACCCGGTCCAGGATCGTGGCCGGGTAGAACCACCCCACCCCACCCGGCGCGGAACCGCCGTGGCGGACCCGCGCGCCGAGCGCCACCGCGTCCTCGACCAGGTCGGTGACGGTGGCCAGCTGTTCGGCGTTGATCAGCGGCCCGAGCGTGGTCTCCGGATCGACGCCGGGGCCCATCCGCACCGAGTCCCGCACGGCCGCCACGAACTTCTCGGTGAACTCCTCGGCCACCGCGCTGTGCACGTGGAACCGGTTGGCCGCCGTGCACGCCTCGCCGCCGTTGCGCAGCTTGGCCAGCATCGCGCCCTGCACCGCGGCGTCGACGTCGGCGTCGTCGAACACCACGAACGGCGCGTTGCCGCCGAGTTCCATCGAGGTGCGCAGCAGTTTGCCCGCCGACTGCTCGACCAGCTTCTTGCCGACCTCGGTGGAGCCGGTGAAGGTGAGCTTGCGCAGTCGCGGATCGTCGAGCAGCGCGCCGGTGACCGCGCCGGAGCGCTTGGTGGTGATCACCGAGAGCACGCCGTCCGGCAGGCCCGCCTGCGAACACAGCTGGGCGAGCAGCAGCATGGTCAGCGGCGTCTCGGAAGCGGGCTTGACGATCATGGTGCAGCCCGCGGCCAAGGCGGGGCCGATCTTGCGGGTGCCCATCGCCAGCGGGAAGTTCCACGGCGTGATGGCCAGCGCGGGCCCCACCGGCTGCTTGTGCACGACGATGCGGCCGGCGCCCGAGGGCGCGTGCTGGTAGCGGCCGTGCACCCGCACCGCTTCCTCGCTGAACCAGCGGAAGAACTCCGCGCCGTACCGCACCTCGTTACGGCTCTCGGGCAGCGCCTTGCCCATCTCCAGGGTCATCAGCAGGGCGAATTCCTCGGCTCGCGCGGTGATCGCGTCGAACACCGCGCGCAGGATCTCACCGCGTTCGCGGGCCGGGGTGGCCGCCCACTCCTGCTGCACCGCCGAGGCGGCGTCGAGGGCGCGCAGGGCGTCGTCCGGGGTGGCATCGGCGACCTCGGTGAGCACCTGCCCGGTGGCGGGATTGTGCACCGGGAAGGTGCCGCCGCCGGTGGCGTCGACGGGTCCGCCGATCCACAGTCGCGTCGGGACGGATTCGAGTAGTTCGCGTTCGGACACCATGCCGCCAGCCTAGACAGCGCGGACTCGCCACGGCGGTGCCTTCGCGCGCGGAATCCGCGTTGTCCCGCACCGTTGTCCCCGGCAGCCCCCGTTGCCTGTGCGCGCCCGCGCGGCGGTGGGTAACCTCGGCGGCGTGAGCAGCGACATCACCGCATCGGCGGTCTGGCGGAAACTGCACGATCACCACGGCGTTCTCGCGCAACGGCACCTCAGGGAGCTGTTCGCCGAGGACCCCGGACGCGGCCGCGAGCTGACCGTGCGGGTCGGCGACCTGCACATCGACTACAGCAAGCACCGGATCACCCGCGAAACCCTGCAGTTGCTGGTGGAATTGGCGCACGAGGCGGGCGTGCCCGAACACCGCGACGCCATGCTGAACGGCGCGCACATCAACACCTCGGAGAACCGCGCCGTCGGCCATGTCGCGCTGCGCCTGCCCGAGGGCGAGTCACTGCGCATCGACGGCGCGGACGCGGGCGCGCAGGTGCACGAAGTACTGCGCCGCATGGGCGAATTCACCGATGCCCTGCGTTCGGGGCAGTGGCGCGGCGCGACCGGCGAGCGCATCCGCACCGTGGTGAACATCGGCATCGGCGGCTCCGACCTGGGGCCGGTCATGGTGCACCAGGCGCTGCGCCACTACGCCGACGCGGGCATCGCCGCGCGCTTCGTCTCCAATGTGGACCCCGCCGATCTCGTCGCCGAACTCGACGGTCTCGACCCGGCGACCACGCTGTTCATCGTGGCGTCCAAGACCTTTTCGACGCTCGAGACCCTCACCAACGCGACGGCCGCCCGCCGCTGGTTGGTGGCAGCGCTCGGCGAGGACGCGGTCGCCAAGCATTTCGTCGCGGTCTCCACCCATGCCGAGCGGGTCGCGGCCTTCGGCATCGACACCGAGCACATGTTCGGCTTCTGGGACTGGGTCGGCGGCCGCTATTCGGTGGATTCGGCCATCGGCCTGTCGGTGATGGCCACCATCGGCAAGGAGCACTTCGCGGAGTTCCTGGCGGGAATGCACGTCGTGGACACCCATTTCGCCACCGCACCGCTGGAGGCCAACGCCCCGGTCCTGCTCGGCCTGCTCGGCGTCTGGTACTCGAACTTCTTCGGCGCGGAATCGCGCGCGGTGCTGCCGTATTCGAACGACCTCGGCCGCTTCCCCGCCTACCTGCAACAGCTGACCATGGAATCCAACGGCAAGTCGGTACGCGCCGACGGCACCCCCGTCACCACCTCCACCGGCGAGATCTTCTGGGGCGAGCCGGGCACCAACGGCCAGCACGCCTTCTACCAGCTGCTCCACCAGGGCACCCGGCTGATCCCGGCCGACTTCATCGGATTCGCCCGCCCCACCGACGATCTGCCGACCGCCGACGGCACCGGCAGCATGCACGACATCCTGATGAGCAACCTGTTCGCCCAGACCAAGGTGCTCGCCTTCGGCAAGACCGCCGAGGAGATCGCCGCCGAGGGCGCCGACCCTAAGGTGGTTCCGCACAAGGTCATGCCGGGCAACCGGCCCAGCACCACCATCCTCGCCCCGCAACTGACGCCCTCGGTCGTCGGGCAGCTCATCGCCCTCTACGAGCACCAGGTGTTCGTGGAAGGAACCATCTGGGGCATCGACAGCTTCGACCAGTGGGGCGTGGAACTCGGCAAACAGCAGGCTCTTGCGCTGGCTCCCCTGCTCGGCGCCGCCGAGGACCCCGAACCGCAGGACGACTCCTCCACCGACGCGCTGATCCGCTGGTACCGCGATCACCGCTAGTTCGCGTCACGTGGGTTCGCCTCCGCTCGCGTCTTCGTGACGGGTTTCCCCACGGTGACGGATCTCCCCCCGGGCGCGCACGATGCTCGACGTCATGACCGCGAGCAGCGTGCCGATCACGATCAGATCGAACACGATCTGGATCATGACGGCGATGCGCGCGCCCTGCCCGACGGCGTGGACGTCGCCGTAGCCGACCGTGCCCAGCGTGACGATCGTGTAGTACAGCGCGTCGGTGCGGGTGCGCAGTCCGTCGAACTGGCTCGGATCGTGAATCTCGAGCCGGAAGTAGAACTGCGCGAAGAACACGATCACCACCATGAGCAGCAGCAGGATGCCGTCGACCTGCTGGCCCGCGCCCTCCGGCGCGGCGAGATAGCGCCGGATCTGACGAGTGACCAGCCACAGCAGCCCGACCACTCCGACCAGGAAGGCCACCGTGGCCGACACACCGCCCATCAGCGCCCCGTCCGGTCTGCGCTCCACCGGCACGCCGTAGAAGAGCAGCAGTGCGCACATCACCGCCGCGCCGTTGCGCAGCAGACGGATGCGACCTGATGGGGGTCGGGACTCGGCCATAGGGTTCATGGTCCGCCCGGATGGTCGGTGTCGGTGGTATACGCGCCGGGCGAGCAGGCGAACACGTGGATCGAAGCAGATCGACGAGGTGCCGTGGCGGGCGGCCTCACTCCACCGCGAGCCCCGGATCGAGCACCGAGTAGCGGTCGCCGTGGGCCCGCAGGACCAGGTCGGCGCGAGCGCGGGTGGCCGCGACGAGCTCGGCATTGCGCAGGTCACTGCCCTCGACCTTGTCCCGCGCGGCCTCGTGCGTCCGCCCGCCGTCGAGATGACGGCGCAGCAGGCGCGCGGTCAGCACCTCTCGCGCCGCATCCAGGTACCAGCACTCGTCCAACAGCGCGCTCACCTTGTGCCAGGCTCCGAGAGCGGGATCGTCGACGAGCAGATAATTGCCCTCGGTGACGATGATTCGCTCGCCGGTGAACACCACGCCCGCCGGAGTCGGTTCGTCGAGCCCCCGATCGAAGGTGGGCCAGGCGACGGGCTCACCGAGCGGCGTGCCGCGCAGCCTCGCCAAGTTCTCGACATAGCCCCCACTGTCGAAGGTGTCCGGCTCCCCCTTGGCCGCCCGCCTGCCCATCTCGTCGAGGCGGGCGTTGGACAGGTGATAGCCGTCCATCGGCGCGATCTCGGCGATCCGTCGGCCCGCGCGGGCATTCAGCGCCGCGCACAGGCCGGCCGACAGCGTGGACTTGCCCGCGCCGGGCGGACCGGCGATGCCCACCAGATAACGGCGATCCGTGGCGGACGCCCGCCCCGCCAGGGCGGCGGCCTGGGCCGCTATCGAGGTCTCCCGCACTGTGCCCGTCACCAGCTCACCGTAAGTGCTACGCGGCCGCACCGGCACCTGTCGGGGCGACGGCTGCACTCCGGCAACCGCGGCGCATTCGAAGGAGGCGGAGCAACTACGAGCAACTGCGAGCAATTACGCCCCGTTCGCACCCGTTCCGATACCCAGTGATCGGAACGCGAACTCCGCCGCGCTCTCCAAGTCGGCGACGGTCGCTCCGTCGCGAGCGCGGGCCGACATGCCCTGGATGACCACTCCGAGGAACTCGGCGGCCGCCTCCGGGTCGAAGTGCGGAGGCAGCTCTCCGGTTCGCACCCCCTCGGCAAGTCGTTCGGCGAGCAATGCCATGTTGCGATTGCGATGGTCGCGGAGTTGGCGCGCCACAGCGTCGTTGGAGTCGGCCACGCAAGCGCCCGCGATGACGAGCAGGCAACCGCCGGGGTGGTCGGGGTCGGCATAGTGACTGGCCGCCTCGCGCAGAAGACGGCGCGCCAGGCGGGTAGCGGAGGTCTCCTCGGCGAAGGCACGTTCCATCCATCCGCCGGGGCCGCGCAGGTAGTGCTCCACCACCGAGTCGAACAGCTGCCGCTTGTCGCCGAAAGCCGCGTAGAGGCTGGGCGTGGCGATGCCGATCGCCTTGGTCAACCCCGCCACGGAGGTGCCCTCGTAGCCGTATCGCCAGAACTGCTCCATGGCGATATCGAGCGCATGGTCCAGGTCGAACTTGCGTCCCTGTCCACGGACACCAGCCACTGCGTACTCCTTCCCTCGATCACCGGAGTGATCTACGCTACATTTTATTCTTGTAGCGATCGATAAACGAATAGCCTAAGGCCACGGCCCTACAGCTCAATGCGGAGCCCGACATCTCGGCCGTCGAAACGCCTCAGGGGGCGGTCAATCACACGCACGATCACCGCGGATGCCGCGGCGTGCGTGGACGATCGGAAGGACTTCGACATGCGCAGCGGCACTCGATTCAGACTCGGCCTCACGCACGTCACCGCACACGATTCCGAATGGACTGTCGAAGCAGTCAAGCAGGTCGCCTATCACGTGATCGTGGCCCGCGACCTGTTCGAGCCGGACAACACACAACTCCTCGACGGATGCCCGGACGCGCCCATCCGGCCCGGCGAACGCCGCCTCGTCGTGATCGACGCAGGCGTGGACCGATTGCACGGCGACAGAATCCGGCAATGGTTCGCCCGCAACGGCATTCGGGTCGACATTCTGTCGATGCGCGCCGACGAATCGGTCAAGGAATGGGCGTCGGTCGAAACCGTCGTCGACGCGATGAACGCCTTCGGCATCGACCGGCGGCGGGAGCCGGTCGTGGCCATCGGCGGCGGCGTGCTGCTCGACGTGGTCGGGCTCGCGGCCAGCCTCTACCGTCGCGGGACGCCTTACGTCCGGGTACCCACCACGCTGGTCGGGCTCGTCGATGCCGGGGTCGGGGTGAAGACGGGGGTCAACTACGGGAAGGGAAAGAACCGCCTCGGCACCTACGCGCCGGCCGTCGCCACCTTCCTGGACCGTCGTTTTCTCGCCACGGTCCCGGCCCGGCATCTGTCCAACGGCATGGCCGAAGTGCTCAAGATGGCACTGGTGCGCTCCAGCGAACTGTTCGACCTGCTCGACAGCTACGGCCCGGCGTTGATCGCGGACCGGTTCCAAGGCTCGACACCCGAACTGGACAACGCCGCCAGGCTGGTGATGGCCGAGGCGATCCACCTGATGCTGGAGGAACTGCAGCCCAACCTGTGGGAAACCTGTCTGGAGCGCTGCGTCGACTACGGGCACACCTTCTCCCCGACCCTGGAGATGGAGGCACTGCCCACCCTGCTGCACGGCGAGGCCGTGGGCATCGACATGGCGCTGACCACGGTGATCGGACATCTGCGCGGCGACATCACCCCTGCCGAACGGGACCGGATCCTGTCGGTGATGCGTCGGCTGGACCTGCCCATCTGGACCGAGGTGCTCGCCCGTCCGGGACTGCTGGACAGCGCACTCGAAGACACCATCCGGCATCGCGACGGCAGACAACGACTGCCACTGCCGGTGGGCATCGGCGGACATCGGTTCGTCGATGATGTCACCGCAGACGAGATCGCCAGGGCGCTACGCCATCTCGCCATGGCGGCAGGTGCCGACACCGGTGTCCCGATCGGAGCGGGAGTCGCGAAATGAGGTGGGAAGAGCTCTATCTCACCGGTATCGGCTCCTACCTTCCCGAGGCCAGGGAGACCGCCGCGCACGCCATCGCCGCGGGCCGCTTCGACGAGATCGAGCGCCAGAAGACCGGCCAGCGGGCGGCCGCCGTGAGCGCGCCGGAACTGGGCGAGACCGCTCCGGAGATGGCGGTCGCCGCGGGCGCACGCGCGATCACGGCCAGTGGGGTCACCCCCGCCGACATCGATCTGCTCGTACACGCGGTGGTGCTGCACAACGGCCTGGAGGCGTGGAACTGCGGTGCCTACATCCAGGATCGCCTCGCCATCGACAACTGCCTGCCCCTCGAGATCCGTACCGCCTGCGCCGGGGCGATCGTCGGCATCGAGATGATCGGGCGATGGTTCGGCGGCGCCGGACGCGGTCTGGTCACCGCATCGGACGTGTGGGCGCTGCCGCTGTTCGACCGCTGGTCCTCCGACAGCGGACTGGTCTACGGGGACGGGGCCGGGGCCGCCGTCGTCGGCCCCGACCGCGGTCCGTTCCGAGTGCTGTCGACCTCGGTGGTCAGCGATCCGGCCCTCGAGCGGATGCACCGCGGCAACGACGTCATGGACATGCCCGCGTATCGCAGTGCGCTGCCGCTGGATCTGCGCACCCGCGTCGCCGGATTCACCGAGCACCGCTCGATCGACGAGTTCTGGACCCGCAACGCCGCGGCGCTGTCGCGATGCGCGGAAACCGCTCTCGCCGACGCCGGAGTCCACCACGACGACGTGCGTACCTGGATCGTGCCCAACTTCGGTGATGTCCTGCTGCGCAAACAGTGCTTCGAGCCGCTGAAGATCCGGCCGCAGCAGACGCTCGTCGAACTCGGCCACGACATCGGGCACACCGGCGCGGCGGACCCGTTGCTCGGCCTCGACCTGCTCGCCGCCACGGACGATCTACGCCCCTCGGATCTGATCGTGCTCACCGGGATCGGCGTCGGATTCACCTGGGGCTGCGCTGTCGTCGAGGCCACCGACCTGGTCACCGCTCTCGCGACGGGCTGAACGCCCTCGGCCGACCGATATCCCTACTCACCGGAAGGGCAGGCATGTCCACCCCATCTCGCGGTCAGACCGCGCACGCCGCACCGACCGTTCCCGTCGATCGCGCCATCATCTGCATGCTGCTGGCGGTGTTCGGCGTCGGCACCGTCGAATATCTCGTCGCCGGGGTGCTCCCCGAGATCTCGGGCGACGTCGGCGTCAGCGAAGGCACAGCGGGACTGCTGGTGACCGTGTACGCGGTCACCGTGATGATCGGCGGTCCGCTGATGACCGTGGCGACGTCCTCGATACGCCGCACGCCCCTGATCGTGGGGTCGATGGCGTTGTTCATCGCGGGCAATGTCCTCACCGCGTTCGCCCCGAATTTCGCCGTGCTCGTCATCGCGCGCGTGATCACGGCGCTGCCTCACGCCACGTTCTTCGCTGTGTGCCTGGTGCTGGCCACTTCGCTCGTGGAACCGGAGTACCAGGGACGTGTCATCGCGCGGATCACGCTCGGACTGAATCTGGCCACTGTGCTCGGCGTTCCGCTCGGCACGTTGATCGGCCAGCAGATCGGCTGGCGTGCCTCGTTCCTGATCATCGCCGTCTTCCAAGCCGTGGTCACCGTCGCGCTGCTGGCCTCCACGCGCCACGCACCCGAGCACCGCGCGGGCAACATCACCTCCGAGATCACCGTGTTCTCCCGGGGACCGGTGCTGTGGGCGATCGGGCTGACCGCGTTGAGCCAGGCCGCGCTGTTCGTGGTTTTCACCTATATCGCCCCCTATCTGACCGAGGTCGCGGGTGTGGCCACCGAGCACATCACCGTGGTGCTGTTCCTGTTCGGGCTCGGTTCCGTCCTCGGCAACCAGCTCGGCGGATACTTCGCGGACCGTTCGCTCGACCGCACCCTGTACGTCGCACTGAGCGCCTTGACGGTGGCTTTGGCAGTGCTGTTCTTCGCAGGCGAGTTCCGCTGGTTCGCCATCGGGTGGATGTTCGTGCTCGGGGCGGCCGGCTTCTCGATCATTCCCCCGCTGGCGTCGAAGTTGATCGGCGCCGCCGCCGAAGCTCCCCACCTGGCCGCGACGGTGAACATCGCGGGATTCCAGCTGGCCAACGCGGCAGGCGCCTGGATCGGCTCGGTCACCCTCGGCGCAGGCGGCGGGCTGGGTGTTCTCCCGTTGGTCGGCACGGCGCTCGCGGCGGCGGCCGTGCTGCTGCTGGCGCTCGCCCGTCGCGCCGCCCAACCCGCCCCCGGTCCGACGTCGGCAGTCGAGGTCGGCTGACATGCGCGCAGCGGTCATCGCCGCTCCCGGCTCGGTGAAGATCATCGACGTCCCGGAGCCCGAGGTCACCGGCGATTCGGTGCTCGTCCGCGTCGCCTACGTCGGATTGTGTGGAACGGATCTCGAATTGCTGCACGGCACCTCGCCGTATCTGCTCGACGGGCGGGCGCGCTATCCGCACTCGTTCGGTCACGAGTGGGTCGGCCTCGTCGAGACGGTGGGATCGGAAGTCGACGACATCGCTGTGGGCGAAGTCGTCACCGGCAGCACGATGCTGTACTGCCAGCATTGCGAGCAGTGCCGCGCGGGCAGGCGCAACCTGTGCGGGCGGCTGCGCGAGGTCGGGTTGTACGGACATCCCGGCGCCGCGGCCGAACTGCTCGCCGTGCCGCGGCGCGCGGTGGCATCGTTCGGACGCTGCACTCCTACCCCGGCGCACGTCCTCGTCGAGCCGATGGTCACCGTCCTCGAAGCGTTCGACGCGGCGCCCGTCCGGCCCGGTGACCGGGTCCTCGTGGTCGGCGCGGGGACGATCGGCAGCCTGGCGGTGGCGGTGCTCGCAGGCAGCAACGCGACCGTAGACATCGTCGATCCGAAGCCGCTCACCCACCTCGATCCGGGCTGTTACCGGCAGCGGCACAGCGCCTTTCCGTCGGTGACCGGGACATACGACCTCGTCGTGGAGGCATCCGGCGCGCCGGGGGCGCTCGGCGGGGCGGTCACCGCACTGCGGCCCGGCGGCACCTGTCTGCTCGTGGGGGTCGCGACCGCGCCGGAGACCATCGATCCGGCCACCATCGCGCTGTCGGGAATCCGCATCACCGGCGTCCGCCACGGCGTCGATCACTACGGGCGCGCGGTCGCGATGTTCGGCGCGCCGACGGCGACGTTCGAGGCGCTGATCGAGGGGGTCGTGCCGCTCGACAGCGCCGACGCGGCCTTCGCGATCCTCGAACACACGCGGACCCGGCCCAAGGTGGTGATCTCACTTGCGTGAATCCGCCGAGCAGACCGGACCCGCCGCCGTGCTCGTCACCGGCGCGAGCAGTGGCATCGGCCGGGCGACGGCCACGGAGATGGCGCGACGAGGGTGGCACGTCCTGGTCGGATTCCGTTCCGGACGCGACCGCGCCGAAGCGGTCGCGTGCTCGCTCGAGCGCGAGTTCGGGGTGCGCGCCCGGCCGGTGGCGATCGCACTGGACGAACCGGCCGCGGCCGTCGCGTCGCTGGACGCCGCTCTCGCGCTCGCCGACGCGTCCACGGGGCCGGTGCGGTGCCTGATCAACAATGCCGGGATCAACGACCGCACTCCCGCTCACCAGATCGAGTTCGACCGTGCGGCGCAAGTTTTCGCGGTCGACGCGTTGTCGCCGATCGCGCTCGCCTCCGCTTTCGCCCGTCGCCTCGTCGAACAGCGCCTGCCGGGAACCATCGTCAACATCACCTCGGTGCACGAGACGATCCCGATCACCGGCGGCGTCCTGTACTGCTCGGCCAAGGCCGCGCTGGGCATGGCGACCAAAGTGATGGCCCTCGAATTCGCGGCCTACGGAATCCGGGTCAACGCTGTCGCTCCCGGGGAGACCGCGACTCCGATGAACGGCATGCCCGAGGGCGCCGACGTCCACGCCGCGCATCGCCCGGCCATTCCCCTGGGACGGCCGGGGCATCCCGGCGAGATCGCCGCTGTCGCCGCCTTTCTCGCCGGTCCCGACTCCAGTTACCTCACCGGAGCCTCGCTGACGGTGGACGGCGGCCTGGTCCTCACCGCCGCCGAAGAAAACGCCCGAGCCGCAACTCGTTCGCACACCAGGAAGGAGCCGCGTCCATGAAGGCCGCGATACTGCCCACAATCGGTGCCCCCGACCTCCTGCTCCTCGGTGAGGTCCCGGATCTGCCGGTCGGACCGACCGACATCGCGGTGTCCGTCGCCGCGGCCGCCGTCAACCCCGTCGACCTCAAGACCAGGTCGGGATTCCTGAAGCTCGATCTACAGTTCCCCGCCGTTCTGGGGTGGGACGTCGCCGGGGTGGTCACCGCCGTCGGCGAGCAGGTGCGCCGGTTCGCGCCGGGCGACCGCGTCATCGGCATGATCGCCCAGCCCGCGCACCGGTACGGCACCTACGCCGAGCGGGTGGTCGCCGATCAGGAACTGTTCGCCCCCGCGCCGTCGACGGTGCCGTTGACCGAGGCCGCCGCGATCCCGCTCGCGGCGCTGACTGCCCGGCAGACCCTCGGGACGCTGTCGTTGGCGCCGGACGCGCGTGTCCTGGTCACCGGCGGTGCGGGTGCGGTCGGCCGGATCGCCGTGCAACTACTGCGGCACAGGGGGCACAGCGTCGGCGCGGTAGCCCGCGCCGGCGACGCGGACGACCTGTGCGATCTCGGCGTCGTCTGGACCGGCGCCGTGGACCGGGTCGAGGAGCGCGGCTGGGACGCCGTCGTCGACACGGCGGGCCTCGCCTCCTCGATCGCGGCTGTTCGCGACGACGGTGCGTTCGTCTCGATCGACGACAACGAACAACCCCGTCCGCAACGGGGCATCACCCCGCACAAGAGCTATGTCGACGAGAACGGCTCCGCCCTGGCCGAACTCGTCGCGATGATCGACGCCGGGCAGTTGCGGGTGCCGGTCGCCCGCTCCTATGCCCTCGCCGATGTCGCCCGGGCGCACACCGATGTCGCCGGGGGCGGCATCCGCGGAAAGGTGCTGGTGATCCCGTGACCGCGTCCTCCACATCCGGCGGCGACGTGATGCCGCCCCTCGATGCCCACCGCGTCGGAATCCGTGTCCCGGACCGGGCACTCGCCGCCGATCACCTGGCGGCGGTGGTCGGGGCAGGCGCGGTGCGACCCGACATCCGCAGCTGTGCGTCCGCGGATACCGCCACGCTTGTCCACGCCGACCCGATTGTCGGCATCGAACTGCTCGACGCCGACGGCACCGGCGAGACGGACGCGCCGCGGATGGTGGATATCGGCGCCCATCACCTGTGCTGGCGGGTCACCGATATCGAGGCCGCCGCCACCTACATCGCGGACTTGCCCGGCACGACCGTGCTCGGCGACATCATCGAGATCCCCGACGGGCCGATCGCGGGCAACCGGTGGGTCTACTACCGCACCTCCTGGGGCACGCTGTTCGAACTGCAGCAGTGGCCCGACACTCCGCCCTACACCCGGCTGACCGACGTGCGACTCGATCACACCCGGCACCGGGTCGACAGTGCGGCGCTGCCCGGATACGCCGGTGTGGACCACACCGGCTACAGCGTGCGCGACCTCGACTCCACGCTGCGATATCTCGTCGACCGGCACGGCGCCCGCATCGCCCTGCAGACCGACATCAGCGCGGGCCGCGACTTCATGCGGGCTCAGTTCGGCATCGACGTCGAGGGCAGCTCCCGGATGGCGATGCTCGTGGTGGCGGGACTGAACATCGAGCTCTTCGAGCACCACGTGGGCCCGACCCCGCCACCGCGCCGCCGCACCCAGTTCGGCGGCCACCACCTGGCTCTGCGCGGCCGGACCGACGCCGATATCGCCCACCTGATCGTCGACGCCGCCACCGAAAGCCGGCGCCCGTGAAACTCGCCGTGAATCTGCCCAACTTCGGCCCCCAGATCGATCACGACGGGATCGAGCGGTGGGCTCGCACCGCCGAAGAGTCGGGCTTCGATGCCGTCCTGTTGTCCGACCACCTCGCTCTCACCGATGACGCGAACCGTCGCTCGCCCGCACCGTTCTACGAGTGCCTGTCGACGCTCGCCTGGCTGGCCGGCCGCACCACCTCCGTCCGCCTCGGCGCCGGCGTGCTGATCGGCTCGCATCGTCATCCTGTGCACCTCGCCCGTGCCACCGCCACGATCGATCAGCTCAGCGGGGGCCGTCTGGTGGTCGGCGTCGGCGTGGGCTGGGCCGCCGAGGCGTTCGACGTCCTCGGCGTTCCGTTCGGCACACGAGGAGCCCGCACCGACGCCGTCCTCGCCACACTGCGTCAGGCATGGACCGCGGACGTGATCACCCTGCGCGGCGACCACGCCGAGCATCGCGTGCACACCCGCCCACGTCCGCTGCAACGGCCGCACCCGCCTCTGTGGATCGGCGGCAACGGCGCGCCGGCGCTGCGCCGCACCAACCGTTTCGGCACGGCATGGCACCCGCTGCATCCCTCCCGCGAGCGGTGCAGGGCGGGCGTCGCACAGCTGAACGAGGGAAAACTCTTCGTGCCACGGGTCTTCTTCCTGCCGACACCGGCCCGTGTCACCGCGCCGGGACGTCCGCTCGGCTACGGCAGTCTCGATCAGATCGCCGACGACCTGACGTTCCTGACCGGCCTCGGGGCCGACACCGTCGTTCTCGACACCGACCCGGGCAACCAGGCGTTGCGCAGGCCGCTGGATGACGACTTGGCCCTGATCCGTCTGGCGGGGGCCACCTTCGCCTCGTCCCCGTCGGCGCTGTGACCACCCACAGCGGTGACCTCACCGCACACCGTTCGCGCACCGTCGAGGTGGACGCCGTTCTGTTCGACATGGACGGCACGCTGGTGGATTCGCACGCCTCGATCCGGGAGACGTGGACCGCTTTCGCGTACCGCCATCGGCTCGATCCCGCGGTCGTGTACGCGGCGCTGCCCGGGCGAACCGCGCAGGCCATCGTCCGCGCGGTGCTGCCGTCGGCGTCGCAGGACGATGTGGACGTCGAAGTGCGGTGGATCCGTCATCGTGAACAACACACGCGAGCGGCGGTGCGTCCTATTCCCGGTGCGGCGGCGCTGGTCTCGGCACTTGCCCCGAACCGGTGGGCGGTGGTGACCGCCGCCTCCGCCACGATGATGCGCAGGCGGCTGGCCGCGGCCGGTCTGCCCGAACCCGAGCACACGGTCACCGCCGACGACCCGGTCGGCAGCAAGCCCGCGCCGGACGGGTATCTGCGGGCGGCGGCGCTGCTGTCGGTTCCGCCCACGCGCTGCGTGGTGATCGAGGACTCGACGGCCGGCCTGCTGGCGGGCCACCGTGCGGGCAGCTTCTGCATCGCGATCGGCGCCGAGGAGGGGCCCGCCGACGCCCGCGTCGACGATCTGACCGCGGTCACCGCGACCGTATCCGGCGAGCGCATCCTGCTGCGGGTCGCAGGATGAGCACTCGCACGGCCGTCGACGTCGGCGGTACCTGGCTGCGGATCCGTGTGGGCGACAGCGCGGTACTGCGCCACCCGGCGCCCAGCCGGATTCATCACCCGCACCGCGAGCCGGACGAGTTGGTGGCCTCGCTGGTGACCACGCTCGCCGAACACGCGCCGCCGGATTCCACCGTCGATGTCTCCTGTGGGGCCGCGCTGGACGAGGAACTGGGCATTGCCTATGGTTCGGGGCCGCTGTGGGGCGGGGAGCTGCCCACCAGGCTGCCGCTGCGGACCCTGCTCGAACAAGCCAGACCCGATGTGACCTGGAATCTGGTCAACGACGTCACCGCCGCACTGGCCGATGCCGTCCGACAGCTGGCGAGGCCGACGGATCGCCGCGTCGCGTATCTCACGGTGAGCAGCGGAATCGCCTTGCGCACCGCCGATTTGACGGCGTCGGTGATCGATGTCGACACCTACGGATTGCAGGGGGAGGTGGGGCATCTGCGCGCGGCCACCAGCGCGCCGGAGGCCGTGCGTTCACTGGAATGCCTGTGCGGCGGCACCGGTCACATCGCCGCACTCTGCGCGGGGCCCGCGATCCCGCGGGTCGCCGCCGCGTTGGGATTGCCGGAGCCGGCGGCGGTGGCGGCCCAGTTGAGTGCGCGCGTCGCCGCCGACGATCCGGACGCCCGCACCCTCTTGCGCACCATCGTCGAACCGATCGCGGAACTGGTGCGGACGCTGCGGACCACCGACCCCTTGCTCGATCTCGTCGTCCTCGGCGGCGGCGTCGCCGAGGGGCTGGCCGAGGTCTACGAGACGGAACTGACGGCGCAACTCGCCGAGGTCCGCTCCTACGCCGATGCCGGGCCCGCCGAGCTGAGAGTGCGAGTGTGCCGCCCCGGTCACATCGATCCGCTCGCCGGCGCCACCGCTGTGGCCATCGGCCGGCTCCCGGTACGGAAAGGACGCTTTCGATGACAGCCACACACCATGCCATCGTTCGCGACGGCTCTTGGTCGTCCCTCCGTCGCAGGCCCACCCCGCGACCGGGCCGGGGAGAGATCGTCGTCGCTCCGGAGAAGGTGTCGTTGTGCGGGACCGATATCCAGATCGTCCGCGGTGACCGCGACGATCCGTCGCCGATCGTCGGACACGAAGGGGCGGCCCGCGTCGTCGCGGTCGGCGCGGACGTCGACTCGGTGACCCCAGGTCAACGTGTCGTGATCAACCCCACCCATCCCGGCGATCCGTCCTTCCTGCTCGGCCACAATGTCGACGGGCTGTTCCAACAGCGCGTACTCATCGGGGCATCGGCAGTGCGCGCCGGACTCGTCGCCCCGATCGGCGAGTCGATCTCGTCGGCGCGCGCGACCCTCATCGAACCCTGGGCGGTGGTGCGGTACGCGCTGCACGCGATGGCCGCTACCCGGCCGGACACCCTGCTCGTGATCGGCGACGGGCTGATCGGCAACCTCGCCGCATATCTGGCGCCTCGGGTCTTCGGCAGCGAGGCGCGAACGGTCGTGCTGCACCGCACCGAGGAAGGGCGTTCGTGGACAGCGGGTTTCGCCCCCTCCGTCCACGGCCGAGCTCTCGACAGCACCTGGCAGAACGACTGCGGGGACGCGGTGGCACTGCTGGTGTCCACCCACCGGGATGCCACCGCGTCGGCTGTCGACCGCGCCGTGGAACGACTCGGGTCGCGGCTCGTCGCAGTACATCCGATCGGCGGCGTCCCGGCCGGATCGGTATGCCGGACGCTCCCCGGCGTCGACCTGGCGGGCGTCCGGGCGGCAAACACCGGCGGCCCGTGGCCACCGGCGGCGGTGCGTTTCAGCAGCGGCGAGCGGCAGATCGTGTGCACCGGCAATCGCGGTGTCACGACACAGCGGCTGCGCACGGCCGCCGACGAACTGGCCGCCGAGGCCGCCGATGTCGATTCGCTGCTCACCCACGATGTCGGCCTGACAGTCGGTGTCGAGGTGATGAACGCGCTGTGCGCCGAACGGCGCCGCACTGTCGACGATCGACGGGTAATGCGCCTGGTGGTCACCATGAACCCCGAGCTGGTCCGCGATTGAACGTGACCTCGCCCGGCCCGTCGGAGCCGGACAGATCTCCGACGTTCAGAAGACTGCCCGGCGAAAAGGTCGGGTCTCCGTAGGCATCCTCATCGATCACCTACCGACCTGAGCGCAGCCGGCCGAACAATCGCAGCAGGTTTTCGGAAGCGCGGTTCCATCGCCGCTCAGAGGATGGCGACATGAGATTTCGTTTCGACGGACACGCCGCCGCCTTGATCGCGGTGGGCGTACTGAACGCGATGCCCGCCCTGGGCGTGGTGTCGGTGCAGCGGATGCGCGAGGCCTACGGGCTCGATGCGGTGGACGAGAACGTCGGCCTGCTGCTGCGGCACCGCGCGGTGTTGTTCGGGGTGCTCGGCATCGGTCTGATCGTCGGGGCCCGGCGGCCGCGCTGGCGAGAGCCTGCGATCGCGGCCAACGCGGTGAGCCTGGTGAGTTTCCCTGCGCTCGCCGCCGCCACACAGTCCGTCGATCCGCAGCTGACCCGGGTGGCGGCTATCGATGTCGCCGCCGCGGCGCTGCTGGGTGGTGTATGGCTGTCGATCCGCCGCTCTCAGCGTCGCGGCGCACGCTGACGTCGACGCCGCGTGCCGATGTCGGGAATGATGGCTGGTATGGATGCCGGTTCGACGGGTCCGAAGATCTGGCTGTGGCCCGAGCAGGCTGTCTACGTCGGGCCCGCGCTGCCTCTCGACCCGCACGCCACCGCTGTGGACTGCTATGCCCTCGGTATCGACGCACCGTTCGTCCTCACGATCGGCCGATCGCGGCTGCGGCTGCGCAGCACGCTGATCCCGGCCCGCACCCACCACCATATCGACGCAGGCACGAGCCGAATGCTGTTCTTCTACAACCTCGCTCCCGCGCACAGTCCGGCCCGCCCGCAACTGCGCGCGCTGCTCACTCACCTGACCGGCCCACCGGACCCGTCGACCCTGCGCGACCTCATCGTCGGCGGCGTCCCGGCCGCCCCACCCGATCCCCGCGTCCACAGCGTCATCCGCACCCTCTTCGCCGACCCGGCGGCCCCTCACTCCGCCGCCGACGCCGCTGCCGCCGTCGGCCTGTCACCATCGCGATTCCTGCACCTGTTCACCGAGCACACCGGAACGAGTTTCCGCCGCTACCGCATGTGGGCGCGGCTGGTGCGCTTCGGCGAATGCGTGGCAGAAGGCAGCGATTTCACCCGCGCCGCCGCCGACGCCGGCTTCGCCTCCCCGAGCCACTTCAGCGACACCTTCCGCGCCGTCTTCGGCATCACGGCATCCACACTGCTCGCCCAGGGCGCCGACATCGCGCCGGCACCCGTGGACAGCACGAGCCGAGATGTACCCGCCGACATCACCTGAAAGGCAGCAGTCCTTATCCTCACAGCTGCCTTGCTGACGTGCCCCGGCGACGGCGATCAGGAGCGGCGCGACTACCCGCAACCAACGGCTCCGCCGCACCGACGACACCTCCGGATGCGCGCTCGACATGGCTATCGTCCCGCCCAGACTGCTCCGTCGACGTAGCGTGGGAATCATGACCGAGCCGCCGCGAACCCAGGTGCACAACGAGCGGACCATCTACGACGGAAAGCCATGGCTCACCGTCACCGAGAACGAGATCACCACTCCCGACGGCGTGCGCCGGTCCCACCATGCGGTTCGCCTGAACACCGTGGCGACGGTGACCACGGTCGACGAGCACGGACGCGCTCTGCTCATGCGGCGACATCGCTGGGTCGTCGAATCGGTCGGACTGGAATCGCCGGGCGGAATCGTCGAGCCCGACGAAGACCCCCTGACGTGTGCGCGACGAGAACTGCTCGAGGAGACCGGGTTCGAAGCCGGACACCTCGACCTGGTGGCCGATATCGAACCCGTACCGGGCATGGTGCAGACCCGCCATTTCGTCTACGTGGGACACGACGCACGCCAGGTCGCATCGCCCACCGATCTGGAAGAAGCCGCCGAACTTCTGTGGATTCCGTTGAGTGCCACAGCAGACCTGCTCGCCGCAGGAAGGTTCCTCGGCACCGGCACCGCGATCGGAATGATGGCCGCGGCCACTCGTTACGGAGGCCGCGCGAGGGCCGACTCACCCGGACAGCAAGCCGTGCCCGCGTACGATCCGACATGAACTGAACACCCTCGGCACGGTATGTCCGTCGGCAATCCGAATTCCCCGGAACCGATGCCGACGGCCCTGGCTCTGTGCAATTCACGGCCCCGGCGGGAGGCAGAAGCGCTCAGCCGACGAAGGATCAGCCCTGCCGCAGGTACTCCTTCACCGCGATCACGGCAACTCGACGGGTCTCGGTGCAGCCGAAGCCGGTGACCCTGATCATCTCGATCCACTGCTCGGTCTCACCGTTGTGGTCGACGACCGGGAACGGCCGATCGGCGCCCGCCTTGATTTCGATCATGCAGTAGTCCTTGTCGCCGGATTCCTCGGTGGCGTCGACGCCCACGATGCGCAGTCGGCGCATATGCGACTGAACGTGGTTCGCCACGTCCTCCGGCTTGTGCATGAAAGTAATATTGAACCGATTGATGTCTGTCGGAACATGCTCGAAGCCGAGCCTGTAGTCGCAATTGAACGGGCTCGCGCCGACGCGGATCTTCTGCTCCGGCTCGTACGCGGTGTTCAGCGCAGCGCACGGGTCGAGTTGCCAGGCCCGGGTGTCAGGCATACGCGTCGATTCCGAACGCTTCGGCCGAGTCGCCAGCAGCGGCTCGGAGGCTGTCACGATCTGGCGCAACTGGGTGCACAGGTCCGCGTCCGGTGAACCACTGATCGAGTAACTGAAGATACGTTTTTTCTCGTAACGCACGGTGATGTAGCACCGTTCGCCCATGTCGAGGACATACGCGGTACGGTTACCGACCTTGATCTCCTGTCCCTCCGCGGCCGACGACAGCTTAACGGAGACACTGTCTACGCGGTTGACGGTTGTGGTGTGGTCGAACCGCACGACACATTCGTCGGGTTCGTGATCCGCTCCGAAATAACGCGGCGCGCCGACCGAGGCGATGATCGCGGGCTCGTCGAGCATGCCGCACGGGTCGAGTTGCCGCACATGGTCGACCATTCTCAGAGCTTCGTTCGCGGCGGCGCGATCAGGCCCCAACGACGCTCGATACCCGGCACCCTCGGGGATCGCGAGCCCCTCCACCGCGCACCCCGATGTAAGCAGAACAGCGGCAAGCGCGACCACGACTCGTTTGCCGATCATCGGTTCGCTCCGAACACTTCGAGTGCGGTGGGAATCATCGCGCGGGTTATCTCGCAGCTTCCCGACAACTGCCCTACCGGCTGGACGTGTTTCTGTTCGGGCAGATCATGATCGAACGCCGACCCGACCGAGAATCGGAAAGTACACCTGGGGTCAGTAGGCATTTTCGTGTCTTCCTGGACCAGCACCAGGTAACCCGCGATGGTCTCGGCCTGCTCAAAGTCAAAGGGCGCCCTCGCGGCACGAGGAGAGGTGAGGTAGAACTTCATGTGGATGATGTTCTTCCCACTCCAGAATTCACAGTCGTAGGGATCGGTGGTGACGTCGAAGCGTTCGGCAGGAACATCGGCGGGCAAATGCTCGAGAAGCTCACAGGGACTCCGGTCGGCCAGAGCGAGCTGCGTCGGCGATTGACTTCGTCGCGGCACTCGGTCTTCGACGAAGGCCGTCAGGATGCGGGCGATCGTCTCCCGTAGAACCCCGCAATTGCCACCCGTGGAGGCGGGGAAACCACTGGCGGAGATCGACAGGTACGGCGTCGGTGGCACTTCGACGATGTCAGGCACGGCGGTCGGCTCGCTCGACGGCTCCGTGGCGCCGAATTCCATCGGCACCTTGTAGCCGCACCCGTAATGGGAAGTCCTGACCACGGTCTGTCCAGCGATGGTCACCGTTTCCTCATCCGGGTTCGGCTCGTAACTGACCAGGTCCAGCTGGACGTCAGCACCCGCTGGGCTGCCCGGAACATCGATTCTGACCACGCAGTCGGACAGCTTGTCGTAGGGCCCGGCCGACCGGAGCGTGCCGAACCGGGCGAACTGCCCTGGATCGAGCAATGCGCACGGGTCCACCGAACGCACCTGCGCGGCCACCTCCAACTTCGCATAATCCGCAGTCGGCACCGGTCGCCCGAAAGTGGTGACCGTCTCTGCCTCAGGAGCTTTCGGCGGTGTCCAGGGCTCGGATTCGGCAGCCGAGCATCCCACTGCCGTGAACGACACCGCCAAGACCAGCACGAGACGCGCTGCCACAGACATGATTGATCGATCCCCCTCGACTTCCCGTGCAGATCGCCGGGCCAGGCCGGCTGTTGTGCCCCCGATCGGGCGAGTCGAGTATGCCAAGCATGCGAACCGGAGCGGACGCCGCCCGTCGCGGCTCCACGATCGACGCTCGCGATCTCGCTGGATTCGCGGCGTCACAAGGGAACAGGGCAAAGTCGGATGCCGATTCGATCAGCCCGGGGAACCGCCAGGTGCCCTACCGCGTCCTATATGTTGACTGTGCTGTCGAATCCAGGGAGGGGACATGCACACCACCGCCACCGCCGCACGCACCGCCATCGCCGCCGCCGCGATTCTCGGCCTGGTCACCGCGTGCGGGGATCTCGGCCTCAGCAGTACCGAGCCCGGCACGCCCACCGCCGCAACACCCGTGATGGACGACCTGCTCGACCCCTGCACCGACATCCCTGACGAATGGCTCATCGAACTCGGGCTCGACCCGTCCACCGAGCAGAACATCGTCAACCCGGACAAGATCTCGTCGTGGCGGATCTGCGGATGGGAGCCTTCGGTCTTCAGCTACCGCATGGATCTGCTGTCCAGCAGCCACACCATCGACGAAACCCGCAAGAATCCCGACATCGAGATACTGCGCGAGATCACCGTAGGAACCCGGCAAGGACTCCTGAACAGAAGCAAGGTCGAAGACGGTCGATCGTGCTATGTCAATCTGCCCGCCGAGCAGGGCATGTTCGCAATCGCCGTCAGCTGGTTCGACAACAGGCCCATCGAGGAAGCCTGCGACCTCACGATCGAGCATGCCACCACCCTCGAACCGCACCTACCGAAATAGACGAACACTTCCTGGGGGGACGACATGGCCGACACAGAATCACACCTCAAGACCTGGCAGAACTTCAAAGAACAGGCCATTAACGGCGAGTTCAGAATGGACACCGAGATCGGCCAAGCCTTGTACAACCGTTGCGAAGAACTCCGTAAGCAACTGTTGCGTATGAGAAGCAACGCCGAGCGATTGCGCTACCTAGCCGGCTACGGTGGCCTCCCCTCCGCCATCGACCTGAGAGTGAAATTCGAACAGAAGGCGACCGGCGGAGGCCTACACGACCCCAACGACAACGCCCTCGCCCGCATCGACCAGCACATCGAAATCGTCACCACCATGCGCGACGCCTACCAAGCCGCCATCGGACAGCTCCAGGCCGTCGACGAGGAGTCCAGCCGCAAGCTGACCGACCAGGGTGACGAAATCAACTGAGCAAGCGCGTTCTTCACGCATTCACCTCCGTTCGCCCGAGCGCCGCACCCGACCAGCCGCCGCTCAACATATGGGCAGGTGCCAGCGTGTCAGTGCCCGGCACCCCGCGCCGAACTCCTCCACATCGCCCACCGCCCTGCCTGCGACCAAGTCCAGGTCGAACGCATCGTCCGACTGACCGGTCACCGCCGCGATCATCTGTCGGGCAGTAGACCGGATGGCCGTCTTTTCGCCGGTAACCGTCCAACGATCCACCGCAGGCACATGGATAAGCCAGCCCGAACCACAGCAGTGGACTTTCACGTAGTACTCGCGGACAGTCACGGCTGCCTCGTCGATTGCACCCAGGATTCGCCGATGCAGGGCAATCCGGTCATGGCAAGTGCTTCGGTGAGAGTCACCGGGGGCGGGGGTTCGGTCGGCACCCCGCCCCCGGGACGTTCGGGTGAGTCCGCCCAGTCGCGTAGCGCCGCGGCGTAGCGCTCGAGGACCAGGCGAGGCACGGCGTTGTATGGGGCGCGTGCACGGGGGAACGGTCGGCGTCGGGGCAGCGCCTCCCGCGCAGCGTCGTTCGACCCATGGTCGATTTCACTGACGGTATAGAGAGGTTGAGCACGAAGTTGCACGGACAGGACGGTACGAGCGTTACCGGCGGGTAATCGGAACTGGCAGTTCGGGTCGGTTCCGGCGATCAAGTCAGACCGGTAGACCGATGCGCAGGGCGAGCTGCGACGCCTGTGTTGCAACGGACCCACGACCGCGCTGCACCACCGATCGCAGGACTGTGTGCGCACTGCTTCGGTACCGAAGATCCTCCGGCGCTTGCCGTTCAACGGCGGCGATCAAAGCAAGGGCCCGGGGAAGGTCGCGCCGCTGTTCGTAGCCTTTGGCTTGGTCGATCAGGAAGGCGACCCTCCTCTCGATCGACGGCGATCGGCCGAGGTCCACCCCTTCGGCAATACGCAACCCCTCGACCGCTTCACCGGCCTCGATCTCGACTCCAACCGCGTACATCGCGACATTGGTCGGGCCGAATGCGGTCCATAATGCGTTGCATTCACCGGTACTCGCTGCCAGCGGGGCGGCCTGACGGATCCGTTCCCGCGCAGTCCAAGGGTCGTTGTTTCGCGCGGCTGCTATAGCTTCGACAAGCATCAGAGCTCCGCAGAGGGCGTTTGCTCTGGCATCTCCTCCGTGCTGGAGCGGCTGAAGACCAGCGGCGGCTTCGGCAGCCAAGTCCTGTGCCGCTTCGGGGGTTTCGCCGGCGAGGAGGACCTGAGCCATATTCCACTGCGCGGCGGCTGTCCGCAGCGCGTCCGCGCTCTCTTCGGCATATCTGAGCGCGCGGTCAGCAGCTAGCAAGGAAAGATCGAGGCGACCAACGCGTTTGGCTACGGTCCGCAGCAGGCAGTAGAGATCGGATGCGCACAACTGCACCGGACTGTCAGGATGCGCCCGCACTGCTCGCATCGTCGTCTCCACGTCGACGATCAGTGCAGGCAGGCATGCCGTCAGATGGCTGTAGCGGTGCGGCGACATCTGCCACGTGCGCCAGGCATCCTCGACCCGTCGGCGCAACTCCGCCGGATCCACCGGCCTCGCGCTGCGCTCGATCGGGCTCGTGAGCGCACGGCACAGCACCTCACCCGCCGCTGTCCTGCTCGGTCGGACATCAGGCTCCGCCTCCTTGCCGATCAGCTGACCGACCGGAACTCTCAGCACCTCGGCCAACAGGGTCAGCACCGCGATCGTAGGAACCTTCTGGCCACGCTCGATCTGGTACAGGTAGTCTGGCGTGATTCCGGCGAGGCCCGCCACAACCGCTTTCGTTCGCCGGGATGCTTGGCGGTAGAACTGGACTCGTTCCCCGATCTGCCGCGCCAAGCTGTCACTCATGTGTTGCCCCTCGATCCCGATCGTCATCCATGACCTGTCGGAAGAACCGTCGACTCGCCCTCCACCGGCCGACTCGCTGGCACACTGTCGACCATGCCCCCCGTCGACGCCGGTCGCATCATACGACCCCTTCTCGTGCTCTGGGATATAGACCACACGCTCATCGAGTCCCGCGGCGTCGGCCTCGCGATCTACCGGCGTGCGTTCCTGAGCGCGTTCGGAAAACCTCTCGGCGAGCTGGCGGAGGTGGCCGGACGGACAGAGCTCGACATCATGGCTGAAACGTTGCGCATCAACGGGATACGACCCGACGTCACCGCTCTGAAAGTTCTGGCCACGGAGCTGATCGATGGATACGAGAAGGCTCGCGCGGAGCTGGCGAGCACAGGCCGGCCGCTACCTGGAGCGAGGGAATCCGTCGAAATGCTTGCCTCTCGGGCCGGCGTCCACCAAGCGGTGCTGACCGGGAACCTGCGACAAGTGGCGCGCATCAAGCTCGAGGTCTTCGACCTGCACACCCATCTCGACCTGGGGGCAAGTGCCTACGGGGACGACCATCGCGAACGATCCCGACTGGTGACCATTGCACAGGAACGCGCATCGGCACGGTATGAATCTACCTTCGGAGTTGGGGATATCGTCCTTGTCGGAGACACCCCGAACGATGTCGCGGCGGCACAGACGGCCGGGGTGCGAGTGGTCGCGGTGGCGAGCGGCAAAAGCAGCGTCGCGGAGCTGCGCGCTGCCGGCGCGGGGGCCGTCGTTTCCGACCTCACCGATTCTGCACGTGTCTGTCATTTGATCCAGGGCGAGCTCAACGATAGTTGATTTCCCGGAGAGCCGATTCGACCGCGACCACGACGGATGGGACCGCAGTCACCAGGATGCCGAAGATGCGCACCCGCTGTTTCCACTTCGCCACATGCTCGGCTTCGGCGCTCAGCTCAGCCTCCATCAAGTCATCGGAACCACGACTGGTTTCGCCGTGTGTTGAGCTCGATCAACTCCTCCTCGGTGAGCTCCTCCTCCCGCGCCATCCGTGGCTTCAGCGACTGCTGATGAGGTCGTTCGGAGGCATCATCGATAGAGTCGATGATCGCAGCAATGCGCGGATCGGCACTGATCTCGGCAATCCGATCACGGACGTTTGCCCGCGCGACTTCGAGAGCTTCACCCGCCAGCCTCGTAATCAGGTCACCGAGTTCGGCCCCATACGGAGTGACCGTGTCGTCGATTCGCACAGCCTTCAACGTCCCATCAGCAACAACGTCGACAGCGACGCCGTACCGGGCGACTGTTGCCTTATCGCTCAGCAGTGCCTTTCGAGCCTGTCCCATACGGCTCGTGATCGGATCCACGCCACTGCGCTCCGACTGCATCTGTTGGCCCCCATCTCTGTACAGATCGGGTGTTAGCCTATCCGCAAGTACGCCGGGGAGGGGAACGATGAGCGACGAACTGTACGTCGACCAAGCTGCCATCGAAGGAATGATCGGGGTTCTCACGACCTCGCAGCAGACGCTCGACACCATCCCGACACAGAGCTTCTTCCGTGCCATTGAAACAGCCTTGCCCGGCTCTGGCTTGGGTCACTCCTACATGAAGGCCGGCTGGCGCGCCGGAGCGAGCGCACGCGGGGTGGGTGGCCAACTCGAGGAGATCAACAATGCAGCCGTGGCCAGCTTGAACGAATACAAAGAGCAGCAACAGCGGCAGGCGACGAGCACCGAAGACCTTGCGGACACGGAAGTGATGAGAGAGGCCGGACAGAGATGAGTTGGATGCCTCCGACAAAATCTCAGGTCCGCCAATGGAATTTCGATTCTCTGATCGAGCAAGGCAGCGAATGGAGCCGAGCGGCGCAGACCGTAGCCGATCAACACGCCGTCATCAGCAGGCAGTTGGCCGACTCGCCCGGTTTTTGGCGGGGCTCCGCAGGCGATGCGATGCGCGTGAAGAGCGAAGAGGCCAAGTCGTCGTTGTCGAAGGTGGTCGAGGCGCTCGAAAATGCGGGACCAGCAACATCCCAGGCCGTCCACGCTTTGGGCTATGCCAAATCGGCTGCAGTAAACACTATCCAAGCGGCCGAGGACGAGCGGTACACCGTCGATGAAACCGGTTTCGTCACCTATGACGTGTCCGTGCTGGCTTGGATGATCGAGGAAAAAGGCCTCGCAATGCACGTAGCTCAGGCAATTCTGAAACAGGGCGCACGACTACATCAGGAGGCGATCGTCAAGGCCCTGCGAGAAGCCGGTGATGCCACGGCGTCTGCGCGTGAGGCTATCGGTCGAATATTCGCAGATGTCCCCATACCTCCCGATGCGGAACTCGATGCGATCATCAACAACTACCAGGTCGAGCCCGATCCGGAAGGGCTGGTCGATTGGCCGGACGGCGATCTGCTGGAACAGCTACGAAAGATCCCTTGGCTCGGCGAGAATATTCCGCAGGAGAAGGTGACTGTGAGCGAAGCCGCCATGCTCGATCGCTTGAGCCTACTCGACCAGGCAAAGTTCTTCATGATTCAAAAAGACGCCAAGGCTGCTTGCGAGGAACTCTATCCCGATACCTACATCAACCGGGACGGGGATGAGGTGAAGGACACTCAGGACAACCATGCCGACGCCTTCCGCCATGCCTACTGGAACGCCCGTATGACTCAGGAATTCGGCGAAGAGTGGACCACAGAATATGCCTCGAAACACGAAGGCAGAGCCGACAATGCCGCTGTTCGCGAGGCAATGGACCTCTACAATAACGAACTCGGCCGCAAGATCGCCACAGCCAATCCCGACGCGAGCCCAGAGGAACTACAGGACCTTGTCAAAGATGCTGTCGACAACGGCGATACAGTGATCATCGACGAGAGCCAGAAGCTGAACTGGACAAACCAAGTGACGCCCGACCAAGATGTGAATTCGGATGCGTATGACGACAACCGGGAAAAGCTGTACCTTCCCGGTGCGCCGACATCGGATAACCGGCCATCGCCCAAATGAGTCCCCACGACGAGGGACGAGAGGATCCGCGCAAGTCATGATCGGAAATATTGTAGGCCGCTTGGTCGGCACGGCGGCCTGGATTGCGCTTGTCGCAGCTTCTGCAGCGTGCGGCCTTCCCTTCGGTGGTGACCGGATAACGATCGTCGATGAGCCGCCGGCCTTCGCGGCAGCGTTCGACCGACTGTGCGATGGCTCCGGGGTGACGCAATTAGGTGATGTGATCGCGAACTCTGGTGTCGCTATTGGCGATTGGGACCGCTGGTACAGCTTCTCCGGCCCTTTCTCCGAGGAGAAAGCCAATGCTACGCTTGGGGTTGACGATGCCACCTGGGATGGTTACACCGATGACGAGCATGTGAAGACCGAAATCTTCGTGCGCGAAGGTCGTGTCGTGTACGCATTCACGAACTACATGCGAGCCGGACACAGCTTCGATCCCACTGTGAATTACGGGAATTACGCCACTCCCGACTCGATCGTAACGTCGCAGCTGCATACGGGAACGCTGGTCGGAGAACCGGACATTTGCCGTGCAGAAGTCCGGGGCGTGGAATAGTCGGGCAAGCCTGTGTAGAAGCCGCCGAAGCATGTTCGTGTGCCATCCATTTCGGCGATGATGACACCACCGCCCTCATGGGTGCACTGGGACTCGGTCACCGCGCCGGCGCGACCAGCCGAAGCGGTGATCGCGACGAGTGCGCCCAAGGCGGCGAGAACCAACCTGATCAGCATAAACCTCAAGATTCATCCTTCCACCTGGTCGAGTAGTCATCGGAAACGCGGTCTCCACTGTCCGCCGGCCGCCATCGCCGGAGAGCCTCGGCCACCCGCACGAGGACTGCGGGCGACACCCGAGGAACCGGCTTCGGCCGAGCTGATCTCGGTATGCGCTGCGGCAGCATGGTTCTCCTCAATCGTTGTCATGATCGGTCCTGGGCGCGACGGAGAAACTCGAGCGCCGTTCGCTTTCGCGGGCACGGCGGCTCACAGGCTTCGTGGATGACGACGATCCCGTTCGCCTGCGCCGCATCAATCTGCAGAACGGTGGCGTCCTCACACCCCTCTCCCACGGGACGATTCCGACCAACCGAAAGGAAATTGAGGTGCGACTTCCCATTGCCCTGCTCGGAGCAGTAGCGATGTCGATGACCCTGGCCCTCACAGGATGCCGGGCAAACGATTCCGAACCCAGCGCTGCCACCTGCCCATCACAGGTTTTCGACCTCCAGAGCACCGAAACACCACTCGGACCTCCCAAGGAGTTGATCAGAGTCTTCAACCAAGCCGTGGACCAGCAAGTCCCGGTTACGACCCTGGCCGAGATGACGAGCAGCGCCGGATGGTCATCCAACTGGGACCGAGTAATCTTCATAGCCTCCGCCATGACGGATGCACACCTGAAGAGAGAGTCCGGGACGGACCTCACATTGGCATGCTTCGATGGACTGCCGGGGCGAAGCAGCAACTCCGATCTTGTCAGCCCACACGCCACCGTGTTCCTGTCTGATGGCAAGCCTGTGCAGGCCGTCTGGTGGTCGGGACAGAATCCCAGCCTGGACTTCGGCGGGCAAAGCTTCCTGACCCCGGAAACGGTATTCCGCTACAACCCGAATCGTCGTGTCATGGAGGCCGAATAGAAGCGACGCGAACCACGTCGGGAGGTATGGCCGCACAGCCCGGTGGGACTTCGGTTCATGCCGCGCCGGGCCCCACGACCGGCGATGCATTCCGCCCCTCCATAGTCGGTGACGACAGACCGAGATCCGCACATGAATCCGGCGACGACAGAAATCGTTGCTCGAGCCGCAGCCGCTGTTCACATCGACGCGACAGACAGTATTCCGCTTCGGGTCGGCACCCATGCGACATTTCAGCTGGCCGACGGAATCGTGGCTCGTATCGGCCGACTGGTCGCCGAACGTGAATTGAGGGTATCCGCATGGCTCACCCGGTTCGGCATCCCACTGTCGAAGCCGCGGAGCTGGATCAACCGATCGTCATCGACCACAGACCGGTCACTTGGTGGCGCTTCACCCCCGATCATCGCCCGCCACCCCGACAGAACTGGCGATCGTCCTCCGCCGCCTCCACTCACTCCCGACGGTGGTCAGATCGCACGCAGCAAATCGGGAGGAAACACCATCCTGCCCGCGGCCGACATTCCGATGCCGAAGGGAAACTGATATGCGCGTCGTCCTTGCAGCCGCGATAGCAGCGTCGACGCTGTTCTGCACTGCGGCATGCAGTACCACCACTGTCGAGCCGAAGACCGCACCGTGCCCATCGGAGATCTTCGATCTCGGGAATCGTGCAGAACCGCTGGGATCTTCCGATTCACTGATCGATGCGTTCGACGCCGCCGCCGCGCATCAGATCGAAACGACCACGATGTTGGATATGACTCGTAGCGCGGGCTGGTCAGAGGAATGGGATCAGGTGATCTACATCGGCGCGCTGACCACCGACGAGGCACTGAAGCGGAAGGTGTCCCCGGACCTTCATCTGGCATGCTTCACGAATCGGCCACCGAAGAGTCCCGATCCCGACCAGCCCAGTCCGCACACGACGGTCTTCATGGCGGCGGGCAAGCCGGTTCAGGCTGTCTGGTGGAGGGACAGGGAGCCGAGTCTGAGGTTCGGCAAACGTGATTTCCTACTACCGGCGACGGTTATCCGATACAACCGGACGACGGGAACGATGACAGCGGAGTAGGCCTCGAGGTGCAGGACTGCGTGCTCTTGCACCGACGAATCCGGACCGCGAACCCGGCATGCCCTCGCATCCGAATTCCCCGCCCCATAGGCTTGCGCCGTGGTTTCCGAGCGGGTGGTGGTAGACGGACGTTTCGAGTTGCTCGAACCGCTCGGCAGCGGCGGCATGGGCACGGTGTGGCGGGCCTACGACGTGGCACTGCATCGCGAGGTCGCGCTGAAGGAGGTGCGGCCCGCCGATCCGGAGAGTTCCGCAGGAGCGCCCGGCGTGCAGCGGGAACGGGTGCTGCGCGAGGCGCGCGCGCTGGCGCGGATCGGTCACCCGAATGTGGTGGCGGTGCATCACATCGTCGAATCACCGCCGCCGGGGCATCCGTGGATCGTCATGGAACTGGTGCGCGGGCGTTCGCTGTCGGATCGACTCGCCGACGGACCGATCTCGCCCGAGGAGGCGGCACTGATCGGGCGCGGCATTCTGGCGGGCCTGCGCGCCGCCCATCAGGTCGGGGTGCTGCATCGCGACATCAAACCCGCCAATGCGCTGCTGCGCGAGGATGGTTCGCCCGTGCTCACCGATTTCGGTATCGCCGCGCTGCACGACGCCACCGGCCTCACCGGCACCGGGAACCTGGTGGGTTCGCTCGACTACATCGCCCCGGAGCGGCTGGCCGGGCAGGAGGGCAACCCGGCCTCCGATCTGTGGTCGCTGGGGCTGCTGCTGTTCGTCGCGGTCGAGGGCTATCACCCGATGCGTCGCGACACCACGGTCGCCACCCTGGCGGCGGTTCTGCAGGGCACTGTTCCCGCCCCGCGGCGGGCCGGGCCCTTGGCCCCGGTGTTGGGGGCGGTGCTGGTGCCGCAGCCGGAGCGCAGGCCCTCGACCGAGGAACTGGACCTGATGCTGACCCAGGTGATCACCGCCCCGGGGGGATCGTGGCCGTCTCCCGCGGTGTCGGGGCCGAATCCGGCCGTACCCGGCGCGCACACGACTGATTCCGGCCCGCCGCGGTCCGGGCCGTATCCCGTCGTGCCGGGGCCGTACTCCGCGGAGTCGGGCCCGCGTCCGCAATCGACCTGGCCGGAGTCGACTCCCTATCCGGCCGTCTCCGGATACGCCTCGCCCGGATACGCCGCACCTGCGGGAGGGCATCCGTCCGGGCCACCCGGATATGCCGCGCCCGCACCCTATCCAGGCCCCTCGCGGCGTAGCGCCCTGACGCCCGTTGCCCGAGTAGGGCTGGCCGCCGCGGCGGCGCTCACCGTCGCCGCCATCGTCACCGCGGTGGTTGTGCTGCGTCCCGGCACAGGGCAGACCTCGGCCACCGGGACGGCCACGACCACCGGGGCGACGACCGTGCCGAGTGGTCCCGGGACGACGGGGACGAGCCCCACCAAGGGCGCGCAGATCACCGCCGCCGACTCGACCACCGCCGATCTGCTCACCCCCGACGGGGTGCGCGCCGCCGTGGCGGCACTGGGACAACTGGCGGGCGGGACCGAGTTCACCGAGTTCACCGTCTACCCGAACTACGCCAACGCCAGTGCGCCGCTGGCGACGCAGCCCGGCCTGTACGACGAGTACAGCTATCGCAACGGAGTCGCGACCCGTGAGGGCGCGGGCGGTGAACTCGACGACGACGATGTGACCATCCGCCTCGACAGCATCGATTGGAACGTCCTGCCCGCCCTGTTCGCCACCGCGAACGCTGAACTCGGCGTGCCGAATCCGACGCTGCGCTACCTGATCGTCGAACCCGCCTGGACCTTCAACGACGGCAAACCGACCTTGCTGGTGTACCTCACCGACGACTACGGCGGTGCCTATCTCGCCGCGAACCTCGACGGTTCCATCGTCACCATGTACCCCCGAGGCCGCTGAGCCGACCACCCCCAACCATGAATGCGCCTATCACAGCATCGTGATCCTCGACGGAATGAGGTGCCGATCCCTCGTCACAACGAAGTTCGGGAGATCACTGCGCGTGCCGTCGCCCCGGAATCATTCGCTCTCCGTATCGAATGGCCGGAGGATATCGCCCGGAGTTTTCGCACCCGGCTATTCGACGACGCCAGGCACAGGATCGGCCTTGATCTTGGCGGACAGTTCCCCACCGTACTCTTCCATGTTGGCCTGCATAATCGGTTCGAGAAAAGCAGAGTTGGCGGTTTTTCCGGAGAACAGGGAATCCCACGTTTCGCTGCCACCAGCCACCAGGCTCGCGGCCTGTTGCATCTCTGCGCCCAGCTCGCCAGATGCTGCCAGCTGGCTCAGCTGCTGGGCCTCTTCGGCCGATGTCACGTTTGCCTGGGCAACCCGTTGCGTTTCCTCACGCAACTTGCCGATCTCCGATTTGAGGTCCGCGAGAATGGACTCGTACTGACCACTTCTGTCAACTGCTGCCATGGTTGAACCTTACTACTCGAACCAGCTAAACCTGCGGCGGTGTCGGCAACGACTCTCGACTGAACTCCGAAACTCCCGAGATGAAAAGGTTGACGATCGAGCGCAGCAGGGTGAAGAACACATTCACCGCTGTTATCACGCCCTTGTACAGTTTGATGGCTTCCCATCCTTTTTGGGCCAGATACGCCTGACCATAGAGCGGGATCGAAGCCTTCGTGAATGCGGCGGCGATGACACTGACAATCAACACGAAAGCGTCGGTAATGTTCTGCGCCAGATTCACCGCCTGCTCAGCGGCATCGTCGAGAGCCTGAGCCACTTTCCGCATGACCGACTCGAGGTTCTCGAATTTCGTCTTCCATGCACCGAAATGAGCTTCGGCAGAAGTCGCCGCGTTGCCTTTCCATGTTTTCGAGATCGAAGTCTGACCACTGGCCAGATTCGCGTTCACGTCATCGATCAACTCGGCGAGCATGCGCCAGGCGTCGGCTTGCCGCGAGGCCTTCACAGTATCTCCGGCAAGGAGTTTCGCGACTTCTTCACGCGGATCGGACGCACCCAGGAGCACGATAAGATCACATACTCGGTCCCACAGGATGCCGAAGGAAACCGTCGGAATTCCCTTTGCGCGACTACTCGGATCTTTCAAGTGAGCCGTGGGCCCCGATAAATCGTCGAATCCGTCCGCTACGCTGTCGTCAGCGACGGTCACAGATATTCCGGCGTCGAGATCGGCAAATGATCTCGCGAAGTTTATGTCTGCGTTGATGTACTCTTCAGCCGATATCTCCAAGGCCCTCTTGGCCTTGTCCATGTTCTCGTTGCTCGCCAGCAATACGACATGGAGTGCGGGCACGATCTTTTCGTAGTCACCCTTGAGGAGATTCATGATGCGCCCGAAGTCCGCGTCGTTTATATTTCTGACCGCGAAGTTGTGTGCCTCGAAGAGATGCGTGCCGGATCGTCCGGCTTGCGCGGCCCAGCCACGAAGGTCGGCGATCTCGACGGTGAACTCAGACACCTATCCCCCTAAAGAAAGCGATTTGAAATCAGCCGGAAATTCTTCCGTGAACAATCAATAGGACCACGTTGGCGAGGATGATTCCGACTGACCCCAGCCATTGGAGTCGCCAATTGCTACGCATGACAACAAATGTCCCGACGATACCCAGAGCTCCCGCTATACAGTAACCAAATTTCCACCCGGCTTCCGCCGAGTTCAACGCGACCACGATCGTGAACGTCGACAGAAGAACTGCCCCCACAATCAGCTCACGACGTGCCAAACCTTCAGCCAGCAACGCACCAAATCTGGTCATGTGCCCCCTCAAAACACCCTACGCAGAGCTTATGCGACCGAGGCGTACCGGGCAAACAGTGCCAGGCCTCGGTCACCGAGTCAGAAGGCCGCTTTCGTATCTGTGAGATCTTGTGCAGCAGATCAGATCTGGCAGGTGGTGCTCGGGTTCAGCAACCAGCAGAGAACCGTCCCGGGCCCCATGAGGGCGTCGGCCGAGCCGGTACCTTCGGTGGCGATCGGTGCGGTTGCGGCGGGGGCAGGCGCGAAGTCGAGGGTCGGCGGAGCCGCCGAAGCGCCTGCACCGCCGGCCACCAGGGCCACACCGACCGCGACGGCGCGGAGGGAGGCGCGAACGAAGTTGCGAGACAATAGCTTTGTCATGTATGGATTCCTCACGCGAGAAGCAGAGCGGATGCGGCGCCCTTCGCTAGCACCCACGTTGCTGTCGTTGAGCAACTTCCAGCGTTAGATCGTGACGCGCGATGGGTGAGCCGACCGGGATTGCGTCGCGGCCCCTACCCAGCCGGCTCGCGTCACCGCCGGTCGACTGCCGCGTCGCGTTTGCGGCGCAGCAGCGCGCGTTCACCCTCGTTGGCCGCCAATGTGATCGCGTTGTCGTATTCGGCACGAGCCTCCCCGAGACGGCCGAGCTGGGCGAGCAGTTCGGCCCTGGCGGCGGGCAGGTAGTGATAGCGAGCGAGTTTCCCCTGCTCGACCAGATCGTCCACGATCCGCAACGCGGCGGCCGGGCCGTTGGCCTTGGACACCGCCACGGCTCGGTTGAGTTCGACTACCGGGGATGGCGCGAGCCGGCCCAGCGCCTCGTAGAGCACCGCGATGCGTTCCCAGTCGGTGTCCTCGACGGAGGCGGCCAGCGCGTGCGTCTCGGCGATGGCGGCCTGCAGTCCGTAGGCGCCGCGGCCACGGCCGAGTGCGTCGGCGCGGGCCAAGGCCGCTCTACCGCGCAGGATGCGGCCGCGATCCCAGCGCGATCGGTCCTGGCCGGCGAGCAGGACCGGCTGTCCGTCGGCGTCGAGGCGGGCCGGGAAACGCGCGGCGGTCAATTCCATCAGCGCGACCAGGCCGTGCACCTCCGGTTCGCCGGGCACTGTGCTCGCCAGGACGCGCCCCAGGCGCAGAGCCTCCCTGGCGAGGTCGGGGCGCATCCAATCCGGGCCCGCGCCGGCGGCATGTCCCTCGTTGAACACCAGGTACAGCACGCCGAGCACGCCGGCCAGCCGGTCGCCGAACTCCGCGCGGGCGGGCACCGCGAACGGCACTTTCGCCGCCGCCAGGGTCTTCTTCGCGCGCACGATGCGCTGCTGCACGGTGGCGGTCGGCTGCAGGAAGGCGCGGGCGATCTCCTCGCTGGTCAATCCGCCGACCACGCGCAATGTCAACGCCACCTGCGCCTCTCGGGCGAGCACCGGGTGGCAGGAGATGAACAACAGGCGGAGCATGTCGTCGTCGATGTGGTCGGGGTCGAAGGGTAGCGCCGTGCCCGCGCCGACCGCTTCGGCTTCCTCGGCGGCCACCTCCCGCGCGAGCGCGGCCAGACGGTCGTCGTAGCGTTGCTGTCGGCGCCAGCCGTCGATCGCCTTGCGTTTGGCGACCGTGGTCAGCCATGCCCCGGGGTTGGCGGGCACGCCGGTTTCCGGCCATTGCGCCAGCGCGTCGGCCAGCGCTTCCTGGGCCAGGTCCTCCGCGAGCGAGAAGTCGCCGACGACGCGGGTCAAGGCGGCGACGATG
Organism: Nocardia shimofusensis NBRC 100134; assembly: GCF_001613125.1. Classification (GTDB taxonomy): domain Bacteria; phylum Actinomycetota; class Actinomycetes; order Mycobacteriales; family Mycobacteriaceae; genus Nocardia; species Nocardia shimofusensis. The sequence continues at coordinate 208,550 of NZ_BDBT01000002.1, forward strand.
CGCGCCGCCTCGATCCGCCACACCGCAGCGACCGAGCGCCGCGCGGACTCGATGCCGTCCGCGCGGCCGAATTCGTTCATCGGGTCATCCGTTTCGAACTCGAGCCTCGCGGCTCAGCCCTGGCGCGACTCCAGTTCCTCGCGCCAGCCCGCTTCCTTCTGCATCCACTCGTTGTCCTGCGGGAAGTCCTCGGCTTCGGTGACCCGCCGCAGTTCGATCTTGGAGCCCGGCCCCAGCGGCACCCGCTTGGCCCATTCGATCGCTTCCTCGGTGCTCGCGACGTCGATGAGCCAGAAACCGCCGAACAGTTCCTTGGTCTCGCCGTAGGGGCCGTCGGTGACCAGCGGCGGCGTCGAGGAGAAATCGACGACGAACCCTTCCTCGGGGCCGCGCAGACCCTCGCCGCCGAGCAGGACGCCCGCCTTCATGAGGGACTCGTTGAAGCGGCCCATGTCCTCGATGATCTTCTCGAACGGGATCTCCTTGGACGCCTCGATCGCCTCGTCGGTGGCGCGCATGATCAGCATGTACTTCATCGGTCTGCTCCTTCGGTCCGGGGGCCGTGATTCGACCCTCTCATCATGGCGTCGAACCACACGGGCCGAGATCGACACATCCGGCGAAAATATTTTCGAGGCCGACGGCGGCCCCGGACGGGTCAGTCCACGAACGCCCGCTCGATGATCGCCTCGGTACTCACCCCGACCGGGAGCGTGCCGAAGGCGATGCCCCAGTCGTCACCGAGCCGGGTGGCGCAGAAGGCGTCGGCGATGGCGGGGTGGCCGTGCCGGACCAACTGCGCGCCTTGCAGAACCAGCGCCATGAGCTCGACCACCCGCCGGGCGCGGTACTCGATGTCGGACAGGTCGGACAGTTCCTTGCCGACGCGGTCGATGGCGTCGTCCAGGCGCGGGTTCGCGCCGCGCGACTTGTTCACCTCGTCGACGTAGGCCTGCACGGTCTCGGGCTGACGGCCCATCGCGCGCAAGGCGTCCAACGCCGCCACATTGCCCGAGCCCTCCCAGATCGACATGAGCGGCGACTCGCGGTAGAGCCGGGGCATACCGGATTCCTCGGCATACCCGTTGCCGCCCAGGCATTCCAGGGCCTCGGCGGTGTGCATGGGGGCGCGCTTGCACACCCAGTACTTGGTGATCGCGAGGGCGATGCGGCGCAGGGCGGCTTCAGCGGGGTCGCTGCCCGCGCGGTCGGTGGCGCCCGCCAGCCGCATCATCACCGTGGTGGCGGCGTCGGACTCGATGACCAGGTCGGCGAGCACATTGCGCATAGCGGGCTGGTCGATCAGTCTGGCGCCGAAGGCTTCCCGGTGGCGGGCATGATGGACGGCGAGCACGGTGGCCGCGCGCATGTTCGTGGCCGAGCCGATCACGCAGTCCAAACGGGTCATGTTGACCATCTCGATGATGGTCTTGACGCCCTGTCCCTCGCCGCCGACCAGCCAACCGGTGGCGTTCTCGTACTCGATCTCCGAGGACGCGTTGGACTTGTTGCCCAGCTTGTCCTTGAGCCGCTGGATGCGGATCGGGTTGCGGGAGCCGTCGGGCAGCACCCTGGGCAGCAGGAAGCAGGACAGGCCGCCGGGGGCCTGGGCCAGGGTGAGGAACATGTCCGACATCGGCGCGGAGGTGAACCACTTGTGGCCGATGATGCGGTAGCTGCCGTCCGGTTGCGGGGTGGCGGTGGTGGTGTTGGCCCGGACGTCGGAGCCGCCCTGCTTCTCGGTCATGGACATGCCCGCGATGAGCCCGGACTTGGTCGACGGCTCGCGCAGGCCGAAATCGTAGCTGCGGGAGCCGAGCAGCGGCTCGTAGGCGGCGGCGAGTTCGGCGTTGTGGCGCAGGGCGGGGACCACGGCGTAGGTCATGGAGATCGGGCACATGTGTCCGGCGTCGGCGAAGCCCCAGGTGGAGAACTTGGCGGCGCGGGCGACGTGGACGCCGGGGCGGTCGTCGAGCCAGGGCGCGCCGTGCAGGCCGTGCTCGACGGCGACGGTCATGAGTTCGTGCCAGTACGGGTGGAATTCGACTTCGTCGACGCGGTGGCCGTAGCGGTCGTGGGTGCGCAGGACGGGCGGGCACTCGTTGGCGAGCCTGCCCCATTCCTGGGCGCGCGAGCTGCCCGCGAGCACGCCGAGTTCGCGCACTTCGGCTTCTGCCCAGCCCGCGCCCTCGCGGTGCAGGCCTTCCAGGAGCGCCGGATTGCGCGAGAAGTCGAAGGGGGTGATGTCAGGGGCCTGGTTGAAGACCTCATGAGTGGGCATCGGGCGCTCCCGGTATAGGTGTGGTGGTGGCCTCGCCGATGCGGGCGCCGAGCGCTCGCAGGGCGAAGGCGACGAGGTCGGGGACAACGGTGGCGTTGTGCGGATTGGTGGCCAGCGGCCCGACGAGTACCTCGCCGATCGCGCCGACCAGGGCCGCGCCGGTCGTGTAGGGATTCTGGGCGGGCAGTTCGCCGGTCGCCACGCCCTCGGCGACGGCCGCGACGAAGGTGTCGGTGAAGGCGCGGCGGAAGCGCAGGCGTTCGATGTCGACGACGGCGTCCACCGGTTCGACCAGCAGCACGTAGGCGAGTTTCGGGTTGCGTAGCGCGCGGCCGGCGAAGGTCTGCACGGCGGCGACCACCCGCTCGGTGGCGCTGCCCGACGACGACCCGGCCGCCGCGACGGCGTCGACCTCCCGGCCGACCACCGCGCGGAACACGGCGGTCACCAGTTCGGCCTTGCTCTCGAAGTGCTTGTAGACGGTGCCGGTGGCCACGCCCGCGGTCGCCGCGACCGAGGCCATCGACAGCCCGGCGAAGCCCTGCTGGGACAACACCGTCGTCGCGGCCTGCACGATCAGTCGCGCCTGCGCGTCCAGCCTGGCCTGCATGGCGGGGCTTCGGCGATACACCATGCAAAAAGTGAACCACGTATTCACTTCTTTGCACAAGGGTCGCCCACCAGCGCTTACGGGTCTATGTTCGAGCAATGAGTCTCAGCGCCTCGGAGGCCACCGGCCCCGCCGTGCGGGTCGAACGCGACGGTCCGGTCACGACAGTGATCCTGCATCGTCCCCAGGCCCGAAATGCCGTCGATGGACCGACCGCCGCGGCCCTGGCCGACGCCTTCCGCGAGTTCGACGCCGACCCGGACGCCTCGGTCGCGGTGTTCTGGGGAGACGGCGGAACCTTCTGCGCGGGAGCAGATCTCAAGGGACTGGGCACCGAGCGGAGCAATCGCGTGGAGCCCGACGGCGACGGGCCGATGGGGCCGAGCCGGATGGTGCTGAGCAAGCCGGTGATCGCGGCGATCAGCGGGTACGCCGTCGCGGGCGGACTGGAGCTGGCGCTGTGGTGCGATCTGCGTGTCGCCGAGGAGGACGCCACGCTCGGTGTCTTCTGCCGGCGCTGGGGTGTGCCGCTCATCGACGGCGGCACGGTGCGCCTGCCCCGGTTGATCGGGGCGGGGCGGGCGATGGATCTGGTGCTCACCGGGCGTCCGGTGGACGCGCAGGAGGCGCTGCGGATCGGGCTGGTGGATCGTGTGGTGCCCGCCGGGCAGGCGCGGGCCGCCGCCGAGGAACTCGCGGCCCAACTCGCCGGGCTCCCCCAGGCGTGCCTGCGCTCGGACCGCATGTCGCTGCTCGAGCAGGAGGGCATGGACGAGCCGACCGCGCTGGCCAACGAGTTCCGGCACGGATTCGCCTCGCTGAGCGCCGGAGCGCTCGACGGGGCGCAACGGTTCGCGGCAGGCGCGGGTAGGCACGGCGCGGCCGAGTGAGCGTGACGGGTGGGGTGCGGACGCCTCGGCTCGGCGTCGTCGACGAGATCTTCCTGCGCGGGCACAAGGGGCTCGGCACTCCGAATGTCCTGCAAGGTCTCTGGCGCACCGCCGATCGCGTCGAGCCGGATCTGCTGCGCAGGCTGCACGCGGTCCTGCGCACCGGCGATCTGGGCAGGCGGGTGGTCCGCTCGCGCGTCCCCGGAGCCCGGCCCGCGTGGCGTCCGAACCAGCGCGCCCATCCGCTCGTGCTGGCGAGCGCACCGCTGACCGTCGCACAGGCGCTGACCTGGGCCGATGGTCAGGGCGCCGACCTCGATCCCGAGTTCGGGCCCGGCTGGCGGTTGTCGGCCACGCCACTGGACGACGGGGGCACCATCATCGCCCTGACCTGTTCGCACGTCATCGCCGACGCTCGCGGACTTGTCCTCGCGGCGAGCCGTGCGCTGGCTCGGCTCGAGGCGGATGGTACGAACGCCCCCGGTGACAGTCCTTCGACTCCAGCCCGTGCCGAGTCGGAATGGCGGGACGCGGTGCGGCAGTGGTCGATCGTGGTCGGCGGGACGCTGCGCGCGGTGCGCGGTCTGGGCGCTCATCCGGTGCGAGCGGTTCGTGACGCGGCACCGGATCGCGATGGGCACGCGCGTGCGGCAGGCGCCGACGATCCGCTGCCGGTGCACAGCGTGGCAGCCCAGTGCGAGGCGGCTATCTGGGACCGGGTCGCGGCCGAGCACGACGGCACCGCCAACAGCCTGTTCATCCAGCTGGTCGCCGAGACACTGCGGACAGCCGGCGCCGCGCACGGCTTCACATGGGCCGGGATCGAGGCAAGTCTGCCGGTGGACACCCGTGACGAACCACGGGTGTCCAACGACATCGCGGTGACCTCGGTGGTCGTCGATCCCCTCGATACTCCGGCCACTCTGCGGGCGAAGGCACGCGCCGCCTACGAACACCGGATGTCCGGTCCGGCCGGCGTGCCGGAGGAGATCCTCCAAGTCGTCGGAGACCGGCTCGCGCATCGGATGGCCGCGGGCGCGGGTGAACGCGACATCCTGTGCTCGAACATCGGCGACCTGCCCGAGCAGCTGAGCAGCTTCGGCCCGCATCGATGCCTCGGCGTGGCGGCCAGGGCGATCCACCCCGGGCTGACCGTCGGCACCCGGCCGAGGACCCGGCTCTCGGGCTACCTCTGCCGCATCGGCGCGGACTACACGCTGTGCCTGGTGGCCCTCGACCCGCCCGGCATCGACTCACCGGATGCGCTGGCCGAGGCGGCCGCCCGGGTCGCCTCCACACTCGGGCTCTCGCTGTCGTTCTGGTGAGACGGCGCCGCGGTCGCGTAGATCACGCATCGGAGATCGGCCGGATCGGCGCCGCCTGCGGCACACTCCGCCCGCAGCGGCGACTACGTGGGCGGCGGGCGTGCGCGAACGCGGCGGGCGAGCGGGGTGTCAGACGAGCTCGCCCTGAGTCACGCGGGTGAGGACCGAATCGGGCACCGCCACAGCGGGTTCCAGGTCGGCGGAGTCGACGGGTGGGTCGAAGACCTGGCGCATCGGCAGCACGCCCGCCCAGACGCCGCCCGCCGCGATGTCCTCGGGATCGTCGCGGGGGTCGCCGGTGCGCACCTTGACCGAGGCCTCGGTGAGATCGACCGCCAGGACCAGGGTCGCCGCCATCTCCTTGCGGTTCGGCGGGCGCACCCGCTCCCACGCGCCGGGGGCCGCGTGTTCGACGATGATGCGCAGGGCCTCCATCCGCTCGCCGGAATCGGTGATCTCCACCGCGCGACCGCGGATGACGGCCGAGCGGTAGTTCATCGAGAAGTGCATGGCCGAACGGGCGTAGACGACGCCGTCGACATGGGTGACGGCCACCGAGATCTCCGCGCCGAGCGCGGCGCGCATATTGCCCGCGCCGGTCGAGCCGTGCAGGTAGAGGAATCGGCCGTCGTGACCGTAGGCGGTGGGCAGCACGACGGGGCTGCCGTCGAGCTGCACGCCGAGGTGGCAGACGAGCCCGGCGGCGAGCACCGCGTCGAGCTCGGCGCGATCCGTGCGGGCCCGGTCCCTCTCTCGAGTCGGCGTGCTGCGCGGGGTCGGGGACAGCGGCGGTCGGGTGGGAGCGGTGAGATCTGCTGGCATGGATTCAGCATGCGGTCCAGCAGTGGCATGATCGAAGGTCCAATTCTATAAGGATTCGACAGTCCACTTCGGGAGAGATCGTGCTCGACGAATTGCCGGTCGTCCTCGACCGCACCGCCGCGGAGCCGCTCGCGGTGCAGGTGGCCGAGGCTCTGCGCAACGCCGCCGCCGGCGGGGTGCTGCGCGGCGGCGACCGGCTGCCCTCCACCAGGGCGCTGGCCGAACGGCTCGGGGTGAGCCGCAGCGTGATCGCGGCCGCGTACGACCAATTGCACGCCGAGGGCTGGATCGCGGGCAGGCGCGGCTCGGGCACCTACCTGACGGCGGCCCCCGCCACCGCACCCGAACACCATCCCGCCGGGACCGGCGACGGCGCGCATTCGGCACTACACGATCTCGGCCCCGGAGCGCCGTGCGTGGAGGCCATCGACCGGGCGGCGTGGCGACGAGCATGGCGCGCGGCGGCGGACCGTCCACCGATCGTGCGCAAGGATCGCGGCGGGGACCCCACGTATGTGGCGGCGGTCGCCGAGCATCTGCTGCGCCATCGCGGCCTGCGTGCGGGTGGCGACACGATCGTCCTGGCGACCTCGGGAACCAGCGCCGCGGTCGGTGAACTCGCGGCCGCACTGCTGCACCCCGGTGACGCGGTGGCCGTCGAGAACCCCGGCTACCAGCGGGCGGTGGGCGCGTTCCTGGCCGCGGGAATCCTGGTGCGGCCGGTGCCGGTGGACGCCGCCGGGCTGCGGGTGGATCTGATCCCACCGGACGTGCGCGCGGTGTATTGCACACCGGCGCACCAGTTTCCGCTGGGCGCTCGCATGCCCGCCACACGCCGGGTGCAACTGATCGAACACGCCAGGCGACACGGCCTGCTCGTCATCGAGGACGACTACGACGGCGAGCTGCGCTACGACACCGCACCGCTGCCGCTGCTGGCCGCGCTCGCCCCCGACGTGGTGGTGCACCTGGGCACGACGAGCAAGATCCTGTCCCCCGCGCTGGGCGTCGGCTGGCTGGTCGCGACGCCGGAGATCACGGACGCGGTGCTCGCCCACCGCGAGTACACCGGTACGGCACCGGCCCCGGCCGGGCAAATGGTGCTCGCCGAGCTCGCCAGGCACGGCGACCTGGCCCGGCACCTGCGCCGCTTGCGCCGCATCGTGGCGCCCCGGCGCGAACTCATGGTCACCGCGCTGCGCGAGCGCGGGCTCGAAGTGCTCGGCGACGACGCGGGCTCCCACGTCGTGGTCCCGCTGCCCGGCGAGGCAGCCGAGCGGGCGGCGGTGCGACTGGGCCGAGCCGCCGGCCTCGACCTCGACTCGCTGGGCCGCCACCACCTCGCCACCACCGCGCTCGGCGGGCCCGTGCGGCACCATGAGCACGTCCGACAGCGCGATCGGCACCGGCGGGCTGATCCGCGTCCGGAGGCTGATCCGCACCGCGAGCGCCGCGACCGTGGACTCGATTCGCTCCGCAACCGCCATCCTCGCGGTGAACCGCACATCGAGCCCTTCCAGCATCCCGAGCCCTTCCCGCATCCCGAGACTGCCCCGCGCAGCTACGGCATCCCGCTCGGCTATACCGCGCCAGGCCTGCCACAGCTGCGAATCGCGGCGAAGCTGGCAGCGGACTGCCTCGCACGCGCCCGCGACGAACACCCGCTGCCACCCGGCCGGGTCCGTAGCATGGGGGCATGAGCGATCAGGATCTCCTGGCACGCATCAAGAAGCTCGTCGACGACGAACACCGGCTGCGCGCGAAAGCGGTTGCGGGTGAGGTCGATCCGGTCGACGAGCGCAAACGCCTGGCCGAGATCGAGGTGATGCTCGATCAGTGCTGGGATCTGCTGCGTCAGCGGCGGGCCAGGCAGGATTCGGGCGGGTCGCCGGAGGAGGCGCAGCTCAACTCCCCACGCCAGGTCGAGGGCTACCTGCAGTAGCGGGAATGGCACCGCGTGCCGAGGCGCCGGGCACGCGCTCGAAGCCGCCTCCGTGACCCTCGCGCCGGACCGGCGCCGCTGGTTACGATCGTTCGATGGTGGCAACGATCGACATCACGACCGACGACGGTGTAGTCCGGGGTCGACGGGGCAAGCGGGTGCTGCGCTGGCGCGGCCTTCCCTACGCCGCGCCCCCGATCGGTGAGCTGCGATTCCGCGCGCCGCAGCCGGTGCAGCCGTGGTCGGGTGTGCGCGACGCGACCGAGTTCGCCGCGGCCTCCTTCCAGCATCGCGGCGGCGCCAGGATCGGCGCGCGGGTCTACCAGCCGACCAGCGAGGACTCGCTGACACTGAATGTCACCGTCCCCGTCACACCGTCGATCACCCCGCGCCCGGTGATGGTGTTCATCCACGGCGGCGGTTACGTGATGGGCACCTCGGCGCTGAACCTGTACTCGGGGGCGCGGCTGGCGCAGCGCGGCGCGGTCGTGGTCACGCTGAACTACCGCCTCGGCGCGTTCGGTTACGTCGATTTCAGTCAGTTCGCCACCCCCTCCCGGCCGTTCGACCACAACCTCGGCCTGCGCGACCAGGTCGCCGCGCTGGAGTGGGTGCAGCGCAATATCGCCGCGTTCGGCGGCGACCCGGGCAATGTCACCATCTTCGGTGAATCCGCGGGCGCGCACGCCGTGCTGTCGCTGATGGCGGTCCCGGCCGCGCACGGACTGTTCCACCGCGCGATCGCCCAGAGCCCACCCGCCGACTGGGGTCTGTCGGCCGAGGATGCCGCCGAGTTCGCCCGCTTGCTGGTCGGCAAGCTCGGCGTCGATCCCGCCGACGCCGCGAAGGCACTGCAGGAGCTGCCCGCCAACGACATCCGGAAGGCGGCCGACCGCACGATTGCCGCCACCGGGCGTCTGCGCCCCGGTTTCTTCCCGATCTGCCCGGTCGCCGACGGCGAGTATCTGCCGCAGGCCCCGGTCGACGCGATCCGCGACGGCAACGCGGCCGACGTGCCGTTGATCATCGGCACCTGCCGCGACGAAGGCGAATTGTTCGCCCGGTTCGCCGACTACCTGCCCACGAATCCCGAACGGCTGCGAATCCTGCTGAGCGCCGCCGGTCCGGAGGTCGAGAAGCGCGTGCGCGCGGCCTACCCGCGGTACCCGGAGACGCGGACAGCGGTGCGGATGGGCGGCGACTATGTCTTCTGGCGTCCGTCCGTGGCGGTGATGGAGGGCCACAGCAGGCACGCCCCCACCTATGCCTACCGCTTCGACTACGCCCCGCGCGCGCTGAAGCTGGCGGGCATCGGAGCCACCCACGCCACCGACCTGTTCCCGGTCTTCGGCGTGGGCGACGGCCCGATCGGGCGGGCGCTGACGGCGGCGGGCGGCGCGCGCAGCATGCAGGTCGTGACCAGACAGTTCCAGGACAACTGGCTGGCGTTCGCGCGCACCGGTGCGCCGCTGCCGTCGTGGCCGGCCTACACCGAGACCGACCGGCTCACCCTCATCATCGACGACCCGGTCCGCGTACTGCCGGACCCGGACCGGCAGCGACGGCTGGCGTGGGCCGGCGTGCGGGCGCCGAGCCTGACCTGAGCGTGTCCTGCGGGGGCGGCGTGGGCGGCCTCCGCCTCAGTGCGCGAGGGCCCCTGTATGCCAGGGAGCACCAGGGGTCGGCGTGTGACCAGGCTGCCGCAGAGACGTGGGTGCTCCCCGCAGGCGCTGTCACGGCCGGGCACCACCTACCTGGACGACCGCCTCTCACTTGAGCAGCCGCGACATCCTGCGGTCGGCGAGCACCTTTCCGCCGGTCTGGCAGGTGGCGCAGTACTGGAAGGACCGTTCGGCGTAGGAGACCTCTCGCACGGTGTCCCCGCAGACCGGGCACGGTTGCCCCGTCCTGGCGTGCACCCGCAGCCCGGAGCGTTTCTCGCCCTTGAGCCGGGCGGCGTCCTGCCCCACAGACCGGGCGACCGCGTCGGTGAGCACCGTGCGCATCGCCGCGTACAACTCGGCGACCTTCTGCGCGGGCAGCGTCTTGGTGTTCGCGAAGGGCGAGAGCATGGCGGTGTGCAGGATCTCGTCGGAGTAGGCGTTGCCGATGCCCGCGAGCAGGGTCTGGTCCACCAGCACCGTCTTCACCCGGCCCGAGGCCCCGCGCAGGATCTCGTCGAACTGCGGCTCGCTCACCGCCAGCGCGTCCGGCCCGAGCCGCGCGATGCCGGGCACCTGCGCCGGATCGTCGACGACGTAGACCGCGAGCCGTTTCTTCGTCCCGGCCTCGGTGAGGTCGATCGCCGGGGTCGCGCCCTCGGGGGTGAAGAAGTGCACGCGCAGCGCCAGCGGGCTCTTACCGCCGGGCCTGGGCGGATTCGGGCTGGGTTCGTCGACCCAGCGCAGCCAGCCCGCTCGCGACAGATGGGTGATCAGCCAGCGCCCCGAGCAGTCCAGGCCCAGGAATTTGCCCCAGCGCGCCGCACCGGTCACATCGCGACCGGACAGCGACGTCACCGGCGGGTCGAAAGTCTTGACCGCGCTCAGCGCGGCGACATCGACCCGGCCGACCACCGCGCCGACCGCGTGTTCCCGCAGGAACTGCGCCAGCGCCTCCACTTCCGGCAGTTCGGGCACGGAGTACCTCCGCTGGTTCGGTTCAGCTGGTTCGGTTCAGCTGGTTTCGGGTTCACGCCCGAGGCTACCCGGCGGCCCCGACACTTCCCGGCGCGCGACGCAGCAGGTAGATGTCCATGATCCAGCCTTTTTCGGCGCGCAGCCGGGAGCGCACCTCGACGATGCGCTCGCGCACGTCGCGCAGTTGCCCGGCGATCAGGGTCTCGTCGGGCATGCCCAGATAGGCGCCCCACCAGATGTGCACGTCGCCGGGGACCTCGGTGAAGGCGCAGTCGCCGTCGAGCATGACCAGCGTCGAGCCCGGTCCCAGCCCCTCGTCGCGCACCCTGCGCCCGGTGGTGATGTGCACGGGTTCGCCGATCTCGTGCAGCACGATGCGATGGCGCGCGGCCAAGGCCTGGGCGCTCGTCACGCCGGGGATCACCTCGTAGTCGAAGTCGAGCGTGCCGCGGCGCAGCACCCGCTCGATCATCCGCAGGGTGCTGTCGTAGAGCGAGGGATCGCCCCAGACCAGGATGCCGCCGACCCCGTCGACCTCGGCGAAGGACTGTTCCAGCAGTTCCGCGCGGCGCTCGTGCCAGTCTTCGACCACGCCCCGGTAGGCGGGGGCGCTGCCGGGGGTGCGCTCGCGCGGCGGGTCGGCGATCTCCACGATCCGGGGTGCGGAGTCCAGGTGGGCGCGCAGGATCTCGGTGCGCACCTCGACCAGCTCGCGTTTGGCCTCGCCTTTGCCGATCACGAAGAACACCTCGACCTGCCGGATGGCCTCGACGGCCTGCATCGTCACCTGCCGCGGGTCGCCCGCGCCGATACCGATCACGTAGAGCTTGCGCATCCGCCGAGCATGCCAGGATCGCCGGTGCATGCCCGGCCCGGCCCGATCGGGCCTGCCGGCCTCGAGCCCGACCGTCCGTCACCGTGAGGAGCCCGACTAAGCTTTCCGGCGTGGAGACGGACACGGAAGTTCCACCGGATCGCCAGTACGAGGACCTCCTGCGGCTCGTGCTCGAGACCGGCACACCGAAGGGCGACCGCACCGGCACCGGCACCCGCAGCGTGTTCGGCCATCAGCTGCGCTATGACCTGTCGGCCGGCTTTCCGCTGGTCACCACCAAGAAGGTGCACCTGAAGTCGATCGTCTACGAGTTGCTGTGGTTCCTGCGCGGCGACTCCAACGTGAGCTGGCTGCGCGAGCACGGGGTGACGATCTGGGACGAATGGGCCGCGCCCGACGGTGAGCTCGGCCCGGTCTACGGCGTGCAGTGGCGGTCCTGGCCGACCCCCGACGGCAATCACATCGACCAGATCTCCCAGGTGCTGCACACCTTGCGCACCGATCCCGACTCCCGGCGCATGATCGTCTCGGCCTGGAATGTCGCCGAACTGGACAAGATGGCGCTGGCGCCCTGCCATGCGCTGTTCCAGTTCCACGTCGCCGACGGCAAGCTGTCCTGCCAGCTCTACCAGCGCAGCGCCGACCTGTTCCTCGGCGTGCCGTTCAACATCGCCGGCTACGCGCTGCTCACCCACCTGGTCGCTCAGCAGGTCGAGCTCGAGCCCGGCGAGTTCATCTGGACCGGCGGCGACTGTCATATCTACGACAACCACATCGACCAGGTCACCGAGCAGATCTCCCGCGAGCCCTATCCGTTCCCGCGGCTGGAGCTGCGCCCGGCGCCCTCGCTGTTCGACTACGCCTACGAGGACATCTCCGTGACCGGCTACCGGCATCACCCGCCGATCAAGGCTCCGGTGGCGGTGTGAGCACCATCGTGTCCACCCGCACCATCGGCCTGATCTGGGCGCAGAGCCCCGAGGGCGTCGTCGGGTTCGAGAACACCATCCCCTGGCGCGTGCCCGAGGACATGGCCAACTTCCGCACCGTCACCTGGGGGCACCCGGTGATCATGGGCCGCAAGACCTGGGATTCGCTGCCGCCGAAGTTCCGCCCGCTGGCCGGACGCCGCAATATCGTGCTCACCCGGCAGCCGAACTGGTCCGCCCCGGGCGCCGAGCGCGCGAGCTCGCTGACCGAGGCGCTGGCGATGACCGAACCGGAATCGGTGTGGGTGGCCGGTGGTGCGGAAATCTATGCCACGGCAATGGATTTCGCGACCGAACTGCTGGTCACCGAGGTGCAGGTCAGTGTGCAGGGCGACGCGCACGCACCGGACATCGGCCCGGAATGGCGGCTGCTGGAATCCGAGCCCGAGCGCGTCTCCGCCACCGGCCTGCGCTTTCGTATCGATCGTTACGTGCGTCGAACCCGCACCTGAGCGGGGCCGACGCACGAGCGACCGCGGGCGGGTCGGCAAAGCGGACACGCCCGCCCGAGCGGTCCGGCATACTCCAAGGACACCGGCGGCGAGCGCCCCGTCGTCGGCCGATCTCGACGCGAACGCATCTCGCGAAAGGCATTCCCATGGACAAGAAGTCGCTGACCGCCCTGGCTCGCCAGCAGCTCAAGCTGGCCGCCACCGCGTCGAGCGGACGCAGTTCGCAGACCGTCTACGGCGGGCACACCCACTCGCTGCGCCAGACTGTGGTCGCCCTCACAGCGGGGCAGAGCCTGGCCGAGCACGACAACGGCGGCGACGCCACCATCCACGTCCTGACCGGCACGTTGACGCTGATCAGCGGCGTCGACGAATGGAAAGGCTCGGCGGGTGACCTGATCGTGGTGCCCAAGGCCAGGCACAGCGTGAAGGCCGACGACGACGTCGCGTTCCTGCTGACGGTGGCGATCTAGCCCTAGGCTGTCGGGCATGGGTGAGCCGCAGCCGATCCTCGAACCGCTCACGCCCGCCGCCATCTTCCTCGTCGCCACCATCGACGAAGGCGGCGAGGCGACCGCGCGCGACCTGCTCGAGGATCTGCCGGGCCTACGCCGCTCGGTCGGGTTCCGGTTGCCCGGGGCGAATCTCAGCTGTGTCGCCTCGATCGGCTCGCGGGCCTGGGACCGGCTGTTCGCCGGTCCCCGCCCGGCCGAGTTGCACGTGCTGCGCGAATTCGCCGGCAAGGTCCATCGCGCGCCCTCCACCCCGGGTGATCTGCTCTTCCACATCCGCGCCGAGGTCCAGGACGCCTGCTTCGAGCTGGCGATGACCATCGCCGACCGGCTGGCGGGCGCGGCGACCATCGTCGACGAGACCGTCGGCTTCCGGTACTTCGAACAGCGCGACCTGCTCGGCTTCGTCGACGGCACCGAGAACCCCGAAGGGCGCGAAGCCGTCGAGCACACGCTGATCACCGAAGCCGACGATCCCGATTTCGCCGGCGGCAGCTATGTGATCGTGCAGAAATACCTGCACCCGATGCGCGAGTGGCGGGCGCTGTCCGTCGAAGAGCAGGAACGGGTCATCGGGCGCACCAAGCTCGATGATTTCGAACTGCCCGACGAGGTGAAACCGGCCGATTCGCACGTGGCGGTGAACACCGTGGTCGACGAGAACGGCGCCGAACGCAAGATCACCCGCGCCAACATGCCCTTCGGCAGCGTGCGCGAGGGCGAGTTCGGCACCTACTACATCGCCTACGCCGCCACCCCGACGGTCACCGAGACCATGCTGTCGCGCATGTTCGAGGGCACCGAGGACGCCCCCTACGACCGCATCCTCGATTTCTCCACCGCGATCACCGGCACCCTGTTCTTCACCCCGCCGCTGGACTTCTTCGACAACCTGCCCGACCCGCCCGGCGCCGCCGCGACCGAGCCGGCCGATACGCAGGCGCGACCGCTCGGCGCCAACTCCGACGGCTCACTCGGTATCGGCACACTGCAAAGGAGCACCCCGTGAACAACCTGCATCGCGAACTCGCGCCGATCACCGGCGCGGCGTGGGCGGCCGTCGAGGAAGAGGCGACCCGCACCTTCAAGCGCCACATCGCCGGCCGCCGCGTGGTCGACGTGTCCGGTCCGCACGGCGTGGACTACTCCGCGGTCGGCCTGGGCCGCACCACCTCCATCGATGCGCCCGACGAAGGCGTGCAGGCCCGTCAGCGCCTGGTCGCCCCGCTGGTCGAACTGCGGGTGCCGTTCACGCTCTCGCGCGAGGAACTCGACAATGTCGAGCGCGGCGCCGAAGACGCCGACCTGGACCCGGTGAAGGAGGCGGCCCGCCGCATCGCCTTCGCCGAGGACCGCGCGATCTTCGAGGGCTACGCCGCCGCGGGCATCACCGGCATCCGGGCCGCCGCCTCCAACGCACCCCTCACCCTGCCCACCGAGTCACGCATGGTTCCCGAGGCCATCGCCCAGGCACTGACCGAACTGCGCCTGGCAGGCGTCGACGGCCCGTACTCGGTGCTGCTCAGCGCGGAGCTCTACACCGAGGTCAGCGAGACCTCCGACCACGGCTACCCCATCCGCGTCCACATCGAGCGCATGTTCCCCGACGGCGAGATCATCTGGGCCCCCGCCATCGAGGGCGCCTTCGTCGTCACCACCCGCGGCGGCGACTTCGAACTCACCCTCGGCCAGGATCTGTCCATCGGCTACCTCTCCCACGACGCCGACACCGTCGAGCTCTACTTCCAGCAGACCCTGCAGTTCCGCGTCTACACCGCCGAAGCCGCCGTCGCCCTGCGCCGCTGAGCGCGACGGCAGGTCAGTACGCCCACGGGTCGACGATCTCGATACCGGTGCCCGCGAAGTCCCGGACGTTGCGAGTGGCCAACACCGCTCCCCGGCTCACGCAGATCGCCGCGATTTGGGCATCGGCCATCGAGATGGGCTGTCCCACACACTCTCTCGCTATCACGAGATCGGCGTATCTACTCGCTGCAGCGGTGTCGAACCTCTCGATTCGACCCTGCAGATCTTCGTAGAGCACGGCGTCGATGCCCGCGACCAGCCCTGCCTTACGGCGCCCATCGGGTAGCCGACGAACGCCATACCAGAGCTCGGCGGCCGTGACGGCGGTAGTTGCGATCCCTACGGCAGGCTGTGCATCCAGCCAGTCGATCACCCGCTGCTCAGGCGCCTGCTTCACGACCTCGGAGAGCACGTTCGTATCGAGGATGATCACTCGAACTCCGCAGGGCGCGGTGCCTGATCACGTGCGGGCAGATCGAGCTCCGCGCCACCCAGCTGGGCAAACCGCGCGCGAATGCGGCTACCCAGCCGGGCAGGAGGCGAGGACTCGAGCTGATCGGCCAGAATCGCCCGCACCTCGGCTTCCATCGAACGCCCGTGCCGAGCCGCCTGCAACCGCAGCCGCAGATGCAGCTCGTCATCGAATCCGCGGATGGTCAATGTGGCCATGGATACCCCCATTGCTGTCGGTGACAGCAATGCTAGCATATGACTCGATTCCGGTGCGCGGTAGCGTGGCGCTCGGAGAACGCGGGAGGCTGATTCGGATGGCGATGGTTCGGGCCGGTGTGGTGCCGGGACGGCGCACGGCGATCTACGGCGGGATCGCGTTCGCGCTGGTGGTCGGGGTGACGCTGGCGGTGGTGGCCGGGTTCGGGTGGGGCCGGGTGTTCACCGGCTTGTCGGCCGGGCTCGTCGCGGGGGTGGCGGCGCTGGTGGCGTTGTACAAGCGCGACGCGGTGGTGCTGACCGAGGACGCCATCGAGTTGCGCACGCCTTTGACGCATGAGGTTGTGCCGTGGGATCGGGTGGTCGGTGCCAGGTTCGCACTCGACGAGCAGGCCCGGTGGTCGCTGGCGCTGGATCTCACCGGTGGCGACGAGGAGCACGGGGAGCTGGTGCTGTTGTCGATTCCGCCGGTTCGGCAGCCGGTCTCGGGCGCCTACGACCTGCGCAAGCGTGAGCAGGTGAACGAGATCCGAGAATTCTTGCGGCGCAAACGGATTGCGGTGACGGTGTTGCCGGAGATCGCGGGGGCCCTGAGCGAACACTGGAAGATCGCGCCGCCGACACGCTGAGACGGTGCGGCGGGCGCGCGGGCACCGGCCACCGCGCGCGGCGTTCCGCGTGACGGGCCGGTGCCGACTCGTATACGTTGGTTCGCGTGTCGATGATGAAGGGCGCCAATGTGGCGGTGCCGATGTCCGCGGTCCGCATCGAGCTGGGGTGGCAATCGGGTCCGGGTGTGCCGGACGCCGACGCGTCCGCGTTGTTGCTGGTGAGCGGTAAGGTCCGCTCCGACAACGACTTCGTGTTCTACAACCAGCCCACGCATCCCTCCGGGGCGGTGAAGCACGAGGGCAAGCAGCAGGGGCCGACGGTCCTGGACGTGCTCTCGGTGCAGTTGTCCACCGTCGAACCGCAGGTCGAGACGATCGTGATCGCGGCGTCCACCGACGGCGGCACCTTCGGTCAGTTCCAGGGGCTCTACGTGCGCGTGCTCGACGCGGCGAGCGGCGCCGAGGTGGCCCGCTTCGACAGCACCGGCGCGACCAGCGAGACGGCGTTCGTGCTCGGTGAGCTCTACCGCCGCCAGGGCGCCTGGAAGTTCCGCGCCGTGGGCCAGGGCTACGACTCCGGATTGGCCGGCCTGGCCACCGATTTCGGCATCTCGGTCGACGAGCCCGCTCCGGCCGCCGCCCCGCAACAGCAGCAGCAGTTCACCCCACCGCCTCCGCCGCCCCCGCCGACGCAGCAATTCGCACCGCCGCAACAGCAGCAGTTCGCGCCCCCACCGCCGAACCAGCAGTTCGCACCGCCGCCGCCCCCGCAGCAGTACGCGCCGCCGCCGAACCAGCAGTTCGCGCCCCCACCGCCGAACCAGCAGTTCGCACCGCCGCCGCCCCCGCAACAGTTCGCGCCGCCGCCTCCGCCGCAGCAGCAGTTCGCGCCGCCGCCCCCCACCGGCGGTGGCGCGCCGGTGAACCTGAGCAAGATCTCGCTGACCAAGGAATCGCCCTCGGTCTCGCTCACCAAGCAGGGCGCCACCGGCGGCACCATGCGGATCAACCTGAACTGGACCTCCCAGCACCAGCCGCAGCGCGGCGGCCTGTTCGGCCGCAGGCGCGGCGGCGGTGGTCTTGACCTGGACCTGAGCTGCTTCTTCGAGCTCGCCGACGGCCGGATCGGCTCGGTGCGCGCGCTGGACCGCTCCTTCGGCGCCCTGGACCGGCCGCCGTTCATCCGGCTCGACCAGGACGACCGCACCGGTTCCAGCACGACCGGCGAAAACCTCGACATCAATCTGGATTTCGCCGGCCAGCTGCGCCGCATCCTGGTATTCACCTCGATCTACGAGGGCGCCAACGATTTCCGCGGCGTGCACGCCACCGCCACCCTGTACCCGCTGAACTGCCCGCCGATCGAGATGACCCTCGACGGCTGCATGGACGACTCCCGCGACGCCGTGCTCGCCCACATCGAGAACATCAACGGCGAACTCGTGGTCCGCCGCGAGGGCACCTTCATCCGCCCGCCCGCCGGACGACCGGGCGGGGGCATCATCGAGATCGCCCAGCGCTACCACTGGGACTTCGGTTTCAAGGCCGGTCGCGGCAAGGACTGACCGGCATTCCACGCCGAAACGGCCGCGTCGAGACCCTCGGCGCGGCCGTTCTCGTGCGCCGACCCGCAGCATGAAAGCACGCCCGCCGATCGGTCGGTCGGCCTGTTCAGTCCGGACGCAGCCCGCGCAGCACGATCGCCAAGCCGCCGCGGAACTCTTCCTCGGCCGACACCGTCGTCGCCGATCGGGCGGTCGCGACCAGGTGCGGGAATTCGTCGGCGGACAACGCGGCGAGAGCAGCTGTGCCCTGCCCGCCCAGCGCGGCGTAGTGGGCGTTCTGCAAGAAGCCGAACAGGAAGCCGACGACAGTGCGCTGGGCGATCACTCGATCGGCGCCGTCGAAACCGGCGTCCGTGAGCACGCCCAGCATGGCCTCCATCCAACGCAACCCGCTGCGCGCGGACTGCCGGTGCGCTAGCAGCAGCGGCACGGTCTGCGGATGCGTGCCGACCGCCGCGCACACGCGCTCGGCCAGCGTCTCGATGCGCTGCATCCACGGCAGGCCGGCGGGCAACGCCACGTCGACCACATCGAAAACGCTTTCCACCACGAGCACTTCGAGTCCCTCGCGATCGGGGACGTAGCGGTAGAGCGCCATCGTCGCCATGCCCAGTTCTTTGGCGACGGCGCGCATGGTGAGCGCGGACAGGCCGTCGCGGTCGATCACCGCGAGCGCCGCGGCAGCGAGATCGCCGCTGGTCAGGGAACGAGGGCGGGGCACGAATTGACAGCGTACAAGATACGCGCATACTTGTTAGGCGTACTGCGTACACTAACGAAGGAGTCCGCCATGTCCCTGATTTCGACAGTGCCGCCACGGACGCTGACCAGCATCACCGGCGTCGACGTGCCCGTCCCGGACTCCGGCCGGCTCGTTCACCTCCAGTTCCGCCGCTTCGCGGGCTGCCCGGTCTGCACCCTGCATCTACGCTCGATCGTCGCCCGCAAAGACGAGATCGAGGCCGCCGGCATCCACGAGGTGATCGTTTTCCATTCCAGCGCCGCCGCATTGCTCGAGTACGAAGCCGACCTGCCACTGGATGTGATCGCCGACCCGCAGCGAGTCCTCTACCGCGAATTCGGCGTGGAGACCGCGGCACGCGCCGTTCTCGATCCGCGTGCCTGGCCGGGCATCGTCCGCGGGGTCGCCCACGCCGCTGTCGCCATGGCGCGCAGGCGTCGCCCGGCCCCTCCACTGCGCCCCGACGGCGGCAGCCTCGGACTGCCCGCCGATTTCCTCATCGCACCGGACGGACGCGTACTCGCGGCCAAGCACGGCGCCCACGCCGACGATCAGTGGTCGGTCGACGAGTTGCTGTCGCTCGCGCCCGTCGGCCACTCGGCCCGATGATCGGACCAGGCCCGGTGCGGGCGAGCGCACTGCTGTCCAGCGGACTGCTGGCGGGGGCCTTCTTCTACGGCGCTGTCAACGTCGTCTACGCCTTCCGGCGCGTCGATCCGCAGACCCGGTTCACCTTCCACTCCGCCTTGATGGAGGTCAACGGTGTTGTCATGCAGGCCCTGATGGGAGTCACCTTCTTCAGCTGCGTACTCCTCGCCGTGCGCGAGCGCGGCAACAGCCGCCGGATCGCGGTCACCGCGGCGGTTCTCGCACTCGCCGTGTTCACCATCACCCGGCTCGGCAACGTCCCCATCAACCAGCAGATCGAGCAGTGGGCGGTGGCGACCCCGCCGGAGAACTATCGCACCCTCCTGGCGCGCTGGGAAGCGTTCCACTTCACCAGAACCGCTTGCGCTGTAGCCGCATTCGTCCTGCTCACCTGGGGCACGTTGCTCACCGGGAGCGACCGCGCACCGAAAGAAGAGCGCCCATGACGACTGCCGCGCTACCTGGTGCGCATCACGGCGCCCGCTACACGGAGCAACGATCCGGGCTTCGCCTCGCACGTCGCGCCCGCGGCTACCGCCGCGATCGCGGGCGTCGAGCCGGACCCCAAGCGGCTGGAGCGTGAACCGCATCGCGTGGTCCAGATCGTCGGTCGCACATTCGGATTTCATTGGAGTCTTACTCTAGTCAAGTAGGATCGGGGCATGACAGGAAGAGGCTCTGGCGTACGGGCGGCCAGAACAACAGCGAACCGAGCCAAGATGCTCGCGGCGGCGCGGGAACTGTTCACCACCCGCGGCTACTCGCAGACCACGATGAAGGCCATCGCCGATGAGGCGGGAATGGCGGTGCAGACGCTGTACTTCACCTTCGCCACCAAGCGCGCGATCCTGTCCGAACTCCTCGACATCGAGATCGCGGGCGACACCGAACCGGTCGCCACCATGGACCGACCCTGGTTCGCGGCGGCGCTCGCGGCGGCGCCGGCCGAGCAGATCCGGCTCCAGGTCGCCGCCGCGACAAGAATCTACGCCCGCGCCGGCCGGCTGCTCGAGGTGATCCGGTCGGCCGCGTCGACCGACACCGAACTCGCCGAACTCTGGCAGACCAATATCGCCCAGCGGCATCTGGTCCAGCTCCACTTGGCCGAGGCCCTCGCCGCCAAGACACCGCTGCGTGCGGGCATCACGGCCGCCCGCGCCGCCGACATCGCGCTCGCTACGCTCGCCCCCGAGACCTACCGGCTACTCGTCCACGAGCGCGGCTGGACCGGCGCGGAGTGGGAGTCCTGGGCCACCGATGCGCTCACGCTGCATCTGCTCCCGGCGGGATCGTCCGGCGGGGACGCCATCGCAACGCCCACCCCGAAGCAGGCTCGATGAGTGTGCTGGTGCTGGGCGGATACGGAGCCGTCGGCGCTCACCTGGTGCAACTGCTGCGCGCGCACGACATCCCGGTGCTCGCGGCCGGACGCGACGCCGCGCGCGCGGACCGGGTAGTCGATGTGACCATGCCGGACAGTGTCGAGACCGCGCTGGCCGGGGTCTCGATCGTGGTGAATTGCGCAGGGGTCGAGAATGTCCGGCTCGCCGAGGCGTGTGCCCGCCGCGGCATCGTATTCATCGAGATCTCGGCGACCTCCGCATACGTGCGGGCATTGGAGCACGTCGAAGGGCCGGTGGTGCTCGGCGTCGGGTTGGCGCCCGGGCTGACCACCCTGCTCGCCGTCGACGCGCTGGCGAGCCACCCCGGCCCGGTGGACATCATGATCGGGCTCGGCTCCGGGGAGCACCACGGTCCCGCCGCCACGGCCTGGACCTACGGACTGCTGGGACAGCGCTTCGCCGACCCCGACGGCACCGACGTCCGCAACTTCACCACACCCGCACGGTTCACGATTCCCGAACAGGCCGGGTACAAGCCGTTTCCCGCGCTGCGCGCCGACTTCGCCGACCAGCACCGGCTCACCCGCGAATTCGCGGTCCCCGTCCGCACCTACCTGAGGCTGGACTCCCGTCTTGCCACCGTCGGCCTGGCCGCGCTCACGTGGGCGCCGGCACTGCGGCCGTTGGCGCCACGGCACATGCCCGGCAGCGACAGATGGGTGGTGCTGGCCCGAGCCGCCGATGGACCGGTGCGGTGGGCCACCGGGCGTGGACAATCCCTGGCGACGGCCGCGGTCGCCGCCGCCACCATCCGGGAACTGATGCGCCGCCGAATCACCGCACCGACATGGATCCACGAACTACACCGGATCGACACGCTGCGACACGACTTGTCGGCGACAGGCATCACGCTCTGACATCCGCCGCTACCGTGTGAGCCGCCCGCGTCCGCTACCACCCGGAAAGCTCCGCTACCACCCGGAAAGCTCCGCTACCACCCGAAAAGTTCGGCCAGGTCGATGGATTCGTCGTCCCAGCGCCGCTCGATGCGCTCACGCTCGGCGTCGGGCAGCTCAGGAGACCACCCGCACCGCCGCCAGAAGTTCTCCCGGTGCCCGTCCGACATCCGCCACGGTTCGCTCACGGCGACCCCTTTTCTTCGCAACCGTCTGTGGGAGCGATGGTGCGGGAGCCCGGTCGCCGACACGCCGTGATGAACGCCGGCGTACACGATGAAGGAAAAGGCGTGGGCCGCTGCCGATCACCGGCAGCGGCCCACGATCATCCGTGCGCGCCCTACTTCTCGGGGATCACCCGGACCGCGTCGTCGGCCGCGGCGGAGCTCTCACCGGCGGCGAGGAACCAGTGGGTGACCTCGCCTTCGGCCAGATCGTCGGCGACCGAACCGGTGGGCAGCACCGAGAGCGCGCCCGCGATGGAGGTCGCCAGGAACTCGGTCAGCGCGGCCCGGCCCGCGGCGGCGGTGGTGTAGGTCGTCGACTCGTAGTCGATGTCCTCGCTGCGCCGCAGGCTGTCGCCCAGATCGAGCGCCTGCTCCTGGTTCAGCGGCACCGCGGCACCCTCGACCAGTTCCACGAACGCCGGGTGCTCCTCGCCGAGCGGGCGGACCCGGTCGGCGTAGG
The DNA here is from genome assembly GCF_001613125.1 of Nocardia shimofusensis NBRC 100134. Lineage (GTDB taxonomy): Bacteria > Actinomycetota > Actinomycetes > Mycobacteriales > Mycobacteriaceae > Nocardia > Nocardia shimofusensis. Next base: position 230,874 of record NZ_BDBT01000002.1, read on the forward strand.
ACACCGGATGGCCCGCCGCGGCGGCGATCTCGTCGCGCACCTGCTGCTCGCCCAGTGCCACCCAGGTGATCCCGGCGTCCTCACGGACCTCGCGGGTGACGCCGAAGCGGGCACCCGCCGACGCCAGTGCCGCCGCGTCGAGTCCGGCGGCGAACAGCACTGCCGCACCGGCCTTCTGGGCCGCCCAGACCGCGACCACCGAGTCCACCGACCGGGGCAGCGCCACCGCGACCACGTCGCCGGGGCCGACACCGCGCCCGATGAGCACGCGCGCGAGCTGCGAGGAGCGCCGGTCCAGCACGTGGTAGGCGATCTCGTTGTCGCCGTCGAGCAGCGCCGGGGCCTCCGGATCGGCTTCGACGACCTCGGCGAGCACCTTCGCGACCGTCCTGGCGCCGAGGCGACCGGCTTCGGCAGCCTGCGCCGCCCCCGAATCACCCAGCAGCGCAGCGCGTTCGGTCTCGTCGAGGATGTCGATGTCGCCGACCGCGCCGACCGGATCGCCGAGCAGCGCGTCGAGTACCCGCATCATGCGCTTGGCCAGGGTGCGGACCTCGTCCTCGGTGTAGCGGCTGGTCAGGTACTCGAAGGTGATCTCGAGCGTGCTTTCCAGCAGCACCTGCAGGGTCAGCGGGTAGTGCGTGGAGTTGCTGACCCCGACGCCGGTCACCGACATGCCGTCGATGTCGGACGCCGCGGCGATGGCCGCGCGATCCACCGGGTAGGACTCGAACACGTACAGGGTGTCGAACTGCGAGGCCACCCCGGCGGCGCGCTGGATGTCGGCCAGACCGATGTAGTGGTGGTCGAGCAGGTCGGCCTGTTCGCGCTGCACGCGCCGCAGCTGGTCGCCGATGGCGGCGTGCTCGTCGATGCGCATGCGCACCGGCAGGGTGTTGATGAACAGACCCACCATCGTCTCGACGCCGGGCAGTTCGGCGGGGCGACCGGAAACAGTGGTGCCGAACACCACGTCCGAGCGGCCGACGAGCCGGCCGACCAGGATGCCCCAGGCCGAGGAGACCAGCGTGTTCACGGTGATCCCCAGCTCGGCGCAGTGCTTGCCGAGCCTGCGGGTCCGCTCCTCGTCGAGCTCGACGGTGACCTTGCCGGTCTCGTACTGCTCGACGCCCTTGGCGGGCGGCGCGAACTCGGTCGGCTCGGTCAGTCCCTCGAAGGCCTGCGTCCAGATCCGCAGGGAGGTTTGCGGATCGCGGCCGTCCAGCCACTCCAGGAAGGTGCGGTAGGAGGCCACCGGCGGCAGTGCGGCGATGTCGCCGCGCACCGCGTAGAGCACCAGCAGGTCCTGCATGAGCAGCGGCATCGACCAGCCGTCCAGCAGCACGTGATGGGTGGTGATGGACAGGTGCCACTGGTCGGCCTCGGTGCGGTACAGGGCGTAGCGCACCAGCGGCGGGGTGGCCATGTCGAACCGTTCGGCCTGGTCCTGGGCCAGCAGCTTGCGCAGCTGGTCCATCCGCTCGTCCTGCGGCAGATCGGTGAGATCCACTTCCTGCCACGGCACCTCGACGTCGTCGAGGACGACCTGCACCGCCTGACCGTCGGAGTCGGTGACGAAAGCGGTGCGCAGGTTCGGGTAGCGGTCCAGGATCGCCTGCGCCGAGGCGTGCAGGCGGTCGGCGTCCACCGTGCCGGAGAGGTCGACCACGGCCTGCATGGTGTAGACGTCCACCGTGGCGGTGCTCATCAGCGCGTGGAAGAGCAGGCCGGACTGCAGCGGCGTCAGCGGCCACACCTCGGTCATGCCGGGGTAGGTCCGCTCCCACATGTCGATGTCGGTCTGGCCGACGCGCACCAGCGGCATGTCCGACGGGGTGAACCCGCCCGCGTCCGGACGCTGTGCGTGCTTCGCGAACGCGTCGAGCGCCTCGGTCCACAGCCCCGCGAGCTCGCCCACCCGCTGCTCGGTCAGCACGCCCGCCGGGAAGGCGAAGGTGGTGACCAGATCCGCGCCCAGCGTGGTCGCCTCGATGTCCAGGACGCCCGCGGCGGGCAGGTCGCCCGCGCGCGCGTCGACGATCTCGGCGGGCAGCTCGCCGCGGTAGCGGAACCCGACCTGCGCGCGGTCGGGCAGGCCGAGCAGCGCGTGGCCCGCGCCGTGATCGGGCACCGCGAGCAACTGCTCCTTGACGGTCTTGACGAGCCGGCCGAGGGCGGGCCCACCGGCGAAGGCGTCGTCGAGGTCGGCCGCCGACAGTCCGGCCGCGGCCAGGTCGAGACGCGCCGGGTAGGCGGTGTCGAACCAGCCGACGGTGCCTGCCACGTTCGCGCCGGGCACCGACTCGTCGGCGCGGCCACGCGCGTCCAGGCGCAGCACCGGCAGCTCCGTCGTGCCGCTCCAGCGCGCCAGCGCCAGGGCGAGGGCGGCCACCAGCACGTCGTGCGTGGTGCTCCGGTACTTGTCGGCGACACTGCGCTTGTCGGCGACACTGCGCTTGTCGGCGACACTGCGCTTGTCCGCGACACTGCTCGTGCCGCCCTTGCCCATGACACCGCCTGCGCTCGGGTCGGTGCTCGCGTCGCTGCCGAGCACCAGCGCGCCGGTTTCGGCAGGGATCTCGACCCGCACCCGGCGCACGGTCGCGGCGGTGTCGACGGCCGGGTCGAACGGCCGGTCGCCGATCGGCGCCTCGTCGGCAGCCGAGACACCCTGCCAGTACGGCAGTTCCGCGCTGTGGTCGAGTTCGGCGGCGCGGTGCGCCCAGCGGCGCAGCGTGGTGCCGATCGCGGGCAGCTCCAGCGGCGCGTCGACGCCGAGACGGGCGACCGCCTCGGTGATCTCGGCGCCGAGAATGCGCCAGGACGGCCCGTCGACCACGAAACGATGCGCCACGACGAGCAGTTCGTCGGTGCGGTCGTCCTCGAAGGTGAACAGCACGAACTGGGTCATCACCCCGGCGACCGGATCCAGCCGATCCACCGCCGCGGCCAGCTCGTCCTCGCGCAGCCAGTCGCCGTCGGTTCCGCGGGCGACCCGGACTTCTCGAACCAGCGGTTCGACGTCGACCACCGCCAGCGCCTCGAACTCCCAGACGCCGCCGTTGTCACGCACACGGGTGCGCAGCGCGTCGTGGCGTTCGAAGATCGCCTCGAGCGCTTCGAGCAACGTCCACCAGTCCAGTGCCTGCGGCATCTCCAACGTCGTGGCCTCGGCCAGGCCGTCGAAGCGGCCCTGCGCCAGCAGCGCGGCCATCGCCGGGGAGATCGGGATCTCGCCGACACCGCCGCCGGGCAGTTCCCGCAGCTCGGTGTCGGTGGCGTCGGTGAGGGTCGCCACCTCGGCCAGTGCCGCCACGGTGCGCTGGTCGAAGACCTCGCGGACGCTGAACGCCACGCCCGCGGCCTTGGCGCGAGCCACCAGCTGAATGGACAGGATGCTGTTGCCGCCCAGGGCGAAGAAGTCGTCGTCCGCGCCGATCCGGCCGGACTCGCTCTTCTCGATGCCCAGGACATCGGCGAACACCTCGGCCACGATCCGTTCGGCCGGGGTCGCCGGCGCGCGGAAGGCGGCCTGCTCGAAGCTCGGCACGGGCAGCGCCTTGCGGTCGAGCTTGCCGTTGGCGTTGAGCGGCAGGGCGTCGAGCACCACGAAGGCGCTGGGCACCATGTAGGACGGCAGATCCTCCGACAGCGCCGACTGCAGCGCCCGCTTGTCGAATTCGCCGGTGGCGACGCCGCCGGGGACCACGTAGGCGACCAGGCGATCGCCCAGGTTCGGGTCGTTGTGCGCCAGCACCGCCGCCGCCGATACCGAATCCTGGCGCAGCAGCGCGGCTTCGATGTCGCCGAGCTCGATGCGGAAGCCGCGGATCTTCACCTGGAAGTCGGTGCGGCCCCGGTAGTCGAGTTCACCGTTCGCGGTCCAGGCGACCAGGTCGCCGGTGCGGTACATGCGCTCGCCCGCCGCGCCGAACGGGTCGGCCACGAACCGGTCGGCGGTCAGATCCGGTCGCGCGAAGTAGCCGCGCGCCAGCTGCTCGCCTGCCAGGTACAGCTCACCGGCCACGCCCACCGGCACCGGCCGCAGACGCGAATCCAGCACGTAGACCCGGCTGTTCCACTCCGGCGCACCGATGGACACCGAGGCGGTGTCGTGCTCGTCGACGCGGTGGCTGGTGATCGAGACCGCGGCCTCGGTCGGGCCGTACAGGTTGAACAGCTCGCCGGAGCCGGCCGCGCGGAAGCGCTGCGCGGTCGCGGCGGGCAGCGCCTCACCGATGGCCAGGACACGACGCAGGGACCCGGGCAGCTGATCACCGGACTCGGTGAGCAGCGCGTCGAGCATGGACGGCACCACGTGCAGCGTGGTGACGCCGGTCTCCCGCATGAGCGTGTTCAGGTACGACGGGTCGCGATGACCGTCGGCGGTGGCGATCACCAGCGTGCCGCCGCTGACCGCCGCCGACCAGAACTCCCAGACCGAGAGGTCGAAGGTCGCCGCGGTCTTGAGCAACACCACGTCGCCCGCGCCGAGACCGAATTCGGCCGTCTTCCACTGCAACTGGTTCGCGATCGCCGCGTGCGGCACCGCGACGCCCTTCGGCACACCGGTCGAGCCGGAGGTGAAGATGACGTAGGCGGTGTTCGCCGGGACCAGCGGGCGGACCCGCTCGTCGGCGGCGATCGGCCTGTCGGCGTAGCCGGACAGATCCAGCTCGTCGATGCGCATCGACGGCGCGGCCTCGTGCTCGAAGGCGTCCCGCGCGGTGGTGAGCACCCGCACCGGGGCTGCCGTGTCGAGGATGTAACCGACGCGCTCGGCAGGCTGATCCGGGTCGATCGGCACGTACGCCGCACCCGCCCGAGCCACCGCGTACATCGCGATCACCAGATCGGCGCTGCGGCGGATCGCCAGCGCGACCCGGTCCTCGGTCCCGATACCCGATGCGATCAGGTGCCGCGCCAGGCGGTTCACCCGCGCGTCCAGCTCGGCCCAGGTCAGGGTCGCCCTCGCCCCGGCCACATCGGCGGCGCCGGCGGTGGCCGAGTCGCCTACCTCGGCGGTCACAGCTGCAGCGAGTCCGGCGGTCCCGGCCTCCTCTGCGATTACCGCGACAGCGTCCGGGCGTGCGGCCGCCACCGCCGCGTCGAACAGCGAGACGAGGGTCGCGTCGCGGTCGGTGGCGTGCGCGGTGTCGTTCCACGCCCGCAGGATCCGCTCTGATTCGTCGGCGGCCAGCAGGTCGATGTCGCCCACCGGCACCGTCTGGTCGGCGATCACGGTGTCGAGCACCCGCAGGAACCGATCCACGAAACCGCGCACCGTCGACTCGTCGAACAGGTCGGTCGCGTAACCGAATTCGGCCACGATCTCGGCCGGGGCGCCGTCGGCGGCGTACCGGTCGAACACGGTGACGTGCAGGTCGGTCTTGGCCAGCTGCGCGCCGAAGTCGACCGCGCTCACCGACAGACCGGGCAGCTCGAACGCCTGCTCGGCCAGGTTCTGGAACGACAGCCCCATCTGGAACAGCGGGTTGCGCGCGGTCGAGCGCACCGGGTTGAGCACCTCGACCAGACGCTCGAACGGCACGTCGGCGTGCGCGAACGCCTGCAGGTCGCGGTCCCTGACCTCGGCGAGCAGGTCGGTGAAGGTGTCCCCGGGCCGGACCTGGGTGCGGAAGACCAGCGTGTTGACGAACATGCCGATCATGTCGTCGAGCTCGCGCTCACCGCGACCGGCGATCGGGGTGCCGACCGCGATGTCCTCGGTGCCCGACAGCCTGGCCAGCAGCACCGCCAGGGCCGCGTGCACGACCATGAACAGCGAGGCGTTGTTGGCCCGCGCCACCTCGTGCAGCCTGGCGTGCCGCTCGGGATCGATCTCGAAGCGCACCGCGTCGCCGCGGAAGGACTGCATCGGCGGACGCGGCCGGTCGGCCGGGAGTTCCAGCTGATCGGGCAGACCCGACAGCGCGGACTTCCAGTACTCGACCTGCTGCGCGGCCACCGATTCCGGATCGTCCTCGGTGCCGAGCACCTCGCGCTGCCACAGCGCGTAGTCGGCGTACTGCACCGGCAACGGCGACCACTGCGGCGCCTCGCCCGCCGCGCGCGCCATGTAGGCGGTCATCAGGTCGCGCGCGAGCGGACCCATCGACGCGCCGTCGGCGGAGACGTGGTGGGAGACGAACGCGATCACGTGCTGATCCGAGGCCAACCGGTACAGCGCGACCTTCAGCGGCACCTCGGCGGTGACATCGAAGGTGGTCATGACGAACTCGATCACCGTGGCGATCAGCTCGGACTCGTCGATGTCCACCGCCCGCAGCGACGGGGTCGACTGCGAGGCGGGCAGCACGACCTGCACCGGCTCGCCGTTCACGGTCGGGTAGACGGTGCGCAGCGATTCGTGGCGGGCGAAGATGTCGGCCACCGCGCGCTCCAGCGCGGCCACGTCCAGCGTGCCGGTCAGGCGCACCGCGAACGGCACGTTGTCGACCGCCGAGGCGCTGGTGTCGAACTGGTTGAGGAACCAGTAGCGCTGCTGCGCCGGCGAGAGCGGGATGTGCTCCGGACGCGGCCCGGCGGTCAGCGCGGGACGGGCCCGGCCGGAGCCGGACTTGCGTTCGGCGCGGGCGGCCAGCGCCTCGACCGAGGACGCCTCGAACAGATCGCGCACGGCGAGCTGGGTGTCGAGCGCCTTGCCCAGTCGCGCGGTGACCTGGGTGGCCACCAGCGAGTTGCCGCCGAGAGCGAAGAAGTCGTCGTCGGCGCCGACCCGTTCCAGGCCGAGCACGTCGGCGAACACGCCCGCGACGATCTCCTCGATCGGCGTGGCCGGTGCGCGGAACTCCTTGCTGGAGAACACCGGTTCGGGCAGTGCCTTGCGATCCAGCTTGCCGGAGGCGTTGAGCGGGAAGGCGTCGAGCACCACGATCGCGGCCGGAACCATGTAGGCGGGCAGCGATTCGGAGATCGCGGCCAGCAGCGCGTTCTGCTCGGCCACCTGGCCCGGACGCGGCACCACATACGCCACCAGCTGGTCACCCAGCGACGACGGCACCACGAGCGCGACGGCCTGGCTCAGCGACGGCTGGGCCAGCAACGCGGTCTCGATCTCGCCCAGCTCGATGCGCTGACCACGGAACTTCACCTGGAAATCGGTGCGGCCGATGTACTCCAGACGCGGCTGCCGCTCACCGGAGCCGGAGCCGGAGCCGGAGCCGGAGCGCCACAGCACCAGGTCACCGGTGCGGTACATGCGCTGCCCCGGTACGAACGGGTTCGCCACGAACCGATCCGCCGACAGATCCGGACGCGCCACATAACCACGCGCCAGCTGCTCACCGGCCAGATACAGCTCACCGGCGACACCGTCCGGAACCGGCTGCAGGCGCGAATCCAGCACGTACACACCGACGTTCCACTGCGGCAGACCGATCGGCACAGTCCGCTCGTCCGCACCACGCGCGGGCCAGTAGGTCACCGACACCGCCGCCTCGGTCGGGCCGTACAAGTTGTGCAGCACCGCGTCCGACACCTGATACCAGGCGGTGACCGTCTCCGGCGGCAGCGCCTCACCGATGACGAACACATCCCGCAGCGACGACACCGCACCGGTCGCCAGGTTCGCGGCGAACACGCTGAGCATGGACGGCACGAAGTCGGTGACCGTGACCTGGTGGCGGGCGATCATGTCCGCCACATACGCCGGGTCACGATGGCCGTCGTGGGTGGCCACGACCAGCTTCGCGCCCGTGCGCAGCGGCATGAAGTACCCCCACAGCGACACGTCGAAGGTGGTCGCGGTCTTCTGCAGGTACACATCCCCCGGACCCATCGGGTACTCCGAGAGCATCCAGGCGGTCTGGTTGTCGATCGCCCCGTGCGAGACCGCCACACCCTTCGGACGACCGGTCGAACCCGACGTGAAGATCACATACGCAGGGTTGTCGCGGCGCACCGGACGCAGCAGCTCGTTCGCCTCGACCGGCGCGGTCGAGTAGCCGTCCAGATCGACGGCATCGAGCAGCACCACGTCGGTGCCCTCGGGCACCGGCACCGCGTCGGCCGTGGTCGAGAGCACGCAGGCCGGCTGCGCCGTGTCGAGGATGTGGGCGATGCGCTCGGCCGGATGATCCGGGTCCAGCGGCACGTACGCGCCACCGGCGGTCACGATCGCGTACATGCCGACCACCAGATCCAGCGAACGCCGGACCGCGAGGCCCACCAGCGACTCCGCACCGACGCCGCGCGAGATCAGCAGGCGCGCCAGAGAATTCACGCGCTCGTCGAACTCGCGGTAGGTCAGCGACTCGCCCTCGTAGGACAGCGCCACCCGGTCGGCGTGCTCGGCGACCGCGGTGCGGTAACCGTCGAGCAGCAGCGACGGCGCCAACGGATGCGCGGTGTCGTTGCGACCCGACACCAGTTCCCGCCGCTCGTCGACGGCCAGCAGCGGCAGCTCGCCCACCGGGGTCGCCGGAGCCGCGATCACCGCGTCGAGCAGACGACCGAACCGCTGCGCGAACACCTCCACCGTCGCCCGGTCGAACAGATCGCTGGCATAGGTGAACACACCCGCGATACCGGTCGGCGCGCCCTGCTCGTCGTACTGATCGGTGAGGATCAGATGCAGGTCGAACTGCGACATCTCGGTGTCGAAATCCACCCCTGAGACCGTCAGGCCGGGCAGTTCCAGCGTGGCCTTGGTCTGGTTCTGGAACGACAGACCCACCTGGAACAGCGGGTGCCGCGCCTGCGAACGGGCCGGGTTGAGCACCTCGACGAGGCGCTCGAACGGCACATCCGCGTGCGCGAACGCCTGGATGTCGATCTCGCGCTGACGGGCCAGCAGCACATCGAACGGTTCGCCCGCGTCGACCCGGCTGCGGAACACCAGCGTGTTGATGAAGGTGCCGATCAGGTCCTCGAGCGCCGCCTCGCCACGACCGGCGATGGGCGTGCCGATGGCCAGATCCTGCGCACCCGACAGCCGCGAGAGCAGCACCGCCAGCGCGGTGTGCACGACCATGAACAGCGTCGAGCTCGCGCCCTGGCCCACGCCGATGAGGGCGCGGTGGGTGTCGGCGTCGATCCGCACCGGCACCATGCCGCCGCGGAACGACTGGGTCGCCGGGCGAGGACGGTCCGTGGGCAGATCCAACTGCTCGGGCAGATCCGCCAGCGCGGTCCGCCAGTAGGCGAGCTGACCGGACATCAGCGAGTTCGGATCGGCTTCGCTGCCCAGCAGTTCGCGCTGCCAGATGCTGAAGTCGGCGTACTGCACCGCCAACGGAGCCCAGTTCGGGGCCTCGCCCGCACGACGCGCCACGTAGGCGGTCATCAGGTCGCGGACCAGCGGCGCGAACGACGAACCGTCACCGGCGATGTGGTGCACGACCATCGCGATCACGAACTCGGGCACCTCGCCCGCGTCGGTGATCTCGAACAGGGCCACGCGCACCGGCACTCGCTCGGTGACATCGAACGGCAGCCCGACCAGTTCCACCACGGCTCCGGCGATCTCGGCCGAACCGATGGCCCGAGTCTCCAGCGGCACCTGCGCCTGACCGGGGGCCAGGATCAGCTGCACCGGCTCGCCGTCCACCTCCGGGTAGACCGTCCGCAGCACCTCGTGGCGGGCGATCAGGTCGGCGATGGCGGCACGCAGCGCGTCGGCGTCCAGTTCGCCGCTCAGGCGCACCGCGATCGGCACGTTGTAAGCGGCCGAGTCGGAGTCGAACCGGTTGAGGAACCACATGCGCTGCTGCGCCAGCGACAGCGGGATGCGCTCCGGACGCGGGCGGGCGGTCAGGGCGAGCCTGCCCGCACCCGCCTGCTGCTCCACGCGCACCGCCAGCGCGGCCACGGTCGGCGCCTCGAACAGCAACCGGACCGGGACGCGGGTGTTCAGCGCGGCGCCCAGACGAGAGGCGACCTGTGTGGCCAGCAGCGAGTTGCCGCCCCACGCGAAGAAGTCGTCGTCCAGGCCGATCCGCGCGCTCTGGTCGTGGCTGTGCGCACCACGGTCGAGGCCGAGCACCTCGGCGAAGACCGTGGCCACGATCTGCTCGATCGGGGTGGTCGGCGCCCGGAAGACCGCCTTCTCGAAGGTGGGTTCCGGCAACGCCTTGCGGTCGAGCTTGCCGTTGACGTTCAGCGGCAGCTCGTCGAGCTGCGTGAACACCGACGGGACCATGTAGGACGGGATCTCCGCCGACAGCGCGGCCTGCAAGGCGCGGGTGTCGATCTGCTGCCCCGCCGTCGCGGGCACCAGGTAGGCGACCAGGCGATCGCCCAGGTTCGGATCGGTCAGCGCCAGTACGGCGGCCGCCGCGACCGAATCCTGGTTCAGCAGTGCGGATTCGATCTCACCCAACTCGATCCGGAAGCCGCGGATCTTCACCTGGAAGTCGGTGCGGCCCCGGTAGTCGAGTTCACCGTTCGCGGTCCACGCCACCAGGTCACCGGTGCGGTACATGCGCTCGCCCGGTGTGAACGGGTTGGCCACGAACCGGTCGGCGGTGAGATCCGGCCGGGTGAAGTACCCGGTGGCCAGCTGCACGCCGCCCAGGTACAGCTCACCGGCCACGCCCACCGGCACCGGCCGCAGACGCGAATCCAGCACGTAGACCTGGCTGTTCCACTGCGGGGAGCCGATGGAGACGGTGACGGTGTCGGTGTCGTTCGCCTCGTGGGTGGTGATCGAGACCGCGGCCTCGGTCGGGCCGTACAGGTTGAACACGGTCGCGGCGTTGTTGCGGCGGAACCGCTGCGCGGTCGCAACCGGCAGCGCCTCGCCGATGGCCAGGATGCGGCGCAGAGTGGCAGGCATCCGGTCGCCGGATTCCACCAGCAACGCGTCCAGCGCCGAGGGCACCACGCACAGGGTGGTGACGCCGGTGTCGGCGATCAGCGCGTTCAGGTACGCCGGATCGCGATGACCGTCGGCGGTGGCCACGACCAGGCGACCGCCGCTGACGACCGAGGACCAGAACTCCCAGACCGACACGTCGAAGGTGGCCGCCGTCTTGAGCAGCACCACGTTCTCGGCGTCGAGACCGAATTCCCCGGTGATGTAGGCCAACTGGTTGGCCGCCGCGCCGTGCGGCACCGCCACGCCCTTCGGCCTGCCGGTGGAACCGGAGGTGAAGATGACGTAGGCGGTGTTGCCCGCGAGCAGCGCGCCGTGACGATCGGCGTCGGTGATCGCCGTCGCCGCCAGGCCGTCGAGGTCGAGCGCGTCGACCGCGACCAGCTCGGCGACGTCGGTCCCGAAGTCGTCCACGTCGTCCATGGTGGTGGTCAGCACCAGCGCGGGCGCGGCGGTGTCGAGGATGTAGCCGACGCGCTCGGCGGGCTGATCCGGGTCGATCGGCACGTAGGCCGCACCGGAACGGGCCACCGCGTACAGCGCGACGACCAGGTCGAGCGAGCGGCGCATGGCCAGCGCGACCCGGTCCTCGGGCCGCACGCCGCGCGCGATCAGGTACCGCGCCAGGCGATTCACCCGTGCGTCCAGCTCCGACCAGGTCAGGACCTGCCGCGCGCCGTCGGCCACATCGGCGACCACGGCCACCGCGTCCGGATCGGCGTTCGCCACGGCGGCGTCGAACAGCGACACCAAGGTGGCGTCGCGATCGGTGGCGTGCGCGGTGTCGTTCCACGCCCGCAGGATCCGCTCGGACTCCTCGGCGCCCAGCAGGTCGATCTCGGAGACCGGCACGTCCGGGTTCGCGACCGCGGCTTCGAGCACGCGCACGAAACGATCCGCGAAGCTCTGCGCGGTCGACTCGTCGAACAGGTCGGTCGCGTAGCTGAATTCGGTGACGATCTCGGCCGGGTCGCCGTTGTCGTCGTAGAGGTCGTAGAGGGTGACCGTGAGGTCGGTCTTGGCCAGCTGAGCACCGACGTCGACCGCGCTCACCTGCAGACCCGGCAGGGTCAGCGTGGTCGCGCCGAGATTCTGGAACGACAGGCCCACCTGGAACAGCGGGTTGCGCGCGGTCGAACGCACCGGGTTGAGCACCTCCACCAGGCGCTCGAACGGCACATCGGCGTTGGCGAAGGCCTGCAGATCGCGCTCGCGCACGTCGGCCAGCAGGGCGGCGAAGCGCTGCCCCGGATCCACCTGGGTGCGGAAGACCAGCGTATTGACGAACATGCCGATCAGGTCGTCGAGTTCGCGTTCGCCACGACCCGCGATCGGGGTGCCGACCGCGATGTCGTCGGTGCCCGACAGCCTGGCCAGCACCACCGCGAGCGCGGTGTGCACGACCATGAACAGCGAGGCGTTGTGCGCCCGCGCCAGCTCGTGCAGCTTGGCGTGCAGCTCGGGAGCGATGTCGAAGCGGACGGCCTCGCCGCGGAACGACTGCGCGGGCGGGCGCGGCCGGTCGGCGGGCAGTTCCAGCTGGTCGGGCAGACCGGCCAGCGCGGACTTCCAGTATTCGACCTGGCGCGCGGCCACCGATTCCGGATCGTCCTCGGTGCCGAGCACGTCGCGCTGCCACAGCGCGTAGTCGGCGTACTGCACCGGCAGCGGCGTCCACTGCGGCGTCTCGCCGGCCACCCTGGCCACGTAGGCGGCCATCAGATCGCGGGCCAGCGGGCCCATCGAGGAGCCGTCGGCGGCGATGTGGTGCACCACGAAGGTGACCACGTGCTCCTCGGCGCCCAGACGGAACAGACCGACCGCCAGCGGTACCTCGACGGAGGCGTCGAAGGTGGTCATCGAGAACGCGATGACCCGCTCCACCAGCTCGGATTCGTCGATGTCGACCGGCTCCAGGCGCGGCCGGTCGACCGGCAGGATCACCTGATGCGGGCCTTCCGGCGCGCTCGGGTAGACGGTGCGCAGCACCTCGTGGCGGGCGATCACATCGCCGATGGCCTGCTCCAGCGCGGCCACGTCGAGCGCGCCCGACAGCCGCACCGCGAGCGGGATGTTGTCCACCGCGGAGGTGGCGGTGTCGAACTGGTTGAGGAACCAGTACCGCTGCTGGGCAGGCGAGAGCGGAATGCGCTCCGGCCGCGGGCCCGCGGCGAGTTCCGGCCTGGCCCTGCCGCTTCCGGCGATCGACTCGGCGCGGGCGGCCAGCGCGGCCACCGTGGAGGCGTCGAACAGATCGCGCACCGCGAGCTGGGTGTCGAGCATCTTGCCCAGGCGGGCGATCACCTGGGTCGCCAGCAGCGAGTTGCCGCCGAGGGTGAAGAAGTCGTCGTCGAGACCGACCCTGGCCACCCCGAGCACCTCACCGAAGGTGCTCGCCACGATCTCCTCGACCGGGGTCGAGGGCGCGCGGAACGCCTTGACCTCGAACACCGGAGCGGGCAGCGCCTTGCGGTCGAGCTTGCCGGAGGCGTTGAGCGGGAACTCCTCGAGCACCACGAACGCCGAGGGCACCATGTACCCGGGCAGCGCACCGGCCAGTTCGGCGCGGACCGCCTCGGTGTCGACCGACCGGCCTGCCGTGGGGACGAGGTAGCCGACCAGCTGATCGCCGAGCCGCTCGTCCGAGCGCACCACGACCACCGACTGAGCGACGGAATCCAGTGCGGTGAGCGCGGATTCGATCTCGCCGAGCTCGATGCGCAGACCGCGCAGCTTCACCTGGAAGTCGGTGCGGCCCAGGTACTCCAGTTCCCCGTCGGCCGTCCAGGCCACCAGGTCACCGGTGCGGTACATCCGCTCCCCCGTGCCGAACGGGTTCGCCACGAACCGGTCGGCGGACAGGTCGGGCCGCGCCACGTACCCGCGCGCCAGCTGCGCGCCGGCCAGGTACAGCTCGCCCGCGACACCCACCGGCACCGGATGCAGACGCGCATCCAGTACGTGCACACGGGTGTTGAACACCGGGGCGCCGATCGGCACCGACAGCCTGTCGTCCTCGGTGACCTCGTGATAGGTCACGTCGACGGCGGCCTCGGTGGGGCCGTACAGGTTGTGCAGGCGAGCGCCGGTCAGCTCGCGCAGCTTCTGCGCGGTGACCGCCGGCAGCGCCTCGCCGGAGGCGAAGACATTGCGCAGGCTCGTGCACGCGCCGTCGCCGCCGCTCTCGGTGAGGGTGGCCACGAACACCGACATCATCGACGGCACGAAGTGCGCGGTGGTGATCCGCTCGGCGGCGATGATCTCGGCCAGGTAGGCCGGGTCGCGATGACCGTCCGGCTTGGCCACGACCAGGCGCGCGCCGATCTGCAAGGGCCAGAAGAACTCCCACACCGACACGTCGAAGGTCGCGGGCGTCTTCTGCAACACCACATCGGTGCGCGACAGCTCGTACTCGGACTGCATCCACACCAGGCGGTTGACGATCGCCTCGTGGGTGACCGCCACGCCCTTGGGCCGGCCGGTGGACCCGGAGGTGAAGATGACGTAGGCGGTGTTCGACGGGCGCAGCGGGGCGCGGCGGTCGGCGTCGGTGAGCGGGGTGTCGGCGTAGCCGCCGAGTGCCAGGCGGTCGATCTCGATCGTCGGGGTCGAATCGCCCGCGTCGAAACCGTCACCGCTGGTGGTCAACACGCATACCGGGGCGGCCACGTCGAGCACGTAGGCGATGCGCTCGGCCGGATGGTCCGGGTCGAGCGGCACATAGGCGCCGCCCGCCGCGCTCACCGCGTACATACCGATCACCAGTTCCAGCGAGCGGCGCATACCGAGCGCGACCATCGACTCCGGGCCCACGCCCAGGTCCACCAGGTGGCGGGCCAGGGTGTGCACGCGGGCGGCGAACTCGCCGTAGGACAGACTCGTCCCCTCGAACGTCAGCGCGACGGTGTCCGGGGTGCGCAGGGCCTGCGCCTCGAACATCGAGACCAGGGTGGCCTCGGTGTCGACCGGGCGGGCGGTGGCGTTCCACTGCGCGAGCTGGGTGCGCTCGACGCCGTCGAGCAGCTCCACGTCACCGACCGGGACGTCGGCGTCGGCCACCACGGCCGACAGCATCCGCACCAGCCGCTCGGCGAAGGAGGCGACCGTCGGCGCGTCGAACATGTCGGCGGCGTAGGCGATCTCGGCCTTGGTGCCCTCGGCGGTGGTGGTGAAGTTCAGATGCAGATCGAACTTCGCGGTCACCACGTCCAGCGGCAGGCCGGAGACCTCGAGGCCGGGCAGCTCGAAGCTGGTCTCGCCGGTGTTCTGGAACGAGAGCATCACCTGGAACAGCGGGTGACGCGCCTGCGAGCGGGCCGGGTTGAGCAGTTCGACCAGCCGCTCGAACGGCAGATCGGCGTGCCCGAAGGCGCCCAGGTCGATCTCCCTGATCCGGGCCAGCAGACCGGTGAACGACTCGGCCGGATCGATCGCGCTGCGCAGTACCAGCGTGTTGACGAACATGCCGATGGCGTCGTCGAGCGCGGCCTCGCCGCGACCGGCGACCACGGTACCGACGGCGATGTCGTCGCTGCCGGACAGTCGCGACAGCAGTGCCGCGAAGGCGGCGTGCACGACCATGAACAGGCTGGCGCCGTGGGCGCGGCCCAGCTCGTCGAGACCGGTCGTCAACTCGGCGGACAGCTCGAACTCGTGCACCGCGCCGCGGTTGGAGGCCACCGCGGGGCGGGAGCGATCGGCGGGCAGATCCAGCTGGTCGGGCAGACCGGCCAGGGTCGTCGACCAGTAGGCGACCTGTGCGGAGATGACCGACTCCGGGTCCTCCTCCGAACCGAGCACCTCGCGCTGCCACAGCGCGTAGTCGGCGTACTGCACCGGCAGCGGGGCCCAGCCCGGCGTCGCGCCGCGCGAGCGGGCGGCGTAGGCGACCATCACGTCGCGGGCCAGCGGGCCGACCGACCAGCCGTCGCCGGAGACGTGGTGCACCACGAAGACGAGCACGTGGGTGGCCGGCTGCGAGCCGTCCACCGAACCGGCGACGCGGAACAGCGCCGCGCGCACCGGCACCGCGCTGGTGACGTCGAAGCCGGTGAGCACCAGCTCGCTCACCTTCTCGGCGAGCTCGGCCTCCTCGACCAGGATCGGGGTCAGATCCAGCGCGTGGCCGGGATCGCCCGCGGGCAGGATGACCTGCACGCCCTGACCGTCGGCGGTCTCCGGGTACACGGTGCGCAGCACCTCGTGCCGGTCGATCACGTCGGCCACGGCCAGCCGCAGCGCCTCGGTGTCGAGTTCGCCGACCAGGCGCACCGCGAGCGGGATGTTGTTGACCGCGGTGTCGCTGTCGAAGCGGTTGAGGAACCACATGCGCTGCTGGGCCAGCGAGAGCGGGATGCGCTCGGGTCGCGGACCCGCGACCAGCGCGCGGCGCGCCCGGGTGCCCGCTTGTTCGGCGGTGCGGGCGGCCAGCGCGGCCACCGTCGGCGCCTCGAAGAGCTCGCGGACGGCCAGACCGGCGTCGAGCGCCTCGTTGACGCGGGCCACCACGCGGGTGGCCAGCAGCGAGTTGCCGCCGAGGGCGAAGAAGTCGTCGTCGAGGCCGACCTCGTCGATGCCGAGCAGTTCGGCGAAGACGTTCGCCACGGCCTGCTCGACGGGGGTGCTCGGGGCGCGGAAACTCGCTGTGGAGACGAACTCCGGCTCCGGCAGCGCCCTGCGGTCGAGCTTGCCGTTCGGGGTCAGCGGCAGCGTCGCCAGCACGACGATCGCGTCCGGGACCATGTAGGCGGTCAGGAACCCGGCGACCTGGTCACGCACCCCGGCCGGGTCGACGGTCGCGCCGGTGTCGGGCACGACGTAACCGACCAGGCGATCACCGGCGTGCTCGTCGGCGCGGACCAGCACCACGGCCTGCCGCACGCCCGCCACCTGCTCGAGCGCGGCCTCGATCTCGCCGAGCTCGATGCGGAAGCCGCGCAGCTGCACCTGTTGGTCGCTGCGGCCCGCGTATTCGATGTTCGCGTTCTCGGCGTCGCCGTTCCACCGGCCGACGTCGCCGGAGCGGTACATGCGGGAACCGGGCTCGCCGAACGGGTCGGCCACGAACCGGGCGGCGGTCAGGCCGGGGCGGCCCAGATAGCCGCGGGCCAACTGCTCGCCGGTCACGTGGATCTCGCCCGCGACGCCGATCGGCGCGGGGGCCAGCCGGTCGTCGAGCACGTAGGCCGACAGGCCGGGCAGGGCGCGTCCGATGACGCTGGCCGGGTTGTCGGCGATCGCCTCGTCCAGGGCCAGGTACGACACGTGCACCGTGGTCTCGGTGATGCCGTACATGTTGACCAGGCGCGGGGCGTCGGCCGGGTGGCGCTCGTACCAGCGGCGCAGCTGGCGCAGATCCAGCGCCTCACCGCCGAAGATCACATAGCGCAGCGCGAATTCGCCTTCGCCGGCGTCGGCGGCGGCCGCCGCGGCGCGATCGGCCTCCACCAGCTGGTAGAACGCCGAGGGGGTCTGGTTGAGCACGGTGACCCGCTCACGAACGAGCAGTTCGCGGAACAGCTCCGGCGAACGCGAGGTCAGGTAGTCGACCACGACCACCGAACCGCCGTAGGCCAGCGCGCACCACAGCTCCCACACCGAGAAGTCGAAGGCGTAGGAATGGAACAGCGTCCACACGTCGGAGGAGTCGAACCCGAACAGCGGCCGGGTGTTGGCGAACAGCCGCACCGCGTCGCGGTGGGTGACCGCGACGCCCTTGGGCACGCCGGTGGAGCCGGAGGTGTAGATGACGTAGGCCAGGTTGTCCGGGCGCAGCGGGGCGAGGCGATCGGCATCGGTCACCGGCGCGTCACTGCCCGCCCCGGCTTCGGCCTCGTCCAGCAGGACGACCGGAACATCCACGGCGGGAACGGATCCCGCGTCCGCGCCGGTGGTGAGCACGCAGACCGGGGCGGCGTCGGTGAGCATGAACTCCAGACGCTGCACCGGGTAGGTGGTGTCCACCGGCACGTAGGCGGCGCCGGTCAGCAGCACCGCGTACAGCGCGACCGGCAGCTCCTCGTTGCGCGACACCGCGACGGCCACCAGCGATTCCGGTCCGACGCCGCGCCCGATGAGGGTGCGCGCGATCCGGCTCGCCCGGCGCTGGAGATCACCGAAGGTGAGGCTCGCGTCGCCGAAGCGGATGGCGGTGGCCTGCGGCGCGCTCGCGGCGCGTGCCTCGATGAGCGCGGGCAGGGTCGCCCCGGCCGCGTCGGGATCGACGACGCCGGGGGTGTTCCACGCACGCAACGCCAGCTCGCGCTCCCCCGCGGCGAGCAGGTCGATGTCGCCGACGACGGCGTTCGCGTCGGCCGAGACCGCGCCCATGATCCGGGTCAGCCGCTCGGCGAAGCCACCGACGGTGGACGCGTCGAACAGGTCGGTGGCGTAGGAGAACTCGGCCGAGATGCCCGCCGGGGCGCCGTCGGCGTCGAGGTTCTCCACCAGCGTCAGCTGCAGGTCGAACTTGGCGGGCGGCACCGCCGGGTCCACCCCGGACACGGTCAGGCCGGGCAGCTCGAGTTCGGTGGGCGCGGTGTTCTGGAAGGTCAGCGCCACCTGGAACAGCGGGTGCCGCGAGGGCGAGCGCACCGGGTCGAGCACCTCGACCAGCCGCTCGAACGGCACGTCGGCGTGCCCGAAGGCGTCCACGTCGACGCGGCGCACCTGGCGCAGCAGATCGGCGAAGGCCACCGCCGGGTCGATCTCGGTCCGCAACACCAGGGTGTTGACGAACATGCCGATCAGGTCGTCGAGCGCGCGCTCGCCGCGGCCCGCGATCGGGGTGCCGATCGCGATGTCCCGGCTGCCGGACAGGCGCGCCAGCAGCACCGCGAGCGCGGCGTGCACGACCATGAACAGCGTCGAATTGTGGTCGGCGGCCAGCTTGCGCAGCCCGGCGTGCACCTCGGCGTCGACGGTGAAGCCGTGGATGTCGCCGCGATGGGACGTGACGGCCGGACGCGGGCGGTCGGCGGGCAGATCGAGCTGTTCGACCAGACCGCCGAGTTCGCGCTTCCAGAACTCGATCTGGCCCGCGATCAGCGATTCCGGATCGGACTCGTCGCCGAGCACCGCACGCTGCCACAGCGTGTAGTCGGCGTACTGGACGTCCAGTGGCGCCCAGGCGGGTTCGCCACCCTCGACGCGCGCGCCGTAGGCGATCATCACGTCGCGGGTCAGCGGGCCCATCGAGAAGCCGTCCGCGGAGATGTGGTGCACCACCAGCGCCAGCACGTGCTCGGTGGGGCTGATCTCGAACAGCCGGGCGCGGAAGGGCACCTCGGCGGTCACGTCGAACGCGGTGAGCACCAGTTCGGCGATGCGCTGGGGCAGCTGCTGTTCGGTGGTCTCGATCGGGGCGAGATCCGGGATGACCTGCGCGGTGGGGACCACCTGCTGGTAGCCGACGCCGTCGATCTCGGGGTAGTAGGTGCGCAGCGACTCGTGCCTGGCCAGCACGTCGGCGACCGCGACCTGCAGCGCCTGCCGGTCGAGCAGACCCGACATCCGCACCGCCACCGGGATGTTGTCGGCGGCCGCGGCCAGGTCGTGATCCCCGCCGGCGCCCAGTTCGGACCCGTTGCCGATGTTGAAGCGGTTGAGGAACCACATACGCTGCTGGGCGAGCGAGAGCGGCACCCGCTCCGGCCTGCGCTGCGGGGTCAGCGTCGCCCTGGTCCCCGCGCCCGCCCGTGATTCGGTGCGGGCGGCGAGCGCGGCGACGGTGGAGACCTCGAACAGTTCGCGCACACCGAAATCGGTGTTCAGTGCGGCCGACAACCGCGCGGCGACCTGGGTGGCCGACAGCGAGTTGCCGCCGAGGGCGAAGAAGTCGTCGTCGAGACCGACCCGCTCCACGCCGAGCACCTCGGCGAAGGTGCGGGCCACGATCTCCTCGACCGGGGTGGTCGGGGCACGGAACTGCGCCGCCTCGAAGCTCGGCGCGGGCAGCGCGCGACGATCCAGCTTGCCGGAGGCGTTGAGCGGGAACTCCTCGAGCGCGATGATCAGCGAGGGCACCATGTAGCCGGGCAGCTTGGCGCCGAGATCCTCGCGCACCAGGTCCACGTCCAGCGTGACGCCGGGAGCCAGGACCACGTAGGCGACCAGGTTCTCGTTGGCGCGCTGGTCGACGTGCCGCACGACCACCGACTGCGCGATCTCGGGCAGCGCGGTGAGCGTGGCCTCGATCTCGCCGAGCTCGATGCGCAGACCGCGCATCTTCACCTGGAAGTCGGTGCGGCCCAGGTACTCCAGTTCCCCGTCGGCCGTCCAGGCCACCAGGTCGCCGGTGCGGTACATGCGCTGACCGGCCGCGAACGGGTTGGCGACGAACCGGTCGGCGGTCAGGTCGGCGCGACGCACGTACTCGCGGGCCAGCTGATCGCCCGCCAGGTACAGCTCGCCCGCGACACCCACCGGGCTGGGCCGCAGTCGCGAATCCAGCACGTAGACCTGGGTGTTGAACACCGGTGCGCCGATGGGCACAGCCACCGTGTCGGCCTCGGTCACCTGATGGTAGGTGACGTCGACCGCGGCTTCGGTGGGGCCGTAGAGGTTGTGCAGCTGCGCGCCGGTCAGTTCCAGCAGGCGGTGCGCGGTGCGCGGCGGCAGCGCCTCACCGGAGGCGAACACCAAGCGCAGTGAGTCGCAGCCGGTCCCGCCCGCGGCGACGCGCTCGGCGAGCGCTACCACGAACACCGCCAGCATCGACGGCACGAAGTGGACCGTGGTGATCCGCTCGGCGGCGATGATCTCGGCCAGGTAGGCCGGGTCGCGGTGACCGTCCGGCTTGACCACGACCAGGCGCGCGCCGATCTGCAAGGGCCAGAAGAACTCCCACACCGACACGTCGAAGGTCGCCGGAGTCTTCTGCAACACGGCGTCGGCCGGGGTGAGACCGTACTCGGCCTGCATCCACACCAGGCGGTTGACGATCGCCTCGTGGGTGACCGCCACGCCCTTGGGCCGGCCGGTGGACCCGGAGGTGAAGATGACGTAGGCGGTGTTCGACGGGCGCAGCGGGGCGCGGCGGTCGGCGTCGGCGATCGGGGTCGTCGGCAGGCCGCCGAGGTCGAGCAGGTCGATGCGGACCTGCGCGGTGTCGACCGGAAGGTCGGCGCCCGCGGTGAGCACACACACCGGATCGACGGTCTCGAGGATGTATTCGGTGCGCTCGACCGGATGATCCGGGTCCAGCGGCACATACGCCGCGCCGGCGACCGACACCGCGTACATGCCGATCACGAGGTCGAGCGAGCGCCGCATCCCCAGTGCCACGTAGGACTCCGGGCCGACGCCGCGCTGGATCAGCCAGCGGGCCAGCTGGTGCACCCGGTCGGCGAACTCGGCATAGGACAGACTCGTCCCCTCGAAGGTGAGCGCGGGCGCGTCGGGGGTGCGCGCGACCTGCGCCTGGAACATCGAGGGCAGGGTCAGCGCTGGGCGACCGGACAGGCCGGAAAGCAGTGCGTCCGCGTCGATCTCGTGCGCGGTGGCGTTCCAGCCGGTGACCACGAGTTCGCGTTCGGCGGCGTCGAGCAGTTCGATGTCGCCGACAGGACGCGCCGGGTCGGTGGTGATGGCGTCGAGCACCCGCACCAGACGGTCGGCGATGCGACGCACGGTCTGCTCGTCGAACAGCCCGCCCTGGTAGCCGGCGCGGATGCGCAGGCGCGAGTCCAGCTGCGCGATCAGCGTCAGCGGGTAGTGGGTGGCGTCGGCGGCGTCGATGTCGGCCACGGCCATGCCGTCGATGTCGGCCGCCTGGGCCTGGATGCCCTCGGCGTCGACCGGGTAGGACTCGAACACCACCAGGGTGTCGAACAGCGCGCCGATGCCGACGGCCGACTGGATCTCGGCCAGGCCGACGTAGTGGTGGTCGAGCAGGTCGGCCTGCTCGCCCTGCACGCGGACCAGCAGCTCACGCGCCGATTCGGCCGGATCGAAGCGCACCCGCACCGGAACGGTGTTGATGAACAGACCCACCATCGACTCGACACCGGCCAGCTGCGCGGGACGGCCGGACACCGTGGTGCCGAACAGCACGTCCTCGCTACCCGCCATGTAGCCGACCAGCACGCCCCAGGCCACCTGCAGCACCGTGTTCGCCGTGACGCCGAGCGAACCGGCCAGCCCGGTCAGCCGCGCGGTCGCGGCCTCGTCCAGCTCGAACAGGTACTCGCCCGAGAGCGCGGTGATCTCGTGACTCGCGTCGGCCTTGGCCAGCAGGGTCGGCTCGGAGACGCGATCCAGCGCCGTGCTCCACGCCGCCAGCGAGGCGGCCTTGTCCTGGCGCGCGGTCCACTCCAGGAAGTGGCGGTAGCTGCGTACCGAGGGCAGCGCCGAGGCGTCGGCGTGGGTGGCGTAGAGCATGAGCAGGTCGCGCATGAGCAGCGGCATGGACCAGCCGTCGAGCAGGATGTGGTGGTTGGACACCACGAACTGCCAGCGGTCGGCGGCCACCTGGATCAGCGTGAACCGGATCAGCGGCGGAGCGGTGAGGTCGAACCGGCGCATCCGGTCGGCCTCGATCAGGTCCTGCGCCTCGCCGGAACCGGCGCGGTCGTGCTCGGTCCAGTCGACCCGGACGCTGTCGAGCACGACCTGCACGGCGGCGCCGTCGTGGTCGGAGACGAACGCGGTGCGCAGGTTCTCGTAGCGGTCCAGCAGCGCCTGGGCGGCCGCGCGCAGGCGGACCGAGTCGACACGGCCGGTCAGGGTCAGCACCGCCTGGGCGGTGTAGACGTCGACCGAGTGCTCGGCCATGCGGGCGTGGAAGTGCAGACCGGACTGCAGCGCCGAGAGCGGCCACACATCGGTCAGCGCGGGGAAGCGCTTCTCCCAGACGTCGATGTCGTGCTGGGTGGCGCGCACCAGGGCGAAGTCGGACGGGGTGTGCCCGCCCGCATCGGCCGACTGCGCGTGCCGGGCAATGGCTTCCAGCGCGGCGATCCACAGCTGCGCGAACTCTTCCACCTCGGCCGCCGACAGCAGTGTGCTGGGGAAACCGATGTTGGCGGTCAGCTTCTCCCCGACCACGATGGCGTTCACGTCCAGCGGGGCCATGGCGGGCATGTCGGCGTCGTAGGCGCCGCCGAGCGCGCCCAGTTCCGGCGCCGGGGTCCAGCCGAAGCCGCGCAGCGCCTCGGGCACGTCGCCCTCGGAGATACGGCCCAGGTAGTTGAAGCTCACCTGACCGGGCAGCGCCTCGGGCAGTTCGGCGGCGGTCCGCTCGTTGAGGTAGCGCAGCAAGCCGTAGCCGATGCCCTTGTCCGGCACCGACAGCAACTGCTCCTTGACCGCCTTGACGGCCTTGCCGACCGCGTCGCCGCCGGTCATCGCCTCGTCGACGTCCACACCGGACAGGTCGAAGCGGACCGGGAAGATCGCGGTGAACCAGCCGACCGTGCGGGACAGGTCCGCGCCGGGCACGACCTCTTCCTCGCGGCCGTGGCCTTCGAGGCGGATCAGCACCGGGTCGGCGGCGGCCGCGCCGGTACGGCGGGCCCGCCAGGTCGCGGTCGCCAGGGCCAGCGCGGTGAGCAGGCCGTCGTTGACGCCGCCGTGGAAAAGCGCGGGCACCGTGGTGAGCAGCGCCTTGGTGACCTCGGGCGAGACCTCGACGGCGAGTTTCTCGATCGTGCCGGAGACGTCCACGGCCGGGTCCATCGGACGCTCGGTCAGCAGCGGATCGGCGGTGTGCGCCACCTCGCGCCAGTAGCCCAGCTCGGCGACCCGCTCGGGGCTGGTCGCCTCGGCGGCCAGCGCGAGGGCCCAGGCCCGCATGGAGGTCGCGGGGGCCACGAGTTCGGGCTGTTGCCCGGCGCTGAGCTGACCCCAGGCCGCGACGAAGTCGGGCACCAGGATGCGCCAGGAGACGCCGTCGACCACCAGGTGGTGGGCCACGACGATCAGCCTGCCCATCCGATGCGGGACGGCCGAGTCCAGCCACACGAACCTGATCACCGCGCCGGCGGCCGGGTCGAGCCGGTCCAGCGCGGAATCCAATGCGGCGGAGGCGATCTCGAACAGCTGCTCATCGGAGGCGTCGGCCGGGTACTCGACCCGTTCGACCAGTGCGTCGACGTCGACGGTGCCGGGCGCCGCGGTCTCGACCACCCATGCGGTGCGGTTGTCGACCGACGAGGCGTCGTCCCGCTCCCCCGTGGTGTCCCCGCCGTTCGGCACGGCGTCGGTGCGGTACAGGCGCGCGCGCAGCATGTCGTGGCGGTCGACGACCGCGCCGACGGTGGCGACGATGCCCGCGCGGTCGATGCCCGCGGGCAGTTCCAGCGCGAGAGTCTGGTTGAACCGCTCGAACGAGCCGGGCCGTTCGGCCATGAACCGCACCACGGGGGTCAGCGGCATCTCGCCGACGCCGCCGCCCGCCGGTTCGGCCAGCCTGGCCACGGTGGCCGCGCCGACCTCGGCGGTCTCGGCGACCGCCGCCAGACCGGCGACGGTCTTCTGCTCGAAGACGTGGCGCGGGGTGAACACCACGCCACGCGCCTTGGCCCGCGAGACCAGCTGGATGGAGACGATGGAGTCGCCCCCCAGCGCGAAGAACGAATCGTCCACGCCGACCCGCTGCACGCCGAGCACCTCGGCGAACACCTCGGCGATGATCTGCTCGACCGGGGTGCGCGCGGCACGGAAGACGACCTCGGCCGCGAACACCGGCTCCGGCAGCGCCTTGCGATCCAGCTTGCCGACCGGGGTCAGCGGCACCCGGTCGATCACCATGATCGACGAGGGCACCATGTAGGCGGGCAGACGCTGCTCGACGTGCCCGGTCAGGGTCGCCACGTCGATCGAACGGCCCGGCGCGGCAACGACATACGACACCAGCACGGTCGCGCCCGCGGCGTTGTCGTGGCCGACGGTGACCGCGAAGTCGACGCTCTCGTGCGAGGCGAGCGCGGCGTCGATCTCGCCGAGTTCGATACGGAAGCCACGCACCTTGACCTGGAAGTCGGAGCGGCCCACATATTCGACTTCGCCGGTGCGGGTCCAGCGGACCACGTCGCCCGTGCGGTACATACGCGCGCCCGCCTCGGAGCTGTCGCCGGAGAAGGGATCGGCGACGAAACGATCGGCGGTCAGGCCGGGGCGGGCGTGGTAGCCGCGCGCCAGCTGGATGCCCGACAGGTACAGCTCACCCGCGACGCCCACCGGCACCGGCCGCAGCCGGTTGTCCAGGATCAGCGAGCGCATGCCGCGGATCGGTCCGCCGATGGTCACCAGTTCGCCCGGGGTGAGGGCGTCGCTGATGTTGGTCATGATGGTGGTCTCGGTCGGGCCGTAACCGTTGTGGAAGGCCCTGATCGCACCGGAATCACCCAGCGGGACAGCCCACTTCGCGACCAGTTCCGGCGGGCAGGCCTCGCCGCCCGCGACCAGCACCCGCAAGGTGTCCAGACCGGCCGGGTCGAAGGTGGCCAGCGCGGCCGGGGTGATGAACGCGTGCGTGACCCGCTCGCGGCGGATCAGCTCGGACAGCTCCTCGCCGCCGTAGACGCCCGGCGGCACCACGACCAGCGCGCCGCCCGCGCCGAGCGCCAGCAGCAGCTCGAGGATCGAGGCGTCGAAGCTGGGCGAGGCGAAATGCAGTGCGCGGGTGTCGGAGTCGATGGCGTAGCGCCGCACCTGCTCGGCCCGGAAGTTGGCCAGGCCGGCGTGGGTGACCACGACGCCCTTGGGCACACCGGTGGAACCGGAGGTGTAGATGACGTAGGCGGGCTGCTCCGGCCGCGTCGGGCGCACCCGGTCGGCGTCGGTGATCGGGCCGCCGTCGAAGGCGCTCAGGTCGAGGTCGTCGAGCACCAGCCAGCGGGTCGACGCGGGCAGACCGTCGAGCATCGAGGCGACGGTCAGGCCGATCGGCGAACCGGAGTCGGTGACCATGTGCGCGATGCGCTCGGGCGGGTAGTTCGGGTCCACCGGCACGAAGGCCGCACCGGTCTTGGACACCGCCCACGCGGCGAACACCGAGTCCGCCGAGCGCGGCACACCGACCGCGACCAGATCCTCGGCGCCGATGCCCTCGGCGATGAGCAGCCTGGCCAGGCGGTTGGAGCGCTCGTCGAGCTCGCCGTAGGACAGAGTTGTCCCCTCGAACACGACCGCGGGCGCGGCCGGATCGTGCGCGGCGGCCTCGGCCAGCAGCTCGGGCAGGGTGCGCGCGGGCACGGCCGGCGCGCCGGTGCGGGCGATCAGGTCGGCCTGCTCCGCGGCGTCCAGCACGTCGATCGCGCCGACGGCCGTGGTGGGGTCGGCGGCGATCGCGGTGAGCACGCGCTCCCAGCGGCGCACGATCTGCTCGGCGGTGTCGGCGTCGAACAGTTCGGTGGCGTAGGTCATCGCCAAGGTCATCGCCCCGGCGCCGCCATGGGCCGAATCGGCCCGCGCACCGGAATCGCCTGCGGCCGAGACGTTCTCCGACAGGGTGAACTGCAGGTCGAAGCGCGCGACGTTCTCTTCGAGGTCGAGCGCGGCCACCGAAAGGCCGGGCAGTTCCAGCGTGGTGCGGTCCAGGTTCTGGAAGGCCAGCATCACCTGGAACAGCGGGTTGCGCGCCTGTGAACGCTCGGGCGCGAGCAGTTCGACCAGTCGCTCGAACGGGACGTCGGCATTGCCGTAGGCGTCCAGGTCGGCGCGGCGCACCCGCTCGAGCAGGTCGGTGAAGGACTCGGTCTCGTCGACGCCGGTGCGCAGCACCAAGGTGTTGACGAACATGCCGACCAGGTCGTCGAGCGCGGCCTCACCGCGACCGGCGATGGGGGTGCCGACGGTGATGTCGTCGGAGCCCGACAGCCGGGCCAGCAGCACCGCCAGCGCGGAGTGCACGACCATGAACAGCGAGGCGCCGTGCGCGCGGGCCACCTTGTCCAGCGCCGCCATCAGCTCGGCGGGCAGTTCGGTGGTCAGCGTCGCGCCGCGGTGGGAGGCCACCGCGGGACGCGGGCGGTCGGTGGGCAGCGCGAGTTCGTCGGCGATACCCGACAGCGCGCGCTGCCAGTGCGCCACCTGACGCGCCATCAGCGAATCCGGATCGGACTCGTCGCCGAGGGTCTCGCGCTGCCAGAGCGCGAAGTCGGCGTACTGCACCGGCAGCGGCGCCCAGCCGGGCACGCTGTCCTGGGTGCGGGCGGTGTAGGCGGTCATCACGTCGCGGGTCAGCGGGCCCATGGAGAAGCCGTCGGCCGCGATGTGGTGCACGACCACGACCAGCACGTGCTCGGGCGCGCTGTCTTCGGCGGCGCCGTCTTCGTCCGCACCGTCGTTCGCGATCGCGAAGAGCCTGCTGCGCAGCGGAACCTCTTCGGCCACATCGAAACCGGCGCCGACGAACTCGGTCACCGCCTCGACCAACCGGTCCGCGCCGACGGTCACCGGACGCAGCTCGATGTCGATCTGCTCGGCCGGGACCACGACCTGCACCGGGGTGCCGCCGTGCTCGGGGTAGCGGGTGCGCAGCGACTCGTGCCTGCGCACCACGTCGGCCAGCGCCAGACGCAGGGCGGCCACGTCCAGCTCGCCGGTCAGGCGGATGGCGACGGGCAGGTTGTAGGTCGCCGAGGAGGTGTCGTACTTGTTGAGGAACCACATGCGCTGCTGCGCGTAGGACAGCGGCACCAGCTCACCGGCAGTGCGCGGGCGCGCGGTCAACGCGACCGCGGCCGGGCCGCCGGTGTGCGATTCCACCCGCGCGGCCAGCGCTTCCACGGTGGAGGCCTCGAACAGCGTGCGCACCGGCACCGTGGTGCCCAGCGCCGCGCCGATCCGGGCGGCCACCCGGGTGGCGATCAGCGAGTTGCCGCCCAGGTCGAAGAAGTCGTCGTCGACGCCGACGCGCGGCAGGTCCAGCACCTCGGCGAAGACCGCCGCGACAGCCTCCTGCACCGGGGTGACCGGCGCGCGGAACGCCTTGGCCTGCATCGCGGGCGCGGGCAGTGAACGACGGTCCAGCTTGCCGTTGACGGTGAGCGGAATCCACTCCAGCCGCACCAGCGCCGAGGGCACCATGTACGACGGCAGTCGCTCGCCCGCACCGGCGCGCACCGCATCCAGATCCGGAGTGACACCCGGCTCGGCCACGACGTAGGCGACGATGCGCTGATCGCCCGGCTGGTCCTCGCGCACGACGACCGCCGCCTGGGCGATGCCGGGCTGGGCCAGCACGGCCGACTCGATCTCACCGAGCTCGATGCGGAAACCACGCACCTTCACCTGATCGTCGGCGCGACCCAGGTACTCCAGTTCGCCCGAACGGTTCCAGCGCGCCAGGTCGCCGGTGCGGTACAGCCGCTCTCCGGCACCATCGGCACCGGCCAGCGGGTTCGCCACGAACCGGACCGCCGACAGATCGGGGCGGCCCAGATAGCCACGCGCCAACTGCGGGCCCGCGACATAGATCTCGCCCGCGACGCCGACCGGCACCGGCCGCAGCCGGTTGTCGAGCACATACAGCTTCAGACCGGCGATCGCGCGGCCGACGATGCTGCCCGCGGCACCGGCGATCGTCTTGGCGTCCAGCGCACGGTAGGACACGTGCACCGTGGTCTCGGTGATGCCGTACATGTTCACCAGCAGCGGCGACGAATCACCGTGCCGGGCCACCCAATCCGACAGGCGGCGCAACTCCAGCGCCTCGCCGCCGAACACCACGTAGCGCAGCGCGAGCGGCGCGGCGCCGGGCGCGGCGGTGCGATCGGCCTCGGCCAGCTGGTAGAACGCCGACGGCGTCTGGTTGAGCACCGTCACCCGCTCGGCGCGCAGCAGTTCCAGGAACTGCTCGGGCGAGCGCGAGGTGTAGTAGTCGACGACCACCACGGTGCCGCCGAACAGCAGCGGACCCCACAGCTCCCACACCGAGAAGTCGAAGGCGTAGGAGTGGAACAGCGTCCACACGTCGTCGGGACCGAAACCGAAGTCGCGGTCGGTGTTGGCCATCAGGCGCACCACATTGCGATGCGCGACCGCCACGCCCTTGGGGCGACCGGTCGAACCCGAGGTGTAGATGACGTAGGCGATGTTGTCCGCAGACAGCGGCGCGGTGCGATCGGCGTCGGTGATCGGCGCGTCGTCGGCGTCCTCCATGTCGCCGGTTTCCACGCCGTAGCCGTCCACCTCCACCACGGGCAGGCCCGCGGGCACCTCGACCTCGACGGTCGAGTCCAGCACGACGCTGGTGGGACGGGAATCCGACAGCACGTAGGCGATGCGGTCGGCCGGGTAGGTCGGGTCCACCGGCACGTAGCCCGCGCCGGTCTTGACGACCGCGAGCAGCGCGATCACCAGGTCCAGCGAGCGCGGCAGGATCACCGCGACCAGCGACTCCGGCCCGGCGCCGTCCTCGATCAGCCTGCGCGCCAGCACATTCGCGCGCCGGTCGAGTTCGGCGTAGGTCAGCGAATCCGCGCCGAAGCGGCCCGCGACCCGATCGGGGTGCGCGGCGACCATCTGGTCGAACAACGAGGTCAGGGTCGCGCCGGTGTCGGCGAAGCGACCCGCGCCGCCGTCCTCCCCGGCCGAGACCCAGCGCTGGGACAGGTCGAGGCGCTCGGTCTCGCCGAGCAGATCGATGTCACCGACCACGGCGGTGGCGTCCTCGGCGACGCCGCGCAGGATGCGCACCAGGCGGTCGGCGAAGGAGGCGACCGTCTCGGGGTCGAACAGTTCGCTCGCGTAGTTCCACGACAGCGCCAGCGCGCCGTCGGCGCCTTCGCCGACGGTCAGCTGGATGTCGAATTTCGCGATGCCCGCGTCGAAGTCGACGATGTCGAGATCCAGGCCGGGCAGCGAGATGGTGCCCGCCTCGTTCGCCGAGGCCGCCTCGAAGGTGAGGCCGACCTGGAACAGCGGGTGGTGGGCCTGCGAACGGGCCGGGCTGAGCACGTCGACCAACTGCTCGAACGGCACGTCTGCGTGCGCGAACGCGGCCAGGTCGGTGCGGCGCACCTGCGCGAGCAGGTCGCTGAACGTCGTGCCCGGTTCGACCTGGCTGCGCAGCACGAGGGTGTTGACGAACATGCCGACGATGTCGTCGAGCGCGCGTTCGCCGCGACCGGCGATCGGGGTGCCGATCGCGATGTCGGTGCTGTTGGACAGCCGCGCGGCCCAGGTGGCCAGCGCGGCGTGCACCACCATGAACAGGGTGACGCCGTGCGCGCGCGCCACGTCGTTCAACGCGCGATGCAGTTCGGCGTCGACCGTGAAGTGGTGCAGCCCACCGGCGTTGGAGGCGATCTCCGGGCGCGGCCGGTCGGCGGGCAACTCGATCTGATCGGGCAGATCGGCCAGCTGCCGGGTCCAGTAGGCCAGCTGCGCGGCGGCCACCGACTCCGGATCGTCCTCGCTGCCCAGGACAGACCTCTGCCACAGGGTGTAGTCGGCGTACTGCACCTCCAGCGGCGCCCAGTTCGGGGACTCGCCGCGGGTACGCTCGGTGTAGGCCACGACGATGTCGCGCAGCAGCGGGCGCAGCGAGAAGCCGTCGGCGCTGATGTGGTGCATGACCAGCACCAGCAGGTTGTTGCGCTGGTCGAGGGTCAGCAGGGTCGCGCGGAAGGCGATCTCGGCGGTGACGTCGAAGTGCGTGCTCGCCAGTTCCACCACGCGCCGCGGCGCGTCGGCCGCGGGCACCCATTCGGTGTCCAGGTCCACCCGCGCCTCGTCGGCGGCCAGCACGCGCTGGTAGCCCTCGCCGTCCACCTCGGGGTACACGGTGCGCAGGGTCTCGTGCCTGGCGACCACGTCGCGGATCGCCGCGCGCAACGCCACCGCGTCCAGCTCCCCGGTCAGCCGGACCGCGACCGGGATGTTGTTGACAGCGGTGCGGTTGTCGAAGCGGTTGAGGAACCACATCCGCTGCTGAGCCGGCGAGAGCGGCACCAGCTCGACGGTCTCGCCGTCGGCCAGGGTGACCGGCTCGGGACGCGGCTGGGCGCTCAGGGCTGGCTTGCCAGGGCCCGCGGACGCGGACTCGACCTTGGCGGCCAGCGCCGCGACGGTGGAGGCCTCGAACAGGGTGCGCAGCGGGATGTGGGTGTCCAGCGCGGCGCCGAGCCGGGCCGCCAGCTGGGTGGCGACCAGCGAGTTGCCGCCCAGGACGAAGAAGTCGTCGTCCAGGCCGACCCGCTCCAGGCCGAGGATGTCGCCGAAGGCGCTGGCCACGATCTGCTGCACCGGGGTCACCGGAGCCTGGAACGTCTTGGCCTCGAAGGCCGGTTCCGGCAGCGCCTTGCGGTCGAGCTTGCCGGAGGCGTTGAGCGGGAAGGCGTCGAGCACCACGAACGCGGCGGGCACCATGTAGGCCGGAAGCTGTTCGGCCAGCGCCGCCTTCACCGCATCGACCCGGATGGTGAAGTTCGGTTCGGCGATCAGGTAGGCCACCAGCTGGTCGCCGGTGCGCTCGTCGTGGCGGACCACGACGACCGACTGCGAGATCTGCGCCAGCGCGGTGAGCGCGGACTCGATCTCACCGAGCTCGATGCGCTGACCGCGCAGCTTCACCTGGAAGTCGGTGCGGCCCAGGTATTCCAGTTCCCCGCCGGGGGTCCAGGCCACCAGGTCGCCGGTGCGGTACATGCGCAGGCCGTGCGCGAACGGATCGGCGACGAAGCGCTCGGTGGTCAGGTCGGGGCGGGTGACATAGCCGTAGGCCAGCTGCGCTCCTGCCAGGTACAGCTCGCCGGGCACGCCGACCGGGACCGGGCGCAGACGCGAATCCAGCACGTAGACCTGGGTGTTGAACACCGGGGCGCCGATCGGCACGGTCACCGTGTCGGCGGCGGTGACCTCGTGGAAGGTCACCTCGACGGCGGCTTCCGTCGGGCCGTACAGGTTGTGCAGGCGGGCACCGGTCAGCTCGCGCAGACGCTGCGCGGTGACCGCGGGTAGTCCCTCACCGGAGGCGAAGACATTGCGCAGGCCGGTGCACTCGGCCGCGCGCGGCTCGGTGACGAACAGCGACATCATCGACGGCACGAAGTGCGCGGTGGTGATGCGCTCGTCGATGATCAGCTGCGCCAGGTAGGCCGGGTCGCGATGGCCGTCGGGTCGGGCGATCACCAGGCGCGCGCCGACCTGCAGCGGCCAGAAGAACTCCCACACCGACACGTCGAAGGTGGCGGGGGTCTTCTGCAGGACCACGTCGTCGGCGGACAGCCCGTACTGGGCGTGCCCCCAGACCAGACGGTTGACGATCGCGGCATGGCTGACCGCCACACCCTTCGGGCGACCGGTGGAACCGGAGGTGAAGATGACGTAGGCGGTGTTGCCGGTGCGCAGCGGCCGGTGCCGGTCGGCATCGGTCAGCGGCTCGTCGGAGTAGCCGGACAGGTCGAGCTGGTCGATGCGGACCTGGCGCGAGAGCGTCACGTCGAGGTCCGAACCGGAGGTCAGCACGCAGACCGGTCCCGCGGTCTCCAGGATGTGCTCGATGCGCTCGGCCGGGTTGTCGGGGTCCAGCGGCACGTAGGCGCCACCGGCCGCGCTGATCGCGTACATGCCGACCAGCAGGTCCAGCGAACGCCGGATGCCCAGACCCACATACGATTCCGGGCCGACCCCGTTGTCCTTGAGCCAGCGGGCCAGGCGGTGCACCCGGCTCGCGAACTCGGCGTAGGACAGACTCGTCCCCTCGAACGTGAGCGCGATGGAGTCCGGGGTCCGCGCGACCTGCGCCTCGAACATGGCGACCAGGGTCGCCGCGGAGTCGATGCTCGACGCGGTGAGCGCGGCGTCGACGGCGAATTCGGTGTCGTTCCAGTGCCGGACGACGAGTTCACGTTCGGCGACGTCGAGCAGCTCGAGATCGCCGACCGGGGTCCGCGGCGCGGCCGCGATACCGCGCAGCACGCGCAGGAAGCGGGCGGCGAAGGCCTCGGCGTAGCCGGCATCGAACAGGTCGGTGGCGTAGACGAGCTCGGCGTCCATCTCGGCGTCGGCGCCGGGGATCTCGCTGAGCGTCAGCTGCAGGTCGAACTTGGCCGTCGGCGGGTCGATGCCCAGTTCCTCGACGGTCAGGCCGGGCAGCTCCAGCGAGGTGCGGCCGAGGTTCTGGAACGACAGCATCACCTGGAACAGCGGGTGCCGCGCCTGCGAACGGGTCGGGTTGAGCACCTCGACCAGGCGCTCGAACGGCACGTCGGCGTGCGCGAATGCCTGCAGGTCGCGCTCGCGGACCTGCGCGAGCAGGTCGCTGAACGGGGCGGCGGTGTCGACCTGGGTCCGCAGCACCAAGGTGTTGACGAACATGCCGACCAGGTCGTCGAGCGCCTGCTCGCCACGACCGGCCACCGGGATGCCGATGGCGATGTCCGAAGAATCCCCAGCGCCGGACAGCCGCGACAGCAGCGTGGCGA
Source organism: Nocardia shimofusensis NBRC 100134 (assembly GCF_001613125.1). Classification (GTDB taxonomy): domain Bacteria; phylum Actinomycetota; class Actinomycetes; order Mycobacteriales; family Mycobacteriaceae; genus Nocardia; species Nocardia shimofusensis. The sequence continues at coordinate 264,084 of NZ_BDBT01000002.1, forward strand.
AGGCGCCGTGCACGACCATGAACAACGTGGTGCCGCCCGCGTGCGCGACTCGGTTGAGCTCGTCGATCAGCGCGCCGGGCACCCGGAAGCGGTGCGTGCCCGCCCGGTAGCTCGCCACCGTCGGGCGCGGTTTGTTGACCAGGCGCAGTTCCTCGGGCAGATCGGCCAGCGCGGTGCGCCAGTAGTCGAGCTGCTCGGAGATCAGCGAGGTGCGGTCGTCCTCGTCGCCGAGGGTTTCGCGCTGCCACAGCGCGAAATCGATGTACTGCACGGCCAGCGGTTGCCAGCCCGGCTCGGTGTTGCCGGTGCGGGCGACGTAGGCGGTCATCAGGTCGCGCACCAGCGGTCGCATGGAGAAACCGTCGGCGGCGATGTGGTGGACCACCAGCGCCAGCACGTAGTCGCGCTCACCGAGTTCGTGGATGCGCAGGCGCACCGGCGGCTCGGCGGTCACGTCGAAGCCGCCGCTGACGAACTCGTAGAGCTTGCCGAGCAGTTCGCGCTCGTCCACCTCGACCACGTCGAGTTCCGGGATGGCCCGCGCGGCGGGCAGCACCCGCTGGAAGGCCACGCCGTCGTGGGACGGGTACACGGTGCGCAGCGTTTCGTGCCGCGCGATCACGTCGGCGACCGCGCCGCGCAGCGCGGCCAGGTCGAGCAGACCGCGCAGCCGCACCACGGCCGGGATGTTGTAGGTGCTCGCCGCGCCCGCCGACTCCGGGCCGGTGTCGAAGCGGTTGAGGAACCACATGCGCTGCTGAGCCAGCGACAGCGGCGGATGCTCGGGCCGCTGCCCCGCCGTGAGCGCTTGGCGCACACCGGTTCCGGCGTGCGATTCGACCCGCGCGGCCAGCGCGCCGACGGTCGGGGCCTCGAACAGCGCGCGCACGCCGATCTCGGTGTCGAGCGCGTTGCTCAGCCGGGCGGCGACCTGGGTGGCGACCAGCGAGTTGCCGCCGAGGGCGAAGAAGTCGTCGTCCACGCCGACGCGATCGACGCCGAGCAGGTCGGCGAAGATGCCGGCGACGATCTCCTCGATCGGGGTCGCCGGGGCGCGGAAGGTCTTGGCCTCGAAAACCGGCGCGGGCAGCGCCTTACGGTCCAGCTTGCCCGAGGCGTTGACCGGGAACGCGTCGACCACGACGATCGCCGAGGGCACCATGTAGCCGGGCAGGCTCGCGGCCAGCCCGGACTTCACCGTGTCGGCCACGACCGGATCGTCCGGGTCCGCCACCACGTAGCCGACGAGCTGATCGCCCGCGTGCGGATCGTTGCGCACGACCACGACCGACTGGGCGACGCCGGGCTGGGCCAGCAGCGCCGCCTCGATCTCGCCGAGCTCGATGCGCAGACCGCGCAGCTTCACCTGGAAGTCGGTGCGGCCCAGGTACTCCAGCTCACCGGCCGCGTTCCAGCGCACCAGGTCACCGGTGCGGTACATCCGCGCCCCGGCGGCGCCGTAGGGATCGGCGACGAACCGGTCGGAGGTCAGATCGCTGCGGCCCAGGTAGCCCAGGGCCAGCTGATCGCCCGCCAGATACAGCTCACCCGCGACACCCGGTGCGACGGGGTGCAGACGCGCGTCCAGAACGAGCGCCCGAGTGTTCCACACCGGACGGCCGATCGGCACCGACACCTGATCGGCGGCGGTGACCTCGTGGTACGTCACGTCGACAGCGGCCTCGGTCGGGCCGTAGAGGTTGTGCACACGCGCGCCGGTCAGCTCGCGCAGGCGCTGCGCGGGCGGGGCGGGCAACGCTTCGCCGGAGGCGAAGACCTGCCGCAGGCGCACGGCGGACAGCGGCGCATCTCCGTCTGTGCCGTTGCCGAGGGTGTCGCTGCTGAGCGTGGCGACGAACACCGACAGCATCGACGGCACGAAGTGCGCCGTGGTGATGCCCTCGTCGGCGATGATCTGCGCGAGGTACACCGGATCGCGGTGCCCGTCGGGCTTGGCCACGACCAGGCGCGCACCGGTCTGCAAGGGCCAGAAGAACTCCCACACCGACACGTCGAAGGTGGCGGGCGTCTTCTGCAGCACGGCGTCGGTCGCGTCGATCGGGTACTGCGCCTGCATCCACAGCAGGCGGTTCACGATCGCCGCGTGGCCGACCGCCACACCCTTCGGGCGGCCGGTCGATCCGGAGGTGAAGATGACGTAGGCGGTGTTGCCCGGGCGCAGCGGGGCGACCCGGTCGGCGTCGGTGATCGGCGCACCGCCGCGGCGAGCGTCGGCGATCAGATCCTCGACGAACAGCGTGCGCGCCGCCTCGCCGACGACCTCGGCGAAACCGTCACGGCGGGTGGTCAGCACCAGCGCGGGCACGGCGGTGCCGAGGATGTGCGCGATACGGTCGGCGGGCTGGTCCAGGTCGAGCGGCACGTACGCGCCGCCCGCGGTCAGCACCGCGTACATGGCCACGACCAGCTCGGTCGACCGGCGGATGCCCAGCGCCACCATCGACTCCGGGCCGACGCCCGCGGCGATCAGCTCGCCCGCGACGTCGTTCACCCGAGCGCGCAGTTCGGCGTAGGTCAGCCGCTCGTCGCCGTAGACCAGCGCGATCTCGTCGGGGGTCGCCTCGGCCTGCGCCTCGAACAGCGAGACCAGCGTTCCCGACGGCACCGGATGGGCGGTGTCGTTCCAGTCGGCCAGGACCCGCGCGTGCTCCTCGGGAGCGAGCAGGTCGATATCGCCGATCGGCACGTCCGGGTCGGCCACGACGGCGGCGAGCACCCGATCCAGGCGACGCGCCAGCGCCGCGATCGTCGACTCCTCGAAAAGGTCGAGGGCGTAGGAGAACTCGGCTGCCATGCCGGCCAGCTCGCCGTGTTCGTCGTGGGTCTCCTGCAGGGTCAGCTGCAGGTCGAACTTCGCCAGGCCGGGGTCGTAGTCGATGCCCTCGACCGACAGGCCGGGCAGCTGCAACGACGCCTGCTTGGTGTTCTGGAACGCCAGCATCACCTGGAACAGCGGGTGGCGCGCCTGCGAACGCGCCGGGTTGAGCACCTCGACGAGGCGCTCGAACGGCACGTCGGCGTGCGCGAACGCCTGCAGGTCGGCCTCGCGGGCCCGGTCGAGCAGTTCGGCGAAGCTCGCCGCGCCCGAGACCTCGGTGCGCAGCACCAGGGTGTTGACGAACATGCCGATCAGCTCGTCGAGGGCGGCCTCGCCGCGACCGGCGACCGGGGTGCCGATGGCGATATCGGAGCTGCCGCTCGCGCGGGCCAGCAGCACCGCCAGCGCGCTGTGCATGACCATGAACAGCGAGGCGTTGTAGCGCCTGCCGAGGTCGACCAGCGCGCGCTGGGTCTCCTCGGAGATCACGAAGGAATAGGTGCCGCCGCGGTAGGACGCCACCGCGGGACGCGGATGGTCCACGGGCAACGCCAGCTCATCGGGCAGATCGGCCAGTTCCTTCGTCCAGAACCGGATCTGGCTCGAGATGAGCGAGGCCGGGTCGTCCTCGGAGCCGAGCACCTCCCGCTGCCACAGCGCGTAATCGGCGTACTGGACCGGCAGTTCGGACCACGCCGGCGCCTCCCAGCTGGTGCGCGCGGCGTAGGCGACGATCACGTCGCGCGCGAGCGGCGCCATCGACCACCCGTCGGCGGAGATGTGGTGCACCACCATGCCGAGCACGAACTCGGTCTCGCTGATCTCGAACAGACGCGCGTGCAGCGGCACTTCGCTCGTCACGTCGAAAGCCATGCCCGCCAGGTTGATCAGGTGCTCGAGCAGCGTGTTCTCGGTGACCCGGTAGGGCGTGAGGTCGGGCACGATCTGCGCGGCGTCCAGCACCACCTGCACGGGGCCGGTCCCGGTCGCGGGGAACACGGTGCGCAGCGATTCGTGCCGGTCGATGACATCGATGACGGCGACCTGCAACGCGGCCACGTCCAGCTCACCGGACAGCCGGATCGCTACCGGGATGTTGTTGACCGCCGAGGAGGTGTCGAACCGGTTGAGGAACCACATGCGCTGCTGCGCCAGCGACAACGGAACCTGCTCGGGCCGTTCGCGTGCGACGAGGGCCTTGCGCGCGCCGTCACCGGCCTGCGATTCGACGCGAGCGGCGAGCGCGGCGACGGTGGGCGCCTCGAACAGGGTCCGCACCGGCACACGGGTGTCGAGCGCGATGCCGATCCGGGAGGCGACCTGGGTGGCGATGAGCGAGTTGCCGCCGAGATCGAAGAAGTCGTCGTCCACGCCGACGCGCGGCAGGTCGAGCACCTCGGCGAAGACCTGGGCGACGATCTCCTCGATCGGGGTCGTCGGCGCCTGGAACTCGCGCACCTCGAAGATGGGGGCGGGCAGCGCGCGCCGGTCCAGCTTCCCGTTGGGGGTGAGCGGGATCGCGTCGAGGACCACCAGCGCCACCGGGACCATGTGCGGCGGGAGCACCCGCGCCACGGCCGCCTTCACCTGGCCGGTGTCCACGTCGTCGCCCTCGCCGACCAGGTAGGCCACCAGCTGGTCGCCGCGCCGCTCGTCCGCGCGGACGATCGCCACCGCCTGCCGGATATTCGGCAGGCCGGTCAGCGCGGCCTCGATCTCGCCGAGTTCGATACGGAAACCACGCAGTTTGACCTGCGAGTCGTTGCGGCCGATGTAGTCGACGGTGCCGTCGGCGGCCCAGCGCACCAGGTCGCCGGTGCGGTACATGCGGGCGCCGGGCAGCCACGGGCAGGCCACGAAACGATCGGCGGTGAGCGCGGCGCGGCCGTGGTAGCCGCGCGCCAACTGCTCGCCCGCGACATACAGCTCACCGATCGCGCCGACCGGCACCGGATGAAGGCGATCGTCGAGCACCCATTCGGCGATACCCGCGATCGGCGCGCCGATCGTCACCGGTCCCGCCGCGGGCAGCGGTTCGCTGATGTTGACGACGATGGTGGTCTCGGTCGGGCCGTAGGCGTTGATGAACACCCGGCCCGCGTCGGCCCAGCGCCGCACCAGATCCGGCGGGCAGGCTTCGCCGCCGACGATCACCGCGCGCACGTCCGGCAGGTCCGCCGGTTCCAGCGTGGCCACCGCGGACGGCGTCATGATCAGGTGGGTGACCCGCCGGGACCGCATCAGGGCGGTCAGGTCGGGGCCCGCGTGGGTGCCCGCGGGCGCGACCACCAGCGTGGCGGCCGAATCCACCGCGAGCAGCAGCTCGGCGACCGAGATGTCGAACGAGGTCGACGCGAAGTGCAGCACCCTGGCATCGGCGGCGCCCTGGTAACGCGCGGTCTGCACCGCCGCGAACCCGGCCATCGCCCGCTGCCGCACCAGCACGCCCTTCGGCCTGCCGGTCGACCCGGAGGTGTAGATGGCGTAGGCCGGATTCTCCGGCCGCAGCGGTCGCACCCGGTCGGCGTCGGTCACCGGCCCGGTCGCGTACTCCGCGCAGGCGTCGTGGATCTCGGGGCTGTCGACGGTCAGCCATTCCAGCGACCCCGGCAGGTCGGCGCGCACCGATTCCACCGTGAGGCCGAGGACCGCGCCGGAGTCGGTGACGATGTGGGTGATGCGGTCGGCCGGATAGTCGGGGTCGACCGGCAGCCAAGCCGCGCCGGTCTTCACCACTGCCCAGATGGCCAGTACCGATTCCAGCGACCGCGGAATGCCCACGGCGACCAGGTCGTCGGGGCCGACGCCGCGGTCGATGAGCAGCCGCGCCAGCTGCGCGGCGGCGTCGTCGAGCTCTCGGTAGGTCCACTCGCGCTCGTTGTCGCAGACCGCGACGTGCTCGGGCGCCGTCGCCGCGGCAGCGGCGAAAACGTCGGGCAGCAGGCCGGTTTCGCCGACCTCGCCGCCGCGCATCGTGGTGAGACGCAGGTGCTCTTCGGCCGAGAGCAGGGGCAGATCGCCCACCCGGCTGCCCGGCGCGGCGAGCACTTCGGCCAGCAGCCGGGTGAAGCGGGCGGCCAGGTCGACCACGGCTTCCTCGTCGAACAGATCGACCGCGTATTGCACGACGGCATCGATCCCGCCGGGCTTGCCGACGGTGTCGCGCTGCTCGGTCAGCGTCCACTGCAGGTCGAACTTCGCGATGTCGACCTCGACCTCTTTGGCCTCGACGGTGAGGCCGGGCAGTTCGAGAGTCGCCTGCGACATCTCCTGCAGCGACAGCGCGACCTGGAACAGCGGCGAGCGCGAGCGCGAGCGCGCCGGGCTCAACACGTCCACCAGCCGCTCGAACGGCACGGTGGCGTTCGCGAAGGCGGACAGGTCGGTCTCCCTGGTGCGGGAGAGCAGTTCGGAGAAGGTCTCGTCGCCGTCGACCTCGGTGCGCAGCACCAGGGTGTTGACGAACATGCCGATCAGGTTGTCCAGCGCCTGCTCGCCACGTCCGGCCACCGGGGTGCCGATGGCGATGTCGGAGGTGCCCGACATGCGGGCCAGCAGCACGGCCAGCGTCGCGTGCAGCAGCATGAACAGGCTGACGCTGCGCTCGCGCGCGAACGCGGCCAGGGCGCTGTGCAATTCGGCGTCCACGACGAACCGGACCCGGCCGCCCTGGAAGCTCGGCTCGGCCGGGCGGCGGCGACTGGTGGGCAGTTCCAGCTCGTCGGGCAGGCCGGCCAGCGCCGAGCGCCAGTAGGCGATCTCGCGAGCGGCGGTGGAATTCTCGTCCCGCTCGTCACCCAGCAGCGACCGCTGCCAGATGCTGTAGTCCTGGTACTGGACCGGCAGCGGCTCCCACATCGGAGACTGCCCGGCCGCCCTGGCCAGATAGGCGGCGGTCATATCGCGCGAGAGCGGCCCGAAGGAGAATCCGTCCGCGGCGATGTGGTGCACGACGAACGCCAGCGCGAACTCGGCGACCGCGCCCTGCCGGTCGAGCAACCGGAACATCCTGGCCCGGATCGGTAGCTCACGGGAGACGTCGAAACCGCGCGAGGCGAATTCCGTCAGCGCCGCGGGCAGCGCGGCCTCGTCGGTGTCGAGCAGGTCGACACCGAGTTCCACCTGCTCCATCGGAACCACGAACTGGTAGCCGCCGTCGCCGGATTCGGGGAACAAGGTGCGCAGCACCTCGTGGCGCTCCACCACGTCGGCCAGCGCCATGCGCATCGCGTCCACGTCCAGCAGACCGCGCATCCGCAGCACGAACGGCAGGTTGTAGCTGGGCACCGTGGGATCGAACTGGTTGATGAACCACATCCGCTGCTGGGCCAGCGACAGCGGCACTCGTTCGGGCCGCTGCTGAGCGACCAACGGCGGCGCGGCGTTGTGCGCCTCGGCGGCGACACGCGTCGCCAGGGCGGCGACCGTGGGCATCTCGAACAGCGCGCGCACACCGATCCTGGTGCCGAACGCCGCGCCGACGCGCGCGACCACCTGGGTGGCGACCAGCGAGTTGCCGCCCAGGTCGAAGAAGTTGTCGTCGATACCGACCCGGTCCTGGCCGAGCACGTCGGCGAAGATGTTCGCCACGATCTGCTCGGCCTGCGTGCGCGGCGCGCGGTAGCCCGCGTCGGCGGCGAACACCGGTTCCGGCAGCGCCTTGCGGTCCAGCTTGCCGGAGGTGTTGAGCGGGAACGCCTCGAGCACCATCACCGAGGCGGGCACCATGTAGCTCGGTAGCTGCTCGGCGGTGAAGCGGATCAGCTCGGCCGGGTCGATGCTCTGGCCGGGCGCGGGCACCACGTAGGCGACCAGCTGCTGACCGGTAGCGGTGTCGACCACGAGCACCGCGGACTGGCTGACCGACGGATGGGCCAGTGTGACGGTCTCGATCTCGCCGAGCTCGATGCGCTGACCGCGGAACTTCACCTGGAAGTCGGTGCGGCCGATGTACTCCAGCGTGCCCGCGGCGTTCCAGCGCACCAGATCGCCGGTGCGGTACATGCGCGAACCGGCCGGGGCGGAACCGCTTCCGCCGAAGGGATTGGCGACGAAGCGGTCCGAGGTCAGATCGGGCCTGCCACGGTAGCCGCGCGCCAGCTGGCGCCCGCCCAGGTACAGCTCGCCCGGGGCGCCGATCGCGGCCGGACGCAGCCGCGAATCCAGCACGTAGACATCGACATTCCACTCCGGGATGCCGATCGGCACGGTCACGGTGTCGGCCGGGGTGGCCTCCCAGTAGGTCACCGAGACCGCGGCCTCGGTGGGACCGTAGAGGTTGTGCAGGCCCGCGGCCTGCCCGTTCGCACCACTGGTCAGGGCGCGGAACTGCGCGGCCGTCTCCGGCGGCAGCGCCTCACCGATGACGAACACCGCGCGCAGGCTGCGCACCTGCTCCGCGGTGGCGTGCGAGACGAACACCGTCAGCATGGACGGCACGAAGTCGGTGACCGTCACCCCGTGCCGCTCGATCATGTCGGCGACGTAGAGCGGGTCGCGATGCCCGTCAGGCGAGGCGACGACCAGCTTGGCGCCGACCATCAGCGGCAGGAAGTACCCCCACAGCGACACGTCGAAGGTGGTCGCGGTCTTCTGCAGGTAGACGTCGTCCTCGGTGAGCCGGTACTCGTCGAGCATCCACAGCTGCTGGTTGACGATCGCGTGATGGGTGACCGCGACGCCCTTGGGACGGCCGGTCGAACCCGAGGTGTAGATGACGTAGGCGGTGTTGCCCGGACGTAGCGGGCCGAGCCGCTCCACGTCGGTCACCGGCGCGGCGGCGAAACGCGCCACGTCCAGGGTGTCGATCTCGACGCGGCGCACCGTGTCCGGCAGTTCCAGCTCGTCGCCGGAGACCGTGAGCACGCACACCGGGTCGGCGCTGTCGAGGATGTAGGCGGTGCGATCGGCCGGATGATCCGGGTCGATCGGCACATACGCGCCACCGGCGGCCAGCACCGCGTGCATGCCGATCACCAGATCCAGCGACCGGCGCATACCGAGCGCCACCAGCGACTCCGGCCCCACGCCGTCGTCGATCAGGTACCTGGCCAGCCGGTTGACCCGCGCGGCGAACGCGCCGTAGGTCAGCGTCTCGCCCTCGAAGTCCAGCGCGATCCGGTCGGGAGTGCGCAGCGCCTGCGCGTCCAGCAGCGCGGTGAGGGTGGTCTCCGGCACCTCGGCGGCGGAGTCGTTCCACTCCACCAGCGCGCGTTCGCGCTCCGCCTCGCCGACGACCGGCAGATCCCACACGACGGCGTCGGCGTCGGCGGCCAGGAAGCGATCGAAGAATTCCAGGAAGCGGCCGTGGTGGGCGGCGGCCTCGGCATCGGAGTAGAGGTTCGGGTTGGTCTCGAAGTCGATGTGCGAACGGCTGCCCGCCACCGACTGGTAGAAGTTGACGCCCAGATCCTCGATGCTGCCGGTGGACAGCACGTTGAGCTGCCCCTCGGTGCGTCCCAGGGTCACCTCGCTGTGGAACAGCATGATGTTGACCCACGGACCGAAGAATTCCGTGGTCACCACGCCGTCGCCCGCGGCGTCGCGGCGGATGTCCTCGTGGCGGTAACGCTGGTGGCGCAGCGCGCCGGAAACGGCCAGACGCACCTGCTCGAGCAGGTCGGCCACGGTCGTGTCGTGGGCCACGCGCAGGCGCAGCGGCACGATGTTGGACACCGCGCCGCCGGAACGACGCATGGCCGCGGTGGTGCGTGCGGTGACCGGCAGGCTCAGGATGACGTCCTCGACGCCGGTCATCTGCGCCAGGTAACCGGCGAAGGCGGCGATCAGCAGTCCGGCCGGGGAGTTGTCGTGGCGGGCGATCGCCTCGGTCAGCCTGGCGTCCTGCTCGGGGCTCAGCGCGGCGCTGGTGACGCCGTTGACCGAGGCCGGCGGTGCGGAGCGGCCGGCGAGGCTGGAGCCTTCCTCCAGGCCCGCGACCCGCTCGGCCCAGTACTCCTTGTCGCTCCGGAACCGAGAGCTGTCGCGGTAGGCCAGCTCCGACTCGTAGAGCGCGCGCAGATCGGTGGCCTTGGACGGGCTCGCCTCGGCGCCGGCCATCATGGCCGTGTAGTGCTCGGCGATCCGGTTCTGGAAGGTCATCGCGGCGAAGCCGTCGAGCACGATGTGATGGGCGCGCGAGTACCAGTACCAGCGGTCCTCGGCCAGCCGCAGCGCGGCGGCGCGGATCAGACGGTCTTCGACGATGTCGAGCGGGCGGCTGTACTCCGCGCGCATCCACTCGGCGGCCGCGGCCTCCGGGTCGTCGGCGTCGCGCAGATCGACGTATTCGAGAGTGGCGTCCAGCCCGGGATCGACGATCTGCAGCGGCTCACCGTCGCGCTCGACGATCCGGAGGAAGCCCGAGCCCATCTCCAGGCCGGCGGCCGCGCTGGCACGCTGCAGCGCGTCGAGATCCAGTTCGCCCCGGATGTCGACGTACTGTGCGATATTGATCGGCACCTGCGGATCGACGTGCTGGGCGTACCAGATACCCAGCTGCGCGGGCGACAGTGGGAAGTACTCGCCACGTGCTTCGCCGTTCGCGCCGAAATCCCGCCGGTCCAACCGTAACCTCGCTTCCGGAGCACCACACTGAGCGCTCCCAGACGACACCCGGACGCCGACCCCACGTCTGCGAGTCGTGGCGCCTGCGTCCCATGCTTGTAGTTCTCGAATCCTTGCCGTGCTCGGTGAAGACCTCGGGCAAAGAAGTTCACTGGCACTATCTGTCTTCAGCCGACGTCGTTACATCGGCCCGACCGTGCCATCTGCCCACCGACCGGCCGAGCCGAGACGTTCGTTGCTGATCACCGGAACAATCTACCGTCGCGGCGGCCACCCGACCAACCAAGCCCCATAGCCGGAGAGCATTACGCCTGGCAGCATCGGGCATGTCCGACTCGAGATCCGGTGTTGCGGACATCACACCGTGACATCCCCGGTCAGACACCGGATGGCTGCTGCGGGCGCCGGTCGCGGGCCGGATCGTAGAGGTGCGAGGTGGTGCAGGTGACGGCCGGAGCGAGGGCCCGGCCGACGAGGATCACGGCCGCCTGACGCAGCTCGGCGGCCTCCACCTGATCGGCGATATCGGCCAGGGTGCCGCGCAGGACGAGCTGATCGGGCTGCGAGGCGCGGTGGACGACGGCGACCGGGCAGTCCGGGCCGTAGTGGGCCGCCAGCTCCTCGGCGAGGACGCGAGCGCGAGTGATCGCCAGGTGCAGGACCAGCGTCGCCCCGGTGCGGGCGAACTCACTCAAGGACTCCGACTCCGGCATGGCGGTGGAACGCTTGCGCGTGCGGGTCAGCACGACGGACTGGACGACCTCGGGGACGGTGAGCTCGGTTCCCAGCAGCGCGGCGGCCGCGGCATAGGCGGGCACGCCGGGCGTGACGTCCCACGGGATGTCGTGCGCGTCGAGGCGGCGGGTCTGCTCGGTGAGGGCCGAATAGAGGGACGGGTCGCCCGAGCACAGCCTCGCGACGTCCTTGCCTTCGCGATGCGCGGCGACCAGGTGCGCGGTGATCTCGTCCAGATCGAGGTGCTGGGTGTCGATCAACTGCGTGCCGGGCGCGCAGTGCGCCAGCACCTCGGGATCGAGATAGGTGCCCGCGTAGAGACACACGGGCGAGTCGCGCAGCAGCGCGACCGCGCGCACGGTCAGCAGGTCGGCGGCGCCCGGTCCGGCCCCGATGAAGTGCACGGTCATGGACGTGAGTCTGGCACGGCGGCGGTTTCGTCGCCGTCACCAGTCCGGCACGCCCGGGAGTCCGGCATGCGGGACGGCGACCCGGGGTTCAGGCCGTCACATCGAAGGCGGCCATCACCTTGGCCGGGCGCAGCCGCACGACCAGTTCGCCGGGCACGCCGTTGCGGCGGCCGAATTCCTCGGCGCGGTCGGGACCCATGTAGCGAGCGCCGAGCGCGGTCGCGGTGCGCAACAGCTCGCCGGGCTCTTCCGAGGTCGTCACCGTGCCCTGGATCTGCACGAAGGCGTAGGGCGGATCCTCGAGGTCCACGCACAGCGCCGCTCGCGGGTCACGCGCGAAGGCCTTCGCCTTGGCGGTGTCCGCGCCGGTGGTGAAGACGATCTCCTCGCCCTCGACCAAGAACCAGATCGGCACGACCACCGGGCGCCCGTCCGAGGCGACGAAGGCGAGCTTGCCCGTCCTGGTGCCGTAGGTGAGGAATTCGCGAACCCGATCATCCGAGAGCGAGGCCATGGATCTCACCCTAGCCCCGCCGGCCCGGCCCCGCCGATCTCACCGGGGCGCAACCGCGAGCGCGGACAACGCCATGTCGCGCAGTACCGGTCTGGCGCGCGCGGCGGTCGCCGTGGTGGCGCTGTGCGGGGTCGAGTTCAGCAGACCGAACACCGCGTGCGCGCGCACCCTGGCCTGTTCCTCCGGCAGCGCGGGCAGCAACCGGCGCAGCACGTCCACCCAGATCTCGACGTACTCGCGCTGGGTCCTGCGCACCTGCCGCCGGGCGGAGGCGGGCAGATTGTCGAGGTCACGATCCTGGATGCGGATGAGTTCCGGCTCGCCGAGCGCGAAGTCGAGGTGGAAGTCCACCAGCGCGGCGAGCGCGGTCTCGGCATGCGCCCGCGCACCACCGTCATCCCGGCCGTCGTCCCGGCCGTGGTCCCCACGGAAGGCGACGTCCATCCGGCCGCCGCCGTCCTCCCCACGACCGGCTCCGCCTGCCGGGCTGCCCCCGAAGGCGACGTCGCCCCGCCCGCCGTCGACCCGCCCGCCGTCGACCCGCCCGCCGTCGTGCGGCTCGGCCTCATCGGAGGAATCGAGGTACTCGTCGAAAACCGCGCGCCCGCCCGCGAGCAGTCGCCGACTGATCCCGACCAGCAGCTCGACGAGCAGCGCTTCCTTGCTGGCGAAGTGCCGGTACACGGCTGGTCCGCTGATGCCGACGGCCGCGCCGAGATCGTCCAGCCGGACACCGAGGAAACCGCGGTCGGCGATCAGGCGCGCGCCCGCGTCGAGCAGCTGCCTGCGCCGTTCGGCCTTCAGCTGCTCCCGACGGGTTCCGACGGCGGCTTCGGTTTCGACGGCAGGCTCGGTTTCGACCACGTCCTCGCTCCCACTCTGGACAACTCAGTTAATCGAGTTTAACCTGAGTTCCAGTTATCAGCGACTAACTGGAACGGCCCGGCCGGGGCTCTCCACGTATCTTCCGAGAAGCGAGGCGGGATGACGATCAACCGCGACGTCGGCAACCGCGCGGCGCACCAGGCGCTCACCGCGCAGCTGCGCGAGCGATTGGCGACCGCCGCGCTCGGCGGGCCGGCGAAGGCGCGCGAGCGACATGTGGCGCGCGGCAAGCTGCTGCCCCGCGAGCGGGTCGACCAGCTGCTCGATCCGGGCAGCCCGTTCCTGGAGCTCTCCCCGCTGGCGGCCGACGGGATGTACGACGACCAGTGCCCCGGCGCGGGAATCATCACCGGCATCGGCCGGGTCTCCGGGCGCGAATGCGTGATCGTCGCCAACGACGCCACGGTCAAGGGCGGCACCTACTACCCGATCACGGTGAAGAAGCACCTGCGCGCGCAGGAAGTCGCGCTGCAGAACAACCTGCCGTGCGTCTACCTGGTGGATTCGGGCGGTGCGTTCCTGCCCCGCCAGGACGAGGTCTTCCCCGATCGCGAGCACTTCGGCCGCATCTTCTACAACCAGGCGACGATGAGCGCCAAGGGCATCGCACAGATCGCGGCTGTGCTCGGTTCCTGCACCGCGGGCGGGGCGTACGTGCCCGCGATGAGCGACGAGGCGGTGATCGTCCGCGATCAGGGCACCATCTTCCTCGGCGGCCCGCCGCTGGTGAAGGCCGCGACCGGCGAGGTCGTGACGGCCGAGGAACTGGGCGGCGGCGCACTGCATTCGCGCACCTCCGGGGTCACCGACCATCTCGCCGAGGACGACCGCGACGCGCTGCGCATCGTGCGCCGCATCGTCGACACCCTCGGCCCGCGCCCGAGCTCACCGTGGGAGGTCCGCGAGACCGTCGCGCCCGCCCTGCCCACCGAGGAGCTCTACGACGTGGTGCCGGTCGACGCGCGCACCCCCTACGACGTCCGCGAGGTGATCCACCGGCTCGTCGACGGGCATCCCGGCGGGGTTCACGACGGCGGGGGCTTCCACGAGTTCAAGGCCGAATACGGCACGACCCTGGTCACCGGGTTCGCGCGTATCCACGGGCACCCGGTCGGCATCGTCGCCAACAACGGCGTGCTGTTCGCCGAATCGGCCATGAAGGGCGCGCATTTCATCGAGTTGTGCGACAAGCGCGAGATCCCGCTGCTGTTCCTGCAGAACATCACCGGCTTCATGGTCGGTCGCGACTACGAGGCGGGCGGTATCGCCAAGCACGGCGCGAAGATGGTGACCGCGGTCGCGTGCGCGCGGGTGCCGAAGCTGACCGTGGTGATCGGCGGCTCCTACGGCGCGGGCAACTACTCCATGTGCGGGCGCGCGTATTCACCGCGATTCCTGTGGATGTGGCCCAATGCCCGGATCTCGGTGATGGGCGGCGAACAGGCGGCCTCGGTGCTGGCCACCGTGCGCGGCGACCAGCTCGACAGCGCGGGCAACCCCTGGTCGCCCGAGGACGAGGAAGCCTTCAAGGCCCCGATCCGCGAGCAGTACGAACACCAGGGCAATCCCTACTACTCGACCGCACGACTGTGGGACGACGGCGTGATCGATCCGGCCGACACCAGGACCGTGCTCGGCCTGGCTCTGTCGGTGTGCGGACAGGCGCCGCTGGAACCGGTCTCCTACGGCGTCTTCCGGATGTGAGAGCAGTGACCGAACACAACCGCACCTTCGACACCGTGCTCGTCGCCAATCGCGGCGAGATCGCGGTGCGCGTCATCCGCACCCTGCGCGCCCTGGGCATCCGCTCGGTCGCCGTCTACAGCGATGCCGACGCAGGCGCCCGCCATGTGCGCGAGGCCGATGTCGCCGTCCGCCTCGGTCCCGCCCCGGCCCGGCAGAGCTACCTCGACATCGACAAGGTGGTCGACGCCGCGCGGCGCACCGGCGCCCGGGCCGTACACCCCGGCTACGGATTCCTGTCCGAGAACGCCGCCTTCGCCGCCGCGCTGGAGAAGGCGGGCATCGTCTTCATCGGCCCGCCCGCCTGCGCCATCGAGATCATGGGCGACAAGATCGCCGCCAAGACCACGGTCTCGGCCTTCGGCGTGCCCGTCGTCCCCGGCATCGCCCGGCCCGGGCTCACCGACGCCGAACTGATCGCGGCCGCCGCCGACATCGGCTACCCGGTGCTGGTCAAGCCCTCGGCAGGCGGCGGCGGCAAGGGCATGCGCCGCGTCGACGATCCCGCCGACCTGCCCGCCGCCCTGGTCAGCGCGCGCCGGGAGGCCGGCTCGGCCTTCGGTGACGACACGCTGTTCCTGGAACGTTTCGTCACCCGCCCCCGCCACATCGAGGTGCAGATCCTCGCCGACACCCACGGCGCCGTCGTGCATCTGGGCGAGCGGGAGTGCAGCCTGCAGCGCAGGCATCAGAAGGTGATCGAGGAAGCCCCTTCACCGCTGCTCGACGCCGAGACTCGCGCCAGGATCGGCGCCGCCGCCCGCGACACCGCCCGCAGCGTCGACTACGTGGGCGCGGGCACCGTCGAATTCATCGTCTCCGCCGACCGCCCCGACGAGTTCTTCTTCATGGAGATGAACACCCGCCTGCAGGTCGAGCACCCGGTCACCGAGATGGTCACCGGCGTCGACCTGGTCGAGGCGCAGGTGCGCATCGCCGCGGGCGAGGAACTCGGCCTGACGCAGAACGACATCCGGCTGACCGGCCACGCCGTGGAAGCGCGCGTCTACGCCGAGGATCCCGGTCGCGGCTTCCTGCCGACCGGCGGAGCCGTGCTGGACCTGTCCGAGCCCGAAGGCACCGGCGTGCGGGTGGATTCGGGCCTGCGAGTGGGCACCGTGGTCGGCAGCGACTACGACCCGATGCTGTCGAAGGTCATCGTGCACGCCGACGACCGTGCCACCGCGCTGGCGGGGCTGGACCGCGCGCTGGCCGATACCGCCGTGCTCGGCGTGACCAGCAATATCGAATTCCTGCGCTTCCTGCTCGCCGACCCGGATGTCCGCGCGGGCAGGCTCGACACCGGACTGCTGGACCGGCGGGTCGACGACTTCGTGCCCGCCGTCGCCTCCGACGACGATTTCGTGGTGGCCGCCGCCTACCACTGGTTGCGCCGCGAACCCGGACAGCCGGGTATCGGGGCATCGCGGTCGCTGTGGGATGTGCCCTCCGGATGGCGAGTGGGTACGCACGCGCCGACCCCCATCCGCTTGGCCGCCGGTGAGCGCGTCGAGCACGTGTACCTGACCGGCGTGCCGGAAGACGCCGTCGTCCGGATCGGTGAGGGCGAGAGCCACACGGTGCGGGCCGAATTCGAGTTCGCCGAGTCCGGCCCGGCCGCCGGGTCTCCGGGTGCTCGCGGTGTGCTCGCGCTGACCATCGACGGGATACGCCGCACCTATCGGGTCGCCGAACAGGCCGACACGCTGTGGGTCTGCGGCGGCGGCGTGACGACGCTGCGCGCGGTCCCCGAGGTCAGCGTGCGCGGCGACGACGCGCACGTGGGCGACGCCGAGATCCGCAGCCCCATGCCGGGGTCGGTGATCGCGGTGCCGGTCGCCTCCGGCACACGGGTCGCCGCGGGCGCCCCGGTCGTCGTCGTGGAGGCCATGAAGATGGAGCACACGCTCACCGCACCCGTTGGCGGCATCGTCGAGGTGCTCGTCGAGGCGGGCGCCCAGGTGCGCCTGGACGAACCGCTGGCCCGCATCGTCGCGGCGCCCGAGAGCGCCACCGCACCCCCCTCCGAATCCGCCGATCGAGAAGGACTTTCCGCATGACCGACTTCCTGTCCACCGGCACCTTGCCCGAGGACTACCGCGATCTCGCCCTGACCGTGCGGGATTTCGCGCAGTCGGTGGTCGCGCCGGTCGCGGCCGAGCACGACGCCGCGCACACCTTCCCTTACGAGGTGGTGGCGGGCATGGCCGAGATGGGCCTGTTCGGCCTGCCCTTCCCGGAGGAGTACGGCGGCATGGGCGGCGACTACTTCGCGCTGTGCCTCGCGCTGGAGGAACTGGGCAAAGTCGATCAGAGCGTGGCGATCACGCTGGAGGCAGGTGTCTCGCTCGGCGCCATGCCCATCTACCGGTTCGGCAACGAGGAGCAGAAGCAGCGCTGGCTGCCCGAACTCACCAGCGGTCGTGCTCTGGCCGGCTTCGGCCTCACCGAACCGGACGCGGGCAGCGACGCGGGCGGCACCAGAACCACCGCCGTGCCGGACGGCGACGACTGGGTCATCAACGGCCGCAAGCAGTTCATCACCAATTCCGGCACCGACATCACCACCCTGGTGACGGTGACCGCGGTGACCGGCACGACCGAGGGCAAGAAGGAGATCTCCACCATCCTGGTGCCCACCGACACCCCCGGTTTCGTCGCCGAACCCGCTTACAACAAGGTCGGCTGGAACGCCTCCGACACCCACCCGCTCACGTTCACCGACGTGCGGGTACCGCAGGAGAACCTGCTCGGTGAACGCGGTCGCGGCTATGCCAATTTCCTGCGCATCCTCGACGAGGGGCGCATCGCCATCGCCGCGCTGTCGGTCGGCGCCGCGCAGGGTTGCGTGGACGAGAGCGTCCGCTACGCCAAGGAGCGCCTGGCCTTCGGCAAGCCGATCGGCACCTACCAGGCCATCGCCTTCAAGATCGCCCGGATGGAGGCCCGCGCGCACGCCGCCCGCGCCGCTTACTACGACGCCGCCGCGCTCATGCTGTCGGGCAAGCCGTTCAAGAAGCAGGCCTCCATCGCCAAACTGGTCGCCAGCGAGGCCGCGATGGACAATGCCCGCGATGCCACCCAGATCTTCGGCGGCAACGGCTTCATGAACGAATACGCTGTCGCCAGGCACTACCGCGACAGCAAGATCCTGGAAATCGGCGAGGGGACGACAGAGGTGCAGTTGATGCTGATCGGCCGGGAGCTCGGCCTGTGAGCGGTCAGGGGCCGGAGGAGGCAGCGCAGCATCACCACGCAGGCCCCCCGCCACAGGCCCAGAAGACACAGCCTGTGAGCGGTCAGGGGCCGAAGGAGGCAGCGCAGCCGCGCCGTATCGTCCAGCGCGGCTTGTGGTTCGAGGAGTTCGAGACCGATGTGGTCTACGAGCACAAGCCGGGCCGCACCATCACCGAGGCCGACAACGTCCTGTTCACCACGCTGACGATGAACACCCAGGCGCTGCACCTGGACGCCGCGTTCAGCGACGCGCTGCCGCCGTTCAACCAGCGTCTGGTGAATTCGATGTTCACGCTCTCGACGCTGATCGGCCTGTCGGTCGCCCAGCTCACCCAGGGCACCATCGTGGCCAACCTCGGGTTCTCCGAGATCGCCTTCCCCAAGCCCCTGTTCCACGGGGACACCATGTACGCCGAGACCGTGGTGATCGGCAAACGCGAATCCGCGTCGCGGCCGGGCGAGGGTGTGGTCACCTTCGCGCACACAGCGCGTAATCAGCACGGCGAGGTGGTCGCGACGGCCACCCGCAAGACCCTGGTGCGGCTGCGGCCGGACCGGTCGGGAACGGAGTAGTAGATGTCGGGTACGGGAAGCACCTGGGAGATGCCGGGTCCGGCGTGGCTGTTCTGCCCCGCCGACCGTCCGGAGCGGTTCGCGAAGGCGGCCGATGTGGCCGATGTGGTGATCCTCGATCTCGAGGACGGGGTGGCGCCCGCCGACAAGGCCGCCGCCCGTGCGGCTCTGGTGGACACGCCGCTGGACCCCGAGCGCACCGTGATCCGGGTGAACGCCGCGGGCACCGACGAGCACGCCCTGGACCTGCTCGCCCTGGCCGGTACCCGCTACCGCAGGCTCATGCTGCCCAAGGCCGAGTCGGCCGAGCAGATCGCCGGCCTGGCCGATTTCGAGGTCATCGCCCTGGTCGAGTCACCCCTGGGTGCGCTCGCGGTGAACCAGGTGGTGCGGGCCGGCAATGCCATCGGCGTCATGTGGGGCGCGGAGGACCTCGTCGCCGGATTGGGCGGTACCAGCAGCAGGCACCCCGACGGCACCTACCGCGACGTCGCCAAGCACGTCCGTTCCACCACACTGCTGGCCGCCAAGGCCCACGGCACGCTGGCCCTGGACTCGGTCTACCTGAACATCCGCGATCTCGACGGCCTGCGCGCCGAATCCGAGGACGCGGTGGCCTCCGGCTTCGACATCAAGGTCGCCATCCACCCCAGCCAGGTCGAGGTGATCCGGGCCGCCTACGCGCCGTCGGAGGCGGAGATCTCCTGGGCGAAGCGAGTGCTCGCCGAGGTGCCCCACCATCGCGGCGTGTTCGCCTTCGAGGGCCGGATGGTCGACGGCCCGGTCCTGCTGCACGCCGAACAAATGCTGCGTCGCGCCGGACGCCACTGATCACCCGGGCACCGAGGAGCACCGCCATGCAACCACAGTGGACGCCGACCGAGCGCGATATCGCCGAGGCCCGGATCACGGATTTCGCCCGATTCGCGGCCGAACACAGCAGTTACGACGCGCCCGACCGGGCCGACTACCAACGGCTGTGGGAATGGTCGGTGCGGGATCTGCCCGGGTTCTGGCGCGCGGTCTGGGAGTACTTCGACCTCGGCTCGATCGCGGGCGAGGTGCTGGCCGACGATCGGATGCCGGGCGCGAACTGGTTCCCCGGCACCCGGCTCAACTACGTCGACCGAGTGCTGCGCCAGGCCCGCACCGATCGCCCGGCGATCCTCGCCCTCACCGAGGACGAGCCGGTCCGCGAGGTCTCCTGGGCCGAGCTGATCGACCAGACCGCGGCCCTGGCGCACACGCTGCGCGGCCTCGGCGTGCGACCGGGCGACCGCGTCATCGGCTACCTGCCCAACATCCCCGAGACGGTGGTCGCCTTCCTCGCGACCGCGAGCATCGGCGCGGTATGGAGCGCCTGCGGCCAGGACTACTCCCCCAAGGCCGCCCTCGATCGGCTGGGCCAGCTCGAGCCCACCGTCCTGATCACCGCCGACGGCTATCGCTTCGGTGGCAAGGCCCACGACAAGAGCGCCGATATCGCCGCGCTGCGCGACGGCCTGCCGACACTGCGCTCGACCATCGTGGTGAACCGGCTCGGCGGGATCGTGCCGGACACCACCTCGTGGACCGAGGCCGTCGCGAGCACCGGTGCCACGCCGGAGCTCGCGACCGAGCAGGTTGCCTTCGACCATCCGCTGTGGATCGTGTTCTCCTCCGGCACCACCGGCCTGCCCAAGGGCATCGTGCACGGCCACGGCGGCGTCGTCCTCGAACATCTCAAAGCCGTTGCGCTGCAATCGGACATCGGCCCCGAGGACACCTTCTTCTGGTACACCAGCCCGAGCTGGATGATGTGGAACTTCCAGGTCGCCGGCCTGCTGATCGGCTCCACCATCGTCTGCTACGACGGCAGCCCCACCTATCCGGCCCCGGACGGTCTGTGGCGGCTGGCCGCCGAGGTCGGGGCCACCGTCCTGGGCACCAGCCCGGGGTACGTCCTGGCCTGCATCAAGGCGGGCGCACATCCCGCGGCCGAGCACGACCTGTCGCCGCTGCGCCTGGTCGGCATCACCGGCTCGGCCCTGCCGCCGTCCTCGGCGTTGTGGTTGCGCGACAACGTCGGCGTGCCGGTCGCGTCGATCAGCGGCGGCACCGACGTGGTCTCGGCCTTCCTCGGCTGGGCCCGCACGGTTCCGGTCTGGCCGGGCGAACTGTCGGCGCCCTATCTCGGCGTCGCCCTGGATGCCTACGACGAGTCCGGCAACTCGGTGCGCGGCGAGGTCGGCGAACTCGTGGTCACCGCGCCGATGCCGTCCATGCCGGTCGCGTTCTGGCGGGACGAGGACGGAAAGCGTTACCACGACGCCTATTTCGATATGTTTCCCGGCGTATGGCGGCACGGCGACTGGATCACCCGCACCGACCACGGCAGCATCGTCGTGCACGGTCGTTCGGATTCCACGCTCAACCGCCACGGCATCCGGATGGGCAGCGCCGACATCTACCAGGCGGTCGAGAGCCTGCCCGAGATCACCGAGGCCTTGGTGATCGGCGTGGAGCAGCCCGACGGCGGCTACTGGATGCCGCTGTTCGTCCTGCTCGCCCCCGGCGCGGAACTGAACGCCGAGCTGATCGACCGCATCAAGCGGGTCATCCGCACCGAGGTCTCGCCCCGGCACGTCCCCGACGAGATCCTGCTCGCGCCCGGCATCCCGCACACCCGCACCGGCAAGAAACTCGAGGTGCCCATCAAGAAGCTGCTGCAGGGCGCCGACGCCACCCGCGTCGTCGAGCGCAGCGCGGTCGACGACCCCGACCTGCTGGATTGGTACGCCGCCGTCGGGCCGGGCGAGAAGTAGGGGCGCCTCAGCCGCGAGCGCGGCGCAGCACGTTGCGCCAGAGGGCGCGCTGAGCTCCGGTGACCGTGCGCATCAGCTCACCGGCCGTGAACGCGCGGACCAGCAACGCCTGGTCGGCCATGGACGCGCGGTGCACGGAGCTGTCGGCCTTGCGCGGGTGACCGGCGTCGAACGGCGGGTGCGGGTCGTATTCGATGTCGAGCTGAATGGTCTGCGCCCGCTTCGGCCCGTCCATCTCCCCCACCAGCCACAGCGCCATGTCGATCCCCGCCGAGACACCGGCCGCCGTGACGATTCCCGGACCCGAGCGCACGAGCCGTTCGTCGCGCCGGGGGCGCGCGCCCATCAGGCCCAGCGCGGACTGGGCGGCCCAGTGCGTGGTCGCGGGCTTGTCGTCGAGCAGTCCCGCGCCCGCCAGGATCAGCGATCCGGTGCACACGGAGGTGGTCCATTCCGCCCGGCTGTGCGCGGCCCGCAGCCAGTCCAGCACCCGCCGATCACCGGCGACGGCGGTGGCGGCGGGACCGCCCGGGACCACGATGATGTGCGGCGCGGGCGTCTCCTCGAAGGTGTGCGTCACCCCGAGAGCCAGCACACCGCTGTCGGTGAGCACCGGCCCCACCTCGTGGCCGACCAGCCGCACCTGCACGTCGGGCAGGAAACGCAGCACCTCGTAGGGGCCGATCGCATCCAGCGCGGTCATCCCCGGGTACAGCACGATCGCCACCTGTCGGGCGTTCATCGGCACAACTCCTTTGTCGAACCATCCCCCGCAAGGTAGCAACATCCACGACCCGAAGGACCCCGGTTGCGCCGCATCCGACCTGGGCAAATCCTGTGCCCGCGGGCATCGTTACGATGTCTTTCATGAGTGTCGACAACCGCCGCACGGCGCGCCCAGCGGTCGACGGCGACTCGGCACCACGTCCGATCCGGCGCAGGCCGAAGAACCGACGGGCGCAGATCGCCGCCGCCTCGGCCGCCGCGTTCGGCGCGCTGGGCTATCACGGCGTCAGCATGGAGGACATCGCGTCGGGTCTCGGCATCAGCTCGGCCGCGCTGTACCGGCATTTCCCCAGCAAGTACGCCCTGTTCCGGGAGGAACTGCTCCGGGTGGGAACAGCGATGGCGGACTCGGTCCAGCTGCCGGAGGAGGCGCGGGACTCCTCGCCCGAAGACAGGCTGCGCCTCGTCGTGCGGGCGGTGGCCCGCGCGGTCGTCGACAACCGCGCCACCGTCACCCTGGTCCGCTGGGAGGGTCGCTACCTCGAAGAACCGGATCGGCAGACGCTCGAGGACCAGCAGTCCGCCGTGCTGGCCGCCTTGGGCGCCGAATTGCGCGCGCTGCGGCCGGATCTCGCCGACGACGATGTGCGCGTTCTGCGCGGGGCCATGCTCAGCGTGCTCACCAGCATCGCCGACCACCACGCCACCCTGCCCGCGAAATCGCTGATCCAGCTGCTCGACTCGGTCTGCTGGACCCTCGCCCTGGCCGAACTCCCCCCTGCCGCGCCGGACCCCGAACCAGTCGCGGCCGTGGATATTCCGGACTCCTTCAAGCACGAACTGCTGTTGCGCAAGGCCGTGGAGCTGTTCCACGAGCGCGGTTATCCGAACGTCAGCGTCGAGGAGATCGCCAGTGCGGCGGGGCTTTCCGCGGCGTCGGCGGTCTATCGCTTCTATCGCGGCAAGTCCGATCTGCTCGCGGCGGCCTTCCGGCGCGCCGCCGATCGCGTCTCGGCGGCTATCGGGCCCGCGGTGGCCGCCGCCCCGACTCCCGAAGCCGCCATGAGCGTGCTGATCGAACGTTTCGTCTCCGGTTCGTTCGCCGAACGCGCGTTGACTTTCGTCTACTACACCGAATTCCAGCACGTGCCCGCCGAGGAACGCGCTGTGCTGCGCAATATCCAGCGACTGAATGTCGAGGAGTGGAGCAAGCTCGTGCGCGATGTGCGCTCAAATCTCTCCCCCGCCGAGACCCGTTTCCTCGTGCACGCGGCGTTCGCGCTCGTGGTCGACCTGGGCCGTACTTTCGGCGCCGACCCCATCGCCTCCCAGCTACGGGTACGCAGGCTGATGGAACTCACCCTGTTCGGCCGGCCCGTCAGCACCGCGTAATTCCGTCGCCGAGCGTCGGCACGAACACCATCATGTTAACGAATATTCCGATCCTGATAATGAGAATCGCGCGTAGGAGCAGCACCGTTACGCACAATTTGTGACCTTTGATTCAGTTTGATTCGGGTACCGCGACAGCCCCACGACCAAGCATCCGATTGGGATAACATCGCCGAATGGACGCGCACAAGCGCCGCACTTCCGGCGGCACGGCAAGTCGCGGTCAGGCTGCCGAGCGCGTGGTTCGCAAACGCCCCAGAGATCGTCGCGCACAGATCGCCGCCGCTTCCGCCGAAGCCTTCGGGCTCCTCGGCTATCACGGTGTGAGCATGGAGGACATCGCCTCACGTCTCGACATCAGCTCCACCGCCCTCTACCGGCACTACCCCAGCAAGTACGCGCTGTTCCGGGAAGAGGCGCTGCGGCTGAGCGCGCTGTGCGAGGAGGCCGTCACACTACCCGCGAGACTGCGGGACGCGCCCGCCCGCGAACGCCTGGAGCACGTCGTCGACGCCCTGATCGACCGTGCGATCGCCAATCGCCGGGGCGCGGCGCTGCTGCGCTGGCAGAGCCGCTACCTCGAACCCGAGGACTATCGCGTCCTGATGAGCCAACTGGCCGACGGCCAGGAGGTGCTGTGCCGCCTGCTCGCCCAGATCCGCCCCGAACTCGGCGACGACGATCTCCTCGTGCTGTCCGCCTCGGCGCTGAGCGTGATCGGCTCCATCTCCGATCACCAGGTCTCCATTCCGGCACGCGCCCTGACCAAGCTGCTGCGCGCTTCCGCCCACGCCGTCCTGGGCAGCGAACTGCCGCCCGCGGGCGGGGGCCGCGAGCCCGCCGGCCCGGTGGAGGTTCCGCTGACCTTCAAACACGAACTGCTGCTGAAGAATTCGGTGGAGCTGTTCCACAAGCACGGCTACCCCAATGTCAGCGTCGAGGACATCGCCAATGCCGCGGGCTTGCCTGCCTCCTCGGCCGTCTATCGCTTCTACCGCAGCAAAGGCGACATCCTCGCCGCCGCATTCCGCCGCGCCGCCGATCGTGTCTCCGCCGCCATCGGTCCCGCCATCGCCTCCTCCGCCGGTCCGGGCGAAGCCCTCACCAAACTCGTCGAGCTCTACGTGGACGGTTCCTTCGCCGAACGCGAACTGACCTTCGTCTACTACGCCGAGATCAGCAACGTCCCCCGCGAGGACCGCACCGTCCTGCGCAATATCCAGCGCCTCAATGTCGAGGAATGGGCCAAGCTGCTCGGGCAGGCGCGCCCCGAACTCTCCCCCGCCGAAGCCCGTGTCCTCGTCCACGCCGCCTTGGCGCAGGTCGTCGATTTGGGCCAATGGCTGGGCCCCGACAATCCGATCTGCGCCCGGACCCGGGTCATCCACCTCATGCACACCATCCTCTTCGGCCCCGCCGCCGCGTGAACGAGCCGGGTTCCCGACGGACTCCGAGAAATTCGTGAAGAAAGTTCGGCGAGGGATGTCGAAACCGGCGTACCCGCTCCGTCCCAGGGGTAAGCGACCAACCAGGGCCGCGAGAACCGAAGGGAAGATCTCATGGCGAAGTACCTGCTTCTCAAGCATTACCGGGGCGCACCGGCCGCGGTCAACGACGTGCCGATGGACCGGTGGACGCCGGAGGAGATCCAGGCGCACATCCAGTACATGAACGACTTCGCGGCGAAACTGGAGGCCAGTGGGGAATTCGTCGACGGGCAGGCGCTGGCGCCGGAGGGCGCGTGGGTGCGCTCGGACGGCGAAGGCAAGCCCCCGGTGACCGATGGGCCGTTCGCGGAGACCAAGGATCTCATCGCCGGGTGGATGATCATCGACGTGGACTCCTACGAGCGTGCGGTCGAGCTGGCCGGTGAGCTGTCGTCGGCGCCCGGCGCGGGCGGCGAGCCGATCCACGAGTGGCTCGAGGTCCGGCCGCTGCTGACCGCTTCGCCGACCGTCACCGAGTGATGGCCGCCGACGCGGTGGACGAGGCACGGCTGCGGGACCTGATTCCCGGAGTCCTGGCGGCGCTCGTCCACCGCGGGGCGGACTTCGCCTCGGCGGAGGACGCGGTGCAGGAGGCTCTGATCCGGGCCGTCGAGACCTGGCCGCGGCAGCCGCCCGCCGATCCCAAGGGCTGGCTGATCACCACGGCCTGGCATCGCTTCGTCGATCTCAGCCGCTCCGAGGCCGCCCGGCGTCGCCGTGAGCTGCTGGTCACCGACGAGTCGGCGCCCGGTCCGGCCGTCGGCGTGGACGAGACCTTGCACCTGTACTTCCTGTGCGCGCACCCGAGCCTCACCCCGGCCTCCGCCGTAGCCCTCACCCTGCGGGCGGTCGGCGGGCTGACCACCCGCCAGATCGCACGGGCCTACCTGGTGCCCGAAGCGACCATGGCCCAGCGGATCAGCCGTGCCAAGCGCACGGTGAGCGCGGTCAGGCTGGATCGGCCCGGCGACCTGCGCACGGTGTCGCGGACGCTGTACCTGGTGTTCAACGAGGGCTACAGCGGCGATCTCGACCTCGCGGCCGAGGCCATCCGGCTCGCTCGGCAACTGCATGCGAGCACCGACGATCCGGAGGTCGCGGGTCTGCTCGCCCTCTTCCTGCTCCACCACGCCCGGCGCCCGGCCCGCACCCGCCCCGACGGCAGCCTCGTACCCCTGGCCGAACAGGACCGCGGCCTGTGGCGGCGAGATCTGATCGCCGAGGGCGTGCGGGTGCTCCAGGCGGCGCTGGCTCGCGACCGGCTCGGCGAGTACCAGGCCCAGGCCGCGATCGCGGCCCTGCACGCCGACGCCCAGACCGCCGAGGAGACCGACTGGGTGCAGATCGTGGAGTGGTACGACGAACTGGTCGCGCTCACCGACAGCCCGGTGGTGCGGCTCAATCGCGCCGTCGCCGTGGGGGAAGCGGACGGCCCGCAAGCCGGGCTGGCGGCACTCGCCGAAATCGACCCGACGCTGCCCCGATACACCGCGTCGGCCGCCTATCTCCACGAACGGGCGGGCGACCTCGACACGGCGGTACAGCTCTACCTGGAGGCCGCCGCGCAGGCTCCCAACCTCGCCGAGCGCAACCACCTCACATTGCGAGCCGCCACCCTCCGCGGACACCTGGCGGACCGACCCCGCAAAGCGGACTAGCGTCGGAGTGCGGTCGCTCCCGGGGACGGACATCCAACCGCCGAGTTCACCACGCAGGCAATCGCTGTCGACGATGCTCGCCTGACGGACCGGCCTGTCACGGCATCGCCTCGACGAATCGGGCCAACAGGCGGGCGAACTCGGTGCGCTCGCTCGGCGACCAGCCGTTCATGGCGGTGTCGAACGCGGCGCGGCGGCGCTCGTGCACGCGGTCCAGCAGTTCATGGCCGCGATCGGTGAGAACGAGAACCGAACGCCTGCCGTCGGTTTGGTCGGCGACGCGCATGACCAGTCCGTCGGCGACCGCCGCGGCGACGAGTTTGCTGGCTCGCGGCTGATCCACGGCCAGCGCCGCCGCGATCGCCGAGACGGTGGGCTCGGATTCGGCCTCGATGACGTCGAGGACATCGAAAGACTGTCCACCGGGAACACCGTCCTCGGCGAGCGCACGGCGGGTCTGCCTGCGCCTGATCGCGATCATGGCTCGTTCTACGCGCTCGACATCGTCCACAGGCAGATGCTACTGAAGACATATACATGTCTCGTAGCATGTATATGTCTCTGTGAATCTAACTCGGCAGGAGCCTCCCATGAAACCGCGCGTAGTCCTTCTCCTGGTTGTAGCCGCGGCGCTGCTTCCGCTCGCCGCTTGCGGCGGTTCGGCCGACGAGCCCGACCGGCAGGCGAGCACGCCGACCGGCGAGCACCGCATGATCGGCTACCAGGTGAAACGGCTCGATCAACTGATCGAATCGACCTTCGACCGACTGCTCGGCGACGCCGGAATCACCCGGCGGCAGTGGCAGACACTGAACACGCTGAGCGCGGGCCCGGCCGACGAGGCGCAGCTCACCGACGCGCTGCGGCCGTTCTGGGAGGTGAACGACGAGAGCCTCGAGGAGCTGATCAGAGACCTGACCGGCCGAGGCTGGGTCGTCGAGTACACGGGCCGCTACTCGCTCACCGACGCGGGCCGCGCCGCACACGCCGCCGCCGAGGAGTCGGTGGGGCGCATCCGCGAACTGTCGGCAGCCGGTGTCGGCGAGGAGGAGTTCGGGCAGATGATGGACGTCCTCGGTCGCATCATCGACAACCTCGAGCAGGCCGGCGCCTGAGGGCATAGGTCACTGCTGTGGGGCGGGCAGGGGTGAGTCCACCTGGTTGACCAACCAGCGGCCGTCGGACTTCTCCATCCGCAAGACCATCGAGAGCTGGCCGGGTGAGGCTTGGCCCTGGGTGCCGACGCTGGTGATGGTCTGGCCGATCATGATGACGGCTTCGGCCGAGGTCTCGTCGCCGGCCTTGATGGCGCATTCCACATGTTGCACCTTGGAGACCACCTGGCCCTCGGTGAGCACTTCACGCAGTTCTCGGCTGGTGTCGTCGAACTGCTCGTGCCACTCACCGGTCGCGCCGTCGAGGACGGCGGCGAAGTAGGCGTCGAGGTTCTTCGCGTCGTAGTCGGCCAGACGGGGGGCGTAGTCGCAGGCGGCCTGGCGGGCTTCCTCGTGCGCGGCCAGCAGGGCTTCGTTCCGGCCGTTCTGGACGAAGAAGTAGCCTGCCGCGCCGACCGCGGCGCCGAGCACGATCGCCCCGATCGAGCCCGCGGCGACGAGCTTGGCGCGACCAGCGGCCTGGCTCGATCCGTCGACCGAGGTCGGCGCTGTCGCGCCAGCGCCCGCGGCGGTCTTCGCAGCATCGGTATTCCGCGCCGGACCCGACGTCTTCACGGTCTTCTCCGAACCCGCGAGCTCCGCCACCTCGACGGTCTCGGCGGGTTCCGCGGGTTCCGCGGCCACGGTCTCCTCCGAAGGCCCGGACTTCCGAGTCTTCACGGTCTCCTCCGAAGGCCCGGACTTCCGAGTCTTCACGGTCTCCTCCGAGCCGCCGGCCGTGCCGGAGGCGACCGCCTCCGACCCGGCGCCCTTACCGGAAGAGGCGGCATCCGTGCCGGAAGTAGCGGCGGCCGCGGACGAAACCTTCTCGGCCGAGCCCGGATCGACGTCGTTGTCACTCATGGCGTGGGGATTCCTTGTCTACCGAGGTACAGGTTGGGACAGCTCGTCGCCGGTCACGCCGGGCGGCGGGCCGGAGCCGTTGTCGGGCACGTTGGGCCGCGGGGCGTTGGCGGAGCCGCGGATCTGCAGGGCCGGGTCCTCGGTCACGCAGTAGTTGTAAAGACGGACCCTGGTGTCGGTGGTTTCGACGACGGGGATCTTCGGGACCGTGGGATAGTCGCAGGTCGGGCGAGGCCACGGGTCGACGAGAGTGTGGTAGGCGCCGTCGTGGGCGGGTACGCCGATCGCCGCCGAGCCCACGCGCAGGGCGGGGAACAGAGCTTCGATGGCGGGCTGGCGCAGTTTCGCGGCGCGGGTGATGGCCACGAAATTGGTGGTGAGGTTGGTGATCGGATCCTCGGTGTCGGCGATGAAACCGCCGAGGGTGGCCAGCTGATCGGGGGCGAGGTCCAGGAAGCGGCGCAGTTCCTGGTCGGCGGCGGTGAGCTGTTCGAACAGCGCGCCCGCGCCGGTGGTGAGAGTGGTCAGGTCGGGCTGGGCGTGCGAGGTGGTGTCGGAGATGACCTGCAGGTTCTCGATCAGCTGCTCGGTCTGCGGGAGCAGGCCGTCGAGGCCTGCCATCGCCCGGCTGATGCCGGAGATCATGTTGCGCAACCGATCCGGGCCGCCCGCCAGGGCCTTGTCCAGCTCGTTGATGATCACGTTGAGACGGTCGGGGTTCATGCCGCCGATCAGCCCGCTCATATTGTTCAGCACCGACGGCACGGTGACCGGGGTGCGGGTCTGCTCGCGGCCGATCCGATCGCCGTCGCTCAGATACGGGCCGCCCTCGGCGTCGGGACGGAAGTCCAGATACTGCTCACCCGCGGCGGACAACCGGCCGACGGCGACGGTGCCGCCGACGGGAACCTTGGTCCCGGAATCGATCTCGGCCTCGGCGAGCACCCCGACCTCACCCGCGCGCACGTCGCGCACGATGCCGATGCGGCTGCCGCGGAAGGTGACGTCGTTGCCCGCCAGCAGGCCGCCAGAATTGTCGAGTTCGACGGTGACGACGTAGGAGCGGGCGAACGGGTTGACCCGCAGCACCTCCACGCCGAGATAGACCGAACCGGCGACGAGCACCAGGATCAGGCCGATATTGGCCACCGCGATCCGGCGGGCCACCAGGTAGTTCCACAGCGGGATGTTCATCGGCCGCCCTCCTGCTGCTGCGGCGGGCTGTTGAGCCTGCCGATGACCTTCTCGAGCACCTGCGCCAGGCTGCCGATGAACAGCGGCACATCGTTGAGCTCGGGCGCGCGGCTGCCCGAGGGGTCGGTCAGCGCGCCGATGCTCAGGTAGGACACGGTGGCCGCCACGGCCAGGCCCTCACCACGGAACGAGGCCGCGACCGAGGGGTAGACCTCCTCGTAGCGCTGCAGCAGCTGCCCGAGGTCGTCGCCCATCTGGGTGAATCCGCCCATCAGCGCCTTGATGCTCTCGAAGAGGCCGACGAAGTCGGGACCGGTGGTCTCGGTGAAGTCGCCGAGCGCGGCCATGGTCACCGAGACCTTGCCCATCAGCGCCGAGATGTCCCGGTTGTTCTCGGCCAGCAGGCCCAGCAGCGCGGGGAAGGTGTCGGCGGCACGGCCGAGTTGTTCCTTGCGGGCGGCCAGTTCACCGGTCAGGACGTTGACGCCGTGCAGCACGCTGTCGATGTCGGTGGTGCGCTGGTTGAGCGCGGAGATGGCGGCGCCGAGTTCGTTGAGCAGGTGCGCCAGTTGCGGTGCGCGACCGGCGAACATCGAGTTCATCTCGGAGGTGATCTTGGCGGCCTGGTTGAGACCGCCGCCGTTGAGCAGCATCGAGATGGAAACCATCAGCTGCTCCACCGACGCGCCCGCCGAGGTCAGCTCCACGCCGATGGTGTCGCCGGGGCGAAGCAACTCGGCGTTCGGGTCGGCCTCGGGCAGGGTCATCGCGATGAAGATGTCGCCGAGCGGGGTGGCCTGGCGCAGTTCGGCGGTGGTGCCGCGCGGCAGGTCGATGCCCTCGCGGATCTCGAGCTCCACCTCGGCGAGGAAATTGGTGGTGCTGATCGCCGAGACGACGCCGATGTCGGTGCCGCCGATGCGCACGTGGGCGCGTTCGGGCAGGTTCAGCGCGTCGGTGAACACCGCGTTGATCTTGTAGCCGGGGCCGCCGATGCCCGGCTTGGGCAACGGGACGTTGTCCACGGTGACCGCGCAGCCAGTGGCGCCGGTGAACACGGCCAGGCTCAGCACGACGGCGGCCAGGCGGGAGGTGAAGGCGCGGGCGCTCATGAGGTCAGTCCCAGCAGCGCGGCGGTGAGGCCGAAATCGGGCCCCATGTCCATGATCTTGCCGGTGCGACAGCCGTCGGCGCGCATCTGCACGCGCTCGCAGAAGGTCGACAGCCATTCACCGTCGAAGACCGACTTGTCGAGCAGGCCGTGCAGGCGGATCGCGCGGTGCTCCTGGCTGGTCGCGTTGGCGAGGTTCTCGAAGAACAGCGGCGTGACGTCGATCATCTCGGTGAGACCGCGGGCGTTGGCGCGCATCTGCTCGGTGATGGTCACGAACCGGGTGAGCGCGCCCGCCAGCTGGTCCTCGTTCTGGCCGACCACCGTGGCGGTGTTGGCGACGAAGTCGTTGAGCTGGGTGAGCACCGCGTGCAGACCGGGCGACTGCGCGCCGAGCAATTGCACGAGTTCGGTGAGCTTGCCACTGAACTCGCGCACCGTCGCATCGTTGGAGGCGATGACGTGGGTGATCTCGTTGAGCTTGATGATGGTGTTGGAGATCTGGTCCTTGTTGGCGAAGCTCACCTCGAAGGCGCCGGAGAGCTGGTCGAGAGTCTGGCGCAGCCGGTCGCCGTTGCCGTCGAGCAGCGGGAACAACACCCGGCTGGCCATCGGGCCGTTCTCCGCGTCGCCCTTCAGCGCCGCGCCGAGCTGATCGAAGTTCTCCAGGATGCGGTCGAGTTCCACCGGGACGCGGGTGCGCTGCAGCGGAATGTGGTCGCCGTCTTCGAGAACGGGGCCGTCGCCGGTGTAGGCGGGGGCCAGTTCGACGTGCCGGTTGGTGATCAGCTGTGGGGAGATCAGCGCCGCCATGGCGTCGGCGGGGATCTGCACATCGCGGTCGATGGACATGGTGACCTGGACGTAGCTGCCCTTGGGGGTCACCGTGTCGACACGGCCCACCGGGACGCCGAGCACGGCGACCTCGTTGCCCTCGTACATGCCGGCGACATTCTCGAAATCGGCGCTGATGCGCAGATGTTCACCGAGATACTGCTGCGGCAGGCCGGCGATGGAATCGGGCAGCAGCGAGCAGCCCGAGGCCACCCCGGCCGCCAGGCACAACGCGGCCAGTTTGAGGGCGGTGCTGACACCGAATCTGTTGCGAATGGTCATTATTGGCACCCCGGAATCGCTTGGACAGCGCACAGCCAGTTGTCGGGCAGGATCCACGGCGCGAGCACATCGCCGTAGGGTCCGTTGCCGAGCACATTGTTGAACTGCCGCATGGCCACGGGCATGGTCTCGTAGAGCCGGTCGAGGTTCTCTTTGTTCTTCTCGAGGCCCTCGGTCATGGTGTTGAGGTCGTGGATCAACGGCCCTAGCTGACCGTTGTTCTCGATGCCCATCTCCTGCAGCAGCGCGGAGAGGGCGGCGACATTGTCGAGCAGCTGGGCGAGCATCTGCTGGCGCACGGCCACCGCGTTGCCGATCGCCTCGCCGCGGGTGAGCAACAGCAGCACCGCGTTCTGGTTGTCGGCCACCAGGGTCGAGACCGTGTCCATACTCTTCAACAGCGTGTCGACCTCGTCGCGGCGGTCGTTGATGACCTTGGCCAGCGAGCCGATGCTGTCGAGCGCGGCCACCGTCAGCTGCGGGGAATCGCCCATCTGGTGATCGAGGGCGTCGAGGGCCTGGCGCAGCTTGTCCGGGTCGATGCGCTCGATGCGCTCGAAGGACGAGCCGTACTGGGTGTCCTGGATGACCTTGCCCAGGTTGTAGGGGACGGTGGTGTTCTCCAACGGAATGGTGTCGCCGGGCAGGCCGCTGCCGTCGCCGGGGAACAGCTCGATGTGCAGGCGTCCCAGGATGGTCGACATCTTGATCGAGGCACGCGCGTCGGGGCCCAGCCGCAGATCGCCGCGCACCCGCATGTCGATGACGACCTTGTCACCGGCCAGCTTCACCGAGCGCACGGCACCGACCTCGATGCCGGAGACGTCGACCGTCGCGCCCGGACGCATTCCGGCGGCCTGGGCGAACTCCGCGTGGATCGTCTTGTCGGACAAGCCGATCTGCTTGACGAGGCTGGAACCCACCAGCAAGAGCACCACGAACATCGCGGCCGCGACGCCCTGCCAGAGGAAGCGGTTGCCCGCCAGAAGCGTACGAATCCGTGCCATCACCGGCACACCTCCGAATGCGAGTTGCCGCCGACCTGGGAGAACAGGCCGGGTGGCAGCAGCACGCCCCACAGCGAGACATCCAGGCTGCAGAAGTAGGCGTTGCCGTAGGTGCCGTAGCTGGTGAACCGGGCCAGCGAGTTGAGCAGACCGGGCAGCTGGACCGCCGCCTTGTCGAGCGCGGCGCCGTTGAGCAGCAGCAGCGCCACACCGGTGGTCGCCTCGTTCTGCGCGGCGGCCATGTCCGGCTTGACCTGGGCCAGCAGGCCCACCAGGGAGTCGGTGGAGGTCGCGACCTGGTCGACCGAGGACTTCAACAGCTCGCCCTCGGCGTAGAGGGCTTCCACCAGCGCGGTGGACTGGGTGATCAGCGATTCCAGCTCACCGCTGCGGTTGGCCAGGCCGGCCAGCACCGAGCTGAGATTGGCGATGACCTGCCCCAGGATCTCGTCGCGCTGACCGAAGGTGGCCGCGAGGTCGGCGGCCTGCATGATCAGCGTGGACAACGAGACATTGTCGCCCTGCAGCGCCTGGATCAGCGTCTCCGACAGGGAGTTGATCTGATCCGGTTGCAGCACCGAGAACAGCGGCTCGAAGCCCGACAGCAGTGCCGAGACGTCGAAGGAGGGCTCGGTGCGGTCCACCGGGATGTGCCCGCCGGGGTCGAGGGGTTCGCCCTCCCCCTCGCCGGGCACCAGGGCGATATAGCGCTGGCCGATCAGGTTCTGATACCGCACCAGTGCTTTCGTGGTGGTGGTCAGGTGTTGCCTGTCCTGGATGCTGAAGTCCACCCGCGCCAAGTACCCCTCGTCGAAGTCGATCTTGTCGACCCGGCCCACGCGGACTCCCGCCATGCGGACGTCGTCACCGATCCGCACGCCCATGACATCGGTGAAGGTCGCCGAGTAGGAGTGGGTGGTTCCCGGCACCGACCGTTGCAGCGTCGACCAGATGGTGTAGGTCAGCAGGATCGCCAGGATGGCGAAGAAGCTGAACCCCG
Organism: Nocardia shimofusensis NBRC 100134; assembly: GCF_001613125.1. Classification (GTDB taxonomy): domain Bacteria; phylum Actinomycetota; class Actinomycetes; order Mycobacteriales; family Mycobacteriaceae; genus Nocardia; species Nocardia shimofusensis. The sequence continues at coordinate 298,099 of NZ_BDBT01000002.1, forward strand.
CCAACGCTTTTCCGGATTTCACCTCACGCACCCCCGTCCGTGTCGACGGTCTCGTCCAGCTCGTCCATCTCGTCCAGCTCGTCCATTTCGTACACAGTCACTTCACCGCCGGCCAGCACCGGCGTGAGCAGCAGCAACTGCGCCGCCGTCGGCCTGCCACCGACCACCGCCGCGACCGCCGCGTATCCACGCCCCGAGGCGATGGGGCGCATGGTCGTCGCCGCGGCGGGAGCCGTGGCCGTCGGGTCCTGCGCCGGCTCCTCGACAGCCGGAGCCTCGACAGCCGGCTCCTCGACGTCGGCGGCGGGCGCGGTCAGCCCGGGGATCAGGGGCAGCCCGGGAATCGACGGCAGACCGGGAATCGACGGCAGGCCGGGGATGCCCAAAGCACCCGGAACCGTCGCGCCCGCATCGGTTCCCGGCAGGCCGGGCACGACCACGGTCGGCGCGGGCCCGGCGGCATCCAGCCAGCCGGGGCGCATCTGTTCCGGGTACACCTGCTCGGGGGCCTCGGTCGGCACGGTCGGGCCGCCACAGCGCGGACCGGACAGATCGCCGTAGCGGGGGCAGTCCTCGGCGGTGTACTGCTGGAACGGGGTGAAACTCACGTCCATCTTCCAGACCATCTGTTTCTTGGGGCCCCAGGTGAACACCGAGGCCAGCGCGGCCAGGGACTGGTTGAGGTTGCGCGCGGTGTACGGAATGGCGTCGGGATCCTCGGCCAGACCGCCGAACAGGTCCCCGAGGCCGGGCACCAGATCCTTGGCGGCATTCGGGTTCCGGGCGAACAGGCTGTTGACCGAATCCACGGTGCCCGAGGCGTTGGCCAGCAGGGCGACCAGATTGCTCCGGCGCTCGGTCAGGGTCTGCGCGGCGGTGACCGATTCGGTGAGCACGCCGACGAGTTCGGGCGCGGACTGGCTCAGCGCGGTGGTGGCCGCGCCGAGATCGCCGAGCAGTTCCCCGATGCCGGGGATCGCCCTGACCTCGGTGATCCAGCGGTCCAGGCGCTCGATCGTCGACCCGGGCACCCGCGCGGCCGGATCGAGCGCGGCGGCCAGGGTGGCCAGCACCCGGCCCAGCTTGGCCGGCTGGATGTTGTCGAGCACGTCGCGCAGCACGGTCAGCGTCGTCTGCAACTGCATGGTCTCGGTGCTGGTGTCCTCGGCGATGGACGCGCCCGCGGTGAGCACGGCGCCGGAGCGGCCGTTGTCCACCAGCTCGATCGCGGAGACGCCGAAGATGTTGTTCGGTATGACACGCGCGGTGACATTCGCCGGAATGGTCTGCGCGGCAGCCGGTTCGAGATGGATGTCCACCCGCTGACGCTGCCCCTTGGCCACCACCTCGACGGCGTCGACCCGGCCCACGACCATGCCGCGGAACTTCACGTCGGCCCGCTGCGGCAGACCGTCGCCGGTACTGGTCAGGTCGGCGCTCACCGGCACCTTGTCCTCGAAGTAGCCGTTGTAGCGCAGCACGAGCGCGCCGAGCACCAGGGAGAACGCCACGAGCATGGCCAGACCGGCCAGAGTGAGCTGGCGCGCGGTCGCGCCGCGGCCACTGGGATCGAGTAACACCTTTTCCCCTATCCCGAGATCCGGAAGCCGGGGTCGATGCCCCAGATAGCCAGTGTCAGGAACAGATTCGCGAAGACCATCACGACGATGACCATCTTGATCGCCTGCCCGGCGGCGACCCCGACGCCTTCGGGGCCGCCGGAGGCGACATAGCCGTAGTAGCACTGGATGAAGGTCGCCAGCAGGACGAAGATCACCACTTTGAGCAGCGAGAAGAACACGTCGGTGCCGATGAGGAACTGGAAGAAGTAGTGGTCGTAGGTCCCCGCCGAGGTGCCGCCCAGGAACAGCACCGACAGCTTGGTCGCCATATAGGACGTGGCCAGGCCGATGGTGTAGAGCGGGATGATGGTCAGCGTGGAGGCGATCATCCTGGTGCTGATCAGATACGGCAGCGGGCGGATCGCGATGGACTCCAGCGCGTCGATCTCCTCGGAGATGCGCATCGAGCCGAGCTGAGCGGTGAACCGGCAGCCGGCCTGGATGGCGAAGGCCAGCGTCGCCAGGATCGGGGCCAGCTCACGCGTCGTCGCGAAACCGGAGATCGCGCCGGTCAGCGGGCCCATGGTGAGCAGATTCAGCGCGTTGAACGACTCCATGCCGACGGTGATCCCGCCGAACGCGCACAGGATCACCACCACGCCGATGGTGCCGCCGCCGACGACCAGCGAGCCGTTGCCCCAGCCGATGTCAGCGGTCAGCCGCAGCACTTCCTTGCGGTAGTGCTTGAGCACGAACGGAATCGCGCCGAGGGTCTGGAAGAACGTGATCGCCTGATGCCCGAGGCGCTGATTCGCCTTGTACGGCACGGCCAGCGCGTTGCTCGCTATCCGCACGGGCTTGAGCGCGGGCGGGGTGTACTTGGTCCCCACCTCAGACCACCTTCGTCGGGAACAGCGTGTTGTACAGCTGGGTGAGAATGATGTTGGTGGCGAACAACATCAGCGCCGAGGTCACCACCGCGGAGTTCACCGCGTTGGCCACACCGCCCGGACCGCCCTTGGCGTGCAGACCGATGTCGCAGGCGATGATCGCGGTCAGCGCGCCGAAGATCGCCGCCTTCACCAGCGCCACGATCATGTCGTTGGCCACCGCGAAGGAGGCGAACGAGCCGATGAACGAGCCCGGCGTGCCGGACTGGGCGTAGACGTTGAACATGTAGGCGGTCGCGAAGCCGACGAACACCACGAACCCGCACAGCAGCATGCTGACCAGCACCGCCGCCAGCAGTCGCGGCGCGACCAGCCTGCGCACCGGGTCCACGCCCATCACCCGCATGGCGTCGATCTCCTCGCGGATGGTGCGCGAGCCGAGGTCGGCGCAGATGGCCGAGCCGACCGCGCCCGCGATCATCAGCGAGGTCACCAGCGGGGCGCCCTGGCGGATGATGCCCAGGCCCGCGACCGCGCCGATGAAGGTGGTCGCGCCGACCTGATTGACCAGCGCGCCGATCTGGATGGAGACCACCACCGCGATCGGGATCGCGACGAACACCGTCGGCGCGGCCGAGACATTCGACATGAACGCGCACTGCTTGATGAACTCGTGGTAGGGGAACCGCCGGGCGACGATCGAGCGGAAGAGCTCGATCACCGCGGCCCGGCCCAGGCTGACCTGACGGCCGAGGGTTTCCAGGGACTGCTGCGGATGCCGCTTCCACAGTCCCTTCACATCATCGACGGCACGCTCGAGATCGGTGCTCGCCGAAGGGCGTTCGGTGGTTGTCACGCTGCCCGCGTTCCTTTCTGGGCTTTTCGCCGCTTGCCTCGCCGACCGATGGCGGTCTTTCCCTGCGAGTGCGCGGAGCGTGTGCAGTCTCCCATAGCGGAGACGCGCCTCACAAGCTGTAAGTGAATAACTATTCTCGGAATCGAACTACCTGGTTCGAGCACGCGGCAATCCCTGGACAGCGCCCGCCTCTCCCGGAGTTATCGCAGTTCACTGCACCCAGGAAGGCAGTGGGAGATTCTTGCCGCGCACTACTCATCGCCGGAAAAAGTTCCTGCAAATTACGATGGGGTGCCGGAAGATCAGGAAGAGCTCAGGCCGGATTGCTCAGATACTGCTGAAGGAAGTACAGCCCCGCACCGAGCGCCGCGACACCGGCCGCCGCGGTGGCGAGCACCGCGATCCACAACCCGAAGCGCAGCACCGGATTGACCTCGATTCCTCCGCCCAGAATCCTGATACCGGAGACCAGGATGTCGATGAGCCAGACCAGAATCATCATGTCATCGTCACATTCGCGAAGATGAGCACCGGCCAGCAGACGATCGAGCCGAGGAACGAGATGATCACGTCGATGCCGTGCATATCGCGTAGGTGCGAGGTGTGCGTCAGGCTCCACACCAGGCCGATCAAGCCGTACGGGATCGCGAGGATGATCAGCGTGCCGAGGAACTCCGACACCTTCATCTCATAACTGAATATTCGATCCAGCTTCTTCAACACTGAAGTGCTTCCTTTCCGTCGCGCAGGCCGGTCCATCGTCGGCTACCGTGGCCGGCCGGGACGCCCGGGCCGTATGTTACTCATGATTCACGCTGCTGCGGAAGAACTTCAGCGAATCGGATGTCCGCTCGACCATCGTTTCCTCTGCTCACGAGGGCCGAGTGGCCCCGGAAAGAAGTTACCAAATATTCTCGCCATACCTGTTCCGACCGAGAAGAATCGTCAGTAACATAGCATCGCGGAGCGGGGTGCGCTGCCGCATCACCAGACGACTCGGGCCTCGGCGCACCCCGGCCGCGTGGACGACAGGGAAGGACTCCCATGACCGCCGTAGCCCGGGACGATCACCGGCACGAACCCGCACCGCTGACCAAGGAACAGACCCGCATCCTGATCCCGACCGAGCATCGGCCACTCACCAAGAAGCCGTTGAAGCTCTCCGACGCACTGGACTTCTGGTCGTTCGCGGGCGCGGCCGCCAATGTCGCGATGCAGATGGCACATCCGGGCGTCGGCTACGGCGTGGCCGAGAGCAAGGTCGATTCGGGATCGCTGATGAAGCACCCGTGGAAGCGTGCGCGCACCACGACCACCTACCTCGCGGTCGCCATCCTCGGCACCGACGAGGAACGCGCGGCGTACCGGGAAGCGGTGAACGCCGTGCACCGGCATGTGCGCTCGGAGCCGGGCGCGAAGGTCAAGTACAACGCCTTCGACCGGCATCTGCAGTTGTGGGTGGCGGCCTGCCTCTACATCGGCTTCGAGGACACCTACCAGCTGCTGTCGGGCAGGATGAGCGACGAGCAGGCCGAGCAGTTCTACGCCACCGCCTCCACGCTGGGCACCACCCTGCAGGTCACCGAGGACATGTGGCCGGCCACCCGCGCCGAGTTCGACGCGTACTGGAACAAGGCGTGCGAAGAGGCGGTACTCGACGACTATGTGCGCGAGTACATCAACGCCCTCATCGAATTGAAGATGATCGCCTGGCCGCTGCGGGTGACGTTCCGCAGCCTGCTGCGCTTCCTGACCACCGGCTTCCTCGCGCCGCACTTCCGCGAACAGATGCAGCTCGAGTGGACCGCCGCCGACCAGCGCCGCTTCGAGCACCTGTTCATGTTCGTCGGCTTCGTCAACCGGTTCATCCCCCGGTTCATCCGGCACGCGGGCAGCTATGTACTGATGGGTGACCTGAAACTCCGCAGGCGGCGGCGCAAGTATCTAGTGTGATCGCATGCGCGTCGTGGACATGCACCGAACGATCGCCTCGCCGATCGGCGAGGTGTTCGACTGGATGACCGATGCGACGAACTATCACCGGGTTCCGGCGGTTCGTCGCGTCATCCTCGTTCGCCCCGGCGACACCCACGGCCACGGCGTGGGCGCCATCCGCGTCGTCCACACTCCTCTGTTCCGGATGACCGAGGAGATCCTCGAGTTCGAACGACCCACGTTCATGCGTTATTACATTCCCCGCTCCACGCCCCCGCTGCGCCACGACGAGGGTTTCATGCGGTTCGAGGAGGTGCCCGGCGGCACCCACGTGCGCTGGTACACCCGGTTCGAGGTGAAGGCACGGTTCGCCTCGGACCTGTTCACACTGATGATGGTGCCGCTGATCACGACCGGCTTCAGGTTCGCGTTGGACACCTGCGAGCAGGAACTGCGGCAGAACAAGAAGAACTGAGTATCCCGGCCGCACAGACCACGAAGCCCTCGTCTCAGGACGAGGGCTTCGCGCAGTTCACCGGACACCACGGCATGCTCGCGGGTTCGGGCACCGGAACCGCAGAGCCGACCGGGCCGCCATCGGCATCGGCATCGGCATCGAGAGCCGACCCCGCTTCGATACCACGCGATCGCGGCCGGACGAGTCCGCCGACGTCCTGGTCGACCGTTTCGCCGGGCCGCCGTAGAGATCCTCGCGGGCTGCGCGGGCAGGCGTGGGTGACCGATGCGCCCAGGACTCAGGTCGGCGGAGCCGGCAGCGGAATCGAAATACCCAGCGGCAGCTCGATACTCGGGCCGGTCGGCGCGGGAGCGGGAGCAGCAGGGGCGGGCTGCAGTCGCGCGCCGTCCGACGGCGCGGCCGGGGCGGACTGGAGCGGCGCACCGCCCTGCGGGGCGACGGGGGCAGGCTGCGACTGCGGAGGGGCGGGCACAGGGGCGGGCAGCGTTTTCGGAGCGTGCTGCGTACCGGGTGTGTCACACAGCAGTCCGCACGACACCGCACCGATCCCCGGCAGATTCACCAGAACCGGTGGCGCCGGGTCGGGCACGGTGGTCGGAGCCATCGGCTGCAAGCGCAGCGTGCGCGAACCCGGTGCGGCGGCCAGCACTTCGGCGCCGCCGCCCGGACGCGACGGTGAGGTCGGGCTCGACGGCGGGACGAGGCCGGGGGCGATGGTGACCGGGCGGGGTGCGCCGCCGCCGCGGTAGGCCGCCGACCAGCTCAGCACATCGGCGGCGTAGGACATGGAGTTGTTGTAGCGCAACACCGCCCGCAGCTCCTGCTCGCTGTCGGCGAGATTCATCCCGCCCGAGCACAGATACTTGCCCGCCGCCAGCGCCGAGTCGAAGACGTTCTGCGGGTCGGAAACCCCGTCGCCGTTGCCGTCGGCGGCATACAGCGCCCAGGTCGAGGGCAGGAACTGCATCGGGCCGACCGCCCGCACATAGCCGCCGTCGGCGGCCGCGATGATCTCGTTGCCCGGCAACGTCCCATCCAGGGCCGGGCCGAGAATCGGCGAGACCGCCGTGCCCGCCGCGTCGGTGCGCCCGTTGTCGGCGTGCGCGGATTCGATACGCCCGATCCCGGCCAGCAGATGCCAGCGCAGCCCGCAGCCTGGCATCGAGGATTCCAGCGCCAGTTCGGCGTTCCGATACGCCGCAAGCACGATCTCCGGGATGCCGAGCAGTCCTCCCGTGCGCGGCAGCGAGATCTCCCGCAGCGCCACCTCGGTAGCGCTCGGCGACCCGTCCGCGGGTGGGGTGACACTGCGCAGCGACCGCGGCGTGTCCGCGGCGACGGTCAGCAGGCCGACGGTGCGGTCGGCCCCCGGTTCGGGAAGAGCGGACAGATCCGGACGCGCCTCGGCCGCGTTCGCGCCCAACGCCTCGGAACCCGACATGAGCAGTCCCGCCGTCAGCAACGCCGACGCGGTCAGTGGAGCAGATCTACGCATACGACCCCCGGCCTGCCGCGTCCGCGCGGAGGGGCCCGCGCAGGCGGGCACCACAGCCGGGACGACGACGTCCACCGGCTTCGGGATGCCACCTCGACATCCTCCAGCCGCAACACCAAATGAGAACAGTAGTTAACATACCGGATTGAAGGCCATCATGTAAGCCTCGTCACGCTCGGAATAGCCAATCACTTATGTGACGACCACCGCGTAGTCCCCCCGTCCACCCACACCGACCGGCGGGAGCGCGGGCGTCGCACTCTCGCCGGCAGCGGACTCCTCGATCAGCGGCTCGACGCGCCCCGACCGCCCGCCGCGTCGAGGGTTTCCCGAACAGCCGCGGCGACGGCCCGATAGTCCCTGCGCAGAATCTTGTCGTGGTTGCTGGCGACCTTCGCGCTCACCTTCACGTTCGGGTTGCCGGCGAGCACCGGATCCAGCGAGGCTCTCGCCTGTTCCATCTCCCCGTTGCCGGTGCCCAGACCGTCGCCGGTGGCCAGGATGAACCGTACCGGGCAGGTCAGCCGCGTGAGGACCGGCACACTCGCGGCGGCGACCTCGTTGGCATCGATGTTGACCTCGGCGTGCTGGTCGGCGCTCATCCGCGCGGCCATCCCGAACGGGCGCGCCAGCGGCAGCACGAACCGCATCCGGCGAAACAGTTTCCGGATCCGCTCCCGGCCTTCTTCGCCGGTCAAACCGCAGGGCGCCGCGTCCACGGTCACCACACCGACGATCCGGTCGGGATGCCGGTCGGCCCAGTGCCACGCGAGGATTCCGCCGTAGGACCAGCCCACCAGCAGCGGCCGGTCCACGCCCCTGGCCGCGAGGACGGCATCGACGTCGCGCAGCGCGGCCTCGAAGGAGTAGTCCGAAGACCGCTTCGACGCGCCGCGCGCTCGCCCGTCGAAGGTGATGTGCCGGAAGCCGTCACCGAGGTCGTCGATCACCGGCCGCCAGGGCCGATGGTCGGCGTAGGCGCCGTTCAGATAGACCACCGGACTGCCCGAGCCCCCGGTATCGGTGACCGCCAAGGCCGTGTCGTCGACCGCCACCATGCCCTTCCACGTCGCACCGGCGCGAGAGATGCCGTTCCTCGTCATCGTGCGACCTACTTCCCTTCGGCGACGGCGCGCTCGACAGCACTGTTCAGCCGCGCCCGCTCCCGGTTGAGCCACGATTCCTCTTGGTAATTCCGCGCGAACGTCTCGATGAACTCCACGGGATCCTCCCCGACGACCTCACGTATCGGGGTCCCGGCGGCCGCGCTCTGCTCGAACAGGTCGGCGAGGTCTTCGAGCATCGAGACGCCACCACCGGGTCCCGCGTACATCAGGTACCGCTCGAACGCCTCGACCACTGTGCGGTAATTCGCGGGCAGTCGCCCCACCCGCGCCTTGTACTGTCGCCACCTCCGCTTGTCGCCGACCTCGCCGATCACCTTCGAGGTGAGATCCGAGATGTTCATGATTGCCTGCCTCCTTGCGCACGAAGCTGATCGAGCCGTTCCGCGAGGAAGCTCCACGTCCTCCAGAACTCATCGAGATATTCCTGTCCCTCGGCGTTGAGGGAGTACACCTTTCGCGGGGGCCCCTTCTCCGAGGGGACTTTCTCGACATCCACGAGCCCCTTCTTCTCGACCCTGACCAGCAAGGCGTAGATGGTGCCCTCGGCGATGTCGGAGAAGCCCCGCTCCCGCAGCCACGCGGTGATCTCGTAGCCGTACGCGGGGCGCCCGGACAGGATCGCCAGGACGATGCCCTCCAGCGTTCCCTTGAGCATCTCCGTCTCCTGCTTGCCCACGCACACCTCCTTTCACTACTCAGCGTCACTGACTACCACTAGATAGTAACACTTAGTAGTGGTTGGTCAAGCGATCCGGAGGCTTCCTCGGTACCTTCGTCCGGTACCCATCGGCACGCGCGTTCGGCGAAGTCGGAACTGCGCGGGGAGGACGGACACATGGGCGTACGAGATCTGCTCTACGCGGCGAAACGCCGTATGTACAAAGACAATCGGGTGGGATGGCTCGCCCGGGTGCTGAACCGGGCATCGGAATGGATGTACTCGGCGGGCGTGCTCTCCCCCGGCTACGCCATGACCCTCGAGGTGGTCGGCAGGCGCACCGGTCGCCCGGTGAAGCTGCCGATCGTGGTCGCCGAGTACGAAGGTCAGCGATACCTGGTGTCGATGCTCGGGACGGACGCCGGCTGGGTGCGCAATGTCCACGCGGCGCACGGTCGCGCCTTCCTGCACCGGCGCGGCAGCGAAGCAGTGCAGCTCACCGAGGTCGCGGTGGGGGAAAGGGCACCGATCCTGCGTCGCTATCTCGCTGTCGCTCCCGGCGCCCGCCCGCATTTCCCGATCGACCGCACCGCCACACTCGAGGAGTTCGCACGGATCGCGGACCGGTATCCGGTCTTCCGGATCACCCCCGCGGACTGACCCGGCCTTCTGCTCGTCATCGCCGCGCCTGCCCGGAATCTACGGCGCTCGACGCGGTCTCCCGGTGGGATCGGGGTGGCGGGCGAGCACTGCGGCGGCGGTAGCAGCAGTGACAACGGCCGGCACGGCCATCGTGACGAAGAGAGGCGAGGGCAGGAAGCGCAACGCCGCTCTCATCTGCCTGGCCCGGCGACGCCGCGACGTCCTCTACGCGATGCTGAAAACCGAGCAGCCCTAACGAGTTCCCGCACCGATTCCGGCTTGACCGCCGTACACAGAGAACCCGATTCGTCCATGCTGACAGGCATGGCAAATCGATGGGTTGGGATCACGATCGACTGCGCGAACCCCACGCGACTGGCATCGTTTTGGAGCGCGATCCTGAGTATCCCCGCCACCGCCGAACATGGCGATGACCCGGGATGGGCAACCCTCGGCTCGCGGTTCGACGACAGGCCGCGCTTGACCTTTCAACGAGTGGCCGAGCCCAAGATCGGAAAGGTCCGCATCCACCTCGACATCGAGGTCGACGACATCGAAGCCGGTCGCCGCCAGGTGGAGAACTTGGGCGGCCGCTGGTCCGGCGAGCGGCACGACTACGACGAAGGAGTTGTCATGGTCATGCGCGATCCCGAGGAGCACGAGTTCTGCCTGGTCCAATACTTCCATTGAGACGCCGACTGGTCGCTGTACGGTTTGACGAAACCCATCGGGACATTCCCACGGGAGTCGCGGCCCACGCTGCGCACCCGCGCCACCACCGTGGATGCACCACCCGCTGTAGTGCGGTGAGCCCTCCGATCGGCTCGTGTCCTGGTAAGGGCATTCGGCTACGAACAGCCCGGCCGGGTCGAGTGCCGCACTCACAGCAGTGACAACCGGTTACCCTCGCGCCTGTGGAAGATCCGGACGAACTGCTGAACCGAGTCCTGGAATTCGCCCTCGATCATGCGGGAATCGAGGTTGTCGTGCAGACAGGATCGCGGGCGCGAGGTCGGCGCGTGGACGCCCTTTCGGACCTCGATATCGAACTCATCGGCCACGGCACAGCAGCGCTGGTCGGCAACGACGACTGGCCGACGACCATCGCGGACGTCCTGGTCGGCATCCACCTCGCCAACGAAGGGCCGGAGGAGCCCGACTGGCCTACCTGCCTGGTCGTCTTCGCGGGCGGACGCAAAATCGACTTCACGCTCGCCGGAACGGAGCGGATCGAGCGGATGGCACTCGACGGTCTGGACAGCCTCTACGAGCGCGGCTATCTCGTGCACCTGGACAAGACAGGTGTTACTCGCGGTCTTCCCGTTGCCCCTGTCGTCCCGGCGGCGCCACCGCTCCCCGATGCCGACGAGTTCGCAACGAACCAGAGGGAGTTCTGGTTCGAGGCCACCCAAGTGCCGATCTACCTCGCCCGTGGCGACTTGTGGCCGGCGGGCCTTCGTGAAGCGCAGATGCGTGCGCTCCTGCTCACCATGCTCGAATGGAACGCCCTTGCCCGCTCCCACCGCACGCTCGATGTCTGGTACGACGGCCACCACCTCGACGAATGGCTCCCGGAACGCTACCGAGATCGCATCGCGGCCACGCACGCCCGCTACAGCGCGGAAGATCTGCTGCGCGCCCTCCGCGAACTGGTCGATCTCTACGCCGAGGTAGCCGAGGAGACAGCCACGCTGGTGTCTGCAGAACCGCTCGCCCTGCGTTCCTCCATCGCCGCCCACATCACCTCCGTCGTAAACGGAACATGACCTCGCCCGTCGACCGGCATGGTCGTTCCGATCCTCGCTTCGAGGCGAACGGTCCGGTCGATAGGGTGTATCCCGTGCCGATACGCGCGAAGATCTGCGGGATCCGATCCGAGGAAGACGTGCGCGTCGCGGTGGAAGCGGGGGCCGACGCGATCGGATTCATCAGCGGGGTAACGCATTTCAGCGAAGACGCGTTGGATGGAGACCGGGCAGCGGAACTTGCCGCGCGTACACCGCCTTCCGTCACCAAGGTGTTGGTGACGCACTTGGCGGACGCCTCCTCGATCGTGCAGCTCGCCGATCACATCGGCGTCGATGCCATCCAGGTACACGGATTGGTCACCGAGGACACTGTCCGCCGGGTACGCGCCTCGGCCCGTGGACGGAAAGTGCTGCGCGCGGTGCATGTGACCGGACCCGCGGCGATCGACAGCGCACTGCGCGCGGCTTCGATCTGTGACGGCATCGTCCTGGATTCCCGAACCGGTGATCGTCTCGGTGGCACCGGCAGAACCCACGACTGGTCGATCAGCGCGCGCATCGTGCGCGCGTTGGACGGCTCGGGGTGCTCGGTGATCCTCGCGGGCGGGCTGCATCCCGGCAACGTCGCCGAAGCCATCGCGGCGGTCGCGCCGCACGGCATCGACGTCAACAGCGGAGTCGAATCGCCCACGGGCGACAAGGATGCGCGGGCGTGCGCCGCGTTCGTCGCGGCGGCTCAGCGGATATCGGGACCGCGCGGATCCTGAGCCGCCGCTATCGCCAGGCGGCGGTGTCGGGGTCGACGCCGTGGGTGCGTGCGCAGGCGTCGATGCTTCGGCGCAACCAGGTGGCGAGGCCGGGACGGATGTCGTCGTAGTGGGCGGCGAATGCGGGATCGGTCTCGTACTTGCGACCGAGACAGACCTGCATCTGCCTGGTCAGGGTGAAGTACGCAGCAGCGAACACCTCGCGGTGCCGCTCGACGAGCTGGTTCGCTTCCGGGCTGCCGGGCGCTACCCCGACGTCCATCGCGTCGGCGAAGGCGCGGTCGAGGTCGGCGACGGTGTCGGCGACGGCCCGCCATTCGTCCGCACCGCGTGCGGCCGCGCGTTCGGCGTACTGCTGCCATTGTGGCGTGTCGCCGTAGTGCTGACGAGCTTGGGCGGCCCAGTCCGGGTCCCATCGGGGGCCGAAGATCGCGGCCTGCTGCTCGACGGTCAGCAGCAGGCCGCGCTCATGGGCGTCGATCATGCGGTCCAGGCCCGTGGCGAGTCGCCGGAGGCGGTCGATCCGTTCGGCGACCTGGGTTCGCTGCGCGCGCAATGCGGCGGGCACGTCTGCGGTCGAGTCGTCCAGGATGGCTCCGATCCTGTCCAAGCCGAGGCCGATCTCCCGGTAGACGACAATGCGGTGCAGCCGTTCCAGATCGCCTGCGGTGTAGAGCCGGTAGCCGGCCCGCGTGCGCAGTGACGGCCGGGCCAGACCGATCTCGTCCCAGTGATGCAGTGCCCGGACGGTCACGCCCAGCCGTGTCGAGACCTGACCGACGGTCAGGCCATCGGCGTCAGCGGTCTCGGGCACGTTGTCCATTGTCGCCGGGACCGGCGTCCGGTGCGGTGATCCCGATGGCCGCGAGGTTGCGCGCCTCCTGGCTGTCCGGATCGAAGGGCTTCGCGGCGGTCAGGACGATCCGCGCGTTCTCGGGGGTGATCACCTCGACATCGCGGGTGTTCCACGGCGTGTCTCGCGGGCCGTCGACCGAGTCCGGGCGCAACGTCCGGCAGGCCCCGGCGAGGGCATCGACCTCGCCGAGCACGCAGGCGAAAGAGACGCTCATCGCCGGTGGGTGCGCGGGGACGTGCGCTTCCGAGACGAGCAGGACGTCCTGGAACGCCCACCGGCGCAGGTGCACGAGCGTGCCGGGGATGCCGAACAGTTCGAAGAACCCGAGTCCGCGAACCCAGAAGTCCACCGACGCGGGCAGATCGGTGGTGGGGATCGTCACGAAGGCGGGCATTCCGTAGATGCCCCGAAAGGGCTCCGGCGCCACCGCGTCCGGACCGGGAGTGGGGACGGGACTGATCTCGAAGGCGTTGTAGTAGTCGCTCACGCACGCCACCCTCCGGCCTCACGCAGCGTGAGGGTCAAGCTTTTTCCGAGAAGACCTCGTCGAGAGTGGAGGCGGTGAGCAGGCGCTGAGACCAGGTCAGCAAGTGCGCGACATCGGCGCTGCGGATGCGATCACGGATGTGGGCCGGGATCGGACCGAACTTCGTCGACAACTGTCCCAGCAAGACTTCGACGTGTCCTTCGGTACGCGCTTCAGTGCGGCCTTCGGCGCGACCTTCGGCGCGGAGTCGTTCGGCGGTTGTCATGATGACCTCCTTCGCTCGGGGACCGAGCTTATCGATCACGGGGCCCAGATCGTCTTCGCTGGTCTCGCCCACAAGGAAAATGTACGTCACCAGGGATTGCAGGTCATCCAGGCCACCCGGGGCGGCCGGATCTTGCAGGTCCCCCAGCCACGAAGTCAGGTCCTCGCCCAGGGTGCGGTTGCCTGCGGCGATCTCGTGCAACACCAGCGTCAGCCGGGCCGCTGGGGTGAGGGGGCGGGATCGCAGGGTGGGCAGATCGACGGTGGTCAGGTCGTCCAGGATCAAGCGCAGGTGCGGCAGGTGCTCGGCAAACTACCCGCACCCTCCGACACGGAAGTCGAAGGGGCGCACGGCGGTATCGGAAACCCGGCCGGGTCGACCGGGGTGCGGGCCGGGAGGCCGCGGCGCGGTCATTCCCCCTGGGTGGCGGCGATGAGGGACAGGGGACGCATGTCGAGCCAATGGGTTTCGACGTAGTCGAGGCAGGCTTCGCGGGAGGCCGCGCCGTGGGCGATCTGCCAGCCGGTGGGGACGGCGGCGAAGATCGGCCACAGGGAGTGCTGGCCCTCGTCGTTGACCAGGACGTAGAACTCGGCGGTGTCGTCGTCGAACGGGTTGCTCATGGGGATTCCTTTCGGGAAACGGCTCAGGCGCGGTGGGTGGCGGCCCAGGTGGTGGTCAGGACGTGGCCGATGCGGGCGAGGGCCCGGTCGGAGGTCATCCGCCAGTGGGTGGCGGCTACAGCGTGGTTGTGAACGGTGCCGTCCACGGCCTCGGCCCAGGTTGCCGCGCCGGTCGCGCCGGTGGGGTCGTCGTGGGCGGCGGTGAAGTAGAGCAGGTTGCCCTTGTAGCGGCGAGGGCGGTAGCGGGCCAGCAGGTCCAGGGAGCGGGTGCCTTCGGCGAGCAGGCGGGTGAGGCGGTCGGCGCCGAAGGAGGCGAACGGTTCGGGGAGGTCGGCGATCAGCTCGGCCAGGCGGGCGGAGTCCCAGTCGGCCGGGTCGACGTCGGCGCCGAGCACGGCGTCGAGTTCCGCGGTGTGTTCGCCGAGCAGGCCGCCCATCAGGTCGGCGACCGGCACCGTGGAGACGGCGACGGGTTCGACGATGCGGGGGCTGTCCATCATGGCCAGGGTGGCGACGTGCTGGCCCTCGTCCTGGAGCTGGATGGCGATGGCGTGCGCGAGCACGCCGCCGAGCGACCAGCCGAGCAGGTGGTAGGGGCCTTCGGGCTGGACGGCGCGGATCTCGCGCACGTAGCGGCGGGCCCAGTCGTCGATCGAATCCGGCAGTGGCTCGGCCGAATTCAGCACGGGTGACTGCAGGCCGTAGATGTCGCGGCCGGTGCCGATGTGGGCGGCCAGGCCCGCGAACGACCAGGCCACACCACCCACGGGGTGGACGCAGAACAGCGGTTCCCCGCCGCTGCCGGTGCGCAGCGGGAGGAGCACGTCGAACGCGGCGTCGTGGTCGATTCGGCCGCGATTCGCTCTGGCCTGTTCGAGGTGGTTCACCACGCCCGCGGGGGTCGGGGCGGAGAACAGCCACAGGACCGGCACCCGTTCGCCCAGTACCTCGGCGAGGTGGGTGGCCAGGCGGGTCGCCAGCAGCGAGTTGCCGCCGCGTTCGAAGAAGTTGTCGTCCATGCCGACGCGGTCGGTGCGCAGCAGTTCGGCGAACACCGCGCAGACCGTGGTCTCCAACTCCGATACGGGGGCGCGATATTCGCGCTCCCGGAGTTCCGGCCGGGGCAGGGCGGCGCGGTCGAGCTTGCCGTTGGCGTTGCGCGGCAGGGCGTCCATGGCCATCAGGGCTGCGGGGACCATATAGCTGGGCAGAGACTGCGCCAGGGCCGCACGCAGTTTCTCCGGTTCGAGCACGCGCCGACCGGTTTCCTGATCGACAGATCCCGCGGTGATCTGAGCGGGTTCCTGATCGCCGGCCTGCGCCGCGCCGTCGAGCAGGGTGTAGTAGCCGACCAGCATGGCGTCCGCGCCGCCGGAGTCGTGGGCGAGGACGGCGGCCTCGCCGACGGCCGGGTGGGCGCGCATGGCGTGTTCGATCTCGGCGAGTTCGATGCGATAGCCGCGCACCTTGACCTGGAAGTCACGGCGCTGGACGAAGACCAGCTGACCTTCGGCGGTCCAGCGGACCATGTCGCCGGTGCGGTAGAGGCGGTCGCCCGGGACACCGAACGGGTCCGCGACGAAGCGGTCGGCGGTGAGGTCGGGCCTGCCGTGGTAGCCGCGGGCCAGCTGAGCGCCGCCCAGGTAGAGCTCGCCGACGACGCCGGTCGGGACCGGGTGCAGGCGGTCGTCGAGGACGTAGACGCGGGTGCCCGCCTCGGGGGTGCCGATGGGGGCGATCGCGCCGGGATCGGCCGCGCTGGTGCGGTATCTGGTCACCGAGACGGCGGCCTCGGTGGGGCCGTAGAGGTTGTCCAGGCGGGCCTCGGTCAGGGCGGCGGTGCGGTTCACGGTCTCGGCGGGCAGGGGCTCGCCGATCACCAGCAGCCTGCGCAGGGCAGCGGGTAGCGCGCCGTCGCAGACCTCGGTGAGCATGGCCAGCTGCGAGGGCACCAGGGTCACGGTGGTGACTTCGGAGCGGTCGATCAGGTCGAGCAGGCCCTGTGGATCGCGGTGCGCGCCTTCGGGAGCGAGCACGAGGGCCGCTCCGGTGCGCGGGGCCCACCAGAGCTCCCAGACCGAGAGGTCGAAGGCGGCGGAGGTATGCAGCAGGACCGCGTCGTCGGTGGTGAGGCGGTATTCGGACTGCATCCACTCGAGCTGGTGGGTGACGGCGGCCTGCGGGACCACCACGCCCTTGGGAGTGCCGGTGGAACCGGAGGTGAACACGATGTAGGCGGCGTCCTGCGGGCGTGCCGGGCGGATCAGTTCGTAGGGTCGCACCGGGTGGGGGCTGATCTCGGCGCCGATCACGGCGGCGGTGTCCACATCCAGCACGATCTCGTGGGCCCGCACGCTCTCGGGCAGCATCGGGTTGCTCGCCGAGATCAGAACCAGGGCCGGGTCCGCGGCCGAGAGCACCGCGGAGGTGCGGTCGAGTGGATGGGCCGGGTCCAGCGGGACGTAGGCCGCGCCCGCCGTGAGCACCGCGTACATGGCGGTCAGCAGTTCGACGCTGCGCGGAATCGCCAGGGCAACAGTTGTTTCCGGGCCGACGCCGCGCGCGATGAGCACCCGGGCGAGGCGGTTGACCCCGGCGGCGAACTGGGCGTAGGTCAGGGTCCGCTCTCCATCGAGAACCGCGACGGCATCGGGGGTGCGGGCGGCCTGGGAGTGGAATCCGGCGGCCAGGGTGCCGGTCGCGCAGTATCGGTCGGGCTGGTTCCAGCCGTGCGCGATGCGTTCGGTTTCGGCGGCGTCGAGCAGCGGCAGATCGCCGACCGGGGTCTCCGGGGCGGCGAGGACCGCGGTCAGCAGGCGGCGCAGGCGGCCGGCGATATTGGCGACGGTCGATTCGTCGAACAGGGCGGTCGCGTAGGTGAGGGCGGCGTCCATGCCCGACGGGGTGCCGTCGGGGGCGTGGCGGTCGGTCACCACGAGGTGCAGATCGAACTGGGAGACCTCGGTGTCGAAATCGACCGCGGTGGCGGTGATCCCGTCGAGGTCGACGTCGGCTTCGGCCTGGTTGTGGAAGGAGTAGCCGACCTGGAACAGCGGGTGCCTGGCGGTGGAGCGCTCCGGGTTGACGACCTCGACGAGGCGTTCGAACGGGATGTCGGCGTGGGCGAACGCGGCCAGGTCGGCCTCGCGCACCTGTCCGAGCAGGTCGGTGAAGCTCGCCGCGGGTGCGACGCGGGCGCGCAGCACCAGGGTGTTGACGAACATGCCGACCACGTCGTCGAGTTCGGCCGCACCGCGACCGGCGACCGGGGTGCCGACGGCGATGTCGTCGGTGCCGGAGAGCCTGGCCAGCAGCACCGCGAAGGCGGCGTGCACGACCATGAACGGCGTCGCGCCGTGGGCGCGGGCCAGGTCGGCGAGTGCGGCGTGCGTGGCGGCGTCGATGGTGAAGTCGACGTGCCTGCCCCGGGTGGAGGCCACCGCGGGGCGCGGGCGGTCGGTGGGCAGCGGCAGCTGTGCGGGCAGGTCGGCGAGGGTGTCGAGCCAGAACCGCAGCTGGCGGGAGATCAGCGAGTCCGGGTCGTCCTCGGCGCCGAGCAGGGCGCGCTGCCAGAGGCTGAAATCCGCGTACTGCACCGGCAGCGGGGTCCATGCCGGGGCCTGGCCGCGGCGGCGGGCGGCGTAGGCCACCATCACGTCGCGGGCCAGCGGCGCCAGGGAGGAACCGTCGGCGGCGATGTGGTGCATGACCACGACCAGGACGTGTTCGCCTGCCGCGAGGTCGGCCGGGTCGACACGCGCGGAGTCGGTGCCGGTGTAGGGGCGGAACAGCCGGGCGCGCAGCGGCGGGGCGTCGGTGACGTCGAAGCCGGCGCCGACGAAATCGAGGACGGCCGTGGGCAGGTCGTCCACGGCGACCGCGATCGGCACGAGCACCGGGATGCCCGCTCGGTCGGCGGGCAGGACCACCTGCACCGGGCTGCCGTCGCGTTCGGGGTAGACGGTGCGCAGGACTTCGTGCCTGGCGACCACGTCGGCGACGGCGGCGTTGAGCGCGGCCACGTCCAGTTCGCCGGTGAGGCGGACCGCCAACGGGATGTTGTAGGCGGTGGACTGGTGGTCGAGGCGGTTGAGGAACCACATGCGCTGCTGGGCGAGCGAGAGCGGGACGGTCTCGCCTGCCGAACGGTCGCGGGCGACCAGCCGGGGACCGGCGGTCTCCCCCGCGTCGGCGAGGGCCGCGGCCAGGGCGGCGACGGTGCTGTGCTCGAAGACCGTCCGAACGCCGACGGTGACCGACAGGGCCGTGCCGAGGCGGGCGGCGACCTGAGTCGCGGTGAGCGAGTTGCCGCCGCGGGCGAAGAAGTCGTCGTCGAGACCGACTTCCCCGGCGGGCAGGCCGAGCACCTCGGCGAAGACCCCTGCCACCGCGATCTGTGCCGAGGTCTCCGGTGCGCGGAAGGCCGCGGCCTGGAAGACCGGTGCGGGCAGGGCGTCGCGGTCGAGCTTGCCGACCGGGGTGAGCGGCATACGGTCGAGGACCACGATGGCGGCGGGCACCATGTACGCGGTCAGCGAGCGGGCGGCGTGCGCGGTCAGTTCGGCGGGGTCGACGTGGTGTCCGGGTTCGGCGACCACATAGGAGACCAGGGAGATGGTGCCGTCGGAGCCGGTGTGGCCGAGGGTGACGACCTCGCGGACGCTCGGGTGTGTGGAGAGCGCGGCGTCGATCTCGCCGAGTTCGATGCGCAGGCCGCGGACCTTCACCTGATGATCGGTGCGGCCGAGGTACTGCAACGCGCCCTCGGCCGTCCAGCGCGCGAGATCACCGGTGCGGTAGAGCCTTTCGCCCGGCGCACCGTAGGGGTCGGCGACGAAGCGCTCGGCGGTGAGGCCGGGGCGGGCATGGTATCCGCGCGCCAGGCCCGCACCACGCAGGTACAGCTCACCGGCGACGCCGGCGGGCACCGGACGCAGACCGGAGTCGAGGACGACCGCCGACATATTGGCCAGCGGCACACCGAGTTCCACCGGACGGCCCGGTAGCAGTTCGGGGCTGACGGTGGCGACGATGGTGGTCTCCGTCGGGCCGTAGCCGTTGTGCACGGCGCGGCCGGGCGCCCAGGTGTCCACCGCGTCCTGGCCGAAGCCCTCGCCGCCGATGATCAGGTGACTGAAGGCGGGCAGACGGACCGGATCGAGGGTGCGCAGCACCGACGGGGTGATGAAGGCGTGGCTGACCTCGTGGGCGGCCATGAACTCGGTGAGTTCGTCGCCGCCGAACACCTCGGGTGGGGTGAGGAACAGCGTGCCGCCTTCGACCAGTGCCAGCAGCAGTTCGAGCATGGCGGCGTCGAAGCTCGGGGAGGCGACGCCGAGCACCCGGGCGTTCGCGGTGACGGCGTAGCGATCGCGCTGGGTGCGCGCGACGCCCGCGATGCCGGCGTGGGTGACCAGCGCGCCCTTGGGCAGGCCGGTCGAGCCGGAGGTGTAGATCATCCAGGCCGGGTTGGCGATGCGCGCCGGGCGCACCAGTTCGTCGGCGGCGATCGGGGCGGGACTGGTGTGGCGCAGACGGGTGGCCGTCGCGGGAGCGTCCAGCACGACCCACTCGGTGTCGCCGGGCAGGGCGGCGCGGGCGGATTCGACGGTGAGGCCGAGGACCGCGCCGGAGTCGGTGAGCATGTGGGCGATGCGCTCGGCCGGGTAGGTGGGGTCGACCGGGACGAAGGCCGCGCCGGTCTTGGCGACCGCCCACAGCGCGAGCTGGAAGCGGGCCGAGCGCGGGATCGCGAGCGCGACGATGTCCTCGGCGCCGATGCCGTGGCCGATCAGCATTCTGGCCAGCCGCGCGGACTGGTCGTCCAGTTCGCGGTAGGTCAGGCGGGTGTCGCCGTCGACGACCGCGAGGCCGTCGGGGTTGGCGGCGACCGCGCCCGCCAGCATGTCGGGCAGCGTGCACGGCGGGGTGGCCGGGCCGTGGCGGTCGAGCAGGGCGGCGCGTTCGCCGGGGGCCAGCAGGTCGGCCGTGCCGATCGGCTGGTCCGGGTGGCCGGTGAGCGCGCCGAGCAGGCGGCCGAAGCGGCGCAGCAGGCCCGCGGCGGTGGACTCGTCGAACAGGTCGGTGGCGTACTCGAGTTCGACGGCCAGGTACCCCTCGGCATCGGGGGCGTCGGCCACGGTGAACTGCAGGTCGAAGCGGGCGACGGTCTCGTCGAAGGCCACCGGGGCGAGTTCGAGGCCGGGCACGGCGACGACGCCGGAATCAAGGTTCTGGTAGTTCAGCACCACCGTGAACAGCGGGTGGCGGGACGCGTTCGCGATGACGCCCAAGCCCTCCACGACGCGCTCGAACGGGACCGTGGCGTGCGAGAAGGCCTGCAAGTCGGCGGTTCTGGTGGCCTCGATCAGGGTGTCGAAGCTCTGCCGCGGCGCGAGGTGGGTGCGCAGGGCCAGGGTGTTGACGAACATGCCGACCAGATCGTCGAGGGCGGCCTCACCGCGACCGGCCACCGGGGTGCCGACAGCGATGTCGTCGGAGCCGGACAGCCGGGCCAGCAGCACCGCGAGCGCGGCGTGCACGACCATGAACGGTGTCGCGTCGTGGCGGCGGGCCAGTTCGGCGATCCTGGTGTCGAGGTCGCCGCCGAGCCTGCCGCGCACGGTCGCGCCGCGCTTGGACGCGACCGCCGGGCGGGGGCGGTCGGTCGGCAGGGCCAGTTCTTCGGGCAGGCCGCGCAAGGTCTCGCGCCAGTAGGCGAGTTCGCTGTCGGCGACGGCGTCCACCGCCGCGGACTGCCACAGCGCGTAGTCGGCGTACTGGGCGCGCAGCTGCGGCCAGGCCGGTTCGGTCTCCATGATGCCCGCGAAATAGGCGGCCACGAGGTCGCGCAGCAGCGGACGCATCGAGAACCCGTCGGCGGCCAGATGGTGCAGGACGGCGACCAGCACGTGGCTGGTCGCGGTCTCGCGCAGCAGCACCGCGCGCACCGGGACCTCGGTGGTGACATCGAAACCGGCGCGCAGGAATTCGGCGATACGGGCGTCGAGCCGGCCCACCTCGGCGTCCTCGACGGCCAGTCGCACGGAATGCTCGTCGGCGGGCAGGATCACCTGGTGACCTGCGCCGTCGGCGCCCTCCGGATAGTAGGTGCGCAGGGTTTCGTGGCGGGCGACGACGACGGCGAAGGCCTCGATGAGCCTGGCCTCGTCGATCTCGCCGGTGAGGCGCAGGGCGACCGGGATGTTGTGCGCCGGGGAGTCCGGGTCGAGGCGGTTGAGCAACCACATGCCGCGCTGGACCGGGGCGAGCGGCAGCACCTCCGGGCGCGCGCCCGCGACCAGCGGGACCACGACCGCGCCGGTGTCGCCGTCGGCGGTGAGCGCGGCGGCCAGGCCGGCCACGGTGGGTTCCTCGAACAGCAGGCGCACGGGCACCCGCTTGCCGAGGCGCTCGCCGATGCGAGCCAGGACGCGGGTGGCGCTGAGCGAGTTGCCGCCGAGATCGAAGAAGCTGTCGTCGACTCCGACGCGGTCCACGCCGAGCACCTCGGCGAACGCTTGGGCGACGAGACGTTCGGCGGGCGTCACCG
Source organism: Nocardia shimofusensis NBRC 100134 (assembly GCF_001613125.1). GTDB lineage: Bacteria > Actinomycetota > Actinomycetes > Mycobacteriales > Mycobacteriaceae > Nocardia > Nocardia shimofusensis. The sequence goes on from NZ_BDBT01000002.1 coordinate 320,040, forward strand.
GAGCGTGGTAGTCGCCGGAGTCGAAGACCGGTTCGGGCAGGGCGGAGCGATCCAGCTTGCCGGAGGTGTTGAGCGGGAACTCCTCGACCGTCAGCACGGCGGACGGGATCATGTACGCGGGCAGGGCGGCGTGGGCGGCCGCGCGGGCACGCTCGACCAGTCGCGCGGCGTCGATCGCGGCCGTGCCCGCCGTCGCGGCGACCTCGTCGGCAGCCTCGCCCCGGGCGGCGGTGTTCCCGCCGGGCAGCAGGTAGCCGACCAGATGGTCGCCGATCACCCGGGCGGCGGCCTGGGCGACGCCGGGCACGGCGGCCAGCACCGCTTCGATCTCGCCGAGTTCGATGCGCTGGCCGCGGAACTTCACCTGGAAGTCGGTGCGGCCCAGGTAGACCAGTTCGGCGGCGTCGCCGTGGGTCTCCCAGCGCACCAGGTCGCCGGTGCGGTACATGCGCTCGCCGGACGGTCCGAACGGGTTGGCGACGAAACGGTCGGCGGTCAGCGCGGCGCGGCCGTGGTAGCCGCGGGCCAGCTGGACGCCGGCGAGATACAGCTCGCCCGCCACGCCGGGCAGGGTGGGGCGCAAGCGCGAATCGAGCACGTAGACGCGGCTGTTCCACTCCGGGCTGCCGATCGGCATGACGACGCGCTCGGTCTCGCCGGTGACCTCGCGGTAGGTGATGCTCACCGCCGCCTCGGTCGGCCCGTAGAGGTTGTGCAGGGCGGCGGAGCTGACCGCGCCGAACGTCCGCACCGTCTCGGCGGGCAGCGCCTCGCCGATCACGAACACCATCCGCAACTGCTCGAGCGCGGCGGTGTCACCGGATTCGGCGACGTGACCGGCGAAGACGCCGAGCATGGTCGGCACGAAGTCGGTGACGGTCACGCCGTAGGCGCCCATCACCTCGGCGAGGTACGCCGGATCGCGGTGGCCGTCGGGGGTGGCCAGCACGACGGTCGCGCCGACGCGCAGCGGCAGGAAGTAGCCCCACAGCGAGACGTCGAAGGTGGTGGCCGTCTTCTGCAGGTACACATCGTCGGCGTCGAGCCGGTACCGCGACTGCATCCAGGTGATCTGGTTGACGATCGCGGCGTGGGAGACGCTGACGCCCTTGGGTTTGCCGGTGGAGCCGGAGGTGAAGATCACGTAGGCCGGGTGCTCCGGCATCAGCGGGGCAGGGCGTTCGTCGGCGGCGATCGGCTCGTCGGAATACCGCTCGAGGTCGATGGTGTCGACGGCGACGATCGGACCCGCGTAGTCGAGGGCGACCCCGCCGCAGGCGGTGGTCAGGAGGGCGGCCGGATCGGCGGTCTCCATGATGTGCGCGATGCGCAGCGGCGGGTGGTCGGGGTCGATCGGCACGTAGGCGCCACCGGCCTTGAGCACCGCGTACATGGCGACCACGAGTTCCGCCGAACGCCGGATGCCGAGGGCCACCAGGCTTTCCGGCCCGACGCCGAGGGCGAGGAGGTGGCGGGCCAGCTGGTTGCCGCGCCGGTCGAGCTCGCCGTAGGTGAGCACGGTCGCGGCCGAGCCGCCGTCGGGGACATAGACCAGAGCCGGGTCGTCCGGGGTGGCAGCGGCCTGGGCCTCGAACTCGTCGAGCAGCAGTTCGGCCAGCGGGGCGGTGTGCGCGGAGTCGTTCCACTCGGTGACCACGCGGTGCAACTCCCCCGCGCCGAACAGGTCGATGTCGCCGATCGGCACGTCGCGCTCGGTCGCCACGGCGGCGAGCAGCCGCAGGTAGCGCTCGGCCATGGTGCGCACGGTCGGCTCGTCGAACAGGTCGGTGGCGTAGGTGAAGCGCAGCGACCGTTCGGCGACGGTCAGTTGCAGGTCGAAGCGGGAGACCTCGTGGTCGATCCGGTACTCGCCGACGGTGACGCCGGGCAGCTCCACCGAGATGGGCTCCAGGTTCTGGAAGAACAGGGCCACCTGGAACAGCGGGTGCCTGGCCTCCGAACGCGGCGGGTCGAGCACCTCGACCAGTCGCTCGAAGGGCACCTCGGCGTGGGCGAAGGCGTCGAGGTCGCCCTCGCGCACCCGGCGCAGCACGGTGTCGAAGGTGTCGGCGCCGGTGATCTCGGTGCGCAGCACCAGCGTGTTGACGAACATGCCGACCAGATCGTCGAGCCCGCGGTGACCGCGACCGGCGACGGGCGCGCCGATGGCGATGTCGGCGGTGCCGGACAACCGGGCCAGCAGCACGGCCAGCGCGGCGTGCACGACCATGAACGGGGTCGCCTCGTAGCGGGCCGCGACAGCGGCGATGGCGGTGTCGAGCTGCTCGGGCAGCGGAACCACCACGCTCGCGGCGCGCTGGGAGGCCGTTGCCGGGCGCGGGCGGTCGGTGGGCAGGTCGAGCTGGGCGGGCAGGCCGCGCAGCCGTTCGCGCCAGAAGCCGAGCTGGGCGGCGGCCAGGGACTCGGGGTCGGATTCGCCGCCGAGCAGATCACGTTGCCACAGCGCGTAGTCGACGTACTGGACGGTGAGTTCGGGCCAGGCCGGGGCGGTGCCGGTGACCCGCGCGGTGTAGGCGGCGGCGAGGTCGCGGGCCAGCGGGCCCATCGAGTAGCCGTCGGCGGCGATGTGGTGCACCACGAGGGCGAGCAGGTGCTCACGCTCGGACAGCCGCGCCAGGCCGATGCGCAGCGGGACGTCGGCGGTCACGTCGAAGGGCGTGGTCACGAAGGCGGTCAGCGCGGCGGCCGGGTCGGAGCCGTCGAGTTCGGCGATCTCCGGAGTGTGGCCGGGAGCCAGGATCAGCTGGTGGCCGACGCCGTCGCGGTCCGGGTAGACGGTGCGCAGGGTCTCGTGCCGGTCGACGATGTCGGCGACGGCCGCGGTGAGGGCCTCGCGGTCGAGGCTGCCGGTGAAGCGGATCGCGACCGGGATGTTGTTTGCCGTCTCCTGCGGGTCGAAGCGGTTGAGGAACCACATGCGCTGCTGGGCCGGCGAGAGCGGCAGGGTGTCCGGACGCGGGCCCACCAGTAGCGCGGGGCGGGGCGGGGCGTCGGTGAATTCGGCGACGCGCGCGGCGAGTCCGGTGACGGTGGGTGCGTCGAAGAGCAGGCGGACGGGCAGGTCGGCGGACAGTTCCGCGCCGAGGCGGGCGACCGCCCTGGTAGCGCTGAGGGAGTTGCCGCCGAGGGCGAAGAAATCGTCGTCCGCGCCGAGTTCGCCCAGGCCGAGCACCTCGGCGAAGACAGCGGCGACGATGCGCTCGGCCTCGGTCTCGGGGGCGCGGTGGGACGCGGCCTCGAACACCGGTTCCGGCAGAGCCTTCCGGTCGAGCTTGCCGGAGGAGTTCAGCGGGAACTCCGTGAGCGTCACGAACGCGGCGGGCACCATGTAGGCGGGCAAGCGCTCGGCCAGCGCGGCACGCACCGAGTCGATGTCGAGCGCGGCGGTGACCACATAGGCGACCAGCATGTCCTCGCCTGCGGCGGATCGGCGCACGACGACGGCGGCGCGATCGATGCCGGGGAGGGCGGTGAGCGCGGATTCGATTTCGCCGAGTTCGATGCGCAGGCCGCGCAGTTTCACCTGGAAGTCGGTGCGGCCCAGATAGTCGAGTTCGCCTTCGGGGGTCCAGCGGACCAGATCGCCGGTGCGGTACATGCGGGTACCCGCGGGGGCGGAGCTGTCGGCGGTGAAGGGATCGGCGACGAAGCGGTCGGCGGTCAGGTCGGGGCGCGCGACATAGCCCAGGGCCAGCTGGTCGCCTGCCAGGTAGAGCTCGCCGGGGACGCCGACGGGCACGGGGCGCAGGCGGGCGTCGAGGACCAGCAGGCGGGTGTTGAAGACCGGGCGGCCGATCGGGACGGTGTCGACATCGGCGTCGGTGACCTCGTGGAAGGTGACGTCGACGGCGGCTTCGGTGGGGCCGTAGAGGTTGTGCACACGGGTCCCCAGGATCGACCGGGCGCGCTGGGCGGTGGGAGCGGGCAGCGCTTCGCCGGAGGCGAACACCCGGCGCAGGCCACGGCAGTCGCGCGCCTTCGGCTCGGCGAGGAAGACCGCGAGCAGAGACGGCACGAAGTGCACGGTGGTGACGGACTCGGCGGCGATCAGCGCGGCCAGGTAGGCGGGGTCGCGGTGGCCGTCGTGACGGGCCAGGACCAGGCGGGCGCCGACCTGCAACGGCCAGAAGAACTCCCACACCGACACGTCGAAGGTGGCGGGCGTCTTCTGCAGGACCGTGTCGTCCGGGCGCAGGCCGTAGCGGTCCTGCATCCACACCAGGCGGTTGACGATCGCCGCGTGCGAGACCGCCACGCCCTTCGGCCTGCCGGTCGAGCCGGAGGTGAAGATGACGTAGGCCGGATGCCGCGGGTGCAGCGGTGCCGTGCGGTCCGCGTCGGTGAGCGGGCTGTCGCCGAAACCGCTCAGGTCCAGGCGGTCGAGACGCACCTGGGGCACGGCGTCGACGGGCAGGTCCGCACCCGCGGTCAGGACGCAGATCGGCTGCGCGGTGCGGAGCACGTACTCGGTGCGCTCGGCCGGGTGCTCCGGATCGAGCGGCACGTACGCGCCGCCGGTCAGCGTGACCGCGTACATGGCGGTCACCAGGTCGGCCGAACGGCGCATGCCCAGCGCGACATACGCGCCCGGACCCACACCCCGAGCGACCAGCCAACGCGCGAGTCGCCGTGCCCGCCGCGCGAGTTCGCCATAGGTCAGCTCGGCATGAGCGGACCCGGCACGCGCGGAGTCGCCGTGCTTCTGAGCGGAGTGCGCGAGCTCGTCGCGGGTGAGGTCGCCGTCGCCGAGGACGACGTCCTCGAAGGTGAGGGCGATGGCAGACGGGGTTCGGGTGACCTGACGTTCGAACAGCGAGGCGAGGGTATCGCTGGGGGCGGCGACCGGGTGGGCGGTGTCGTTCCAATGCGACAGGACCAGGGTGCGTTCGGCGGGGTCGAGCAGTTCGATGTCGCCGACGGGGCGGGACGGGTCGGCGACGGCGGATTCGAGCAGCCGGATCAGCCGGTCGCCGAAGGAGATCACGGTCGCCTGGTCGAACAGGTCGGTGGCGTAGCGCAGGACGGCGCGGACGGCGGTGGCGGCACCCTCCTCGGCGCCGTGTTCGGCGAGCTCGAGGGCGAGGTCGAACTGGGCGATGCCGTTGTCCAGCGGGTACGGCGCGACCTCGAGACCGGGCAGGCGCAGCACGGTGTCGTCGCGGTGCTCGTAGGTGAGCAGGGCCTGGACGACCGGCGAATGCGCCTGGGAACGGACCGGATTCAGCTCATCGACGACGCGCTCGAAGGGCAGGTCGGCATGGGCGAAGGCGCGCACGTCGATCTCCCGGACCCGGGCCAGCAGGTCGGCGAAGGACCGGTCGGCGGGGACCGGAGTGCGCAGGACGACCGTGTTGACGAACATGCCGACGAGGTCGTCGAGGGCCTGTTCGGAGCGGCCCGCGACGGGGGTGCCCACGGCGATGTCGTCGGTGCCCGCCAGGCGGGCGAGCAGGGCGGCGTAGGCGGCGTGCACGACCATGAACGACGAGACGTGGTGCGTGCGGGCCAGGTCGGCGACGGCGGCGGTGAGTTCGGCGGAGAAGGCGAACTCGACCGTCGCGCCGCGTCCGGAGGCCACCGGCGGGCGGGGACGGTCGGCGGGCAACTCCAGCACCGGGGCGAGACCGGCGAGTTCGGCGCGCCAGTACGCGCTCTGGCGCGCGAGCAGCGACTCCGGATCGGCGGGGTCGCCGAGCGTGGCGTGCTGCCAGAGCGCGAAGTCGGCGTACTGCACCGGCAGCGGCTGCCACTGCGGGGAGGCGCCCGCCGCACGGGCGGCGTAGGCGGTCATCAGGTCGCGAGCCATCGGGGCGATGGAGACACCGTCGGCGGCGATGTGGTGCACGACCACGACGAGCACGTGCTCGCCGGGAGCCGGGCTCAGCAGGCGCGCCCGCACCGGCAGCGTGGTGCGCAGATCGAAACCGGCGGAGAGGAATTCCAGGACCATCGCCTGCGGGTCGGCGGCGGCGACCGGGCTGAGGTCCAGGTGCGGTGCCCGCTCCTGGATCACCTGGTGCGGGCCTTCGGCGTCGGCGGGGAACAGCGTCCGCAGCGATTCGTGCCTGGCGACCACGTCGGCGAGCGCGGATTGCAGCGCGGCGATGTCCAGATCGCCGGTCAGCCGGAGGGTGAGCGGGATGTTGTAGACCGGCGAATCGGGGTCGAGGCGGTTGAGCAGCCAGATCCGGGTCTGGGCGTGCGAGAGCGGGATACGCGCCGGGCGCGCGGCGGCGACCAGCGCGGGACGCGGCGCGGCCGAGGCGGTGCCCGCGATCCGGGCGGCGAGCGCGGCCACGGTGGGGGCCTGGAAGATCTCGCGGACGGTGAGCGCGGTATCCAGCGCGGCGTTGGCGCGGGCGACCAGTCGCATGGCCAGCAGCGAGTTGCCACCCAGGGCGAAGAAGTCGTCGTCGGCGCCGACATCAACACTGCCACTGCCGCCCGCACCGTTGCCCGCACTGCCCGCGTTACCCAGGAGGTCGGCGATCAAGCCGGCGAGCACCGCTTCGACGCCGGGGCGCGGCTTCCGGTAGGTCGTGGTGGCGGTGGTGAACTCGGCAGGCGGCAGCGCCTTGCGGTCGAGCTTGCCGACGGTGGTCAGCGGCATCTCGTCCAGCACGACCAGGTGCGCGGGCACCATGTACCCGGGCAGGTGCGCGCGCACCGCGTCGAGCACGGCCTCGGCGGTGAGATCCGCGCCGCTGACGTAGCCGACGAGCGCGTCGCGGCCCGCCGCGTCGGTGGCGACCAGCACAGCGGCGTTTCTCACGCCGGGGACGGCGGCCAGCGCGGCCTCGATCTCGCCGAGTTCGATGCGCTGGCCGCGCAGCTTGATCTGGAAATCGTTGCGGCCCAGATAGACCAGATCGCCCTCGGCGTTCCAGCGGACCAGGTCACCGGTGCGGTACATGAGCCGTCCCGGCACGCCGAACGGGTCGGCGACGAAGCGTTCGGCGGTGAGCGCCGCGCGGCCCTGGTAGCCGCGCGCCAGCTGGTCACCGGCCAGATACAGCTCGCCTGCCACGCCGGTCGGCACCGGCCGCAGCCTGGCGTCGAGGACATAGACGCGGGTGTTCCAGCACGGCCGTCCGATCGCCAGTTCGCGTGCCTCGGCGCCGGTCTCGGGCAGGTCGGCATCGGTGAATTCGTGGTAGACCGCCGAGATTGCGGCCTCGGTGGGGCCGTAGGCGTTGTGCACCGCGCCGTCGAACACGCCACGGATGGCGGCGAGCAGGTCGGGGGTGAGCGCCTCGCCGCCGCAGTGCAGGTGCCGGAAGGAGGCCAGGGCGTCGCCCATGCCCTCGCCGATGAGCGCGGCCAGCACCGAGGGCACGTATTCGGCGATGGTGATGCGGTGTTCGCGCAGCAGGCCGGCGAAGTAGGCGAGGTCGAGGTGCCCGCCGGGCTTGGCGATCACCAGCGGGGCGCCGACCGCGATCGGCAGGAAGCATTCCCAGACCGAGACGTCGAAGGTCAGCGGGGCGCGCTGCAGGATGCGGTCGGAGCCGGTCACCTGGTAGCGGTATTCGAGCCAGCGCAGCTGGTTCATGATGGCGCGGTGGGTCACCGCGACGCCCTTGGGTCGGCCGGTGGAGCCGGAGGTGAACAGGATGTAGGCGGTGTTGTCCTGGCGCAGCGCGGCGGTGCGGTCGTCGTCGACGACCGGGCGGACCGGGTAGCCGGACAGGTCGAGGTCCGCGAGGGTGACCGCGCGCACGCCGGGCAGCGGCGGCAGTTCCGCGCCGCCGACCACGAGCACCAGGGCGGGCCGGGCTTCCTCGACGATCCGATCCAGGCGGTCGGCCGGATGCGCGGGGTCCAGCGGCAGGTAGGCGCCGCCCGCGCGCACGATCGCGAACATGGCGACGAGCATGTCGATCGAGCGCAGGGCGGCCAGGCCCACCACGGTCTCCGGGCCGACGCCGGCCTCGATCAAGTGGTGCGCCAACCGGTTCACCCGTTCGGCCAGCTCGGCGTAGGTGCACGACGAGCCTTCGAAAATGACGGCGCGACCGTGCGGGTCGGCGTCGGCGCGGACGGTCAGCAGGTCGTCGAGGGTTTCCTCGGGCAGGCGACGCCCGGTCGCGTTGCGCTCCGAGAGCAGCAGGCCGCGTTCGGCCACCGACATGAGTTCGACATCGCCGACCGCGGTGCGGGTGTCGCGGACCATCGCCCGCAGCACCCGCTCGAAGCCGGTGAGGAAACCGGTGACGGTGCGCTCGTCGAACAGGTCGAGCGCGTAGTGCAGGTAGATGTCGATGCCCGCGGGGGCGCCGTCGGCGGCGTGGTGGTCGGTCAGCGTCCAGTCCATGTCCAGCTGGATGGGCGCGGGCCCGACGTCGAGGGCGCCGATTTCGAGTTCGTTCAGCCTGACCTGGGGCCGTGCCTGGTTCTGCAGCGTCAGGGCGACCTGATAGAGCGGCGAATGCGCCTGCGAGCGCACCGGATTGACCACTTCGACCAGCTGCTCGAAGGGCACGAGCGCGTGATCGAAGGCCGCCACATCGGTGCGGCGCACCGACTCGACCAGTTCGGCCAGGGTGGCGTCGGGACGGATACGTGTGCGCAGGACCAGGGTGTTGACGAACATGCCGACCAGCTCGTCGAGAGCCTGCTCGCCGCGGCCCGCGACGGGGGCGCCGATCACGATGTCGTCGGTGACCGCCAGGCGGCTGAGCAGGGCGGCCAGGGCGGCGTGCAGCACCATGAACGGGGTCGCGCGGTGTGCGGCGGCCAGATCCTGGATGCCGCGGTGCAGGTCGGCGTCGAGCCGGCCGGTGATCGCGCCGCCGCGGGTGCTCGCCACAGCGGGGCGGGGGCGATCAGCAGGCAGGGTGATCACATCCGGCAGGCTGTCGAGTTGCGTTGTCCAGTAGCGCAGTTGACGCGACAGCACCGAGCCCGGCTCGTTCGCGTCGCCGAGGGCGCGGCGCTGCCAGCAGGCGAAGTCGGCGTACTGCACCGGCAGCGGGGACCAGCTCGGCGAGTCCCCGGCGCAGCGGGCGACGTAGGCGGCGGCCAGGTCGCGGGTCAGCGGGGCGAAGGACCAGCCGTCGGCGGCGATGTGGTGGACGACGAACAACAGCACGTGTTCGGGTCCGTCGGCGTCGGTCACCCGCAGCAGGCGCACGCGGACCGGCACCTCGGCGGTGACGTCGAACGGAGTGGTCGCGGCGTCGGCGACCAACTCGGGCAGTTCCCGCGCGCGCACGGCGCGGGCGAGCAGGTCGAGCGAGTGCATGGCCACCGGCAGCACGACCTGGTGGGCCACGCCGTCGCGTTCGGGATAGACGGTGCGCAGCGTCTCGTGCCTGGCGACCACGTCGCCGATCGCGGCTTCCAGTGCCGCCGCGTCCAGTTCGCCGTTCAGACGCAGCGCGAAGGGGATGTTGTAGTTGCCGCCGCCGCTATCGGTGCTGTCGCTGCCGGTGCTGTCGCTGCCGGGGCTGTCGCCGCCGGGGCGGCTGAGATCGAAGCGATTGAGGAACCACATGCGCTGCTGGGCGATCGACAGCGGGACGGGCTCGGTGCGTTCGCCCGCGACCAGCGGCGGGAGCGCGGCTGCCTCGCTGCCGGATACGCCTGCGGCAGAGTCGATCACGCGCGCCAGTTCGGCGACGGTGGGCGCGTCGAAGACTGCGCGCACCGGCACCTGCCCGCCGGAGGCGGCGGTCAGCCGGGCGGCGAGCTGAGTCGCGACGAGGGAGTTGCCGCCGAGCGCGAAGAAGTCGTCGCTCGCGCCGATCTCGTGGTGGCCCAACAGTTCCGCGAAGACATCTGCCACCAGGATCTCGGTGGCGGTCGCGGGGGCACGGAACTCGACGCCGACCGGCGCCGGAGCGGGCAGGGCCTTGCGGTCGAGCTTGCCGGAGGCGTTGACCGGGAAGGCGTCGAGGGTGACCACGGCGGTCGGCACCATGTAGGCGGGCAGGCGGCGCGCGAGCGCGGAGCGCACCGTGTCCGGGGTGAGCGGCCCGGCGCCGACAGCCGTCGTGTCGTTCGCCGCGCCGGGCAGGTCCGTACCGGCGCCGGTCGCGGCGACCAGGTACGCCACCAGCTGATCGCCGGTGCCGTGGTCGTCGCGGACGAGGACAGCGGCTTGGGCTACGCCGGGCAGGTCGAGAAGCGCCGTCTCGATCTCCCCGAGTTCGATGCGCAGGCCGCGCACTTTGACCTGGAAGTCGGTGCGGCCCAAGTACTCCAGTTCACCGGCGCGGGTCCAGCGGACCAGGTCGCCGGTGCGGTACATCCGTTCGCCCGCGAGTCCGTGCGGATCGGCGACGAAGCGGTCGGCCGTGAGGTCGGTGCGGCCGAGGTAGCCGCGGGCCAGCTGGGCGCCTGCCAGGTAGAGCTCGCCGGGGACGCCGACGGGAACCGGACGCAGGCGGGCGTCGAGCACGTAGACGCGGGTGTTCCAGACCGGGCGACCCATGGCGACGGTGTGGGTGTCGGCGTCGGTGACCTCGTGGGCGGTCACCTCGACGGCGGCCTCGGTGGGGCCGTAGAGGTTGTGCACCCGCGCGCCGGTGAGTTCGCGCAGCCTGCGCGCGGTCACGGCGGGCAGTGCCTCGCCGGAGCAGAACACATGGCGCAGCGTGGTCGCCGCCTGATCGCCGGTCGGGAACGTCTCGGCCAGGAAGACCGCCAGCATCGAGGGCACGAAGTGGGCGACGGTGACGCGCTCGGCGGCGATGAGTTCGGCGAGGTAGCGCGGGTCGCGGTGGCCGTCGGGGGCGGCCAGCACCATGCGGGCGCCGACCTGCAGCGGCCAGAAGAACTCCGGCACGGACACGTCGAAGGTCACCGGGGTCTTCTGCAGCAGCACGTCTTCCGGGCCGAGGGAAACGTGGGCGGACTGCATCCAGCACAGCCGGTTCACGATGGCGGCGTGTTCGACGGCCACGCCCTTGGGGCGGCCGGTGGAGCCGGAGGTGAAGATGACGTAGGCGGTGTGCTGCGGGCGCAGCGGGGCCGAGCGGTCGGCGTCGGTGACGGGGGCCGCCGAATAGCCGCTCAGGTCGAGGAGATCGATACGGACCTGCTCGATATCGGACCGGCTGGGCTGGACCTCGGCGCCCTCGGTCCGGTCGGTGCGGGGCTGGTCGCCATCGGCGGGGTAGCCGGGAAGATCGAGGTCCGTGCCCGAGGTCAGCACCGCGATCGGGCGGGCGGTGTCGAGCACGTGGCCGATGCGCTCGGCCGGGTGGTCGGGATCGAGCGGGACGTAACCGCCGCCCGCGACGACGACGGCGTACATGCCGGTCACCAAATCGATGGAGCGGCGCATCCCTAGGGCGACAAGGGAATCCGGGCCGACGCCACACTCGATCAGCCGGCGGGCCAGCCGGTTCACGCGGGCGGCGAATTCGCCGTAGGTGAGGGTGACGCCGTCGAAGGTCAGCGCGGGGCGCTCAGGGGTGCGGGCGGCCTGACGCTGGAACAGCGAGACCAGGGTGTCGGTGGCGGCGAACGGGTGCGCGGTGTCGTTCCAGTCGCGCAGAACCCGGGCACGCTCGGTGTCGTCGAGCAGTTCCACGTCACCGACGCGGGTGCCGGGGGCGGTGGCGGCGGCGGTGAGGACACGGGTGAGTCGGGCGGCGGCAGCGGCGGCGGTGGCGTGGTCGAACAGGTCGGTGGCGTAGCGCAGACTGCCGGTCAGGCCGCCGGTGGCGGTGGATTCGTCGATGATCAGGTGCAGGTCGAATTTCGCGCCGTCGTCGGGAACGGGCACGGGCGCCACGGTGAGGCCGGGCAGGGTCAGCGCCTCGTGCGCCTGCTGCCCCGCCGCATAGCTGAGCATGACCTGGAACAGCGGGTGCGCGCCGCTGCTGCGGTCGGAGACCAGTTCCTCGACGATGCGCTCGAAGGGCAGCTCGGTATGGGCGAAGGCGGCCAGGTCGGCGTCGCGGACCTCGGCGACCAGCCGGTCCAGCGGCACGGCCGGATCGACGGCGGTGCGCAGGACCACGGTGTTGACGAACATGCCGACCAAGGCGTCGAGTTCGCTGAGGCCGCGGCCGCCGACCGGGGAGCCGATGGCGATGTCGGCGCCACCGCCGAGGCGCGACAGGGTGGCGGCGAAGGCGGCGTGCAGGACCATGAACAGGGTGGCGCCGGAGCGGGCGGCCAGGGCGCGCAGGCCCGCCGTGGTCTCGGCGTCGACAGTGATGTCGACGGCGGCTCCGCGCAGCGTGGGGCGCGCGGGCCGGGGGCGGTCGGTGGGCAGCGTCAGCTGGGCGGGCAGACCGGCCAGCGTGTCGCGCCAGAAACCGAGCTGCTGGTGGGCCAGGTCGCCCTCGCGTTCGGTGGAGCCGAGCAGTTCGTGCTGCCAGAGGCTGTAATCGGCGTAGTGGACGGGCAATTCGTCCCACGCCGGAGCCTGGCCGCGCACGCGCGCGGCGTAGGCGCGCATCAGGTCGGCGACCAGCGGCGGCATGGACAGGGCGTCGGCGGCGATGTGGTGGACGACGAACACCAGCACGTGTTCGGCGGGCGCGCCGGGTTCGGTGGGTTCGATGCCGAGCAGGGCGACGCGGGCGGGCAGTTCGGTGGTGACGTCGAAGCCGGTGCGCACCAGGGTGGCGATGGCGGCGGCCAGGCCCGCTTCGTCGACCGTCATGCGGGCGAGCGCGAAACCGAGGGAGGCGGCGGGCAGCACGGACTGGAAGGGGCCGTCCGCGTCCTGGGGGAAGACGGTGCGCAGAGTCTCGTGCCTGCCGAGCACGTCGAGCACGGCGCGGTCCAGCGCGGGAACATCCAGGTCGCCGGTGAGCCGCAGGACGGCGGGCAGGTTGTAGACACCTGCGGTACTCGCCTGCATCCCCGCGCCGTCCCCGGCACCGAGGCCGTCCTGCACCTCGACGCGGTTGAGGAACCACAGCCGCTGCTGGGCGGGGGAGAGCGGGATGCGGACGGGGCGTTCGCGGCGGGTCAGGACGGCCGACGGCCGCGCCGCCGGGCTCGCGGCGTGTTCGGCGAGCGGGCGGACGGCGGCGGCGAACGCCTCGACCGTGGGGGCCTCGAACAGGGTGCGCACCGGGACGCGGGCGCCGCCCAGTGCCGCACCGATGCGGGCGGTGACCTGGGTGGCGTCGAGCGAGCTGCCGCCGAGGGCGAAGAAATCGTCGTCGAGTCCGGCGCGTTCGGCGCCGAGCACCTCGGCGAACACCTCGGCGACCATGGTCTGCACCGGGTCGGCGGGCGGCCGGAATTCGGCGGCACGCAACATCGGCGCGGGCAGGGCGCGGCGGTCCAGCTTGCCGCTGGTGTTGAGCGGGAACTCCGATAGTACGACCAGCGCCGTCGGCACCATGTAGGACGGCAGGCGGCGGGTCAGCGCGGCACGCAGGGCATCGGTGTCGACGACGCAACCGGGCGCGGGAACGACGTAGCCGATCAGGTGCTCGCCCTGCTCGCCCGACCACAGCCGGGCCGCGGCCTGCGCGACGCCTTCCTCGGCCAGCAGCGCGGTCTCGATCTCGGCGAGCTCGATGCGCTGGCCGCGGAACTTCACCTGGAAATCCACCCGGCCCAGGTAGATCAGTTCGCCGTCGGGGCTCCAGCGCACCAGGTCGCCGGTGCGGTACATGCGTTCGCCCGTGAAGCCGAACGGGTTGGCGACGAACCGGTCGGCGGTCAGGTCGACCCGACCGTGGTACCCGCGGGCCAGCTGGTCACCGGCCAGATACAGCTCGCCGGGCACGCCGATCGGCGCGGGGTGCAGACGCGAATCCAGCACGTAGACCCGGCTGTTCCATTCCGGTTCGCCGATCGGCACCAGCGGTCCGTCGGCGACGGTGACCTCGCGGTAGGTGATCGAGACGGCGGCCTCGGTGGGGCCGTAGAGGTTGTGCAGCGCGGCGGGGCTGACCGCGTCGAAGGCGGCGACGGTCTCCGGGGGCAGCGCTTCGCCGATGACGAAGACATCGCGCAGCGAATCGAGTTCGCCTTCTTCGGCGTGGTGGGCGAACACCGCGAGCATGGAGGGGACGAAGTCGGTGAGGGTGACCCGTTCGGCGGCGATGGTCTCGGCGAGATAGCGCGGGTCGCGGTGGCCGTCGGGGGTCGCCAGGAGCAGGGTCGCGCCGGCGCGCAGCGGCAGGAAGTAGCCCCACAGCGATACGTCGAAGGTCGTCGCGGTCTTCTGCAGATAGACGTCGCCCGCGCGCACCCCGTATTCGGCGTGCATCCAGACGAGCTGGTTGGCGATGGCGTGGTGGCTGATCGACACGCCCTTGGGGCGGCCGGTGGAGCCGGAGGTGAAGATGACGTAGGCCGGGTTCTCCGGACGCAGCGGGCCGCGTTCGGCCTCGGTGATGCGGGTCTGCGCGTAACCGGACAGATCCAGCTCGTCCAGGGTCAAGGTCTGGATGTGCGCCGAGTCCGGCGCGGTGAAGCCGGCGTTCGTGGTGGTGAGGATGGTGTGCGGGGCGGCGGTCTCGATGATGTGGCCGATGCGCTCGGCCGGGTGCTCGGGATCCACCGGCACGTACGCGCCGCCCGCGCGCAGCACCGCGTACATGGCGACGACCAGTTCCGCGCAGCGCGGCATGGCCAGCACCACCAGGGTTTCCGCGCCGACACCGGTCGCGATGAGCAGCCGCGCGAGTCGGTTGGCGCGCGCGGACAGCTCGGAGTAGGTGAGCGATTCGCCGTCGGCGGTGCGCAGCGCGACCGCCTCGGGGGTGCGGCGCACCTGCATGTCGAAGCCGTCGTGCAGGAAGCGCTCGGCGACCTTGTGGCCGCTGGCGTTCCAGCTCGTCAACACGTAGTCGAGTTCGCCCGCGTCCAGCAGGTCGATATCGCCGACCGGCTGATCCGGGTCGGCCAGGGCCGCGCGCAGCAGGCGGGTGAACTTCGCGGCGAACTCGGCCGCCGTCGGGCCGTCGAACAGGTCGGTGGCGTAGGTCATCTCGGCGCGGTAACCCGCCTCGCGGGAGCCGATCGCCTCGCGGTTGTCCCCCGTTTCGCCGAGCGGCTCCGACAGTGTCAGCTGCAGATCGAATTTGGCGAAGCCGGGATCGAAGTCGAGCTGTTCGGCGCGCAGGCCGGGCAGATCGAGGGCGATCGGGCCGATGTTCTGCATGAACAGCGCCACCTGGAACAGCGGGTGCCTGCCCTGGGAGCGGGCCGGGTTGACGGCCTCGACCAACTGCTCGAACGGGATGTCGCGGTGGGCGAAAGCGCGCAGGTCGCGGTCGCGGGCGTGGGCGAGCAGATCGGCGAAGCTGCGCCCGGCGTCGACCTCGGTGCGCAGCACGAGGGTGTTGACGAACATGCCGACCACATCGTCGAGCCTGGCCTCGCCGCGACCGGCGGTCGGGGTGCCGACCGCGATGTCGGTGGTGCCGGACAGGCGCGCCAGCAGGGCGGCCAGGGCGGCGTGGACGACCATGAACGGGGTCGCGTTGTAGCGGGCCGCGATCCGGTCGACGGCGGTGCGCAGGTCGGCGTCCAGGGCGAAGGCGTGGGTGGCGCCGAGGTAGGACGACACCGCGGGCCTGGGCCGGTCGGCGGGCAGATCCAGCTGGGCGGGCAGGTCGGCGAGTTCGGCGCGCCAGAAGTCCAGCTGGGCGGACAACGCCGAGCCGGGGTCGGTCTCCTCCCCGAGCACATCGCGCTGCCAGAGCGCGTAGTCGGCGTACTGGACCTCCAGCGGGGCCCAGCCGGGCTCGGCGCCCGCGCGACGGGCGGCGTAGGCGGTGATGAGGTCGCGGACCAGCACGCCCATCGAGACGCCGTCGGCGGCGATGTGGTGCACGACGAACACCAGGGTGTGGTCCTCGGGTCCGCTGCGCAGCAGCCGCACCCGCAGCGGCACCTCCTCGGCGACGTCGAAACCGCGAACGGCGATGGCCCGCACGGCCTGCACCAGTTCGGATTCCGGCACGTCGGTGGGCGTCAGCGCGGGCACCGGGTGCATCGCGCGGACGACCTGCACCGGTCCGGTCGCGGTCTGCGGGTAGAGGGTGCGCAGGATCTCGTGGCGGGCGACGAGATCCGACAGAGCGGCATCGAGCGCGACGGGGTGGAGGTCGCCGCGCAGGCGCAGGGCGACAGGGATGTTGTCGACCGCGCCCGCCGCCGGGTCGCGGCCGGAATCGGTGCCGAGGCGGTTGAGGAACCACATGCGGCGCTGGGCCGGCGACAGCGGAATGCGCTCCGGGCGTGGCTGGGCGACGAGTGGCGGTCGGGCAGCGGCATTCGCGCGATCGGCGGTGTCGCCGAGGGCGGCCAGAGCCGACACCGACGGGCGGTCGAAGAAGTCCCTGACGTCGATGGTCACGCCCAGCGCCTCGGTGAGGCGGGCGATGGCGCGGGTGGCCAGCAGCGAGTTGCCGCCGAGGGAGAAGAAGTCGTCGTCCGCGCCGACGCGTTGCGCGCCGAGCAGATCGGCGAAGACCCCGGCGACCAGACGCTCGGCTTCGGTCGAGGGTTCGCGGAACTCGGCCGCGGCGGAGGCGAAGTCGGGTGCGGGCAGAGCGCGGCGGTCGAGTTTGCCGTTGGCGTTGACCGGCATCTCGTCGAGCACCTGTACCAGCGAGGGCACCATGTACTCGGGCAGCGATGCGCGGGCCAGGTCCAGCACCGCGCCGGTGTCGAGCATCGTTACATCGGGGGCGGGGACCACGTAGCCGACGAGGTGGTCGCCGCCCGCGTGCTGGGCTGACACGACCGCCGCCTGCGCGACCGCGTCCGACCGCAGCAGCGCGGCCTCGACCTCGCCGAGTTCGATGCGCAGGCCGCGGAGCTTGATCTGGAAATCGGTGCGGCCCAGGTATTCCAGTTCGAGTGGGCCGCCGTCGCCGTCGCAGACCCAGCGCACCAGGTCACCGGTGCGGTACATGCGATCGCCGGGCGCACCGTGCGGATTGGCCACGAACCGGTCGGCGGTCAGACCGGGCCTGGCCACGTAGCCGCGGGCGAGCTGCACGCCCGCCAGATACAGCTCGCCGACCACACCGGTGGGCACCGGACGCAGGCCCTCGTCGAGCACGAGCAGTTCGTTGTCGTCGGCGACGGTGCCGATCGGGACGGTCACCGTGTCGGCGGCGGTCACCTCGTGAGCGGTCACGTCGACGGTGGCCTCGGTGGGGCCGTAGGTGTTCTGCAGCGTCGCCCCGCTGACATCGCGCAGGGCGGCCGCGGTCGCGGCGGGCAGCGCCTCACCGGAGGAGACCACCATCCGCAGCGCGTCCAGCGACGCGCCGCCGCTTGCCAGTTCGGCCACGAACACCGAGAGCATGGACGGCACGAAATGGGCGATGGTGACGCCGCGTTCGGCCATGAAGCGCACCAGGTAGGCCGGGTCACGGTGCCCGTCGGGCCGGGCGATCACCAGACGCGCGCCGACCTGCAACGGCCAGAAGAACTCCCACACCGACACGTCGAAGGTGAACGGCGTCTTCTGGATCACCCGATCGGTCTCGAGCATCGGGTGCAGGCGCTGCCGCCAGCGCAGGTTGGCGATCACCGAGCGGTGCGAGACCGCCACGCCCTTGGGGCGTCCGGTGGAGCCGGAGGTGAAGATGACGTAGGCGATATTGTCCGCGCCGGGACCGGGCAGGGGCTGGAGGCGAGCCTCTGCCTCTGCCGCTGCCTCTGCCTCTGCCGCCGCTGCTTCGCATTCGTCGATGCGCAGCACCGGGGCGCCCGCGAGCCCGGCGGGCTCGTCGGCGGTGGTGGTGAGCACCAGCACCGGCGCGGCGGTCTCGAGCACGTAGGCGATGCGTTCGGCCGGATGCTCCGGGTCGATCGGCACGTAACCGCCACCGGCCTTCAGCACCGCGTACATGCCGACCAGCAGCTCGATCGAACGCCGCACGGCGAGTCCGACCAGCGCTTCCGGACCGACGCCGAGGGTCACCAGGCGCCGTGCCAGCGCTTCGGCGCGGGCGTCGAATTCGGCGTAGGTGAGGACGGTGTCCTCGAATTCCAGCGCGATCGCGTCGGGGGTGCGACGCACCTGATCGGCGAATTCGGTCACCAGCGTCTCCACCGGCGTGAAGCGCACCGGCAGCATCGGCGCCGCGGCCAGCAGGGCGTCGTCGAGCAGCGCGTCGAGCACCTCGCCGAGCGCACCCTCGCCCGCCTCCACCAGGTCGGGCAGCCGGCCGGAGACGACCACCGAGATCAGGGCGTCGGGGCTGAGCGCGCCGCCCATCGCGATGCCGAGCGCGCCGATCTCGGCGGACAGTTCCGCGTAACCGATCGTGGCAGAACCGACCGTGGCGTCCGGGGATCGCAGCGCCACGCGCTCGGGTTCCAGATCGGCGACGGTCTCGATCAGGCGGGGCAGATCCGCCAGTCCGTAGGCGCGACGCAGGGCGGCGTGCCGATCCGTGCCCGGGGTGTCGCCGGGGCTGTTGCCGAGTCCACGGGAGGTGAGCGATTCTGCTCGAGACATCAGCTGTTCCTTTCGGAGACGAGGGAGTTCGTCTCGGCGAGAAGGGTTTTCAGCGCGGCGGCCAGACCTGCTCCGCCGAGCGCCGTGAGGATGCCGGGCACCAGCCCGGCGAGGGCGACATTGATGAGCGCTTCGGGTGAGGCCGCGGCGCCCATCGCCTTCGCGACGCCGGCCAGTTTCGCCTGGAGTTCGGCATAGGTGACCCGATGCTCGCCGTGCGCGAAAGCGACGGCCGTCGGTGCGAGTTCGGCGGCGGTGGCGATCAATCCGGGCAGGTCCGCCATGGTGGCGGGCGCGCAGGAGGATGCCGTCCCCGGCGAGGCCGGTGCCGAGCTCGTGCCCACCGAGCGCCGGACGGCTGGCTGCCGTTCGGCCTCGGTCCTGATGTCGATCGCCCGCAGGGCGGTCGACGGGTCCGCCACCACGGCGGCCAGCACCAGGTGCAGGCGCTCGGCGTAGCCGCGGACGGTGTCTGCGTCGAAGATGTCGACGGCGTAGGTCAGGCGCAGGGACAACCCGGTCCGCTCGCCCGCTTCGTCGAATTCCTCGATACCGGTCAATTGCAGGTCGAACTTGGCCTCGGCGGGCGCCGGGTCGATGACCTCGACCGCCAGGCCGGGGAGTTCGACCGTGCCCGGGCGCATGTTCTGGAAGGCGAACATGACCTGGAACAGCGGGGTGTAGGCGCTGGACCTGGGGCGTCCGATGGCCTCGACGACCTGGTCGAACGGCACGTCGGCGTGCGAGAGGGCGGCCAGGTTGCGGGTGCTCGCCTGCCGCAGCAGGTCGGCGAAGGCGGCGCGGGTGTCGATCTCGGTGCGCAGGGTGACCGTGTTGACGAACATGCCGATGAGGTCGTCGATCTCGCGCACGCCGCGCCCGGCGACCGGGACGCCGACGGTGATGTCGGCGCTTCCGGAGAGCTTGGCCAGCAGGACCGCCAGGGCGCTGTGCAGGACTGTGAACAGGGTGGCGCCGTGTTCACGAGCCAGCCGATCCAGTGCGCGGGTGGTGTCGGCGTCGAGGTCGGTGACGACGGTCGCGCCGCGCATGTCGCGGTGGGCCGGGCGGGGGCGGTCGGTGGGCAGGGCGAGGACTTCCGGGGCGTTCGCCAGTTCCTTGCGCCAGTACGCGAGCTGACGGTCGTGGGTGGAGTCCGGGTCGCCGGGGCGGCCGAGCAGTTCGTGCTGCCAGACGCTGTAATCGGTGTAGCCGATGGGCAGGGGTTCCCAGGCCGGTGCGCGCCCGGCCGCGCGGTCGACGTAGGCGCGCACGAGATCGCGGGTGAGGGGCAGGACGGAGTAACCGTCGCCGCTGATGTGGTGGATGACCACGACGAGCACGTGCTCGGGGGCGGAAGCGGGCTGGGCGGCGGTGCCGCCGGAATCGGTGACGCAATGGAACAGCGCGACGCGAATCGGTGGAGTCGCGGCGATGTCGAAGCCCTGGGCCACGACGTCGGCGAGGTGCTGGTGCAGTCGAGCGCGGTCGACCGGGACAGGGGTGAGGTCGACGGTGACGGCCTCCGGGGGCAGCACTTCCTGAATCGGGCCATCGGGACTGTCCGGGTAGCGGGTGCGCAGGGTCTCGTGGCGGGCCAGCAGGTCCGCGACGGCGGCGGTGAGGGCGGCGTGGTCGAGCTCGCCGGTCAAGCGGATGGCGGCCGGGATGTTGTAGGCCGCGGAGTCCGGGGCGAGGCGGTTGACCACCCACATGCGCTGCTGGGCGGGGGCGAGCGGGACCGGGCCGTCGCCGGCGCGGCGCACCAGCGGGGGCCGCGCACCGGTGTCGTCGAGTTCGCCGAGCCTGCGGGCCAGGGCCGCGACGGTCGGGACGTCGAAGACCTCGGCCACCGGCACCCGGACGCCGAGGGCGGCGCTCAGCCGGGCCGCCAGCTTGGTCGCCAGCAGCGAGTTTCCGCCGAGGGCGAAGAAGTCGGTGCCGGAGCCGACGCGGTCGGCCGGGACGCCGGTGAGTTCGGCGAAGGTCGCGGCCACCAGTCGTTCCATCGCACCGGTGGGATCCTCGGACTGCGCCTCGGCGAACACCGGCTCGGGCAGCTTCGACCGGTCGACCTTGCCGTTGGCATTGAGCGGCACGCCCGGCAGGACGACGATCGCGGCGGGGACCATGTAGCCCGGCAGCCGGGTCGCGAGTTCCGCGCGCAGGCGGGCCGAGACGGTCACAGCCGCAGCGGTGGGCTCGACCTCCGGCATCCCGACCTCCGGCATCCCGACCTCCGGCATCCCGACCTCCGGCATCCCGACGTAGGCGACGAGACGGTCGCCGCCGTTCTCCCCCGCCGGACGGGCGAGAGCGACGGCCGCGCGGACGCCGGGGAGGGAGAGCAGCGCGGATTCGACTTCGGCGAGTTCGATACGGAAGCCGCCGATCTTGACCTGGAAGTCGGCGCGCTCGAGGTATTCGAGGGTGCCGTCGGCGCGGTGGCGGACGATGTCGCCGGTGCGGTACATCCGCGCGCCGGGACCGGCGAAGGGATCGGCGACGAAGCGGTCGGCGGTGAGGTCGGCGCGACCGTGGTAGCCGCGGGCGAGCTGGGCACCCGCGAGGTAGAGCTCGCCCGCGACGCCGACGGGGACGGGCTGGAGGCGGCGGTCGAGGACGTAGACGCGGCTGTTCCAGGCGGGTGCGCCGATGGGCACGGTGTGCGACGGGCGTTCGCGGACTTCGTGGGCGGTGATGGAGACGGCGGCTTCGGTGGGGCCGTAGAGGTTGTGCAGGGAGGCGCCGGTGCGGGCGGCGCGGTCGAGGAATTCGGTGGCGACGGCGGGCGGCAGGGCTTCGCCGATGGCCAGCACCTGGCGCAATGCGGGCGGCAGGTCCGCGGCGACGCCGAGCAGCATGGCGACCAGGGACGGGACCGCGAACAGCACGGTGACGCCGTGAGAGTCCATGGTCGCGCGCAGGCGGTCCGGGTCGCGCTCGGCACCGGGGGCGGTGACGACCAGGCTGCCGCCGGACAGCAGCGGACCCCAGAACTCCCAGACCGACAGGTCGAAGGTGGCGGGGGTCTTCAGCAGGCTCACCGTGGTGGTGTCGAGCGCGTACTGCGCACGCAGCCAGCGGATCTGGTTGACCACGGCGGCGTGCGGGACGGTCACGCCCTTGGGGCGGCCGGTGGAGCCGGAGGTGAAGATGATGTAGGCGGGATGTTCGGGCCGCAGCGGACGCAGGCGTTCGTCGTCGCGGATCGGAGCCGTCGAAGCCGTCGAAGCCGCGGCAGGCATCGACGTTCCCGCCGCCACCGACACAGCGGCCGACGACGACGCGGCATCCGCTACCGACCCCGCGCGGAGGCGGTCGATCTCGAGGACCGGCAGCTCGGTGGCGATCGGCATGCCGTCGGCCGAGGTGGTCAGCGCACAGATCGGGGCCGCGGTCTCGATGATGTAGCCGATGCGCTCGGCCGGGTGGTCGGGGTCGATCGGCACATAAGCGCCGCCCGCGCGCACCACGGCGTGCATGGCGAGCACCAGTTCGATCGAACGGCGCATGGCCAGGACCACGGTCGTCTCGGGGCCGACGCCCGCGCGGATCAGGACACGGGCCAGGCGGTTGACCTCGGCGTCGAACTCCCGGTAGGTGAGGCTGCGCGCGGTCGTCCCGGCATCGCGCCGGGCCGCGGCGGGAGTGACAGAGGCGGCGTCGACGAGGGCGGCATCCACCAGGGCGAGGGCGTCCGGGGTGCGGGCGGCCTGTTCCGCGCCGAGGTCGGCGAGGGTGGCGGGGGCGAGCGGGTGTTCGGTGGCGTTCCAGTCGACGAGCATCCGGCGGCGCTGCCGCGCGCCGAGCAGGTCGATCGCGCCGATCTCGATCTGCGGCCGGGCGGCGACGGTGTCGAGCACGCTACGCAGCTGAGTGGCGAAGCGGCGCACGGTTTCCGCGTCGAACAGGTCTTCGGCATACCCGAGGACCAGGCGGATGCCCTGGGGCGCGCCGCCGGAGCGGTAGGTGTCGAAGGCGAACAGGTGCAGGTCGAATTGGGCCACACCGCTGTCGAATTCGACGTCGGTGACGGTGAGGCCGGGCAGTTCGAGGGTGCCGCGTTCGTGGTTCTGGAAGGAGTAGCCGACCTGGAACAGGGGGTGGCGGGCAGTGGAGCGTTCGGGGTTGAGCACTTCCACCAGGCGTTCGAAGGGCACGTCGGCGTGGCCGAAGGCGGCGATGTCGGTGGCCTTGGCCTGGTCGAGCAGGGCGGTGAAGGTCTGGGCGGCGTCGACGCGGGTGCGCAGCACCAGGGTGTTGACGAACATGCCGATGACGTCGTCGAGTTCGGCTTCGCCGCGGCCGGCGACCGGGGTGCCGACCGCGATGTCGTCGCCGCCGGACAGCCGCGAGAGCAGGGCGGCGAAGGCGGCGTGCACGACCATGAACAGGGTCGCCCCCGCGTCGCGGCCGACGGCGACCAGGCGGGCGTGCAGGTCGGCGTCGAGGTCGAAGCGCACCAGGCCGCCGCGCATGCTCTGCTTGGCCGGGCGCGGGCGGTCGGTGGGCAGGGCGAGCTGGTCGGGCAGCCCGGCCAGGGTTTCGGTCCAGTAGGCCAGCTGTTCGGCAGCGCGGGAGGCGGGGTCGTGCTCGTCGCCGAGCAGATCGCGCTGCCACAGCGCGTAGTCGGCGTACTGGATCGGCAGCGGCCGCCAGTCCGGGGCCGCGCCGTCCAGACGCGCGGTGTAGGCGGTCATCAGGTCGCGGACGAACGGGACGGTGGACGAGCCGTCGGCGGCGATGTGGTGCAGCACGCCGACGAGCACGTATTCGGCGGCGGCCGGGCGCAGCAGCCACAGGCGCACGGGCACCTCGGCGGTGACGTCGAAGGGGATCTCGACGAGTTCGCGGATGCGCTGCGGCAGTTCGGCTTCGGCGATGTCCTGCGGCTCGAGGTGCAGGGCGACATCGCGCGGCGAGAGGATCTGTTGGACCGGCTCGCCGTCGATCTCGGGGTAGCGGGTGCGCAGCGACTCGTGCCTGGCCATCACATCGGCGACGGCGGCCCGCAAGGCGGCCACGTCGAGGTCGCCGGACATGCGCAGGGCCATCGGGATGGTGTAGGCGGTGGAGGCGGCGTCGAAGCGGTTGAGGAACCACATGCGCTGCTGGGCGGGCGAGAGCGGCAGGCGGTCCGGG
This sequence comes from Nocardia shimofusensis NBRC 100134, assembly GCF_001613125.1. Taxonomy (GTDB): domain Bacteria; phylum Actinomycetota; class Actinomycetes; order Mycobacteriales; family Mycobacteriaceae; genus Nocardia; species Nocardia shimofusensis. The sequence goes on from NZ_BDBT01000002.1 coordinate 343,615, forward strand.
CGGGCGGCGGCGACCAGCGGCGGACGAGCGGCTGCGGCGTCGGCGGCCACGGCGACCACGGCGGCCAGGTCGGCGACCCTCGGCGTTTCGAACAGGGTGCGCACCGAGACCTGGCGGTCCAGCGCGGCGCCGATGCGGGCGGCGGCCTTGGCGGCGAGCAGGGAGCTGCCGCCGAGGGCGAAGAAGTCGTCGTCGGCCCCGACCCGATCGTCCGCGGACATGCCGAGCACCTCGGCGTAGACCCCGGCGATGATCTCCTCGGCCGGGCCGGTGGGCGCACGGTAGACGGTGCCGGTGAAGACCGGGGCGGGCAGCGCGGCGCGATCGAGTTTGCCGTTGACAGTCAACGGGATCCGGTCGACCCGCACCAGCGCGGCGGGGACCATGTGCTCGGGTAGGACGCGGGCGAGCCGGTCGCGCAGCGCGGCGACATCGACCCGGGCGGCGGCATCTCCCCCGGCGGGGACGAGGTAGCCGACGATGCGGTCCTCGGTCTGGTCGTCGCGCACGACGACCGCGGCTTCGGCGACCTCGGGCTGCTCCAGCAGCGCGGCTTCGATCTCGCCGAGTTCGATGCGGAAGCCGCGCAGGTTGACCTGCTGGTCGGCGCGTCCCAGGTATTCGAGGTCGCCGCAGGCGGTCCAGCGCGCCAGATCGCCGGAGCGGTAGGCCAGTGCGCCCGGCTCCCCGTAGGGGTCGGCGACGAAGCGGGTCGCGGTCAGGTCCGGCCTGCCGAGGTAGCCGCGCGCCAATTGGCCGCCGGAGACGTAGATTTCGCCGGGCACGCCCACGGGGACCGGGCGCAGGCGGGCGTCGAGCACCCGGACGGTGAGGCCGGGCAGCGCGCCGCCGATGACGCTGGCCGACCCGGTGGTCAGGTCGATCGGGCGGTGCGAGACGTGCACGGTGGTCTCGGTGATGCCGTACATGTTCACCAGCCGCGGGCCGTGCGGGTAGCGGCGCAGCCAGCCGCCGAGCCGCTGAGGCTCGAGCGCTTCGCCGCCGAAGACGACATAGCGCAGGGCGTAGTCGCTGGGTTCGCGGGCGGCGTCGGCGGCGACGAGCTGATAGAAGGCCGAGGGCGTCTGGTCGAGGACGGTCACCCGCTCGTCGACGAGCAGCTGACGGAACTGTTCGGGCGAGCGCGAGGTGAAGTAGTCGACGAGGACCACGCGACCGCCGGTGAGCAGCGCGCCCCACAGTTCCCACACCGAGAAGTCGAAGGCATAGGAGTGGAACATCGTCCACACGTCCGCCGGGCCGAAATCGAACAGGGCGGCGGCATTGTCGAGCAGTCGCAGCACATTGCGGTGCGGGATCACCACGCCCTTGGGGCGGCCGGTGGAGCCGGAGGTGTAGATGACGTAGGCCGGATGGGCCGGATGCATCGGGGCGCGGCGTTCGGCGTCGGTGAGCGGGGCCGAGCAGTGGTAGCGCGGGTCGACGTCGTGGGTGAGGTCGATGACCGGGCCGTCGAACCAGCCGGGGGTCCGCGGGCCACCGGGTCCGGTCAGCGCGCACACCGGGCGCGCGTCGTCGAGCATGTACTCGATCCGGTCGGCCGGGTAGTTCGGGTCGACGGGCAGATAGCCGCCGCCTGCCTTGAGCACCGCCAGCAGCGCCACGACCAGGTCGGGAGTGCGGGCCATCGAGACCGCGACCAGGGTCTCCGGGCCGACGCCCGCCGCGACGAGGCGGCGGGCCAGCCGGTTGGACCTGGCGTCGAGTTCGCCGTAGGTGAGGCTGTCGACCGCGCCCACCGTGTGCCCGCCACGCACCGCGACGGCGGCCGGGTCGCGATGGGCGACGGCGGCGAAGCGGTCCGCCAGGGTGTCGGTGGCGGTGCCACGGCCGACGCGGCCGGGAGCGGTGCTCGACCACTCGTACAGGGCGCGGTGCTGTTCCTCGGCGGAGAGCAACTGGATGTCGCCGACCACCACGGTGGCGTCGGCGGCCACCCCGTCGAGCACCTGGGTGAAGCGACGGGCCAGCACCGCGATCGAGGCGGCGTCGAAAAGATCGGTGGCGTAGGTGATCTCGATGTCCATGCCGTCGGCGCGGCCGTCGGCGTCGGTGTCTTCCCGGACGGTGAACTGGAGGTCGAACTCGGCGGCCACGGCGGACAGCGGCAGCTCCGCGACCCGCAGGCCGGGCAGCTCCAGCTCGGGCAGGGTGAAGTTCTGCATGGTCAGCGCCACCTGGAACAGCGGGTGGCGGTTGCGGGCGCGGCTGGGCGCGAGCACCTCCACCAGGCGCTCGAAGGGCAGATCCGGATGCGACAGCGCTTCCAGGTCGCGGCGACGGGTGTCGTCGAGGACGGTCTCGAATCTGGCGCGGGGGTCGATGTGGCTGCGCAGCACCAGTGTGTTGACGAACATGCCGACCATGCCGTCGAGGCCCTGCTCGCCGCGGCCGGCGACGGGGGTGCCGACCGCGATGTCCTCGGTGCCGGACAGGCGGGCCAGCAGCACCGCGAGGGCGGCGTGCACGGTGGTGAACAGGGTGGCCTCGCGCTTGCGGGCCAATTCGCGCAGTTCGCTGTGCAGGTCGGCGTCGATACGCAGGCGGTGGGTGGCGCCCCGGTTGCTGGAGACCGCCGGGCGCGGGCGATCGGTGGGCAGGTCGAGCTGTTCGGGCAGGCCGTCCAGAGCGGTGCGCCAGAACTCGAGTTCGCGGTGGGCGCGGGAGCCGGGATCGGTGTCCGTGCCGAGCAGGTCGGCCTGCCAGAGGGTGTAGTCGGCGTAATGGACCGGCAGCGGACGCCACTGCGGGGCGGCGCCCTCGCGACGCGCGGCATAGGCGGTCATGAGGTCGGCGGCCAGCGGCCCGAGGGAGAAACCGTCCGCGCAGATGTGGTGCAGGACGACCAGCAGCACATATTCCGCGCCGGACAGGGCGAACAGCTCCGCGCGGACCGGGATGTCGGTGGTGAGGTCGAAGGTCTCGGCGGTGCTCGCGGCCAGCCGGGCGGGCAGGTCGGCCGGGGCCACCTGCCGGGCGCGCAGATTCGCGACCCGCTGCGCCGGTGCGGCGGCGGGCAGGATCACCTGGTGTGGTCCGTCGGCGTCGGCGGGATGGACCGTGCGCAGCGATTCGTGGCGGGCGATCACGTCGTGCAGGGCGGCGGTGAGGGCGGCTTCGTCGACCGCGCCGGTCAGGCGCAGGGCGACCGGGATATTGCTGACCGCGTCGCCGACGCCGTCGGCGTCGGCGAGGAAGCGGTTGAGGAACCAGATCCGCTGCTGGGCGGCCGAGAGCGGAATGCGCTGCGGGCGCGGGCGGGCGGTGAGGGCGGGACGCGCGCCGGAACCGCGCAACGGTTCCACCCGCTCGGCCAGGTCCTGCACGGTCGGGGCGTCGAAGAGGACACGGACCGGGATCTGGGCGTCCAGGGCCGCACCGAGGCGGGCGACGACCTGGGTAGCGCTCAGCGAATTGCCACCGAGGGCGAAGAAGTCGTCGTCGAGACCGACCCGGTCGGCAGCGAGCAGGCCCGCGAACACCGCGGCGACGACCTGCTCGGTCGCGGTGACCGGGGCGCGGTAGGCGGCGGCCTCGAACACCGGTTCCGGCAGCGCGCGGCGGTCGAGCTTGCCGGAGGCGTTGAGCGGGAACTCGGCCAGCGGCACGTAGGCGGCGGGCAGCATGTACGCGGGCAGGCGGGCGGCCAGCGCGGCGCGCACGGCATCGAGGTCGACAGTGAGGTCGGGGTCGCCTGCGGCGTGCGGATGGAGGCGGCTGGTGTTCTCGGGGATCACGTAGGCGATCAGCTGTTCGCCCCCGCGGGCGACGACCACGGCCTGGGCGATCTCGTCGAGATCGGTGAGAGCGGCTTCGATCTCGCCGAGCTCGATGCGCAGGCCGCGCACCTTCACCTGGAAGTCGGTACGGCCCAGGTAGATCAGCTCGCCGGTGGCCGACCAGGTCACCAGGTCGCCGGTGCGGTACATCCGCGCGCCGGGGAGGAAGGGATCGGCGACGAAGCGGTCGGCGGTGAGGTCGGGGCGGGCGACGTAGCCGCGGGCGAGCTGGACGCCGGACAGGTACAGCTCGCCGGGGACGCCCGCGGGAACCGGACGCAGCCAGGTGTCGAGCACGTGGACGGCGGTGTTGGCGACCGGCAGGCCGATCGGCACGGTATGGGTGTCGGCATCGGTGACCTCGTGGAAGGTGACGTCGACGGCGGCCTCGGTGGGACCGTAGAGGTTGTGCACGCGAGCGCCGGTCAGCGCGCGCAGCCGGTGCGCCGGGGCGGGGGGTAGCGCCTCGCCGGAGCAGAACACCTGGCGCAGCGACGCACGGCCGGCGGCGGACGGTTCGGCGGCGGGAGGTTCGGCGGCAGCGACGAACACCGCCAGCATCGAGGGCACGAAGTGCGCGACGGTGACGTTCTCGCTCGCGATCAGCTCGGCCAGGTAGCGGGGGTCGCGGTGACCGCCGGGCGCGGCCAGGACCAGACGCGCGCCGATCTGCAAGGGCCAGAAGAACTCCCACACCGACACGTCGAAGGTGGCGGGCGTCTTCTGCAGGACCGCATCGCTCGCCTCGAGCCGATACTGCGCCTGCATCCAGCGCAGGCGGTTGACGATGGCGGCGTGGGTGACCGCGACGCCCTTCGGACGACCGGTGGAACCGGAGGTGAAGATGACGTAGGCGGTGTGCTCAGGGCGCAGCGGGGCGAGCCGTTCGGCGTCGGTGAGCGGGGCACCGGAATTGGCGGTGGTGTCGAGACGGTCGAAGTCCAGGACCGGCCAGCGACGGGCGTCCTCGCCGGCCGGCAGTTCCAGGCCGTCGCCCGCACGGGTGAGCACGCAGACCGGACGGGCGGTGCGCAGGACGTGGTCGAGGCGCTCGGCCGGGTGCTCCGGATCGAGCGGGACGTAGGCCGCGCCGGTGGCCAGCACCGCGTACATGGCGACCACCAGATCGGTCGAGCGCGCCATGCCCAGGGCGACGGTGCGTTCCGGGCCCGCGCCGAAGGAGACGAGCAGCCGCGCGAGGCGGTTCACCCGGATCGAGAACTCGCGGTAGGTGAGGTGGCTGCCCTGGAACGACAGCGCCGCGGCGTCCGGGGTGCGGGCGGCCTGCTCCTGGAACAGCGAGGTCAAGGTGGCGGGCGGGCCGAGCTCGCGGGCGGTGGCATTGCGGGCGGCGAGTACGGCGTGTTCGCCCGCGGCGAGCAGGTCGATGTCGCCGATGCGGATGCCGGGGTCCGCGCACACGGTGTCCAGGACAGTCCGCAGCCGGGCGGCGAATCCGGCGATGGTGATCGGGTCGAACAGGTCGGTGGCGTACTCGAAGACCGCGTCGAATCCCTCGACGGTCTCGACCAGGCTCAATTGCAGGTCGAATTTCGCCGCCTCGCTGTCGAGGTCGAGGACCGACGCGCTCAGCCCGGCGGTCTCGATCCGGGCGGCAGCGGTGTTGTTCAGGTCGAGCATGACCTGGAACAGCGGATGACTCGCGGCCGATCGCCGCGGCTGGACCGCCTCCACCAGTCGCTCGAACGGGATCTCGGCGTGGTCGAACGCGCGCAGGTCCGCGCCGCGGACGGCGCCGACCAGGTCGGTGAAGCTCTGGTCGGGGCGCACCTCGGCACGCAGGACCAGGGTGTTGACGAACATGCCGACGAGGTCGTCGAGGGCGGCCTCGCCGCGACCGGCGACCGGGGTGCCCAGGACGATGTCGCGCTGACCGGAGAGCTTGGCCAACAGGGTGGCGAAGGCGGCGTGCAACACCATGAACAGCGAGGCGCCGGTGGTCTCGGCGATCTCGCGCAGTGCGCGCGCGGTGTCGGCGGGCAGGTGGAAACGGTGCCGGGCGCCGTGCCCGGAAGCCTGGGCGGGTCGCGGCCGGTCGGTGGGCAGGGTGAGCAGTTCCGGCAGGCCCGCGAGTTCGGACGACCAGAAGGCGAGCTGGCGGGCCAGCAGCGACTCGGGGTCGGCGGCGTCGCCGAGCAGGTCACGCTGCCACAGGGCGAAATCGGCGTACTGCACGGGCAGCGGCGACCAGTCGGGGGCGGCGCCCCGGCGGCGGGCCTCGTAGGCGCACAACAGGTCCCGGGTCAGCGGGGCGACCGACCAGCCGTCGGCGGCGATGTGGTGCAGCGAGACCACCAGCACGTGGACCTCGGCGCCCGTGCGCAGCAGGGTGAGACGCAACGGCGGGCGGGCGGTCACGTCGAACGATTGCGCGGCGAGTTCGCGGACCCGTGCGCGCATCGCGTCCTCGGCGACGTCGTCGGCGACATCCGGCGAGACATCCTCGACGACGAGCGCGATACCTGCCTCGTCCGGGTCGCACACCTGCTGGTGGGCGACGCCGTCCACGGCGGGGTAGCGGGTGCGCAGCACTTCGTGCCTGGTCACCAGATCGGTGACGGCGGCGGCGAGGGCGGCGTGGTCGAGCGGCCCGCGGATGCGCAGGGCGGTGGTGAGGTTGTCGGCCAGGGAGTCGGCGTCGAAGCGGTTGAGGAACCACATGCGCTGCTGGGCGTAGGACAGCGGAATGCGCTGCGGGCGCGACTGAGCCAGCAGCGGGAGCCGCCCGCCCGAACCCGCGTGCGCGGCCAGCGCGGCGGCCAGGCCCGCGACGGTGGAGGTCTCGAAGACCAGCCGCACCGGCACGGTCGCGTCCAGCGCCGCGCCGAGGCGGGCGACCAGGCGCGTGGCGACCAGCGAGTTTCCGCCCAGTTCGAAGAAATCGTCGTCGAGCCCGACACCCGGGGTTCCGGCGATCCCCAGCACCTCGGCGAACACGGCGGCCACGGCCCGTTCGACACCGGTGACCGGGGCACGGAACTCGCCGGTGCCGAAGTGCGGTGCGGGCAGGGCGCTTCGATCGAGCTTGCCGTTCGGGGTGAGCGGCAGAGCGTCGATCACCGTGATCGAGGCGGGCACCATGTGCGCGGCCAGCCGAGTGCGCAGACTCGCGCGCAGCTCGGCGGGATCGACCACCGGGGCACTCGACTCGAACTCGCCGTCGCCGGAATCGCACTCGCGGGCATGCGGTCCGTCGGCACCGGCGCCGGAAGCGACGCCGCCGGTTCGAGGGCCCGCTCCGCTGGTTCGGGGAACGACGTACGCGGCGAGTTGATCACCGCGCGCCTGGTCGGTGTGCACGATTACGACCGCGTGCGCCACCGCGGGGTGCGCGGACAGCGCTGCCTCGATCTCGCCCAGTTCGATGCGGAAGCCGCGCACCTTCACCTGGGCGTCGTTGCGGCCCAGGTACTCCAGCTCCTCGCCACCGGATTCCAGGGTCCAGCGCACCAGGTCGCCGGTGCGGTACATGCGCTCCCCCGGCGCCCACGGGCAGGCGACGAAGCGTTCGGCCGTGGTCGCGCGCCTGCCGTGGTAGCCGCGGGCCACCTGAGCGCCGGCGACATACAACTCACCGGCGACACCGGCGGGCACGGGTCGTAGCCGCGCGTCGAGCACCCACTGCCGCACACCGCGCAGCGGTGCGCCGATGGTGACCCGGGCACCGGGCTCGGCGGGGCCGCTGATGTCGACCGCCACCGTGGCCTCGGTCGGGCCGTAGGCATTGACGAGCCTGCGGCCCGCGGCCGACCAGCGGCGCACCAGTTCCGGCGGGCAGGCTTCGCCGCCCGCGACGAGTACCCGCAGATCGGGCACATCGACCGGGTCGATGGACATCGCTCCCGACGGGGTCATGATCGAATGCGTGACCCGCTGGTCGCGCAGAAATTCCACCAGTTCCCTGCCGAAGCGCGCCTCTTCCGGCGCGACGACGAGGGTGGCCGCCGAGTCGAAGGCCATCAGCATCTCGGAGACGGTGATGTCGAACGAGGGGGACCCCACATGCAGCACCCGGGCCGAGGGGTCGACGGGATAGCGGGCAGTCTGTTCGGCGGCGAAACCGGCGATACCGGCCTGGGTCACCAACACGCCCTTCGGGACGCCGGTGGAACCGGAGGTGTAGATGACGTAGGCCAGATTGCCCGGCCGCAGTGGACGCGCCCGCTCGGCGTCGCGAACGGGTTCGGCCGCGAATCCTGCGCAGTGAAAGACGAATTCGGCGTCGTCGAGAACCAGCCACTGCGCATCGCCCGCCATGTCGGGCAGGCCCGCGCGCACGTCGGCGAGCGTGAGACCCAGTGCCGCACCACAATCGCGCACCATGTGCTCGATTCGCTCGGCCGGGTAGGTGGGATCGACGGGCACCCAGGCCCCGCCGGCTTTGGCGATCGCCCAGACCGCGGTGACGAATGCCGTCGAACGCGGCACAGCGAGCGCGACCACGTCGTCTGGGCCGATGCCCCGCCCGATCAGTACCCGGGCCAACCGGGAGGAGGCGACATCCAGCTCCCGGTAGGTCATCGTGGTGTCGTTGGCGCACAAGGCGATTCGGTCCGGCGCGGTCGCGGCGGCGGCCGCGAGCACATCGGGCAGCAGGGCGGTCGCCAGCGCAGGCGCGTCGCCACGGGTGGTGAGGGCGATGCGCTCGGCGGCATCCAGCAGCGGCAGTTCGTCGACGCGGCCGGCGGGATCGGCGGTGACCGCGTCGAGCAGGCGCGACAGACGGGCCGCGAAGGACGCGATGGTGTCCGCGTCGAAAAGCGCGGTCGCGTAGGTGAATTCCGTGGCGATCCCCGCCGGTGCCGATCCTTCCCCGAGATCGGCACCGGCGAAGAGCTCGGTGACCTCGATCGACAGGTCGAACTTGGCCACCCCGGTGTTCACCGTACTCGTTCGCACCGAAACCTCGGGGAGGTCCACGCTCATGTCGCCGGTGACCGCCGCCGACAACGCCACCTGGAAGACCGGATGCCAGGCCTGCGAGCGCGTCGGACGCAGCGCGTCGACCAGTTGCTCGAAGGGAACGTCGGCGTGCGAGAAAGCGGCCAGATCGCGATCGCGTACCTTGCGCAGCAGGTCACGGAAGGTTTCCGGGCCGTCGAGCGTGGTCCGCAGGGGCAGCGTGTTGACGAACATGCCGACCAGGGCGTCCAGACCCGCGCCGTCGCGACCGCCGATGGGCGCGCCGATCACCACATCGCTCGTGCCGGACAGACGGGACAACAGCACCGCGAGTGTCGCGTGCAGCAGCATGAAGGTGGAGACGCCCTCGGCGCGCGCGAGCTCCACTGTGCGCCGGTGCAATTCGGCGGGGATCTCGGTGCAGTAGGTCGCGCCCGCGCCGTCGGCGACCGCGGGACGTGGCCGGTCCGTGGGCAATTCGAGATGATCGGGCGCACCGGCGAGCTCGGCGGACCAGAAGGCGAGCTGGCGGGCTGCCAGGGATTCGGGATCGGTCACCTCGCCGAGACGCTCGCGCTGCCACACGGCGTAGTCGGCGTACTGCATCGGCAGCGGCGCCCACTGCGGCGGCAGACCGGCGCGACGGGCGGTGTAGGCGGCGGCGGTGTCGGCGGCGAGTACCGGCAGCGACAGGCCGTCGGCGGCGATGTGGTGCAGCACGATCGCCAGTGCGTACTCCCCCGCGCCGAGCAGGAAAAGCGCCACCCGGAACGGGATCTCGCTCTCCAGCGCGAAGGGCCGGGCGGCGAACGCGGACACCGCGGCGTCGAGTTCGCCCGCGGTGACGAACTCCACCGCCACCGGGAGCCCGGCGACCGGCAGGACCTCCTGGCGTGGGGAACCGTCGGCGTCGACGGGGAACACCGTGCGCAGCACTTCGTGACGGTCGATCACATCGTTGAGCGCGGCGTGCAGGGCGGCCACATCGAGCGCGCCGCTCAGGCGAAGCACGAACGGCATGTGATAGCTGATCCCGGCCTGTTCGAAGCGGCTCAGGAACCAGATCCGCTGCTGGGCAGGAGAGAGCGGAACCAGCGGCGGCCGCGGAACCACCCGCAGCCGGCGGCTCGGGCCGCCGCCGGTTCCGCCTGCGCGCTCGATCAGTTCGGCGAGATCGCGCACCGTGGTGGCGGTGAACATATCGCGAACCGAGAGCGCGCAGTTCAGGTCGGCGGCCAGCCGGGCGGCCACCTGCGTGGCGACCAAGCTGTTACCGCCGAGAGCGAAGAAGTCGTCGTCGCGGCCGATCGGGTCCCCGTCGCCACGACCGCCTCTGCCCAGAGCCTCGGTGAAGGCGCGGGCGACGGCCGCCTCCAGCGGGGTCGCGGGCGCGGCGTAGGCGAGGACCGTGCGCTCGGGAGCGGGCAGGGCGGCCCGGTCGAGCTTGCCGGAGGCATTGACCGGCAGGGCGTCGAGCACCACATACACGGCGGGCGCCATATAGGCGGGCAGGGCGTCGAGCGCGGCGGCGCGCAGCTGCTCGGGCCGCACCGCGCCCGGCTCGGCCTCGGCCACGTAGGCGACCAGCTGCTCCCCGGCACCGGCGTCGTCGCGGACCACCACGACCGCGCGCACCACACCGTCCACCGTGGCCAGCACCGTCTCGATCTCACCGAGCTCGATGCGCAGGCCGCGCAGCTTCACCTGGAAGTCGGTGCGGCCCAGGTACTCGAGCTCGCCGTCGGTGGTCCAGCGCACCAGGTCGCCCGTGCGGTACATCCGGGCGCCCGGTGCGGCGGACCCGCCTGCGGAGCCGCCCGGTTCGGCGCCGAACGGGTCGGCGACGAACCGATCGGCGGTCAGGCCGGGACGCGCGAGGTAACCCCGGGCGAGCTGTACCCCCGACAGATACAGCTCACCCGGCGCCCCGACCGGGACCGGCCGCAATCGCGAGTCCAGCACGTAGAGCCGCGTATTGAAGACCGGCGCACCGATCGGCACCGTCGCGATATCGGTGTCGGTCACCTCGTGGAAGGTGACGTCGACCGCCGCTTCGGTCGGTCCGTAGAGATTGTGCAGCCGCACCCCCGTGAGCACCCGCAGGCGCTGCGCCAGCGTGGCGGGCAGCGCCTCGCCGGAGGCGAACACCTGCCGCAGCGAACCGGCGACCTCGTCGGCCGCGGCGACGTCGCGGGAGTCGCCGTCGCGCCGCGCGAGAAACAACTCCAGCATCGAGGGCACGAAATGCGCTGTCGTCACGCCGTATTCGGCGATGACCCGGCGCAGCGCGGCCGGATCGCGGTGCTCGTCGGGCCCGGCCAGCACCAGTTGCGCGCCGGTCTGCAGCGGCCAGAAGAACTCCCACACCGACACGTCGAAGGTGGCCGGGGTCTTCTGCAGCACCACGTCGGTGTCGGTGAGCCGGTAGGTCTGCTGCATCCACACCAGCCGGTTCACGATCGCCTCGTGGGTGACGGCCACACCCTTGGGCAGGCCGGTCGAGCCGGAGGTGAAGATGACGTAGGCGAGGTGGCGCGGGGTCAGCGCGCTGCGCCGCTCGCGATCCCACACCGGGCCGTCCGGGTGACCGGTCAGGTCGAGTTCGTCCAGGCGCAGCACCGGCGGCGCGGCCTCGGGCAGATCGGTGTCGCCGGTGGTCAGCACGTACATCGGGGCGGCCGTGCGCAGGATGTGCGCGGTGCGCTCGGCCGGGTGATCGGGGTCGAGCGGGACGTAGGCGCCACCGGCGGCCAGCACCGCGTACATGGCGATCACCAGTTCGGGCGAGCGGCGGAAGTGCAGCGCCACCAGGCTTTCCGGTCCGACGCCCCGATCGATGAGGTGACGGGCCAGCCGGTTGACGCGGGCGTCGAGGGCTCGGTAGGTGAGGGTGTGCTGATCGGCCTGCCCGGGAGCGCCCGCGTAGCGCAGGGCCGGTGCGTCGGGGGTGCGGCCTGCCTGGGCCGCGAACATCGAGACCAGCGTCGGCGGCTGGGCGAGACCGCCGATCCCGCAGGCGGGGCCGAGCGCCGCGCGCACGTCGAAGCCGGTGGCGTTCCAGATCCGGGTGCTGACCTCGAGCTCCAGCTCGGTGGTCACCGGGATGCGCGACAGGTCGTCCTCGGGACCGGCGTCGACCAGGCGGGTCAGATAGCCCAGGAAGCGGGCGTGATGGCGGGCCAGGTCGTCGGCGCGGTAGAGGTTCGGGTTCGCCTCGAAATCGACGTGCACGCTGTCGCGCTCGCCGTAGTAGACGTTCATGCTCAGGTCCTCGATCGGACCGGTGGACAGCACGTGGTAGCGCCCGACGGTGTCGCCCAGACGCAGGTCGCGGCCGAACAGCATGATGTTGGCCAGCGGACCGAACAGCGCCCGGTGCGCGGGACGGCCGTCGTGCTCGGCGTCACGGCGGATGTCCTCGTGCCGGTAGCGCTGGTGGCGCAGTGCCCCGGCCAGCTCGACGCGGGTCGCGCGCAGCAGAGCGGCCCAGCCGATCTCGCCGACCGGGAGCCGCAGCGGCACGATATTGGACAGCATGCCGGCCGAGCGGCGCATGGCCGCGGTGGTGCGCGCGGTGACCGGCAGGCTCAGCACCACGTCGGAGCGGTCGGTGAGCCTGCCGAGGTAGCCGGCGAAGGCCGCGATCAGCACAGCGGCGATGGTCGAGTCCTGGTCGGCGGCGATGGTGTTCATCCGCTCGACCAGCGACTGCGGCAGCGGCCGTCCGACCACCAGATTGCTCGCGGCGCGGGCGGCGGTGCGACCGTCGAGGCTGGTCACGCTGTCCAGACCGGCCACCCGCTCGGCCCAGTGCGCACGGTCGGACTCGAAGCGACTGCTCGCGCGGTAGGTCCGCTCCCCCTCCTCCAGCTCGGTGAGCGAGGCGGGGCGTACGTCGGCGGCCCGGGTGCCGCGGACGCGTGCGGTGTACAGCTCGGCGACGCGCTGGGTGTTGATCAGCGCGGCGTAGCCGTCGAGCACGATGTGGTGCGCGCGCAGGTACCAGAACCAGCGGCGTTCGCCGACGCGCAGTACCGCGCCGCGGGTCAGTCGGTCGCGCAGCAGGTCGACCGGCGCGGCCGCGTCGGCGCGCATCCATTCGCTCGCCGCGGCCACCGGGTCGGCGTGGGTGCGGAAGTCCAGGACCGTCAGGTCGCTGGAGAGATCGGGGTCCACGCACTGGTGCGGCACGCCGTCGATCTCGCGCAGCCGCACGAAGCCGGAGCCGTAGACCAGCGCGGCCTGCGGCGTGACCTCCTGCAGCAGCTCGATATCGAGGTCGCCGCGCAGATCGACGTACTGGGCGATGTTGATCGGGGTCTGCGGATCGAGCAACTGCGCGTACCAGACGCCCAGTTGCGCGGGCGAGAGCGGAAAGTGCTGGGCATCGCGCCGGTCGGAGGCGTTCTCGCCGGGCCGCGCGCCGAATCCATCCAACTCCGTACCGTGCACCAGAGCCTCCTTGACCGGTGAAAGAACCACTGCCCGTGGCGATTTCGGGCAGCACCGATCAGCCCGGCTACCGGTCGTCACGACCGGACGCGGGCGGGCAGGCGTGCCCCCACGGGCGTTTTTCGGGGAGAGCGCGGTCGGTGACGATGTCACCCGCGCGGGATCCGACAGATTGCGTTGAACGAGACGGCGGACTCGGGGTCCGCCAACCGTGGCGGAGCAGCTCCGCGCCGGGTGTGCCTAGCTTGTGATCGTTCCTCCAACTTTCGCCGCTCGGGGTTCTCGATCGAGACCCGGCCGTGTTCTCTGCGTCACACGATCGTTGCGTGCACTGCGAACATTAGGCGGTGAGTGAATAAAAAGTAACAGGTTCCACTGAAATATTTTGATCAGATGTCCAGATTGTCTTACAGGGTAGAAAGCCCTGGACAGCGGCTATCGCGCAGAGCCTAGGGCGTCCACGTAGTGAGCTATCACACTGTCAGATGTGCAGACTATGAGCCGAAACGTTGCATCCGCGTTGCATCCGCGCCCAACCTGCGGTCGAGCACCCGGATCTTGGCCTCGATCTGCGCATACAGCGGCGAATCACGATCGACCGAGGCGCGATAGACCGCCCAGGCGGCGGCATCGTCACGCCCCTCTGCACCGGAGGTCCACCGGCGCAAGACCCCACTGTCACGGGAGGCGAGCACCGCGGTGCGCAGACGCACTCGGAGCTCGTCGCGGATGTCGACGATGCCGGGTGCGGTGGAGCGCGGCAGCACCGGGCCGGCGTAGAGCCGTAATGCGGATTCCACATCACCGGAGTCCAGTGCGGCCCGCAGCGCGTCCACATCGGTTGCGACCGGAACCCGCAGACGGTAGGGGCGCGAGCCGAACACCGTCGGGCCGACCACCGAACGCAAGCGCGACACCGCCGCGCGGATGGTGCCGTTGTCCAGATCGGTGTCGTCGAGCAGCAGGGCGAGATGGTCGGCGCCGAGCCCTTCGGGATGCTCGGCGAGCAGTAGCAGTATTTCGGCGTGCCGTTGTGACAGCGGCACCCGATCTCCCGCGATGGTCAGCTGCGGCTGCCCTTGCCCGAGTACCTCGAGCCCGAGCGAGCGCGCCTCGGCGGGCCGGGAGGCCGCCTGCCCTCCGCCCGCGTCGGCACGGCCCGAGCGCATCGCGGTCAGCACCAGTTCCATCTCCGCCGCCGTGGCCGTCGCCTTGACCAGCGCCAATATCTCGGGCCGGGCGACCCGCACGCCACCGGCGACCATCAGCACACCGACGAGCCTGCCGTCCGGGTCGTGCACGGGCGCGGCGGCGCAGGTGATCTGGTGCATCCGGTGCAGGAAGTGTTCGGGGCCGTGAATCCAGGCCGCCCGTCCGGTGCGCACCACCAGACCGGCGGCATTGGTGCCGATGCGGCGTTCACTCAGGTCGTCGCCCGCCCGCAGCCCGACCTCGGCGGCGGCGGCCACCCGATCAGGGTTGCCGTACACCGAGAGCACCCGGCCGAACTGGTCGGCGAGCGCGACGACGAGGCCGGCACGGGCGGCGTCCTGGACGAGCAGTTTGTCGATCAGCGGCATCAGCGGGGCCAGCGCGTGGGCGTCGCGATAGCGCTGCAGGTCGGCGCCGCGCAGGCCGCGCTCGCTGAGCACATCCATCGGATCGACGCCGCTACGCAGGCTGCGCAGCCAGGAATCCAGCACGAGAGGGCGCAGCAGACCCGCCAGCTGCGAGAGCTGTTCACCGCCCGCACTGAGGTATCCGTGAGCTTGTGCGGCATAGGCTTCCAGCGCGCCGAGCTGCGTGCCTGGCTCGACGCGGTGCCGTGGGGGCCGCCCACCTGCGAGATTGCTGACCATTTGCCTTTCTTTCCGCTCCAAACCTTACCGGCGCGCCATACCCTGCGCGGGAAGGATCTACGGTTTGTCCGACAGGTCACACCACAGCGACTCCTCAGCGAATTGTGACTCACTTGTCTTTCTGATTGATCGCCCGGGGCGAACACTCACCTCGGCAGATCGGCCGCGCGCTCGGCGATCATCACCGCACTGGCCTGCGGACCACGGCTCAGCGGCACCGGTGGCACCGACATATCCACCACCGACAGCCCCCGCACACCGTGGACTCGCAGGCCGTGGTCGACCACGGCGCGCTCGTCGTGCGCGGCGCCCATCCGGCAGGTGCCCGAAAGGTGCTGCGAGGTACCGAGCCGTTCGCGCAGCCACACCACGGCCCGCGGATGCGTCGCGGGCGGAACCCTCGTGAGGAGCCTCGCGCCGGGAATCCGCGACAGCAATTCTTCCGCCAGCGCCGCGGCTTCCAGCAACCGCGTCCGATCGGCCGCCTCGGACAGATAACGGTGCGCGATCACCGGCCGCGCCGCCGGGTCGCCGGAGGACAGACGCAGCACGCCCCAGGAGTGCGGCCGCATGAGCGCGACCCCCAGACGGCGTATGCCCGGGGTGAATTCGACGGTGTAGGGACGTAATTCGATGTCGTCCAGATCGACGACGTACTCGAGCGGGACCGTGGCGGGCGGCTTTTCGCCCGGCTCCGCGCCGACCCGGTACTCCAGGCCGATCTCCGGGTGGTCGGTGAACCACTGCCCCACCGGGGCCGGATGCACCAGCGGTATGCCGGTCCCGGCCGGCAGCGAGGCCGGGCCGATCCCCGAACGCAGCAGCAGCGCAGCGGTTTCCACCGCACCCGCGCACAGCACGATGTGGTCGGCCCACGCCGTCTCGGTCACATCGTCGCGCCGGTACTCGACCCCGACGGCCCTGCCGTGGCGGACGAGCACCCGCGATACCGTCGCCCCGCCGTCCACCCGCAGATTCGGCCGATGGGCGGCGGGCAGCAGATAGGCCGTGGCAGTGCCGATCCGCAGGCCACGATCGACATTGCAGGGCACCCGCGCCACTCCGGTCTGCGGCCCATCGCCCGGTACGGCATTGAGGTCCTCGCGTTCGGGCAGGCCGAGGCTGTGTGCGGCGGCGGCGACCGCGCGACTGATCGGCGCCGGGTGCGCGCTGCGGATCACCGGGATCGGACCGGTCCGGCCGTGGCCGGGGCGGTCGCCGAAGTCCTTGTCGCATTCACTGCGGCGGTAGGCGTCGAGGACGGTGCCGAAATCCCAGCCGGGTCCGCCCGCGATGTCGTCCCACGCCGCGAAGTCCGCGGCCCGCGCCCGCCCGAAGTAGCTGCCGTTCACCGCACTCGAACCGCCGAGCACGCGCCCGCGCACCAGTTCGCCCAGCACCGGGTCGTATGCGTCGTGCGCGCCTTCGGCCGAGTCGCTGTCGGCCGAAAGGATCGTCGGGTAGCGCCAGAGCCAGGCAGCGTTCGGGTCCAGCGGCATTCGCGTCGCGTCGCGCAGAGCTTCGGGGAACGCGGCGGGGTCGAGCCGGACCCGGCCTGCTTCGAGCACCCGGACCGCGTGCGCGGGGTCCTCGCTCAGGCGCGCGGCCAGGACGCAGCCCGCGGTGCCGCCGCCGACGATCAGGGTGTCGGTCATCGATGTCCCCGCGGGATGCGCACGGTGTCGGATCCGGTTCAGCGGCGGGCCAGGGTCGGACGCACAGCGGCCAGGCTGCGCGCCCGGAAAGCGCCGACCCACAGACCGGTTCCGTAGGCGATGTCGTCGAGGCGTTTGTAGGCCACGTAACGCACCGGGTCCAGGCCACCGGGCTCACGATGGGTGAACCAGTCGGCCAGGCCGTCGGCGACCGCCATGGTCACCGCGATCCGGCGCACGCGCCGCGACAGCAGCATCGCCAGCACAGTGACCGGCCAATAGTGTCGGCACATCGCCGAGGCCAGCCGCCACAGGCCGGCGAAGAAACCGCGGGCCAGGTACAGCGAGGCGATCCTGGTCGGGTTGTCGAGCCCGGCGAAGACCCGGCGCAGGCGCAGCAACGCGGCACCGAGGGTGACCAGACCGCCGAGCGCGCCCCAGCGGGTGAGGGTGGCGAACAGCACGGCGGCCAGCACCGTCCAGGACGGCACCGTCAGCGGGGAGACCATCCGCGGGTCGTGACGTTCGGCGAGCGGCGCGGCGCCGGTGCCGTAGAACAGCTTGCGGCCGAACCAGGCGCGAAAACGGACGCGGTGGTCGTGAGCGACGTGCGCGGCGGGCTCGTAGCGCAGCCGCCTGCCCGCGCGCTCCAGCCGCCAGCACAGGTCCACATCCTCGGCGACGTGCAGGGATTCGTCGAAGCCGCCGACCGCGAGCAGCGCCTGCCTGCGCACCAGCAGCGCCGCGCTGGGCACATAGGAGATCCGCCCGCCCGAATGCACCGCCGCCTCGCGCCTGCCCAGATCCAGCGAGGACCGGGTGTGCTCGTAACGGGCCAGCGCGTTGGATTCCGGGTCGAGGGCGGTGACCCGCGGGGCCACCAGCGCGACCTCGGGATCGCTGAAATGCCCGAGCACGACCTCCAGCCAGCCGCTGCGCGGGACCACGTCCGAATCCAGGAACGCGACGAATTCGGTTGTCGCCGCCCGCAGGCCGGCATTGCGCGCGGCCGCCGGACCCTTGGCGCGGTCGTGGCGCAGCACCGTCACCCGGCAGCGCGGGCCGCGTTCGCTCGGCACCTGTACCGGTTGATCGGAGCCGTCGTCGACGACGATGACGTGGTGGCCGCGCAGCACCGCCAGCATGCGGGCCAGGCCCTCGGCGTTGTTGCGCAGCGGGACGACGATGGTGACGTCCTCGGTGGAGGGCAGCAGACGTGGGCGCGGATTGGCGACCCCGGAATCGAGGAGCCTGCGGGCGACGACGGCGGATTTGGGCCCGGACACCTCCAGGTACCCGTCGCCGATCATCTCGGCGGCCTCCGGCGCGAGCCGCAGCACGCGGGCGGGTGTTCCACCGACGAGGACGCGCCCCCCGGAGTATGCGCGTACCCGTGGATCGATCCGTACCCCGAAGCCGTCCGGCAATCGATCGTGGCGCATCCCTCGCATGCTAGGCAATCACGCGCGTTCGAGCATCATCGGTGCGCGAAATCGCTGCGAAACGCCCCGAATCGCCAGTGCACGCGCGGCGATCCGGAGCGACGGCGTGTCGCGGTCGACAGCCGGACCGGCGAGGGTGCCTCCCGCTGCGACCGCCGGGGCCGCAACAGGAGGGCAACCGGTGGGGACTCGGCCCCTCACACCACCCGGCCGATCACGCGAGCGGGCTCTCGTCGCAGGCGCGCGAGGGCATGCGGGCGGTCAGGGTCAGCGGGATCGGACCCGGCTTGCGCGCCCCGCGCCGCGAGCCGGCCTTGCGGGAGTGGTCGACCGACGAGCGCGGGATGGTGCGCCCGGCGTCGGCGAGCGCGGCCTCGCCGTAGCCCTGCACGCACTCGGGATCGGGTCCGTCGGCGGGCAGGCCGGTGAAGAACTTGGCCGCCATGCAACCGCCCCGGCAGGCGTCGTAGTGCGCGCAGCTCGAGCAGGCGCCACCACCGGTGGGCTCACGCAGTTCGCCGAACAGCGACGAGTCGCGCCACACGCCTTCGAAACCGCCGTCGGTGAGCACGTTTCCGGCCTGGAATCGGTCGTGGATGGCGAACGGGCAGGCGTAGACGTCGCCGACCGGATCGACCAGGCAGACCACCCGGCCCGCGCCGCACATGTTCAATCCCGGCAGCGCCGAACCGAAGGCCGACAGATGGAAGAAGGAGTCGCCGGTCAGCACGCCCTCGCCGTTGGCCACCAGCCAGTCGTAGAGAACCCGCTGCTGGTCGGAGGTGGGGTGCAGTTCGTCCCAGACATCCGCGCCGCGACCCGAGGGACGCAGGCGGGTCAGGCGCAGGGTGGCGCCGTAGCGGTCGGCGATGGCGCGGAACTCGTCGAGCTGGGGGATGTTGTGGCGGGTGGCCACGACCGAGAGTTTCGCGTCACGGAATCCGGCCGCGGCGAGATTCTCCAGCGCGCGGATCGCCGTGTCGAAGGAGCCCGGCCCGCGCACCGCGTCGTTGACCTCGGCGGTCGCGCCGTCCAGCGAGATCTGCACGTCGACGTAGTCGCTGGCGGCCAGCCGGGTGGCGACCTCGGGGGTGATGCGAACGCCGTTGGTGGAGAACTTGACTCCCACGTGGTGCTCGGTGGCGTAGTCGACGAGCTCCCAGAAGTCCTGGCGCACCGTCGGTTCGCCGCCGCCGATGTTGACGTAGAAGATCTGCATCCGCTCGAACTCGTCGATGAGCGCCTTGCACTGCTCGGTGGTCAGCTCACGGGGATCGCGCCTGCCCGAGGACGACAGGCAGTGCACGCAGGACAGATTGCAGGCGTAGGTGAGTTCCCAGGTCAGGCAGATCGGCGCGGCCAGGCCGCTCTCGAAGCGATCCACCAGCTTCACGGCCTTGTCCTCCCGCGCCGGGGAATCCACGGCCGCGGAGGCGACAGTCCGGGAACCGGCGGCCGTGGGAGTCCCGGCAGGCGGGTTCGTGACGGTGCCGCCGACGATCATCCGGCCGTCGGCGAGTTGGCTCAGCGCCGCCGCGTACGGGGCGAGCGCCTCATCCGAGACACCGGCCGCGTGCAGTGCGGCGCGAGCGGAGGTGTGATCGGGCAGCGAGCGCACGACCTCGACGATCCGTGGGTTCTTGAGGAACGAGAGTTTGCGGGTGCCGAAGTGGTAGAGCAACGCGCCGAACGGCTCGGGGCGCAACGCCACCCGGGGATGCAGCTGCCAACGGGTATCGAGATCGAGCATTCGTCTGCCCGCCCTGTCAGTAGACGCCGCACATGCCGTCGATGGAGACCTCTTCGATCAGGCTCTCCTCGACGAGTTCGGCGGCGACCGGTCCGGTCTCGCCGTCGGCGGGGACGAAGAACTGCCGAGTCTTCACAGTCATCACAAACCTCCTGGAGATCATACGGACCACCATCCGTAGTCCACGTCACACCATAACCACGTCTTCGCTGGGAGTGAACCATGTCGCTTTTCGGAAGGCCTTCGGTCCCCGGAGTCCGGCCGCGATGCCCTGATGAGCCCGCGCCCCACGTCGCGGCCCTCGACCGCACCGACGGCCTCTAGACTTCGGGTGTACATCGGCGGAACAGATTGTGATGGGCAACACATGCCCGCGGCGGTAGAGGTGGCATGGGAGTCGGACGCATACAGACCAACGGGGGCGGCAGCACGCTGTCGGAGTCCGAGATAGTCGAGGCGGCACTGCGGGTGGTCCGCGAGGACGGGGTCGAGAAACTATCGATGCGGCGATTGTCGCGCGAGCTGGGCGTCTCCCCCATGGCGCCGTACTACTACGTCGCCGACAAGCGTGAACTGCTCGACCTGGTGGCGGGCGCCGCGCTGACGGGAGTCCGCACGCCGCCGCGCGACTCGGGTCCGTGGCAGCAGCGGCTGCGCGAGCTCGTCGACCAGATCGACGAGAAGCTGCGCAGGCATCCCGGGTTGGGCGATGTGCTCATCGAGCAGATGCTGGGCAAGCAGCTCGACCTGATCGCCGGAGTCATGAGCATCCTGGCCGACGCCGGGTTCGGCGACCGCGACATCCTGTCCGCCTACGCGACCGTGCACACCTACCTGTTCGGCCGGCGCCGGGTGAACCCGCGCGAGCCCGCGGCGCTGACCGGAGTGGACCTGCCCGACGTGGTCGCCCGCGCCACCGCGCACATGCCCGACCTGCGCGGCCGCTACACCTACGACTTCGGCATGGACGTGCTCATCGCGGGCTTGGAAGCCCGGCTTGTCGCGGGAGCGGACCCCGACGTACGATGAAATTGAAACACGTTCTAGTTTTCGGGTTCGAGAGGACGACATGACCACCGTCGAGGTTCCACACGGTTCACGCTCGGTCGTGCTGCGGGTCGCCGCGGTGATCGCCGAGACGGCGGACAGCCACTCGCTGGTCTTCGACGTGCCCGAGGAGTTGAGCGACAAGTTCCGCTACCGCCCCGGCCAGTTCCTCACGCTGCGAATCCCGAGCGAGCAGACCGGTTCGGTGGCGCGGTGCTATTCGCTGGCCAGCTCGCCGCACACCGACGACAAGCCGAAGGTGACCGTCAAGCGCACCGAGGGCGGCTACGGCTCCAACTGGGTCTGCGACAACGTCAAGCCCGGCGACCAGCTCGAGGTGCTGCCGCCCTCCGGAGTGTTCACCCCGGGGAATCTGGACGAGAACCTGTTGCTGTTCGGCGCGGGCAGCGGCATCACCCCGGTGATGTCGATCCTGAAATCGGCGCTGGCGCGCGGCACGGGCAAGCTGGTGCTGGTCTACGCCAACCGCGACACCGACAACGTCATCTTCGCCGACGAACTGCGCGCACTGGGCGCCGAGCACGCCGAGCGGCTCACCGTCATCCACTGGCTGGAACCGCTGCAGGGTCTGCCCACCGCCGAAGGACTGGCCACTCTGGTCCGCCCCTACGCCGAGTACGAGGCGTTCATGTGCGGTCCCAAGCCGTTCATGGACGGCGTGCACGACGCGCTGGCCCGGCTCGGCATGCCCCGCAGCCGCGTCCACGCCGAGGTCTTCAACTCACTCGCCGGCGACCCCTTCGCCGATCACGCTCCGGTCGAGATCAGCGACGAGGAGGCCGCCGACGCCGCCACCGTCGAGGTCGAACTCGACGGGGAAATCCACGAGCTGAACTGGCCGCGCAAGCAGACCCTGGTCGACATCATGCTCGCCAAGGGCATCGACGTGCCCTACTCCTGCCAGGAGGGCGAGTGCGGGTCCTGCGCGTGCACGGTGCTCGAGGGCGAAGTGGAGATGGACAACGCCGAGATCCTCGATCCCGAGGACATCGCCAACGGCTACATCCTCGGCTGCCAGGCGCGCCCGGTCACCGATCGGCTGCGTATCCAGTTCTGAGCGCGGCCCTTTCGACTCGGCCGCGCGCCGCGCCGCCGTCGGCCCACCCGGTCGGCCTCGGCGCCGAAGCGGCGTGATCCCGGCGGCCGATCCCGGTCACGCGTCTACGGCCCGCCCCCGCGCGCACCTGTGGCACCTCTCCGAGCCGGGCGGGCGGGCGGACGGGATCAGCGTGCGGCGCGGTAGGCCGCACGCGTGGCCGAGTCCAGATGCTCGGTGGCGTAGGACAGCGCGGTGCGGCCCATCGCCGGCGCGTAGCGGTCCAGGAAATCCGTGAGCAGGGTGCGGTCGACGCGTTTGCCCACTTCGCGCAGCATCCAGCCGACGGCTTTCTGGATCAGGTCGCGGCGGTCGTCCAGCAGGCGCTCGCAGAGGGCGAATGTGGTTGTCGCGTCGCCGGATTTGATGAAGGCGAAGGTGCTCAGCAGGGCCACGCGGCGGTGCCACAGCGACTCGGCGGCGGCCAGGTCGAACAGCTCGTCGCGGGGGCGGTCCAGCAGCCAGCGGCCGAGAATGTATTCGGCGGAGGAGTCGACCAGATCCCAGTTGTCGACCCGGCCCCGGTGCACCGCCGCGCGGTAGCGCCGCACGACTTCCGCACGTACATCCTCGTCGAGAGTGCGGGGCTTGCTCGCCCGGTCGAAGCGCGCCACCAGGATCAGCAGACCGGCCAGGCGTTCCTCGTGGACGACGCTGTCGAGCAGGATCTCGATCTCGTCCACGGGCAGATCGGTGAACCGGCGGACGACGGCGCGGGTGGCGGGCACGCGGACGCCGAGGAAGACGTCCCCCTCGCCGTACTCGCCCGGCCCGGTCTTGAAGAAGCGCTGCGACTGCGCGGCGTCGACGGGATCGGCCGCCGCGGCCAGTGCCGCCCGCACCTGCGCCGCCTCGCTCATGCGCTGCTCCGATCTGCCTGGGTCACACCGGGATTCCGGCGGTGGTCAGAGGCGGGCGCCGAGGATGCGCCCGGTTTCGTAGGCGGCCGCACTCGGCGGCAGCGCGCCGGGACGGCCGCTGTTGAGCACCCGCACCGTGCCCTCGCCGGTGCTCGGCCTGCCCAGCCCGTCCACCTTCCTGATGGCCTGCGCGGCGACGGCCTGCGCGCTGTCGAACAGGCGGACGCCCACCGGCAGCGTGGCCAGGATGGCGTCGGCGACCAGCGGGTAGTGCGTGCAACCGAGCACCACGCCCTCGGTGCCCTCGGGCGTCTGCTCGGCGGCACGGGCGATCGCATCGCCTGCGGCGGAGAGGTCCCCACGATCGATGGCGTCGGCCAGGCCGTGGCAGGCCACCCCGGTCACCTCCGCCTCGCCGCCGAATTTCGCGATGAGATCGGCCTGGTAGCGGCTGGCGGTGGTCGCGGCGGTAGCCCACACGGCGACCGAACGGCAGGCCGCGGCGGCCGGTTTGACGGCGGGCACGGTGCCGATCACCGGCACCTCTGGCCCGACATCGGCGCGCACGTGTTCCAGGGCGGTGACGCTGGCGGTATTGCACGGCAGCACGATGACTTCCGCGCCGGCCGCCAGCGAGGTCCGGGCCGCGCCGACCACCCGATCGATCGTCCACTGCTCCGGCTTCGGCCCCCACGGCGCGCCGTCCGGGTCGAGCTGCAGCAGCAAGTCCAGATCCGGACGCAGCTTCCGCAGCCAGGCGGCCGTCGGCAGCAGCCCCAAACCCGAATCGATGAGCGCGACGATCACCCGACCACCGTATTACAGCCCGAATCGGCTCCGACATCGCCTGGGGAGCCGACCTGTCCGGCCCGGAGCGCCGGACTAGGTGGTGGCCAGGAGATCGGCGACCGGGACCGCCGCTGCCACCTTCGCGCGAGCCTTCATGACCTGGGCGGTCATGCCCGCCCCGACCACGCCGGTGAGCGCTCCCTCGCGGGAGTAGTAGGCCAGGAACTTGCGGCCGTCGTCGCTGACCACGACCACGTCGTCGGCGGCCGACGGGGTGCCGAGGGCCTGGATCTTGACGTCGTACTGGTCGCTCCAGAAGTAGGGCACCCGCGCGGCGGTGGGCGGCTCGGCGCCCAGCAGCGCGCAGGCGAGGAGCTTGGCCTGCTCGCCCGCATTGGTCCAGTGCTCGACGCGAGCCTGCTTGCCGGTGTCGTGCCGCCAAGCCGCCACGTCGCCGACCGTCCACACGTTCTCGGCGCTGGTCCGGCCCACCTCGTCGGCGAGCACGCCGCCGCCGTCGGCCGGATCGGCCAGTGCCACACCGGAATCGGTGAGCCAGTCGATCGCCGGGCGGGAGCCGACGCCCACGACGACCAGGTCGGCGCCGACCTCGGAACCGTCGGCGAGCCGCGCGCCCGCCACCCGGCCGTCCGCGTCGGCCAGCAGGGTGTCCAGCCCGACGCCGCAGCGCAGATCCACCCCTTCTTCGCGATGCATCCGGGCGACCAGCGCGCCCACTTGCTCCCCCAGCACGGAGGCCAGCGGCGTGGGCTGGGGTTCCACCAGCACCACCTCGAGCCCGCTCGCCCGGAAGCTGGCCGCCACCTCGCAGCCGATGAAACCCGCGCCGATCACCAGCGCCTTGCTCGCCCCCGTCACGTCGCCGCGCAGACCGGCGGCGTCGGCGTGGTCACGCAGCACGTGCACGCCGGCCAGGTCCGGCAGGCCGGGCAGGCGGCGCGGACGCAGTCCGGTGGCGATGATCAGGTGGCTGTAGTCGAGGACGTCACCATCGGCCAGGCGCAGGCGGCGGGCCGCGGTGTCCACCCCGCTCGCCGCGACGCCGAGACGCAGCTCGATCGACTTCTCCTCGAAGAACTCCACCGGACGCAGGGTGGTGTCGTCGGTTTCACCGCGCACGAACTGCTTCGACAGCGGCGGACGGTCGTAGGGCAGCCGCGACTCGTCGCCGAGCATCACCAGCCGGCCCTCGTACCCGGCCCTGCGCAGTTCCTCGGCGGTGCGCAGGCCGGCCAGACCGGCCCCCACGATGATGATCGGCGCGCTCATTCAGCCCGGTCCCTTCCGTAGACGACTCCGTCGAGCCTAGCAATCGCTTGGTATTTTTCGGGAGCCTCCGCCTGCGGGAACACTGTGCCCGCAAAAGCCGCCCAATCGTGTTCATCCCGCTATCGACCGGGCGGTCAATCAGGTCTATACCGAGGTCAGGACTACTTTTTTTCTCGCAGGAGGCACACCATGTTCACCGATTCTCGCGCCCAGAATCTCCTCGCCGTCGTCCTCGGCATCTTCACCGCACTCTCGCCGCTGTGGCTGGACACCAGCGATCGGGCGATGTGGACACTCGTCGTGCTCGGCGTCCTCATCGCGCTCACCGGCCTGGCCCAGATGGCACGTCCGGCGATGGCGATGGCCGACTACGCGATGGCGCTGTTCGGCGCGCTGCTGTTCCTTTCCCCGTGGGTCATGGACTTCACCGAGTTCCGCGGCGCGTCCTGGACCTCATGGGTGGTGGGGCTGGTCACCGTGGTGGTCGCGCTCGCCGCGCTGCCCGCCGTCACCGGCCGTATGCATCGCCCGGCCGCCCATCACTGATCCCGGCTTCGCCGGTCCGATACGAGGCGCACCGACATGCGCACTCGGGCGTCCACTCGCACCGGGCGCCGCCGTAACGCCGAGCGCGACGGCGACGCCCGGGAACTGATTCTCGACGCGGCCGAAGACCTCTTCGCCGCCCAAGGTTTCGACGCGACGCCGACCTCCGCCGTGGCTGCGCGGGCCGGCGTCCCCAAAGGACTCGTCTTCTACTACTTCCCCACCAAGAACGCGATCCTGTCCGCGCTCATGACCGAACGGGTGCCCGACCAGCCGGTGCCCGACATCGGGGCCGTCGTCACCCCCGGCGACCCGGCCGCGAGCCTGCTGAACCTGCACTCCGCGCTGAACCCGCGCGACCACCACTCCTCGGTGCTGCGCGTGATCCTCTGGCGCGAGGCGGACACCCATCCCGACGTGCGCAGACAGCTTCGCCGCCTGCGCGAGCATCTGCTGGAGGTGACCGCGCGGGTGCTGCAGGCGAGCGCGCCAGGACCCGTCGCGCCCGGCACGATTCGCGCCTGCGCGCTCACCTGGGTCTCGGCCATGTTCACCGTCGCGGGCGCCGACCGGCTGCACGCGCTCGACGGCCTGCCGTTGCCCGCCGCCGACGAGATACTCGGCGTGGCGAAGGTGGTCGCGGCAGGGCTGGCCCAATCGGGTTGAGCCGCCACCGCTGTCGCGCCGATCGCTCAGCCGTCGAGGAAGGCGGTCACCTCGGCGGCGAAGCGCGGGTGGTTGATCGCGCCCATGTGCCCGGCGCCGGGAATGATGACCAGCCGGGAGTCCGGGATGCGGTCGGCGGTGCGCCGGAAGGACTCCGTCGAGTAGAAACCGTCCGACTCGCCGCCGATCACCAGGGTGGGCGCGGTCAGGGTGGACAGCCGGTCGGTGACGTCGAAGCTGTCCTCGGCGAGCACGAACGCGAGGGTGTCGGCGGGATCGTGCGGGCGGACCAGCGGATCGAGCAGCCACATCATCGCCTTGTCGATCCGGCCCCTCATCGTGTGCGGACGGGCGGCCATATGGTGCAGGCCGCGCTTGCCCGCGGCCGCCGCCTCGGCGTACCGCAGCTGCGCGGATCTGGCGTGGGCTTCCAGCCGGGACGCCGAGGCGGCCACCACCAGTTTGCGCACCACGTCCGGATGGTCCAGCGCCAGTTGCAGGGCCAGCGAACCGCCCGAGGAGATGCCGAGCACGTCGACCGGAACGCCGTAGGTGGCGCGTAGCGCGGCGGCGTGATCGTCGGCGATCTCGGCCATCGTGACACCGGCCCGCATCCCCGGAGCCCGGTTGATCGCGTACACCCGCCGGTGCAGGGCCAGCGGAGCCAGCGCGCCGATCTCGGCTTTGCGCATGATGCCGGTGGGATTGGCGTGATCGGGGGTCAGCCAGCGCAGGAACACCAGCGGCGGACCGGAGCCCAAGGCGCGGTAGGGCAGGCCCATGGGCAACGTGCCCTCGGTGATGTCGAGGCCTGCGGCGTTCGGTGCGGAGCTCATCGATCCCTCCCAGCGTTTTCGAAAAAAGCGCGGATGACGGGAAAACGCCGAACGGCGCCGCTCCCGAAGGAGCGACGCCGTCGACGTAGATCAGCGATTCGACAGAATCACTTGATGATCTTGGTGACGCGGCCGGCACCGACGGTGCGGCCACCCTCGCGGATCGCGAAGCGCAGGCCCTCGTCCATGGCGACCGGCTGGATCAGCTTGACGCTCATCTCGGTGTTGTCGCCCGGCATGACCATCTCGGTGCCCTCGGGGAGGGTCACGACGCCGGTCACGTCCGTGGTACGGAAGTAGAACTGCGGACGGTAGTTGTTGAAGAACGGGGTGTGGCGGCCGCCCTCGTCCTTCGACAGGATGTACGCCTGGCCCTCGAACTCGGTGTGCGGGGTGGTGGTGCCCGGCTTCACGATGACCTGGCCGCGCTCGACATCCTCGCGCTTGATGCCACGAACCAGCAGACCGACGTTGTCGCCCGCCTGGCCCTGGTCGAGCAGCTTGCGGAACATCTCGATACCGGTGACCGTGGTCTTGGTCTTCTCCGGACGGATGCCGACGATCTCGACTTCCTCGTTCACGTTGATGATGCCGCGCTCGACACGACCGGTGACGACGGTGCCACGACCGGTGATGGTGAAGACGTCCTCCACCGGCATCAGGAACGGCTTGTCGGTCTCACGCACCGGGTCCGGGATGGACTCGTCGACGGCGTTCATGAGCTCGAGCACCGACTCGGCCCACTTCGGGTCGCCCTCGAGCGCCTTCAGACCGGAGACGCGCACGACCGGAGCGTCCTCGTCGAACTCCTGGGCGGCCAGCAGTTCGCGGACCTCCATCTCGACGAGCTCGAGGATTTCCTCGTCGTCGACCATGTCCGACTTGTTCAGCGCGACCAGGATGTAGGGCACGCCGACCTGACGGGCGAGCAGCACGTGCTCGCGGGTCTGCGGCATCGGGCCGTCGGTGGCGGCGACCACGAGGATGGCGCCGTCCATCTGCGCCGCACCGGTGATCATGTTCTTGATGTAGTCGGCGTGACCCGGCGCGTCGACGTGGGCGTAGTGGCGCTTCTCGGTCTGGTACTCGACGTGCGAGATGTTGATCGTGATGCCACGCGCCTTCTCTTCGGGCGCCTTGTCGATCTGATCGAACGCGAAGCTCTCGTTCAGATCCGGGTACTTGTCAGCCAGCACCTTGGTGATCGCCGCGGTCAGCGTGGTCTTGCCGTGGTCGACGTGACCGATGGTGCCGATGTTGACGTGCGGCTTCGTCCGCTCGAACTTCGCCTTCGCCACTGTGTGGTCCTCCTGGACTTGTTGGTTCCTGCAGTTGCAGCAGTGCGGGGGTCATCCCTGCGGATGCAGGGAACTTTCGGGTCGTACAGACGCCCCGGGAGTGTCCGGGGCAAGTGTGCCACCTGCCCCGGATGGGATCACTCCCCGGTCGCCTTGGCGATGATCTCCTTCGACACGTTGGCCGGAACCTCCGCGTACGAATCGAACACCATGGAGTAGTTCGCCCGGCCCTGGGTCTTCGACCGCAGGTCACCGATGTAGCCGAACATCTCCGAGAGCGGAACCAGCGCCTTGACGACACGGGCACCACTGCGTTCCTCCATGGCCTGGATCTGGCCACGGCGGGAGTTCAGGTCGCCGATCACGTCGCCCATGTAATCCTCGGGCGTGATGACCTCGACCGCCATCAGCGGTTCGAGGATCACCGGACCGGCCTTACGGGCCGCTTCCTTCAGTGCCTGCGAGCCGGCGATCTTGAACGCCATCTCGGAGGAGTCGACGTCGTGGTACGCGCCGTCGATCAGGGTCACCTTCAGGTTGACCAGCGGGTAGCCGGCGAGCACGCCGTACTGCATCGCATCCTGGGCACCGGCGTCCACCGAAGGAATGTATTCCCTCGGCACACGGCCACCGGTGACCTTGTTCTCGAACTCGTAGCTCGCACCGTCCTCGCCCACGAAGGGCTCCAGGCCGATGATGACCTTCGCGAACTGACCCGAGCCACCGGTCTGCTTCTTGTGGGTGAACTCGAGCTTCTCGACCTTCTTGGTGATCGTCTCGCGGTAGGCCACCTGCGGCTTGCCGACGTTCGCCTCGACCTTGAACTCACGACGCATACGGTCGACGAGGATGTCGAGGTGCAGCTCGCCCATGCCGCCGATGACGGTCTGGCCGGTCTCGGCGTCCAGCTTGACCGAGAAGGTGGGATCCTCTTCGGCCAGCTTCTGGATCGCGGTGCCCAGCTTCTCCTGGTCGGACTTGGTCTTGGGCTCGATGGAGACCTCGATGACCGGGTCCGGGAAGGTCATGGACTCGAGCACGATCTGGTTCTGCGGATCGCACAGGGTGTCACCGGTGGTGGTGTCCTTGAGGCCGATCACCGCGTAGATGTGACCGGTGGAGACCTCGGGAACCGGGTTCTCCTTGTTGGCGTGCATCTGGAAGAGCTTGCCCAGACGCTCCTTCTTGCCCTTGGTCGCGTTGATGACCTGAGCACCGGAGTCGACCTTGCCCGAGTACACGCGGATGTAGGTCAGCTTGCCGAAGAACGGGTGCACCGCGATCTTGAACGCCAGCGCCGCGAACGGCTCGTCGGCGCTCGGACGACGGGTGATGACCTCGTCTTCCTTGCCGGGCACGTGGCCCTGCACGCTCTCCACGTCCAGCGGGGAGGGCAGGTAGTCGATCACGGCGTCGAGCATGGGCTGCACGCCCTTGTTCTTGAACGCCGAGCCGCAGAGCACGGGGTAGGCCTCGGAGTTGACCGTCAGCTTGCGAATGGCGCCCTTGATCTCGTCGATCGTGAGCTCCTCGCCGCCGAAGAACTTCTCCAGCAGCGCCTCGTCGGACTCCGCGACGGCCTCGAGCAGTTCCTGACGGTACTGCTCGGCCTTCTCGGCCAGATCGGCCGGGATTTCCTTGACCTCGTACTTTTCACCGAGCTTGGTCTCGCCGGTCCACACCTTGGCGTTCATCTCGACCAGGTCGACGACGCCCTCGAAGGTGTCCTCGGCGCCGATGGGCAGCTGGATCACCAGCGGACGCGCGCCGAGGCGGTCCTTGATGGTCTGCACCGTGAAGTAGAAGTCGGCGCCCAGCTTGTCCATCTTGTTGACGAAGCACACGCGCGGCACGTCGTACTTGTCGGCCTGACGCCACACCTGCTCCGACTGCGGCTCCACGCCTTCTTTGCCGTCGAAGACCGCGACCGCGCCGTCGAGGACGCGCAGCGACCGCTCCACCTCGACGGTGAAGTCCACGTGGCCGGGGGTGTCGATGATGTTGATCTGGTTCTGGTTCCAGAAACAGGTCACCGCGGCGGAGGTGATGGTGATGCCGCGCTCCTGCTCCTGCTCCATCCAGTCGGTGGTCGACGCGCCGTCGTGCGTCTCGCCGATCTTGTAGTTGACACCGGTGTAGAAGAGAATACGTTCGGTTGTGGTGGTCTTACCGGCATCGATGTGGGCCATGATGCCGATGTTGCGGACCTTCTTCAGGTCGGTGAGCACGTCCTGTGCCACGGAAATCTTCCCCGCTCTGCTCTGTCAGCGATTGCTTTGGGATCTTGATGTCTGACCCTGTTCGGATCATCACTATGTCAACGCCGGAAGGGGCACCGTAGTGCCCTCCCGACCGTGAGGCCTTCCGGCGCCGACACGAGCGACGGGCCGGGCGGCTGTCACCAGCGGTAGTGCGCGAAGGCCCGGTTCGACTCGGCCATCTTGTGAGTGTCCTCACGACGCTTCACCGACGCGCCGAGACCGTTGCTGGCGTCGAGGAGCTCGTTGGCCAGACGCTCGACCATGGTCTTCTCACGACGAGCGCGGGAGAAGTTGACCAGCCAGCGCAGCGCCAGGGTGTTGGCGCGGCCCGGACGGACCTCGACCGGCACCTGGTAGGTGGCGCCGCCGACACGACGGGGCTTGACCTCGAGGGCGGGCTTGACGTTGTCCAGCGCGCGCTTGAGGGTGACGACCGGATCGGTGCCGGTCTTCTCGCGCGCCTGCTCGAGCGCGCCGTAGACGATGCGCTCGGCGGTGGACTTCTTGCCGTCCAGCAGGATCTTGTTGACCAGCTGGGTGACCAGCGGAGACCCGTACACCGGGTCGTTGATCAACGGACGCTTGGGAGCGGGGCCCTTGCGAGGCATATCAGCTCTTCTCCTTCTTGGCGCCGTAGCGGCTGCGGGCCTGCTTGCGGTTCTTCACGCCCTGGGTGTCGAGCGAGCCGCGGATGATCTTGTAGCGCACACCGGGAAGGTCCTTCACACGACCGCCACGGACGAGCACCATCGAGTGCTCCTGCAGGTTGTGGCCTTCACCGGGGATGTAAGCCGTGACCTCGACCGCGCTGGTCAGGCGAACACGCGCGACCTTGCGCAGCGCGGAGTTCGGCTTCTTCGGGGTCGTGGTGTACACGCGGGTGCACACGCCACGACGCTGCGGGCTCCCCTTGAGGGCCGCGGTCTTGGTCTTGGAGACCTTGTCACGGCGACCCTTGCGGACCAGCTGGTTGATGGTTGGCATAGACCGGCTTTCCTTGTTGATTACGCGGTGTCGGAACGGTGTTTCGAACTACATGGCTGGTTTTCGAGCTGTCCTCGCACGTCCAACCACGTTTCTCGCGTCCCGAGGTCGGGCGTGTCGCGCGCGGGATGGAGCCCGGAATCCGGGCACGCCGGAGAGGTCAGCCGCTCTCGCTGGCCTACTTCTACGCACGAACTTGCCCGCATGCTGTCGGGCACAGCGGTCCACGATACTCGCGGCCTGCACCGACGGTCAAAGCGGGCCCTACCGCCGCCCGCTCACCTGGCCAGGTTCAACGTCAGCTCCAGGAGTGTCTTGGCGGCGACGCAGGGATCGGGGTGCCCCGAACCGGCCCGGTAGTTGACCCACCAGCCGACCACGCCGGTGTCGGCGGCCGAGGCGGTGACCCCGCACGAGTCCGGGTCGTTCGGCCTGCGCATCTGTAAGGCGCGGGTGCCCTGCACGGTGACTGTCTCGTGACTGTAGCCCAGCTTGTCGGCGGTGGCCTTCTCGTTGTTCAGCGAACCGATCTCGTACCAGTTCAACGTCACCATCGCCAGCCCGCCCGGAGCGTCCTCGACGTCCCACATGCACACCGCGCCGTTGAACGATCCGGTCACGTATCGGGCGCCGCCGAGCGCTTCGCCGATCTTCGCGGGCTCCACCACGTCGCACTCACGCATCAGCTTGTCGAAGTTGGTGTTGATCTCCTGGCTTCCGCCCGCCGGATGCGCGGAGCCCTCGACGGTCTGGCCGCAGCCGACGGCGGCGGAGACCGCGGCCAGCAACGAACACAGCGCGAGCACACGTCCGGCTCGCCCGGCCGCTCCCCGCTTCCCCGCCCCGGTCATCAGTGTCCTCATTTCAGCCGCGACACGGTGAGTTCGGCCAGTTTCCTGGTCGTGTCGCACGGGTTGCCGGTTGGACCGAACAACCCGTAGGACATGGACCATTCGAAGAAATCGTCGTCGAGCTGGACCGCCAGGTCGCACACGGTGCCGGTGGGATCCAGGGCCGCGAAGCCGGGCTTGCCCGCCACCTCGATCTTGTCCGGCTCGCGGCCGACATTGCTCACCCACGCCTTCTCGCGGTCGATCGGGCTGCCGCGGTACGAGGCGAAAGTAACGCTCGGCGAACCGATTCCGGCGGCCTGATAGTTGCAGCCGACCGAATTCTTGAACACCTGGGAGATCTGCGACATTCCCGCGATGTCTCGAACCTCGTCGTCGCCGACATGCCCGCATTCGCCCACGAACGGGCCGAGCGAGGCCACTTTCGGCGGCGGGCGCAGCGGCTCGTCGGTGTCCGATCCGCCGCCGGAACCGCAGGCAGACAGCGTCACGACCAGGGCGAGACCGGTGAACAGCGCCGACGGTATCCGCATGCTTGGCACTCTACTGGTTTGCCGGAAACCGCCTCGGGCTCGTGACAATCGGCCCAGGTAGAAGCCCTCGGCGGTCGGCGCGATCAGCGGACCGTGACGACCACCTTGCCGGTGGCGGTGCGGTTCTCCAGCGAGGCCACCGCCTCGGCGGTCTTCTCCAGCGGGTAGGTCACCGGCTCCGGCGCCGGGATCGCCCCGCTCGCCAGCAGCGGCCCCACCTCGGCCCACTGCTCGACCACGTAGCCCGGGTTCGACATGAACCACTCGCCCCACGCGGCGCCGATCACCTCGACGTTCTTGAGCAGCAGGCGGTTGACCTTCACCGTGGGGATCTCGCCCGCGGTGAAGCCGACGACCAGCAGCCTGCCGCCCTGGGCCAGCGAGCGGATGCTGTCGGTGAACCGGTCACCGCCGACCGGGTCGAGCACGATGTCCACGCCGCGACCGCCGGTCAGTTCCTTGACCGCGGCCAGCCAGCCGTCGGTGAGCACCACGTCGGTGGCGCCGTTGGCCTTGGCGACCTCGGCCTTCTCCTCGGTGCTGACCACGGCGATCACCCGGCCCGCGCCCAGCGCCCGCGCCATCCGCAGGGTGGAGGTGCCGATGCCGCCCGCCGCGCCGTGCACCAGCACGGTCTCGCCCTCGGCCAGCCTGCCCCGATTGCGCAGGCAGAAGTGCACCGTCAGGTCGTTGAACAGGATGCCGGCGCCGGCCGCCATGGAGATGTTGTCGGGCAGCTTGAACACCAGGTCGGGCAGGGTCACCGCGACCTCGGCGGTCGCGCCGCCGAGCATGGTCAACGCCAGCACCCGATCGCCCGGCCGCACGTGCGCGCCCTCGGGGGCCTCGCGCACCACGCCGGCGACCTCGCCGCCCACCACGAACGGCAGCTGCGGCTTCATCTGGTAGAGCCCACGCGACATCAGCACGTCCGGAAAGGCGATGCCCGCGGCGTGCACGTCGATGACCACGCCGCCGGGGATGGCGGCGGGTTCGGGAATGTCGACGATCTCGACCGCTTCCGGTCCTTCCAACTTACTGACCTGGGCTGCGCGCATGGGCCGACCTCTCTGTCCGATTCCGCGGTCTGTCCGATTCCACGGGTCCGATCCGGCGACACCGGTCGTCGCCGAACACCGTGACCAACATAACGAACGGTCTTTCCGGCGGCGCGCCGCACACTGCCAGGCTCGCCGACACCACCGCTGACCAGCCGCGAAATTGTTATGCTTGCCCCGTTTCGAGGGTTGGGGAAACAGGAGGGGGGATTCCTATGTCCGAGGACCAGCTGCGGGTGGATCCGGACGCGCTGCGGACCTTCGCCACCCGGTTGGGCGCCGAAGCCGGTGAACTGTCCGCACTCGGCGCGGGCGAGGCCTTCACGATCGCCGCGAGCGCGCTACCCGGCACCGAGTTCGGTTCCGCCGCAAGACAATCCGGCGATGTGACCGGCCGCTGCCTGTCCCGGATGGGCGAACGGCTGACGACCGTCGCCGACAACATGGACAACGCCGCGGGCGTCTTCGCACTCACCGAAGCCGAATTCACCCGGACCCTCACCACCATCGGACTGCAGCTGCCATGACCCTGACCGTCGACAACGTCATCGCCTGGAAGCCCGAGCAGCTCACCGCCGCCGCCGAGCATGCGAAGACCATCCACGAGGGCATCGACCGCATCGTCGGCAAGGCCCTGACCGACACCCAGGGGCTGACCGACTCGAAGGCCTGGTCGGGTGTCGCGGGAGCCGCCGCCACCACCCGTATGGAGACCGAGAAGACCCGGGCCTCGGTCGTCAGCGTCGCGCTCCTCGCGCTGGAGACCGCCTACCGCACGCAGGCCGGCATCCTCACCGGCGGCAAGGACACCGTCGTGCGGCTGCGCAACCAGTACGTCGACGAAGCGCCGGTCGGGTTCGAGGTGGCCGCCGACGGCCTGGTCACCGCGGCCGCCCGGATCCAGCGCATCCGCGACAACGCGGGTGGCGCCGACGTCACCGCCCTGGTCCTGGGCGAGGAGACCGCGGCCGCCCAGCGCACCCTGGATCTGCGGCTGGCGCTGAAAGCCGCGGAAGACGCGGCCGCCGCCGCGACCGCGGCCGTGAACACCGCCAACGCCGCGCTCGAGCAGGCCTTCGGCACCCTCGGCGACCCGAAGCTCGGGGCGCCGACCGACACCGCGCCCGCGTCCACC
This sequence comes from Nocardia shimofusensis NBRC 100134, assembly GCF_001613125.1. GTDB lineage: Bacteria > Actinomycetota > Actinomycetes > Mycobacteriales > Mycobacteriaceae > Nocardia > Nocardia shimofusensis. The sequence continues at coordinate 378,767 of NZ_BDBT01000002.1, forward strand.
ACGCCCGCCGCGACGCCGGTCGGCGGGAATCAGCCGAACTACGTCATGTCCGGGAACAACGGGTCCACTCCGTCTTCGGGCAACCCGGGGTATTCGGGGAGCTCCGGGTTGTCGGCCGGTCCGGGTTCGAGCGCACCCACCGGGCCGATGCCGACCGGCGATGTGGCGAAGTGGATCGAGGACGCCAAGAAGATCCTCATCGAGATGGGCTACCGGCCCGAGGACATCGACGAGCGGGCCTTGGCGCTGATCATCCAGCACGAATCCGGCGGCAATCCCTACGCGGAGAACCGCTGGGACAGCAACTGGCTCGCCGGGCACCCGTCCAAAGGCATCATGCAGACCATCGACAGCACGTTCAACGCCTACGCCGCCCCCGGTCACACCGACATCTGGAACCCGGTGGACAACATCGTCGCCGCCACCAGGTACGCGATCGACCGCTACGGATCGCTGGCCGGCGTGCCCGGTGTCGCCGGGGTGAACTCGGGCGGCGCCTACCAGGGCTACTGACGAGATCGCGGGCCGATGCCGGGGGTCAAGCCATCGGCCGCACCGGGTGCTGTCCCCCGGATTCGCTGCGACAATGGGTAACGGTGGGGGTACACCTGGCCTCTACCTGTGAGTACAGTCGGCTCGACACGAGGGTGGGGCAACCGCCCCGTAAAGTCGTCTCATAACAGCACCGCAAGAAACACCGCGGCACAACGTGCAGCGCGAGGAGCACCAGTGTCACTCGATCAGCCACTCGCCCCGGTTCCCGAACAGGGCATGGGCTTCGATTCGGCGTGGCCCGTCCGGGCTGGCGATGTGGACCCCTACAACCGGCTGCGTTTCGACGCCGTCGCGCGGTATCTGCAGGATATCGCCTGGGAGCAGTTGCATCAGACCTTCCTGGCACGCAGCGATCCGAACTGGATCGTGCGGCGCACCGTCATCGACGTCGTGCGCCCGGTGTTGTGGCCCGACGACGTGCGGTTGCTGCGGTGGTGCTCGAGCATGAGCACGCGCTGGACGAACATGCGGGTGCGGATCACCAGCGGCAACGGCGGGCTGATCGAGACCGAGGGTTTCTGGATCAACATCAGCGAGTCCACCGGCATGCCCGCCCGGATCAGTGACGAGGGGCTGGCCTACCTGTCCAGGAGCACCGACGAGCACCGCTTGCGCTGGCGGCCCTATCTCACCGACGCCGCGCCGCCGGAATCCGACACCGACCTGCCGTTCCCGGTGCGGGTGACCGACATCGACCAGTACAACCACGTGAACAACGCCTGCTACTGGCAGGCGGTCGAGCACTTCGTGGCCGAGTACCCGAAGCTCATCGCCGGGCCGCATCGGGCGGTCATCGAGTACGTCGCGCCGGTCCTGGCGCGTCAGCACATCACGGTGCGCAGCCGCTTCGAGCCCGGCGATCGCAGCACCGGACGGCCGATGCTGCGGCTGTGGTTCGTGGTGGGCGGGGCGACCACCACGGTCGTGCGCATCATGCCGCTGCCGGGCTGAGTTCTACGCCCCATCGCCGCGCCCGACCGCCGGACAACCGCACACGACACGGCGGACGCCTCGTGCAGAGACGTCCGCCGCGTGTGTTCGTGGCGACCGGCCGCGTGTGACCGATCGACGTCAGCCGCGCGCGGCCTTGAGCAGATCCTCGCGCGAGGTGAACTTGACCCGCGGACGGCCCGCATCGCGGCCCGCCGTCTTCTCCGCGGCGTCGATGTTCTTCCAGCCCTGCCGATCCACCAGATCGGCCTGACGTTCGGCGACCAGCGCCCGCAGCGCCGCCCGGTCCGCACCGGGGGCGGGCAGCGCGCCTGCGATGAAGTCGGCGATCAACTGCTCGACGGTCTCCTGCGAGTCGACCCGGTTCGAGCCGATCACGCCGCGCGGGCCGCGCTTGATCCAGCCGCTGACATACACGCCGGGCAGCACGGCGCCGTCGGCGATGACGCGGCCCTTCTGGTTCGGCACAACGGCACGACTCGCGTCGAAGGGCAGATCGGCGACCGGTTCTCCCCGGTAGCCGATGGAACGCAGCACCAGCGACGCGTCCAGCCGTTCGGTCTCGCCGGTCGCCTGGGCGACCAGCTGACCGTCCAGCTCGACGAGTTCGTTGCGGCAGAACTCGATGCCCTCGACCTTGTCCTCGCCGAGCACCGCGGTCGGAGAGGCGAGGTAGCGGAAGACGATGCGCTTGTTGTCCGGGTTCGGCGTGGCCGCCGCGTACTCCTTCGCCAGGGTGTATTTCAGCTGCAACGACGGTTCCACCTCGGGATCGTCGAGCAGCGCCTGGCTGGCGTGATCGAGCACGAGTTCGGCATCGTCGATGACGACGTCGACACCCTTCAGGTGGGTCAGCGCCATGAACTCGGGGCTGGTGTACGCGGCCTGCAGCGGGCCGCGACGGCCGAGCACGACCACCTCGCGAATGTTGGATTCGCGCAGGGCGGCCAGCGCGTGGTCGGCGATGTCGGTCTTGGCCAGCTCGTCGGGATCGACGGTGAGCACCCGGGCCACGTCGAGGGCGACATTGCCGTTGCCGACGATGACCGCGCGCTCGCCCGACAGGTCGAAGCCGCGCTCGGCGAAATCGGGATGACCGTTGTACCAGGCCACGAACTCGGTCGCGGAGTGGCTGCCTGGCAGATCCTCACCGGGCACGTTCATCCGGCGGTCGGCCGCGGCGCCGACCGCGTAGATCACCGCGTGGTGATGGGCCAGCAACTCCTCGTGGCTGAGATGCGTGCCGATCTCGACGTTGAGGTAGTACTGCAGTGTCTCGCGCCGGAAGGCCGACTCGAACATCGCCGAGACGGTCTTGGTGCCCGGGTGGTCGGGCGCCACGCCCGCGCGTACCAGGCCCCACGGGGTCGGCAGGCGGTCGAACATCTCGACCTCGACCTCACAGCGCCGCAGCAGTTCCTCGGCCGCGTAGCAGGCGGCCGGGCCCGCGCCGACGATCGCGACGCGCAGGGTGCCGAGTTCCTTCGGCGGGCGCACCGGCGCCACGATCGGATCGAAGTTCGGCTCCAGCGGATGGCGCTGGAAGTAGGCCGCGTTGACGTCCCTGAAGCGGGCGAGCGAAGCGCTCAGGTCGTCCTCGGAGAAGATGGCCTCCACCGGGCAGGCATCTACACACGCACCGCAGTCGATGCAGGTGTCCGGGTCGATGTAGAGCATCTCGGTGGTCGCGAAATTCGGATCGTCCGGGGTGGGACGAATGCAGTCGACCGGGCACTCGGAGACGCAGCTGGCGTCGTTGCAACAACGCTGCGTGATTACGTAGGCCATAGTGTGCAGATCCTCGAAACGTACGTGGGGCTGTGCGCCACCCGCGGGTCGGAGGTGGACAGCGGGACCACATGGACGCACAGCGAAATGTGACCCCGCTTTCAGTGTGCCTCGAGAGTGGCGAGCGCCTCTCCTCGGAACCCCTCCTGAGTACCACAATCGGACCTACGGCGCGGCGAACTCCCCCACTTCGGCACCCGAAATCGGTGACGAATTACCGTGGCGACATGGTGCGGACCCTGATCCTCATGCGGCACGGCAAATCCGGCTATCCCGCGGGCGTCGACGACCACGAGCGTCCACTCGCCCCGCGCGGACGGCGCGAGGCCGCGCTCGCGGGCGACTGGCTGCGCGAAACCCAGCCCGCCGTGGACGCGGTGCGCTGCTCGACGGCCACCCGCACCCGCCAGACTCTCGACGCCACCGGCATCACCGCCCCCGTCGTCTACGAGCGGGGCATCTACGAGGCCTCCCCGCGCAGGCTGATCGAGCTGGTCCAGCTCTCCGACGACGACATCTCGACGCTGATGCTCATCGGCCACGCCCCGGGAATGCCGTGGACGGCCTGGGAGCTGGCGGGCAACCGGGACAGCGACGCCGCCATGGAACTGAGCCGCAAGTTCCCCACCTCCGCACTGGCGGTGCTCACCTTCGACCGGCCGTGGGCTCAGATCGGGGAGGGCGTCGGCGAGCTGGTCACCTTCCACGTGCCGCGCTGAGCTGGGCCACTGGACCGAGCCGCGCTCGGCCCGGCCGAGGTGACGGCCACGCTTGCCGATGAAGACACCCTCGGACGTGAGTACGCTCGGGCGAGGCGACTGTTGTCCGACACCCCGTGCGCCGCCGAGGCGCCGCGCAGCCGAAAGGAGGTCGGCCATGTCCGATCAGGCAAGGGAAATCACGCTCACCCGCAACGCGGACAAGAGCCGCTACGAGGTCTTCTACGGCGGCGAGCCGGCCGGTTTCGCCGAGTACGAGGAGAGCGGGGAGCGGACCGACTTCGTCCACACCGAGGTCGGCGACGCCTTCGGCGGCAAGGGGCTGGCCGGCGCGCTGGCGAAGTACGCGCTCGACGACGCGATCGCCCGCGGCAAGCGCATCGTCGCGACCTGCCCTTTTATCAAGGGCTACATCGACAAGCATCCCGAGTACGCCCCGAACCTGGTGGGCTGAGAGCGGGGCGTGTCGAGATGAGCGATCTGGATCCGCGCCCCGACGAGGCGCTGTGCACGCCGGCTCCCGGGCCCGGCCCGGTGACGGAATTCTTTCCCGCGCGTGAGGTGCCGCTCGGCGGCGTGCGCGGTGTCTACGTGGAACGAGTCCTGCCGCAGCGGGATCTGCCCACAGTGGGCGCCTGGTGCTTCCTCGATCATTTCGGCGCGCCGACGGTCACCAGGACCGAGGCCCCCTCGAATATCGATCCGCATCCGCATATCGGTCTGCAGACGGTCACCTGGCCGTTCGTCGGCCGCATCCGGCACCGGGACTCGGTCGGCTCGGATGTGGAGATCGAGCCGGGCCAACTGAACCTCATGACGTCCGGCCGCGGCATCGCGCACTCGGAGTACCACGCCACCGACGCGCCCGCGAGCGAGGGGCTGCAGCTGTGGATAGCGCTGCCCGCCCACAGCACCGGGGTCGCCCCGCATTTCGAGCAGCACCGCGACCTGCCCGTCCACGAAGCGCCGGGAGTACGGGCGATCGTGCTCATCGGCACCCTGGCGGGGCGGACCTCGCCCGCCAAGGCTTACACCCCGATCGTGGGCGCCGACATCCGCATCGAGCCCGGCGCGGAGGTGACGCTGCCGGTCGATCCGAGCTTCGAGCACGCGGTCCTGGTCGTCGAGGGCGAGGTGACGGTGGCAGAGGCACCGGTGAAGCCGGGCCCGCTGCTGTACCTGGGCAGCGGCCGTACCGAACTGCGGCTGAGCAGCGCCACCGGCGCCCATCTGGCCCTGATCGGCGGGGAGCCCTTCGAGGAAGAACTGGTGATGTGGTGGAACTTCGTCGGCCGCGGCCACGAGGACATCGTGGCGGCGCGCGCCGCGTGGGAGAACCGCGATACCGCGCGGTTCCCCGACATCGCGGGTCATCCTCCCGAGCAACGCATTCCGGCGCCGCCGATGCCTCCGTTGAACCTGAAGCCGCGTAAGCGCCGAATCGGCGACGCCGCGCGGGACTGACCGGCGCGGTTCCGCTTCCCGCATGTGCGCCCACCCGGTACGTTGACCGGCGATCCCGACAATACGGAAACCGGTATCCCCGGAAGCTCGACAGGAAGACCACATGCGAAGCAGCGCAATGACGATGGCGGCGGCGCTGGCCGCCGCGGCCATCGGCCTCACCGCGGCGGGTGCGCACGCCGAACCCGCACAGGACCGGCCCACCCAGAACGCCCCGGCGCCGACTCCCGATCTCCGGGGCAGCACCGGCGGCGTGGACTACCGGATGACGGTGACCGAGGACCACCGGGCCACCGTCACCGACATCACCGGCGGCCGTTTCGAACTCGTCCACGACGACCGGATCGTCACGATCAACGACGCCGACGGCCGCGTGCTGGCCGCCCTGCCGATGACCCTGCACATCCAGGACCACGACGTCGACCTGATCCCGACCGTCGACGAGGCGGGCACCCGGCTCACCCTCACCCCGGCCGAGCAGGCCGCGGCCCCGTTGCGCGACATCAGCTCCTACGAACGATTCCACGAGGCGACCCAGCGCGCGATGCCCGAGATCACCGCCGCCGCGGGCATCGGCGCGGCTATCGGGGCCCTGCTGGGCTTCCCGCTCGGACTGTTCGTCTTCGACTTCATCACCGTGCCGCTGGGCGCGGTGATCGGCGGCGTGGCGGGCGCCTTCGTCGGGCTCTACAACAGCGGCGGCCAACCGGCCGTGGACGCGGCGATCGCCTACCTGACCGGCCAACCCTGAGCGCGAGCGCCGTCGCCGGGCATCAGCACGGGCGTACCAATCCGAAACAAACTCTGGTCACAATCGCGGCAATGTGACTAAGCTGCTGTTCCGATTGCGTCAACGCATCAGACCGGGCTTCCGGAACCCCACAGGCACTCGGATCTTCTCGATCCGCCTTAAGCAAGAGGACACGCAGCCATGCTCAACTTCATCGCCCTCATCGACTCCGCCACCGCCAACTCGGTCGACAGCAACGTGCTCGTCAACAACTTCCTCAGCGCGTTCATCACCGGTTCGGCCGGCTCGCAGAGCAACAACGGCGGCGTCGCCGTCGGCTGAGCGCACTTCACGACAACGCACTTCGGCCCCCGCTCCGGTTTTCGGAGCGGGGGCCGATGTGTTCATGCCCTAGCGGATCAGCGGTAGTCGCTGAAGCCGTAGTCGTCCAGCGGCACCGCGGCGCCGGTGGAGGCGCCGAAGCTGTCCGGGCTGTAGTAGGTGTCGTCGTAGGACGGCACCGCGTACGCCGCGGCACGAGCCTCTTCGGTCGGCTGCACCTGGATGTTGCGGTAGCGGTTGATACCGGTACCGGCCGGGATCAGCTTGCCGATGATCACGTTCTCCTTGAGACCGATCAGCTTGTCGGAGCGGCAGTTGATCGCCGCGTCCGTCAGCACGCGAGTGGTCTCCTGGAACGACGCCGCCGACAGCCACGAATCGGTGGCCAGCGATGCCTTGGTGATACCCATCAACACCGGGCGACCCGCCGCGGGCTCGTTGCCCTCGGCGACGACACGGCGGTTGGCGGCCTCGAACTCGGCACGCTCGGTGAGCGAGCCGGGCAGGAACTCCGTCGCACCCGAGTCGATGATGGTCACGCGACGCAGCATCTGGCGCACGATCACCTCGATGTGCTTGTCGTGGATCGACACACCCTGCGAGCGGTAGACCTCCTGGACCTCGTGGACCAGGTGGACCTGCACCTGACGGGGGCCCATGATGCGCAGCACCTCGTGCGGATCCGCCGCGCCTTCCAGCAACTGCTGGCCGACCTCGACGTGGTCACCATCGGAGAGCAGGCGCTCGGAGCCGTCGTCGTGCTTGAACACACGCAGACGCTGACGCTTCGAGAGCTTGTCGTAGACGACTTCCTCGCTCCCGTCGTCCGGGATGATGGTGATCTTGTAGAAGCGGTCGTCGTCCTCGAGCCGCACCCGGCCGGAGGTCTCCGCGATCGGGGCCTTGCCCTTGGGGACACGCGCCTCGAACAGCTCCTGGACACGCGGCAGACCACCGGTGATGTCGTCGCCGGCGACGCCACCCTGGTGGAAGGTACGCATGGTCAGCTGGGTACCGGGCTCACCGATGGACTGGGCGGCGACGATGCCGACGGCCTCGCCGATGTCGACCAGCTTGCCGGTGGCCATCGAGCGGCCGTAGCAGGTGGCGCAGACGCCGGTGCCGGTGGTGCAGGTCAGCACGGAGCGGACCTTCACCTCGGTGATGCCGGCCTCCAGCAGCGCCTCCAGCGCCGGATCGCCCAGATCGGCGCCCTTGGCCACGATGACGTTGCCGTCGGCGTCGAGGGCGTCGGAGGCCAGGGTGCGAGCGTAGGTCGAGGTCTCGACATGCGCGTCGCGGATGATCGTGCCGTCGGCCTGCTTCTCCGCGATCGGCACCACGATGCCGCGCTCGGTGCCACAGTCGTGCTCGCGCACGATCACGTCCTGCGAGACGTCCACCAGACGACGGGTCAGGTAACCCGAGTCGGCGGTCCGAAGCGCGGTGTCGGCCAGACCCTTACGCGCGCCGTGGGTGTTGATGAAGTACTCCAGAACCGTCAGGCCCTCACGGAAGGAGGACTTGATCGGCCGCGGGATGAACTCACCCTTCGGGTTCGTCACCAGGCCCTTCATACCGGCGAGGGTACGGGTCTGGGTGAAGTTACCCGTGGCGCCCGAGTCGACGATCGTGATGATCGGGTTGTCGGCCGGGTAGTGCGCGCGCAGCGCCCTACCGACCTCCTCGGTCGCCTCCTGCCAGATCTTGACCAGGGCGTTGTTGCGCTCCTGGTGATCGAGCGCACCACGCTGGTACTTCTTCTCGATCTGATCCGACTGCGCCTCGTAGCGCTCCATGATCTCGGCCTTCTCCGGCGGAACGAGCACGTCCGACATGGAGACGGTGACACCCGAACGCGTGGCCCAGTAGAAACCGGCGTCCTTGAGCTTGTCGACGGTCTGGGCGACCACGATCATCGGGTAGCGCTCGGCGAGATCGTTGATGATCGTCGCCTGCCGCTTCTTGGGCATCGGCTCGTTGATGAACGCGTAGTCGGCGGGCAGCAGTTCGTTGAACAGCACCCGGCCCAGCGTGGTCTCGACGGTCCACGCGTCGCCGCGCTGCCAACCCTCGGGGAACAGCTCGGCCTCGACGTCCTTGGGCGGACGCTGCGTGGTCAGGCGGACCTTGATCATCGAGCGCACGGTCAGCTCGCCGCGGTCGACGGCCATCTGCGCCTCGGCGGGCGAGGAGTAGACGCCGAACTCCGGGGAGTCCGCGGTGGCGGGCCGGTACTGGCCCGGGGCGTTCTCGTCCAGGCGGGTCAGGAAGTACAGACCGGTGACCATGTCCAGACGCGGCATGGCCAGCGGGCGACCCGAGGCGGGCGAGAGGATGTTGTTCGACGACAGCATCAGGATGCGCGCCTCGGCCTGCGCCTCGGCCGACAGCGGCAGATGGACGGCCATCTGGTCACCGTCGAAGTCGGCGTTGAAGGCCTCACACACCAGCGGGTGCAGCTGGATGGCCTTGCCTTCCACCAGCTGCGGCTCGAATGCCTGGATGCCCAGACGGTGCAGGGTGGGCGCGCGGTTGAGCAGCACGGGGTGCTCGGCGATGACCTCTTCGAGGACATCCCACACCTGCGGGCGCTGCCGCTCCACCATCCGCTTGGCGGACTTGATGTTCTGCGCGTGGTTCAGATCCACCAGGCGCTTCATCACGAACGGCTTGAACAGCTCCAGCGCCATCAGCTTGGGCAGACCGCACTGATGCAGCTTGAGCTGCGGGCCGACGACGATGACGGAACGACCGGAGTAGTCCACGCGCTTGCCGAGCAGGTTCTGACGGAACCGGCCCTGCTTGCCCTTGAGCAGGTCCGACAGCGACTTGAGCGGGCGGTTGCCCGGACCGGTCACCGGACGGCCGCGACGGCCGTTGTCGAACAGCGCGTCCACGGACTCCTGCAGCATCCGCTTTTCGTTGTTGACGATGATCTCGGGTGCGCCGAGGTCGATCAGTCGCTTGAGGCGGTTGTTGCGGTTGATCACGCGGCGGTACAGGTCGTTCAGGTCGGAGGTGGCGAAACGGCCACCGTCGAGCTGAACCATCGGGCGCAGCTCCGGCGGGATCACCGGAACGGCGTCGAGCACCATGCCCATCGGTGAGTTGCCGTTGGACTGGAAGGCCGCGACGACCTTGAGTCGCTTGAGCGCGCGCAGCTTCTTCTGCCCCTTGCCGGAGCGGATGGTCTCGCGCAGCGACTCGGCCTCGGCCTCGATGTCGAAGTTCTCCATCAGCTTCTGGATGGACTCCGCGCCCATCGCGCCGGTGAAGTACTCGCCGTAGCGGTCGACCAGCTCGCGGTAGAGGACCTCGTCCACGATGAGCTGCTTGACCGACAGCTTGGTGAAGGTGGTCCAGATCTCGTCGAGCCGGTCCAGCTCACGCTGGGCGCGATCGCGCAGCTGACGCATCTCGCGCTCGCCGCCGTCCTTGACCTTGCGGCGGACGTCGGACTTGGCGCCCTCGGCCTCCAGCTCGGCCAGGTCGGCTTCCAGCTTCTGCGCGCGGGCCTCGAGGTCGGCGTCGCGCTGATCGGCGACGGCCTTCTTCTCGACCTCCATCTCGGCTTCGAGAGTGGACAGCTCGTTGTGGCGCAGTTCCTCGTCGACGGCGACGATCACGTAGGCGGCGAAGTAGATGATCTTCTCGAGATCCTTCGGCGCCAGGTCGAGCAGGTAGCCCAGGCGCGAGGGCACGCCCTTGAAGTACCAGATGTGGGTGACCGGCGCGGCCAGTTCGATGTGGCCCATCCGCTCACGGCGCACCTTGGCGCGCGTCACCTCGACGCCACAGCGCTCACAGATGATGCCCTTGAAGCGCACGCGCTTGTACTTGCCGCAGTAGCACTCCCAGTCCCGGGTGGGACCGAAGATCTTCTCGCAGAACAAGCCGTCCTTCTCCGGCTTGAGCGTGCGGTAGTTGATGGTCTCCGGCTTCTTCACCTCGCCGTAGGACCACTGGCGGATGTCGTCGGCGGTGGCCAGGCCGATCCGGAGTTCATCGAAGAAGTTGACGTCTAGCACGTAACTTCCTTTCCCCTGTGCGGGTCGAATTCGAGCAAGAGTTCACTAGTGAGGTCCGGCCGGGTTCCCCGGCCGAACTCGTATCGAGCGCGGGAGGGGCGCACGCACGACGTCGGCGTCCGCCCCGTCCGCCTAGTTCGCCAGATCGTCGACGGTGGCCGCTTCGTTCCTGGACAGGTTGATGCCCAGGTTCGCCGCGGCGCGCTCCAGATCCTCGTCCTCGCCTTCGCGCAACTCGATCGCGGCGCCGTCCGAGGACAGCACCTCGACGTTGAGGCACAGCGACTGGAGTTCCTTGAGGAGCACCTTGAACGATTCCGGGATGCCCGGCTCCGGAATGTTCTCGCCCTTGACGATCGCCTCGTAGACCTTCACACGGCCCACCACGTCGTCGGACTTGATGGTCAGCAGTTCCTGCAGGGTGTAGGCGGCGCCGTAGGCCTGCATCGCCCAGCACTCCATCTCACCGAAGCGCTGGCCACCGAACTGCGCCTTACCACCGAGCGGCTGCTGGGTGATCATCGAGTACGGGCCGGTCGAACGGGCGTGGATCTTGTCGTCGACCAGGTGGTGCAGCTTGAGGATGTACATGTAGCCGACGGCCACCGGGTACGGGAACGGCTCGCCGGAACGACCGTCGAACAGCACCGCCTTGCCGTTGTCGTCGACCATCCGCTCGCCGTCGCGGTTGGGCAGCGTCGAGCTGAGCAGACCGGTGAGCTCTTCCTCGCGGGCGCCGTCGAACACCGGGGTGGCGATGTTGGAGTTCTGCGGGGCTCCCCACATCTCCTCCGGCAGCGCCGCGGCCCACTCGGGGGTGCCCTCGACCTGCCAGCCCGCCTTGCCGATCCAGCCCAGATGGGTCTCCAGGATCTGGCCGATGTTCATACGACGCGGCACGCCGTGGGTGTTGAGGATGATGTCGACCGGGGTGCCGTCGGGCAGGAAGGGCATGTCCTCGGTGGGGAGGATCTTGCCGATGACGCCCTTGTTGCCGTGGCGGCCGGCCAGCTTGTCGCCGTCCTGGATCTTGCGCTTCTGCGCCACGTACACCCGGACCAGCTCGTTGACGCCCGGAGGCAGATCGTCGTCGTCCTCGCGGGAGAACACCCGGATGCCGATGACCTTGCCGGACTCGCCGTGCGGCACCTTCAGCGAGGTGTCGCGGACCTCGCGCGCCTTCTCACCGAAGATCGCGCGCAGCAGCCGCTCCTCCGGGGTCAGCTCGGTCTCGCCCTTCGGGGTGACCTTGCCGACCAGGATGTCGCCGTCGCGGACCTCGGCGCCGATGCGCACGATGCCGCGCTCGTCGAGATCGGCCAGCACCTCGTCGGAGACGTTCGGGATGTCCCGGGTGATCTCCTCGGCGCCCAGCTTGGTGTCACGCGCGTCGATCTCGTGCTCCTCGATGTGGATCGAGGTGAGCACGTCGTCCTCCACGAGGCGCTGCGACAGGATGATCGCGTCCTCGTAGTTGTGGCCTTCCCACGGCATGATCGCCACGAGCAGGTTCTTGCCCAGGGCCATCTCACCGTTCTCGGTGCACGGCCCGTCGGCCAGGACCTGGCCCTTCTCCACGCGCTGCCCCTCGTCCACGATCGGACGCTGGTTGGAGCAGGTGCCCTGGTTGGAGCGGTTGAACTTGCGCATGCGGTAGCTCTTGCGGCTGCCGTCGTCGGCCATCACGGTGACGTAATCGGCCGAGACCTCCTCGACCACGCCCGCCTTCTCGTTCACCACGACGTCGCCCGCGTCGACCGCGGCGCGCAACTCCATACCGGTGCCCACGATCGGAGCCTCGGAACGGATCAGCGGCACGGCCTGACGCTGCATGTTCGCGCCCATGAGGGCACGGTTGGCGTCGTCGTGCTCGAGGAACGGGATCATCGCGGTCGCGACCGAGACCATCTGGCGCGGTGAGACGTCCATGAAGTCGACCTCGGCGACCGCGACGTACTCCATCTCCTCGTTACCGCGGCGGCACAGCACCCGGTCGTCGAGGAAGGTGCCGTCGGGGCCGACCGGCGAGTTGGCCTGGGCACGCACGTGCCGGTCCTCTTCGTCGGCGGTGAGGTAGACGACCTCGTCGGTCACCCGGCCGTTCTCGACCCGGCGGTACGGGGTCTCGATGAAGCCGAACGGGTTGACCCGCGCGTACACCGACAGCGAGCCGATCAGGCCGATGTTCGGGCCTTCCGGGGTCTCGATCGGGCACATGCGGCCGTAGTGCGAGGGGTGCACGTCGCGCACTTCCAGGCCGGCGCGCTCACGGGACAGACCACCGGGGCCCAGCGCCGACAGACGGCGCTTGTGGGTCAGGCCCGACAGCGGGTTGTTCTGGTCCATGAACTGCGACAGCTGGGAGGTTCCGAAGAACTCCTTGATCGCGGCGACGACCGGGCGGATGTTGATCAGGGTCTGCGGCGTGATGGCCTCGACGTCCTGCGTGGTCATGCGCTCACGCACGACGCGCTCCATGCGCGACAGGCCGACCCGGATCTGGTTCTGGATCAGCTCGCCGACGGTGCGCAGACGACGGTTGCCGAAGTGGTCGATGTCGTCGACCTCGACGGGCACCTCTTCGCCGCCGGGCGCGGTCATCACCTTGTCGCCGGCGTGCAGGCGGACCAGGTACTCGATCGTGGTGACGATGTCGTCCTTGGTCAGCACCGAACCGGTGACCGGGACACCCAGGTTGATGCCGAGCTTCTTGTTGATCTTGTAGCGACCGACGCGCGCCAGGTCGTAGCGCTTCTCCTTGAAGAACAGGTTCTCCAGCAGGGTCTGCGCGGACTCCTTGGTCGGCGGCTCGCCCGGACGCAGCTTGCGGTAGATGTCCAACAGCGCCTCGTCCTGACCGGCGGTGTTGTCCTTCTCCAGGGTCGACATCATGATCTCGGAGAAACCGAAGCGCTCGGCGATCTCCTCGGTGCTCCAGCCCAGCGCCTTGAGCAGCACGGTGACCGGCTGACGACGCTTGCGGTCGATGCGCACACCGACGGTGTCGCGCTTGTCGACGTCGAACTCGAGCCAGGCGCCGCGCGAGGGGATCACGCGCACGCTGTGCAGATCCTTCTCGGTGCCCTTGTCGATGCTGTGGTCGAAGTAGACGCCCGGCGAGCGGACCAGCTGCGAGACGACCACGCGCTCGGTGCCGTTGATGATGAACGTGCCCTTGTCGGTCATCATCGGGAAGTCACCCATGAAGACCGTCTGGCTCTTGATCTCACCGGTGTTGTTGTTGATGAACTCCGCGGTGACGAACAGCGGAGCTGCGTAGGTCATGTCCTTTTCTTTGCACTCGTCGATCGAGGCCTTGACCTCTTCGAAGCGAGGATCGGAGAAGGACAGGGACATGGAGCCGGAGAAGTCCTCGATCGGCGAGAGCTCCTCGAGCACCTCCTCCAGTCCACCGACCAGTCCGACGTCGCCGCGAGCGGCGGCCCGCTCACGCCAATCCGGCGAACCGATCAACCAGGCGAACGATTCCGTTTGTAGATCGAGAAGACCGGGCACCTCCAAGGGTTCACGGATCTTCGCGAAAGACACCCGCTTCGGGGCTCCGGGGATTCCGGCAACTGCCTTGGTCTGGGTGGAGACTGCCAAGATGCGTCCTTCCAGCACCTCACGCGCGTCGCGTGGTGGTCCGCGACCGTCGCTTGCTTCTGCTACGAATTCCGCTGGTTACAACCCGAACGAAACTCGAACAGGCAACGACGGAAGTAACACCGGAAGGGTGGAACTCACGTGTGCGAATCGAGGTGTGGACAGGAGGCAGCCAGCGCAACGTCCAAGCTTACACCCCTGGGCACGGACATGTCAAAGTACCATCCGTGTGATCCAGCGCGCCCGTGGCGCGCCGAGCCTTCCCCGCTCCCCGTAACGCTGGCTGCGCCGGGAGCCGCGGAGTCGGTCGGACCGCCTCTGACAGCTATCACTGTTGTCCAATAGCGTGACGGGTCGGGCGAAACTCGTCAAGTGGCAGGGCCGGCCCACGCCCGCCGAGAAGGGCTGCGCCAGTGCGATTTCGCAGGTCATACGGGTTCGGCGAGCCGACATCGCACCCGGGCAGCGACGGCGGGCGCAACACCTCCCCTGACGAACAGAATGCCGGTGCGATTCGGAAATCGCACCGGCACACGGCATTTCGAGTACTGTCCCCGCCAGGCGGTCAGCTCTTGGACAGGTCCTGGCGGACGGTGGTGTCGTAGGAGTTGTCGGAGTAGGCGGGCAGAATCTGGGTGTCGTCGTTGCTCTCCAACGAGTCGCGGATGGCGGCCTGGGCGGCAGGC
>NZ_BDBT01000003.1 GCF_001613125.1 Nocardia shimofusensis NBRC 100134
GGGCCGCGGCGCCCGCCGCCTCGGCCGGACCGTCCGCGGTGCGGCGGTGCGGCGGGAGCGAGTTCGACGATGTGGCGCAGACCGTCGCCGTCGAGCGCGACGACCAGATCCGCCCCCGGTGTCCACTGCTGTTCGGCGATGCCTGTCAGCATGCCCGGCACCGGTTGCGGGCAACGCAGATCGGGGATCACCGCATCGCTGCGGTAGCGGTGGATGCCGGCCCGGCCGGACGCGTCGACGGGCAGTCGCACCCGTGTGCGCCAGCCACCGGTGGCCTCGGCGAAGCGCTCCGAGATCGGCTCCACGGTCACCTCGCGATCGAGTCCGCCGATACGGCGCAGCAGCTCACCGACGACCGAGGCCTTCAGTGCGCGCTGCGCCGCGGGAGTGGCGTACGCGAAGTCGCAACAGCCCGCGCCGCCGGGGCCGGAGACCGGGCACGTGCTGGGCACCCGGTCGGCGGAGGCCTCCAGGATCTCGATCGCGTCCGCACGACAGAACCCGCCGCCTGCGTCCTCGGTGACCCGAGCGAGCACCGACTCCCCCGGCAGTCCGTGCCGGACGAAGACCACCCGGCCCTCGTGCCTGCCGACGCAGAACCCGCCGTGTCCGGGCGGTCCGAGCCGGATCTCGAAGGTCTCGCCCAGCCAGTCGCTCACCTGATCACTACCGTTCGTGTCGTCCCCGCCGTTCCCTGGACAACTGCCCTCCCCCGGGTCGCCGCCGTTGCCCACTTCACTGTTGATCCCTGCCTTGCCGCTGATCCCCGTAGCCGCGCCGGACCGATCCCGGCGCATTGATCATCCCTGGCTGTTTGGCGGAGGCAGACGAACTGAGCTGCCACGGCACGCTGGTCACCATGACGCCCGGCTCGAACAGCAGCCTGCCCTTGAGCCGCAGCGCGCTCTGGTTGTGCAGCACCTGCTCCCACCAGCGCCCCACCACGTATTCGGGGATGAAGACCGTCACCACGGTGCGTGGGGAATCGCGGCGAACCCGCTTGACGTAATCGAGCACCGGCTTGGTGACCTCGCGATACGGCGACTCGATCACCTTGAGCGGCACCGTGACCTCGCTGCGCTCCCATTCACGCACCAGCGCCCTGGTGTCCTCGTCGTCGACGTTGACGGTGATCGCCTCCAGCATGTCGGGGCGGGCGGCGCGCGCGTAGACCAGCGCCCGCCGGGTCGGCAGGTGCAACTTGGAGACCAGCACGATCGCGTGCGACCGGCTGGGCAGCACGGGGTCCCATTCGTATTCGTCGAGTTCCTTGGCGACCGCGTCGTAGTGGCGCCGGATCATCTTCATCACCACGAAGACCACGACCATCAGCAGGATCGCGATCCAGGCGCCGGCGAAGAACTTCGTCACCAGCACGATGATCAGCACCGCGCCGGTGGCGGTCAGGCCGACGGCGTTGACCACCCGCGAACGCTTCATCCGGGCGCGATGCGACGGATCGGTCTCGGTGCGCAGGTGTCGCGTCCAGTGGCGGAGCATGCCCGTCTGGCTCAACACGAACGAGACGAACACCCCGACGATGTAGAGCTGGATCAACTTGGTCACCTCGGCGCCGAAGGCGACCACGAAGGCGATCGCCGCGCCGGAGAGGAACAGGATGCCGTTGCTGAACGCGAGCCGGTCGCCGCGGGTGTGCAACTGGCGCGGCAGATAGCGGTCCTGGGCGAGAATCGAGCCGAGCACCGGGAAGCCGTTGAACGCGGTGTTGGCGGCCAGCACCAGGATGAGCGCGGTGACGATGGTGACGAAGAAGAATCCGATGGGGAAGCCGTCGAACACCGTGCCGGCGAGCTGGGCGATGAGCGTCTTCTGGTGGTAGTCCTCGGGCGCTCCGGTCAGATGGTCGACGTCGTGGGCGTAGACCACGCCGATCTTCTGCGCCAGTATCAGCATGCCCATCAGCAGTGTTATCGCGAGGACCCCCAGCAGCAGCAGCGTGGTCGCGGCATTGCGGGACTTCGGTTTGCGGAAGGCGGGAACGCCGTTGCTGATCGCCTCGACACCGGTGAGCGCGGCGCAGCCGGAGGAGAACGAGCGTGCGATCAGGAACACGAAAGCCATCCCGTAGAGATGCTCCTCCTCGGCATCCAACCCGAACCCGGCGGACTCGGCACGCAGCGGTTCGCCGAGCACGTAGGTCTGGATCAGCCCCCAGCCGAGCATCAGGAACATGCCGAACATGAAGGCGTAGGTGGGAATCGCGAACATGGTGCCGGATTCGCGTACGCCGCGCAGATTGAGCGCGGTCAGGATCGCGATGGCCACCACCGCGAACAGCACCTTGTGGGTGTTGACGAACGGGATCGCCGAGCCGATGTTGGCGGCCGCCGACGAGATGGACACCGCCACGGTGAGCACGTAGTCGACCAGCAGCGCGCTGCCCACCGTGAGTCCCGCGGTCGGGCCGATATTGGTGGTCGCCACCTCGTAGTCGCCGCCGCCGGAGGGGTAGGCGTGCACATTCTGCCGATAGCTGGCGACCACGATCGCCATCACGAACGCGACCGCCAGGCCCACCCAGGGCGCGTAGAGATAGGCCGACACGCCAGCGACGGACAGCATGAGGAGGATCTCCTCGGGCGCGTATGCCACCGAGGACAACGCGTCGGAGGCGAAGACCGGCAGCGCGATGCGCTTCGGCAGCAAAGTGTTCCCCAGCGAGTCGCTGCGAAAGGGCCTGCCCAGCAGCATGCGCTTGGCTGCTGTCGTCAACTTGGACACCGGAGCGAGCATAGATCCCCGGACGCTTGTGCGCGCCGGGGGTCGGCGAACGCGCCGCAGACCGGGTTTGGCGCTGTTCACGGTGGGGAAACCGGCCCTCGGGCAACCGGGCGGGTAGGTTGTGAGCGCACCGCCGCTCGCCCGGTCCCACGGACCGTCCCCCCGGGTGGGCAGGGCGCGTGCGGCGGCGGTGATGTCAGCAGGAACGAGGGTTGTGCGGTGTTCGTAGTTGTCATGGGGTGCGGGCGGGTCGGCTCGGCACTGGCGCGTGCCCTGGTGCGGGTCGGACACGAGGTCACCGTCATCGACCGGGACTCCAGCGCCTTCCTGCGGCTCGGCGAGGATTTCGCCGGTCAGCGCGTGGTCGGCGTCGGCTTCGATCGCGACGTGCTGACCCGGGCGGGACTCGGGCGCGCGGACGCCTTCGCGGCGGTCTCCTCCGGTGACAACTCCAACATCATCTCCGCGCGGGTCGCGCGGGAGACCTTCGGTGTCGAGCGGGTCGTGGCCCGTATCTACGACGCCAAGCGCGCGGCCGTCTACGAACGCCTCGGCATCCCCACCATCGCCACCGTGCCGTGGACCACCGACCGGTTCCTGCGCACGATCATCGGCGACACCGGCACCACCACCTGGCGCGAACCCACCGGCACGGTCGCGGTCACCCAGCTCGCACTGCACGAGGACTGGTTCGGCCGCACCGTGCAGGATCTGGAGCGGGCGGTCCGCGGCCGGGTGTCGTTCGTGCTGAGATTCGGGCAGGCGCTGCTGCCCGAGAGCAAGACCATCGTGCAGGCCGATGACATCGTGTATGTGGCGGTGCCCTCCGGCCAGGTCGGCGAGGCCGTCGCGGTGGCGGGCGAGCCCCCTGTGAAAGAGGACTGATCATGAAGGTGGCCATCGCGGGCGCGGGCGCTGTCGGGCGTTCGATCGCCAGGGAACTGTTGCGCGGCGGGCATCGGGTGATGCTGCTGGAACGCCAACTCGACCACATCGACCACCAGGCCATCCCGGACGCGGTGTGGGTGCACGCCGACGCCTGCGAACTCGCGCTGCTCGAGGACGCCGAGCTGGAGACCTACGAGGTGGTCATCGCGGCGACCGGCGACGACAAGGTGAATCTGGTGCACAGCCTGCTGGCCAAGACCGAGTTCGGCGTACGCCGGGTGGTGGCGCGGGTCAACGATCCGCGCAACGAGTGGCTGTTCGATTCGGCGTGGGGCGTGGACGTGGCCGTGTCGACCCCACGGCTGCTCGCCTCGCTGGTGGAGGAAGCGGTCTCGGTGGGCGATCTGGTGCGCCTGATGACGCTGCGCCAGGGTCAGGCCAACCTGGTGGAGATCACTCTGCCCAGCGACACCGCGCTCGCGGGCAAGCCGGTACGGGCGCTCACCTTGCCGCGCGACGCCGCGCTGGTGACGATCCTGCGCGGCGGCCGGGTCATCGTGCCGCAGGCC
This sequence comes from Nocardia shimofusensis NBRC 100134, assembly GCF_001613125.1. Taxonomy (GTDB): domain Bacteria; phylum Actinomycetota; class Actinomycetes; order Mycobacteriales; family Mycobacteriaceae; genus Nocardia; species Nocardia shimofusensis. The sequence continues at coordinate 4,200 of NZ_BDBT01000003.1, forward strand.
GACGACCCGTTCGAGGGCGAGGACGAGTTGTTGTTCGTGACCTCGGTGGAGGCCGAGGAGGATCTGCGCGTGGCGCTGGCCGACCACGGCATCAGGCCGTAACACCCCGATACGTCTGCTGCCCGGTCGGTTCCCGTCATGCGGCGGTCTCGAACTGCGCGCGCAGCTTGTTGAGCGCGCGGTGCTGCATGACCCGGACGACACCGGGGCTGGTGCCGATGGCCTCGGCTGTCTGAGCGGCCGACCAGCCGAGCACGATGCGCATGACCAGCACCTCCCGATGGGCGGGCGCGAGCACCTTCATCAGTTCCCTGGTGGCGGCGCGGCGCTCCAGGGCCAGCGCCCACTCCTCCGGGCCCGCCTCGGTGGTCGGGGTGTCGGGCACTTCGGCCACCGGGTAGGTCGGGTGCACCTGCGAGCGACGGAAGGCGTCGGCGACCTTGTTGGCGGCGATGCCGTAGACGAACGCCAGGAAGGACTTGCCCTGGTCCTGGTAGCGCGGCATCGCCTTGACCGTCGCCATCAGCACCTCCTGCACCACATCGTCGGCGGTGACCTGCAGATGCGCGGTGTTGCCCAGCTTGGCGCCGCAGTAACGACGCACCAGCGGGTGGATCGCGCGCAGGATGTCGGAGATCGCGCGCTGATCACCGGCGGCGGCCGGGCCGATCAGCTTCTCCACCTCGGCGGCCACCCGGCGGCTCTCGGTGAGTGCGGGCCCCGCGGGGGCGTGGGTGCGGTTCCTGGTGCGGGTCTGCTTCTCGATTGCCATCGGTGCGGTCCAATCTCGGGAGATCGTTCACGTTTTTCGTGTCGATAACGATCGTCCGTCGAACAGGACCCGGCGACCAGATACCCCAGGGTGGGTACCTGCCCACCTCTGCGGGTGTCTTCGCGCACCCCCGCCCATCGAAGCCGCTGCGGCAACGCGAGATTCGATAGGCCGCGGCTGGGGCTACGCGCCGGAGTGCACCGGCAGATGGCCTGCCCGGCGCACCGCCCAGATGGTGACGCCGAACGCGACCGCCGTCAGCGGCCAGCCCATGCCGATCCGGGCGGCGGCCAGCCAGCCCGTCTGGTCGGAGTCGTAGAGTTCGGACTGCACCAGGTACCTGGCGCCGAACACCAGCGCCCAGATGGCGGTCGCGACATCGTAGAGACGCACCAGGCGACGGTCGGAGCGCCACACCGAGCCGTGGCCGTTGAGCGCACCCCAGATCACCCCGACCAGCGGTCTGCGCACCAGGATGGACAGCACGAACCCGGCCGCGTAGACCAGGCTGGTGTAGATGCCGAACAGGAAGTAGCCCTTGGCCTCACCCATCCGCCAGGCGATGAACGCGCAGATGCCGACGCCGACGAAACCGGAGATGGCGGGTTGGATCGGGCTGCGGCGGATCAGCCGCCAGATCAGAATCGCGGCGGCCGCGCCGAGCGCCGCCCAGAGCGCGGCGGTGAGCCCGAAGAAACTGTTGACCGGGACGAAGACCACGACCGGGACCGTCGAGTAGATCAGGCCGCTGAAACCGCCCATCTGCTCGAGCAGAGTCTGCTCGGTGCGCGGCACCTCGGCGGCCTCGGTGTGGGGGGACGTCTGCTGCTCGGGTGCGGTGGCTCGTACCGGTGCGTCGGCCGGCGAGCCGAAGTCGGCGCCGTTGTCGTGGCTGGATGGCATACGTGTCAGCTGTTCCCGCGCAATTCGTAGTAGGGGTTGAAGATCACCTTGCGTCCGTCGCGTTCGCCGATACGGCCGCGTACCAGCAGACGGCGTCCCGGCTCGATGCCGGGAATCCGGCGGCGGCCGATCCAGACCAAGGCGATCGCGTCGGTGCCGTCGAAGAACTCGGCCTGCACACTGGCGCCCGCCGACTTGGAACACGCTTCCACACTGCGGAGCCGCCCGAGCATGGTGACTTCCTCACCGCGACGGCAGTCCGCCACCCGGCACGCGCCCGACGCGTCGGCTGTCTCGGCGAGTTCTTCTGCGTCGAGTTGATCGATGTCCTCGGTCAACCGCCGGCTCAGACGTCGGAAGTAACTCGAGGCTGCGGATGGCATGGCAAGCACTCCTGCTCTCGGTCGTACACCCGCCACTGTAGAGCCCCGGCAGCACCCCCGCTACGCTCGACCCGATGTTCGACTCACCACACCCGGCGATCCCGCGGCAGTGCGTGCCCGCGCGCGTGGTCGCGCTGCCCGGGACCGGCTCCGATGCCGATTTCGCCCGGCGCGCGTTCGGATCCGCGGCCGCCGAGCGCGGTCTGCGATTTCGCGCTGTGGAACCCGATCCCCGGGACGTGGTGGCCGGTTACCGCGCGGCGCTGGACGAAGCCGCCGAGGACGGTCCGGTGCTGGTCGCCGGGATCTCCCTGGGCGCGGCGGTAGCCGTGGAATGGGCTGCCGCCAGATCGGAACGGGCTGCCTCCGCTGCGGCGGTGGCCGGGGTGGTGGCGGCGCTGCCCGCCTGGACCGGACCCGACACGACCGGATGTCCGGCCGCGCTGTCCGCCGCGTATACCGCTGCGCGCCTGCGGGCCGACGGGCTCGAGGCAGTGATCGAGCAGATGCGGGCCGGCAGCCCGGGCTGGCTGGGCGCGGCGCTGACCCAGTCGTGGCGTTCGCAGTGGCCGTGGCTGCCCGGGGCGCTCGAGGAGGCCGCGGCCTATGCGTGGCCCGATGCCGAGCGGCTCGCGGCGCTGAACGTGCCGGTCGCGGTGATCGCCACGACCGACGATCCGGTCCACCCGCTCGCGGTCGGCGAGCGCTGGGCGGCGTTGATCCCCGGCGCGACCCTGGACTGTCTCACCCTCGACGAGCTGGGCGCCGATCCGTCCGTGCTCGGGCACCGTGGATTCGCTGCCCTGTCACGGGTGCTGCCGCCGATCGCCGCGCCGGTCGCGTCCGAGGCGGCACCGGTCGGCTGACTTCGCCCCCGATCTCCGACCCGCTCCCATCGAAAAACCCGCTCCGATGCCTCCCGGGGCCGGAGCGGGTTCGGAAGTGCCGACAGTCAGTTCAGCCCGAGCTGCTGCATGGCCGAGCCGCCGGTTCCGCGCCGGGGCTCCTGCGGCACCGGCTGCGGAGTCGGCACCGGCTGCGGCTGCTGCGGGGCGGCCTGCTGCTGTTGCGCCTGTACCTGCGCCTGATGGGCGGCGGCGAGCTGCTCGGCCAGCTGCGCGGGCAGCACCACCGGCAAGGGATCGCGCACGGGCAGCGGATCGGTCCCACGGCGCACCACGGTCTCGGCCATGATCGCGCGCGCGGCGGCGACCAGCGGCAGACCTTCCGCCGCGGCGCCCGACGGGCCCGCCGCGACCAAGCGCACCATCCAGCGGTAGCCGTCGACGCCGATGAACCGCAGGTCCGCGGTCGCGGTCTCGGCGTGCAGTTCCCGGCCCCACGGGCCGGTCTCCACCGAGACCCGCGCGCCGTCCTTGCGCAGTGATTCGGCCAGGTCGGCGGCCACTGTGCGCCACTGGCCGGGCGACTTCGGCGCCGCGTAGGCCGCGACGGTGATCCGTCCGTGCTCGGTGGCCAGGTGCACCGCTTGCGGCGCGCCATCGGGGGTCATCTCCACCTGCAGCTGACCACCGGGCGGGACCGGCAGGATCACCGAGCCGAGATCGAGGCGCTGATCGGTGACGTTCTCGAGCAGTTCGGCGACATCGTCGTAGTCATAGGGGCCGGTGCGCTGTTCGCCCGGTCCGGCCGCGGCGGGGGCGCCGTCGTACCCGGCGTCGTAGCCCACGTCCTCGTAGTCCTCCGCGTAGCCGGACTCGTAGTCGTCGTACCCGTCGTCGGTGTACCCGTCGTCGCCGTATGCGTCGTCGCTGTACTCGTCGTCGCCGTACTCGACGTCGCCGTATCTGTCGCTGTCACGCTTCTTCTTACCGAAAAGTCCCATGTCACCCCTCCTGACCGGCGCGCGCCATGTGCTGCGCGCCCGGCGTCAAGCTCGCATGTCCACCGCTGGAGCCGTAACCACCGGCGCCACGTGTCGTGTCGTCGAGCTCGTCGACCTCGACGAAATCCACCAGTTCCACGCGCTGGACGAGCAACTGCGCGATCCGGTCGCCCCGGCGCAGCTCGATCGGCTCGCGGGGATCGTGATTGATCAGGCAGACCTTGATCTCCCCGCGATAGCCGGCGTCGACGGTGCCCGGAGTGTTCACCACCGACAGGCCGGTCTTGGCGGCCAGCCCGGAACGCGGATGGATCAGCCCCACGGTGCCGACCGGCAGGGCCACGGCGATGCCGGTGCCCACCAGCGCACGCTCCCCCGGCGCCAGCACGACGTCCTGGGTGGTGCACAGATCCACCCCGGCATCACCGGGATGGGCGCGGGAAGGTACCGGGATACCCGGATCCAGTCGCCGCAGCGGTATCGCTGAAAGTGCGCTCACATCGGACGAGCCTACGCGCACCTGGGCGGCGCGCAGCGGTGACGGTGACTTACTGTGGAAATGTGTCGGACCAGCCCAACCCGTCGTCGACCGAGCCTCGCGACAGCACCGTGACCGCCTACCGAGAGCGCCTCTGGGTGCCCTGGTGGTGGTGGCCGATCGGCTTCGGTGTCACCGCGCTGCTGGCCGCCGAGATCCAGATGGCCACGGGCGGTTCCTACGGCTGGCTGCCCTACGTGTTGCTGTTCCCGGTGCCGGTGTGGGTGCTCGTGTGGTTGAGCAGGCACAAGGTGCAGGTGAACCCGGATGCGTCGGGAACGCCGGAACTGCACGTGGGTCGGGCCCACCTGCCGGTGAACTTCGTCGCGCGCGCCGCGATCGTGGCGCCCAGCGCGAAGAGCGCGGCGCTGGGCCGTCAACTCGACCCGGCCGCCTATGTCCAGCACCGCCCCTGGGTGGGGCCGATGGTGCTGCTCGTCCTCGACGATCCGGACGATCCGACGCCCTACTGGCTCGTCAGTACACGTGAACCAGAACAGGTTCTGGCCGCGCTCGGACTACCGAGCGCGGGATGAGAATCTCCCGCTCGGCCCTGGCCGGAGGCCGGCCGGACCGGCGATGACGCCGGCGATCAGGCGGCGCAATCCATGCAGATCAGCTGACCGCCCGCCTCGCTGGCCAGCCTGCTGCGGTGATGCACCAGGAAGCAGCTGGAACAGGTGAACTCGTCGGCCTGTTTGGGAACCACTCGGACCGAAAGAACTTCCTCGGACAGGTCTGCGCCGGGAAGCTCGAACGACTCCGCGGTATCGGATTCGTCGATATCCACGACGGCGGACTGTGCCTCGTTGCGACGAGCCTTCAGCTCCTCCAGCGAATCCTCCGACACATCGTCGGACTCGGTACGCCTCGGTGCGTCATAGTCGGTTGCCATGTCGTCTTCCCCTCGTCCTTACTCCGTATATCCCGGACCGGCAGCGCCCACGCGGCGATTCCTACCCGGAACCGAACGTGAACCCGCACCGCCCCGCCGGTGGTGCACATCACAAGTGCTCCGCCTCGCGCATCAGGACGGATCCGGCGGACCCTTACCCGATTGCGCTCGGTAAACGCAGGACATGCCCTACTTGTTCCCGCGACCGACCACCGAATTGTCCGCCGATGTTTCGATCTGGGCCGCCAGACAATAGCGGACCCGTAGACAAAAGTCGCAATCAAAACTCACCGTTGGCGAAACCGATCGGGAATCGACACCGAGTCGGCGACGCATCGAGACCAACCGCCGCCTCCGGTCACACTTTTCGTAGAGTGTGCTGGTGGTTTCACTGATCACCGAAGGCAGCGCGACCGATCCTCAGGGTCGCCTCTATCCTCGGCGTCGCCCGCGCGCGTGGCTCATCATGCTCGGCGTCCTCGCACTGATCTGCTCGATCGTCTGGATCAAGGCGCTGACCACCGAGAACACCGACACCACGGCGATGGCGTGCAACTCGCCGAGCCCGGCCACCGAGCCGGGCGCGGAAGCCGCGCCCGCGCTGGGGCAGCGGGTCGGCGCGTCACGGCTGCAGGACGTCGAACCCGCGGCGCTCGCCCAGTCCAGGGTGCGCGTGCTCAATGCCAACAATCAGCGCGGCCAAGCCGCGCACGTGGCCTCCCGCCTCGGCGATCTGGGCTTCGCGAGTACCCCGGACACTCAATACGGTAACGATCCGATCTACACCAACGGCGACCTGGAATGCACCGGCCAGATCCGCTTCGGAGTGAACGGCAGGCCGGCCGCCGCCTCGGTGCAGCTGGTCGCGCCGTGTGCGGAACTGATCGAGGATCAGCGCGAGGACGACACCGTCGACCTGGTGCTCGGCTCGCTGTTCCGGGACGTGCAGCCCAACAACGACGCCGAAGAGGTGTTGCGCTCGCTCAAGAACCCGGCCCCGGGCGACAGCCCGAAGATCGACATCGACCTGCTGGCGGCCGCCCGCACCGCGCACTGCTGACCAAGCGCCCCTGCCCGCGAGGCCGCGCTCCGATCGGAGCGCGGCCTCGGCGTCTGTCCGGGGCCGTTCGGTCTACTCGTCCGGGATCGGCTCCGTCGCGCCCGCCGCCGCCAACAGTGCCGCGAGGTCGTCGGCGATACCCGGGGCCGCGGCGACCACCAGATCGCCCTGTGCACCGGTGTGCGAGGCGGGCGGCAGAGTGAGCAGTGCGCCCGCCTCGGCGGCGATCAGGGCGCCCGCACCCCAGTCCCACGGATTGAGCCCGTGCTCGAAGTAGGCGTCCACGCGACCGGCGGCCACGTGGCACAGATCGAGCGCGGCCGCGCCGAACCTGCGGATGTCGCGGATCTCCGGTAGTACCCGGCCGATGATCTCGGCCTGGCGGGTCCGTCTGCCGCGCCCATAGGCGAAGCCGGTCGCGACCAGCGCGAGATCCAGCTCGGCGGCCGGTGAGCAGGTCAAGTGTTCGACCGCACCGTCGGTGGATGCCGCGGTCGCGCCCGCGCCCAGACCGGCGCTGTAGGTCACCCCGTGCGCTACGTCGACCACCGCGCCCGCCACCGAGCGACCGCCGCGCATGGCCGCGACCGAGACGGCGTAGCCGGGCACGCCGTAGAGGAAGTTCACCGTCCCGTCGATGGGGTCGACCACCCAGGCGACCGCGTCGTCGGCGCCGAGGCTGCTGCCGCCGCCTTCCTCGCCGAGGATCGCCTCGCCGGGGCGCTGCGCGGCGAGCAGTTCGCGGATCAGCTCCTCGGACTCGGTGTCGACCACGGTCACCGGATCGGTCGCGTGCGACTTGGTCCGGACCGAGTCCGATCCCTCGCCGGTTCCCGGGCCGAACACCTCCGGGCGGCGAGCACGGACATGCGCGGCGGCGCGTTCGGCGAGTTCGACCGCGGTGCGGCGCAGGTCCGCCACGGTCTCGGGAGATTCGGCGACGGCGTGGGTTGCTGATCTTGTCGAGTGCGGCACGCCTCCATCGCTACCACAGATCCCGGCCGCGAGGCGGCGCGCGGACCGCTGCCGGGCGCCGCCGAGGCACGCATTGCCCGTGCGGTAGGACATCCGGCGGCCCGATCGGACATAATCGCCTGTCATCACAGGAGTCGGCTACGCAGAACGAGGGGTTGTCATGTCCGCTCGGGGGCACGCATTCGGTATCGATATCGGCGGCAGCGGCGTGAAGGGCGCTGCGGTCGACTTGGCCACCGGCGAGCTGGTCCACGAACGGATCAAGATCGCCACGCCACGCCCGGCGACCCCTGACGCCGTCGCGGACACCACCGCCCGGCTCGTGGCCGAGGCGGGCTGGGACGGACCGGTGGGGATCACCATGCCCGCGGTGGTTCTCGGCGGCGTCACCCGCACCGCCGCCAACATCGACAAGAGCTGGATCGGCACGGACGCGCGGACACTGTTCTCCACCGCGCTCGGCGGGCGCGAGGTGACCGTGCTCAACGACGCCGACGCAGCCGGGCTCGCCGAGGACCGTTACGGCGCGGCGGCGGAATACAGCGGTCTGGTCCTGCTGCTCACCTTCGGCACGGGCATCGGCTCGGCCCTGCTCTACAACGGCACCCTGGTGCCCAACTCGGAGCTGGGTCATCTCGAGATCGGCGGCATGGAGGCCGAGCATCGGGCCGCCGCCTCGGTGAAGGACCGGCGCGGACTCGGCTACGAACAGTGGGCCACCGAGGTCTCCACCGTGCTCTCCGGCCTCGAGGATCTGTTCTGGCCGAACGTGATCGTCGCGGGCGGCGGCATCAGCCGCGACGCCGACCGGTGGATTCCCTTGCTCACCAACCGGACTCCGGTGGTCGCGGCGCGCCTGCGCAACACCGCGGGAATCGTGGGCGCGGCGATGGCCGTGGAGACACACCTGGTGCCGTGACCTGCGCGCACAACACCGCTCCGGCGAGGACCGGCGCGCGGGAACGCGGCATCGTGCCATGAGTACCCTGGTCGGATAGTTACAATGGAACATGCCCGGCGGAGAGCCGGAGCCCGACCGGCCCTCCGCCGGTGAAACCCGACAGACCGCTCCGCCGGAACACAACTCTGGCGTGACGCCGCACGAGACCGTCACGAAAGGGCGTACGTGGTAGCCACGACCCGTCAGACCGCCGGTTCGGCCGACGCCGACTCCGAAGAATCCACCGCAGCTCGGCCGGTCCGCAAGGCTGCCGCCAAGAAGGCACCGGCCAAGAAGGCCGCTGCCAAGAAGGCGCCCGCCAAGAAGGCCGCGAACGCGGGGAAGGCCGCTGCCAAGAAGGCGCCTGCGAAGAAGGCCACCACCAAGAAGGCCGGTGCCGACGGTGAGCCCGGCGCCGACGAGCCGATCGACGACGAAGCCATCGACCTCGCCGATCTCGACGACATCGAGGTGGACGAGACCGACCTCGCCGAGGACGGCGAATTGGTCGAGGCCACCGAGGAGGCGGCCGAGGAAGAAGCCGACGAGCCCACCCCCGCCGACAAGGCCTCCGGCGACTTCGTCTGGGACGAGGAGGAATCCGAGGCCCTGCGCCAGGCCCGCAAGGACGCCGAGCTCACCGCCTCGGCGGACTCGGTGCGCGCCTACCTCAAGCAAATCGGCAAGGTCGCGCTGCTCAACGCCGAGGAGGAGGTCGAACTCGCCAAGCGCATCGAGGCAGGCCTCTACGCGGCGGAGAAGATGCGCGAGTTCGCCGAGACCGGCGAGAAGCTGCCGGTCGCGATGCGCCGCGACTTCAACTGGATCGTGCGCGACGGCAACCGCGCCAAGAACCACCTGCTCGAGGCCAACCTGCGACTGGTCGTCTCGCTGGCCAAGCGCTACACCGGTCGCGGCATGGCGTTCCTGGACCTCATCCAGGAAGGCAACCTCGGTCTGATCCGCGCGGTCGAGAAGTTCGACTACACCAAGGGCTACAAGTTCTCGACGTACGCCACCTGGTGGATCCGCCAGGCGATCACCCGCGCGATGGCCGACCAGGCCCGCACCATCCGTATCCCGGTGCACATGGTCGAGGTCATCAACAAGCTCGGTCGCATCCAGCGCGAGTTGCTCCAGGACCTCGGCCGTGAGCCGACTCCGGAGGAGCTGGCCAAGGAAATGGACATCACCCCGGAGAAGGTCCTCGAGATCCAGCAGTACGCGCGCGAGCCCATCTCGCTGGATCAGACCATCGGTGACGAGGGCGACAGCCAGCTCGGCGATTTCATCGAGGACTCCGAGGCCGTCGTCGCGGTCGACGCGGTGAGCTTCACCCTGCTGCAGGATCAGCTGCAGTCGGTGCTCGAGACGCTGTCCGAGCGTGAGGCGGGCGTGGTGCGGCTGCGTTTCGGCCTCACCGACGGCCAGCCGCGGACCCTGGACGAGATCGGTCAGGTCTACGGCGTGACCCGCGAGCGCATCCGGCAGATCGAATCCAAGACGATGAGCAAGCTGCGGCACCCCAGCCGCTCCCAGGTGCTGCGGGACTACTTGGACTAGCACTCGGGACAAGTTCTCGGCAACGCTACGGCGCCCGGCGGTCACCACCGCCGGGCGTCATCTCTTCCCTGGTTCGCCCGACTCTTCCCGGCGCTACGCGCGGCGGCCGGTGCCGACCGGGCGAACCCACGCGCCGAAACCGCCGAGCACCCGCTCAAAACGTGATCGAGACCACTTGTTGTTGCCACACTTTCGCTGTCCGGTCCACGCTCGCCTGACGTACAGTCTGTCGCAATCATTCGTCATCGCCGGGGGTCTCGGCCCGGCTCTGGGGTTTTACACGTGCTCGACATTCACCACTTCAGTTACGGCTGGTTGACACCCCTGCTGGCCTACGTCATGTCCTTCACCGGGTCGTTGCTGGGACTGCAGTGCGCCATGCGGGCGCGCTCGGGCACCAGCAGACCGATCTGGCTCACCCTGTCCGCACTGTCGATCGGCGGGGCAGGAATCTGGGTCATGCACTTCATCGCCATGCTCGGCTTCTCGATCCAGGGAGCCGAGGTCCGCTACGACGTGCCGCTCACCTTGCTCAGCGCGGTGTGCGCGATCACACTCAGCGGACTCGGGCTGTTCCTGGTGGTGCGCCCGCGACCGTCGGTGGCGATGGTGGCCGGTGGCGGCGCGGTGACCGGAATCGGCATCGCCGCCATGCATTACGTGGGGATGGCCGCGCTGCGAACCGACGCGGCGATCGAGTACCAGCCGTTGCTGGTGGTGCTGTCGGTGCTGATCGCGATCGCGGCGGCCGGCGGCGCGCTGTGGTTCGCGGTGCGCGTGGAGGGACTGCTGAGCACAGTCGGCGCGGCGGCGATCATGGCGCTGGCCACCTCCGGTATGCATTACACCGGGATGGCGAGCCTAGAGGCGCAGTCCGGACACCGGCACGGCCCGCCCGAAGGCGCGGGCGCGATGCAGTTGCTGGTGCCGTTGATCGTCGGGATCAGCATCGTCACCATGCTCCTGCTCATCACGGTGAGCCTGACCTCGATCGAGCGGGCCGTCGACCTGCCGCCACTGGAACCGGTTCAGGTGCGTCCCGCCGCGGACGATTTCGCCACCGGTCCGCTGCCCGTCGTCCGTGCGGGCCAGCACGCCCGACCGTCGGCCGTTCCGGAATCCCGTGCGGTGACATCCTCGCGCCCGGCTGCCGCGCCCGCGGCTGCGGCGCCGCCCGCGGGATATCGTCTGCCGCCCGCGCATCGGACGCCGGAGCCCGTCGCGCCGGCGGCGCCCGAGCCCGCGCCGCGGCGGCAGGAGCCCAACCAGAGCCGGCCGAACCGGGGGAAGTCCGCGCCCCAACCGGTCGCCGCCGCCCAGACATCCGGGACGCAGTATTGGCCGACGACCGACGACATCCGGCGGCGCGGCAAATCCTGAGCATCGCCGCGGCGATCGTCACGCATACCGCGCTGTCCGGCCGGCCGCCGCTGCCTCAGCGGCGGCCGGGATCGTCCTCGGCGAGCGCGGCGAACACCCCGTCGGGACCGGGACCGAAGTCCGTCACGGCGGTCACCGCTTCCAGTGGCAGCGGGCCGTAGAGGTGTGGGAAGAGCATCCCGTCGGGATCGCCGGGCACGCCGGGCTCCCAGCGGATCGGGGCTCCGACGCGGCGGGCGTCGACGTGCAGCAGGATCAGGTCGCGGCGGCCGCGGAACAGACGGTTCGCAGGCAGGTGGACCTGCGCCGGGGACGACAGATGCACGAACCCCGACTCGGCGAGCGACGGTGGCCGGTACTGCCCCGCATGCGACGCGGCCGACCAGTCGTCGCGGGTGCAGAGGTGAACGAGCAGCTGGGTGTCCGCGCGCACGGATTCGTCTCCCATCGGGCCGGGGGTACGGGCGCCCGGAGCCACCGGGAGCATCACACAAGCTTCACACAGGAGCCTGGGGGCTCTTCACCGGTCACGTCTTGACTCGGTGGGGAGAGAAAGGTGGTGCCGGTGACATGATCAGCTGGCGGAAGAAGACGGCCGCGCTCGCGGCGGGAGCGACGCTCGGTGTCGCGGGAGTCGTCACGGCTGTCGCGGTGGCGCAGGACCTCGTGCCGACGCAGCAGTCGGACGAGGGCGCCGCGGGAGTTCTGTCCGCGCGGGAACTGTCCGATCTGCGGACGATGCGGGAGGAGGAGCGGATGGCGCACGATCTGTACCACCGGTTCGCGCAGCAATGGGGGGCGAGAGTCTTCGAGCGCGTCTCCGCGAGCGAACAGCGCCACTACGAGGCCGTCGGCGCGCTGCTCGCGCGGTATGGGATCGAGGACCCCTCGGCCGGGTCGCCTGCCGGAACGTACACCGTGCCGGAGGTCCAAGGCGATTACGACAGATGGCTCGCACGCGGCCTGAACTCCGTCGAGGAGGCGTACGCGGTCGGAGCCGAACTCGAGACCGCCGATATCGCCGATCTGACCGCCGCGACGGAAGCGAGTGACGAGGAGGCGATCGACAGCGTGTACGGGAAGCTGCGCACCGGCTCCGAACACCATCTGCGCGCCTTCGAGGCGGCCGCGAACGGGGAGCTGCCGAGCGGCGGGCACGGCCGAGGGATGGGGCAGGGCAACGGTCCTGGGCAGGACGGCGGCCACGGCGAGCCGCACAAGTCCGGCCGAGGAGCGCACCACCCCGCATAGCCTCCGGCATCCTGGATGCCCGTCCCGCGCCACAGCGCAGGGACTCGATCGTCGGCTACTCGCCTGGCAACGGCAGTCGCAGGGTGAAGCGCGCTCCCCGGCCGCGACCGGGCGAGTCGGCCGACAACTCGCCGCCGTGAGCGCGCGCGATGTCGCGGCTGATGGTCAGGCCGATGCCGGAGCCGAGATCGTGCTCGCCACGGCGCCGGGAGGGAACTCGATAGAAGCGCTCGAAGATCCGCTCCACCTCGTCCGAATCCAGCCCCTCGCCGGTGTCGGTGACGGTGACGACGGCCGCGTCCCTGGTCGAGGTCAGATCCACTTGTACGCCGCCGGTCTCGGTCGCGGCGAGGGCGTTGCCGAGCAGATTGGTCAGCACCTGTGTGATTCGGTCGGCATCGGCCCACACCACGATCGGCCGGGGCGGCGGCCGCACCGACACGCTCAGCCCGGCGTCGTCGAACTGCGGGCGCAGCCTGGCCGCCACCTGTGTGGCGAGCGCGCCCAGATCGACGTCGGTCACGAGCAGATCCAGCCGGCCCTCCTCCGCCCGTGACAGGGTGGACAGGTCGTCGGCGAGCCTGCGCAATCTGCCCACTTCGGTGTCGATCCTGACCAGTTCGGAGGTCGGGAAGACGCCGTCGAGGACGCCTTCGGCGTAGCCGTCGATCACCGTCAACGGGGTGCGCATCTCGTGGGCGACCTCCGACAGCAGCCGCACTCGCCTGGCTTCGGTGTCGCCGAGGCGGATGGCCAGATCATTGATGTCGGCGGCGAGCGCGGCGAGTTCGGCCTCCGGTGGCACGGGTATGCGGTGCCGGTAGTCGCCGGTGGCGATCGCGCGGGTCCCCGACCGCAGCGACCGCAGCGATCGCAGGAGTCGCCACGACGACAACAGGCCCAGTGCGGTGGCCGCGACGACTCCGGCGAGCACCCCGAGCAGCAATGCCGTCGTCACGGCCTCGGCGACCACCTCGCGCAAGGGGGCGAACCCGTTCCCACGGTTGCGACCGCCATACGGCCCGGCGGCGCGTTCTTCGAACAACACCGGTGCCGCGGCCCGGACGACGGCGAAGGTGACCAGGATTGCCACCACGGCGACCAGGAGATGGGAGAGGAACAGCCGCGTCGTCAGACTCGGGATCGGGTATCGGCGCCATCCCGGATTCATCGGTCCGCTCCGGCCGGAGCCACGAATTTGTAGCCGACACCGCGGACGGTGCCGATGAAGCGCGGCGCGCCGGCGTCGTCGCCCAGCGTCCGGCGGATGCTGCGGATGTGCACGTCCACGACCCGTTCGTCACCGAAGAAGTCGCCGCCCCACACCTTTTCGAGCAGTTGCCGGCGTGAGTACACCCGGCCCGGCGCCCGGGCCAGCGCCAGGAGCAGGTCGAACTCGAGAGCCGACAGTTGCACCGGCGTACCGTCGACCGTCACCTCTCTGGTGTCGGGGTCGACAGTCAGGCCGGAGGCCGCCACCCGCGAGGTCGCAAGGCCGGTGTCCCGGGCGCGGCGCAGCACGGCGCGAACGCGAGCGGCGACCTCGCGCGGCGCGAACGGTTTGGTGATGTAGTCGTCGGCGCCCGCCGCCAGTCCCACCAGCTTGTCGGCCTCCTCGGAGCGAGCGGTCACCAGCACGACGTAGACGTCGGAGAATCCGCGGATCCGGCGCAGCACCTCGAGCCCGTCGAAGTCGGGCAGCCGGATGTCGAGCAGCACCAGGTCGGGGCGAAAGGACCGCGCGAGCGCTACCGCGTGCGAGCCTGTCGCTGCTTCGGCGACGCGGTAGCCGTCGGCCTCGAGATAGCCACGCAGAACGCGGCGGATGTGCGGTTCGTCGTCGACGACGAGAACGCTGCGAGGCACGGTCTCCCCCTTTCGATCCGGCGGGCCGGTCCGACCGGCGGTCCGTGGCGGCGAAGTGCCGGGCAGCGAAGTGTCGGGCAGCGACGCAGCGTCAGTCGACGTGTTCGACCGGCAGGCCCAGGGTGATCCAGTCGTGCAGGCCGCCACGGTAATACGCGAGCGCGGCGGCGGGGTGGCCTGCCTCGATCAGCTCCCGGATGGCCGTCGGCGACTGCGGGCACTGGGGGCCGTTGCAGAACACCACGGTCGTGCCCGCCGGGTCCAGTTCGCCGCGGCGCTCGACGATCTCGCCGTGTGGGACGTTGAGCGCCCCGGGCAGGCTCACGCCGCCGCGCGAGTCGGGGACTCGGGTGTCGACCAACCGGGCGCCTGCGCGGACCAGCTCGATGACCTCCAATTCTCCGACCGTGGGAACCCCGGCGGCGCACTGCAGCGGTTGCAGCTCCCCCCAGGTGGTCTCGACCGTCACCAGGTCGGCTTCGCCCTCGACCGGGCGGGGAACGTTCTGCGGGTCTCCGGTCCGGGTGCGAGGCGCCCGGGACATCGGTGCGTTGTCGTTCGCCATGGCACCGAGCGTAGCTCCGGTCGGCCGAAGAACCGGGGAATCACCGAGCGCCCGCCTACGTACGCGCAGACGGGCGTCGGCGCCGAACGCGGTCAGCGGAAGAGCGAACGCAGCGTCGTGGCCTGGCCCCGGGAGGGGGCGGCCTTCTGTTCGCAGCTGCACCGCTGCGCGGCGGGCACGGAACGCATGACGGCGTCGACGTGCTGTCCGCAGCCGCCCCAGCCGGTCTTTCCGCACTTCGGGCATGCGACGGGATAACACATGGGATTCTCCTCTAATCGGGTGACGACGATAGGTCCAGCCGCGGGTCGGCGCCCGCGGCGGCTTTCTTGCTCAGCTGCCCGCTGTGGGGCTCGGTTACGCGGGGACGTGCGCCTCCGCCCAGGCGTTGTAGCCGCCGAGCAGGTCGGAGACGTTCTCGAAACCCTGGGCCCGCAGCAGCGAGGCCGCCACGCTCGAGCGCCATCCACCCGCGCAATGCACGACGATCGGCTTGCCGGTGGGCACATGCTCGAGGCGAGTCCGCAGCTGCGCCAAGGGGATCGGCACAGCACCCGGAATGACGCCGAACTCGCGTTCGCCGGGATTGCGGATGTCGACCAGCGTCACCGCGTCCGCGGCCAGCAACTCGTCGAGTTGCTCGATGGAAGTGCGCGGCGCGGGCTCGACCAGGTCGGTCAGCTCGGCCGGGAACATCCCGTCGTGGTCGACATTCAGATACCCGATCGCGTTGTCGGAACCGATGCGCGCCAGCCGCATCGCCGCGTCCTGTTCCTCACCGGGATAGGTGATCAGCACGATTCGCTCACCCACCTCGGCGACCATGCCGCCGGTCTCGGCGAATCGGCCGTCGAACCCGACATTGACCGAGCCGCGCAGGTGCCCGGCGGCGAAGTCGTCCACGCTGCGCGCGTCGAGCACCCGGGTGCCCGCCACGAGCTCGGTGCGCACCTGTGCCGGGGAGATCTCCGGGATGGTGCGGGCCTGGTCGAGCAGCGGGTGGACGGTCTTGTTCAACCCGGCGTCGACGGAGAAGTACGCGGGGGCGGCGGGCTGGCCTTCGGTGACCAACGCCACGAACTGTTGCTCGGTCATCGGCTGCACCGCCGGATTGGTCATCCGCTGCTCCCCGATCGTCGAGGTCAGCTCGGCCGACAGATTCTTGCCGCACGAGGAACCCGCGCCGTGGGCAGGCATGACGACCACCGGGTCGGGCAGAGCCAGCAACTTCTGGTGCACCGTGTGGTACATCGCCCGCGCGAGGTCCTCGGTGGACGAGTCGCCGATGTTGACCAGATCGGGCCGGCCGACGTCGCCGATGAACAGCGAGTCGCCGGTGAGCACTGCGGCCGGGGTCGCGCCCGGGTGCTCGCGCACCAGCACCGAGATCGATTCCCAGGTGTGCCCCGGAGTGGACAAGATCTCGAGATCCACCTCGCCGAGGGACAGGTGTTCGCCGTCGCGGAGGCGACGGATCGGGTAGTCCGCCTCGGCGGCTTCGCCGAAGCCGATCCATGCCCCGGTCGCCTCGAGCAACTCCAGGTGGCCGGAGACGAAGTCCGCGTGGAAGTGCGTGTTGATGACGCCTTCGATGGTCAGGCCGTGCTTGGCCGCGTCGTCGAGGTACTCGGTGACATCCCGGCGAGGATCGACCACCACTGCCCGGCCGGTGCTCTCGTCACCGATCAGGTACGACGCGTGCGACAGGCACTCGATGTAGTACTGCTCGAGAATCATGCGTTCCTCCGTGAGCGGGCCGGATGTGTTTCCGGGGATGTGGACAGAATGCCATATACCCCCTAGGGTATGTCAAATACCCCCCTAGGTATTCCCCGGACGTTCCGTCACCCCCCCACCGAGGAGTTCTGCCATGAAGGAAATCGACACCGTGAACTTCGCCCGCGCCTGGGAATCCGGCGCCACCGTGCTGGACGTACGCGAGGACTACGAGTACGCCCAGGCGCATGTGCCGGGGACCACGTGGATTCCGCTCGGTCAGTTGCCCGACCGCCTGGCGGACGTGCCACCCGGCGAGATCGTGTACGTCGTCTGCGCCAGCGGCAATCGCAGCAAGCAGGGAGCGCGGATTCTCGAATCCGCGGGCCGCGCTGCCGTCTCGGTCGCCGGCGGAACCGCCGCGTGGTTGCGCGCGGGCCACCCCGTCGAACACGGCCTGGCGGCCGTCACCGACAGGAGCTGATCGTGATCGCGCTGACAGTCGCACTGGCGGTCCTGGTCGGCATCACGCTCGGCCTGCTCGGCGGCGGAGGGTCCATCCTGACCGTCCCGTTGCTCGCCTACGTCGCGGGAATGGACGCCAAAGAGGCCATCGCCACCTCATTGCTCGTCGTGGGCGTGACCAGCGCGGTCGGCGCGATCTCCCACGCACGGGCAGGTCGCGTCCAATGGCGCACCGGCATCCTGTTCGGTTTCGCCGGGATGGCGGGCGCCTACGCGGGTGGCCTGCTCTCGCGGTTCATCCCCGGCAGCATCCTGCTGCTCGCCTTCGCCGCGATGATGATCGCCACCGCCATCGCCATGCTGCGCGGCCGCAAGAACACGACCGGGTCCGCCGAGGCGCCGCACGCCATGCCGGTGGGCAAGATCGTGCTCGACGGCGCCGTCGTCGGCTTGGTGACCGGCCTGGTCGGCGCGGGCGGTGGATTCCTCGTGGTGCCCGCCCTGGCGCTGCTCGGCGGACTGCCCATGCCGGTGGCCGTCGGCACCTCGCTCATCGTCATCGCCATGAAGTCCATCGCCGGCCTCGGCGGGTACCTGTCCGCCGTGCAGATCGACTGGCGCCTCGCGGCGATGGTCACCGGCGCGGCCGTGGTCGGCAGTCTGATCGGCGGCCGGCTGACCGCCGTGGTCGATCCGGAGGCACTGCGCAAGGGCTTCGGCTGGTTCGTCCTGGCCATGTCCTCGGTCATCCTGGCCCAGGAACTCCACCCGGCGGTCGGCGCGGCCACGGCAGCGCTCACGCTCGCGGCCGCGAGCGCCACCTACGCCTGCGGGCGCAGCGAGCACTGCCCACTGCGACGACTCCCCCGGCGACCCGAGGCGGCGGTCCCCGCCGTCTGAGCCGAGGGGCGATGGGACGACATCGGCGACCCACCACCGACAGCGACGGAGGCTGCCGACAACGAAGATGACGAAACGTGCGTGTGAGTGTCACAGCGCACGGGTAGTCTCCAATCAGACCAACTGGACAGGCGTCAATCACGGGGTGATCGAGGGTGTTTCGATCCGGGACCGAGTGTGTTCGCTCTGGGCGAAATCCCAGGTCGTGTTAGAGAAAACACACCGGATTCCCTACGGGAACAAACCCCGCGGCGCGAACGTCTGACAGAGTAGTCATACCACTGCTGGGAAGTAGCGGTAGCGAGCTCGTGGTGAGTGACCACGAGCCCCACACCAGGTGAACGGACTAGTGCCGGGAGCCAGGACGGAGGAGTCATGCCAGGAACCCTGACTAGCACCCCACTGACCGCGGTCGATCGTTGCGACCGTTGCGGGGCTGCCGCCCGTGTGCGCGCAGTGCTGCCCGCCGGTGGAGAGTTGCTCTTCTGCCAGCATCACGCGAACGAACACATGGATCGACTGCGTGAGCTCGAGGCCGTCATCGACACGGAATCGGCTCCCGCCCCCTGAATCCCGCTTCGCGATGATTTCTCGCTCCGACGTTCTCGCGTCCTGACACAACAGCATCGAACAACAGAAGATCGTCTTCCCCGGCAGCGGGCGACCCCCTCGGTCGCCCGCTGTCGGTGTCTCCCGGCAGTTCACCGAAGGGGCCGCTACCGGTGTGCGGCGGCTATAAGTGCAGGTCGGCGAGAATGCCGTCGATGAGCTTGGCCAGGCCGAAGGCGTAGGCGCCATCCGGATCAGCGGGCGCCTGATGGATCTCGCCGACCGCTTGTCCCACCCTGGTCGCCAGCGGGAACTCCGAGCCGGGCATCACCCGCGCCAACTCCGGGCCGACCTGTTCCCACCACTGCGCGTCACTGACCTCCCCGGTCTCCCTGGTCGCGGCGACCGCCAGCCGCGCGTTGCCGGTGGCGAAATCGGTGAGCACCGCGATCACCCGGTCCATCTCGACATCGGACAGCCCGATCCCGTCGATGGCCATGAGTTGCCGTTCGTAGCGCCGCATCCGGCCGGGGCCGAGCACCAACCGCCACGGCGGCACCTCCAGCATCCACGGATGGGCGATGATCTCGGCGCGGACGCCGTCGGCGATCGCGGCCATCCGAGCACGGACATCGGCCGCGGGATCGATCGGCCGGTCCCGGTCGGCGACGGCGTCGACCATGAGGACGGTCAGCGCTTCCTTGCTGGGCACGTAGGTGTACACGCTCATCGGGCGAAGGCCGAGTTCCGCGGCGATGGCGCGGATGGATATCTTCTCGTACCCCTCGCGGTCGGCGAGCGCGACGGCCGCCGCGACCACCTCGTCGACGCTGACCGCAGGTTTGGGCCCACGCGCGACCGGCCTGCCGGGCAGTGAGTGCCGCCACAGCAGAGTGAGCAATCGCCCGGCCGCACCGGGGTCGTCCTGGGCCACGTTCCTCCTCATGTGTTCCGAACAGCGGCATGGCGCCGTGCCGCAACGCTACCCATGCCGGCACAGCCGACGATCGCCCCGTATACCCCGCCGGGAACAAAGTCCGTACGGTGTACGTTATCCCGACGCATCATCGAACGCGACGCCCGGAGGTAGTCCTGCCTGTCCCCGAATCCACCGCGCCCACCATTCCCGCTCCCGGCACCACCACGCCGACTGTCGGCACCATCGAGCCCGGGGCCGACCAGCGCCGGGTGGCGAGCCAGGCTACCTACCTCCCCGATCGGCACCTGTTCGCGCTGTGGACCTGGTCCGGCCGCGCACCCGGCGGCGCCCCCGCCGAACTGGGCACTACCGAGCGCATCCCCTTGGTCGTTCCCGTCGGTGACCGGCTGGAGGTGACCGAGGTCGACTGCGCTCTGATCACCCCGCACGAACTTTCCGAGATCTCGTCCATATCGGCCACTCCCTCGCTGCTCGCCTGGCAGAACGTAGTGCGCGGGGCCACGCCCGCGCCGACGATTCCCTTGGCCGCACACGCGATCCCCGACGCCGTGGGCGAGTCGGTGCTCGCCCCCGCCACGGCATTGCGGGCGCTGGCCACCACCGAGGCCGTCACCGCCGAACTCATCGGCGCCCTGCGCGCGGACCTGCGCGGCTATCAGGCGCGCGGGGTGGGCTGGCTCCGCGAGACCGTCGAGGCCCACGGCGGCGCGATCCTCGCCGACGAGATGGGGCTGGGAAAGACGGTGCAGGCCATCGGTTTCCTGCTCGGCCGCGCCGACGGACCGCAGCTGGTGGTCTGTCCGACCTCGCTGGTGGGCAACTGGGTGCACGAGATCGAACGGTTCGCGCCCGGTCTCCGGCCGCGCGCCTGGCGAGGCGGTGACCTGGACACCGAGCCGGGCACGGTCGTGGTGGCCGGCTACCCGACGCTGCGCCTGCACGGCGAGCGACTGGCCCCGGCGCGGTGGCGCAGTCTGATCTTCGACGAGGCGCAGGCACTGAAGAATCCCCGCACGCAGGTGGCGAAGGCGGCTCGCTCGCTCACCGCCGAAGCGCGCGTCGCCCTCACCGGCACCCCCGTGGAGAATCGGCTCGACGAGCTGTGGGCGCTGCTGCATCTGGTCGCGCCGCGACTGTTCGCGCACCGCACCCAGTTCCGTCGGCGCTTCGTCCGCCCCATCGAGGAGGGATCGCCGAGCGCGCCCGCCCGGTTGCGGGCCGCCGTCGAACCGGTCCTGCTGGCCAGGACCAAAGGCCAGGTCGCCGCCGCGCTGCCCGCCAAGATCCAGGTGGACCTGCGCTGCGATCTCACCGAGGAACAGCAACGGCTCTACGACGATCTGCTGGCGCGGGCCGTGGACGACGGCTTCGGCGACGGCGCGCAACGACAGAGCCGCGTGCTCGCCGCGCTCACCGCACTCAAACAGGTCTGCAACCACCCCGGCCTGATCACCGGCGACCTGATCGAACTCGGCGGGCGCAGCGGCAAATTCGACCTGTGCACCGACATCGTCGCCGCCAACCTGGCGACCGGCTCGCCCACCCTCGTCTTCACGCAGTACCGGCAGACCGGCGAACTGCTCGTCCGGCATCTGGCCGAACAGTTCGCGGTCACCGCACCGTTCTTCCACGGCGGCCTGAACCAGGCCGAGCGCGCTCGCATCGTCGCGGACTTCCAGTCCGAGGACGGCCCGCCGGTACTGGTACTGAGCTTGCGCGCCGCGGGCACCGGCCTGACGCTGACCCGCGCCGCCGACGTCATCCACTACGACCGCTGGTGGAATCCGGCGGTGGAGGCACAGGCTTCCGATCGGGTCCATCGGATCGGTCAGACCCGCACCGTCACCGTCACCACGTTGACCTCGGACACCACCGTGGAGGAACACATCGCGGGGATGCACGACCGCAAATCGGCGCTGACCGACCTGTCCGGCGCCTCCGCGGTGGCCGCGCTGGCGAAGCTCGACGACGAGCAACTGATCGAGATTCTGCGACGGAAGCGGGGAAACTGATGGCGGACAACGAATTCGGCTACACCGCATGGGGCATGGATTGGGTGCGCCTGGCCGAGCCGCTGCACCGCACGCGCCCCGAACCGCTGCTGCCCCGCGCCCGCAGTATCGCGCGCAACCACGGGGTCGGCCTCGAGATCGAGGGCAGGATCGTGCGCGCGCACATCCACCGCGGCGGGCAGGCGTCGGTCAGCCATCTCGAAGTCGAACCGATGCCGCGCACGATCGTCTCGGCGATCGCCGAGATCGTCTCCGACCCCGGACAACTCACCGATGACACCCATCGCGCGCTGATCGACGCGGGTATCGCCCTCGCGCCCGTTCTGAGCAGCACCGACTGTTCCTGCTCGGCCCGCACGGCGTACTGCCTGCACGTCTTCGCCGTGCTGTACTCCCTCGCCCGCCGCGTCGACGAGAATCCGCGGCTGGCATTGGAGTTGCGAGGCTACTTCGATGCGGACCCCCTCGAGGCGAACGTGGATGCTCCGCCGCCGCGATGGATACCGCTGCACGCGATCGACCCGACCGGCTACTTCGAGCCGGCCCGGTGAGGCCGATCAGGCATTGGTGCCGCTGTCGACGGTGAGCACGGCGCCGGTGATGCTGCGGCCCGATTCACCGGCGAGGAAGGCCACCGCGGCGGCGATGTCGGCGGTGGAACCGAACCGGCCGAGCGCGGTGAGCCCGACCTGCGCGGACGCGTGATCGCCGGCGGCCGGATTCATGTCGGTGTCGGTCGCGCCGGGCTGCACCAGGTTGACGGTGATGCCGCGCGGGCCGA
Organism: Nocardia shimofusensis NBRC 100134; assembly: GCF_001613125.1. Taxonomy (GTDB): domain Bacteria; phylum Actinomycetota; class Actinomycetes; order Mycobacteriales; family Mycobacteriaceae; genus Nocardia; species Nocardia shimofusensis. The sequence goes on from NZ_BDBT01000003.1 coordinate 26,500, forward strand.
GTTCACGGGCGAGCGCCCTGGTGAAGCCGTTGAGAGCGGACTTGCTGAGGTTGTAGAGCGACAGCCCGCCGAAGGGGGCGTGATCGGTGAGATTGGTGCCGATGCCGATGATCCGGCCACCCGCGCCCATGTGCTTCAGTGCGGCCTGCGCGGCTACGAAGGCGGCGCGCGCGTGCACGTTCAGCGCCTCGTCCACCTCGTCGAGGGTGAACTCCTCGAAGGGCTTGCTCGGAAAGATGCCCGCGTTGTTGACCAGGACATCGAGCCCGCCGAACTCGTCGGCGGTCCGGTGCACGGCGGATACCACCGCCGCGGCATCGGCGCTGTCGGCGCGGATGGCCGCGGCGCGCCTGCCCAGCGCTCGGATCTCGCCGACGACCGCGGCGGCGGCCGACTCGCCGTTGCGGTAGGTCACCGCCACGTCGGCGCCCTCGGCCGCCAACTGGCGGGCGATCTGCGCCCCTATTCCTCGACTCCCCCCGGTGACCAGCGCCTTCTTACCTTCGAGACCTGCCATCGCCGACCCTTTCTTATTTTTGTATCGATCACTACAAAAGTATCTGATCTCATGAGGTGCCGCTGAGTCAAGCGGTATCTTCAGTCGGTCGGTACAGAAAGGAGCTCGGCGTGGCCAACCGTGGACGTCCCCGCGCCTTCGACCGGACCGAGGCGCTGCGTCGGGCCATGGAGGTGTTCTGGGAACACGGCTACGAGGCCACCTCGATGAGCGACCTGACCGCCGCGATGGGCATCAACTCGCCCAGCCTCTACGCCGCCTTCGGCGACAAGGAGGCTCTCTTCCGGGCCGCGATCGAGTTGTACGGCAGCACATTCGGCAGTTACACCGCCCGCGCCCTGAGTGAGCAGCAGACCGCGCGGGCCGCCGTCGAGACGATGCTGCGCGACAACGTCCGCGTCTACACCCGCGCGGACGTGCCCCACGGTTGCATGGTCGTGCTCGCCGGATCGGCATACACGACACGCAATTCCGGTGTCCGCGACTTCCTGTCGGATAAACGCCGACAGACGAACGAGGACATCAGGCAGCGGCTCGAACGCGGAATCCGCGACGGTGATCTACCCGCCGGGACCGACACCGCCGCACTGGCGCGCTTCTACACCACGGTCCTCTACGGCCTGTCCGTCCAGGCCAGGGACGGCGCGGCGCCGGAGGAACTCGATGCCGCCGTCGACTGCGCGCTGACCGCCTGGCCGTCGAGCTGACCAGCCCAGACACGGGATTTTCCTGCGCTACGAGCCACCTGCCAGCGACCCTGCGCCGCCGCTCCGGAACCTCGGTTCGGCACTCGCTCACCGCGCGGGGCGCATCTGCGGGTCGTGATCACCGACGACGCAGAGCGGCGATCCGGTCGTGCAACTGCTCGGCGGAGGCCAATGCCGTCGGCGGACCACCGCATTCGCGCCGCAACTCGCCGTGGATGACGCCGTGCGGTTTGCCGGTGCGGTGGTGGTGCATGGCGACCAGGCTGTTGAGCTCGCGGCGCAACTCGCCCAGTCGATCGGCGGTGGCGACCCGCTCGGTCGCCGCGGCGACGGCGGGGCCCGCGACCGGCTGCGGCGCCGACAGGGCCGAGCGTTCGGCGACCTGCTTGGACTGACGCTCGCGGAGCAGGGCGCGCATCTGGTCGGCGTCGAGCAGGCCGGGGATGCCCAGGTAGTCGGCCTCCTCGTCGCTGCCCGCGAAGGTGGCGGTGCCGAACGAGTCACCGTCGTAGATCACCTGGTCGAGTTCGGCGTCGGCGGCCAGAGCGACGAACTTGCGCTCCTCCTCGCCCGGCTCGTCCTTCTGCTTGGCCGCGTCGATGAGCAGTTCGTCGTCGAGGCCGTTCTTCTCCCGGTGCGGCTTGCCGATGACATGGTCACGTTGCAGTTCCAGCTGCGCGGCCAGGTCGAGCAGCACCGGCACCGACGGCAGGAACACACTGGCGGTCTCCCCCTGCCGCCGGGCACGCACGAACCGGCCGATCGCCTGCGCGAAGTACAGCGGGGTCGCCGCGCTGGTCGCGTAGACACCGACGGCCAGGCGCGGTACGTCGACGCCCTCGGACACCATGCGCACCGCGACCATCCACGGCGTGGTGCTCTCGCTGAACTCGGCGATGCGTTTGGACGAGCTCGGGTCGTCGGACAGCACGAGGGTGGGTTTGGTCCCGCTGATGTGTTCGAGCAATTCGGCGTAGTCGCGGGCGCGTTCCTGATCGGTGGCGATCACCAGACCACCCGCGTCGGCCATGCCGGATTCGCGTTTCTGCCGCAGCCGGATGTCGGCGGCGCGCAGGACCGCGGAGATCCAGTCACCCGCCGGATCGAGGGCGGTGCGCCAGGCTCGGGCGGTCTGTTCGGGGCTGAGCGGCTCGCCCAGACGCGCGGAGTGCTCCTCCCCCGCACTGTCGCGCCAGTGCGCGTCACCGGAGTAGGCCAGGAACACCACCGGGCGCACGACGCCGTCGGCCAACGCCTCGGCATAGCCGTAGGTGTGGTCGGCGCGCGATTTCGGGAACCCGGATTCGTCGGGTTCGTAGGTGACGAAAGGGATCTGGCTGTCGTCGGAGCGGAACGGCGTACCGGTCAGCGCCAGCCTGCGGGTCGCGTCGCCGAACGCCTCGGCCGTCGCCTCGCCCCAGCTCTTGGCATCGCCCGCATGGTGGATCTCGTCGAGGATCACCAGCGTGCGGCGGTTCTCGGTGCGCACCCGGTGCCGAGTGGGATGGGCGGCGACCTGTGCGTAGGTGACGACGACGCCGTGGTAGTCGCCGGAGGTGCCGCCCGTGGAGTTGGAGAAGCGCGAGTCGAGCTGGATGCCGTTGCGCACCGCGGAGGCCGCCCACTGATGCTTGAGGTGCTCGGTGGGCGCGACCACGGTCACCTGATCCACCGTGCGATCAGCCAGCAACTCCGCGGCGACCCGCAGGGCGAAGGTGGTCTTACCGGCCCCGGGGGTAGCCACCGCGAGGAAGTCGCGCGGCTTGGTGGCCAGGTACTTGGTCAGGGCTCGTCGCTGCCATGCGCGGAGGGAGCCACCACCCGAACTCCTCGCCGCGCCACCTTCCGAACCTGTCACGGCAATGACAGTAGCGGCCCGCGGCGGCGACTCGCCAAACCGACTCGGCAGCGTCACAGCGATTCGCGCCGGCCTGCGACGAGCGTCACAGACCCGCGCGGACGCACCGCCTGCCACCGACACGGAACCACCGTGGCCCGGCGCACCGGCACCGAGTGCGGGATGCTGTAAGCACCATGAACGACGACAGCCCGCTATCCGAAGCACTCGCTGTGACCCCGGAGGTCCACGGCGGCGGTGCGGGCGCGCCCACACCGGGGGCCGGACGCCTCAGCACCCGGCTCCGGCACGCGGGCAGGCAGACGCGCAGAGTGGCGGTCCGGGTGGCGGTCAAGGCGTGGGGCGATTCGATCTTCGCCAAGGCGGCGACAGCGGCGTTCTGGCAAACCTTGTCCCTGGCGCCGCTACTGCTGGGGCTGCTCGGCAGCCTCGGCTATGTGGGCGGCTGGTTCGGGCCCGACACCGTCGAGATCGTCGAATCGAAGATCCTTGCCTTCAGCCGGGATCTGTTCAGCGAAGCGGTGGTAACCGAACTCATCGAGCCGACCGTGACCGATGTGCTCGGGCAGGGGCGCGGCGCGGTGGTCTCGTTCGGCTTCGTGTTGTCGCTGTGGGCGGGTTCCTCGGCGATGGCGACCTTCGTCGACGCCATCGTGGAGGCCCACGATCAGCAGGACGCCAGGCACCCGGTGTGGCAGCGGGTGTACGCGCTGCTGCTGTACGTGCAATTCCTGATCGCCGCGGTGTTCATCCTGCCGCTGGTGGCGCTGGGACCTCAGCTGATCGGGCGGATCCTGCCGGGTTCCTGGCGCGAACCGGGCCTGCGACTGATCGACTCGTTCTACTACCCGGCGGTCGGACTACTGCTGATCGTGGGTCTGACCACGTTGTACAAGTCGGCGCTGCACAAGTCGCTGCCGTGGCATCGGCTCTTCGGCGGGGCACTGGTGGCGGGTGTGTTCTTCATGACGGCCAGCGAAGGGCTGCGACGCTACCTGTCCTGGATCACCGGGACGGGCGTCAGCTACGGCGCGCTGGCCACCCCCATCGCCTTTCTGCTGTTCACGTTCTTCCTGGGCTTCGCGGTGGTGCTCGGCGCGGAGTTCAACGCCACGGTGCAGGAGTTCTGGCCCGCGCGCGCCACCCGTCTCGAGCAGATGCGGGAGTGGCTGAGCAATCAGGTGCGCGGGGACAGCGGCCCGACGCAGGACGAGCGCGGCTGGGCGATCCCCAGCGAGGCCGACAGTGAATCGGCGGACGTCGACGGCTCGCGGCGCAGCGACGAACCGGGCGAGTGCGCACCGGACGTCACGAACAGCCGGACCTCCGACGCGATCACCGGGCGGGCGGCGGACGAGGTCGCTGTCGGCCCGGCCACGCGGGGCGACGAGCCGACGAGGTCGCTCCCCAGCGCGGGCTGAGGGACCGCGACGGTCAGTCGCCGCCCTTGCGCAGGGTCTCGTAGACCTTCTTGCAGTCCGGGCACACCGGCGAACCGGGCTTGGGCGAGCGGGTCACCGGGAAGACCTCGCCGCACAGCGCGACCACCATGGTGCCCATGACAGCGCTCTCGGCGATCTTGTTCTTCTTCACATAGTGGAAGAACTTGGGGACATCGTCGCCCGTCGTCTCGTCGGTGCTCGTATCCGGGCGAGCCAGGGTATCGGTACTCACGGCATCCATGATGCCGCATGGCCGCCCGCCCGGCACAACACCACCGCCCGGCACGAATCCCGCGAGGCGCGACCACCACGGCCGACGCGCACCGGGTCGATCCGACCTCGGGGTGTCGCGGACAAGCCCGGAGTGCAAGACTCGTAGGTATGCAGCAGCACGGCGACGCTCCCGACGCCGACGGCGGCCGCGGCGATCGCCGCGACACCTCGGCGGCTTCTTCCCGATCCAAGGGCTATTTCCCGAAAGGCGACTTCCCGGGCAACGAACACCGCCGTGCCGCGCTCATCACCGAGGCCGCGCCGTCGCTGGAGGATCAGCATCGCTCGCGGGTGCGCCGCTACACGATCCTGATGGCGATCCGCATCCCGGCGCTGATCCTGGCCGCGGTCGCCTACAGCCTCTGGGGTAGCGCGCTGATCTCGCTGCTCATCATCGGCGCGTCCATTCCGCTGCCGTGGGTGGCGGTGCTCATCGCCAACGACCGCCCGCCGCGCCGCCGCGACGAGCCCAGCCGCTGGGACCGGCCGCGCCCCGCGCTCGAGGCGCGCACGCACGACGCCATCGACGGCTGAGTCCGGCGCACGCATGATTCGATGGGTCTGGACGTTCATCGATCGTCCCGAGGACCGGTTCGAATCCTGTCTGCGGTTCTGGTCCACCATCACCGGCACCACGCCCTCGCCCCGGCGCGGTGAGCACGCCGAGTTCCTCACCTTGCTGCCCGGCCCGGCCCACGGTACGAGCGCGGCGATCAAGATGCAGTCGGTCGGCGGCGCCGGCGGCACCCACCTCGATCTCGATGTCGAGGACATCCCCGCCGCGCGGAGCGCAGCCCTGGCCCTGGGCGCCGTCCCGGTCGCCGACCATCCCGACTACACGGTTCTGCGCTCCCCCGGCGGTCTGCTGTTCTGCCTCACCCCCGCCGCGCCCGAGGCCGGCACGCCCGCCCCTGCGGTCGACGCCCCCGACAGCACCCGTTCCCGGCTGGACCAGATCTGCGTGGACATCGGCACGAGTGATCACCCCCGCGAAAGCGCCTTCTGGCGGGATTTGACCGGATGGGCGCACACCACGGGCAGGCGCCCCGAGTTCTCCCGCCTGCGCGCCGGCGCGCCCATGCCGGTGTCGCTGCTGCTGCAACGCCTGGACGAGGACCGGCCGACAGGCGCACACATCGATCTGTCGTCCAGCGATATCCAGGCGACCGCCACTTGGCACGAATCCCTCGGCGCTCGCGTGGTCGCGCGCTTCGAACACTGGATCGTGCTGCACGACCCGGCGGGCGTGGCGTACTGCGTGACCGCCCGCGACCCGGACGGCGTCTGAACTCCGGCGCGCGATCTCCCGCAAGCTGCCCGTCCGCGGCGGCGACACCGGCGGCTGATCGATTCGGTGCAGACCAGCGCGCCGTCTCCGACTGGTACCCGGCCCCTCCGGGAGCGCTCGCACGGCGGTGGCAGAGTTACCGCTGTGCACACCGACCGAACGACCACCGGTTCCCTGCTCACCGCGCTGTGCCCGGATCTGCGCTCGGCGCTGACCCGGGTGCGTTACGACGCCGACACCCTGCTCGACGTGCTCGGCCCCGACGTGCACGCCGCGCTCGGCCGTTCCGAGCCGGTACCGGTGCGCCGCGCCGCGCGCGACGCCGGTGACCTCGGCACCCTGATCAGGCTGCTGTTGCTGGGCGACGGAATGCCCGCGCGCGAGGTCGCCGCCGCGCTGGCTCCGCTCGACCTCGACCGGGCAGTCGCCGCCGGCCTACTCGAGCGCGACGGCGACGAGGTCAGGGCGGCACTGGACCTACGGCCGTTGGACGCGGGCTCGGGCAACCGCTGGATCCTGTCCGACCTCGACGACTCGATGCGTCGGCGCACCCTCGCCGAGGACCATGTGCTCGGCGTCGGCCACGCCTCGCTGTCGCTGTTGCGAGCCACCCCGACCCGGCCGGTCGGCACGGTACTCGACCTGGGCACCGGCTGCGGCGTGCAGGCGGTGCACGCCGCCTCCTACGCGAACGCGGTCACCGGCACCGATGTGAACCCACGCGCCCTGTGGCTGGCCGAGGCCACCGCGGCGCTGAACGGGCTCGACATCGAACTGCTCGAGGGATCGTGGTTCGACCCCGTGGCCGGGCGCCGGTTCGACCAGGTGGTCGCGAACCCGCCGTTCGTGGTCGGCCCCGCCCGGATCGAACACACCTACCGCGATTCGGGGCTGGCGCTCGACGGCGCCAGCGAACTGGTGATCTCCCGGGCGGCGGACCTGCTCGCTCCCGGCGGCACCGCCGCGATGCTGTCGGCCTGGGTGCACGCCGAGGGCGAGGACTGGCGTTCGCGGGTCTCGTCCTGGCTGCCCGACCACGGTGTCGACGCCTGGATCGTGCAGCGCGATGTCGCCGATCCCGCCCTCTATGTCGGCACCTGGTTGCGTGACGCGGGTTCGGACCCGCGCGATCCGGCCGCGCAGGCCCGCGCCGAGCAGTGGCTCGACGCTTTCACCGCCGCCGAGGTCGAGGGCATCGGTTTCGGGTTCGTCTATCTGCGCGCCATCGACGGCCCCAGCGAACTGCTCGCCGAGGAACTCACGCACGGGTTCGACGATCCGCTCGGTGATGAGGCGACCCGGTACTTCGAGCGGTCGGCCTGGCTGCGCGCCGTCGCCGCCGACCCGGGCGTCGCCTGGTCCTCGCGCTTCGAGGTCGACGCGAACACCGCGCTCGAGCGGGTCAGCCTGCCCGGCGCGGACGGCTGGCACGAATGCATCGCGCGCCTGCACCGCGGCGACGGCCCCCGCTGGCAGCACGAAGTGGACGAGGCGACCATCTCCTTGGTCGCGGGAATGCGACCGGACGGTCTGCCGTTGTACGACGTGGTCGAACTCCTCGCGCTCGCCCGTGGTGCGGACGAGGTATCCGCGGATTTGGCCGCCGATGCGTTGTCCGTGGTCTGCGGTCTCGTGCGGCACGGTCTCGTCCGGCCGGTTTCCTGACGGCCGTACGGGAACAACCGCGGCCGTCACGGCCCGCCGGCGGCGGCGCAGGCACCGGACTCCGGCGTGGGTTCCCGATCGGGCGTTCTCAGGAACTTCTCAGATGCTGCGCGAAAACCCGCAGCTCAGAGCTGTTTATCACACTGGGAGCGGGGAACTTTCTCTTTGTCGGGTCCGTTGATCGGATGAGACACCACCGACAGGAGGCAAGTCATGACCAGCCCCGCCACCACTCGTGTGCGCCCCAGCGATTCCGACCTCGACGCCCAGAGCCCTGCTGCCGACCTGGTACGTGTGTACCTCAACGGGATCGGCCGCACGGCGCTGCTGACGGCTGCCGACGAGGTCGAGCTGGCCAAGCGCATCGAGGCGGGCCTCTACGCTCAGCACCTGCTGGAGACGGGCAAGCGCCTTTCGGCCGCGAAGAAGAAGGATCTCGCCTTCCTCGTGCGCGACGGCCAGGCCGCCCGCTCGCACCTGCTCGAAGCCAATCTGCGGCTCGTGGTCTCCCTCGCCAAGCGCTACACCGGTCGCGGCATGCCGCTGCTCGACCTGATCCAGGAGGGCAACCTCGGCCTGATCCGGGCTATGGAGAAGTTCGACTACGCCAAGGGCTTCAAGTTCTCCACCTACGCGACCTGGTGGATCCGCCAGGCGATCACCCGTGGCATGGCCGATCAGAGCCGCACGATCCGGCTCCCGGTCCATCTCGTCGAGCAGGTCAACAAGCTCGCTCGGATCAAGCGGGAATTGCACCAGCAGCTGGGCCGAGAGGCCACCGACGCAGAATTGTCCGCCGAGTCGGGCATCCCCGTGGAGAAGATCGCCGACCTGCTCGACCACAGTCGTGACCCGGTGAGCCTGGACATGCCGGTCGGCAACGACGAAGAGGCCCCGCTCGGCGATTTCATCGAGGATTCCGAGGCCACCTCGGCCGAGTCCGCGGTGATCGCCGGTCTGCTGCACCACGACGTGCGCAGCGTGCTGTCCACCCTCGACGAGCGTGAACAGCAGGTCATCCGGCTGCGCTTCGGACTGGACGACGGCCAGCCGCGCACCCTCGATCAGATCGGCAAGCTGTTCGGTCTCTCCCGCGAGCGGGTGCGCCAGATCGAGCGAGAGGTCATGTCCAAGTTGCGCAAGGGCGAGCGGGCGGACCGGCTGCGCGCCTACGCGAGCTGACAGACGGTCCCACCGCCGACAGACCGATGCCGGGTCGCTCCAGCGGAGCGACCCGGCATTTTCGCTGTTCACCGACCGGATGTGATCGAAGGGCCGGACGGCGGAGCGCGGCGATCAGGTCGCGTCGACCTCGATGTCGTAGTTGACCGTGTCCCCCTCCACCGAGGTGACGGTCACCGTCATGGTGCGGGTGACGCCGTCGGCGGTCAGGCTGCACTCCATGACGGCGCCGACCTCGCCCTTCAGATCGTCGGGGCAGTCGACGTTCTCGGGCTCCTGCCCGACCTGATCGGCCAGCGTCTGCGTGACGGAGCGTTCCAGGTCGGTTTCCTCGACGGTGGGCGTGCTCGAGCCGATGTTCACCGAGCAGCCTGCCGCGGTGAGGCAGGCGAGCGCGATCAGTCCGGCGAGACGACGAGCATTCATAGGTACGACCTTCCTGGCGGGGACCGCGTCCCCTTCTCCGGCACGCGTCGAATCCCACCATAGATCGCGGCCTGCACCTGCGCTGTTAACGCCGAGCATCCGGAAGCGACCGATTCGCAACCGGCTGCAGTGTCCGGATCATCCGGACGGCATCCCTGCTACGCGATCTTCGGCACTCATGCTTCGGCACTCATGCCAGCCTGCGCGGGCCTTCGTCGAATCGGCTCGGTTCGGGACCGATACGCCCGCGGGCGTAGAGGATTTCGGCCGAGGTCGGCGATGCCAGCACCGGATCGAATGCCAGTTCACGCATCTCGGGTAGATCGTCGAACAGCGCCGAAATCCGTTGTGCCAGTTCCACGAGCGCGCCCTTGTCCACGCGCGGGCTGGCCGGAGTGCCGGACAGCAGCGGGGCGGCACGGGGTGCGTCGATCAACGCGGCCGCTTCGGACTCGGTGAGCGGCAGCGCACGGTAGGCCCGGTCGCCGAGCATTTCGATGATCAGCCCGGACAGCCCGAATTCGATCACCGACCCGAACGACGGATCGTCCTGCACCCGCAGTATGCAACCGACGCCCTTGGTCGCCATCCGCTGGATGTGCAGGACCGGGTCGCCACACATCCGTACCAGGTCGAGATAGGCCTGACGCACCGCCTCCGGGCGCCACAGGTCCAACCGCACACCGCTGAGATCGGCTCGCTTGCGCCATATTTCACCGGTCGCCTTGGCCGCCACCGGATAGCCGAGTTCCTCGGCCGCCGCCACCGCCGCGTCCGCGTCGCGGACCTCGCGGAACTCGACGACCGGAATGCCGTAGCAGTTGAGCAGTTCCACCACTTCCAGATCGGTCAGTCTGCGCCCGCCCGATTCGGCCATCCACGTCGCCACCAACGCCGCCGCCCGGTCGGCGTCGATGCCGTCCGGACGAACCACCGTCGAGGCAGGCCGGTCGCGCCACCGGGCGTAGCGGTGGACCCGAGCCAGCGCCCGGGCGGCCCGTTCCGGATCGGGATAGGACGGGATCGAACCACGGACCGCCATGCCGTTGCGGCCGCGCACCGAGAGCAGATTCGGCAGGCCCTGTTCGGCGACGAAGGTCGTGAGGATGGGCTTGCCCGCCTCAGGGACCGCCGCCGAAGCCGCACGGATGGCATCGGCGAAACTGGCCATCGGCACCGGCACCGGCGGCGCGAACACCACGATCAGCGCATCGCAGGCATCGTCGCGCAGCGCCTCGACCACCGCGTCTAGGTAGGCGCCGGGTGTGGCGTGCGGTCCCACGTTCACCGGTTCGGCGACCTCGAGCCCTTCGCCGCGTGCCGCGTCGACGGCCAGCCAGCTCAACGCGGTGCTGTTGGAGATCACCGCCAGGCGCGGCCCGCGGGGCAGCGGCTGATACCCGAGCATCGCCGCGCAGTCGAACAGTTCGGAGATGGAGTCGACCTGCACGATGCCTGCCTGGGCGAACAGGTCGCGCACGATGGATCGGTCGATGTCACCGCCCGGCCGCCGCGTGCGCACCGAACGTCCGCTGCTCACCGCCACGATCGGTTTGGTACGCGCGACACGACGCGCGATCCGCGAGAACTTGCGCGGATTGCCGAAACTCTCCAGATACAGCAGCACCACATCGGTGGCCGGGTCGGTGTCCCAGTACTGCAGCAGGTCGTTGCCCGACACGTCGGCGCGATTGCCCGCCGAGGCGAACGTCGACAGCCCCAGATTCCGCGCCGCGGCCTCACCGAGGATCGCCACGCCCAGCGGCCCGGACTGACAGAAGAAGCCGATGCGCCCACGCGGCGGCAGTACCGAGGCCAACGTCGCGTTCATCGCGACGGCCGGATCGTTGTTCGCGATGCCCAGCGCGCTCGGCCCGACCACCCGCATACCGTGCCCGCGCGCGGCGGCCACGAGTTCGCGTTCGGCGGCCAGCCCCTCGGGACCGGTCTCGGCGAACCCGGCGGTCAGCACCACCAGCCCTTTGACGCCCTTGGCGAGACAGTCGTCGAGCACCGAGTCGATCTCCTGCGCGGGCACCGCCACCACCGCGAGGTCGACCTCGTCGGGAATCTCGCGCACCGTGGCGTAGGCCCGCACACCCCGTACCGATCTGCGATTCGGGTTGACCGGGAACACCGGCCCCTGGAAGCTGCCGGACAGCAGGTTGGCCAGCACCGCACCGCCGACCCGACCGGTCCCCGGCGTCGCGCCGATCACCGCGATCGACCGCGGCGCGAGCAGATTGCCGACGCTACGTGCCTCGGAGGCCCGCTCACGCGCATCGCGCACCGAGACCAGCGCCTCGGTCGGGTCGATGGCGAACTCGAGATGTAGCACAGTGCCGTCGCGGCTGCGTTCGACCTGGTAGCCGGCTTCCCGGAAGACGGTCACCATGGCGAAGTTCTCGGCGAGGACTTCCGCGACGAAGGTCTGGATCCGGTTCTCCGCCGCCGCGCCCGCCAGATGCTCGAGCAGGATCGATCCCAGACCGCGCCCCTGATGTTCGTCGGCGACGACGAAGGCCACCTCGGCCGCGCGCGGACCCGGCCGGTCGATGAGTTCGTAGCGGCCCACCGCGATGATCGCGTCGCCCAGTTCGGCGACCAGCCCGACGCGATCGCGGTAGTCGACGTGGGTGGTGCGGTGCAGATCCTTCGGTGAGATCCGCGGGTACGGGCCGAAGTAGCGCAGGTATCTGGTGCGATCGGACAGCGCGGTGTGGAAGGCCTGCATCCTGTCGGCGTCGTCGGGGACGATCGGCCGCAATCGCACCACACCGCCGTCGGAGGCCAGCACATCGGCGAACCAGTGTTGCGGCGGGGCGATGGCCGGTGCCTCGGTGTCGGGCGATGTGTCCGCGGTGCTCGCCCCGGCGAGGGTGTCAGGGGTCGGGTCAGTCACGGGGATCCTCCGGGTCCAGTCCGAGTAGCGCGAAACTCGCGCGGCGGGTGGCGAGTACTGCGGAATCGACCGAACGTTGTGCTCGGTCGACGCGGGCGTCCCCGGTCTCGACCGTGCCGCCCGGCCCGTCCCACGGACGATATGCGCTGTCGCCGCCGTCGCCCATCGTGCTCGGCGGCTCGACCGCGGGCGCGGCGGCGCGCACCAGATCCGTCCACGAGGCCGGGATCGGCGTCGCCGGGTCCACGTCGCGACCCAGCGCCGCGGCCAGCAGATGCGTCCACGCGCGCGGCACCACCCGCACGAGCCCGTACCCGCCGCCGCCGAGTGCCAGCCAGCGGCCCTCGGCGTAGCGGTCGGCCAGCTCGCGCATCGCCAGAATCGCCGCGCGCTGGCCGTCCACGGTCAGTTCGAGATCGGCCAGCGGGTCTTCCCGATGGGTGTCCGCGCCGCACTGGCTGATGATGATCTGCGGCCGGAACGCCGCGATCGCGCCGGGCACGACGGCATGGAATCCGCGCAGCCACTGCGCATCCCTGGTCCCCGGCAGCAGCGCCAGATTGACGGCGGTGCCCTCCGCCGCGCCGAGACCCGCTTCGTCGGGCCAGCCGGTGTTGGGCCACAGGGTCGCCGGATGCTGATGGATCGAGATCGTCAGCACGCGCGGGTCGGTGTAGAAGGCGCGCTGCACGCCGTCACCGTGGTGGACGTCGACGTCGATGTAGGCGATGCGGTCGTAGCCGTGATCGAGTAGCCACGAAATCGCCACAGCCGCATCGTTGTAGATGCAGAAGCCCGCCGCCGAGGACGGCATGGCGTGATGCATGCCCCCGCCGATGCTCACCGCCCGGCGGGTGCGCCCCTCGGCGATCGCCCGCGCGGCCGCCAGCGTGCCGCCCACGATCACCGAGGCCGCCTGGTGCATTCCCGGGAACACCGGGTTGTCCGCCGAGCCGAGTCCGTAGGGCGGTGAGACGGGCTCCCCCGGCGGCTGTATCGCGTGCTCGACGGCTTCGATGTAGTCGGCGGTGTGGATGCGCAGCAGTTCCCCGCGTCCGCACTCGGCCGGCTCGAGAGTCTCCACGCCGTCGAGTATTCCCAGGCTGCGGGCCAGCGCCATCGTCAGTTTCAGGCGCGCGGGTTTCATCGGGTGCCGCGGTGTCCAGGTGTAGTCCAGGAACCGGTCCGACCAGACGACGGTGCCGGTATCTGCCGGTGCGGCGTGACCGGGAGGCGGCGCCGAGGATGCAGTGGCCATGGGCGCAACGGTACGCGGGAAGGGACGGACCCCGTCCGCCGTTGTCATGCAGTAGAAATATGGCATGAGCGCACGCGGCGACAGGCCGTGCGCCGACAAGGTCCCCGTTGCGGCGTGTTCGAATGAGCCGGTAACCGTGTGTACCGCCGTGCCTGGGTAGAATTCGTGCAGACGAAGGGGTAACTGGTGAAGGATCTGGTCGACACCACGGAGATGTATCTCCGTACCATCTACGACCTCGAGGAGGAAGGCGTCGTGCCGCTGCGCGCACGCATCGCCGAGCGCCTCGAGCAGAGCGGGCCGACCGTCAGCCAGACCGTGGCGCGGATGGAACGTGACGGGCTCCTGCTCGTGGCAGGCGACCGGCACCTGGAGTTGACCGACAAGGGCCGCAGCATGGCAGTCGCGGTCATGCGCAAACACCGGCTCGCCGAGCGGTTGCTGGTCGACATCATCGGCTTGGACTGGCAGAACGTGCACGCCGAGGCGTGCCGCTGGGAGCACGTGATGAGCGAGGACGTCGAACGTCGTCTCGTCGAGGTGCTCAATCACCCGACCACCTCTCCTTACGGCAACCCCATCCCCGGTCTCGACGAACTCGGCATCGCCGCGCCCCGGCACTACGAGGAGCAGTTGATCCGGCTCTCCGATCTGCCGCACGGCCTCGGTCAGGCAGTGGTGGTCCGCCGTCTCGCCGAGCACATCCAGAACGACCCCGAGGTGATCGGCCGACTGCGCGAGGCGGGCGTGGTTCCCGACGCTCGGGTGACCGTCGAGTCCAGGCCCGGCGCGGTGATCATCACGGTGCCCGGTCACTCGGAATTCGAACTGTCCGACGAGATGGCGCACGCCGTCCAGGTGAAGCTGGCCTGATACATGAAACTTCTCGTGACGGGTGGCGCGGGCTACGTCGGCGGCGTCTGCGCCCAGGTATTGGTGGAAGACGGCCACGAGGTCGTGGTCGTCGACGATCTGTCGACCGGGAACGCCGAGGGTGTGCCCACCGGGGCGCGTTTCGTCGAAGGCGATGTCGCCGAGGCCGGCGCCGATCTGCTGGCCGCCGAGACCTTCGACGGTGTGCTGCATTTCGCTGCGCAATCGCTGGTCGGCGAGTCGGTGCAGCGGCCGGAACAGTACTGGCACGGCAATGTGGTGACCACTCTGTCGCTGCTCGAGGCGATCCGCCGGACCGGTACCCCGCGGCTGGTGTTCTCCTCGACCGCCGCGGTGTACGGCGAGCCGGAGCAGGTGCCGATCACCGAGGACGCCCCGACGCGCCCCACCAATCCCTACGGTGCGACCAAACTCGCCATCGATCACGCCATCTCCTCCTACGCCGTCGCGCACGGGCTGGCCGCGACCAGCCTGCGCTATTTCAATGTCGCGGGCGCCTACGGCGGTCTCGGCGAGAACCGGGTGGTGGAAACCCATCTCATCCCCTTGGTGCTGCAGGTGGCGCTCGGGCACCGGCCCGCGATCTCGGTGTTCGGCACCGACTGGCCGACCCCGGACGGCACCGCGATCCGCGACTACATCCACATCAGGGACCTGGCCGACGCGCATCTGCTCGCGCTGACCACCTCCGAGCCCGGCTCCCACCGCATCTACAACTTGGGCAGCGGCACGGGTTTTTCGGTGCGCGAGGTCATATCGGCATGCCAACGGGTCACCGGACTGCCGATCGCCGTGCAGGACGCGCCGCGCCGGGCGGGCGACCCGGCGGTGCTGATCGCCTCCAGCGAGCGCGCGATCACCGACCTCGGCTGGAAGCCCCAGCACACCGATCTCGACGAGATCGTCTCCGACGCCTGGGGTTTCCTGCGTTCGCTCGGTTCACGCGCGCACAGCGCCCGCTGAGCCGCCGGGGCGCTCACCGCCTCATCGGCCCCAGATCGACGCCGAGGCAGGCGGCCGTGTCGTACCCGCTGCGCGCCAGCTTGCGCAGATGACTCGGCCGCATCCCCGCCCGCAGGGCGGTGTCGAGCAGGACGGCCATCGCGTGCGTCGGGTCGGCGCGCAGCGCGACCTCGAGCGCGATGCCCGCGAAGGGCCCGTCGCCGCGCACGTAGGCGCTGTAGGCCACCAGCGTGGCCGGATCGGCGCGGTCGGGACCGGTGCAAGCGCGAGCCAGCCGCATCCACAATCGCTCCGCCGCGTCCGCGTGATCGCCGACAGCCAATCCGAAAAGCGCGTCACGGACCGCTCGTTCGCGCAGCGTGACGAGCGCGGCGGCGATCTCCTCCGCATCCGGGATCGTTCCCGATTCCATCGCCGCGATCTGCTGGAGCACGCCTTCCAGTGCACGCCTGCGATATCCGAGCACGTCGCCGCAGCGCAGCGCCCGGACGAATCCGGTCCGCGCCCGAGTGGCGACCGAGCCGATCCGTGCGGCGACGTTCGCGCGCAATTCCTCGTCGGGCTCGAGCAAGGCGACCAGTTCGTCCCGTGAGGGCAGGATCGCCCGGCCTTCCAGCACGTTCGCCAGCGCCACCGCCGAGGCGGCGGGGTCGGGCAATTTGCCCACTCGCGGCGATCCGGACAGGTTCCACCACGGCATTCCGGCGGCGATGCCGCGGGTCGCCCAGGCCCCGCCGACACGCAGTCCTTCGCGCTCGAAGCACCGCACCACCCGGCTCATCAAGCGCGTCCCGGAAAAACCCGCGGTGGCCTCCGAGACGGCCGGCGTGACGAGCCGATCGTCGACCATCACCGCCAGCACATCCCTGCTCTGCGAGGTCGTGGCGATATTCACCGTGCACGCGGCATACCTCGCGGCGGCCTCGGCGACGCGGCCCTCGCCGGGTTCGAGGTCGAATCGGACCACCGATCGGATCTCGGCGACCCCCGCCAGCGCCGCCTCGGGCCCGAGCACCGCCACCACGAGGGACCGTTGTGGGAAGAACCCGACCAGCGCGGGCAGCGCCGCGATCAGCTCCCCCACCGCGTCGAGCCGCAGCCGCTGTTCGGGACCGCTCGCCCCGTAGCGCGGCGCCGCCTCACCGCATTCGGTGGTGACGTCGACCGGCGGCGGCAACACCACACCCGCGAGCGGATCCGGCAGCGAGTCGTCGGTCGGCGGCACACCGACCCACCACGGAGCCGAGCGCGTGAATCGCTCCTGCTCAGGCGCCTCGCCGGACCGCCCATCCGACCGGCTCGCCGTCGGAGAGATGCCCCCGGGGGACACCCCCTGCGACGACTGAGCGGGGACCTGTGGCCCGCCGGGCGCGCCATCGGATTCGCGCTCCGGGCGCGGCCGACGCGAGGACAGGACCGTGGGCCGCACACATACCCCGCCACGCAGGCCGGCGGAACGCGGGCCACGGACGCCGGAGCCGGTCTTCGGCGGAATCGGTACCGAGGCCGGCACAGATTCCGGTTCCGACGCCGACGCGGGCGCCGACTCGGCGGCCGGAGCCGACGCCGACGTGGGAGCCGGAGCCGACGCTGACGCGGGGGCCGGAGCCGACGCCGACGCCGGTACCGGAGCCAGACCCTGAGCCGGAGCCGGTACCGACGCGGGGGCCGGAGCCGACGCCGAGGCGGGGGCCGGAGCCGGAGCCGACGCCGACGCGAGTGCCGGAGCCGACTTCGGGGCTGGTGCCGGAGCCGGTGCCGACGCCGGAGCCGGAGTCGATTTCGGGACCGGTGCCGGGAACCGAGACGAGACCGACCCCGGCACCGACCTCGATTCCGACGCCGAACCGTCTCGTGGCCGGGACTGCACCGGATGAAGCGCGGTGTCCACCGGCCCCGGCGCACCGGCGCACGGGACCGCGGGCCGCCTGCTCGACGGCACGGACGAACCGGTGCGCGACGCGGCGTCACCGGCGGGATTCAGTGGTGTGCTGGTCATGCCGCCGAGACTGCCCGCACACCCCACTGCGCCGCGCGCCGCGACCTGGGCTTTTGTCGAGCCTGTGGATAACCGCCCGGCTGTGGACAACCGCTGGGCAAGCGAGTCCGTCTAGCCGGCGGCGACCTTGTCCACCGCCGTGGCGAACAGTTCTTCCAGCGCCGCGTCGTCCTGCGGCCCGTCGCCGAAGATCATGTAGGTGACCAGTACCCGCACATCGCCGACCTGGGCGACGTACGTACGCATCCGTTGTGTCAGACCGACCCCGCCCACATCGGGCGCTACGACGCGTTGCAGCGACAGCGAGTCGTCCGCGTCCACGGCCGGGGCCGTGCCGAGCGTCGTCGTCACGGTCGTCGTCGGCCCGACGCCCGTCACGCGGATCTCGCCGCAGCGACGCACCTGTTCGGCCAGCGACGACAGCGGGATTGCGGTGCGCACGAGTTCGACGGTGAGCGTCGCGCGGTTCTCCTCCGAGGTGCCGACCGCCACCGCGGTGTGGTCGGGGCCGTACTGCTGCTCCGGTGGCGCGCAGTCCGCGGGATCCACCTGGGCGCCACGGGCGACCCCGTCGAGGTCGCCCGCCGCTTGGGCGGCGGCGTCCGGGGGCAGCACGACGGCGGGGTAGCGATCGGGGAACTGCGCGGGATCGGGGAGCAACGAGACCAGTTGGGCGTCGTTGCGCTCACCTACCGTGGCGCGCTCGACGGCGACCGGCGCGCCGTCGACGGTGGACCCGCACCCTGTCAGCATCGCCATGCCGACCGCGAGTGTCAGGACCGACGACCGGCCACGACCGCGAAGCCGACGATTGCCAAGCACCATGATCACCCGCCCACTGTGCCGCACCCCCGCTCGCCCCTGGCGATGCCACGCCGACCGGCAACCGGCCTGCGGCGCAGGCGAGGTTGCGCGCCGCGGCCCCGATCCGGTAATCACCCCTGTCGGGGAGCCGACGGGAATGCCGGGTACGGCGCGGACGTTGGTTCATCCCAATGGGTCGCAGTCCCGATCACGTTCGGTGTGTGTCGCCGCGATGAGGGACAATGGACACCGGTTCCCCGCCACGCCATCCGGGTACGGCAGGAGCGCCCGGGCAACCGTGGTGAAGGAACGCGCAGGAAGGAGTACGCGATGGATTACGAGTCGCGAATGTACGAACTGGAGTTTCCCGCTCCGCAGCTGTCGTCGGCCGACGGCTCGGGCCCGGTTCTCGTGCACGGGCTCGAAGGGTTCACCGACGCGGGCCACGCCGTGCGGCTGGCGACCACACACCTGCGCGAGAGCCTGGAGAGCGAACTGGTCGCCTCGTTCGACGTGGACGAGCTGCTCGACTACCGATCGCGCCGGCCGCTGATGACGTTCAAGAACGATCACTTCTCCGACTACGCCGAGCCGGAACTGAATCTGTGGGCGCTGCGCGATACCACAGGCACGCCGTTCCTGCTGCTGTCCGGTGTGGAACCGGATCTGCGCTGGGAGAAGTTCACCACCGCCGTCCGGCTGCTCGCCGAGCAACTCGGGGTGCGCCGCAGCATCGGTCTGAGCGCGATCCCGATGGCCATCCCGCACACCCGCCCGCTGAGCGTCACCGCGCATGCCTCCGACAGCGCGCTGATCGGCGAGCACCAGCGCTGGCCGGGTGAGCTGCAGGTGCCCGGCAGCGCGTCGTCGCTGCTGGAGTACCGGCTGGCCCAGCACGGGCACGAATCGCTCGGATTCTCCGTGCACGTTCCGCACTATCTGGCCCAGACCGCCTACCCGGCGGCGGCACAGACCTTGCTGGAGAACGTCGCGGGCAACGCCGGGCTGGAGTTGCCGCTGGCCGCCCTGGGCGAGTCCGCGGCCCGGGTGCTCGAGCAGGTCAACGAGCACATCGCGGGCAATCCCGAGGTGGAGACCGTCGTGCAGGCGCTCGAGCGTCAGTACGACAGCTTCGTGACGGCCCAGGAGCGCCAGTCCAGCCTGCTGGCCGCCGAGCAGGATCTGCCCAGCGGCGAGGAGCTGGGTGCGGAGTTCGAACGTTTCCTGGCCGAGCAGGCCGGTTACGACGGTGACGAGGACTGATCCGTAAGCTGCTCGGAGTGGATCTGACCGAGCTGCTCGACATTCCAGGGACCGACGCCGACGCGCTGTACGAGTCGTTCGGCATGTGGGCCGCCGAGCAGGGCACGCCACTGTATCCGGCCCAGGACGAGGCGGTGCTCGAGCTCGCCTCCGGCGCCAACGTCATTCTCGCGACGCCCACCGGTTCCGGTAAGTCCCTGGTCGCGGTCGCCGCCCACCTGTTCGCGCTCACCCAGGGCATCCGCAGCTACTACACCGCACCGATCAAGGCGCTGGTGAGCGAGAAGTTCTTCGCGTTGTGCGAGGTGTTCGGCGCGGACAATGTCGGCATGGTGACCGGCGACGCCTCGGTCAACGCCGACGCGCCGATCATCTGCGCGACCGCGGAGATCCTGGCGAATCTGGCATTGCGGCAGGGGCCGGACGCCGACCTCGGTCAGGTCGTGATGGACGAGTTCCATTTCTACGCCGATCCGGATCGCGGTTGGGCCTGGCAGGTACCGCTGCTGGAGTTGCCGCGCGCGCAGTTCCTGCTGATGTCGGCGACTCTGGGCACAGTCGATTTCTTCGCCGAGGATCTGCGGCGGCGCACCGGCCGGGAGACCGCGATCGTGGCGGGTGCCGAACGTCCGGTGCCGCTGCATTTCTCGTATGTCAGGACGCCGATCACCGAGACGCTCGAGGAACTGGTCACCACCCATCAGGCACCGGTCTACGTCGTGCACTTCACCCAGGCCGCCGCGCTCGAGCGGGCCCAAGCGCTCACCAGCGTCAATTTCGCCACCCGGGCCGAGAAGGACGCGATCGCGGCCGCCCTGGGCGAATTCCGGTTCGCCGCCGGCTTCGGCAAGACGCTGTCGCGACTGATCCGCCACGGCATCGGCGTGCATCACGCGGGCATGCTGCCCAAATACCGCAGACTGGTGGAGAAGCTGGCCCAGGACGGGCTGCTGAAGGTGGTGTGCGGCACCGACACGCTCGGCGTGGGCATCAATGTGCCGATCCGCACCGTGCTGCTGACCGGTCTGACGAAATACGACGGTGTGCGCACCCGGCGTCTGAACGCGCGCGAATTCCACCAGATCGCCGGACGCGCGGGCCGCGCGGGCTACGACACCGTCGGCTCGGTCGTCGTGCAGGCTCCCGAACACGAGGTGGAGAACGCGCGACTGCTGGCCAAGGCGGGCGACGATCCGAAGAAGCAACGCAAGGTGCAGCGGCGCAAACCGCCGGAGGGATTCGTCTCCTGGAGCGAGGAGACCTTCGACCGGCTCGTGGCTGCCACCCCCGAACCGATGGTGTCGCGCTTCAAAGTCACCAACGCCATGCTGCTGAACGTGATCGCCCGGCCCGGAAACTGCTTCCAGGCGATGCGCCATCTGCTCGAGGACAATCACGAACCGCGCCCGGCCCAGCGCAGGCACATCGTCCGCGCGGTGCGCCTGTACCGTGCCCTGCGCGACGCCGGCGTAGTGCAGCAACTCGACGAACCCGACGCTCAGGGCCGCTACGCCCGGCTGACCGTGGACCTGCAGCGCGATTTCGCCCTCGACCAGCCGCTGTCCCCGTTCGCCCTGGCCGCCCTCGACCTGCTCGACAAGGACTCGCCCACCTACACCCTCGATGTCATCTCGCTGATCGAGTCGACGCTCGAGGACCCGCGCCAGCTGGTGATGGCCCAGCAGCACAAGGCGCGCGGCGAAGCGGTCGCGGAGATGAAAGCAGACGGCATCGATTACGACCAGCGGATGGAACTGCTGGAAGAGGTGACCTGGCCCAAGCCGCTGGCCGAGCTGATCGAGCCCGCCTACGAGACCTACCGCGCCGGACACCCCTGGGTGTCGGAGTTCGCCCCCGCCCCGAAGTCGGTGGTGCGCGACATGATCGAGCGCGCCATGACCTTCGCCGAACTGATCTCCTACTACGAGCTGGCTCGCTCCGAGGGAGTGGTGCTGCGCTACCTGGCCGACGCCTATCGCGCGCTGCGCCGCACCGTGCCGGATTCGGCGCGCACCGAGGAACTCGATGACATCGTCGAGTGGCTCGGCGAACTCATCCGGCAGGTGGACTCGAGCCTGCTCGACGAATGGGAACAGCTCACCAATCCCGGCGCCGAGGCCGACGCCGACCAGGTCGCCTTCGGCGCGGAGACCGTCCGCCCGATCACCGCCAACGAGCGCTCCTTCCGGGTGCTGGTGCGCAATGCGATGTTCCGGCGCGTGGAGCTGGCCGCGCGCAGGCGCTGGGACGAACTGGACGAGCTGGACCAACGCGGCACCGGACCGGACTGGGAGAGCGCGCTGGAACCGTACTTCGCCGAGTACGACAGCATCGGCACCGATCAGAACGCCCGCGGCCCGAGGCTGTTCCAGGTCGAGCAGCGCACCGGCTTCTGGGATGTGCGCCAGACACTCGACGACCCGGCGGGCGATCACGGCTGGGCGGTGCGCGCGGTGGTGGATCTGGAAGCCTCGGATGCGGCGGGCGAGGTCGTATTCGACGAGGTCACGGTAGTGGCGGGCTGACCGCGGAACCGGTTGCCCGCCGGGTGCGGACCGTGAACCGAGACGGCCCGGCGAGCGGTTGCCGCGGATTCGTTTCCCGGTCGGGGCCGCTGATACTCTCTGCGCTGCTGCCCACGCGAAAGTGCCCACGCGAAAGATCAACTATGCCCGAATCTCCGTACCTTGTCATCCACCCGGAGCGTGTCCGCCGGAATTTCCGCGCACTCGATGCCGCGGTCGCCGGCCGTGTGCCCGGCGATGCGCGCATCCGGTACGCGGTGAAGGCGAGCCCGGTGCCGGAGCTCATCCGGCTGCTGGACGACGAGGGCGCGGAATTCGACGTGGCCAGCATCGGCGAGATCGCGCTGTGCCTCGGGCTGGGCGTGGCAGCGGACAAGCTCTGCTACGGCAACACGGTCAAGAAGGCCGCCGACATCGCGCGCGCGTACGCCGACGGGGTGCGCCGCTTCGCCTTCGACACCGAGGAGGACCTGCTGCGCATCGCCGAGCACGCGCCGGGTTCGCAGGTGGAGTGCCGTTTCCTGGCCTCGGCCCCACAGTCGCGCACGCCTTTCGGCACCAAGTTCGGCTGCGCGCCCGAGGAGGCGCTGCGGTTGCTGGTGCGCGCCCGCGACCTCGGGCTGTCCCCGGCCGGGCCGTACTTCCACGTGGGCTCCCAGCAACTGGACCCGAACGCGTGGCGGATCGGCATCGAGCAGGCCGGGCAGATCGCGAAAGCACTGGCCGACAAAGAGATTTCGGTCACTTCGGTGAACATCGGCGGCGGGCTGCCGATCGCCTACGCCGACGCCGCGCCGGACCTCGGCGAGATCGCCGCCGTGATCACCGAGACCGCCCTGCGCTGCCTGCCCGCCACCGCCACCCTGGTCGTCGAGCCGGGGCGGGCGCTGGTCGGCAACGCGGGCACCATCCACGCCGAAGTCGTCGCGGTGCGCATCGCGCCGGACGGACGTCGCTGGGTCTATCTCGACATCGGCCGCTACAACGGCATGGCCGAGACGGAGAACGAGTACATCGCCTACCGCTTCGTCACCGAACGCGACGGAGACCCCGTCGACGAGGCTGTGGTGGCCGGTCCTACCTGCGACGGCGACGATGTACTGTATCAACGCACGCGGGTCCTTCTGCCGACCACGTTGCGAGCCGGTGATCGCATCCAGATCCTCGACACCGGCGCATATACCGCGAGCTATTCGTCGGTGTCCTTCAATGGTTTTCCGCCCTTGACCGTTCATGTCTCGGGCGCTGAGCGAGAGTGAGTTTGCCTATGACGGCGGAATTCACCGGTTGGCATGTGCTGGCCGAGTTCGGTGGTGTCGACACAGACCTGTGCGACGATCTCGAACGACTCGAATCGGCGTTGCGTGAGTCTCTGATCGCGGCGGGCGTCACTATCTGCGATGTCGTACACAAGAAGTTCGAACCGCAGGGGGTGACCGTCCTCGCGCTGTTGTCGGAGTCCCACGCCTCGATTCACACCTATCCGGAGTCCGGCGAGATCTTCGTCGACGTCTTCACCTGCGGCAGCATCGGTGCGGGCGCGACGAAAGCCGTGGACCTGCTGCGAGACGCCTTGTCCCCCAAGGATGTCCGCATGCAGGTGATTCAGCGCGGGCACGGCTCGCAGCGGATCGAGGAACCGGTGGGCGCAGGCCTGACCCGGATCTGGGATCTGCACGAGGTGATCGTCGACACGAACACCCCGTTCCAGCACATGGTGATCGCGCGCACCGAGCAGGGCATCAGCCTGTTCTCCGACGACGACCGCCAGTCCACCGAGTTCTCCCAGCTCACCTACCACGAGGCCATGATGGTTCCGGCTTTCGTGCTCGCGGAGAAGCTGGATTCGGTGCTGATCATCGGGTCCGGCGAGGGCGTGGCCAGCCAGATGTCGGTCGCGGCGGGCGCCACCCGCGTCGACCACGTCGACATCGACCAGCTCGAGGTCGAGTTGTGCGCGCAGCACCTGCCCTACGGCTACACCAGCGACGAGCTGGCCGCCGCGGTGCGCGGCGAGGGACCGATCACCGTGCACTACGCCGACGGCTGGGACTTCCTGCAGAAAGCGCAGCAGGCGGGCACCCGCTACGACGTCATCGTGATCGACCTGCCCGACGAACGGGTGGAGGACGCCCAGCACAATCGTCTCTACGAGGCGGAGTTCCTGTCCCGCTGTAAGGCGCTGCTCGCTCCCGGCGGCGTGCTCAGCGCGCAGGCCGGATGCGCGACGATGTGGCGCAACGAGACCCTCAAGCGGTCCTGGCAGCGGTTCCACGAGCAGTTCGGCACCGTCGTGCACTACGGCAGCGACGAGCACGAGTGGTCGTTCCTGTTCGGCTTGGTGGACCGGATCGAGGATCCGGTGCCCGGCATGGTCGACCGCCTGGTCACCTTGCCCTACCGGCCGGAGACGGTCGACGCGCGCGCCCTGGTGCGTGGCGCGGTCGAACCGCACGCGTTGCGCGCGGGTAGCTGAACCTCGCGAACGGTGTCCCGACGGCGCCGGACGGCTACGGCTGTCCGGCGCCGTCGGCGTCGGCTGTGCCGGCTGTGTCGGCTGTGTCGATGACGGTGGCCTGAATCCTCTGCCACGGAGCTCCCATCGGCCGGTGCGCCCGGATGATCGCGGCCAGATGCTCGTAGTCCGGCGCGCGGACGCTCGAGGACCGGAACACCAGCCCGATCGTGCGTCCCGGCGCCGGTGCGGCAAACCGCGCGACATCCAGTGAGCCGCGCCCGGTCTCGGTAGCCACGGCCATCTCCGGAATGAGAGTCACACCGAGTCCGCCCGCTACGCACTGCACCACCGTCGCCAGCGACGCGGCCCTCGTGTCGCCCACCGCCGGGGGTGGATCCACCGACGTGGTGCGGCACAGTTCCATCGTCTGGTCGCGGAGGCAGTGCCCCTCGTCGAGCAACAGCAGGGGCAGTCCGGCCAGCACGCCGGGAGCCAGGTCGGCCCGGCCCGCCAGCTCGTGGCCGGGCGGAGTGACCAGCACGAATTCTTCGGTGAACAAGGGGATCTCGGTCAGTCCCGGCCCGTCGCCGGGCAGCGCGAGCAGGGCGATGTCGAGCACGCCGGTGCGCAGCCCCTCGAGCAGCCGGGCGGTCTGGTCCTCGACGATCTGCGGCACCAGGGTGGGCAGCCGGTCGCGCAGCGGTCTGAGCAGGCCGGGCAGAATGTAGGGCGCCACGGTCGGGATGATGCCCATCCGCAACGGCCCGCCCAGGGCATCGCCGGTCGCCGAGGCGACGAAGCGGTCGGCGGCCTCGAGGGTCGCGAGCGCTTGGGGCAGCAACCGCATCCCGGCGGCGGTGACGAGGACCCGCCGGGTGCTTCGCTCGATCAGCTGTAGCCCGAGCCCGTTCTCCAGCGCGGCGAGCCCCTGCGACAGTGTGGGTTGACTCACACCCAAACGCGAAGCGGCCGTGCCGAAATGGCGATGCTCGGCGATTGCCGCGAACGCACGCAGCTGTGACAGGGTGGGCTGATAAGTCTGATCGGCCATACCTATCAGTCTAGTGCCACTGATCACCTTTACCTTTCGAAGGGTACTGGGCAAGATGAGTCGGGAAGCGTGAATTCACCGAAACGAACGAGGAGAAACAGCATGGCCCTGCTGACCATCGGCGACCAGTTCCCGGCGTACAACCTCACCGCGGTGATCGGCGGTGACCTGTCGAAGGTCGACGCTCAGCAGCCCGACGACTACTTCACCCAGATCACCAGCGACGACCACGCGGGCAAGTGGCGCATCGTCTTCTTCTGGCCGAAGGACTTCACCTTCGTCTGCCCGACCGAGATCGCCGCCTTCGGCAAGCTGAACGACGAGTTCGCCGATCGCGATGCCCAGGTGCTCGGCGCCTCGGTCGACAACGAGTTCGTGCACTTCCAGTGGCGCGCCCAGCACGAGGATCTCAAGACCCTCCCCTTCCCGATGCTCTCGGACCTCAAGCGTGAACTGGCCTCGGCCACCGGCGTTCTCAACGCCGACGGCGTCGCCGACCGCGCGACCTTCATCGTCGACCCGAACAACGAGATCCAGTTCGTCTCGGTGACCGCGGGTTCGGTGGGCCGCAACGTCGACGAGGTGCTGCGCGTGCTCGACGCCCTGCAGTCCGACGAGCTGTGCGCCTGCAACTGGAAGAAGGGCGATCCGACCATCAACGCCGGCGAGCTGCTCTCCGCCAGCGTCTGAGTCGAACCGACCACTCCTCCCTTTTCCGCTCCCCGAGGGGAGCGGAACCTTTTCCACTCCCCTCGGGGATCTCCCTCCCCTGCCGCCCGCCGGATGGCGGCCTACCGCGAAAGAGGTCATGAAGATGAGCATTGAGAACCTGAAGAACTCCCTTCCCGAGTACGCCAAGGACCTCAAGCTCAATCTGTCCTCCATCGCCCGGACCACCGTGCTGAACGAGCAGCAGCTGTGGGGCACACTGCTGGCCTCGGCCGCCGCCACCCGCTCGGCCACCACGCTGCGCGAGATCGCCGAGGAAGCCGCCGACGTGCTGTCGGAGGAGGCGTACAACGCCGCCCTCGGCGCGGCCTCGATCATGGGCATGAACAACGTGTTCTACCGTGGCCGCTCGTTCCTGGACGGTCGCTACGACGACCTGCGGGCCGGTCTGCGCATGCAGATCATCGGTAATCCGGGCGTGGACAAGGCCGATTTCGAGCTGTGGTCCTTCGCGGTCTCCTCGATCAACGGTTGCGCGCACTGCCTCGAAGCGCACGAACACACCCTGCGTGAGGCGGGCGTGTCTCGCGAGGTGATCTTCGAGTCGCTGCGCGCCGCCGCGATCGTGGCCGGCGTCGGCCAGGCCGTGCAGTCCACCGAGACGCTCGCCGCCGTGTCGGTCTGATCCGGCCGGTTCCCGGTCGGCGACCATCGCCGCAGTCGAGGGCCCGTCGCGCGCGCGGCGGGCCCTCGCCGTTCCCGCACCCGGTCAGGGCAATTCGCGCAGCTCCCGCACGAGCACCTTGCCGCTCGGATTGCGCGGTAGCTCATCGAGGAAGACCACATCGCGGGGCACCTTGTAGCGGGCGAGCCGGGTGCGCACGTGATCGCGGACGTCCTCGGCGGTGAGCGTGTGCCCGGCCCGGCGCACCACAGCCACCCGCAGACGCTGCCCGTATTCCTCGTCGTCCACGCCGAACGCACTCACCTCGGCTACCGCGGGGTGGGCGGTCAGCAGATCCTCCACCTCGCCGGGGAAAACGTTCTCGCCACCGGAGACGATCATGTCGTCGGCCCGGCCGTCGACGAAAAGCCGACCGGCCGGATCGAAATGGCCGAGGTCGCCGGTGGACATGAGTCCGCGCACCCGCTCCTTGTCGCCGCCGCCGGTGTAGCCCTCGAACTGGTAATCGTTGCCGACGAAGATCCGCCCGGTCCGGCCCGCGGGCAGTTCACGACCGTCGTCACCGAGGATCTTCACCACCGCGCCGGGCACCGGCGGTCCCACGCAGCCCGGTGCGGCGGCCAGATCGGCGGGGGTCGCGATGGTCGCGTAGGCGGCCTCGGTGGAGCCGTAGACGTTGTACAGCACCGGCCCGAACGCCTCGACGGCTCGCGCGTACAGCGGCGCGCCGAGCTGCGACCCCGCGACGAAGATGATCCGCAGGCCCGACAGGTCGTAACGGGTGCGGGCATCCGGGCAGGCGTCGACCATGCGCCGCAGCATCACCGGCACCACGACCAGGGTGTCGGCCCGGTGCTCGGCGAGGCTGTCGAGCACCGCTCGCGGGTCGAACCGGCGGCGGATCACCAGGGTGGAGCCGAAGCCGACCGCCATCATCGTGTGCGCGAAGCCGAGCGTGTGGAACAACGGCGCCGGGCACTCGACAACCTGCCTGGCGCGCAACGGGACTCGGCCGAGGATGCCGCCGAGCGGGGTCAGCGACGTCGGTTCTCCGCGCGGCGCGCCCTTCGGCGTTCCGGTGGTCCCGCTGGTGAGCAGCACGATCCGGGCGGCGGCGCGCGGGCGGCGGGCCGGGCGGCGCGAACCGCCGGCGATGAGATTGTCGAGGGTGTCGATCGCCGGGGCGTCGGTCCAGGCCCGGTAGCGGCCGCGGCGTGGGCGGTGATCACCGAGCAGCGCGGTGAACTCGTCGTCGCACACCAGCAGATCCACCCCTTCGCGCGTCATCACCTCCCGCAGTTGCTCGGCCCCGAAATCGGTGTTCAGCAGGATGATCCGCGACCCACACTTCGCCGCGGCGAACACCGCGTAATGGAAGCCGCGATGATTGCGGGTCAGCACGGCCACGCCCTCGCCGTCGCGCAGCCCGCGCGCCCGCCAGGCATTGGCCAGCGCCGTGGTGCGCTCGTCGAGCTCGCGGAAACTGACGCTGCCACGATCGTCGATCAGCGCGGCGCGATCGCGGTAACGCAGCGCGGCCACCGTGGCCAGGCCACCGAGCATGCCCGAGCGCGCCACCGCCAGCCCCATCCGAGCCAGCCGATCCGGGCGCTCCGGGGTCACCAGCCCGGCCCGTACCGCCAGTCCCGCCGCATAGGTCTCGCCGACGATCCGCCGAGCGATCCCCGTGCCTGCCGCCACGGTCTCGGTCACCGACCTCACCTCACACCACACGCGCACACCACCTCCATCGACACCGGGGCGCGGAATCGACGCCCCTTGCGCACCCGATGTGATCCGGCCGACCGGACCCGTCCGCGCGGACTCGTCCTCCTGGCACCTGCACCACCCCCGACCGCCGTGACGAATGCCTTCACCCTAGGTCGTGATCGGCGCGCCCGTCGAGGCACCGCGAGCCGCGAAGGAATGCGACATCGGCCCGCCCGGTAGTCTGGGGAGGCAATGACCAGGACAGCTACCACCGGAGCCCGCGAGCTCCGTACCCGCCTGGCGAATCTCTCCCTCCGCGACGAACACCGGCTGCGCCGTAAGCTCGACCGCGCACGGGGCACCGACCTCGACGAGATCGCCGCCGCCATCACCGCCGCCGAGGCACGTATCGCGTCCAGGCGCGCGTCGGTTCCCCGAATCAGCTACCCGGAACAGTTGCCGGTCAGCGCGCGCCGCGACGACATCGCCGCCGCCATCGCCGCCCACCAGGTCGTCGTGGTGGCCGGCGAGACCGGTTCGGGCAAGACCACCCAGATCCCGAAGATCTGCCTGGAACTGGGGCGCGGCATCCGCGGGGTCATCGGCCACACCCAGCCGCGCAGGCTGGCCGCCCGCACGGTGGCCGAGCGGATCGCCGAGGAGTTGGGCACCGAGCTCGGCGAGACTGTCGGCTACACGGTGCGCTTCACCGATCAGGTCTCCGAGCACACCCTGGTCAAGCTCATGACCGACGGAATCCTGCTCGCCGAGATCCAGCGTGACCGGCTGCTGCGCCGCTACGACACGATCATCATCGACGAAGCGCACGAACGCAGCCTCAATATCGACTTCCTGCTCGGCTACCTGGCGCAGCTGTTGCCGCAGCGTCCGGACCTGAAGGTGATCATCACCTCGGCCACCATCGACCCGGAGCTGTTCGCCCGCCATTTCGCCGCCCCGGACGGCACACCCGCCCCGATCGTCGAGGTGTCGGGCCGGTCGTATCCGGTGGAGATCCGCTACCGGCCGCTGAGCCTGGAGCTGCCCGCCGGCGACGACGAGGACGACGACTCCGGCGCGTCAGTGGTGGACCGCGATCCGGTGGACGCCGTCGGTGAGGCCGTGCGCGAACTCTTCGCCGAGGGCGACGGCGACGTACTGGTGTTCCTGTCCGGTGAACGCGAGATCCGCGACACCGCGGACGCCCTGCGCGATCTCAAACTGCCCCGCACCGAGATCGTGCCGCTCTACGCCCGGCTCTCGGCGGCCGAGCAGCACAAGGTGTTCGCCCCGCACACCGGCCGCCGCGTGGTGCTGGCCACCAACGTCGCCGAGACCTCGCTGACCGTGCCGGGCATCCGCTACGTGATCGACCCCGGCACAGCGCGCATCTCCCGCTATTCGCTGCGCACCAAGGTGCAGCGCCTGCCGATCGAACCGGTCTCCCAGGCCTCGGCCCGCCAGCGATCGGGCCGCTGCGGTCGGGTCGCGGACGGCATCTGCATCCGGCTGTACTCCGAGGAGGACTTCGAGTCCCGCCCGGCCTTCACCGAGCCGGAGATCCTGCGCACCAACCTGGCCGCGGTCATCCTGCAGATGACCGCGCTCGGCCTGGGCGACATCGAGAAATTCCCGTTCGTCGAAGCTCCCGATCGACGCGCCATCCGCGACGGCATCGCCTTGCTCCAGGAGCTGGGCGCGCTCGAAGGACCCGAGACCGCAAGCACCGCGCAGGCAGGCATCGCGAACGGCATCCGCGACGCCGACGGTCGAGCCGAGGACCCCGCGGACCGCCCCCGGGCCGGCGCCCCGGCACGGGACAGCGGTCGAGTGCGCCACGAAGACAAGATCGGCGGCGACAGAGCCGGGGATACCGGCGAGCAGTCCGACGGCACGAACCCTGCCCGGCGCCACACAGGGCGTGGTGATGCCCCGGCCGATCGCGTCGACTCCACGGGCCCCTCCGACTCGGCGCAGCCGGACTCGACGCAGCCGGACTCGGCGCAGCCGGAGTCGGCGCAGCCGGAGTCGGCACAGCCGGAGTCGGCACAGGCTCACCGCACGTCGCGCAGGCGGCAACGCGGCGAGGGCGCGAGCGGAATGGCGCTGACGGCCATCGGCCGGGAGATGGCGCAGCTGCCCGTCGATCCGCGGATGGCGCGAATGTTGGTACAGGCCAACCGGAACGGATGCCTCGGCGATGTGCTGGTGATCGTCGCGGCGCTGTCCATCCAGGACGTACGCGAGCGGCCCGCCGATCACCAGCAGGCCGCCGACGCCCAGCACGCCAGGTTCGTCGTGGAGGGCTCGGACTTCCTGGCCTACCTGCGCTTGTGGGATTACCTCGCCGAGCAACGCACATCCCTGTCCTCCAACCAGTTCCGGCGGATGTGCCGAGACGAGTTCCTGCACTACCTGCGGATCAGGGAGTGGCAGGATCTGCACGGGCAATTGCGCACCATCACCCGCGGTCTCGGCTGGACCTCGCAGCGCCGCGATCCTGCCGGCGAGGTGGACTCCACCGCCATCCATCAGTCGCTGCTGGCGGGCATGCTCTCCCATATCGGCGTGCGCGAAGCCGAGTCGCGCGAGTTCCTCGGCGCGCGCGGCGCGAAGTTCATGATCTTCCCCGGTTCCTCGCTGGCCAAGAAGCCACCGCGCTGGGCGATGGCCGCCGAACTGGTGGAGACCTCGCGCCTGTGGGGACGAATGGCGGCGAAGGTGGAGCCGGAGTGGGCCGAGCGGCTGGCCGGACACCTGGTCAAGCGCACCTATTCCGAGCCACACTGGTCGGCCAAGCGCGGCGCGGCCCGCGCCTACGAACGGGTCACCCTGTACGGGGTCCCGCTGGTCACCGGGCGGCCGGTGGACTACGGGCGCATCGACCCGGAGCTCTCGCGCGAACTGTTCATCCGCCATGCCCTCGTACAGGGTGAGTGGCGCACCGAGCACCGGTTCTTCCACCGCAACCGGGAACTGCTCGACGATGTCGCCGATCTGGAACACCGCGCCCGCCGCCGCGACATCCTCGTCGACGACGAGGTGCTCTTCGAGTTCTACGACAAGCGGATCCCCGCCGATGTGGTGTCGACACGCCATTTCGACACCTGGTGGAAGAAGGCCAGGCGCGCGAACGCCGAACTGCTGGACTTCACCACCACGACCGTCGTCAACGACACCGCGGCCGCGCTCGACCCCACCGACTTCCCCGACACCTGGCGTCAGGGCGAGCTGAGTTTTCCGCTCACCTACCAGTTCGAGCCGGGCCGCGACGACGACGGCGTCACCATTCGCATCCCCGTCGAGCAACTCGCGCACGTCCGCCCGGTCGGCTTCGACTGGCTGGTGCCGGGCATGCGCGCCGAACTCGTCGGCGCGCTGATCAAGACCCTGCCGAAATCCTTGCGCCGCAGCGTGGTCCCCGCACCGGACTTCGCCGCCGCGGCGCTGGCGGCACTCACCGCGCGCTCCGAGCCGCTGCGGATCGGTCTGGCCAGGGAGTTGTCACGGCTGGGCGGCCTCACCATCTCCCCCACCGACCTCGATCCGGCCGCGTTGCCCGCGCATCTGCGGATGACCTTCGCCGCCGTCGACCGTTCGGGCGCGGTACTCGCCTCCGGCAAGAGCCTGACCGAGTTGAAAAGCCATCTGGCCGAACAGGTCTCCCGATCCGTGGCCCGAGCGACCGCGGGCGCCGAACGCGCGCCCGCCACGGTGTGGACCTCCGAGTCGCTCGGCACCGTGCCGGAGAAGGTCCGCAGGCAGGTCGCCGGTCAGACGGTGACCGGCTATCCGGCGCTGGTGCCCGAGGGCGCGGGCGTCGCGGTCCGGGTGCTCAGCTCCCCGGCCGAACAGGCCGCCGCCATGCGGTCGGGCACCCGCGCCCTGGTGCTGCAGGCGATCCCGACCTCGGTGCGCACCGTCACCTCCGGCCTGACCTCGGCCGACCGGCTCGCCCTGAGCCAGAACCCGTACGGCTCGCTCGACGCGCTGGTGGAGGACTGCCGCGCCGCCGCGGCCGAGGAACTCGTCGCCGCCGCGGGCGGGCCGGTACGCGAACCCGAACGCTTCCAGGAACTGCTGGCGACCATCCGGCCGCGCATGGCGAGCACGGTCGCCGCGATCGTGCGGCTCGTGGTGCCGGTGCTGGCCGAAGCGCATCGGGTGACCACCGCGCTGGCAGGCACCAGAGAAGCCGACATCGCCGAGGACGTGCGCGCGCAACTGGGTGAGCTCGTGTTTCCCGGATTCATCGCGGAGTTCGGCCGGGTTCGGCTACGGGAACTGCCCCGCTATCTGCGCGCGGCCCGGGTACGCCTCGAAGCGCTGCCCGGTTCGGCCGTGCGCGACCGCCAGGGCATGACCGAGGTCGACCGCGCGCTGGCCGCCTACGACCGCTTGCTGCGGGCGTTGCCCGAATCCCGGCGCACCGCACCGGAGGTCGTGGAAATCTGGTGGATGATCGAGGAACTGCGCGTCAGCCTCTTCGCCCAGAAACTCGGCACCCCGTACCCGGTCTCGGCGAAGCGGATCGAGAAGGCGATCAGCACGATTCGCCGCTGATCGGCGACGGCCTGCCTTCAGTCCGCCGACGCGCCCGCGCCCGCCCGGGCCGCCCGCATGGCGCTGATCTCGCGTTCGAAGTCCTCGGCCGAGGTGAACGACCGGTAGACCGAAGCGAAGCGCAGATAGGCCACCTCGTCGAGATCGCGCAGCGGGCCGAGGATGGCCAGGCCGACCTCGTGGCTGGGAACCTCCGGCGAGCCCTTGGCACGAACCGCGTCCTCGACCTGCTGGGCCAGCAGGTTCAGCGCGTCGTCGTCGACCTCCCTGCCCTGGCAGGCGCGGCGCACGCCACGGATGACCTTCTCGCGGCTGAACGGCTCGGTGACGCCGCTGCGCTTCACCACCGAGAGGATGGCGGTCTCGACGGTGGTGAACCGGCGCCCGCAGGTGGGACAGGAACGCCGCCTGCGGATGGCCGCACCTTCCTCGGCTTCGCGCGAGTCGACGACCCGGGAGTCGGGGTGTCGGCAGTACGGGCAGTGCATCCGAGATCCTTCGTCCGTGCGTGCCCCTCGCATCCGGTCGTCCTGTGCGGGCGGCCGAGCCCGGCGAGCACGTGTCCAGGCAGGTAGGCAGTATGCCGAGTTTACCTGCCCGGCTCGCGACATCACGTGCCCCTGCGTGCCGAGATCGGCGAGCAGGTCGTCGGCGGTGGCGCGCACGGTCGCCGGGGAGAACACGTCAGGTGCAGGCACCCCCGGCACAGTCCCGGCCCGGCGGCGAGGCTGCGCGGTGCCCGGCGCGACGACGTGCCGGTCGGACATGAGCCGATGTCACGACAACTCCCCAGTTCATGGCATCCACGCCACAGGTGACACGCGTTCGGATGGGTGCGGCGATTCGGTCAGGCCGTAATGCGACGGCGCGGCCGGATCGGGCGCGCCGGACCGCCACTGCGCCAGCAACAGCATCGTCACCACGAACAGTGCGGTGACCAACGCCGCCACCGCCAGCGTCGCGAAGCCCACCTGCGCGCGCTCGACCCGGACAGCGGGCGAGGGCGCATGGGGGCGACGACGCGGCGCGACCCGGACCCGGTCGTAGCGCACCGGCGCACCACCCGGCCTGCCGACCAACGGCCTGCGGTCCACCCGCCGGACCCGCTGAACGTCCCGACCGGAAACGCGTCGCCCGCGCACCGGAAGCAGACGCCCGGCCTCGGCATCACCAGGCCCTGGAGCGCACGTCGCCGAGCGGTGTTCCACGATGCCGCCGCGCACCGCGCCGCCTTCCCCGGTACCACGGCGCATCGCGCCGGACACATCCGCTCCGGAAGGTTCGTCGCGGGCCGGTGATGCTTCGGATATCGGTGCGATGGAACGGATCTGGTGGTTCATCGGCCAAACCTCCGTGGGGGATTTCCAAGGGAAACCGTCGTGATGGGGCTATCGGCGGGAGACGCGCGGTCTCCTCGGTTCGGGGCGCACAGCCGGTGCGTCTTTCGCTCACATGTTCGGAAGAACGTATGTTCGAATTTCTATCACGCGAGTTCAGCGATGTCACCACCAAACGCCGACGCGAGTCGAACGGATGTTTGAAGATTCACCGCGGCCGGACTAGATTCGGACGCGACGACAGACGACGGGAAGGGCGGGTTGTGGTGAGCCGTACAGACGACACGGGTGAGGAGAGCGGAGTCGCCGTCGACCCCGCCCTGAACGGGAGGGATCTCACCGTGCGTCAGCGCAAGGTACTCGACGTCATCCGGTCGTCGGTGAGCGAGCGCGGCTATCCGCCGAGCATCAGGGAGATCGGCGACGCCGTCGGTCTCACCTCCACCTCCTCTGTCGCCCATCAACTGCGCGCCCTCGAACGCAAGGGCTACCTGCGACGCGACCCGAATCGGCCACGCGCCGTGGACGTCCGGGGCCTGGACGAGGCCGTCCGCGCGGTGACCGCACTGCCCGGCGGCGCCGAGGCACGCGAATCCGCCGCCGCCGACCCCTCCCGCCCGACCCCGACATTCGTGCCGGTACTCGGCCGGATCGCCGCGGGCGGCCCGATTCTCGCCGAACAGGCCGTGGAGGACGTCTTCCCGCTGCCGCGCGAACTCGTCGGCGACGGTTCGCTGTTCCTGTTGCGCGTGGTCGGCGAGTCCATGGTGGACGCGGCGATCTGCGACGGCGACTGGGTGGTGGTGCGCCAGCAGAACGTCGCCGAGAACGGGGACATCGTCGCGGCCATGATCGACGGCGAGGCGACGGTCAAGACGTTCAAGCACATCGGCCAGGACGTGTGGCTGATGCCGCACAATCCCCTGTTCGAACCGATCCCCGGTAACGACGCTCGCATTCTCGGCAAAGTCGTCACCGTCATCCGCAAGGTCTGACCCGTGGCCGCCGACCGGCGGCATCGAGGACGAACGACGTGACGAACGGGCATGAGGAAGACGAGCAGCGCGGGTCTCCCGCGTGGGTCTGGTACGCCGCCTACGGGTCCAATATGCATCTGGATCGCTTGCGTTGCTATCTGGCCGGCGGACGTCCGCACGGCGGTTCGATCGAACTGCCCGGCGCACGCGACTCCGGCGACCCGCTGCGCTCCCTCGCCGTCGAGATCCCGGGTGTGCTGTATTTCGCCACCGAGTCGCTGACCTGGACCGGTGGGCGCGCCTTCTACTGCCCCGACGCGGCCGGGCGCACGGCGGCGCGCGCCCATCTGCTGACCGCGGCCCAGTTCGCCGACATCGTCGCGCAGGAAATGTACCGCCCGCCGGGCGCCGACCTCGATCTCCGCGAAGTGCTGACCGCCGGTCGCGCCCGGCTCGGGCCGGGTCGTTACGAGACGCTTGTGCGGGTGGGCACCCTCCACGGGCAGCCGATGCTCACCTGCACCGCGCCATGGCACCACACCGGCGTGCCCTGGAATCCTCCTTCAGGCGCCTACCTGCGACATCTGGCCGCCGGGCTGGCCGAATCGCACGGCTGGCCGGTCGCGCGTATCGCCGTCTACCTGGCCACCCGCCCCGGCGCGGCTGCGGCGTGGTCACCCGAAGCGGTGGCCGAAGTGATACGGACCGGACTCTGATCGAGTCCCGCAACACACCTGTTTGGTCGTGAGGGCCGGGGGTATGACCACGTGAGTCGAGTCCAACGGCAGCGAGAAGCATACGAGGGAGATATCCCATGCGCGAGACCGCCGCGCCCGCCCGGACCGCGAACAACGGCTCCGAGGAGCGACGTAAGAGCCGCCACACCGAAGACACCTACGACAACATCGAACCCCGGTTCGCCGAACTGGCGGCACTGCCGGGCACCGATCCGCGCAGGGAAGCGCTGCGCGAACACATCATCGAACTGTGCCTGCCGCTCGCGGATCACATCGCGCGGCGATTCACCGGCCGCGGAGAAGCCTTCGACGACCTGCATCAAACCGCTCGCCTCGGCCTCGTACAGGCCGTCGATCGGTTCGATGTGAGCCGGGGCAGCTCGTTCCTCGCGTTCGCGGTACCCACCATCATGGGCGAAGTCCGCCGCCACTTCCGCGATCACACCTGGGCACTGCGGGTCCCGCGCCGGGCCAAGGAGCTCCAGGCGCTGATCGGCCCGGCCACCGAGACTCTGTCGCAGCGCCTCGGGCGGATGCCCTCGGCGCGCGAGATCGCCGACGAGCTCGAGATCGAGCTCAGCGAGGTGACCCGCGCGCTGGTCGCCGCGAACGCCTACTCCACCAACACCCTGCACGCCGTCGGCCG
Organism: Nocardia shimofusensis NBRC 100134; assembly: GCF_001613125.1. Taxonomy (GTDB): domain Bacteria; phylum Actinomycetota; class Actinomycetes; order Mycobacteriales; family Mycobacteriaceae; genus Nocardia; species Nocardia shimofusensis. Next base: position 63,299 of record NZ_BDBT01000003.1, read on the forward strand.
CGACGACGACGGCAATGTGGGCCTGTCGGTCGGTGACAGCCTCGGGTCCGAGGAGCCCTGCTACAAGCTGATGGAGGATGCGATGGCGGTGCGCCCGCTGATCGCGGCACTGCCCGACCGCGAACGTCAGGTGCTGATCTGGCGCTTCTACGACTCGCTGACCCAGTCGCAGATCGCCGAGCGCCTCGGCGTGTCGCAGATGCAGGTCTCGCGCATCCTCAACCGGACGCTGAACCAACTCCGGGAGTCGGCGCTGGCCGAACCGGTCGCAGCCGTCGCCTGAATCCTCGCACCGCCCGCGCCCGCGGGATTGCTGAGCCGCCCGCGGGCTCGCCGCATACTGCCGCCACGGTTTGATCCGCACATTTCCTGGGTAGTTGCTGTTGGATTGCTATCACTGTTCAATAGCCATCAGGTTCGTGCGGATCTTCCGCTCATCACGGAAACCACTGCTGTATCCGCAGTGCGTGACGTTTTTCCAGCAGGACATGCATGTGCTAGTCGCAGGACGTGTTTTCGGCAGGAATGGCACCACCCCTTACGCAGGAGGATGAGTCGTGGGCGTTCGGTCTGGTTCGAGCTCTGATTCTGTGCCGCGAGGCGGCGACGGCGCGGGTCTGGCGGATCCGCGCGGCGGGATGCACATCGTGCTCGTCGCCCCGCCGTACTTCCAGGTTCCGCCGACCGGTTACGGCGGCGTCGAGGCGGTCGTGGCGCAACTGGCCGACGCCCTCGTCGCTCGTGGTCATCGGGTCAGCCTGATCGGGGTGGGTGAGCCGGGCACCGGGGCAGCTTTCGTCCAGGTCGCCGAACGCGGCGCCGCCGAACAACTCGGTGAGGCCTATCCCGAAGTCCTGCACGCACTTCGAGTGCGCCAGGCCGTCGAGGAGTTGGCCGCGCGGGAGCCGATCGACGTGGTGCACGATCACACCTTCGCCGGAGTGCTCAACGCACCGTCCTACCATCGGCTCGGCATTCCGACGGTGCTGACCGTGCACGGCGCGGTCGACGGCGAATTCGCCGAGTACTACCGGCGTATCGGCGGCACCGCGGGCTTGGTCGCCATCAGCGACCGGCAGCGCGCGCTCGCGCCCGATCTGAACTGGGTCGGCCGGGTGCACAACGCCCTGGTTCCGAGGCAGTGGCCGTTTCGCGCCGAAAAAGATTCCTACGCACTGTTTCTCGGCCGCTTCTCGCCGTGCAAGGGGGCCGATCTCGCGGTGCGCGCCGCGCACGAGGCCGGCGTGCCGTTGATCCTGGCCGCCAAGTGCATCGAACCGATCGAGAAGGAGTTCTTCGAGGACTGCGTGCAGCCCTTGCTCACCGACGACGATCTGGTGTTCGGCGAGGCGGATTCGACGCAGAAGCGCACGCTGCTGGCCGACGCGCGCTGCCTGTTGTTCCCCATCCGCTGGGAGGAACCCTTCGGCATGGTGCTGATCGAGGCGATGGCCTGCGGCACGCCGGTCGTCGCGATGCGCGGCGGCGCGGTCGAGGAGGTGATCGAGCACGGGGTCACCGGCTGGGTCTGCGACGAGGTCGCCGCACTGCCGGAGTACATGCTGCGCAGCGACGAGATCGATCCACGCGCCTGCCGTACGCGGGTGGAGCGGTTGTTCAGCGTCGATCGGCTGGCCGCCGGCTACGAGGCGGTCTACCTCGACACGGTCGCCGGCCAGCTCGACCCGGTCGCGAAGGCCCGGCCCCGGTCGGCTGCGCTCGTGACGGCGGTGCGGTGATGACCGCGCCGCTGCGCCCCCTGGCCGGAACCGCGACCGTCAGCTTGGTCCAGCCCGACACGGGTTGCCTGTGTGTGAGCGACCGGGGCGGCGACATCCACCGCGATGCCACCCAGGGCCTGTTCTATCGCAACGCGCGGGTGCTCTCGCAGTGGGAGCTGACCGTGGAGGGCCGCGCCGTCGAACAGATCGCGTTCGACAATGTCGGCCCCGGCCAGACCCGATTCCTGTTGCGGGTGACCCCGTACTCCGGTTGCGCGAGCACCGTTCTGCTCGAGCGGCACCGGATCCTCGGGCACGGACTGACCGAGTCGATCACGGTGCGCAATCTCGGCCACGAAGACACCGCGCTGACGCTGACCCTGGACGTGGACGCCGATTTCGCCGATCTGACCGCCGTCAAGCACGGTAGGCCGGAGGCGGGCGGAGGCGACGTCACCGTCACCGGCGAGGAGATGCTGTTCATCGACGACAGCGATGCCGGGCACGGGGTGGCCGTCCACGCCACCGGCGAGCCCAAGGTGACGCCGGGGTTGTTTCGCTGGCGCGCGGTGGTTCCCGCGCAGGGCCGCTGGCAGACCGAGGTCGGGGCGCAGCCGGTGAACCGGTATCGCCGGATGCCCATCGTCGGCTCCGAAACCCCGCGCGAACCGGACGAGCCGACGGTCAGCTGGCGCAACACCCCCACCCGCGTACACGCGACCGCCACGGAATTCGCCCGGGTGCTCACCTACACCGAGAACGATCTGGCAGCCCTGGCCATCCACGACGAGACCGGCGCACCCGCCTATCTCGCCGCGGGCGCACCCTGGTCGATCCAGTTGTCCGGCCGCGACAGCCTGCTCAGCGCCTGGATGACGCTGCCGCTGAATCCCGGTCTGGCGCTGAGCACCCTGACCAGGCTCGCCGCCCTGCAGGGGGTGACCAGCGATCCGCACACCGAGGAGGAGCCCGGTCGCATCCTGCGCGTCCACCACGGCCCGGTCGACGCCACCGATCGCGCGGGCGCCTGCTACGGCTCGGTGGATACCACGCCGCTGTTCGTCATGCTGCTCGGCGAGGCGCTGCGCTGGGGGGCCGACCCTGCCGAGGTGCGCAGACTGCTGCCCGCCGCCGACGCCGCGCTGACCTGGATCGACGAGTACGGCGATCTCGACGGAGACGGCTTCGTCGAATACCGCAGGCACACCGACCGCGGCCGGATCAACCAGAGCTGGAAGGACAGCTGCGACTGCATCAACGACGCGCACGGTCATCGCGCCGATCCGCCGATCGCGCTGGCCGAGGTCCAGGGCTACGCCTATGCCGCCGAACTCGCGCGCGCCGACCTGGCCGACGCGTTCGGCGACCAGCGCAACGCCGAGCGACTGCGGGCGCGTGCCGCCGAGCGCAAAGCCAGGTTCGACGCCGCGTTCTGGATCCCCGAGCGCGGCCACTACGCGCTCGGACTGGACGGGCACAAAGCCCACATCGACGCACTGACCAGCAACCCGGCGCACTGCCTGTGGACCGGAATCGTCGCCGACGAACGCGCCGCGCGTCTGGTCGAATCCCTGGCGGGCCGCTCGATGGGCAACGGATTCGGCCTGCGCACCCTGAGTTCGGACATGGCCGCCTACAACCCGATGAGCCACCACAACGGCGGTGTGTGGCCGCACGACACCGCGATCGCGGTGGCCGGGCTACTGCGCTACCGGCACGTGCCCGGCGCCAAGGCGCTCGCCGAGACCCTGACCGCCGGGCTGCTCGACGCCGCGGGCTTCTTCGACGGCCGGTTCCCTGAGCTGTTCTGCGGCTTCGACCGCACCGAGTTTCCCACGCCCCTACCGCATCCGGCGGCCTGCGCACCGCACGCCATCTCGGCCGCGGCGCCGCTGTTATTGCTGCGCTCCTGGCTGGGTCTGCAACCGGACGTGCCGCAACGTACCCTGGTACTGCACCCGCGGCTACCACTGAACTGGGGCACGGTGCGCATCGGCGACCTACGGCTCGGGCCGGCGACAGTGAACATCACCGCGCACGCGAACTCCGCGGAAGTCACCGGCCTGCCGGCGGACTGGGAACTGTGCAAGGCGGTCCCGGCACGCTCGGCACAGTCCGTCGACACCCAGCCCTGGGACGACGACCAGGCGTCGGTGGCGACCAACTGAGCGAGGCACATCGTGGCTGAACCGATCTGGAATCCGCTGCTGCGCGAACAGCTCGACTGGCACTGGAAGAATCAGTTGCGCGCCCGTCTCGACGGCCTCACCGATGCCGAGTATTTCTGGGAGCCGGTGCCCGACTGCTGGAACGTCCGCCCGCGCGGCACCGGCACGGCGCCCGTGCAGGCGGGCAGCGGGGCGATGACCATCGATTTCGCGTTTCCGCCACCGGATCCGGCACCACTGACGACGATCGCCTGGCGGCTCGGGCACGTGATCGTCGGGGTGCTGGCCATGCGCAACGCCGCGCACTTCGGCCGGTCCGGGCAGACCGACGCGATCGGGCGCGAACAGCGGATCGACTACCAGTCCTTCGACTACGCTCCGACCGCCTCCCTGGCATTGGCGCAACTCGACGCGGAATACACCACCTGGACCGCCGGTGTCGAGGCACTGGGCGACGACGATCTGCTGCGACCGTGCGGACCGGCCGAGGGGCCGTGGGCCGACCAGCCGATGGCCACGCTCGTGTTGCACATCCACCGTGAGGTCATCCATCATCTCGCCGAAGTGTGCCTGCTGCGCGATCTGTATCTGCGCATGTGGCCGGAGGCCTCGACGCGCTGACACCGGACACGCCGGCAGCCGTGCCGTCCGCCCATCCGAAGCGTCACCGGGTTCGAACCTGAAGGGACAAGAACTCTTTCAGGACGAGAGGTGATCGATGGCACCCGGTCGGCACACCAGCGCAGGTCGGCGCACCGATGCCGGAAGGCACGCGAGCCCTGAGGGGCCCACCGTCGTCGGCGGGCGGACAGGGGCCGGGCGGCACCGCGCGGTCAGTCCGTCCCGGCGGCGAGTAGGTCTCGCGGTGGCTGCGGGCGCAGCGCCGGTGGTCCTCACTCTCGCCGGAACCGGTACGGCCGCGGCAGGTTTCGAGCAGGCGACCGCCGTCGCCGAGGATGCGCAGTCACCGGGCGCCGGGCCGGGCTCGCCGGAGTGGCCCGCCGCCGAGGCGCCGAACGTGCGCCCATATCACGGGATCCGCATTCCCGAGGACACGCTCAGTTCCCTGCAGTGGGCGCGCCCGGCACCCGCACCGGAGTACCTCTCACCGGTGGAAGAGCTGCACACGCCGGTCCCGGTCGCGCCGGTGCCGCCGATCGCACCGCCGCCCGAGACGCTGCGCTTCGGGGATGTCCAGGTCGAACCGCCGGAGTGGTTGCCGCGCGAGCACGCCATCCAGCTCAACGACGCCGCGGCGGTGCAGGAAGCCGGACTCGCGACCTTCCTGGACTCGGTCGGCATGGAACGCACCCGCTCGGACCGGGTCGCCGGCCAGACCATCGGCGCGGCCGCGCTCGGCGCCGCCGCGGGCGCCGCCGTCGCGAGCCCTTTCGCCCTGATCGGCGCCGGAGCGGGCGGTGCGATGGGACTGTTCATCGGAATGCCGTTCGCGCCCATCGGACTGGCCGCGGTGCCGGTCGGCGCGGCCTACGGTGCGGCGCTCATGGTCGCCCCGCTGGCGGTCATCGGCGCCGGAGTCGGCGCGACCGTCGGCGCGGCGCAAGCCCTCACCGCACCGCCGCGCGCGCTCGGCCCCGCGCCGCAGTGAACCACGGCCCCGAATCCGTGGCGCCACAGCCCGTGACGCCGGGGCCGTCGAACACCGCCACTACGCCGGAGAGTGTCGCGCCCGGCGCTACCCCCGTCCGAAACGCCGGAACCCCGGTCCCCTCGAAGGGATCGGGGTTCCGCATCGGATCGCTCAGCTCTGGAACGCGAAACGCAGCAGCGCCTGCCGGTCGCCCTGCTTGATCTTGCCCTTGCGATCGAGCACTTCGAGCTGCCAGACCGGGCCGTTGCGGAACGCGCGGGCGATGGCGTTGGCGTTCTCGGTGCCGAGCATCGACGGCCAGATCTCGGCGACCTGTTGGCTGCTGCCACCGGTGGCGTCGTAGATCTTGAACGCGATGTTGTTGGCCTTCTCGAAGGAACTGCCCTTCTTGAACGCCGCGGCGACGAAGATGATCGAGTCGATCGCGGCGGGAACATTCGCGAAGATGACGTGCACGGTCTCGTCGTCGCCCGCGGCCGCACCGGTCTGCTCGTCGCCGGAGTGCAGGACCGCGCCGTTGCCGAACGGATCGAGGGAGTCCAGGCCGGCGAAGCGGACCGGATCGCCGCCCTGCGCGCAGATCGCGATGAGATCCAGATCGACGCCCTTCTTGCGGCGCGCGATGCCGAGCAGGCCGCCGCTGCTACCCGCCGACGGATCCCAGCTGACGCCGACGCTCAGATTGGTGATGCCGGCCAGGTCCGCGGGACCGTCCTCTTTGCGGAGAGTGATCATGTGCTGCGATCGCCTTTCGTGTAACGCGGTTGTCTCGGGTGAAGCGATGAACGGAAACTGATTTCGGATTCTGTGTCGGTGGTCGATGGTGTCCGTGTCGATGATGCCCAATCAGCTCGCGTCCTGCCCGGCTCGTGCCGCGGGCAGCAAGCGATGGAGCACGTCGGTGATCGTGATCAGTCCCAGGGGATCGGCGCCGGGGTCCTGGACGACGGCGATCTGACTGCGGGTCTCGCGCATCGTCCGCAACGCCTCGTACACCGGCGTCGATGTCGTGAGGGTGAGCACCGGGCGCATCACGTCCCGCGCGGTGGTCCGGCTCGGCGCACTCAGGCTGTCGCGCACGTGCACCACTCCCCTGATCCCGGCCGCATCGCGCACCAGCAGGCGCAGGTGGCCCGATTCCCTCGACACCGACTGGATCGTTGCTGGGCCGGCATCGGGGGCGACGGCGATCGGGGCGGCATCGGGGTGGACCAGGTCGCCGACGGTGAGCGCCTCCAGTTCGAGCGCGCTGATGAGATGCCCCCGATAGCGCTCGTCGAGCGTGCCCGCGGTCGCGGAATGCTCGACGAGGTGGCGTAATGCGGCCGGGTCCTGGCCGGAATCGACCTCGTCGACGGGGGTGACTCCCACCTTGCGCAAGCATCGGTTCGCGAGATTGTTCAGCGCGACCAGCAGCGGCCGCGCCAGCCACATGAACGCCCGCATCGGCAGCGCCAGCAGGATCGCCGACTTCTCCGGATGCGCGATCGCCCACGACTTGGGCGCCATCTCACCGACGACCAGATGCAGGAAGGTCACCACGATGAGGGCCAGGACGAACCCGGCCACGTCGGCGACCCACAGCGGTGCGCCCAGGGCGGCCACACCGGGCGTGATCCAGTGGTGCACCGCGGGTTTGGTGATCGCACCGAGCGCAAGGGTGCACACCGTGATGCCCAGCTGCGAGCCCGCGAGCAGTACCGACAACTCCGAAGCGCTGCGCAGGGCCGCGCGGGCGGGCAGGCTGGTGGCCGCGGCGTCCTCGAGGCGATGCCTGCGGGCGGCGATGAGCGCGAACTCCACGGCAACGAAGAACGCGCTGGCCGCGATCAGGGCAATGGTGACGGCGGCGATGATCCAGGGACTACTCATCGGTGGCGCCTTCCTGTGTGGCCGTGCGCACGGCGACGAACACCCTGGACGGCACGCGGTTGGCCACCTGACGCACCTGCGCCGCCAGCACCCGCTGCGGCGAGGCGTCGCCGCCGAGCAGATCGGTGACGTCGGGCCCGAGTTCGATCACCACGCTGTCGCCGACGGAGGGCAAGCCGCCGAGACCTGTGATGACCAGCCCCGCGACGGTTTCGGCAGCACTGTCGGGCAGGTCGACGGCGAGCAGTCGCTCCACCTCGTCCAGGTGCAGGTCACCCGGGATCACCCAGCCGTCGGCTTCGGCGACGATGTCCGGGCCGGTGTCGGGGTCGTGCTCGTCGTCGATCTCGCCGACCAGCTCTTCGGCGATGTCCTCGACGGTGATCACGCCGGAGAAACCGCCGTACTCGTCGATGACCAGCCCCATCTTCTCCCCGGCCGCCGTCAGGGTGGCGACGACATCCGGCAGGGCCAGCGTGGCGGGCACCAATACCGCCCGCCGCGCCCGGTCACCGGCGGTCACACCGTCGGCGTCGCCGTCGAGCAGATCGTGCAGGTGGACCGTTCCGCGCAGATCGTCGCTGGTTTCGCCGATCACCGGATATCGCGTGTGCCCGGTACTCATCCGCGCGAGCACCGCCGCGACGGGTTCGTCCATATGCACGACGTCCACCCGCGCGCGGGGGATCATCGCGTGTTCGGCGGTGCGCGTCGGGAAGTCGAGTACCCGATCCAGCAGCACGGAAAGTTCCGCTGGCAGCTCGCCGGCCTCTCGCGAAGCAGCGACGATGTGCTCCAGATCACGCGGAGTGGCCGAATGCTCCACATCGTGCACCGGCTCGATCCGCACCACGCGCAGCAGCAGGTTCGAGGCCTGGTCGAACAACCAGATCAGCCAGCCGAAGAACGCCAGGTAGACAGTGGTGGAGCGAGCGAGGGCCAGTGCGACCGGCTCCGGCCGGGCGATCGCCAGATTCTTCGGGAACAACTCACCGAAAACCATCTGCACGATGGTGGAGAACACGATGGCGAGCACCGCGCCGATCGCGATCCCGGCGCCGGCGGGCAAGCCCACTCCGTCGAGCAGTTCACCGAGGCCCTCGCCGATGAGCGGTTCGGCGACATAGCCCACCAGCAGACCGGTGACGGTGATGCCCAGCTGGGCGCCCGAGAGCATGAAGGAGGTTCGCCGCGTCACCGACAGCGCCCGGCCCGCCGCGGCGTCACCGCTCTCGGCACGGGCTTTCAGCCGGGATCTGTCCACGGCCATGAAGGCGAATTCCTGGGCGACGAAGTAGCCGGTGGCGGCGGTGATCAGCAGGACGACGAGGACTCCGAGGCCGATTGTCGCCACGGTCAGCATGCCCGCTCACCCGTTTCGGGCGGGGAGCCGGGGCACGCTCGGAGCGGCTCGGGTAATCGGCGTTTTCGGGGACGCTTCATCAGCTCGTTTCTGTCGTGGGGATACGGATGCGGGTGGGACGCTCTAACGAACGCCCCACCCGTATGGTTTCCGGACCGGGTGTCCGGACAGGGTCAGACGGTGACGCCGAAGTCCTGCGCGATGCCCGACAGACCGGAGGTGTAGCCCTGGCCGATAGCACGGAACTTCCACTCCGCGCCGTTGCGGTAGAGCTCCCCGAACACCATCGCGGTCTCGGTGGACGCGTCCTCGGACAGGTCGTAGCGCGCCAGCTCTTCGCCGTTGGCGCGGTTGAGAACTCGGATGTAGGCGTTGCGCACCTGACCGAAGGACTGGCTGCGCGCGTCGGCATCGTAAACCGAGACCGGGAACACGATGGATTCGATGTTCGGCGGCGTCGCGGCGAGATCGACATTGATGACCTCGTCGTCGCCCTCGCCTTCACCGGTGCGGTTGTCGCCGGCGTGCTCGATGGCGCCCTCCGGGGACTTCAGGTTGTTGAAGAACACGAAATGCTTGTCGGAGACGACCTTCTTGTCCGCTCCCAGCGCGATGGCGCTGGCGTCGAGGTCGAAGTCGGTGCCGGTGGTGGTGCGCAGATCCCAGCCGAGCCCGACCGCGACGGCGGTCAGGTTCGGCGCCTGCTTGGTCAGCGAGACATTGCCACCCTTGGACAAACTGACACCCATGGACTGATTCCCTTTCACGTCGACGGCGACCGACCATCGGCACGCCGCGCTCCCGGACGAGGCCGGGCCCTACTGATCGGTCCCGCCGATACACCCGGCGGGACCGGCACCACGGCGGAAGAGAGCGGAACCGGAGGCGACATGACGATCGCCGAATACGGCGCCGCGTTCCCCGAATTCGATACTGCCCCCCGCGAGTGTCCGGGCGCCAGGCGCCGCGCCGTCACCGGCGACCGGCGCCACCGCTGCCGAGGACATGGCGAGACCGGTGGCGGCGCTGTCGGACACGATTCACACTAACACGTCACAATGTCCGAATTGTCCGGACTATCGGCGTTCTCGCAGGCCGGGAACCGCCTATCCCCGGCCCGGCGTACCGATGGTCGTGGGGTGTCGTTCGGACATCGACAGTTCGGCCGCCGGACTGAGGGGGCACACGCCCCCAAAAAAACACCGAGGCGGGACATGACGTCCCGCCTCGGTGCTACGAAATCGCTGCGATCAGGCCAGCTTCAGCGAGCGGCCGATGATCTCCTTCATGATTTCGGTGGTGCCGCCGTAGATGGCCTGGATGCGAGCATCCATGTAGGCCTTGGCGATCGGGTACTCACGCATGTAGCCGTATCCGCCGTGCAGCTGCAGGCAACGGTTGATGAGGTCGATCTGCTCCTCGGTGCTCCACCACTTGGCCATCGCGGCGTCCTCGGCGGAGAGCTTGCCCGCGTTGAGGTCCTCGATGAAGCGGTCGACGAGCACGCGCACCGCGGTGGTCTTGGTGGCGAGCTCGGCCAGCACGAAGCGGGTGTTCTGCAGGGCGCCGATCGGCTTGCCGAACGCCTTGCGGTCACGCACGTACTGGCAGGTCATCTCCAGGCATGCCTCCATCGCACCGGCGGCCATGACGGCGATGGACAGGCGCTCCTGGGGCAGGTTCTGCATCAGGTGGATGAAACCCTGACCCTCGGTGCCCAGCAGGTTCTTCGACGGCACGCGCACATCGGTGAAGCTCAGCTCGGCGGTGTCCTGCGCCTTGAGGCCGATCTTGTCGAGGTTGCGGCCGCGCTCGAAGCCGGGCATACCGCGCTCGACCACGAGCAGGCTGAAGCCCAGCGCGCCCTTCTCCGGGTCGGTCTGGGCGACCACGATGACGATGTCGGCGTTGATGCCGTTGGTGATGAAGGTCTTCGCGCCGTTGATGACCCAGTCGTCACCGTCGCGGACCGCGCGGGTCTTGATGCCCTGCAGGTCCGAGCCGGTGCCGGGCTCGGTCATGGCGATCGCGGTGATGAGCTCGCCGGAACAGAACCCGGGCAGCCAGCGCTGCTTCTGCTCGTCGTCGGCCAGCTCGAGCAGGTAGGGCGCGATCACGTCGTTGTGCAGCGAGAAGCCCAGGCCCGAGTACTGCAGACGGGAGGTCTCCTCGGTGATGATCGCGTTGTAGCGGAAGTCCTTCACTCCGCCGCCGCCGTATTCCTCCGGCACAGCCATGCCGAGGAAGCCCTGCTTGCCCGCCTCGAGCCACACTTCGCGGGGGACGAGGCCGGCCTCTTCCCACTCCGCGTGGTTCGGCGCCACGTGCTGCTCGAGGAACTTGCGGTACGACTCCCGGAACAGCTCGTGCTCGGGCTCGAACAGTGTGCGCTCCACACCAACCTCCTAGTGACCACACGGACCGGTCCACACCGACCCGTCGTTACCCGATACGGTACCCGGAACCCAAACCACGGTTCACTTCGCATCGGAGATCTTGGGTTTCACCTGGAACAGTAGCGCCACCCTGTGACACAGAGCGAGACCGGTCGCAAACCTACTCACCAGTCGACACGGCACGAACGGTAATAGTCATCCACTATCACTCCGGTAGTCCGAGGCCGCGCGCCAAGACCGGCCAGGACTGCTTCAGTGCGTCCTCCCAATATCCCCAGGAATGTGTGCCGTACGGCTCGAAGACGTAGGTGGCCTCGATACCCAGCCCGGTCAGCCGGTCGCGCATATTGCGCGTACAGAAGTCGGTGGCGGCCTCGAGCAGTCCGCCGAGGACGACCTGGTTGACCAGCCCGCCGACACCGGGCTGGGCGCGCGGCCCGTTCAGCTGATCCCAGCGGCCGGGCAGGCCGCTACCGGTGGACAGGAACAGTTCCACTCCGCGCAGCCCCTCGGCGTTGACATACGGATCGTTCGCCGCCCACATCGGATCGTCCGGCGGGCCGTACATGTTCACCACATCGCCCTGCCCGGCCGCCACCACCGTCTGCACGAGCTGATGGCCGAGCGGGTCGCTGATCTGGGCGCACCCGCTGTAGGCGGCCACGGCGCGATAGCGACCGGGAGCGGCGATGGGCAGTTGCAGGACCGAGGTCCCCGACATCGACAGACCCGCCAGCGCGTTGAGCCCGTCGGTGCCCAGCGCACCGTCGATCACCGGCGGCAACTCCTCGGTGAGGAACGTCGTCCACTTGTTGACCCCGAGAACCGGATCGCGGGCACGCCAGTCGGTGTAGTAGCTCCACGCCCCGCCGATGGGCTGGACGACATTGACCGGGTGCGCGGCCAGGAAGTCCAGCGTCGAGGTCCGCGCCGCCCAGGTAGCCGAATCCTCGCCACCGCCCGCGCCCGCGAGCAGGTAGAGGGTCGGCCGGGGCACACTGGGGTCGGCGGGCCGCTGCACGTCGAGTTCGATCACCTGATCCATGGCGGCGGAGTAGACGCCCAGCCGCAGACTCCGCTCACCGACGACACGGAAGTCGACCAGCCGTGAGCCGTCGGGCGAGACCGGGGTCGCCGACGGCGCACCGGAGCGGATGACCGGATCGACCATCGCGGGCGTGGCGACATCGGGATCAGCGGTCGGCGAGGCGTCCATGCCGGGGTCGGCCGCCGCCACCGTGGCCGACACGAGGGCCACCACGACTGCGGCGGCGGCCCCGGTCAGCGTCGATCCGATCCGCGTCCACGCCATTTCCTCACGCTACGTATCGGATGCCGAAGATCAGCTGGAAAGCCGGCGCTGTTCGGGGATCGTTGTACACCGAAAACGGGACGGTGACCGTGCGGCCTGTCCGGCTGGGATTCGCCGTCCCGGGCTCAGCTGCCCAGCAGACCGCGGACCCGGCCACCGAGCGTGCGACCGGAATCGCGCGCACGCTCGGCGAACAGGTAGCGGATCTCCTCCTCGAGCGCCTTGCGCACCACATCGCGCAAGTCGGCGGCCGCGGCGTCGAGATCCTCGGCGCCGACCCACGGCGCCGGATCGATCGGCGTCCCCGCGGAGAAGTAGAACCGCTCCGGGCGCGGAATCGGCCCGAGACCGTGCACCAGCGGCGGCGTGAGGTTGCGCTTCAGACCGAGCGCTTCGACGGCCCAGCGCACCGGCCGCATGAGCGAATGACGGCCGTCGACCACGATGTCGTACGCGTCGTCGACACCGATCATCGCCACGGGCACGATCGGCGCTCCCGCCGCCAGCGCCATCCGCGCGAATCCGGTACGGCCCTCCCACTTGAGCACGTACTTCTCGTTCTTGCGGCGAACGGCCTCACGGCCGCCCCCGGGAAACACCAGAACGGCCTCGCCGCGTTCGAGCAGCGTCTGGCAGTTGTGCCGATTACCGCGCACCGAACCGTAGTAATGCAGGAAATGCCGCACCCCCGGCACCCCGATGAGCAGATCTTCGGCGAGTCCGCGGATCAGCCTGCCGCGGGTGCGCAGCACCTCGGGCATCAGCAGCGGCGCGTCGATGAGGCCGAGCAGATTGTGATTGGCGACCAGCAACACCGGCCCCTCGGCGGGAATGTTCTCCAGGCCGTAGAAGCGCGGGCTGGTCCAGGCCCGCAACGGTGCGAGCAGGGTGTCGAGCACCCGCAGATCGTTGTCGTTCAGGCGCACGTCCAACGGTGCGCCGTCGGTCAATACCGCCCGGGCGGGCGCTGATTCACGCATAGGTGGTTTCCCATCGAATGTCGGATTCCCGGCACGTCGTCGTACGGAAAACGCGGTGGTACGGAAAAGTGGTATGTCCCCTGCGCCGCGACATCGCGGCTCCGAGTTCCACCGTACCGAAAGCACTGGAACCAGTTATAGAAAAATCCGCCCATCGTGGGGAATTTCACCTCGTCACGTATGCCGCCGAGCCCGGCGACATACGTGACGGTCGGTTCTAATTCCGCCGGTCCTCACCGCAGTCGCCGGGAGCAGCGCCCGCGTGCGCGTATTCCGCCAGCGCGGCGGCCAGCGCGTGCGGCACCCTGGCCCGCAGCCGGGTGCCGCCCTCCTCGTGCTCGGACTGCAGGATCCGGCCGTCGGCGTGCACCCGGGCGAGCAGGTCGCCCCGGGTGTAGGGCAGCAGGACCCCGACCTCGACATCGAGATCGCCGAGAATCTCGGCCAGCCGTGCCCGCAACCGGTCGATACCCGCACCGGTGCGCGCGGAGACGAACTCCGCGTGCGGCAACATCCCGCGCAATTCCGTGCGCTGCATCGGCGACATCGCATCGATCTTGTTCACCACCAGCAGTTCCGGCGGCGCCGTCGCGGTGTCTGCCCCGGACTCCTTGATCACCTCGGCGATGACCTCGCGCACCGCCTTGATCTGGCCTGCCGGATCGGCGTCGGAACCGTCCACCACATGCACCAGCAGATCCGCGCCGGTGACCTCCTCCAGCGTCGAGCGGAACGCCTCGACCAGCTGGGTCGGCAGGTGCCGGACGAAACCGACGGTATCGGTGAAGACGACTTCGCGGCCGTCGTCGAGCTGGGCCCGCCGGGTGGTCGGGTCCAAGGTCGCGAACAGCGCGTCCTGCACCAGCACACCGGAGCCGGTCAGCGCGTTCATCAGGCTCGACTTGCCCGCGTTGGTGTAGCCGACGATGGCGACCTGCGGAACACCGGAGCCCGCGCGCCTGGCGCGCTTGGTGTCTCGTGCGGTCTTCATCTCGCGGATCTCACGGCGCAGTTTGGCCATGCGCTCGCGGATGCGACGGCGATCGGTCTCGATCTTGGTCTCACCGGGACCACGCAGACCCACACCGCCGTTGCTGCCCGCGCGACCGCCCGCCTGCCGCGACATCGACTCGCCCCAGCCGCGCAGCCTGGGCAGCATGTACTCCATCTGGGCCAGCGACACCTGCGCCTTGCCCTCGCTGGAGGTGGCGTGCTGGGCGAAGATGTCCAGGATCAACGCGGTCCGGTCGATGACCTTGACCTTGACGACCTTCTCCAGCGCGGTCAGCTGCGCGGGGGTCAGCTCGCCGTCGCAGATCACCGTGTCGGCACCGGTGTCGAGCACCACCGTGCGCAGTTCGTCGGCCTTTCCCGAACCGATATAGGTCGCCGGATCCGGCTTGTCACGGCGCTGGATCAGCGCCTCGAGCACCTGAGAACCCGCGGTCTCGGCAAGCGCGGCCAGCTCGGCCATGCTGGCCTCGGCCTGGGCGGACGTGCCCGAAGTCCACACCCCGACCAGCACGACGCGCTCGAGGCGCAGCTGCCGGTACTCGACTTCGGTGACGTCGGTGAGTTCGGTGGACAGACCCGCGACCCGGCGCAGCGAAGTGCGCTCCTCGAGCCGCATCTCGCCGGTGGTGGGCTCCGCGGCGGTCCAGCCGTTGCGCTTCATCCGGGCCGCGCGTTCGGCGATCACGTCGCCTTCGTCCGGGTACTCGCCGCCGCCGTATTCATCGCCGCCATATTCATCATCGCCGCTGTCGAAGTCGGCGTCCGTGTCGTCGGTGTCGCGGTGATCGGCGCCGTCGAAGTCGTTGTCGGCGTCGCTGTTGTCAGGGGGGAATCCGGCCTGGTCGGCGGTGTCGTTTCCGCTGGAGGTCGAAGTGATGTCGAACGTCTCTGATTTCCTCATACACCATCCATGCTGCCACGATTCAGGCCCCGTCCGCATTTCTATTTCACGCGAACGGTCTTCGCCGGACCCAGGCGACTCAGCCGAGGTCCTGCCACCAGTCCGCGCCGAGCCGACCGGTCGCGACCAACACCGACGGTCCGCGCAGCCAGGCGCGGCCCGCCGACAGGCCGACGCGCACCTGTCCGCCGGGCACCCGGACGGTCACCTCACCGGACCCGGTCGCCAGATCGAACCCCTCGGCGCTCAGCGCGGCGGCCGCCGCCGCGACGGTTCCGGTGCCGCAGGAGCGGGTCTCGCCGACACCGCGCTCGTAGACGCGCATGTCCACCCCGCGCTGCGCGTCGATCGGGGTCAGGATCTCGACGTTCACGCCGTGTGAGAACAGATCGGGGTCGTAACCGGGTGAGACTGTCAGATCGAGTTTGGCCAGCGCTTCGGCGGTCAGCGCCGGGTCGACGCAGGCCAGGTGCGGATTGCCCACATCGATGCCGAGCCCGGACAGCCCCCAGCCGCCGATGGTCGCGGTGGACGGACCGAGGTCGCGTACCTCACCCATCGCCACGGTGACCTCACCGTGCACCGGCCCCGCCGCATGCACGGTGACCGGGCGCGCGCCCGCGCGGCTGCCGACCACGTGCTCGGTCCTGGTCTCCCGGCCGGTCGCGGCCAGATAGTGCGCGAACACCCGCACGCCGTTGCCGCACATCTCGGCGATCGAGCCGTCGGCGTTGCGGTAATCCATGAACCAGTCCTGCTCGGCGATGCCCTCGGGCAGTTCGGTGAGCACGCCGGCGGCCCGCAGCGCGCCCGCGCGAGCGACCCGGAGCACACCATCGGCGCCCAGACCCCGCTGCCGGTCACACAAGGCACTGATCCGCTCGACGGTGAGTTCGAGGCGGACGTCCTCGTCGGGCAGCACCACGAAATCGTTCTGGGTGCCGTGGCCCTTCGTGAACTCGATGTCCGTCACTCGGGATTCTCCGTTTCCATTGTCCCGTTTCCATTGTCAGCCCGGTCGTCGTGTGCAGTGTGGCCGTTCTTCCGGCGGCCGGTCATCGAACGAACGTCCGGCGCTGCCGCGATATTTCGTACAGGGCGACCGCGCCCGCCGAGGGCGCGCCCAGGGAGCTGGCGGTGCCACCCATCGGGATGGACACCAGATCGTCACACACATCCTGCCAGGCCGCGCTCATGCCGCTGGTCTCGTTGCCGACCACCAGGACGGTCGCCTCCCGGAAATCGTGATCGAAGACCGCGGATGTGCCGCGTTCGTCGGTGCCGACGATCCGGGTCGGAATGCCACGCGCGATCTGCCGGTCCCGGAACTCGAGCACCTGAGCCGGTCCGGCCACCCGGAATACCGGCACCGCGAACAGGGAACCGGTGGAGGCCCGGACCGCCTGCGGGTCGTACTGATCGGCACCGTGCCCGCTGACCACTACCGCGTCGGCGCCGAAGGAATCCGCCGAGCGGATCAGGGTGCCCAGATTGCCCGGCGAATTCGGCCGGTCGAACACCACCACGACGGGGGCGTCCTCGCCGGGTTCACCGGGCTCGTAATCGGCGAGCTCGAGCTGTCGCGACACCGCGACGGCAATCAGTTCCGGTGTGGCGTCGGCCTTTTCGCCGAGCTCGGCGATGAGCTCCGGCACCAGCCCGACATGGGGCACCGCACTGGCCTCGAGCGCCTCGCGCGCCCAGGTCGACAGTTCCGGACCGCCCAGCCGGTACAGCATGGTCTCCAGCGGCCATCCCGCCGCCAGCGCCTGCGTGATCGGCCGCACGCCCTGCACCAGGAAGCGCCGGTCGCGATGGCGCTTGGTGCGGTTGTGCAGGTAGGCCTGCCACACCTGCACCGAGGCATTGCGGGTGCTGACACGTCGAGTCACTGTGGAGTCCGTTCTGTGCTGGCCGGATCGATGTCGTCCGCCGGATCGACGCTCGCGGTGGTCGGCGGATCGACAAGGTCGGCATCCTGCGACGTCGGCACGGTGGCAGCATCGGCGCGGCCCTCGGCGATCAGGTCGAGCGCGGTGGTGACCAGGCCGGGATCGGCGCCGTCCAGCCAACGCACTCTGGGGTCGCGCCGGAACCAGGAACGCTGCCGCCGCACGTAGCGCCGGGTTCCGATGAGCGTGCGTTCCTGCGCGTGGCGCAGATCGTATTCACCGTCGAGGTAGGCCAGGACCTGGGCGTAACCGATCGCGCGGCGCGCGGTGACGCCCCTGCGCAGGCCGCGCTCGACGAGTCCGCGCACCTCCTCGACGAGGCCCTCGGCGAACATCAGCGCCGTGCGGCGTTCGATGCGCTCGTCGAGTTCGGCGGTGTCGCGGTCGACACCCAGGATCACGGTGCCCCAGCGCGGTGTACCGATACCGGGCGCGGACGCGGCGAACGGCTTGCCGGTGAGTTCGACGACTTCGAGCGCGCGCACCATGCGCCGCCCGTCGGTGGGCAGAATCGTCTGCGCCGCAACGGGATCGGCCGCACACAGGGCCTCGTGCACAGCCGTCGCTCCCCCGGTCTCGAGCAACCGCTCCCACTTGGCCCGGACCGCCGGATCGGTGGCGGGGAACTCCCAGTCGTCGAGCAGCGCTTGGACGTACATCATCGAGCCGCCCACGATCACCGGGGTCCGCCCGCGCGCCATGACGGCCTCGACGTCGGCGATGGCGTTGCGCTGATAGGTGGCGACGCTGGCGGTCTCGGTGACGTCGAGGACGTCGAGCTGATGATGGGGAATGCCGCGCCGTTCGGCGAGCGGCAGTTTGGCCGTACCGATGTCCATGCCGCGGTAGAGCTGCATCGCGTCGATATTGACGATCTCGCCGTCGAGCCGCTCGGCCAGTGCGAGCCCGAGGTCGGATTTGCCGGTGGCGGTGGGTCCGACCACTGCGATCGGCACCGTCATCGCGCCCTGCCTTCCCGGTCGTCCCCCGGACGCCACACGCTCACGTGATAGCCGACGCCGAACGGCGCGTCCCGATAGTAGGTCCGCACGGTCGGGTCGGCGGCGTCGGGGGCGAACAGCCCTGCCAGCACCTGATAGGCGGCGCGACCGTCGACGCCGAGTCGCGCGCACTCCGCCGGATCCAGGACACGCAGCCCGGCGCGGTCACCGACGTCGAGTGCATCGTCGATCCGGCGCTGGAGCTCGGGCGCCCGCTCCTCGAAGTAGCCGGGGGCGCCGGTGGACAGGGTCCGGGCGCCGTCGGCGACGACGAGCACGCCGTGCGGCTCCGGATCGGCGTCCAGTTCGCCGCGCAACCGCGCACCGAGCGCGACGCATTCGTCGGCCGAGACATCCGCGGCGACCAAGCGGGCACGGGCCTGTACATCCGGGGCGGCCGCACCCCGCAACCATGCGGCGATCAGCACGGCCAGCGGAACCTCCGGGTCCGGTTCGGTACCCGAGGACAGGGCGGACGCGGACATCCCGACGGTCACCTCGGCTCCGAATCCCCGGAACGTGCCCACCAGATCGCAGCCGTACTCCCTGGTCGGAGTGATCCGCGCGCCCGACTTCTCCGCTGTGGGGGTACCCGCGCCGGTGCCGTCGGCCGGATCGGAGCAGGCCACCGACAGCGAGGCCTCGACGCCGACGACGGTCCACCGGTCCACCCCGGCGAGTTCGCCGACGGCCGTCAGCGCGGCGGCGCGGACCCGCGCCACCTCGGCGACCGGATCGTTCCCGGTCACCCCGGAGTTCCCGGTCACCCCGGATCGAGCGCCGCAGAGTTCGGGAACCAGGACCGGCGGCGAGGGGACGAGAGCCGCAATGCTGAACACGTCGCCAACCGTATCGGTTCCGGTGTGACGCGCCGACGCGGCGCCGGGTGGGCGGCCGGGTGCGGGTTCGAGTGTCTGTCGGGTCAATTCCTGCCGGGAT
Source organism: Nocardia shimofusensis NBRC 100134 (assembly GCF_001613125.1). Lineage (GTDB taxonomy): Bacteria > Actinomycetota > Actinomycetes > Mycobacteriales > Mycobacteriaceae > Nocardia > Nocardia shimofusensis. The sequence continues at coordinate 82,530 of NZ_BDBT01000003.1, forward strand.
TGATAGTGTCGGGGGTGCGACAACCCAGGTCACCACGGGTTGTCACCCCGCACAGACCCGTGGGCCACCCTCGCGCCCACGAGTGATCCGGACGCGACCGTGCGGCGGCTGGAGAGCAGGTCGAAACGGGATGAACCAGGGCGTAACCAGGCAGCCGTGACGCGCGGCAAAGGACGGAGAGCAATGACCGACAGCAACGGAACCGCGAAGGCCACCCCCGGCAGCGCGCCGCGTCCGTCCGGTGCCCCCAAGCCGGGCGGATCGAAGCCCCATCCCAAGCCGCACGCGGTCAAGCCGGCACCCGGACCGGCCCAGCAGCATCCCCATCCGGTCGTGGTGCCCACGGTCACCGATCCCGCACGATGGGGCCGGGTCGACGAGGACGGCACCGCCTGGGTGAAAACCGCCGAGGGTGAGCGGGTCGTCGGCTCCTGGCAGGCCGGCGACGCCACCGAAGGTCTGGCCCATTTCGGCCGCCGATTCGACGATCTCGCGACCGAGGTCGCCCTGCTCGAGGCGCGTCTGGCCGCGGGAGCCGACGCCCGCAAGACCAAGGCCGAGGCCATCCGGCTCGCCGAGTCGCTGCCCACCGCGGCCGTCATCGGCGATATCGACAGCCTCGCGCAGCGGCTGCGGGCGATCACCGAACACTCCGAGGAAGCCGCCGCGCACGCCAAGGAGGAGAAGGAACGCGCCCGCCACGAGCACACCGAGCGCAAGGAAGCGCTGTGTGCCGAGGCCGAGCAGATCGCCGCCGAATCCACCCAGTGGAAGCACGCCGGTGACCGGCTGCGCGAGATCCTGGACGAATGGAAGACCATCCGCGGCGTGGACCGCAAGGTCGACGACGCGCTGTGGAAGCGCTACTCGAAGGCCCGCGAGGCGTTCAATCGCCGACGCGGCGCGCACTTCGCCGAGCTGGATCGGGAGCGGGCGGCGGCCAAGACGCGCAAGGAAGAACTGTGTGTCCAGGCCGAGGAACTGTCCGGCTCCACCGACTGGGCAGGCACCGCGGCCGTCTTCCGCGAACTGCTCAACGAGTGGAAGGCCGCGGGCAGGGCGCCGCGGGAGGCCGATGAAGCACTGTGGCGCCGATTCAAGAGCGCCCAGGACGTGTTCTTCGCGGCCCGCAACGCCGCCGTCTCCGAACGCGACGCCGAGTTCGAGGCGAACGCGGCCGCCAAGGAGGAACTGCTGGCCGCCTACGCTCACCTCGACCCCGCTCAGGATCTCGACGCCGCCCGCGCCGGGCTGCGCGAGCTGCAGGAACGCTGGGAAGCGATCGGCAAGGTGCCGCGCGAGCGGATGCACGATCTCGAGAGCAGGCTGCGCGCGATCGAGAAGCGTGTCCGCGAGGCCGTCGACGATCAGTGGCGGCGCACCGACCCCGAGGCGATGGCGCGCGCCGCGCAGTTCCGGGAGAAGGTCGCGCACTTCGAGGAGCAGGCCGCCAAGGCCGAGGCGACCGGTCGCGCCCGCGACGCCGAGAAGGCCCGCGAACAGGCCAAGCAGTGGCGCGAATGGGCCGAAGCCGCCGAAGGCGCGGTCAGCAACCGCTGACACCACGAAACGAACGGCGCCGCCGGGTTCTCACCCGGCGGCGCCGTTTCTCGTTCGGAACTACTCGTCGCCGGAGAGGCGCTTGCGGTCACGCTCCTCCGCGGTGGCAGCGGCATTGCGGCGCTGTTCCTCCGCGGCCAGCTGTACCGCGGTGCGGCTCCACACCACGCGCACCCAGTGGAAGGTCAGCACGACGATCGCGATCGTGCCGATGAGCAATCCGACACCCGGCCCGGCGCCCACGTAGTTGTCCAGCCCGGGGGTCTGGCGATGCCAGATCGAGAGCACGCCGAAGAAGGAGGCCAGCGCCGAACCGGCGACCGCGAGCCAGGCGAGCACCCAGCGCCTGGTCATCAGCGCCAGCAACGAGAAGCCGATGCCGAAGACGGCGGTGAACCAGACGAACAGCCGCGAGGGCAGGCCGATGTGCTCGATGCGCGCGGCATCGGTGCCGAGCAGCACGTCGAAGCCGCGCGCGCTGCCCGTGTGCGAGAGCACCAGCGAGAACAGCAGGACGAAGACCGCACCGGCCACCACCATCGCGCGGACCCCGGGATCGATCTCCCCGGCGATGCGCCGTTCGACGGCATCGAGCTCGTCACGGAACTGATCGAAGTCTCCCTCGATACTCCTGCTACCGCTGCTGTTGCTGCTGTGCTCGACGGAGCTCACCGCGTCGCCTCCTGGGTCGTCGTCGCCGGCATCGGATCGGTCCCGATCTACGTCCTGATCTACGTCCTGATCTACGTCCTGATCTGCATCCCGATCTACTCTGCCACCCGCGCTCGAATCCGCCGCACCCGGCCCACTACGAGACGTAGTATCAGGGTCGGGGTCGTCGTTGCGGTCGCGGTCCTCCCGGTTCGGACCGCTCATGAGCCGCACCCGGTCGAGCAACCCGCGGCGACCGGCTCCGGCACGGGGGCGCCGATACCGGGCAGGCCGAGTCCGACGCCGATCGGCGCGGTCTTCGGGGTGATACCGCGTTCGTGCGCGTCACCGGCGCGGGTGCGCCGATGGTTCTTGATCGGGGAGTCGGCGATCAGATGGTGCGGCGCGGCCTCGGTGACGTCGACGGTGACCAGGTCGCCGGGGCGGATCGGCTCGGCGGTTCCCCCCGGCCGGAAGTGCACCAGCCTGCCGTCGCGGGCCCGGCCGCTCATTCGCGCGGTGGCGGCGTTCTTCTTGCCCGCGCCCTCGGCGACCAGCAGTTCGACCTCGGCGCCGATCAGATCACGGTTGGCCGCCAGCGAGATCTCCTCTTGCAGGGCGATGAGCCGGTCGTAGCGCTCCTGCACCACCTGCTTGGGCAGCTGATCGGGCATCTCGGCAGCGGGCGTGCCCGGACGCTTGGAGTACTGGAAGGTGAACGCGCTGGTGAACCGGGCCTGCCGCACGACGTCCAGGGTCTCCTGGAAGTCCTCCTCGGTCTCGCCGGGGAAGCCGACGATGATGTCGGTGGTGATGGCCGCGTGCGGCATGGCCGCGCGCACCTTCTCGATGATGCCCAGGTAGCGCGCCTTGCGGTAGGAGCGACGCATGGCCTTGAGCACCCGGTCGGAGCCGGACTGCAACGGCATGTGCAGTTGCGGGCAGATATTGGGCGTCTGCGCCATCGCCTCGATCACGTCGTCGGTGAACTCGGCCGGATGCGGCGAGGTGAAGCGCACCCGCTCCAGGCCCTCGATGGTCCCGCAGGCGCGCAGCAGCTTGGCGAAGGCGCCACGATCGCGCGGCTCGTCCGGATCGGCGAAGGAGGCGCCGTAGGAGTTCACGTTCTGCCCGAGCAGGGTCACCTCGAGCACGCCCTGCTCGACGAGCGCCTGCACCTCGGCGAGCACGTCGCCGGGCCTGCGGTCGACTTCCTTGCCGCGCAGCGACGGCACGATGCAGAAGGTGCAGGTGTTGTTGCAGCCCACCGAGATCGATACCCAGCCCGCGTAGGCGGACTCCCGCTTGGCGGGCAGCGTCGAGGGGAACGCCTCGAGCGATTCCAGGATCTCGACCTGTGCGTGCTCGTTGTGCCGGGCGCGTTCGAGCAGCACCGGCAGCGAGCCCAGATTGTGGGTGCCGAACACCACGTCCACCCAGGGCGCCTTGCGCACCACGGTGTCGCGGTCCTTCTGCGCCAGGCAGCCGCCCACGGCGATCTGCATCCCCGGCCGGCCCGCCTTCACCGGCGCGAGATGGCCGAGCGTGCCGTAGAGCTTGTTGTCGGCGTTCTCACGCACCGCGCAGGTGTTGAAGACCACGAGGTCCGCCGTCGCCCCGGACGCGGCCTTGACGTAACCCGCGTCCTCGAGCAGACCGGACAAGCGTTCGGAATCGTGCACGTTCATCTGGCAGCCGAAGGTGCGGATCTCGTAGCTGCGTTCTCCGTTCATCACCTGTCCGATCGATTCCACCCGTCCAGGGTACGGGGGCGTTCGCGGGCGTCGCATTCGGCATCCGCGCAGGCCCGGCGGGCGCACGGGGATCACCCCGCTCGGTTACGAGGGCGTGACGCCCCGGCGTGGCAGTACGGCGTGTCGCGGAAAGCGGGGCAAAACGCTGATTTCCCCTTAAGGTCAGAGACCATGAGCGATGCCGCCGCCCCGACCGGCACGACCGGCGACGACCCGAAATCGGCCACCGCCACCGCGGGCTCTGCGCCGCCGATGATCTCGATGCGCGCTGTCGACAAGCACTTCGGCAAGCTGCACGTGCTGCGTGACATCGATCTGGAGGTCCCGCGCGGACAGGTCGTGATCGTCCTCGGCCCCTCCGGATCAGGGAAATCGACGCTGTGCCGGACCATCAATCGGCTCGAGCCCATCGATTCCGGCGCCATCGCCGTCGACGGTGTTCCGCTGCCGTCGGAAGGCAAGGCGCTGGCCGCGTTGCGCGCCGACGTCGGCATGGTGTTCCAGTCGTTCAATCTGTTCGCGCACAAGACGATTCTCGACAATGTGATGCTCGCCCCGATGAAGGTGCGCCGGGTCAGGAAGGAACAGGCGCGCAGCCGGGCGATGGAACTGCTCGAGCGCGTCGGCATCGCCGACCAGGCCGACAAGTACCCCGCCCAGTTGTCGGGCGGTCAGCAGCAGCGGGTGGCCATCGCGCGGGCATTGGCGATGAACCCCAAGGTCATGCTGTTCGACGAGCCGACCTCCGCGCTGGACCCGGAAATGGTCAACGAGGTTCTCGACGTGATGGTCTCGCTCGCCAAAGAGGGCATGACCATGCTGGTCGTCACGCACGAGATGGGATTCGCCCGGCGCGCGGGCGACCGGGTGCTGTTCATGGCCGACGGCTCGATCGTCGAGGACACCGACCCCGAAACCTTCTTCACGACACCGAAATCCGAACGAGCCAAGGACTTCCTGGGCAAGATTCTCAGCCACTGAGCATCCCCGTCCCGAACCACGGCAGCGAAATTCACACAAGGAGTTAGGAACTCGATGAGGATCACCCGTGCACTTCGTTTCGGCATCGGGGCGCTCGCCCTGGCCCTGGCCGCCACCGGCTGCGGCGGCGGCGACGAGGGCAACGCTCTCGAACACGCCGAGAAAGGCAAGCTCACCATCGGCATCAAGTACGACCAGCCCGGTCTGGGACTGCGCACCAAGGACGGCACCTTCACCGGCTTCGACGTGGCGGTCGCCGAGTACGTGGCGGGCAAGCTGGGCGTGCAGCCCGAGGGCATCACCTTCAAGGAGGCTCCGTCCGCGCAGCGCGAGACGCTGATCGAGAACGGCCAGGTCGACTTCATCGTCGCCACCTACTCGATCAACGACAAGCGCAAGGAGAAGGTCGATTTCGCCGGTCCCTACTATGTGGCGGGCCAGTCGCTGCTGGTGCGGGCCGACAACACCGACATCACCGGCCCGGAATCGCTGAACGGCAACAAGAAGCTGTGCTCGGTGAAGGGCTCGACCCCGGCGCAGAACGTCAAGGACAAGTACGCCAACGAAGTCCAGCTGCAGGAATTCGACACCTACTCGCTGTGCGTGGAGGCGTTGCGCAACGGCTCGGTCGACGCGGTGACCACCGACGACATCATCCTGGCCGGTTTCGCCGCCCAGTCCCCCGGGCAGCTCAAGGTGGTCGGCGAGACCTTCACCACTGAGAACTACGGCATCGGCCTGGCCAAGGGTGATCAGGAAACGCGCGACCGGATCAACGACGCGATCGAGGAGATGATCAGCTCGGGCGCGTGGGAGACCGCGCTGAAGGAGAGTGTCGGCGCCGCCGAATTCACCCCGTCGCCCGCACCGCAGGTCGACCGCTACTGAGGCGGAGATGAGGGGCGGCCCGCCGACTCGGGCCGCCGCTCATCCGATCGATCCTCGCTCGACCACAACACACCGATGGGAGGGACGCGCCGGCCGTGTTCGACCTGATCTCGGAATACGACACCCAGATCCTGGAAGCGTTCTGGGTCACGATCAAACTGACCTTCTTCTCCGCGATCGGCGCGCTGATTCTCGGCACGATCGTCGCCGCGATGCGCGTGTCCCCGATCCCGGTCGCTCGCTGGGTGGGCACCGCCTACGTCACCGTCTTCCGCAACACCCCGCTGACCCTGATCATCGTGTTCTGCTCACTCGGCCTGTATTCGGCACTGGGCTGGACGCTGGCCGGTGATTCCATCGTCGACAACAACTACTGGTGGGCGATCGTCGGCCTGAGCGTCTACACCGCGGCGTTCGTGTGCGAGTCGCTGCGGTCGGGCATCAACACCGTGCCGCTGGGACAGTCCGAGGCGGGCCGCTCGCTCGGCTTCGGTTTCGCTCAGAACTTGCGCTTGGTGGTGTTGCCGCAGGCGTTCCGTTCGGTGATCGCCCCGCTGGGCAGCGTGCTGATCGCGCTGACCAAGAACTCGACCATCGCCGCGGCCATCGGCGTCGCCGAAGCCGCGCACCTGATGGCCGAGATGATCGAGAACGAAGCCGCCCTGCTCGCCATCGGCGCGATCTTCGCCTTCGGCTTCGTCCTCATCACCCTGCCGACCGGCCTGCTGTTCGGCTGGCTCGCGAAACGATACGAGGTGTCCCGATGAGCGGTCACGCAGGACGCCTGCTCATCGACAGGAGGTCGCGCCGATGAGTGCTGGAGCTTCGGTTCTGTTCGATGCGCCCGGCCCCCGGGCCCGGATCCGCAACCACATCTTCTCGGCGCTGGTCGCCGCCGCGATCATCGCGGCAGGCTACTACCTGTTCCGAGTCTTCGAGGACAAGGGCCAGTTCGAGGCCGCGAAGTGGACACCGTTCCTCGAGCAGGAGGTCTGGACGACCTATCTGCTGCCCGGTCTGCGGGGCACCATCATCGCGGCGGTGCTGTCCATCGTGTTCGCGATGGTCCTCGGCATGATCTTCGGCATCCTGCGTCTGTCCGAGCACCGCTCGGTGCGGATCGTGGCGGGCACGGTCGTGGAGTTCGCGCGCGCCATCCCGGTGCTGATCCTGATGATCTTCCTGTTCGCCCTGTTCAGCGAATACAACGTGTTCAGGTCCGACGATCTGGCGCTCGCCGCGGTCGTCACCGCGTTGACCATCTACAACGGCTCGGTCATCGCCGAGATCGTGCGGGCGGGGATCCGCTCGCTGCCGCGCGGGCAGACGGAGGCGGCGCTCGCGGTCGGTATGCGCAAGAACCAGCTGATGCGGCTGATCCTGCTGCCGCAGGCGATCACCGCCATGCTGCCCGCTCTGATCTCGCAGATGGTGGTGGCGCTCAAGGACACCGCCCTGGGCTACCAGATCACCTATGTCGAGATCGTGCGCTCCGGCCAGCAACTCGGCGCGTCCGAGAGCAACACGATCCCCGCGCTGGTCGTCGTCGCGCTCGTCATGATCGCGCTCAACAGCACACTGACCTACGTAGCGACCGCGGTGGAGCGGCGGTTGCGCTCGGGCAAGCGGGCCAAGGGCGGCGGCGCGGTGCTGGCCGCCGATTCCATCATCACCGACGCCGCCCCCGGAATGGATCTGGAGAAGAGATGAGTGCGGCGAGCGCCGCCGGTCGGCCCATCGTCCGGCGGCGCTACGGCTGGTACTTGTAGAAGCCCTCGCCGGTGGCGATGCCGAGCTTGCCCTTGTCGATGTAATTCGCCTTCAACCAGGCCGCGAGCCGCTGGGCATCCTCGTCGCCGTGCACGAGGATGTTGTAGGGGGTGGTAAGCCCGATGACATCGAGGATCTGGAACGGGCCCAGCGGCGCGCCGGTGCCGATGCGCCAGGTCTTGTCGACCGCCTCGGGGTCGGCGTATCCGCCCGCGGCGAGTGCCATCCCCGCATCGAGGAGTGGCACGAGCAGCGAGTTGAGCACGTACCCCGCCTTCTCCTTGTGCATTTCGATCGGCACCATCCCGATGGCCTCGGCGAAAGCGGCCACCGCCCGGAACACCGCCGGGTCGGTATCGGTGGTGCCCATGACCTCGGCGGTGTTCATCTTCCACACCCGGTTGGCGAAGTGCAGGGCGAGGAATCGATCGGGGCGACCGGTGAAATCCTTGATGTCGCTGGGCAGCAGCGTCGAGGAGTTGGTGGCGAAGATGGTCCGCTCGGGCGCGAGTTCACCCAGGCGTTCGTAGGTGTCGCGTTTGATGTCGAGCACCTCCGGGACCGCTTCGATCACCAGGTCGGCCTCGGCAACGGCCGCAGCCAAGTCCGTGGTCAGCGTGATCGCGGAGCGGGCCTGCTCGGTCTTGTCGCCGGTGGCGCCGGGCACTTCCTCCCGATAGGTGGCGGCCAGCGTCGCCAAGCGTTCGCGCGCGGTCGCCAGCGCCTCCTCGCTGATGTCGTAGGCGGTGACCTCGAAACCTCGGAACGAGGTCTGGAACGCGATCTGCGAGCCGAGCACACCGGTCCCCAGAACGGTCACCTTCTTGATCTCGAAGCCCATCGTGTTCTCTCCCTTCCCGCGAGACGACCCTCGCCTCGCGACACCGCCACCGCCCATCATGGTCGATGGTCCGGCCGGGAGAGATCATTGCCCGCCGACCGCCGTCGCCGATCGGCCGACTACCCGTTTCCGCGGTGACGACACGGCAGACGCGTGGCGACTCCTGTCCCGGCGCGCACACCCGGGCCGGCCGCGACCGTATCGGAGCGGTCCGTGTCGACGTCCCCGTCCGACCGCGCGGTGGCGGCTCGTCGTGGCGCTCAGTCGATGCGGTCCGGCGGCGAATCGGCAGCGTCGAGCGCCCTCATTTCCTCTTTCACCACGGCGTACGCCGTCGACTGGCTGTAGCCGCGCCGGGCGAGCATGCCGACGAGACGGCGAAGAGCCTTGTCGCGCTCCAGATCTCGCGGCATGGTGCGCAGTTTGCGACGGACCATGTCGGCGGCGCGGACCCGTTCGTCGTCATCGCTGACCGCGGCGAGCGCGGCGGCCGCGTCCGAGGGCGCGACGCCCTTGCGACGCAGTTCCTGGGCCAGAGCCTGCCTGCCCTTGCCGGAGTAGGTGTGCCGCGAATTCACCCACTGCTCGGCGAAGGCGGCGTCGTCCACGAGCCCGACTTCGGCGAGACGCTGCAGCGTGCTCTCGACGATCTCCGGGGTGAACCCCTTCGCGGCGAGACGCTGCGCGAGTTCGGCACGGCTGCGGGCGCGAACAGCGAGCAGGCGAAGGCACGCGTCCTTCGCCTGCTCGACCGTCCCACCGTGCGGGGTGCGCCCCGGCGTCGACCGGCTCTCGCCCGCCTCCGTCTCCCGCGCATCCCACTCGGATCCGGCCGCCACCGGATCCGCCCGGCGGGCCGCGCGACCCGCGCGCGCCGACCGGGAGCTCTTCGGCTTCCTGTCTCGCTCTCCCCCGCCGTAGCGACCTCCCCCACGGGCTGCTCCGCCTTCGGCTGTTCCCTCACGGGCCGCGTCGCCGTCGGGTTCGACGTCGCGCTCCTCGGATGCGCTGGGGCCCACGCCGGGGTCTCGACCACCGTGGCCGCCGCTGTGGTTGCCGCCTGCGCCGACGATCTGGCGGGTGGACCCGGTCGAGCGCGCCCGCTGCGGATCGGGCTCGCTCGACCGGGTTCCCGGGCTGTCCACGTCGGTCGAACCACCTTCGACCCACGGGACCCGTTCATCGCCCGCTCGCCGCTGTGCCGCGGCGGTGTCGGTCCGGCTGCGGCCGGCGGCGAGGAGTTCGTGCAGCCGGCGGCGCACGTCGTCGACCGGATCGGACCGTTGTTCGGCAGAACGATCCGGCACGACCCGCCTGCCGGCGACCGGCTCAGAAATCGGCGGGCACCTCGGCCGTAGCCTCGGCGGTCAGGTCGGCGCCGATACCGAGCTTCTCCTTGATCTTCTTCTCGATCTCGTCGCGGACGTCGGTGTTCTCCAGCAGGAACTTGCGGGCATTCTCCTTGCCCTGGCCGAGCTGGTCGCCCTCGTAGGTGTACCAGGAGCCCGACTTGCGGATGAAGCCGTGCTCGACACCCATATCGATGAGCGAGCCCTCCTTGGAGATGCCGTGCCCGTAGAGAATGTCGAACTCGGCCTGCTTGAAGGGCGGGGACACCTTGTTCTTGACGACCTTGACGCGGGTCCGGTTACCGACCGCGTCGCTACCGTCCTTGAGGGTCTCGATGCGGCGCACGTCCAGACGCACGGAGGCGTAGAACTTCAGCGCCTTACCGCCGGTGGTGGTCTCGGGCGAGCCGAACATGACGCCGATCTTCTCGCGCAGCTGGTTGATGAAGATGGCGGTGGTGCCGGAGTTGTTGAGCGCGCTGGTCATCTTGCGCAATGCCTGGCTCATCAGGCGGGCTTGCAGGCCGACGTGGCTGTCGCCCATCTCGCCCTCGATCTCCGCGCGCGGCACCAGGGCGGCCACCGAGTCGATGACGATGATGTCGATGGCGCCGGAGCGAACCAGCATGTCGGCGATCTCGAGCGCCTGCTCACCGGTGTCGGGCTGGGAGACCAGCAGCGCGTCGGTATCCACGCCCAGCTTGCGGGCGTAGTCCGGATCCAGCGCGTGCTCGGCGTCGATGAACGCCGCCACTCCGCCCGCGGCCTGCGCGTTGGCCACCGCGTGCAGCGCGACGGTGGTCTTACCCGAGGATTCCGGACCGTAGATCTCCACGACGCGGCCGCGCGGCAGACCGCCGATGCCCAGCGCCACGTCCAGCGCGATGGAACCCGTCGGGATCACCGAGATGGGCTGGCGGGCCTCCTCGCCGAGGCGCATCACCGCGCCCTTGCCGAAGCTCTTCTCGACCTGGGCGAGTGCGAGCTCGAGGGCCTTGTCGCGGTCGTAGGCCTGTGGTGCCATGTCCTGTCCCCTTTTCGACGGGTAGGTCTGTTGTCCTGGTTGGCGCCCACAGTAGAGGGCGGCACCGACAAGTTCTGACGCCGAGCCTAGCCGAACAGATGTTCGACTCCAAGTGACTCGCCGGACCGATCGGATCACCCGCCGACGGCCCGGCGATCAACCCCTCATCGAGCTGAGACAACACGGCCCACCCCGGCACGGCCCACCCCGGCACGGCCTACCACTGTGGCAACGGCGCGTCGTCCTCGTCGGGGCCGCGCGCGCCGAAGATCCGCCGGTCGGCCTCGGCGATGGCGACGTCGTTGATGCTCGCCTCCCGGCGCGACATGAGACCGTCCGCCGCGAACTCCCATTGCTCGTTGCCATAGCTGCGCCACCAGCCGCCCGCCTCGTCGTGCCATTCGTACTGGAAGCGCACGGCGATGCGGTTGCCGTCGAAAGCCCACAGCTCCTTGCGCAGCGCGTATCCGTTCTCCTTCTCCCACTTCCTGGTGAGGAAGTCGACGACGGCCGACCGGCCGACGAAGTACTCGTCACGGTTGCGCCACACCGAATCCTCGGTGTACGCGGCGGCGACCCGTTCGGGATCGCGGGTGTTCCACGCGTGCTCGGCGGCACGCACCTTCTCCGCCGCGGTCGCGCGGTCGAACGGGGGTAGCGGTGGTCGCATGAGGAAGTCCTCTCGGTGGGGAGTCATGGGTACGTGAGCGGGAAGGCCAGAGGTCAGGGATTGACCGGGGACAGTTCGGCAGCGCCCCAGCGCAGCGGGCCGTCCGGCCACTCGAACACCTCATCGACGGTGAAATCGATCGAGCACTGTGCGCCCGGCGCGAAGGTCGCCGGGTCCCAATTGAATTCGGCCGTCCCGGTCAGCTGCAGCGCGCCGCCGGTGGTCCAGTCCGGGATCAGCAAGCCGCAGCGCGGGTGGGCGAGGAGATTGCCGAGTGTCATGAACATCGAGTTGCCCCGGTAGTCCGGCCAGCGCAGCCGGGTCGGCGACAGCACGCTCAGGAAGCCGGGATTTCCGCCGCGGTGCGAGGCGTCGGCGTCACCGTCGGTATCCGCGGTGGCGACGAAGAAGGTGTCCGCCGCCGCCACGGCAGCCCGCTGGGCCGGGTCGAGTTCCGTGCTCCTACGGGGCTCACCGGCGAGGTGATCCATCGAATGGGCGACCACCTCGCGGCGCGCGATGTACTTCGGGCAATTCGAATAGACCTGTTCGGTGGTGATCGCGAGACCCCCCTCGCGCGGCAGGGACCTGCCGTTCACCCGCATCCGCCTGCGCTTGGCCGGTTGCAGCGCGATCATGCCGATGCGGGCGGGCGCGGACAGCGCCGCGGCGAGCGGATCGCCGACGGCGGGGCGGGCGGCGAGGTCGATCGAGGTGCTGTCGTCGGCCCGGGCCGGCGGGACCACCCGGAGGAAGCCCGGCGCCCCCGACAGCGCGCTCGCCCACAGCCTGCCGTCGCCGTCGGCGGCCGACACCACGACCATCGGCTGCGCGGCCAGGAATTCGGCGGCCACGGGCGGGATGCCGGTGCGGATGGTCCGGCCGACCTTGGCCGCGACAGCGTCCTGCCCCATTCGCCGCTGGACGGCGAGTTCACCGGGATGAAAGGGTCCCACGATCGCCACCCTCAGAAGAAGCCGCAGGTGGGTGCGGCTCCGTGGGGCGCGGGAGCGGTTTCGGCGCCCGCGGGCGCGTACACCTCCAGCCGGATGCCGTCGGGGTCGGTGAAGAAGATGCCGCCCGAGGACACGCCTTCGCCGTGCGCCACCACGCCGTCGTGCACCAGGTCGACGCCCAGTTCCCGCAGCTTCGCCTCGACCGAGCGCACCTGCTCCATGTCGTCCACCTGGAACGACAGGTGATGCAGGCCCGGCGTACTCGTGGAGAACTCACCGTCGGACTGAGCCCAGAGCGCGAGCATCAGCCTGCCGTCCAGGCCGAGGAACACGAAGCGGGTCCGGCCCTCTCCGCCGCTGGTGATCTGTTCGAAACCGAGCGCGCGCCGATAGAACTCGGCGGAGCGATCGATGTCGGAGACGTTCATCCCGACATGTCCCGTCGTGAGCACGGGCGCGGCCACCGTTGTCGTCGAGCCTGTCATTGCGTCCTCCTGAAATATCCAACCGCCTTTTGCGGTTTCAACGGTTAGAACCGTATGGCCGACGGGCACACAGTGTCAACCCCCTAAATGTGATTTAGTGGTTAGAAAGGCGGTGACCATGACGCGGACAGACCGCGGCTCGATACCCTCGGGCATGCCCGATCCGCGCCCGCACCTCGGTGAACCGCTGGCACTCGACCTGCTCAACACCCGTTGGATGGACAACGGTCCGCGGGATCTGCTCACCGACGTGACAGGTTTGGGCATCTGGCTGACCTCGGCCGGGCTCGCCGAACAGGCCACGGCCGACGAGCCGACACTGGCGGCGGTCCTGGAAGCACGCGCGGCCATCTACGACGTGGTCGTCTCGGGCATGCGCGAGACACGCACCCACGCCGCTCTCAACGCAGTCCTCGACCACGGGCGGATACGGCGCGCTCTGCGGGCTTCCGGCCCCGTCGCCGAACCCGAGGTCGCGACGGCGGCTCGGCTGCCCGGCTGGCTCGCCGCGGAGAACCTGCTCGAACTACTCGCCGAGGCGCCGGATCGCATCCGTCAGTGCGCCCACGAGCAGTGCGTTCTGTTCTTCTACGACACCTCGAAAAACGGCACGCGGCGGTGGCATTCGATGTCCACGTGCGGCAATCGCGCCAAAGCCGCCCGGCACTACTCCAAGAAGTCGTGAACCGCCCGGCGGGGCCGGACCAGCCGAGAAGGGCTGAACCAGCAGCTCACCAGCGGGACTTCGGAACGTCGAACTCGGCGCACAGCGCCCGCCACACCTCGCGCGGATCGATACCCGCCTCGATCGCCTGCGCTCCGGTGCGGCCGCCGAGGGCCAGAATGGTGTGATCGGCGAGCAGGGCGTCGCCCCGCACACTGCCGAACTCGGTGTGCAACAGCTCCTGGAACTCCGTCAACCGCATCGTCCCGAAGATACTCGCGCCGGTTCGCCACCCGCACCGTGCCCAGCACTCGCGGTCCGGACGCCCTCGGCTGTCAGCGCGAGCGCACTCGGTCGAGCACCCGGCGGCACAGTTCGACCGGATCGCCGACCTCGGCAGCACCCATCGACGCCTCCTCGGCGGCGGCGGTGTAGCGCGGATGATCGAGCATTTCCTGCACGGCGGTACGCACCGATTCGGCGGTCAGCGGCCGGACGATGATCGAACTGCCTTGCCGCGCCGCACGATTGGCCAGTTCCCATTGATCTCCACCGCCGGGCACGGTGATGATGGGGACCCCGGCGAGCAGGGTCTTGGCGAGCAGGCCGTGCCCGCCGCCGCCGACGACCACCGCCGCGTGCCGCAGCAGTTCGTCCTGCCGGCCCAAGCCCGCGGTGGCCCAGGACGGCAGATCGGCGGGTGGGGCGTCGAGCATCGAGATCGCCACCCGCACACCCGCTCCGTCGAGCGCGCGCAGCACGGTATCGACCATCCCCTCGACCCCGGTGTGCGCGGTGGACGGGGCGACCATCACCAGCGGATCGTCGCCCGGCGGCAGCTCGAGCACATCGTCGGTCGGCTCCCACAGCAACGGGCCGACCAGGTGCGCGTTGTCCGGCCAGTCCGGGCGCGGAACCTCGAGCGCGGGCAGCGTCGCCAGCAGACGCGCCGCCGGTCCCGGATCGACGGAGGGCAGGCCGACGCTCTCGCGGGCACGGGAGCGCTGTTGTTCGCCCTTGCGTACGGCACGGTCGGTCATCGCCCGCAGTACCGAGTCCCGCAGTCTGCCACGCACACCCTCGCCCACCGCGAGCCCGCTTCCGATGGGCGGCAGGCCTTTCGACGGCAGATACAACGGATGTGGCGAGAGCTCCACCCACGGCACGCGGAGCCGTTCGGCGGCCATTCCACCACCGGCGGTCAATACATCGGAGACCACCAGCTCCGGCAGCATGGCACTGAGGTCGGGCAGGATCTCGGTGGAGATGTGGGCGGCGCGCTCGTGGATGCGCCGCCCCGCGTCGGCGTCGTCGTCGATCGCCCTGGGCGCCAGGCCTTTCAGCCTGCGCACCGGAATGCCGGCGCCTCTGGCGGTATCGAACCAACGCGGTCCGGTGAACAGCACCGGTTCGTCGCCCGCGGCGAGGAACCGCTCGCACAGTGCGAGCGCAGGGAACGCATGGCCGGGGTCCGGACCGGCGACGACCGCAACACGCATCGGCTCAGCCTGCCACACCCGGGGCCCGGCACCGGGCACACCCCTGGCGCTCCCGGACGAAACTCTCACGAGAAGAAATACAACCGGACCCCCACCGCCCGCTCGGCCGGGAAACCCTCGATCGGTGCGGTGACCATGTCGATGACGGTTCGCGCCTGCTGCTCCACCGGTTCGGGGCTCAGCGCCTCCAGGTAGCGCCGGTGCGCGGACAGCGAGATCACCGCCTGGTCGACGGTCTCGGTGACATCGACCGCGTGCGTGGGCCCCGGGCCGGTCACCGCCGCCCAGCGCGCGAGCCACGGTTCCAGGTCGGCGATCTCGGGGAAGATCCACTCGTTACCCGCGTCGGAGACCGCGTCCAGGCCCGCGCGCCCCACCGCGCGGTGGTCGGCGCTGTTGACATATCCCGAGGCCCAGGTGTCGCCGAAGTTCCCCAGGATCACCATTTCGGGACGATGTCTGCGAATGGCGGCGGCCAGATCCTGTCGCAATCCGAGGCTCGCCTCGAGGCGGCCGTCCGGGTAGCCGAGGAACTCGACCTCGTTCACCCCGACGGCGGCCGCGGAGGCCAGTTGCTCGCGTTCGCGCAGCGGCCCGGATTCCGCCGGCGGCAGGCCCGCGATGCCGGCCTCACCGCTGGTCACCAGCACGTACCTGATGTCCTTGCCCTGCGCTGTCCAACGGGCGACCGCAGCGGCGAGGCCGTACTCGATGTCATCGGGGTGAGCCACGATCACCAGGCCACGATGCCAGTCCTCGGGTATCTGCTCCATGCGCCCATTCAACACCGGCTGTCGCGGCGGCCACCGTGCTTCCGCCGAAGCGCCTTGCCCGGCCCGAAGACCGGCCCGGTGAGCAACTGCACAGCTCATGATGTAGACACATGCGCATGATGAAGCTCACACGTGCCGTGGCGGTCCTCGCACTGGCGCTGTTCACCGTCTTCGCACCGGGCCCGCTGACCGCGCCGAACGCGCACGCCGACACACTGCCCCGGGTCTATCTCGACCTGGCCATCGGCAATGCGCCCGTGGGCCGGGTGGTGATCGAACTGCGCTCGGACGTGGCGCCGCGCACCGCCGAGAACTTCCGCGCACTGGCCACCGGCGAGCAGGGCTTCGGCTACCGCGGCTCGTCACTGCACCGGGTGATCCCCGGATTCATGGCTCAGGGCGGGGATTTCACCAACGGTGACGGGACCGGCGGCACCAGCATCTACGGCCCGTCCTTCCCGGACGAGAACTTCGAGCTGTCCCATGACGGACCGGGCGTGCTCAGCATGGCCAACCGTGGACCCGACACCAACAGCTCCCAGTTCTTCATCACCCTCGACGCCACCCCGTGGCTCGACGGCAAGCATGTGGTCTTCGGTTCGGTGGTCGAGGGCCTCGAGGTGGTTCGGACCGTCGAGCAGGTCGGCACCGAGGACGGCGGGACCTACCTGCCGGTGACGATCAGCGACAGCGGCGCGCTCTGAGCCGGCGCTCGCGACCGAGCCGTCTCGAGAACAACACGGGCCGTTCACCTTTCGCGAGGTGAACGGCCCGTGTTGTCGACGGCGGGTAGGGGGTCAGGGCTTGCCGACCGGCGTGCGGTCGTTACTCGACACCGCCTTGAACAGCAGATACGCACCGAAGACGAGGGCGCCGACCACCAGGACCGGGAACAGCCCTTCAATCAGCGCGCCGATGATCGCCAGCGCGATCCAGACGATCGCTACGACACCGATGATCTTCCACAGCATTTCCAGCCTCCCGGAGGTCTTCTCCGATCGTCGTCCGACGACCCGACACCTTCAGACTGGCACTCAGGTCACCGGAAATCAGCAGGTCAGGCGGGATATCCGGGTGGAAATCAGGGTTCACCCCCAGTGCGGACGCAGGGTGTGCTGGTCGGCCAGCTCGGTCAGTGCCTGGGCCCAGCCGTCGAGCCGGTCCGCGGCGTCGCGCAACTCGGCGACAATGCCCACGAACTGATAATCGACGACGTAATTCTCCGGGACGGCCAGCACGTGACTCGCCGCGGCCAGCACCTGCTCGTATTCGCCGACGCCGTGGTCGAGCCTGGCCAGGGCCGCGCGCACCGTCTCGGCCAGCGACGAGGAGACCCGAGCATTCGCCTGCCCGACGACCTCCAGCGCCTGCTCCATCTGCACGATGTCGGCGGCGAGCGCGTGCAGGGCGGCGGCGCCGGCGGCGGCGGTCTCGGCCAGTTCGGCGAGTTCGGCGGGCGGGAGCCTGCGACCGGCGGCGATCTGGGCGGTGACGCCGTGCATCACCCGTTCCGCCCGGACCAGCCGAGCGATCGACGTACGGGCCGCCGAGCGCAACGGTGGCTGCCGCCGGGGCTGGAAGCGGGGCGGCGGCAGCGGAACGTCGCGCATCTGCAGGTAACGCCGCGTGTTGTAGGCGGCGCCGGTGACCGCGGCCACCGCTCCGCCGCCGAGGGCGACGACCGCCCAAGCGGGCGCCGAGATGATGACCAGGCCGACCAGGCCGACGGTGGTGATCCCGGAGACCGTGCCGAAGCGGACACTGCGCCTACGAGCCCGACGCCGCTTGCGCAGTTCACGTTCCCGCGGGTCGGCCCAGCGACGCACCGCGCCCAGTGCCTGCTCACCCACGTCACGCAAGGTGTCGGGCAAGGCTACCGGCGCCGGTGCGCCGTACGGTGCGTGCGCGTACTCGGCCGGGGCATACCCGGCGGCAATTCGCTTGCGGCTCATGTACTTCCTCACACCTGCCACGAACCGAGCACCGTCGGCTCACCTGATCGTGGTTCTACTGCTGAGCGGTCTGTCCCTTGTTCAACTGTGGCTGGGCCTGGGCCGGATCGGCTTGGGCGGGGTTCAGCGCGGCGTCGGCGCCACCGGCGGGCAGCGCGTCGCCGCGCATGGAAGCACGAATCTGCTCGAGCCTGCTGTGCCCGGCCATCTGCACGCTGGCCTGCTGCACTTCCATCATGCGGCCCTGCACCGAGTTCTGGGCCAGTTCGGCCGAGCCGAGCGCGTTGGCGTAGCGGCGCTCGATCTTCTCGCGCACGGCGTCCAGGCTCGGGGTGCTGCCCGGCGCGGACAGCGTGGAGTCCATCTGCTGCAGCGAGGCCGAGACCTGCTCCTGCATCTTGGCCTGCTCGAGCTGGCTGAGCAGCTTGGTGCGCTCGGCGACCTTCTGCTGCAACAGCATCGCGTTCTGCTCGACCGCCTTCTTGGCCTGGGCGGCGGCCTGCAGCGACTGGTCGTGCAGCACCTTGAGATCCTCGACGGCCTGCTCGGCGGTGACCAGCTGGGCGGCGAAGGCCTCGGCGGCATTGGTGTACTGGATGGACTTCTCGGTATCGCCCGCGGCCGCCGCCTGGTCGGCGAGCAGGACGGCCTGCCTGGCGTTGGCGTTGAGCTTCTCGACCTCGTCGAGCTGGCGGTTGAGCTTCATCTCCAGCTGTCGCTGGTTGCCGATGACCGACGCGGCCTGCTGCGAGAGAGCCTGGTGTTGACGCTGAGCTTCCTCGATAGCCTGCTGGATCTGCACCTTGGGGTCCGCGTGCTCCTCGATCTTGGAATCGAAGAGGGCCATCAGGTATTTCCAGGCCTTGACGAACGGATTAGCCATCGATTGATCCCGCCTCCATCTGATGTACCGCTTGCTGCGGCCCGGGGGCGCGACCCTCGCGCACCCGGTTGTGCTTGTCCTCCACGACGCGGCACCTGGACCGGACCGACCCGGCCCAACCGACGCTTACTACAGAATCTAGCCGCTTTCGGCATCCTCCCCCAGCGTCGCAGGAAGCATCACCGCCGCGGCGATCGTCAGTTGCTCTTGACCAGCACCAGCATGTCCGCTGTCGGGGCGGGGATGACGATGCGGGTGTCCTCGTCGATCTGCGGACGGACCGCCGTGGCCGACATCGCCGTGCCCGCCGGTTCGCCGTCGGGAACCTCGTGCCCGGCGGGAGCGGGAAGAGCCGGGCCGCCGGGATCGGGCGCGACCGCCACAGGAGCGGGTTCCGCGTCACCGCCGGCCATCACCGCGCTGACATCCCACAGCACCCGCGACAGCGGCACGTCCAGCGCGTGGCAGATGGCGGCGAGCAGCTCGCTCGACGCCTCCTTGCGGCCCCGTTCCACCTCGGACAGATAGCCCAGGCTCACGCGCGCCGAGGTGGAGACCTCACGCAGGGTTCGGTGCTGGGCGAGACGTGCACGCCGCAGACTGTCGCCGATGGCCTCTCGCAGCAGCGTCATCTCGATCTCCTTCGCTCCGATCACCGTGCGCCGCGTCGGCGACCTGGCCTGGCGCGCACCGCTCTTTCTGGCACAACGTCCGGAGACGCCCGGCGGTTCCCGGGAGGTGGATTCGTCGTGCGGCGAGTCAGCCGCCCTGGACGCACCGGAGCAGTTCCCGTACCGCGGACTGTGTCGCGGTGTGTCTGATGGTCCACCTGTCGCCGGAGAGCCGCAACCGCATCACCTCGGTATGGCACGGTCCGGACAGGCCCAGGAACACCGTTCCGACCGGATGACCGTCCTGGCTGTCGGGCCCGGCGACCCCGGTCAGCCCGACGCCCCAGTCCGCCGCGCAGCGAGTACGGGCACCGACCGCCAGCTGCTCGGCGGCGCCCGCGGAGACCGGCCCCACCGTGGCCAGGAGTTCCTCGTCGACATCGGCCAGGGTGTGCTTGAGATCGGTGGCGTAGACCACCAGTCCACCGCGCAGCACCGCGCTCGCGCCGGGCACCCCGGCCAGGGTGGCCGACAGCAGGCCCGCGGTCAGCGATTCCGCGGTGGCGACGGTCTGCCCGGCGGCGCTCAGCGCGCGCACGAGTTCGGCGACGGGTGCCCCGGCCGTCAGCGGGTCGCTCATGCGCCGCGCAGCCGGGACGAGCCGGCGAACCACACCCGCGCGGCCTGGCCCACGTAGTCGAGCCCGGTCACCACGGTGAGCACCAGCGCGAGGTACATCAGGATCATCCCGAAGGTCTCGAACGCGCCCGACAGCGGCAGCAGCAGCACCGCGATGGCCACCGACTGCACCAGCGTCTTGAGTTTGCCGCCGCGACCGGCCGGGATGACGCCACGGCGGACCACGATCAGACGCAACGCGGTGATGCCGATCTCCCTGCCGATGATCACCAGGGTGATCCACCACGGCAGATCGCCGAGGGCGGACAGACCGATCAGCGAGGCCCCGATCAGCGCCTTGTCGGCGATCGGATCGGCGAGCTTGCCGAAATCGGTGACCAAGCCGTATTTGCGGGCCAACTGCCCGTCGAACCGGTCGGTGACGGCGGCGAGGCCGAACAACGCGGCGGCACCTACCCGCCAGCCGGTCTCGTGGCCGTCACCGGCGAACAGCGCGAGCAGGAACAACGGGACGATCGCGATCCGCAGCATCGTCAGCACGTTGGCGATGTTCAGCAGCGGCACGGGCGCGTCCGAGGACGCGGCGACGAAGTGCGGGCGCTCCGGGGCAGGCGCGGGCGCGGGTCGCGACCTCGCCGTCTCCGTGGGCGCGAGATCACCACCATGACTGTCGATCACGCGCGGACCTCACTCCCGCGCGGGGGGCTCATCGGGCCGCGGACCTGCGGTTGCGCTGCCCCGACGCGATGCGGTGGGCGGAACGACAGGATGTGCGGCACACGATCAGACTATCGGTAACCCGGCCGACTACTGTGCACCCCATGACCTCTCGGGGACCGATCAGTGGTCCGACCAGCGATGCGCAGCCCGGCGCGACCTCCCCCGCTCCCGGCGCCGAACCGGTCGTTCGCCGTGCCCGAACCTCCGACGTCGCCGAGATCAAACGGCTGGTCGACGTCTACGCCGGTCGCATCCTGCTGGAGAAGAGCCTGGTCACCCTCTACGAGGCGGTGCAGGAATTCTGGGTCGCCGAGCTGGACGGCGCGGTGGTCGGGTGTGGCGCATTGCACGTGCTCTGGGCCGATCTCGGCGAGGTGCGCACGGTGGCCGTGGATCCGGTGGTGAAGGGTCGAGGCGTCGGCGGGCTGATCGTGCGCAGGCTGATCACGGTCGCCAGGGAACTGGAACTGCGCAGGCTGTTCGTGCTGACCTTCGAGGTGGAGTTCTTCGGCAGGCACGGCTTCGCCGAGATCGACGGCACGCCCGTCACCGCCGAGGTGTACGCCGAGATGTGCCGCTCGTACGACACCGGCGTCGCGGAGTTCCTCGACCTCAGCTACGTGAAACCGAACACGCTCGGCAACACCAGGATGTTGCTGAATCTGTGAGCCGCACGTCCGTCCGAGCGTGCTCGCGCCCCGCCCGACCGACCAAGGAGCGATATCCGTGCCGACCTTCGCCGTCCACTACACCTACTCCGAGGCCACCGTCCCCGCGCGCGACGCCCATCGCCCCCGGCACCGCGCCTGGCTGACCGATCAGGTGGAGTCCGGGGCGCTGCTGACCAGCGGCCCCTACACCGACGGATCGGGCGCGCTGCTGCTGTTCCGCGCCGAGGACGAGGCGAGCCTGCGCGTACTGCTCGCCCACGACCCGTTCGCACAGGAGCGGCTGATCGATGCGGTGCGGATCGACGAATGGCAGCCGGTGCTCGGCGCCTTCTCGGCCTGACCGGCCGATCGTGTCGGCCCGAGGCGACGAGGAGCCCGGCGTGCGGCCCCGCCGGGCTCGTCGTGTCGGCTCCGACTAGTGCTCGGCCTTGTCCGATGTTCCCGGCGCCGCCTTCGCCATGTTCCTGCCGCGCGTCTTCACCAGGCTGGCGACCGTGGCCACGACGAGCACGCCGAGGATCACCGCCAGCGAGAACGGCGTGGAGATCTCCGGCACGCTGACGTGCTCACCGCCGTTGACGAACGGCAGTGTGTTCTCGTGCAGCGCGTGCAGCACCAGCTTCACACCGATGAAGGCGAGGATCGCGGCCAGGCCGTAGGACAGGTAGACCAGCCGGTCGAGCAGACCGCCGATGAGGAAGTACAGCTGGCGCAGACCCATCAGCGCGAAGGCGTTGGCGGCGAACACCAGGTAGGGCTCTTCGGTGAGACCGTAGATCGCCGGGATCGAGTCGAGGGCGAAGAGCAGATCGGTGAAGCCGATCGCCACCAGCGCGAGCAGCAGCGGGGTGACGACGCGTTTGCCGTCGATCCGGGTGACCAGCCGGTCGCCGTCGTACTCGTCGGTGGTGGGCAGGACCCTCTTGGCCAGCGCGACGATCCTGCTGTCGCGTTTCTCCTCGGCCTCCACCTCGTGCCCGCTCTCGCGCAGCAGCTTGATCGCGGTGTAGACCAGGAACAGGCCGAACAGGTAGAACACCCAGCTGAACGCGTTGATCGCGGCCGCACCGACGGCGATGAAGGCGCCGCGCATCACCAGCGCGAGCACGATGCCGATCAGCAGGACCTTCTGCTGATAGATCCGCGGCACCGCGAAGGTGCTCATGATGATGAGGAAGACGAACAGGTTGTCGACCGACAGCGCCTTCTCGGTGACGAAGCCGGCGTAGTACTCCCCCGCGTAGGTCGAGCCCCATTTCCACGCGACATAGCCGCCGAAGACCAGCGCCAGTCCGATGTAGACCGCCGACCAGAATCCGGATTCCCGGAAGCTGGGTTCGTGCGGGGTCCGGACATGGGCGAAGAAGTCGAACACGAACAGCCCGAGAACCACCGCGACAGTGATCACCCACTCGAGCGCACTCACCTGCATGCTGAACTCCGATCGCCGATCATGACCGCCATAATGCCGGATTTGTCCACTATCGCCGACGCCTGAACCTCGCCCCCATACTTCCACATCACACCGTTCCCGCTGGTGACAGCGTCGGCGGGGTGAAAGGTGTGCCAGAGCCGAACCCCGCCGTGGTGAGCATGATCACCCCGATACGGCGGCGAACGCGGCCCGCCGTATCTTCGGAACCGCCATGTTGACTCTGCTTCCTGCGCTCGCCGGTTTCGCCTTCCTCGATTCCCTGGATCTGTTGCTGGTGGGCGTCACCGCCGCGGTGATCTACGACAGCAGACTGCGCAGGCGTTCGCCGGTCCCCGCCGGTCTGGGGTTTCTGGCGGGTGTTTTCGTCGCCACGGTGGCATTCGGCGTCTGCACCGTGCTCGGCATCGGCTGGCTCACCGACCTGTTCGATTTCCGACTCACCCCCGCGATCAGATTCCGGGGCGAACTGCTCGCCGGAACGGTCCTGCTCGTCCTGGCCGCGCTGCCCGCGACCGGTCAGCGCAGCACGCCGCCCGCCTGGGCGATCGAGTTGCGCGGCAGGCCGCTCGTGCTGGCGCTGGCCGGCCTGGCGATCGGTGTCATCCAATCGACCACCTCGGTGCCGTATCTGGCGGGTCTGGCGATGCTGTCGGCCTACCACGCGTCCGCGACGGTGTGGCCGTCGATCCTGGTCGCCTACGGGGTGATCGCGCTGCTGCCGCCGATGCTGCTGCTGGCGCTGGCGACCCGGCGAACAGCGAACGCGCGACAGGCGTACCGGCGCATCACCAGGGCCGTCACCCGATTCGGACCACCGTCGGTGCGCATACTGTTCGCGCTGGCGGGCATGGCGCTCGTCGGCGACGCGATCGCCCATCCGGCCGACCTGTGGTGAGCGTGTCCCGGCCGCGGATCCGATCATCCGCGCGCCCAGAGCGCGTCAGTCGGCGGATTCCTCGCCGTCCTCGGGGCCGCCCCCACGGATCGAGAACAGCAGACCGTCGAGTTCGTCGGGCTTGACCAGCACATCGCGTGCCTTGGAGCCCTCGCTCGGACCGACGACCCCCCTCGTCTCCATGAGGTCCATGAGCCGCCCCGCCTTGGCGAAGCCGACCCGCAGTTTGCGCTGCAGCATCGAGGTCGAGCCGAACTGCGAGGTCACCACCAGCTCCACCGCCTGCAACAGCAGGTCGAGGTCGTCGCCGATATCGGGATCGACGTCCTTCTTCTCCCCGGCCTTGGCCGCGGTGACGCCTTCCTGGTAATCGGGTTCGGCCTGATTCTTGGTGAAGTCGACGACGGCGTGGATCTCCTCGTCGCTGATGAACGCGCCCTGCAGACGAGTCGGCTTACCCGCGCCCATCGGCAGGAACAGCCCGTCGCCCATGCCGATCAGCTTCTCCGCGCCCGGCTGGTCCAGGATGACCCGGGAGTCGGTGAGCGAAGAGGTCGCGAACGCCAGGCGCGAGGGCACATTCGTCTTGATCAGGCCGGTGACGACATCGACCGAGGGCCGCTGGGTGGCCAGCACCAGATGGATGCCCGCCGCGCGCGCCTTCTGGGTGATGCGCACGATCGCGTCCTCGACGTCGCGGGGCGCGGTCATCATCAGGTCGGCGAGCTCGTCGACGATGGCGAGGATGTACGGGTAGGGCCGGTAGACCCGTTCACTGCCCAGCGGAGCGGTGATCACGCCCGACTTCACCTTCTTGTTGAAGTCGTCGATGTGGCGGACCTTGTTGGCCTGCATGTCCTGGTAGCGCTGCTCCATCTCCTCCACCAGCCAGGCCAGCGCGGCGGCGGCCTTCTTGGGCTGGGTGATGATGGGCGTGATCAGGTGCGGAATGCCCTCGTACGGGGTCAGCTCGACCATCTTCGGGTCGATGAGGATCATCCGCACCTCTTCTGGCGTGGCCCGCTGCAACAACGAGACCAGCATCGAGTTCACGAAACTCGACTTGCCCGACCCGGTGGAGCCCGCGACCAGCAGGTGGGGCATCTTCGCCAGGTTGGCCGAGACGAACTCGCCCTCGATGTTCTTGCCGAGACCGATCACCAGCGGGTGGTGGTCGTTGCGGGTCGAGGGCGCCTTGAGCACGTCGGCCAGGCGCACCAGCTCGCGATCGGCGTTGGGCACCTCGATACCGACCGCCGACTTGCCGGGGATCGGGGCGAGCAGACGCACGTTCTCGGTCGCGACGGCGTAGGCGATATTGCGGGTCAGCGCGGTGATCTTCTCGACCTTCACGCCCGGCCCGAGTTCCACCTCGTAGCGGGTCACCGTCGGGCCGCGCACGAATCCGGTGACCGCGGCGTCGATCTTGAACTGCACCAGCACCTCGGTGATCGCCTCGATCATCGATTCGTTGGCGGCACTGCGCTTCTTGGGCGGATCGCCGTCGGTGAGCAGATTCATCGGCGGCAGCGTGTAATCGCCCTCGATGACCCGGTCGGCGACGAATTCCGGCTCGGGGGGCGGCGGCGGAGTCTGGTCGGCGGCCTTGGGCGCGGCCCGCTTGCGCGGTGCGGGCGCCGCCTCGGCCTGCGGGGCGGCGATCTGCTTCGCCTCGCGCAGCGGCGGTTCGCCGGGCACGATATCGCCGAGCATTTCGGTGACGGCGTCGGATCCGGCGAACTCGTCGGGCGGGTAGTTCTCCTGCGGAGTGCGACCGCGACGGCGGGAGCGGCCGCGGGGCGGACGCCCCGCGGGGTCGTAGCCGACCGGTTCGAAGTCTTCGTCGTATCCGTCGGCCCCGTATCCGTCGGCCCCGTATCCGTCGGCCCCGTATCCGTCGGCCCCGTATCCCTCGCGACCGTATCCGTCGTGACCGTACTCGTCGCCGCCCGCGGCGGTGCCGAACAGCTCACGCAGCCGGTGCGGCACTTCGCGCACCGTGGTTCCGGTGATCAGCAGCAAGCCGAAGACCATGGCCAGCAACAGGATCGGCACCGCGAGCCAGGCGGTCAGGCCATCGGCGAGCGGTCCGCCGAGTACGTAGCCCACGAATCCGGCGGCGTGCGCGCGCTCGTGCGCGCCGGTCGGCGCTCCGGCGGCGAGATGCCAGATCCCCAGCGCGGGCAGCCCGATCAGCACTCCGCCGAGCACCAGTCGCGGCCGGACCTCGGGACGTGCCTCGGTGCGCATCAGCACCACCGCGATACCGGTGGCGACGAACGGCAGTGCCGCCGAGGCGGAACCGGAGATCCAGCGGATGACGCCTTCCACCCACCCGCCGATCGGACCGCCCGCCGAGAGCCAGACCGCGGCGGCGACGACCGCGCTGAGCGCGAGCAACGCCAGCGCGATGCCGTCGCGGCGGTGTCCGTGCTCGATCTCGCCCGCCCGGCTCAGGGTGCGGGTGGTGGCGCCGACACCGCGCGCCACCATGGTCCAGCCACTGCCGAGGCCCCGGCTGAGCACGGCCAGCGGGGCGGTGTCGGAACGGCCGCGCACGGGCTTGCGGGCCGTAGTGGCGCGGGCGCGGGGGGTTCTGTTCGGGCGCGGGGTGCTCGCTCGCGGGGTACCCGAGCGCCCGGTACTCGCGCGGGGCGCGGCTGTCTCGCCCTGTCCTCGGGTACGCGCCGCCGTGGTCCTCCCCCGGGCCGATCCCGCCCGCGCCCGACTGGTCGTGGTGCTGCGGGACTTACCTGCCATGCCCCCAGGCTAGCCGCAAACGCCCCATCGAAACCATCCGCAACACCCGTATCGGGGGTCGAAGGCGTCCGAGGCACTCGCGGCAACGCCGGGATTCAGATGGAGCGGTCGAGCGCGAGCACCGTCCGGACCGCGTCGTCCGCGCCCGTCGCCGCGATCCGCACCTCATCGCGCCCGAAGGCGTGCAGCAACAGTTCGGAGGGCTTCCCGGTGAGCGTCACCCCCGGTCCGTCACCGGAGACGACGGCCACGCTGCGCCCGTCCGGGGTCGCCAGCATGATCGGCACCGGCGACTTCCGATAAGCCAGCCTGCCCATCCTGCGCAGCAGCTTCCACAGCTGATCCTCGTCCTCGGCGGCCAGCTCGCGTGGTTCCCAGCCGGACTCGGCGCGGCGCACATCCTCGTGATGGACGAACATCTCGCTCAGATTCGCCACCGCGTCCACCGGCTTGAGCGGCGACCACCAGGGCGGACCGGTGCGCACCAGTTCCAGCAGACGCTCGAACGGCTGAACGGCCACCTTCGCCTGCACCGACTCCAGCCGTGCGGCCAGCGGGCGCAACAGGATGCCCGGCGCGGCATCGGGCCTGCGTTCCCGAACGATCAAGTGCGCGGCGAGATCTCGCACCGTCCAGGTACCGCACAGGGTCGGCGCGTCCGGCCCCGCCGCATCCATCGCCTCGACCAGTGCTCGCCGTTCACGCTGTGCCATGCTCACATGCCGAACCTATCCGATGAACTCCCAGGGGACATCCCCGCGGCGTGGAACCAGGCGCGTGTTGGCTTTTCGTGGCCGCTGCCGGTTAGCTTGTCAGGGCGTCCATCGGGTCATGGACCATTCATCGAAGGGGAATCGTCTTGAAGAAGTTCTTCGCCGCTGCGGCGGTGATGGTTGCGACCGTCGCGTCGATGCTGGGGGCCGCGGCGCCCGCGCAGGCCGACTACGGCTTCTACGGCGCGATCGCCACCTCGCGCGACGGCGCGTACGGCATCGCGAACAACTACGGCAGCTACGGCGACGCAGAGCAGGCCGCGGTGGACGCCTGCGGCGGGGGCTGCCGCGTCCTGGTCTCCTGGTCGAACGGCTGCGGCGTGCTCGCCAGTTCCTCGAACATGTGGAGCGCCGCCGCGCGATCCAGCTACACCGCCGCGCGCTCGGCCGCTCTGAGCCGACTGTCCGGCGGCTGGGTCGTCGACTGGCGCTGCACCGCGGGCTACTCGCTGTAACCGGTCACCTCACCGTCCCGCCGTGTCGGCGGGCAGACCATTCCGGCGCGTGCCGCACCGGCGGCGCGCGCGAGACTTCCATTCAGGGGAAAACGTGAAGAACCGTACGTTCCGGACGACGCTGGCCATCGCCATGACCGCCGCCGCCTTCGCGCTCGGCGCCTGCAGCTCCGACAGCGACAGCACCTCCGACTCGTCGAGCGCCGCGGCGACCACCGCGCCCGCCGGGCAGTTCGAGGCGGGCGTCGAGGAAGACGCCGCAGTCGAAGGCGTGGCCCCGACCTCCACCACGCCGCCGAACCTGCCCAAGCCCACCGCCGCCGAACTCAACGACCGGCTCACCCGCGCGTTCGACTCCTCGGTCCCCGCCGAGGAGAAGACCTCCTGGATCCAGGACGCCGAGCGGGATCCGCAGCTGGTGGACAAGCTGGTGAACGCGGCCGAGACCAACAACGTGAAGGTGGAGATCACCAACGTCGGTGAGCCGGTGGACGGCAAGCTGAAGGCCGACGCGAACGTGACCATCGACGGCCGCCCGGTGGAGGGCGCCTACGTGGAGTTCGTCGCCGAGGGCGACACCTGGAAGGTCTCGCACGATTTCACCTGTGACATCGTGCGCTCGGCGAAGCTCGATTCGGCCGCCTGCCAGGCACAGTGAGCCCGCGCGGATGACGACCCGCGCGTAGTGACACCCGAAGGGCCGGGAGGAATCCGATTCCTCCCGGCCCTTCGGTTCGATTGCGGCCCTTCGGTTCGATGCGCCGCTTCGAGATGTCCGGGGCGGCTCAGACGCCGATGACGGTGGGCACGATCATCGGGCGGCGACGATAGGTGTCGGCCACCCAGCGGCCCACCACGCGCCGCACGCTCTGCGCGATGCGATGGGTCTCGGTGACGCCCTCGCTCGCCAGCCGCTGCAGTTCCGACTCCACCAGTTCGGCGGCGTCGGCCAGCGCGGTCGGGTCGTCGGAGAAGCCTCGCCCGCTCAATTCCGGTGCGCTGACCGCCTTTCCGGTGGTCTCGTCGATCGCGACGGTGATCGAGATGAAGCCGCCTTCGCCCAGCACCAGACGATCCGACAGCGTCGACTCGCCGACATCGCCGACCGAGAGGCCGTCGACATAGACGTGGCCGACCGGGACCCGCCCGACGATCTCGGCGATGCCGTCCACCAGATCGACCACCACGCCGTCCTCGGCCAGCACCACCCGCTCCTCGGGCACGCCGGTGGCCACCGCGAGCGCGGCATTGGCGCGCAGGTGCCGCCATTCGCCGTGCACCGGCATGGCATTGGTGGGCCGCACCGCGTTGTAGAGGTAGAGCAGTTCGCCCGCCGAGGCGTGCCCGGAGACGTGCACCTTCGCGTTCTGCTGGGTGATGACCGAGGCGCCGAGCCTGGCCAGGCCGTTGACGACGGCGAAGACCGAGTTCTCGTTGCCGGGGATCAGCGAGGACGCCAGCACGACGAGATCGTCGGGACGGATGTGGATCTGCCGGTGATCGCCGCGTGCCATGCGCGAGAGCGCCGAGAGCGGCTCCCCCTGGGAACCGGTGGAGATCAGCACGAGCCGGTCGCTGGGCAGGGTGGCGGCCACGTCCAGGTCGACCACCACGCTCTCGGGCACGGTCAGGTACCCCAGATCCTGGGCGATCTGCATATTGCGGACCATCGAGCGGCCGACGAAACACACTCGGCGGCCGTACTTCTGGGCCACGTCGACCACCTGCTGGATGCGGTGCACATGACTGGCGAAGGAGGCCACGATGACCCGGCCGCGCGCCTTGCCGATGACGGTGTCGAGCACGCCGCCGATCTCACGCTCGGGAGTGACGAATCCGGGCACCTCGGCATTGGTGGAGTCGACCAGGAACAGGTCAACGCCCTCGTCGCCGAGCCGGGAGAATCCGGCCAGGTCGGTGAGCCTGCCGTCCAGCGGCAGCTGGTCGAGCTTGATGTCACCGGTGTGCAGGACCACGCCGGCCGGGGTACGGATGGCGACGGCCAGCGCGTCCGGGATGGAGTGGTTGACCGCGAAGTATTCGCATTCGAACGGGCCGTGGACGGTGGTCTCGCCCTCGGTGACCTCGATGAGCTTGGGGTGCAGCCGGTGTTCGCGGCACTTGGCGGCCACCAGCGCCAGGGTGAACTTGGCGCCGAGCACCGGGATGTCGGGTCTGTTGCGCAGCAGGAACGGCACCGCGCCGATGTGGTCCTCGTGGCCGTGGGTCAGCACGATGGCGACGATGTCGGCCATCCGGTCCTCGATGGGCCGGAAGTCGGGCAGGATCAGGTCGACGCCGGGCTGCTGGTCCTCGGGGAACAGCACGCCGCAGTCGACGATCAGCAGCTTGCCGCCGTACTCGAAAACGGTCATGTTGCGGCCGATTTCGCCGATGCCGCCGAGCGCGAACACCCGTAGCCCGTTCTTGGGCGCCTTCGGCGGAGTGCCGAGCCGGTCCTGGGCGGCCACCACCGGCGCGGACACCGGTTGCTGCTCGCGACCACGCCCCTGCCTGCGGCCGGAGCGCCTGCTACCACCGCCGTCGCCGCGCTTGGCGTCGCCGGTGGTCTTCGCGGGTTCTGAGGCGCTCTTTCCGCTCGCACCGGCATTCCTGCCCGCGTCGCCCGCGGACTTCCCGCCGCCTTCACGACGCGCCTGCGGGGCGACGGCTTCCACGGATGCGCTTGCCTGCGTGGACTTCTCGGCGGGCGTGCCGCTACCGGACGTGTCGGCACCGACGCTCGCGGCGGGCGGCTGCGCGACGACTTCCGCTGCCGGGGCGGCCTGCGTGGCAGCAGCGGACTGTTCCTCCACCGGTGCGGGCGCACCCGCCGGACGGCTTGCGGTGCGACGAGAACGGCGCGGTGATGTCATACGAGTACCCCCGCTGTCCGCAGGTCGGCGGACAGCTGATCGAGTTGCGCGGAATTGGGCATGAGCTGCGGCAGCCTGGGCTCGCCGACATCGATGCCCAGCAGGCGAAGGCCCGCCTTGGTCATCGAGACGCCGCCCAAGCGGGCCATCGCGGCATTGAGCGGCACCAGGCTCGCGTTGATGTCGCGAGCGCGCACCACGTCGCCGGAGGTGAAGGCCTCGTACATCTCGCGCAGCCGCTCGGGCACGAGATGACCGATGACACTGATGAATCCGACCGCGCCGATGGACAGCCACGGCAGGTTGAGGCAATCGTCGCCGGAGTAGTAGTCCAACGACGTGTTGGCGATGATGTCGGCGCCGGAGTTCAGGTCGCCCTTGGCGTCCTTGACCGCGACGATGCGCGGGTGTTCGGCGAGGACACGCAGTGCCTCGGGACCGATCGGAATGATCGATCTGGGTGGAATGTCGTAGAGCGTGACCGGCAGATCGGTCGCGTCGGCCACCGCGGTGAAGTGAGCGATGAGCCCGTCCTGGCTGGGCCGGGAGTAGTACGGGGTGACGACGAGCAGACCGTGCGCGCCCGCGCGCTGGGCATTGCGCGCCAACTCGATCGAGTGCGCGGTGTCGTAGGTGCCCGCGCCCGCGATCACGGTGGCGCGGTCGCCGACGGCGTCGACGACGGCGTGGAGCAGATCGAACTTCTCCGACTCGGTGGTGGTCGGCGATTCACCGGTGGTACCGGAGATGGCGAGCAGGTCGACACCCCGGTCGACGAGGTGGGCGGCCAGGGAGACCCCGGCATCGACATCCAGCTTGCCGTCAGCGCTGAAGGGGGTCACCATCGCGACACCTACCGTGCCGGATGCACGCAGCTCCGTGGGCGTCGATTCACCGTTCGTCATGGTCAGAAAGGCTACCCGGTGCCCGTTCCGCCCTCGACATCGTGACCACCCTACGCGCCGCGCCGCGAACCGGCAGCACATTTCCACGACATCGAGATGATGTCATCTTTTCCTTGCTTGACGCCATTCATGACATCACACTGGTGTCATGAATCTTGAGAAATACACTGCGCAACTACGCGAGAACTTGATATCCGCCGCCGCGCTGGGCGACGAGAAGACCCAGGCCACCGCTGCCGCCCTGGCCTCGGCCACCGAGAACGCCGCACGGCTGGTGCTGCTGGAGGCGCTGTGGGACCTCGCCGCCGACATCGGCGCCGCCCTGCCCGACCGGACCGTGCATCTGGCGACCAACGGCGCCGAGGTCACCGTCGACGTGCGCAAGGACACCGGCGCCGAGCCGCCCACCTTCGAGGAGATGACCGGCGACATCAGCCGGGTCACTCTGCGTCTGGTGGAGCAGATGAAGGCCAAGGCCGAGGAGGCCGCCGCCGCCAACGGGGTCTCGCTGAACTCCTGGCTGTCCCGGGCGGTCGACGGCGCGCTGCGCGAGCAGATGCGCGGCTACGGCCACGGCCACAAGCGCGACACCGGCCGCACCGGCTCCCCCGAGCGACCCAAGCGCGAGGGCGGCGAGGGCGGCGAGGGCGGCGGCTACACCGAACGCGACAGCGCCGACGGCAACAGCTGAGCCGCCAGCTCCGCGGCCAGATCGCCGCGATCGCCGATCACGACGTCGTCGAGTTCGAGCCAGTCGGCCATCTCCCGCAGGGAGCCGGCCAGCGCCCGAGCGACCTGCACCGGATCGTGGCCGGGTTCGGCGAACGCGCCCGGCACCACCAGCCGCCCGTTCGCCCGTTCGGCGCGCAGATCGACACGCCCGGCCAGCCGATCGCCGAGCAGGAAGGCGAAGACGTAGTAGCCGTGCACCCGCTGATCGGCCGGGGTGTAGATCTCGATGCGGTAGTGGAAGTCGAAGACCCGCCGAGCGCGCGGGCGGAAGAAGATCACCGGGTCGAACGGGCACAGCAGCGCGGCAGCCGACATCCGCCTGGGCACCGCCGCGCCGGAGCGCAGGTAGGCGGGGGCGTCCCAGCCGTCGACCGACACCGGCTCCAGCTCTCCAGCGTCCACGAGATCGGCGACGGCGGGAACGGTCTGGGCGCGATGCAGCCGGTAGTAGTCACGCAGGTCGGCCTCGGTGGCGATGCCGAGCGCGGTCGATGCCCGGCGCACCAGTTCACGCACCGCCTCGTCCTCGGGCACGGCGCGGGCCAGTATGTCCGGTGCTATCACCCGCTCGGTGAGGTCGTAGTACCGGGTGAAGCCCACCCGGCGGTCGATGGCCAGTTCGCCGGCGGCGAAGAGCTGCTCGCAGACCAGTTTGGTGTCGCTGAGATTCCACCAGCTGCCCTTCGGGCGTGGCCGGTCCAATTCGAGATGTCGTTCCACCTCGCTCGCGGTGCACGCGCCCTGTTCCCGGACCACGGCCAGGATGTCGTCGCCGAGACGCGGGTTGCGCTCGAGTGTCCGGCGCATCCCGGCCCAGCGCCCGTACCGGTACTTCTCCATCCGCCAGCGCATCAGCGGCCAGTCCTCGACCGGCATCAGCGCGGCCTCGTGTGCCCAGTACTCGACGAGCCTTCGTGGCCTGCGGGCGCTATGGCTCCAGGCCGCCTCGTCGAGCAGCGCGCGATCGTAGGGCCCGATGCGGCTGAACACCGGCGCGTAGTGCGCGCGCACCACTGCCGAGACCGAATCCAGTTGCAGCAGCTGGGTTCTGGCGATCACGTCGAGAACAGATCGCCGGGTGGGCGGCGACGACCGCGTCCCGCGCCTGCCGAATCCCTGGGCCGCCAGCGCCGTACGCCGTGCGGCGGCCGCACTCATGCTCCGCATGGGGCGAACTCTGCCACGCCCCACCGACATTCCCGGCCGGCTCAGGTGCTGACCGTCGACCGGCCTTCCCGATCGATGTCCGTGCGCCGGTCGACGGACCCGCCGTCGACGAGGACGGTGGCCAGCAGTCTGCGAGCGGGAGGCAGTACCCGGATGGTGACGGTCCCGCATTCGGCGGCGGTGAGTTCCTCGACGGCCAGCGCGAAGACCTGCTCACGGACGGTGCGCGCGACGCCGGCGAAACCGCCGTCGTCGAGCAGCACCACCTCGACCCCGCGGGAGCGGGCGATACGGGCCGCGCGGCCGATCTCGTCGGTGGCCAGTTGCGGCGCGCGCAGCCGGTCGCGCAGTTCGGCTTCCAGCAACCGGCACTGTTCCCGCTCGCCCGGGTCCAGGTCGGCGCCCTCGGCGATGCGCTCGAGCATCGGGCGCGCGACCTTGTCCAGCTCGGCCAGTTGCCGATCGCGTTCGGCGTTCTCGGCGGCCAAGGTGGCCTCGGCGGCCGCTCGCACGGTCGCCTCGGTGCGCAGCGAGCGCAGCGAGCGCTGGGTCGGACCCATGATCGCGACCGCCACCGAGACCGCCGCGACGGTCATCATCGGCACATCCGTGGCCGTGAACGGACTGTCGATCCCGGCCAGGTCGGTCAGCAACACCACCAGCATCACTCCGGCGACACCGCCCCAGGCCACCCAGAACCGGCCGCACAACACCAGAATGGCCAGCACATAGAACGCGGCGAAGATGGTGGCCGGAGTGACCACCGCGCCCTCGCGGGGGAAACTGCGGCTCAGCGTGGTCGCGATCAGCACCGCCACGATCACGGACAGCGACGCCCGCCACGGCAGCGGCTCCTGCTCGACCAGCACCACGATCGCGCCCGCCACGGCGATCAGCACCAGCACCATCACCGCAGGGATCAACCGGATGGTGCCGAAATTGTGCAGGGTGTACAGCCCGAGAGTCGCCTGCAACAACACCAGGAACTGCCAGGCCCCCCGACCGCGCAGATGGAGCAGTTCGCGCAGACTCCCGTCCACGGCCGATTCGCTGGTCATACTCCCTCCCGTGGCACAGTCAGCGCACGTCCCCGGTCCCGCGCGAGCGGATCCCGATCAGCCGGCCGGGCCGAATCGCTAACCGGGAGCGAGTCGACCATGTCCTGTCGGTCGGCGGATTGCGCCAGGTCGATCAGCGCCTGCGGGGCCGAGTGTTCCTGTCGAGCGGTCCAACTCAACGTGACCGCGGTGCCCTGCCCGGGACGCGAGACGATCTCGGCGGCGCCGCCGGGAACACTGCGCATCCGGCCGAGGATGCTCACACTCAGGCCGAGGCGGTCGACCGGCACCTTGTGCGGGTCGAATCCGGCGCCGTCGTCGTCCACCCGCACCCGTACCCCGGTCCGGTCCACCGTCAGGGCGCACCCGCGCCGGACGACGCGACCACCCGCCGACGCGTGCCGCAGGCTGTTGCGCACCGCCTCGACGGCGGCCGCGGTCACGGTGCCCACGGTGTCGACCGGCATCCGCAGGGCCTCGCCGCCGGGATCGCAGCTCACCTCGACGGCGAGGTCCGGGTCCACCTCGCGCACCGCCGCGATCAGGAACGTGCTCACCGCGTGGGCGTCGAACCGTTCGGAGCCGCCGGTACCCCCGCGCAGGGCGTCCAGTTGTTCGAGGGTGCGGGCGGCCTGATCGCGGAGCACCGGCGACTCGGTGCCCGCGCGGGAAGCGTCGAGCAGGGTCGAGAGCACGGCGTCATGGATCAGCGCGGCGAAGCGGGCGCGTTCCCTGTCGCGCGCGGCTGCGCCGGCGACTCGGGCGGCGCAAGCGCCCGCTTGGGCCGCCTCTCTGTCCACGGCGGCCGCGCCCGCCTGAGCGTAGATCGAGCACCACATGAACAGCGCGCACAGCCCGATGGAGCGCAAGAGCACCCCGAAATACCACGACACCGAAGGGTCGGTGATGACGGACAGGCTCCCGAGCGCGAGCACCACGTTGCCCACCAGCATGTAGGCAATGGCCGGGCAGGGACGCCAGGCCAGCGAGGCCGCGGTCGCGCCGACCGAGAAGACCCGGAACATCCAGGTGGCCATCGACTCGGGCACCGTCTGGTCGAAACCGACCGACACCAGCGTCGCGGCCGCGAGATAGCTCACCGCGGTGGCACCCGCCATCGACCGGACGAACCGTACCGAGCCGATCACAGCCACCGCCGCCAGCACGGGGAACAGCGCGAAGGCGGCGATCGAGGCCGCCGTCGCCCAGCCGCTGAGCGCCGAGAAGTGCTCGAGCAGCTTGGGCAGGTCCAGCACCGCCGCGATCAGGCCCGCACACCCGACCGCCAGAGCCAACCGCCGCACCATCCGGTCCGCGGCGGGTTCGGGGCGCATCCCCAGCAACGGACGCGACTCCCACTGCCGCGACAACCACTGCCACATCGGCGCCCGGCCGAGGGTACGGGTGTCCGCGGGCGCGGTCATCCGCGCGGCGCTCGCTCGGGAACCGGCAGCCATCCGTCCTCGACGGCGCGCTTGTAGAGATCGGTCTTGGTGGGCGCGGGCCTTCCGGCGTCGGCGTATTTCTGGCGGATGCGGCCGAGGTAATCGTTGACGGTCTGCTCCGACAGCCCGGTCATCCGCGCCACCCTCGACGCCTTCTCCCCCGAGGCATAGAGGGTGAGCACTTCCTCCTGCCGCGGGCTGAGCCCGACATCGGAGAGCTGCGGGTCGCCGTCGATGGCGGCCGCCCAGTCGGTGGTCACCACCTGTTCCCCGGAAGCGGCCCGGCGCACCGCCGCCACCACCGTCTCCGCGCTCTCGGACTTGCGCAGCACCCCCAGCACACCGGCCTTGGCGGCCGAGCGCACCAGGAAGGGATTCTCGGCGCCGGTGAACACCAGGACCTCCGCACCGCGTTCGCGCAGCGTGCGCACATTGTCCTCGGGGGCGGAGCCGTCGGCCAACCGCAGATCGAGGATGACCAGATCCAGGTCGAGCTCGCGCCCGGTCCGCTCGAGCAGCCCGGCGACCGTGCGCGCCGAATGCACCACCTCGAGGTCCGGTTCACCGGCGAGTATCGCGGCCAATCCGATCGCGACCGACTCGTGATCCTCGACCAACGCGATCCGATATCGCTTCCCCACAACGGAACTCACCACACGCTCCCATCCTCTGCACGCCTGTCGACACCCTATGATGTCAACTTGCAGTATGACGGTTCACGAACAAACATGTTCGGTCAGCATGCGTCGACCGGGTCACCCCATCAGTGTCGCGGCGACGGTCGCGCCGAGATTCCAGCACGCCTCCACCTCGGCCTTGTCCGGCTCGCCGGAGACCACGACGGTGTCGACGGCCTGTTCCCAGCCCAGACCGGTGGTGATGGCCGTCAGCGCGCGCTGAGCTCCCTCGGTGCCCTCGTTGCCGTGCAGCCAGACCCCGAACGGCCTGCCCCGCGTCGAATCGAGGATCTGGTAGTAGGCGCTGTCGAAGGCGTGCTTGAGGGCCCCCGAGATGTACCCCAGGTTGACGGGGGTGCCGAGCAGATAACCGTCGGCTGCCAAGAAGTCGGCGGGCGAGCAGGTCAGCGCCGGACGCCGGACGACCTGCACCCCGTCGATCTCGGGATCGGTGGCCCCGGCCAGCACCGCCTCGAACATTTCCTGGCAGTGCGGAGACGGGGTGTGGTGGACGATCAGCAGCCTCGCCATCGCTCAGTCCTCCTGTTCCCGGTCTTCCTGTCGCCGGCCCTCCTGGTCGCGGGCTCCGTGTTCGCGTTCCAGCCGCTCGAGGGCGACCGCGCGGCGCATGGTCTCACGGGCACGCGAGCGGTCGCCGGCGTAGTCGTAGGCGCGGGCCAGCCGGTAGGAGACCCGCCAATTGTCCGGGTCGGCCTCCCATTCCCGCTTGACCTGCGCGAACAATTCGTCGGCGGCGACGCGCTCGATGCGTCCGGACGGCCTGCGCGGCAATTCGGAAACATCCAGTTCCAGCCCCTCGTCGTGCATGCGCCGGGCCAGGTGCTGGTGGGCGAGCGCGGCGCGTATCGAGCCCACCACCATCCACACGCCGAGGATCGGCAGCAGCAGTACACCGACGCCGATGGCAGCGCCGGCGACCTCACCGGAGGTGAGCAGGGCGAACGCCATCCGGCCCAGCAGTAGGAAGTAGAACGCCAGTGCCAGGACCAGCATCGCGATGAACGCGACGGTCTTGGCGCTCCGGCGGCCGTCGCCGGAGCCCTCCGCCGGGCTCACCGGCGCGCCTCGGCGAAGACCAGGGCGGATCCGTGCGGGACCGACGGCTTCCGGGGGCTCACAGATCGAGGAACGGGTCGAGGCCCACCGTGAGCCCGGGGCGCTTCGCGATCTCGCGGACGCCGAGCAGCACGCCGGGAGCGAAGGAAGACCGATCGATCGAATCGTGGCGGATGGTCAGCGTCTCGCCCTGGGTGCCGAAGAGCACCTCTTGGTGGGCGACGAGCCCGGCCAGGCGCACCGAGTGCACCCGGACGCCGTCCACATCGGCGCCGCGCGCGCCCTCGAGTTCGGTGGTGGTGGCGTCGGGACTGCGCCCGACACCGGCGCGCTGCCTGGCCTCGGCGATCAGCCCGGCGGTGCGGTAAGCCGTACCGGAGGGCGCGTCGGCCTTGTTGGGGTGATGCAACTCGATGACCTCGACCGAGTCGAAGAACCGGGCCGCCTGCTCGGCGAAGCGCATCGACAGCACCGCGCCGATGGCGAAGTTCGGCGCGATCAGCACGCCGGTGCTCGGGCTACCCGACAGCCGGTCGCGCACCTCGTCCAGGCGGGCGGCGTCGAAGCCGGTGGTGCCGACGACGGCATGGATGCCGTTGTTCACCAGGAACTCCAGGTTGCCCATCACCACGTCGGGATGGGTGAAGTCGACCACCACCTGGGCGCCGGACTCGATGAAGATCTCCAGCGCGTCGCCCTTGTCGACCTCGGCGACCAGTTCCAGGTCGTCCGCCGCCTGTACCGCCGCGCAGATCTCCTGTCCGACTTTCCCGCGTGCTCCCAGCACTCCGACCCGAATGGTCACCGCACCTCCTCGTATCGCTGGTGTCGCCGCAAAGCCTATCGAGCGCCCGTGCACGACGAACGCGGCCCCGCTCCCGATCGGGGCGAGGAGCCGCCGTGCCCGGCGTATCGGGAAACGCTGGAACGGCGCGTTCGAGTCAGTCGAACACGATCACCTGGCGCAGGGCGTGCCCCGTCGCGAGTTCGTCCATCGCCCGATTGATCTGGTCGAGTCCGATGTGCGCCGACACCAGGCGTTCGACCGGCAGCTCGCCCGCGCGCCACAGGCGGACGTAGGCGGGGATGTCGCGCGAAGGCACCGCCGAACCCAGATAGCTGCCGACGATGGAGCGGCCCTGCGCCACCAGTGCGAGCGGCGAGATGCTCGCCCGCGCGTCCGGGGCGGGCAGGCCGACGGTGACGGTGGTGCCGCCCGCGGCGGTCGCGCCGACGGCGGTCTCGAAGGCGCGCACATTGCCCGCGGCCTCGACGACCACCTCGGCCTGCACGCCCTTCTCGGTGACCTCGGCCGGGGTATAGGCGGCGGTGGCGCCCAATTCCCTTGCCGATGCCAGCTTTTCCGGCACGGTATCGACCGCGATCACCTCCGGTACGCCGAGCGACACCGCGACCAGCACCGCCGCCATGCCGACGCCGCCGAGACCGACCACCATCACACGGTCGTTCGGCCCCGGCTTCGCCGAATTCAGCAGCGCGCCGCCGCCGGTGAGCACCGCACAGCCGAGCACGGCCGCCACCTCCGGCGGCACATCGTCGTCTACGGGCACCACCGAGCGGCGATCGACCACCGCGTGCGTGGCGAACGCGGAGACCCCGAGATGGTGATGCACCCGCTCGCCGTCGCGCCGTAACCGGCTGCCGCCGTTGAGCAGCACCCCCTCGTTGTTGGCGACGCTGCCCGGCACGCAGGGCATCCGCCCTTCGCTGCGGCAACCGGCGCAGTCCCCGCAGCGCGGGAGGAAGGTCATCACGACCCGCTGCCCGACGGCGATGTCGCTGTCGCCGGAACCGACAGCCTCGACCCGGCCCGCCGCCTCGTGCCCCAGCAGCATCGGCACCGGCCGGACCCGATTGCCGTCCACCACCGACAGGTCCGAGTGACAGAGCCCGGCCGCCTCGATACGCACCAGCAACTCCCCGGGCCCCGGCTCCGCGAGTTCCAGATCGCACACGCTGATCGGCCGTGACTCGGTGAACGGAGCCTGCGCCCCGATCCGCTCCAGAACCGCGCCTCGAATCCTCATACGCCGCACGCTACCGCCGCGGTGCCCGGTCCACGAGGCCCGTGTCCCTCCGACCGCCGGGGTTGGCTCGACGACCGTGGGTGACGGTCGGCCGTCACAGGGGCGGTCAGCGCACGACGGCGTCGATCCGGTTGCGGCGCAGGCCGAGCCCGGCCGCTCCCAGGCAGGCCACCGCGACCAGCGTGATGAACCACGGGAACACCTGCTCGATGCCCCAGGTGGTGGCGGCCCAGCCCGCCGCCACCGTGGGCAGAGCCATCGCCGAGTAGGCGAGCAGGTAGTAGGCCGACATGGTTTCCCCGCGCTTGTGCTGGGGCACCACCTCCGACAGATGCCGCAGCGAGCCGCCGAAACCGAGGCCGAAGGTGGCGCCGAGGGCGATGCCCGCGCCGAGTACCGCGATCCAACTGTGGGTGGCGAGCGCGGGCACGGTGAGCAGCAGCGCGGCGGCCATGCCGGTGTCGCCGATGATGGCGGCGCGACGGGCGGGGACGCCGTGGGCCACCAACTGCACGGCAGCGCCGGACAGCGCCGTCGAGGCGACCACCGCACCGCCGAAGACGAGATTGTGGATGCCGGTCTGCTGCGCGGCCAGCGAGGGATACAGCGACAGCAATACGCCGAGCACCGACCAGGCCGCCATCACGCCGATCGCCGAGAACCAGAAGTCGGCGCGAATCTCCTGCGGCACGGCAGGTTTCGCGATACGAATGGCGCCGGGAACGCGCGCGCCGTGCGGTTCGCGCAGCATCAGCACACCGGCGCCGACGGCCAGGCAGAGCACGGTGATCACGACGTAGGGCGTGCGCAGCGGGTGCGGCGCGTACTGGGCAAGCAGTGCCGAGCCCAGGATCGCCACGGCCATACCGACATTGAAGGCGACGCCGCTCAACTGCCCGGACCGGGCACCGTGCCGCGGGCGCAGGTCCAGCAGCGCCGCGGCGCCCGCCACCACCGTCGAGCCGACCGCGAGACCGTGTAATGCCCTGGCCAGCAACAACATCGGCACCGAGTCGGCGAGCAGGAACACCGCGAGTCCGGCGATCAGGACGACGAAGGCGCCGATCAGCACCGGCTTGCGGCCGACGACGTCGGAGATCCGCCCCGACACCAGGACCGCGGCCAGCGCGGCGAGCGCGTACACCGCGAACACCAGCGTCGTGGTGAACGGCGACAGTTGCCATTGCTGTTCGTAGAGGCCGTACAGCGGCGCGGGCACGCCGGAGACGCCGAGAGCGACACCGGTGGCCGCCAGCACCAGTCCGTAGGCCCATCGCTGCGTGGCGGGCCGATCGTCGACCACTGTCGTCAACGCTGTCATCGACGCTCCCCATCCGGTAAGTTTGATGTAGATCAAACCCAGGTTACATTTGGTTCGATGATCGTCAAACCACCGGGGAGAATCGCATGACCGACGCGCAACCCGAACCCGCACCGCCCGTCGCCGCGCTGCCCACCGTGCTGGGCGCGCTCCAGGATCCGGTCCGCCTGGAGATGGTGCGCAGATTGAGCAACGCCGGTGACGCGGTGCGCTGCAGCGCCCTCTACGACGCGATCAACAAATCGACCGCCACCCATCACTTCAAGATCCTGCACAAGGCCGGTCTGGTGGAGCGGGTCGTCATCGAAGGAAACACCTGCCAGCGTCTGCGCACCGAGGACCTGGAAACCGCGCTGCCCGGCCTGCTGGCCTCGGTGGTCGGCGCGGCCAACCGCGCGCATCGGGACTGACGCCTCTGTCCGCTCAGCAGGTGTCGTATCGCCAGGTTCCGTCGACGTACTTCCACGTGGCGGGCTCGGCGTCGTCCTCTCCCGCCCGCTCGTCGGTGTGCCGGACGGTGACCTGCCCGGTATCGCCGGTGACGGCCACGGTGATGTCCGGTTCGGACGCGCCGAGGTCCCGGCCCGCGTATCGCTGCGACATCTCCTCGACGTACGCCTCCTGGCCGAGCGTGAGCCGGCAACGCGCCGAGTGGAATCGGTAGGCCGCCGGATAGTCGCCCTCGGCGATGGCCCGCGACCACTGCTGCGCGGCCGTACGCAAGGCGGCCTCGCTCGATCCCGCCGACCCGGCGGAATCGTCGGCGGCGCCGTCGGCGCAGGCACCCGCCACCGCTGTCACGATCATGAGCGCACCCGCCGCGCGAACGACTCGTCCGATTCGGATCATCCGATCTCCTCTACCGATGAGGGGCCGTCCCCGCGCGAGGACAGGCCAGGAACCGGCCGCCACGGTATCGCGGCAGCGGGGAACGGCCCCCGGGTGGTATCGCCCCGCCCGCTCAGGCGACCAGGCGACGGACCGCGGCAGGCAGATCTCGGGTCCGCCGGTACGGTCCGGTGACCGAGGCAGCGAACGGCCGTGACAGCAATGTCGAGGCGATGGCGGCGACCTCCTCGGTGGTCACGGCATCGATGCGCGAGAGTGTCTCGGACACACTGCGGTGATTGCCGTAGCTGAGCTCACTGCGCCCGATCCGGTTCATCCGCGACCCGGAATCCTCCAGACCGAGCACGAGCCCGCCACGCAGCGAGCCCTTCGCGCGGGCGCATTCGGCATCGGTGACGCCGTGCTCGGCGATCTCCTCGAGCACCCC
This sequence comes from Nocardia shimofusensis NBRC 100134, assembly GCF_001613125.1. Taxonomy (GTDB): domain Bacteria; phylum Actinomycetota; class Actinomycetes; order Mycobacteriales; family Mycobacteriaceae; genus Nocardia; species Nocardia shimofusensis. The sequence continues at coordinate 124,771 of NZ_BDBT01000003.1, forward strand.
GCGCGCCAGCTCCGCGACCTGTCCGAGGTTTTCCGGCTGGCAGCCCAGGTACACCGAGAACGCGCCGGTGTCGGCGAAGGTGTCCACACTCGAATACACCGAGTAGGCCAGTCCGCGCTCCTCCCGGATGCTCTGGAACAGCCGCGAACTGAGTCCGCCGCCGACGACGGTGTTGAGCACCGACAGCGGCCAGCGCCGCTGGGCCTCGTGACGACCGAACGCGCGCACCCCGAACACCAGGTGCGCCTGCTCGCTGTCGCGGAAGCTGCGCCGCAGCTCCGGCACGGCCCGCCCGCGAAAGGTCCCCTCCCGCCGCGGCGCCGGCTCGGCCGACAGGTCGAGGCGATCAGCGAAGGCGCGGTGCACCAGTTCGACGGTGTGCTCGTGCTCGACATTGCCCGCCACCGCGACGACCATCCGGTCCGGGCGGTAGCGGCGCAGGTGGAACCCGCGCAGTTGGGCGGCGGTCATCGACTCGATGGACTCCACCGACCCGATCACCGGCCGCCCGATCGGATGATCGCCGAACAGCGCGGTCAGGAAGGCGTCGCCGACCAGATCCTCGGGATCGTCGTCGCGCATGGCGATCTCCTCGAGCACCACCTGCCGCTCCACGTCCACATCGACCGACCGGCACAGGCCGTTGAGCACCACGTCGGAGACCATGTCCACCGCGAGCGGCAGATCCTCGTCGAGCACGTGGGCGTAGTAACAGGTCTGTTCCTTGGCGGTGAAGGCGTTGAGCTCACCGCCGACCGCGTCCATCGCCTGCGCGATCTCCAGCGCCGAGCGCGTCGGCGTCGCCTTGAACAGCAGATGCTCGAGGAAGTGCGCCGCACCCGCGACGGTGCGGCCCTCGTCGCGCGAGCCCACGCCGACCCATACCCCGATGGATGCCGACCGCACGCCGGGTACGTGCTCGGTCACGACCCGCAGGCCGCCGGGCAGCACCGTCCGGCGTACGCCGGTGTCCACCGCCTCGCCGACCTCCCGTGGGAGTACCGGGCCCCCCTGCGCAAGCAGGGGGGCCGTCGTCTTCTTCGTGCTCACAGATTCGTCTTGCTCGGTTTCATCGTGCTCGAGGACAAGTGCTACTCGGTTCCGGCGTCGACGGCATCCGCGGCGGCGGGCTCCTCGGCGGCCTCTTCGACCGGGACCAGAGAGATCTTGCCGCGGTTGTCGATGTCGGCGATCTCCACGCGCAGCTTGTCGCCGACGTTCACCACGTCCTCGACCTTGGCCACACGCTTGCCCTGACCCAGCTTGGAGATGTGCACCAGACCGTCGCGGCCCGGCAGCAGCGAGACGAACGCGCCGAAGGCGGTGGTCTTGACGACCGTGCCCAGGAAGCGCTCGCCGACCTTCGGCAGCTGCGGGTTGGCGATGGCGTTGATCGCGTCGATCGCGGCCTGCGCCGACGGGCCGTCGGTCGCGCCGACGAACACGGTGCCGTCGTCCTCGATGGAGATGTTGGCGCCGGTGTCCTCGGTGATCTGGTTGATGACCTTGCCCTTGGGCCCGATCACCTCGCCGATCTTGTCGACCGGGATCTTGATCGCGGTGACGCGCGGCGCGTAGGGGCTCATCTCGTCCGGGGTGGCGATGGCCTCGGCCATCACGTCCAGGATGGTGGTGCGGGCGTCGTGCGCCTGGCTCAGCGCACCGGCGAGCACCTGCGAGGGGATGCCGTCGAGCTTGGTGTCCAGCTGCAGCGCGGTGACGAAGTCGCGGGTGCCCGCGACCTTGAAGTCCATGTCGCCGAAGGCATCCTCGGCGCCGAGGATGTCGGTCAGCGCGACGTAGCGGACCTCGGACTCACCCTTGTCGTTGGTGACGGTGTCCGACACCAGGCCCATGGCGATACCGGCGACCGGCGCCTTCAGCGGCACACCGGCGTTGAGCAGCGACAGGGTGGAGGCGCACACCGAACCCATCGAGGTGGAGCCGTTGGAGCCCAGCGCCTCGGAGACCTGACGGATGGCGTAGGGGAACTCCTCCTGGCTGGGCAGCACCGGGATCAGCGCCCGCTCGGCCAGCGCGCCGTGGCCGATCTCGCGACGCTTGGGCGAGCCGACGCGACCGGTCTCACCGGTGGAGAACGGCGGGAAGTTGTAGTGGTGCATGTAGCGCTTGCTGGTCTCCGGGCCGAGCGAGTCGACCTGCTGGGCCATCTTGACCATGTCCAGGGTGGTGACGCCCATGATCTGGGTCTCGCCACGCTCGAACAGCGCCGAACCGTGCGCACGCGGGATCACGGCCACCTCGGCCGAGAGCGCGCGGATGTCGGCCAGACCGCGGCCGTCGATGCGGAAGCCGTCGGTCAGAATGCGCTTGCGCACCAGCTTCTTGGTGACCGAGCGGAATGCCGCGCCCAGTTCCTTCTCACGGCCGGCGAACTTGTCGGCCAGCTCGTCGAGCACGGCGAGCTTGATCTCGTCGGTGCGCGCCTCGCGGGTCTGCTTGTCGGCGATGCTCAGCGCCTGGTCCAGGTCGGCCTTGGCCGCGGCCTCGACCGCCTCGAACACATCGGCCTCGTAGGGCGGGAACAGCGGGAACTCACCGGTCGGCTTGGCGGCCAGTTCGGCCAGGTCCGCCTGCGCGCGGCACAGCCGGGCGATGAACGGCTTGGCGGCCTCGAGGCCCTCGGCGACGACGGCCTCGGTGGGCGCCTGCGCGCCGCCCTCGATCAGCTCGATGACCTTGTCGGTGGCCTCGGCCTCGACCATCATGATCGCGACGTCACCGGACTCGACGACCCGGCCCGCGACGACCATGTCGAAGACCGCGCCCTCGAGCTGCTCGACGGTCGGGAACGCGACCCACTGGCCACCGCGCGCGGAGCCTGCGGAGTGCGCATTCTGGTCGGGGATCAGAGCGACGCGCACGCCGCCGACGGGGCCGGAGAACGGCAGACCGGCGATCTGGGTGGAGGCGGAGGCGGCGTTGATGGCCACCACGTCGTACAGATCGTTCGGATCCAGGCTCAGCACGGTGACCACGACCTGGATCTCGTTGCGCAGGCCGTCGACGAACGACGGGCGCAGCGGGCGGTCGATCAGGCGGCAGGTCAGGATCGCGTCGGTGGAGGGACGGCCCTCACGACGGAAGAACGAACCCGGGATGCGCCCCGCGGCGTACATCCGCTCCTCGACGTCCACCGTCAGCGGGAAGAAGTCGAACTGGTCCTTGGGCGAGCGGCCCGCGGTGGTGGCCGACAGCAGCATGTTCTCGTCGTCCAGGTAGGCCACGACCGAACCGGCGGCCTGACGGGCCAGGCGGCCGGTCTCGAAGCGCACGGTGCGGGTGCCGTAGCTGCCGTTGTCGATCAGCGCGACCGACTCGAAGACACCCGGCTCGACCTCGACGGCCGAAGACTTGCGTTCAGTTGTCTGCGTCATCTTTTCTTCTCTCAACCTCTCGTCTCGCCGGATCGTGGTGAGACGCCCCGAGACTTCTCGGGACGCCGGACGATCCGGCTGTCGTCAGCCGTATCCGGCACGGTCGCGCGGTGACCCTCGTGGCCACGACGCGCGCACCCGGCCAGTTCCCCCTTGGGAACGGCGACGCGGAGGCGGTCATCGATCGAAGCCCGCCGGGCGAAATCATCGAGGTCGTCGATATCCGCTCGAAAGGCCACTACCGAAGACCGACGCCACGCGACGGGTGCTTACGGCTGTGCACATGTTGTTACTGCCGGAAGGGCGTCTACCCATCCAACACGAATAGCCAACGGGGAAGAGTGTACGTCTCCCCGTTGGCTATCGACCTACCGGCTCGCACAGAGCAGGTTCAGCGGCGCAGACCCAAGCGCTCGATCAGGGCGCGGTAGCGCTCGATGTCGTTGTCGGCCAGGTACTTCGACAGCCGCTTGCGACGACCGATCAGCGCCATCAGACCGTGGCGGGTGTGGTGGTCGTGCTTGTGCTGCTTGAGGTGCTCGGTGATGTCGGCGATCCGCTTGGACAGCAGCGCGATCTGCGCCTCCGGGGAACCGGTGTCCTTCTCGTGCAGGCCGTACTCGGCCAGGATGGCCGACTTCTGTTCGGTGGTCAGCGCCATGGGGCATCCACTCCTGTTTCTCAGTTCCGCGCTCGAATGTCACCGGGGAATCCCGGGCGGGCAGCCACCGCAGACCGCAGCAGACCCGAGGAGCCACCTTACCGGAGCCGGTCCGCCGGTACCTCCGCGGCCCCCGGCGGGCTCGTCACTCGGAGAGGACGCGGCGCGCGTTGTCCACGTCGCGGCCCATCGCCTCGATCAACTGATCGAGTCCGTCGAACTTCTCCATACCGCGCAGGTGCTCGACGAAGTCGACAGCCACGTGCTGGCCGTACAGGTCGGCCTTGCCGTCGATGACGTAGGCCTCGACGGTGCGGGCGCGGCCGGAGAAGGTGGGGTTGGTGCCCACCGAGATGGCCGCCATCGCCCGTTCGCCCGGAGTGACGGTGCCGATGGTGGGGCCCGGCCCGAGCACGGTGAACCAGCCCGCGTAGACCCCGTCGGCGGGGATGGCCGCGAACATCGGCGGCGCGACATTGGCGGTGGGGTAGCCGAGTTCGCGACCACGTCCGTCGCCGCGCACCACCACGCCCTCGACGCGATGCGGGCGGCCCAGCGCCTCGGCGGCCGAACGCATGTCGCCTGCGTCGACACAGGCGCGGATATAGGTGGAGGAGAAGGTGACCGCGTGCTCACCGACCAGCTTGACCCCGTCGACCTCGAAGCCGAAGCGCTGCCCCAGCTCGTTCATGGTCGCCACGGTGCCGGCCGCCTTCTTGCCGAAGGTGAAGTTGTCACCCACCACCACCTCGGCGACGTGCAGCCGTTCGACCAGCAGATCGTGCACGTAGCGACCGGGAGTGAGCTTCATGAAGTCGGTGGTGAAGGGCATCACGCAGAACACATCGATGCCGAGTTCCTCGACCAACTCGGCGCGTCGGGTCAGCGTGGTCAGCTGGGCGGGATGGGAACCGGGTCGCACGACTTCCATCGGGTGCGGATCGAAGGTCATCAACACCGCCGGAACGCCGCGCGCGGCCGCCGATTTCACCGCTCTGCCGATCAGTTGCGCGTGGCCACGGTGCACCCCGTCGAAAACGCCGATCGTGAGCACGCAGCGGCCCCAGTCCGCGGGCACATCCTCGAGACTTCGCCATCTCTGCACACGCGAAGCCTACGCAAACCGGGCCGTGAACAATATTCCGGCCAGCCGATGTCACACGCCGGGTCACATGTCGCTTCCGGTGTCGTATACGGCCGGTGAACTCGCCACGGGGATGTGTGCAACGGCGGCAGAATGCCTAAGCTCGCAGATGTGCCCGGTAAACGAGATGTCGCCACCCGCCGCGAGCTGAACGACGCCTCCGTGAACGCTACGGTCGCGACGGACGCCACGGTCGAGGGTGTCACGACGGTCGCACCGGATCTGACCTCGGTCGCGCAGGATTACCTGAAGGTCATCTGGACCGCTCGGGAGTGGTCCCGGGAAGAGAAGGTCACCACCAAGCTGCTCGCCGAGCGCATCGGCGTCTCGGCGTCCACCGTCTCCGAGGCGGTGCGCAAGCTCGCCGATCAGGGCCTGGTGGAGCACGCCCGGTACGGCTCGATCACGCTGACCGAGCACGGCAGCCGGGCGGCGGTGGCGATGGTGCGCAGGCATCGGCTGCTCGAGACATTCCTGGTCAACGAGCTCGGCTACGGCTGGGACGAGGTGCACGACGAGGCCGAGGTGCTCGAGCACGCCGTCTCCGAGCTGCTGATGGCCCGTATCGATGCCAAGCTCGGCTACCCCGACCGCGATCCGCACGGCGACCCGATCCCCTCCGTCGACGGTGACGTGCCCACCCCGCCCGCGCGCCAGCTCAGCGAGTTCGCGGCGGGCCAGCACGGCAGGGTGGCCCGTATCTCCGATTTCGATCCGGACATGCTGCGCTACTTCGACTCGGTCGGCATCGCGCTGGACACCGTCATCGAGGTGGTCGAGCGCCGCGACTACGCCGGGACGATCGCGGTGCTGATCGGCGGCGCGGACACCGCGGTCGACCTCGGCAAGCCCGCGGCCGAGGCCATCTGGCTCACCAGCTGAGCGGTCACCCGCACCGCCTGAGCGGGCGGTCAGTCGACCAGGCCGCGCGGGCGCACCACGAAGACCGGTGCGGCGCGCTTGCCTTTCTCCTCGAGCAGCGCGATCGCGGTCCCGTCGGCGGTCAGTGCGGCGTACACGCCCTTCATCCCGATCGGGTCGAGCCATCGGCCGTCCCGCAGCGACTGCGCCTGGTCGTCGTCGATCGTCCGGTGCGCGAAGGCGATGCGTACGGCCTCGTCCATGTCCACGTTCAGGACGGGATCGTCGGCGAGGTCGCCGAGCGTGCGGGCGTGCTCCAGGGTGAACGGACCGACCCGGGTACGCCGCAGCGCGGTCAGGTGTCCGCCGACGCCCAGGGCCGCGCCGAGATCGCGGGCGAGCGCGCGCACGTAGGTGCCCGAGGAGCATTCGACCGTGACATCCAGGTCGACCGCGCCCTGACCGCCCGAGCCGCCCGCGTCCGCGTCGCCGGGGAGGTCACGGCGGGCGAGAATGTCGAAGCGCGACACCGTGACCGGCCGCGCCGCCAGCTTCACCTCTTCGCCTGCGCGGTGCCGGGCGTAGGCGCGTTCCCCGCCGACCTTGATGGCGCTCACCGTGGCGGGCACCTGCTGGATCTCGCCGGTCAACGCGGCCACTCCGGCCGCGATCTCGGCGTCGGTGAGATGAGTCGCCGGGGTCGTGCTCAGCACATCGCCTTCGGCGTCGTCGGTGGTGGTGGCGCTGCCCAGCCGGATGGTGGCGGTGTAGGACTTGGTGGTCAGGGTGAGCAGGCCGAGCAGCTTGGTGGCCCGCTCCACGCCGAGCACCAGCACGCCGGTGGCCATCGGATCGAGGGTGCCCGCGTGCCCGACCTTGCGGGTGCCGAGGATCTTGCGGCAGCGCGCGACCACGTCGTGGCTGGTCAGCCCGCCGTCCTTGTCGACGATGAGCAGTCCGCCGAGCACGTCGACGCGTCGGGCGGGAGCGTTCGCCGCCGCCATCAGTCGTGCACGATCGCGGTCAGGATCAGCCCGTCGGTGATCAGCCAGCGGCCCTCGAAGGAGGTCAGCGGGGTGCCGCCGTCGTTGACCTGCCCCGGCACCAGCAGTTCGGAGCGGAAAGTGCCCGCCCCCGAGATCGCCCCCGCCTCACCCGACTCCTCGACGGTGAAGCTTATGCGCGCGTCCTCGAAACCGAGCCAACGCGTCGTCAGCGGGAACCAGGCCTTGTAGGTCGCTTCCTTGGCGCAGAACAGCAGACGATCCAGATGGAGCCCGGAATCGGTGTCGCGCAGCCACTCGCGCTCCTGCGGCAGACTCACCGAATCGAGGACGCCGGGAGGCAGCGCGTCGTGCGGTTCGGCGTCGATACCGACCGACCGGAAGCGCAGCTTGTGCCCGAGCGCCGCGGCACGGTATCCGTCGCAGTGGGTGAGACTGCCGACGATCCCGCGCGGCCACACCGGCGCCCCCCGCTCGCCCCTGCCGATCGCCACCGGCTTCTCACCGAGCGCTTCCATGGCCTGACGAGCGCAGTGCCTGGCCCCGATGAAATCGCGACGGCGCTTCTCCACCGCATTGGCGATGAGGTGCTCTTCGGCCGGATGCGCGCGCAGGTCGTCGGGGAAGTCAAGCAACTCGGCGGCGGCGACCCCGCTGGGCAGAATGTTCTCGATCATCGTCGACGAGCCTAGTCCAGCGGATCACTCACCGGGCCGGCCCCACTCACACGCCCCGGCGCCGCTGGGCCTTGGCGCGCATCTCGGCCGCGGCGGCCTCCATCTCGGGTGTCAGCGTGAAATGCCCGCCCCATTTGTTCAACGCGCCCGGCGGGTATTCCGGGACGGGCAGGATCTGGCGCAGCAACCGGTCGGGCAGGCCGCGGCGCTGCCATTCCCTCGGATAGCCCAGCGAGACCTCTTCGAAGCGGACGCCGTCGTAGTAGGAGGTGCGCGGGATGTGCAGATGGCCGTATACCGAGCAGACCACGTTGTAGCGGGTATGCCAGTCGGCGGTTTTTACCGTGCCGCACCACAGCGCGAACTCGGGGTAGAACAGTACGTCCGTGGGTTCGCGCACCAGCGGGAAGTGGTTGATCAGCACCACCGGCGTGCCCTCGGGCAGTCCGTCTAGCCTGCGCTGGGTCACCTGCACACGGTCGTGGCACCAGGCGTCACGGGTGAGATACGGGTCGGGTGAGAGCAGGAACTCGTCGGTGGCCACCACATTGCGCGAGCGAGCGATGGCCAGGCCGTCGGCCTTGCTCGACGCGCCCTCGGGCAGGAACGAGTAGTCGTAGAGCAGGAACATCGGCACCAGCGTCACCGCGCCGCCGTACGCCTCGCTGCCCGCGCCGCGCCACACCGGGAACGGGTCCTCCGGCGTCACCACATCCAGGTCGCGGCAGATCGAGACCAGGTAGTCGTAGCGAGCCACCCCGTGCATCTGCACCGAATCCTTGGCCGTGGTCCACAACTCGTGGTTGCCCGGTACCCAGATCACCTTCGCGAACCGCTCCCGCAGCAGCCCCAGCGCCCAGCGGATCTCTTCGGTCTTCTCTCCCACGTCACCGGCCACGATCAGCCAGTCCTCGGGCGAATCGGGCCGGATCTGTTCCACGACCGGCCGATTGCCCTGGTGGCCGACGTGAATGTCGCTCACCGCCATCAACTTGGGTATCACCCGCTCCACCTTGTCACATCGACGGCGCCCGTTCCTCCGCCCCACCGCGCGCGGCGAACTCCGCGTCCGAGGCGGTGGTGTTCGCGGTGGCCGGGTGGATCTGTCCGACTCGGCCTCGCTACGTCGCCTCGCGCGGCGGTATCTCGCCCGGTCGGTCCGGTGAGCGCGCCGCCCAGGTTCCGGACGTCGCACTCGCTAGGCGGGGTGTGACCAGTGCATACGCGCGGACGGCGCGACACCGGGGGCGACCCGCAGCCGGCCGTCGGGCTCGCGCCTGCACGAGGCGACCCCGACGTGGCAGGGGCGGGGCAGGTCCGCCGGGACGGTGACGCCGCCGTCGATCTGATACCGCATGTTCGTGACCTTCCAGGCACGCGCGCCCGGTTCGTCGTGGGTCAGCGGCGGCCGGTCCGCGCGCACGACGACCATCACCTCGGTGACCCCGACGGGCCAGTCGAAGACGAGCAGCCCGCCGCTTTCGGCCAGGTGCGCGACGACCGGAATACCGCCGGGCATCGGATCGTCGGGGACCGGATCCGCTCGCGGTAGATCGCTCGTGGCAGGGGCCGCCGCGCCCTGCGCCGCCCACGCCGGGACGGGTGCGGTCGCCTCGCCGTGGTGCTCGGCCGCGGTGGACTCCCACGCGGAGTGTTTCGGCATCTGCGACGGAGCCGTGGTCGCCGCGGAGGCAGGCGCGACCTGGTCCGAGGACGACCGGCGCGGGAAGCGGGTGTCATCGATGCGGCCGGTGGACGCCGAGGGGGACGCGATGTCGGTGCGGGCGGTGGCTGGGCGGGGCGCGGCGTCGGAGCGAGCCGGCTCGGAGTAGCGGCCGCCGATCGCCGTGGCGACGGCGTAGACGGGGATGTCGTCGGCAGGGGCGCCACCGTCTTCGATCTCGGTACTGTTCGTGCGGCCGACGACGCGCCAGGAACCGTCCGGCCGCAGGCAGGTGACGCGGTAGTCGGCGCGTTCGGTGCTCGGCGCGGACCAGGTCACCAGGACCGACCCGTTGGGCAGCCGTCTGGTCGTCACGCCGGTCGGGGCGGGCACGGGGGTGTCGGCCAGCTGGCGGGTCGCCGACACGTGGTCGGCGCAGCGGGTCAGCGCCAGGGTCAGCAGGCGGGCGCGTTCGAGCGGAGAGGCAGCCGCCGCGGTGCCCACGAGCCGATCGGCCTCGGCGACAGCGGCTTTCGCCTCCGCGCCCAACGCTTCCAGGCCGACGTCGTAGCCGGTGGGCGGGGGCACGTCCAGGGCGGTATGACGCAGACGGTCGACCAGGTCGAGCACTTCGGCGTACCGATTGGCCGCACGGGCGGCCGTCGCGGCGCGCCACCAGCTCGCCGCCTCGGCCAGCACCCGCTCGACATCGTCGGCGACCGAGCGGATCTGGGTGGTGCCGTCGCGGTGGGTGTCGAGCATGCGCGCGTCGGCGATGTGGCGGGCCGCCTGTTGCGGACGGCCCGCGCGCAGGGCGGCGCGGGCGGCCTTCAGCGGCTCCATCCATTCGTGGCGAGCCGCCGGAGCCGGGCCGGTGACCGGCGTGGGCGCAGGGCCGGGCGGGGTGAGCGGCGGTGGCGTACCCGCGCGTACCCGTGCGCCGAGCTCGCGCGCCAGTTCCTCGAGAACCATGGCCGCACCGGACGGGTCGAGACCGGACTCGACGGCCTCCTCGAGCAGGAAATCGTAGTCCTCGCCGGCCAATTCGTCCTCGACGAGCACGGCCGCCCTGACCTTCGGCCGGAGCCGTTCGGCCACGTCGGACACCACCGAGACCACATACTCCTCGGCCACGTCCGCGCCGGGTTCCAGCAGATCTCCCACGTGCACGAGCAATTCGTCGAGCACCACCCGCATCCGCCCCGGCGGGAGCTCCCTGGCCCGCGCGCGCAAGGCGTCGGCACGCAACCGGATCTCCTCGGTGTGCCCGGCGCGGGTCGGGTCGAGGCCGATGAGCGCGAGCAGGGTCGGGGTAGGCGGCCCGTCGACGAGCTTGGCCCATTCCGCCAGCAGACGGCGGATCTGGGTGCGGCGTTGTTCGGTGAGCAGGGTCGGCGCCGGCTGAGCGGTGGTCGAGGCGTCCTCGACGACGCGATGCCTGCGCAACCGGCCCGCCACTTCGGCGGGAGCGAGCCCGCCCATCGCGCCGATCTCCTCCAGACCGGCGACCTTGCCCGCAGGCACGCCGCCGTGGCGCTCGACCAGCCGGGCGATGGCCGCGTCGAGCATCGCGAACCGCTCGGCGTCGCGCTCCTCGCGTTCGCGCCGGATGCGCAGTGCCTCGGCTCGGCGCGCGGAGACGTCCAGCAGCAGATACGACAGCCGTTCGTGGTTGTCCACGAGCAATCCGACGAGCACCCGGTACTTGGGATGGTCGCGTTGGCGTTGCCAGAACCCCCATACCTCGGTCACCCGGGCGGCCACCTCGGCGTCGGTGAGAGTCTCGGCCAGCTCGAGCGGGATGTCGTAGAGCTCGAAGGCATCGGAATGCTCGATGCCGCCGCGGCGCTCGACCGCGGCCAGCACCCGTTTGCGGTAGTCGTTCGGATCGAAGGGTTGCATGTCGGTCAGGTGTCGCGCCGCCGGGAGCGCTGCAACTGCTCGAGTTCCCTGGCGACATCCGCCTGCGACAACGTCGCGCCGGTCTGCGCCGACAGGATCAGCGGCATGTCGGCGTCCACGTGGTGCGCGGTGACGTGCAGGACGCCGTCGAAACCCATCTCGAAGGTCACCCGCACCTCACTGCCCGCCGGATAGCCGGGGGGAATGCCGCGAATCCTCCCCTCCACCAGCACTTTCGTGTCCTCCGGCCGGATCGACTCGGCCTGGCCCTGCTGCTCGACGATGGTGAGCTCGATCTGATCCTGGTCTGCGCGCACCGTGCCGAACGACCGGCGCACCCGCACCGGCAACGTCTGATTGCGATGCACGAGCCAGGCGGCTGCCAGGCCGTAGTGCGAATCCAGCGCCAGCACACCGAAACCGCGTGAGACGACGGTGTCGACCTGGATTTCGAGCATGCGCCGGACCACGCTCACCGGCTGGCCGAACGAGGCGGCCACCCGGGCCACGGCCTGTTCGAGATCGGGGGGCGCGGCCTCGGTGAGAGCGCCGCCGGCGCGCAGTCTGCCCCTGGTCACCAGATCGGCGAGAACGAGCCGTTCCATCTCCAGTTTCTCGCCGTAGAGCGCCGCGCCCCTGGCCACCGACAGATCCGGATCGCGCAGTTCGCCGTCGAGCCCGAACTCTTCGCGCAGCCCACGGGCCACCATCGGCATCCGCGAGGAGCCGCCCACCAGCAGCAGCCGGTCGACTCGGGCGACACCGCGTTCGGCGGCCTCGGCCAGGCAGTCGCGGGTGAGGTCGATGGTGCGGCGCAGGAGCGATGCGGTCATCGCCTCGACGTCGGCGCGAGTGAGGGTGATCACCGAGCGGGCGCCGTCGTGGGCGACGACGACCTCGGTGCTCTCGGCGTCGGTGAGGTCGTGCTTGGCACGTTCGGCGGCGAGTACCAGCATCTGGGAACCGGCCGAATCATCGAGCGGGTCCTCCGCATCGGGATGTTCCGCGCAGAAACGCTGTGACAGGTGCAGCGCGATGCGTTCGTCCCAGTCGGCGCCGCCGAGCTGGTGATCGCCCTCCACGGCGAGCACCGAGATGCGCCGGTCGGCGAGCTCGATGACGGTGGCATCGAAGGTGCCGCCGCCGAGGTCGTAGACGAGCACCGTCTCCCTGGCGCCGGACTTGCCGATGTCGATGCTGCCGTCGAGCTTGCCGAAACCGTAGGAGAAGGCCGCGGCGATCGGCTCGGAGAGCACGCCCGCGACATCGAAGCCGGCATAGGTGCCCGCCTGGATGGTCGCCTTGCGTTCCTCGTCGCCGAAATAGGCGGGCACGGTGATCACCACGCGCCGCACCGGCTCACCGCCGGAGAACTCCGCGTCGGCGGCCAGGCTCTTGAGGATCAGCGCCGAAACCGCGGGAGCGGACCACATCTGGCCGTGCGCGGTGAACCGCCAGTCCGCGTCGCCCATCCGACGCTTGACCAACGCGCACACGTGCTCGGGGTCCAGCCGGGCCTGGCGCCGGGCGCCCTCACCGACGAGGTGATCGAAGGCGGATGCGAACAGCACGACGGAGGGAACCGTCGGTTCCCCGTTCATGCCGATCAGTACTTCGGGCCGGCCGTCGGCGTCGATCCGCGCGATAGCCGAGTTCGTTGTGCCCAGGTCGATGCCGTAGACCCCCATGCACGGGGATGCTAGCAGCCTGGGGCGACAATGCCGTCCTCCCCGTCTGCCCTTCCTCCGCAGCGGTTCTCGCTACTGCGAACACCGCCGCTCCCGGCCCGCGCCGGACCGGGCTATCGTGCCTGTGACCGGCAACGCGCGCCGCGCCGCGCGAGAGCACTCGATGTCAGGGGAGATCGCCATCACCGAACAGCGTGACGCGCAGGCCATATCCGCCGGGGCCGCCGGATCCACACCGGCGTCACCGTCCGCTGCTGCACCGGTGGCTCGGGCCGGAGCCGAGAGCGCCGGAGCCGCACGGTCGCTGGCGACATTGACCGAACGCATCGACGATCTCACCCGGATCGTGGCCAGGCAGGCCGCCACGATCGAGCGGCTGGCCGACGAGGCCAAGGCCAGGGATCGCCGGTCTCGCGCGGGTGCGGACCTGCCGTTGGTGGTCGACCTGTTCGCGCTGTACGGCGACGCGGTCGCCTGCGCGCAGACCGCGGCCTCCGACGACGACCGCGCCGCGTTCACCGCGCTGGCCGTCCGGCTCGAACGGCTGCTGACCGGTCGTGGGGCAGCTCTGGTGAGGCCCGCGCCGGATTCGGTCTTCGATTCCCGGACGATGGAGGCAACCGACGTGGTCGACACCGACGACCCGGACGCCGACCGAACCGTGGCGACGCTGCTCGCCCCAGGGCTGCAGGCCGGAGACCGCTCCGTGCGTCCGGCGAGTGTGGTCGTGCGCCGTCACCGGCCCGCGCCCGAGCGCTAGTTTCGGCTCCTGCGCGCACCGCGACGGCGGCGCAAGGAACGAGTCGCGCTGCGCGGCGACAGCTCAGTCGCACCGGTTGTCGCGCAGACAGGCGAGCAGAAGTTGGGTGACATCGGCCCGCGGGGGCGTGGTGGCGCGCGGCTGGGCGGCCAGCGGAATCTGCGGGAAATCGGCGGCCTGCACCGCCCCGAGCCGGGTGGCGGAGCGGAAGCCGTAGCGCTTCCACGCGATGTCCTGGATTCTCGGATCCTGCAGCGCGGGGATGAGTTCCCGCGCGGGCTCGCTGAGGGTGAGCAGTGGATTGCTGTTGAACAGGGTCGGCTCCGGATACAGCATCCGCGCGTTCGCCACCAGCGCGTCGGTGGCGGAGGCATTGTCGTGATAGGCCACCAGTTGCTGCAGGATCTGACTCTCGTAGCCCGCGTACAGCGAGCTCGCCCCTTGGATGAGCCATTCCCGGAACCCGCCGTCGGAACCCGCCGACTGCAGTCCCTGCGCGTCGTAGAGGGCGCGCACGGTCGGCAGCCCGGACCTGGCCTCCTCGACGGTCGGGGGCTGGTACACGTCGCCGGAGGCGATCACCGTCAGTTCCAGTTGCAGCAGGGTGAACCCCGAATTCGACGATTCCGGATCGGTGCTGGTGATCCGGATGGGACCGGCAGGCTCGTCGGTGGCCAGCACGTCCCACTTCGCCCGGGCAAGCACGTAGTCCAGCAGCAGGCGCTGGAAATCCACCAGGTAGTAGGCATCGTCGCGCCGGGTGACCAGGCCGGCGCGGATCAACGCCTCGGTGGCGGCGGCACCCGCGTAGATGACCTCGGGGGTCTCGAGCACCGATTCGGCGCGATACCCCGGGAAGTCGTCGGTGTCGTGCGATTCCTCGAAGACGCTGCGGGCGCTCGCGGATGCGGGCCACAGACAGTCGATCGCCCGGGAACGCAATTGCTCGGTGGGGATCTGCACCATGTCGTAGGAGCCGCGTTCCTCGAAACGCACGGCGATGCCGTAGTCCTCGCGCAGCACCGCACGCACCTCGGAATCGGCCATGAACGCGGATTTCTCCGAGCCGCCCAGGCAGGTGAGTTCGCGCGCTCGCGGGGGTTCGCTCGTGGAGTCGCGGATCACCAGAACGCCGACCACCAGGGCGACGACGGCGACCACGATCGCGAAGAAGACAGGCCTGCGGGATCTGTTCACGTGTCCTCACTCGGGGGGAGCCGCGGCGGATTCATGAGTTCCAGGTGCGCCAGATCCCGGAAGAAGGGTGCCAGATCGGCCTCGCCGATCTGGTCGGCGCTGTGCGCGGCGAAGTGCTCGAAACCGGCCAGGGTGAGGCGCCCACGGGCCAGCAGCGCCTCGGCGTCACGGTAGGTCGAGGCGTTGTCCTGGATCTCGACATACCGGCGCAGCGCCGACTCCACGCTCGCCAGGTAATCGAGCAGCTTGCCCGCGATCACGGGCAGTCCGGCGGGGTCCACCGCCTCGGTGCGCGCGAGCAGGTGCGGCACGACGCCGCAGGCCGACAGCAGCGAGGCGCGGGTATCTGCGTCCCATACCTGCACCGCCAGCCCTTCGACCCGGCGGTTGGTCGCCGCCACCTGCCGGATCTGCTCGGTGCGCCGCCTGATCGCGCCCACCGACTGTCCGGCGAGTCCGGCGAGCACGGCGGCGCCGAATGCGGTCGCCGCCGCGCCCGCCGCCGAACCGAGCAGTGCGTACAGACCGAGGAAGAGGGGGACGAACACCGCCAGCGCCGCGAACACCGCGAGATTGCTCGGCATCGGCGCCCCTACCGGTATCCGGTGGCCTGACGCAACGCCGCGACCAGATCGTCGGTGGTGAGATACGACCCGCCGGTGCGTTCGGCGATCCGCCGGAGGGTGCCCTCGCGCACCTCCGAACCGAATCCCACTGCCACCACCGGTATCCCGGCGGCGGCGATGTCGTCGAGGCCGCCGCCCACGGTGTCCTCACCGTCGGTCATGAGGATCACCAGCTTCTTGCGTACCGGTTCCTCGGCGCCGACGAGGCCGGGGGCTGCCAGGAGGTTCGCCGCGGTGTCCAGGCAACGGTAGATGCCGGTCTCGCCGCTCGGTCTCCGGTCGCGAACGGCGGTTCGCACCGCGGCCAGCGCCTGCTCTCCGTCACCGTCCGCCCACAGCGGGCCGGTCGACTGTTGATCGAACATCAGCACCGCGGTCCGGTCCCGCGGACCGGGCCGCAGCAGATATTGCTCCGACCGCACCGGATCGAAGAGCAGATCGGCGGCCCGCTGTACCCCGGCCCAGCCGCCGTTGCCCGCCATGCTCCCCGAGGAATCGATGCAGTACACCAAGTCGGTCGGGGTGCGGTAGACGGTCCGGTAGTTCTCCAGAGCCGCATCGATGACCTCGGCGACCGGGAAGGTGACGGGCTGTCCGGACAGGGTCGGACGCACTCCCCACGACGTGTCGAACACCTCCGGCGGGGCGTCGGGCAACGACAGACCGATGCTGGTGACCGGCCTGCGGCCGAGGGCGGTCAGGCGCTGCTGGGTTTCGGCCGAGAGCAGGAAATCCTGCAGCTTGCCGAAGTTGGCCGCCTTCTCCGGGCGATCGTCGTGCGGCAGGAAGCCCAACGGCGCGTCCGAGATCGCCAGCACACCACGGGGATAGACGACGTGCCACGGTTCCTCGCCCGCCGCCACCAGTTCCCGATTGCGCTCGATCACCAAGTCCTCGTAGGTGAACATGGTCTGGCAGTGCTGTGGCGTGGCCAGGCATTCGTCCATCAGCAGACCGGTGGACGGTGGCGTTCTGGCGAACGCCCGGGCGAACCGGGTGATTCCGGCGCGCACGGGTTCCGACTCGAGCTGGGCCCGGGTCAACGGCTCGCCGGGACCGTTGCCCGCGAAGTAGTTCAGGAAGCCCAGCAGTACGGTGGCACCGGAGTTGGACTGGGTGGGATTGGTCATCCACGCCGTCGTCCGCTGCGCTTCGACCGCCGCGAGGATCTCCTCGATCCCGACCTCTCGATCGAGAAAACCCAAGGCGTCGAGCTCGGCACGCCTGCCGGCGAACACCAACGGGGTACTGAACATAGGCCGCACCTGCTGTAGGCGATGCCCGGTATCGCCCAGTTGCTGGAACACGCTGCTGGCGAACCAGAACGCGTCGTAGGGGGCCTCCCCCGCCTCCAGCAACCGGGCCTGATCGACCGAGCCCAGCGCCGTCATCGTGCAGGTCAATCCCTGATCCCGGCACCACGGCCGCACGATCTCCTCGAACACGACCGTGTGCTCGGAGCCCGCGACGATATTCAGAACCGTGGGATCCTCGTCGTATTCGCCGATCGGGCCGGACTTCGAGTCCTCGCCGCAACCGGACAGCAGGCCACCCAGCACAGCCGACACCGCGATCAACACCACCGTGAGGCGATACCGCATCCGCCACCTCCCCCTCGTTGATGCGAGGGTAGGCGAGCCGATCGAGGACGACGGTGAACAAGCGGTGACGAACAGAGGAATCTCTCGGCGACGCCTACCCGCCGCGCTCAGCCGTGGGCGCGGGCGGGTGCGGGCACGTCCGCGCCCACCCGCGCCCAGCGTCCGGAGAGGGTGCGGCCGCCGACCGCGGCCAAACGCAACACCATGAAAATGCCCAAGCCCGACCAGATTCCGGCGATTCCCCAATCGAACGCCAGCGACAGCCAGATGACCGGCAGGAACCCCGCCACCGCGGCCGCGAGTGTGGCGGTCCGCAGGAAGGCCGCGTCACCCGCGCCGAGCAGCACCCCGTCGAGCGCGAACACGACACCGGCGATCGGAATGAGGGCGACGAAGAACCACCAGGCCACGCCGGCGCGATCGAGGACCTCGGCATCGGTGGTGAACAACGTGGGGATCACCGCGTAGCCGGCCGCGAACACCGCGGCCAGCACCAGCGCGAACACCTCCGACCATCGGGTGACCCGACCCGCCAGCCGTTTCGCCCCGGCCGCGTCGCCGCCGCCGAGCGCGGCGCCGACGAGAGTCTGCGCGGCGATGGCCAGCGCGTCCAGGGCGAGGGCGAGGAAGCTCCACAGTTGCAGCACCAGCTGATGCGCCGCCACCGAGGCGGCGCCGAACCGGGCCGCCACCGCGGCCGCTGAGACGAAACAGGCCTGGAAGGACAAGCTGCGCAAGATCAGATCCCGCCCGAGCACCAACTGCGCACCCATCACCGACCAGTGCGGCGTCAGCGGCGTCCGTTCCCGCACCAGCGCGGCCACGAACAGCCCGGCGGTCACCACCTGCCCCGCGACATTGGCCACCGCCGAACCCACCAGTTCCATGCGCGGCGCGCCGAGCAGCCCGTGCACCAGCACCGGGCACAGCACCGCCGAGAGCGCCAGACCCGCCACCACGAAGACCAGCGGACGGCGCGTCTGCTGCACACCCCGCATCCAACCGTTGCCCGCCATGGCGATCAAGATCAGCGGCACCCCGCACAACGCGATCCGCAACCAGGGCAATGCCTCGGCCGCCACCTCTCCGCCGCCGGCGATCACATCGGTCACCGGCCGGGCCGCCGCCTGCATCACAGCCAGGATCAGCAGGCCCGCCGCGATCGCCAGCCAGGTCGCTTGGACGCCCTCGGCCACCGCACCGTTCCGGTCGCCCGCCCCGTGCCTGCGCGCCGAGCGCGCGGTGGTGCCGTAGGACAGGAACGTCAGCTGGGTGCTCACCTGCGCGAGTACCAATCCGCCGACAGCGAGGCCCGCCAGCGCGAGAGCGCCGAGCCTGCCGACCACTGCCAGATCGAACAGCAGATAGAGCGGCTCGGCCACGAGCACGCCCAGGGTCGGCACGGCCAGGCCGAGAATCCGGCGTGGACCCGCGTCCGCGGGGTCGGTGGCCGCGCCGGACGGCTCCGGCGGGGAGTCGGACTGCTCGGACGTCATGATCGAATGCGGCCCGGATCAGCCGATCGCTCGCAACAGCGCCGCGACGATCTCCTGCGGACTTCCCTCCGTGGTATACCCGGCCGCGAAGCGGTGCCCGCCACCCCCGAGCGCGGTCGCCACCTCGGCGACATCCACGCCGTCGTCGGCGCCCGGACCCGAATTCCGGGAACGCAGCGAAACCGTCCAGCGGTTCTCGGTCGTCCGCGATTCCTTGAACACCGCCGCGATCCCGGCCTCGGCGGCCGTGCGCACGATGTCGACGACGCTCTCGACCTCCTCCGGACGCACCCCGAGCACGTCGTCACGGCCGATCACCACGTACGCCAACCCCGCGCCGCCACGTACCTCGGGTTCGAGTCGTGCGGTCGCCAACACCCGCGAGAGCATGGGCAGCCAGGCGAAGGGGTGGGTGTCGAGCAGTCCCCTGGTGATCTCCGCGCCGTCGATCCCGGTGGCCAGCAGTCGCTCGGCCAGCGCGTGGGTACCAGGCCGCACCCAGCGGAACGATCCGGTGTCGGTGACCAACCCGGCATACAGGCAGTGCGCCACCTCCGCGTCGATGGGTTCGCCCCAGGCGTCGAGCACCCGGGCGACCAGCCCTGCGGTGGACTCGGCTCCCGGATCGACCACATTGATCGCGCCGAAGCAGGTGTTGGACCGGTGGTGGTCGATCACGATCGAGGTCGGCGCCCGCGTCAGCAGATCGGCCAGCACACCCATCCGGCTCGCGCTGGCACAGTCGACGGCGACCACGAGATCCACCTCGCCGGGCACCTCGGCCGACGGCACCAGCAGGTCCACGCCGGGCAGCGTCCGCATGGACGCGGGCAGTTCGACGGGATCGGCGAACGAGACCCGCACGTCCATGCCGCGCCTGCGCAACACCAGTCCCAACGCGAGCCCGCTGCCGATGGTGTCGGCGTCGGGCTGCACGTGGCTGACCACGGCGACCCTCTTCGCGGCATCCAGTGCCGCGACCGCCGCGCGCAGTTCGGCGTCGAAGGAGCCGTCGGCGCTGATCGTCATGCGGGTGGCGTCACTCGTCCTCGTCGCGATCGACCTTGTAGGGGTCGGGGTCGCCCGCGGGTTTCGCGTTGGCCGCCGCCCGGGCCGCTGCCTCGTCCGAGGCGCGTGCCCTCGCGAGCAACTCTTCCATCTCGCGCGCGACGTCGGGCACCCGGTCGAGCACGAAAGCCAATGTGGGAGTGAACTTCACGCCGGTACCCGCACCCACCTTGGAGCGCAGCACCCCCTTGGCCTTCTCCAGGCCGGCGGCCGCGGCCTGATAATCGGGTTCGGCATCGATGGTCTCGCCCATCACCGTGTAATACACCGTGGCTTCGCGCAGATCACCGGTGACCTTCGCGTCGGTGATCGTCACGAAACGCAGCCGCGGGTCCTTGATTTCGTACTCGATCGCGGTCGCCACGATCGAGGAGATCCGCTTCGCGAGTCGGCGTGCCCTGGCTTGATCCACCATGGCTTTTCCTCCTCACTGTCGATGAACTCACGTGCCGGCTAATCCTCCGGGCCGAAGACCCGGCGGCGTACTGCCAGCAACTCTAACTCCGGGCGAGCGGCGACGTGCCGCTCGCATTTGTCGAGTACCGCGCTCAGGTGACTCATATCAGGACTGACCATCGCCACTGCGAGCAGCGTGCGCCGGTACCTGTCGTGTTCCCCCGCCTCGGCGGTACTCACGCCGAATCGTTGCAGCTCGGCGAGCACCGGCCGGATGACCGAACGCTTCTCCTTCAGGGAGTGCACGTCGCCGAGCAGAATGTCGAACTCCAGTGCACCCAGGTACACCCATACACCTTCCAGTACCGGCGACCGCGCCGCGCGGTGCGCACCCCGGATCTACGGGCGCGCACCACGCGGCGTGGTCGATCGAGGCGTCAGTCGCGCGGCTTCTCGCGCAGCTCGTAGGCCTCGACGATGTCGCCTTCCTTGATGTCGTTGTAGGTCAGCGTCATACCGCACTCGTAGCCTTCGCGGACCTCGGTGGCGTCGTCCTTCTCGCGCTTGAGCGAGGAGATCGTCGTCGTCTCGGCCACCACCACGTTGTCGCGCAGCAGGCGCGCCTTGGCGTTGCGCTTGACCGAACCCGACAGCACCATGCAGCCGGCGATGTTGCCGACCTTCGAGGAGCGGAAGATGGCACGGATCTCGGCGCGACCCAGCTCGACCTCTTCGTAGATCGGCTTGAGCATGCCCTTGAGGGCCTTCTCGATCTCGTCGATGGCCTGGTAGATCACCGAGTAGTACCGGATGTCCACGCCTTCGCGGTTGGCCAGCTCGGTCGCCTTGCCCTCGGCACGCACGTTGAACCCGATGATGATCGCGTTCGACGCCGACGCCAGGTTGACGTTGGTCTCGGTGACGCCACCGACACCGCGGTCGATGACCCGCAGCCGCACTTCCTCGCCGACCTCGATACCCATGAGGGCCTCTTCGAGGGCCTCGACGGTACCGGAGTTGTCGCCCTTGAGGATCAGGTTGAGCTCCGAAGTCTCCTTCAGCGCGGCATCCAGATCTTCCAGGCTGATCCGCTTGCGGCTGCGCGCGGCCAGTGCGTTGCGCTTGCGCGCATTGCGCCGGTCGGCGATCTGGCGGGCGATGCGATCCTCGTCGACGACCAGCAGGTTGTCACCGGCACCGGGCACGGAGGTGAAGCCGACCACCTGGACGGGCCGCGACGGCAGCGCCGCGTCGACGTCGTCGCCGTGCTCGTCGACCATGCGGCGCACGCGACCGTAGGCGTCGCCCGCCACGATCGAGTCGCCGACCCGCAGGGTGCCGCGCTGGATGAGCACCGTCGCCACCGGACCGCGACCGCGGTCGAGGTGGGCTTCGATGGCCACGCCCTGGGCGTCCATGTTCGGGTTGGCGCGCAGGTCCAGTGCCGCGTCGGCGGTCAGCAGGACCGCTTCCAGCAGCGCGTCGATATTGGTGCCCTGCTTGGCGGAGATGTCGACGAACATGGTGTCGCCACCGTATTCCTCGGCCACCAGCCCGTATTCGGTGAGCTGCTGGCGGATCTTCTCCGGGTTCGCGCCTTCCTTGTCGATCTTGTTGACCGCCACCACGATCGGCACGTCGGCCGCCTGCGCGTGGTTGATGGCCTCCACCGTCTGCGGCATCACGCCGTCGTCGGCGGCGACCACCAGGATCGCGATGTCGGTGGCCTTCGCGCCACGGGCACGCATGGCGGTGAACGCCTCGTGACCCGGGGTGTCGATGAAGGTGATCAGGCGATCGTCCTCACCGAGGTGGGTGAGCACCTGGTAGGCGCCGATGTGCTGGGTGATGCCACCGGCCTCGCCCTCGCGGACGTTGGCCTTGCGGATCGTGTCGAGCAGCCGGGTCTTGCCGTGGTCGACGTGACCCATGACGGTGACCACCGGCGGACGGATCTGCAGATCGTCTTCGTCGCCCGCGTCCTCGCCGTAGGTGAGGTCGAAGCTCTCCAGCAGCTCGCGGTCCTCGTCCTCCGGGCTGACGACCTGGACGACGTAGTTCATCTCGCCGCCGAGCAGCTCGAGGGTCTCGTCGTTGACCGACTGGGTCGCGGTGACCATCTCGCCGAGGTTGAACAGCGCCTGGACGAGAGCGGCCGGGTTCGCGTCGATCTTCTCCGCGAAGTCCGACAGCGACGCGCCGCGAGCGAGGCGGATGACCTCGCCGTTGCCGCGCGGCAGCCGAACGCCGCCGACCGACGGAGCCTGCATCGAGTCGTATTCCTGGCGCTTCTGGCGCTTGGACTTGCGGCCACGACGCGGAGCGCCGCCGGGACGGCCGAACGCGCCCGCGGCACCGCCACGACCACCCGGACCACCCGGACGACCGCCGCCACCACCGGGACGACCACGGAAACCACCGGCCGCGGGGGCGCCTGCACCGGCACCGGGAGCGCCGCCACCGCCACCGCGGTAACCACCACCGCCGCCGCCACCGCCGGGACGACCCGCACCACCGGGCGCGCCGCCGGGACGACCCGGACGACCACCCGCGCTGGGGGCGGGACGCGCCGAACGAGCGGGCATCGCACCGGGATTCGGACGCGGAGGCATCGAGCCGGGGCTCGGACGCGGGCCACCGGGACGCGGCGCGCCACCCTGGGCGGCCGCCGGACGCGGACCCGGGGTCGCGCCACCGGGACGCGGAGCGCCCTGACCGGGGCCGGGACGCGCGCCACCCTGCGCGGGGCCCGGACGCGGGCCACCGGGACCGGGACGCGCGGCGGGACGCTCACGCTCACGGTCGGGAGCCGACGAGAAGGGGTTGTTGCCCACACGCGGGGGCTTCGGACCCGGCTTCGGGCCGGGGCGCGGGCCACCCTGGGCCGGGGCGCCCGGACGCTGCTGCTGCTGGCCGGGACGCTGCTGTTGCTGCTGCGGCTGAGCGGGACGCGGACCACCCGGGGTCGGGCGCGGGCCGGCCGGAGCCGAGGGAGCCGCAGGGGCTGCCTTGGCCGCGGGGGCTTCCGGCATCGCGGGCCGCGGGGCCGGAGCCGGACCGGGCTTGGCGCCAGGCCCGGGACGGACCTCGGACGGCCGTGCGACCTGCTCGGCGGGCGCCTGCTGCGCTGCGGCAGGAGCACTCGCGGGGCTCGGGGTGCGCGGACCCGGACGGGGGCCGCCGGGGACCGGCTTGGGGCCCGGACGGGCCGACGACGAAGGACCGGGCCTCGCACCGGTCTTGGCGCCGTTCGCGGGGGCCGATTTCGACGCGAACGACTCGCGCAGCCGACGCGCGACGGGCGCTTCCACTGTCGAGGACGCCGACTTCACGAACTCGCCTTGCTCCTTGAGCGTTGCGAGTAGTTCCTTGCTCGTGACACCGAGTTCTTTGGCCAACTCGTGCACGCGGGCCTTGCCTGCCACTGCTCTCCTCACTGAGAGGTCGAGCAGCGCCACCGATTCAGGGACGGCGGCCCGCACGACCTCGGGTTATCTCCGATGGACGTTCATCGTTGGTACTTCACGGTGTGCTCATGAGTGCTCGTGCCTGTTCTCGAGGTACTGCTCCAGGGCTGAGATATCCAGATGTCCGGACACTCGTAGTGCTCTGCCGAATGCTCGGCGTCGAACCGCTGCGGTCAAACAAGCGGAAAGGGGGTGCACCCAGGCACCCCTTCCGGGAAGTCTGCGCCGAGGATCGGGAACGACCACGACGATACGGGATCCGTCGCCGGTGTCCCGATCTCGCGCCACGATCCGTAGCAGTTCGACGGCCGACTCTTGCTTCCGGCATCCGATACACGTACGCACCGGAGCCGACCGGCGCGGAGACGTCCGGTGCTGCTCGGTGGTGCGCTCGGGCAAAGTAGCCGAGGGCTCGAGTCGAACCTCTGACCACTCTACAGCCGAGACGCCGTGTTCACCGAACCCGTCCCCCTTCGGAGTGACGAACCGATCCCGCGGGCCCACCGATTCCCGGCTCGCACCGTGTACTCCGCTCAACTGCGATGCGCCTCCGTGCGGGCGCTGTCGTCCACGTCCCCGGCGGCATCGCTGCGGATATCGATGCGCCACCCGGTCAACCGGGCCGCCAGGCGGGCGTTCTGGCCCTCCTTGCCGATCGCCAGCGAGAGCTGGAAGTCGGGCACCACGACCCGCGCGGCGCGGGCGTCGGGATCGACGACGGTGACGGAAACCACTTTCGACGGCGAGAGGGCATTACCGACGAACGTCGCCGGATCCTCGGCGTAGTCGATGATGTCGATCTTCTCCCCCGCCAGCTCGCTCATCACATTGCGCACCCGCTGCCCCATCGGGCCGATGCAAGCGCCCTTGGCATTGACCCCGGGGACGGTGGCGCGGACCGCGATCTTGGACCGGTGCCCGGCCTCACGCGCCACCGCGACGATTTCCACCGAGCCGTCGGCGATCTCGGGCACCTCGAGGGCGAACAGCCGGCGAACCAGATTCGGGTGGGTGCGCGAGAGGGTGATCTGCGGGCCGCGCGGGCCACGGGAGACGCCGACGACGTAGCACTTGACGCGGTCGCCGTGCTGGTAGGTCTCGCCGGGAACCTGCTCGGCGGCCGGGATCAAGCCCTCCGTCCCGTGCAGTTCGCTGCCGATGCGCACCACGACGGTGCCGCGGGCATTGGCCCGGGCGTCGCGCTGCACGACACCGCCGACGATGTCGCCCTCATGTGTGGAGAACTCGCCGAAGGACTTCTCGTTCTCCGCGTCGCGCAGCCGCTGCAGCACCACCTGGCGCGCGGTGGTCGCGGCGATGCGGCCGAACCCCTCCGGGGTGTCGTCCCATTCGGAGACGACGTTGTTGTCGGCGTCGAGTTCGACCGCCATGACGCGCACGGCGCCGGTCTTCTGGTTGATGTCGACACGCGCGTTGGGCTGGTGCCCCTCGGTGTGCCGGTAAGCGGTCAACAGTGCCGACTCGATCGCGGAGATCACTGTCTCGATCGAGATCCCCTTGTCGGCGACAATCGCCCGCAGGGCTTCGATTTCGATGTTCATTCCACGATCCCTTCGCTCGGCTCGGACGCTGGTGTTGCGGGTGAAGCGGGTGGTGCGGGTACTGCGAGAACGTCGTCCTGAGCCGGTTGCGGCCGGCCGGGTGCCACCCCGCCCGCGAGTTCCAGTTCCCTGGCCCCCGGCGGGGAGAACTCCACCTGCACGACCGCGCGCTCGATGTCGGCGAGCGGTACGCGCACCCGGTGCGGCTTGCGTTTGCCACCGAGCACCAGCGCGACCGTCTCCTCGCTCAGCGCGCCGACCCGTGCCTCGAAGCGCACCGATCCGCCGGGGTCGGGAGGTTCGGCGCCCGGCCGCAGCGTGATCCGCACTTTGCGGCCCTGCGCACGACGCCAGTGCCGCGGTTCGGTCAACGGGCGGTCGACCCCGGGGGTGGTGACTTCGAGCAGATACGGCGACTCGCCGAAAACGGCCGCGTCGTCCAAGACTACCGAGATCTCCGAACTGAGTTCGGCGACCGCGTCCAGGTCGGCCGATCCGTCGCTGTCCACGGTCACCGTGATCCTGGTCTGCGCGTCCGCACGGCCGCCCGCCCCGACGATCTCCACGCCCTCGAGATCGAAACCCCGGCGTTCGACGAGTCCAGCAACCAGCTGGCTCACCCTTTCCTCGGTCGGCATGGGCATGTGCGGCGGCTCCCTGGTTCAGTTGTGACGCGGTCCAGTTGTGGCACGGTCGTGTGTGACACGGCGAGAAATCCGGTACCGAATCTCTAGCGTAACGCGCCCGGAGAGTGTATAGGACCGTCAGCTCACAGCAATAAGCCGCTGGCGTGGCGTGTGTTCCTGGCGTGGCGGCGGTGACGGACGGGGCTCGGCGGCGAGTCCGAGGCGGCGAATCTGGCACGATGGTCGCGTGCCATTCCGCCTCTCCACGCCGTCGCAGGCCGGGCTTCCCACCCACCCCCTCGCGCACCGGCACGACACCTCGCAGAACGTGACCGGACATCCCTGCCCGGTCGGCGCGGAAGCCGGCTCCTTCGCCCAACAGCACGGCGCCGCAACGGGATCCGTCCCCGGCGGTGTCGGCGCACAGGGATACGCTACGCGTCCGGACACGGCCGTCGAGCGCCACCGGGCATCGTCGTTCGATCGGCGCACGGCGCTGCGGGCAGCGGGCGCGGGCGCGCTCGGCGCCCTGACGGTAGCCGCGGTCGCCGCATGCGCCGAGGAGCCCGTGCACGACCCCGACCCGCTGGCCACCCACGAACTCCAAGCCCGCGCCGACGCCGCCGCCGCGAGCGCGGCGATCGCCCTGGCCCCCCACTTGCAGTCCCTCCTGAGCACCATCGCGGCGCAGCGCACCGAGCACGCCGAAGCCCTCGCCGCGGAGATCGCCCGACTCGTCGGCGTCTACGGCGACGGGACCACCCCGGTCCACAAGACCAGACCGCCGAGCGCACCCCCCGCCGCGATCGCCGCGCCCGGCATCGAGCAGTTGCGCGATCAACTGTCCCGTTCACGCCGGGCCACCGCCGAACTCGCCGTCACCCTGTCCGGTTACCGCGCCGGCCTGCTGGCCTCCATCAGCGCCGCCTGCGCCGTGCACGCCGAAGGACTCATCACCGCATGACCGACGAACGTCAGACCGTCCTCGACGCCCTGCGCGCCGAGTACATCGCCGTCTACGCCTACGGTGTCATCGCCGCCTACGGCTCTCCCGAACGGCGGGAGCTGATCGCCGAGCACACCGCCGCCCACCGCGCCCGCCGCGACGCCACCCTGGAGACCCTGCGCGCCGCGGGCGTGGCGGCCCCCACTCCCGACCCGGCCTATACCGTGCCGTTCCCGGTGGACAATCCGGTCGACGCGGCCCGGCTGGCCGAGACCGTGGAGGCCGACGCCGCCGTCGCCTGGCGGGCGGTGGTCGAGCAGAGCAGCACCGAGCAGAACCGTCGCATGGGCGTGGACGCTCTGGCCGAAAGCGCGCTTCGCCTGGCGACCTGGCAGAACATCCTCGGCACGCCGAGTGCCGCACTGCCGGGCGCGGTCTGAGCCGGACGCCCATCCGGCACGGGGGCCGTGGCGAATAGTCCTTCGCCAGCGTTCCCCCCGATGGGCTTGCCGGAGGACAGGATTCGATGAATCGCGCCATGCGCCGCGCCTGCGTGCTGCTGATCATCCTCGCCGCCGCCGTCACGGCATTCCGCACCGCGGCACCCGTCCGCGCCACCGGCGGACCGAACGATCTCGTTCGCGACTACACCGACATCTGAGCGGACCGCCCGCATGTCCCAGCGGGTCGAGTCGCTGCCGCGCGTCCCCGGTCGGGCCGCATCGGCTCGATCGCTACGGCCCCGTCCGCGACGACGCCCCCGGTCCTCGTCGGACCGGGGGCGCGGACGGAAGTCTCAGCCGCGGACGCGCGCGATCACCGTCGACACGGCGTCCGCGGCGGGCACCTCTTCGGCCTCGCCCGTGAACCGGTTGCGCAGTTCCACGGTGCCCTCGGCCCAGCCGCGGCCGACCACGAGCACCCACGGCATGCCGAGCAGTTCGGCGTCCTTGAACTTGACGCCGGGCGAGGCGGTGCGGTCGTCGAACAGCACGTCCAGGCCTTGCGCGTCCAGCCCGGCGACGACCTCTTCCGCGCCGGCGCGGGCGGCGGCGTCCTTGTTGGCGATGACGACGTGCACGTCGAACGGCGCGACCTCCGCCGGCCAGCGCAGCCCCTTCTCGTCGTGCTGCTGTTCGGCGATGACCGCGACCATGCGGGAGACACCGATGCCGTAGGAGCCCATGGTCAGGCGCACCGGCTTGCCGTTCTCGCCGAGCACGTCGACCTCGAAGGCGTCGGTGTACTTGTTGCCCAGCTGGAAGATGTGACCGATCTCGATGCCGCGCGCCGCGACCAGGGTGCCGCGTCCGTCCGGCGAGGGATCGCCGTCGCGGACCTCGGCGGCCTCCACGGTGCCGTCCGGGGTGAAGTCGCGTCCGGCGATCAGCCCGACGACGTGCTTGCCCTGGATGTCGGCGCCGGTGATCCAGGACGTGCCGGTGCCCACCCGCGGGTCGACCAGGTAGCGGATGCCGTTGGCCTGCAGGGCCTTCGGCCCGATGTAACCCTTGACCAGGAAGGGGTTCTCGGCGAAGTCCGCGTCGGTGAGCAGTTCCACCTCGGCGGGTTCGACGGACGCGCCCAGGCGCTTGTCGTCCACCTCGCGGTCGCCGGGCACGCCGATGCCGACGATCTCGGTCTTGCCGTCCGGGTGGCGCAGCTTGACCATCACGTTCTTGAGAGTGTCCGCGGCGGTCACCGGGCGGCCGAACCGCTCGGCGATACCGGCGGCGTTCGCCCAGTCGACGAGCGCGGCGATGGTCGGGGTGTCCGGGGTGTCGTGGACGACGGCCTCGGGCCTGCCCTCGATCGGCTGCGGCTCGGGCGCGGGTGTGACCACCGCTTCGACGTTGGCCGCGTAGCCGGATTCCCGGCACAGCACGTAGGTGTCCTCGCCCACCGGGCTGTCGGCCAGGAACTCCTCGGAAGCGCTGCCGCCCATCGCGCCGGAGGTGGCCGCCACGATGACGTAGCGCACCTTCAGGCGCTCGAAGATGCGCTGGTAGGCCTCGCGGTGCGCGTTGTAGCTGGCCTTCAGGCCGTCTTCGTCGAGGTCGAAGGAATAGGAGTCCTTCATGATGAACTCGCGCCCGCGCAGGATGCCCGCGCGGGGACGTTCCTCGTCGCGGTACTTGGTCTGGATCTGGTAGAGCGTGACCGGCAGATCCTTGTAGGAGTTGTACTCACCCTTCACGGTGAGCGCGAAGAGCTCTTCGTGGGTGGGGCCGAGCAGGTAGTCCGCGCCCTTGCGGTCCTGCAGACGGAACAGGCCGTCGCCGTACTCGGTCCAGCGGTTGGTGGTCTCGTACGGTTCGCGCGGCAGCAGCGCGGGCAGCGAGATCTCCTGGGCGCCGATCGCGTTCATCTCCGCGCGCACGACGTCTTCGACCTTGCGCAGCACCTTCAAGCCCAGCGGTAGCCAGGAGTACACACCCGGGGCGATGCGGCGCACGTATCCGGCGCGAACCAGCAGTTTGTGGCTGGGCACCTCGGCGTCGGCGGGATCGTCGCGCAGGGTGCGCAGGAAGAGGTGGGACAGGCGGGTGATCACGGCGAACAGCGTAGTCCCCGTCCGATCGCGCACTCAAAGGCATTACCGTATCGGCTCGTGCTGGTGCTGCTGCCTCCTTCCGAAACCAAGTCCGACGGCGGAACAGGTCCTGCCCTGGACCTGGATGCGCTGTCGATGCCACAGCTCACGCCGGTGCGGGACAAGCTCATCGACCAGCTGATCGCGCTCGCCGCCGATCCGGACGCCAGCCGCGCGGCGCTGGGGCTCGGCACAGGCGCCGAGACCGAGATCGCCCGCAACGCCGCACTGCGCACCTCCCCCACCCGGCCCGCGCTGGAGCGCTATACCGGCGTGCTCTACGACGCGCTGGACGCGAAGGCGTTCACCAGGGTCCAGCGGGAGAAGGCCCGCGCCCGCCTGGCGATCGGCTCGGCCTTGTTCGGTGTGGTCCGCGCGGGCGACCCGATCCCCGCCTACCGTCTCTCCGGCGGCTCGAAACTGCCGGGCCTGCCGACGCTCTCGGCGCTCTGGCGCGACCATCTGCCCGCCGCGCTGGCCGAGGAAGCCGCCGGTGAACTCGTCGTCGATCTGCGCTCGGGCGTCTACCAGCAGCTCGGTCGTGTACCCGGCGCGGTCACCGCGAATGTGCTCACCGAGCATCCGGACGGCTCGCGCACCGTGGTCAGCCACTTCAACAAGCACCACAAGGGTCTGCTGGCCCGCGCGCTGGTGCTGACCCGCGCCGAGCCCACCGACATCCGCGGACTGGCCCGAGTGGCGGTCAAGGCCGGGCTGCGGATCGAGATCGCCTCCGCGACGGAACTTCTCGTGCTCACCTGACCGGAACACCACGCGGTGCCGCGCGACTCGGCCGCACCGAAAGAACACACGGCAGCCGCTGAGCGATGACACTCAGCTGCGCTGGGCTTCGTCCTGCGCGTGCTGGGCCCGGGCGATGTCCTGCGGTGTGAAACGCAGGGTGAGCGCGATCAGGCCGATCACCAGCGCGACGCCCGCGCACACCGCCAGCACCAGGGTGTAGCCCTCGCCGAGCGCGACGATCTCGGCGTCGGTCATCCCGGAGACCGGGCCGGTCGACCCGCCCATGGACAGCGTGCGCGAGACCGCGACCGGGGTGAGGATGCCGATCGCCATCGGCGTGCCCAGGTTCATGAACATCTGGCCCACTGCCGAGAGCGGCCCGATATCCGACGGCGGCACACCGACCAGCACGCACAGCGGCGTGACGACCATCGCCACGCCTACACCGGCGCCGATCACGATCAGCAACGGCAGCAGCACGGAGACGTAGGAGACCTCTTCGTGCAGCGTCGAGCCGACCACCAGGCCGCCTGCCAGCACCAGCGCGGCGGCGAGCAGCAGCCAGCGCGGCGCGATCGTCATGGCCAGCTTGGAGGCCAGCGCACCGCCGATACCGATGCCGACGGTGAAGGGGATCGAGGCGGTGCCCGCCTGCAACGGCCCGTAGCCGAGCACATTCTGCAGGAACTGGGCGACGAAGTAGGTCATCGCGCCGAGCACACTGCCCGAGAGCAGGATGAGCAGGAAGGTGGTGACCCGGTCGCGGCTGTCGAACAGCGACCACGGCAACAGTGGGTTGTCGACATTGCGTTCGGCGACGACGAACACCACCAGCAGGATCGCGCCACCGATCAGCGAACCGACGACGGCCGGGTTGGTCCAGCCCAGCCCCGGGCCCTCGGTCGCGCCGAACACGACGGCGGCGCAGGCGAGGGTGCCGAGCACCGCGCCGCGGATGTCCAGGGTCATGCGCTGGTGGTCGGTGTCGGCCAGACAGTAGATCGCGCCGACGATGATCAACGCGCCGATCGGCACATTGATCAGGAAGATCCAGCGCCACGACAACTGGGTCAGCGCGCCGCCGACGACCAGGCCGCCGACCGAGCCGATGCCGACCATCGAGCCGACCACGGCGATCGCCTGATTGCGCGCCTTACCCGGCGCGAACGTCGTCGCCACGAGGGCGAACGCGGCCGGAGCCGCGACCGCCGCGCCCGCGCCCTGCAGAGCGCGCGCGGCGACGAGCATCCATTGCCACTGGGCCAGGCCGCAGAACAGGGAGGCCAGCGTGAACAGGGCGACACCGATGATGAGCATCCGCTTGCGGCCGAAGGCGTCGCCGAGACGCCCGCCGAGCAGCATGAGCCCGGCAAAAGTCAGACCGTAGGCGGTGACGATCCAGGCGCTGCCGGAACTGGTCAGGCCCATCTGGTCCTGCAGGCGGGGCAGGGCGAAGATCACCACCGTGCCGTCGAGCACGACCATGAGCTGCAACCCGCTCAGGACGAGGATCGCAAGGCCGAAGGCCCGCTGCTTCACCGGAGACTGCGTCGTCGCAGCGGGGTTCTCGAGCACAGTGAGCCACCTTAGTGGACGGTCGAACAGTTTCCGGTACGCACGGGTACGGCTACCCGTTCTCCGATCCGGTCAACACTTCGGCGTCGTCGACGGCGAACGCGGCGGTCGGCCCGACGACGATGATCGCGGGCGGCCGGATGCCTTCGGCCCTGACCCGGGCGGCCACGGTACCGAGATCGGCGCGCAGGACCCGCTGGGTACGCAACGTGCCCTCCTGGATCACGGCGGCCGGGGTGCCGGCCGGGCGACCGCCCGCCAGCAGCGCGTCAGCGAACTGCTCGATGCGTTCGACGGCCATCATCAGCACCAGGGTGCCGCGCAGCCGCGCCAGGGCAGGCCAGTCGACCAGCGAATCCGGGTGGTCCGGGGCGACGTGCCCGCTGACCACGACGAACTCGTGGGTCACGCCGCGATGGGTGACCGGGATGCCGGCCGCACCCGGCACCGAGATGGGACTGGTGACGCCGGGCACCACGGTGACCGGCACGCCGGCCGCCACGCAGGCCTCGACCTCCTCGTAACCGCGGCCGAACACGTACGGGTCGCCGCCCTTGAGCCGCACCACGAACTTGCCCGCCTTCGCGCCTTCGACGAGCGCGGTGTTGATCGCCTCCTGCGCCATGGCCCGCCCGTAGGGGATCTTGGCCGCGTCGACGACCTGCACGTGCGGTCCGAGTTCGGCCAGCAACTCCGGCGGCGCGAGCCGGTCGGCGACCACGATGTCGGCGCGGGCCAGCAGGCGTCTGCCGCGCACGGTGATGAGGTCCGGGTCGCCGGGCCCGCCGCCGACGAGCGCGACCCCGGGGGTGACCGGGGTGGAGTCGTCGGCGACCGTGCCGGACTGCAGGGCCTCGAGCAGTCCGTTGCGGACCGCGGCCGAACGCCGGTGCGCGCCGCCGGCCAGCACGCCGATCGACAGGCCCTCGTAGCGAGCGGTGGCGGGGGTGACGGCGGTGCCGAGGCGGGCGTTGTCGGCGCGCACGCAGAACACCCGGCGTCGCTCGGCCTCGGCGACGATCGCGGCGTTGGTCTCCGGTTCGTCGGTGCAGGCGATCGCGTACCACGCCTCGGCGAGGTCGCCGTCGGCGTAGTCGCGCAGCGTCACGGTGATCTGCCCGGCGCTCGCCATCCCCTCGACCGTCGGCGTCACTTCCCGGCTCACGACGTGCACGTCGGCTCCCGAGGCGATCAGCAGTCCCAACCGGCGAGCGGCGACCGTCCCGCCGCCGACCACGACCACGCGACGGCCGCGCAGATCGAGTCCGACGAGGTAGTTCGGCTCCGTGCTGGGCTCGGTGACGTGGTCTTCGCTGGTGTCTGACGTGTTCGGCACAGTCGTCCAGCCTACGGCCAGCCCGGAGCAGGCGCGCACGCAGACCGGCGCCCCGCGCAGCCACCGACCGCACGGCGTGTCACCCGGCCTTTTCACCGATTCCACCACCGCGATGGAACTGAAACGCGTTACATTCGCACTCGTTC
The DNA here is from genome assembly GCF_001613125.1 of Nocardia shimofusensis NBRC 100134. Lineage (GTDB taxonomy): Bacteria > Actinomycetota > Actinomycetes > Mycobacteriales > Mycobacteriaceae > Nocardia > Nocardia shimofusensis. Next base: position 157,908 of record NZ_BDBT01000003.1, read on the forward strand.
CCCGCGACCCGCGCGGAGTGGCTTGCCAGTGCCGAGGAGGTTCCCGATGAGCGAGGACACGGACCCGACACTGCGGCGGCAGCTCACCGTGAGCGAGCGCGATCCCGAAGCCCTGGCCGCGGACCTCTCGGCCTGGCTGCGCAGCCGCACCGACGCCGAGGGCACACCGGTGGTCTCGAACGCGAGCATCCCGCAGAATTCGGGACTGTCGAGCACGTCGGTGTTCTTCGACGCCACCTGGCAGGTCGGCGGGATGCGCGAGGGCGGTTCGTTCGTCGCGCGGCTGGCGCCGGACCCACGAGACTTCCCGGTCTTCCCCACCTACGATCTGGCGACCCAGTTCCACATCATGGCCGGCGTCGCCGCGGCCACCGCGGTGCCGGTGCCACCACTGTGCTGGTTGGAGACCGACGCGAGCGTGCTGGGTGCCGAGTTCTTCGTCATGCGCCGCGTCGAGGGCCGGGTCCCGGCGGACAACCCGCCCTATGTCTTCCTCGGCTGGCTGTTCGAGGCCACCCCGCGGCAGCGAGCGGAGCTGGCGGCCAGAACCGTCGAGATCATCGCCGCGATCCACGCGGTGCCGGATCCGGGCGCGCGCTTCCCGATGCTCGACGGTCCGGGTCAAGCGCTGCGCAGACATGTGGACTGGCATCGGGGCTGGTACGACTGGGCGCTGGCCGCCGACGGCTACCGGATCCCGATCATCGAGCGCGCTTTCGACTGGCTGGAGACGCACTGGCCCGCCGATCCCGGGCCGGACGTGCTCTGTTGGGGCGACGCCAGGCCGGGCAACATCATCTTCGACGGTTTCGAACCGGCCGCGGTTCTGGACTGGGAGATGGCGGCACTGGGCCCACGCGAGGTCGATCTGGCCTGGGTGGTGTTCATCCACCGCTTCTTCCAGGACATCGCCACCCGCTTCGACCAGCCGGGCCTGCCCGACTTCCTGCGTCTGAGCGAGACGGTCGCCACCTACGAACGCGTCAGCGGACATCAAGCGCGCGACATGGACTTCCACCTGGTCTACGCCGCGCTGCGCCACGCCATCGTGATGGCCAGGATCAAACGCCGCATGCTGCACTTCGGCGAGGACACCGACACCGCCGACCGTGACGACTACGTCATGCACCGGGCGCTGCTGGAATCCATGCTCGACGGCACCTGCGCGTGGGATTGAGGACATCGTGCACGCACCCCGCATCCCCGGTTCGACACCGTCGCCGCTGGACGAATACCCCATCCACCAGACCCCGCTGCCGATGACGCGGGTGGCCTCCAGCGACCGCAACTTCTACGACCGCAGCTATTTCAACGCCCACGACCGCGACGGCGGCACCCTGGCGATCACCGGTTTCGGCGTGTACCCGAACCTCGGCGTGGTCGACGGGTACCTGGCGGTTCGCCGCGGCGAGCAGGTGAGTTCGGTGCGGTTCTCCGACGCGCTCGGCGACCGCGGCATGGACCTGCGGGTAGGCGGCTACCGCGTCGAGGTGCTCGAGCCGCTGCACCGGCTGCGCGTGATCTGCGAGCACGACGAGCTGTCCTGCGACATGACCTGGACCGGTGCGTTCCCCGCGGTCGCCGAACAGCCGCACCTGATCCTCACCGGCGCGCGCCCGATCATCGAGGCCTCCCGTTTCGCCCAGGTCGGCTCCTGGTCGGGCACGCTGTCGATCGACGGCACGGACATCGCGCTCGACGACCGGGTGTGGACCGGCACTCGCGACCGCTCCTGGGGCATCCGCCCGGTCGGCGAGGCCGAGCCGCCCGGTCGTGCGGCAGCCGAACCCTCGGGCGGCTTCTGGTGGCTGTACGCGCCGCTGCGGTTCGACGGGTTCGCCGTGGTGGTGATCGTTCAGGAGAACCCGGACGGCTATCGCACCCTCAACGACGCGGTGCGGGTATGGCCGGACGGCCGGGTCGAGCAGCTCGGCTGGCCGCGCGTAGAGATCGACTACCGCTCCGGCACGCGCCACCCCGCGGCCGCCCGCCTGTCCCTGACCGCCTCCGACGGAACTCCTCTCGACATCGAGATCACCACGGGCACAGCCGTTCCGCTGCATGTCGGGTGTGGCTACAGCGGCGACCCGGACTGGCAGCACGGCCTGTGGAAGGGCCGCGGCTGGACGGACTTCCGCCGCTACGACCTCACCGATCCCGCCGTGGCGGCCCGCATCCCCTACGGCGTCACCGACCACGTCGCCCGCGCCCGCTGCGGGGAAGCCGTCGGGTGGGGGTTGTTCGAACACGCCAGTCTCGGCAGGCACGACCCGACCGGATTCGGGGATTGGGGATCCGTCGCGCCCTGAGGCCGGCCGCCGCGGCCGAGCGCCTACGCCAGTCGCCGGGCGAGGGCCACGGTCACCCCGGCGTGCACGGTTTTGGCCCGCACCAGGGGCCCGCCCCGCGCCGCGAGAACAGCGGCGGCTTCGGCCACACTCGCCGTTCCGGTCGCGGCGTCGACCCGCTCGCTGGGATGCGGGACAGCGATGGCGGCCAGCTCGGCCGACGAGAACGTCACCACCGGAATGTCCAGTTCCCTTGCCGCGGAAAGCAATCCGGGTTCATCACCGCGCCGGTCCAGTGTCGCCAGGCAGCAGCAGTCCGAGTCGGCGAGGACCGTGCGCACCGCCGCCAGAATCCGATCGGCGCCGGTCCCGGGGCGGAAGCCGACCCCGACGGCAACCGGTGCTCGGGAAACGCGCTGAACCGTCACGGTGACTCGCCCGCACCCGACGGGCTACGCCGGGCCACGGCCCCGATCCGGCGTCCGCGCGCGCCGTCGCCGTTGCCTGCGGATCGCCCGCGCCCGGCGCGCGGAAGCTCCGCCCGGCGCCCGCGCGCGCCGTCGCCGTTGCCTGCGGATCGCCCGCGCCCGGCGCGCGGAAGCTTCGCCCGGCGCACCACATCCACGGGCGGGCGGAACCCCGGGTCAGTGTGTCGCGCGCGCGGTCGCATACTCGGCCGCCGCGGCGACGAATCGGGCCGTCGCGGAGGGGTTTCCGGCGGGATGGGTGTGCAGGTAGGAAGCGTGCACCCGGTGGGTGACCAGTCCCTCGCGGACCGCCGCGCCCGCCGGGTCGCGCCAGCCCCAGGCAGGCCGGGAGGTGTCGGCGCGGACCAGGCGGGTCCGGTGGAACTCGTGGCCGCGCACCCGTTCGCCCGCACGCCACAGCGGGGAATCCGCTACGGCCACGGCGTCGCGATAACCGAGGGTCAGGCGGGGACCGAACTCGGCGTCGGCGTCGAGGACACCGGCCATCGCGTGGCCGTCGAGCGAGCGGGTGAGGTACAGCAGCCCCGCGCATTCGGCGTGGATCGGCAGGCCTGCGGCCGCCTGGGCACGGATCTGCTCCAGCAGCGGCGTATTGGCCGCCAGCGCCGCGGCATGCTCTTCGGGGAACCCCCCGGGGAGAACGAGACCCGCGGTGCCGGCGGGCAATTCGTCGCGCAGCGGGTCGAAGACGACGACGCGGGCGCTCGCCGCGGCGAGGACTTCGCGGTGTTCGGCGTAGCCGAAGGTGAAGGCGGGACCACCCGCCATCGCCACCAGCGGGCCGTCACCACCGACACCGGAGCGGTCTTCGATGGCGAGCGGGCCCACTTCCGACGTGCTCGCCAGTTCGTCGGCGGGATTCCAGGCCGGGCCCCCCACCGTGCCGCGCGCCAGAGCGGCGACGGCGGCGAGATCGACGTGCGCGGCCACCAGGTCGGTCATCGCGGCGACCGCCGTGGTGGCCGCGGCCCCGTGCTCGACGGCCGGAATGAGCCCGAGGTGGCGGGACGGGACTTCCAGTTCGGCCATGCGCGGCAGCGCCCCGAGCACCGGCAGCCCGACGCGAGCGCAGGCCGCGCGCAGAACCTGTTCGTGGCGTTCGCTGCCGACCCGATTGAGGATCACCCCGCCCAGCCGGATACCGCTGTCGAAGGTCGCGAAGCCGTGCAGCAGCGCGGCCAGACTCTGGCTGTGCCCGCGGGCGTCCACGACCAGCACGACCGGCGCGCCCAGCAGGCTCGCCACCTGAGCGGTCGAGCCCTCGGCCACCGGACGGACGTCGGCGTCGTCGATGCGGCCGTCGAACAGCCCCATCACGCCCTCGACGACCGCCAGATCACAGCCGGCACTGCCGTGCCGGTACAGCGGCGCCACCCGATCCGCGCCGACGAGCACCGGATCGAGGTTGCGGCCGGGACGACCTGCCGCCAGCCCGTGGTACCCGGGGTCGATGTAGTCCGGGCCCACCTTGAACGGCGCGACGCGATGCCCGGCCCGCCGCAGCGCGCCGATCAGACCTGTTGCCAGCGTGGTCTTCCCGCTGCCCGACGCGGGCGCGGCGATCACCACCGCCGGCGCGGCGCGGTCGCCGGCCGGCGTGGAGTACCCGGCGCCGTTCACCACTCGATGCCGCGCTGGCCCTTGCGGCCCGCGTCCATCGGGTGTTTGACCTTGGTCATCTCGGTCACCAGATCGGCGGCGTCGAGCAGCGCTTGCGGGGCGTCGCGCCCGGTGATCACGACGTGCTGGTTACCCGGCCGATCGACCAGGGTGGCGACCACGTCGTCGACATCCACCCAACCCCATTTGAGCGGATAGGTGAATTCGTCGAGCACATAGAAGCGGTGTTCTTCGGCGGCCAGGCGTCGCTGGATCTCCCGCCAGCCGGAGAGCGCGGCGGCGGCGTGATCGTCCTCGCTGCCCTGTTTGCGGGTCCAGGACCAGCCCTCGCCCATCTTGTGCCATTGCACCGAACCGCCGACGCCGGTCTGCTCGTGCAGCGTGCCCAGGGTGCGGAAGGCGGCCTCTTCGCCCACCTTCCACTTGGCGCTCTTCACGAACTGGAACACCGCCACGTCGAAGCCCTGGTTCCAGGCGCGCAGGGCCATGCCGAACGCCGCGGTCGACTTGCCCTTGCCCGGTCCGGTGTGTACCGCGAGCACCGGCTGGTTACGGCGTTGCCGCGTGGTCAGCCCGTCGTCGGGCACCGTCTCCGGCACACCCTTAGGCATCGCTACTCCTCGTGTTCCCGTGTCCGCCCGGCCGAATCGACAGGGCGGAGTCTTATCTCTCAGGCGGCTCGCGCCGGTCGGCCGGTCGGGGCACGCCCGGCGCCGGCACGCACCACCTCGGCGACGGCCTCACCGGTCAGCTCGCCGAGGCGCACCACGCGGCCGCGCAGGGCGCGCGCCAGTTCGGCGGCCAGACCGAGCCGGATCATGCCGCGTTCGCAGTCCACCACCATCGCCGTCACCCCGTCGCCCGCCAGCAGGCCCGCGGCGGTCTTCGCCCGGCCGACCGGGTCGGCGCCGCCGGTGGCACGGCCGTCGGTCAGCAGCACCAGCATCGGGCGCCTGCGCGGATCACGCACCCGCTCGCGGTGCACGATCTCGCGGGCCTTCAGCAGGCCGGCCGCCAGCGGCGTCTTTCCGCCCGTGCGCAATCCGGCCAGCCTGCGCACGGCGATGTCCACCGACGAGGTCGGCGGCAGCACCAGTTCGGCCTCCGCGCCGCGCACACTGATCACGGCCACCTTGTCGCGCCGCTGGTAGGCGTCGCGCAGCAGGGTGACGACGGCGCCGGTCACCGCGGCGAGCCGGTCGCGCGCGGCCATCGAGCCGGAGGCATCGACGACGAAGACCACCAGATTGCCTTCGCGGCCCTCGCGATAGGCGCCACGCAGGTCTTCGGGGGCGAAGGTCATCCTGCCCTCGGTCCGTTCGCGCAGATGCTGGCGCGGGGCGGCCGCGAAGACGGTGCCGAGCAGATGCAGCCCGGTGCCGGGTTCGGTGGTCGCGCGCACCACCCGGCCGTTGCGGGTCTGTGCGCGGGAGCGGCGACCGGGCGCGCCCTCGCCGACACCGGGCACCTCCCAGCGCGGCGGCTCGGCCGCGCCGGAAACCGGTGTGCCCGAACGACCTTCGCGGGCTCGCCCGCTACCGGGGCCGTCGGTGCCGGGACCATCCGGGCCGGGGTCGTCCGGGTCCTCGTCCGGGCCGGGTCCCGCGGCGCCGGTGTCGTTGTCCTGATCGCCGGGCCGGTCGCCGGGGTCTCCTTCGTCGGCATCCTGCCCCGCCGAGTCGGCGCCGTGTCGGTCCTCGCCCGAATCCCGCTCCGGCGCGGGCGGTTGCGCCTGATCGACCGCGTCCGCGGCGTCGCGCATGGCCTGATCGAGCTGGTCCTCGCTGATGCCGGGCTCGTCGAAGGGATCGCGGCGACGGCGGTGCGGCAGCGCCAATTCCGCCGCGACTCGCACGTCCCGCTCATCGACCGCGTCCGCGCCGCGCCACGCGGCGTGCGCGGTGGCGGTGCGGGCCACGACCAGATCGGCGCGCATACCGTCGACGTCGAAAGACGCGCACAGGGCGGCGATCCGGCGCAGTTCGGTGTCGTCGAGCGTCACCTCGCCGACCCGCTCGCGCGCCTTCAGGATGCGTTCGGCGATCTCCCGGTCGGCGTCGGCGTAGCGGGCGGCGAACGCGGAGGGGTCCGCCTCGTAGTCCAGCCTGCGCCGGACCACTGTCATCCGGGTGTCCACGTCGCGGGAGGCGGCCACGTCGACGGTGAGGCCGAACCGGTCGAGCAGCTGCGGACGCAGCTCGCCCTCTTCCGGATTCATCGTCCCCACCAGCACGAATCGCGCCGGATGCGAATGCGACACGCCGTCGCGCTCCACATGGACCCGGCCCATCGCGGCGGCGTCGAGCAACACGTCCACCAGATGGTCGTGCAACAGGTTGACCTCATCGACGTAGAGCACGCCGTGATGGGCGGCCGCCAGCAGGCCCGGCCGGAATGCCTGCTCGCCGTCGCGCAGCACCCGTTCCAGATCCAGCGAGCCGACCACCCGGTCCTCGGTCGCGCCGACCGGCAGCTCCACCAGTCGCGCCGGGCGCGCGCCGGTCTCGTCCACCACCGGCGGCAGCAGATTCGCCAACGCGCGCACGACCGTCGACTTCGCGGTTCCTTTCTCCCCGCGCACCAGCACACCGCCGATGCCCGGATGCACCGCGCACAGGGTCAGCGCCAGTTGCAGCTGCTCCTGCCCGACCACGGCGGAGAACGGAAAGCCTGCCTCGGAACCGGGCGCAGGCGCAGGCACGACGACAGTCTGCCGTCGTTCGGCGTGGGACCGTCGTTCGGCATGGGACAAGGACATGTCCCTACCCTAGGCCGGAGCGCATCGCCCGCGGTCGCCACCCTGTGGGCCCGCGCATCCCCTCGACACGGGCGGGCAAGCGACCCAGCAGCCGACCGGCCCCCGACGGGCCTTCGGGCCGCCACTGTCGGAGGGGATGGAAGACCCGAGCCCGGCGGCGAATCGAGCGGTCAGCCCCGGCGCATCGGCACGTGCTCGATGCCGTCCTCGATGAACGTGTCACCGTCGACGACGAAGCCGTGCTTGGCATACATGTCGACCAGGTAGGTCTGGGCATCGAGTCGCACGGTCGACTCCCCTGCCTCGGCCAGCGCCGCCTGCAGGACACGGGTGGTGTAGCCGTGCCCGCGCACTTCCTTCGCCGTACAGAGACGGCCGATGCGAAAGGACTTCACGCCGTCGGCGTGCTCCTCGAGCAGCCGCAGCGTGCAGATGATCTCGCCTTCGTCGTCGAGCCAGAAATGGCGCGTCTCCGGCAACAGATCGAGCCCGTCCAGTTCCGGGTACGCGCATTTCTGTTCGACGACGAAGACTTCTACGCGAAGCTTCAACAGCTGGTACAGGGTGGCGGTATCGAGATCCGCGGCCCACGAACGCTTGAGCGCAACCGTTGACATCATCGCGCTTTGCTATCACACCTAGGCGCTGGGCGCGACCCCTACCGGCTGCGGCGTGTTCGCCGCGCCCGCCTCGGTCAGGCGAAGGGCCTTGTTGGTCCAGTTCCAGACATCGTGGAACAGCGCCTTGTCCTCGGACAGCTTCACCCCGAGCGAGGGGATCATCTCGCGCAGGCGCGGAGTCCAATCGGCGTACTCGCGCGGGAAGCAGCGCTGCAGCACATCGAGCATGGCGGTCACACAGGTCGAGGCGCCGGGCGAGGCGCCGAGCAGACCCGCGATCGAGCCGTCCTGGGCCGCGATGACCGCGGTGCCCAGCTCGAGCACGCCGCCCACACCCTTGCGGCGGATGATCTGCACGCGCTGACCGGCGGTGATCAGCTCCCAGTCGTTGCCGTGGGCGCGCGGGACGAACTCCTCCAGCGTGACGACCCGGCCGGACTGCGACTTCAACAGCTCCGAGACCAGGTACTTCACCAGCGACAGCTCTGTGACGCCGACGCCGAGCATCGGGGCGAGGTTGCCCGCCCGGATCGACTTGAACAGATCGGCATTGCTGCCGTCCTTGAGGAACTTCGGCGTCCAGCCCGCGTAGGGACCGAACAGCAGGCCGGGCTTGCCGTTGATGACGCGGGTGTCCAGGTGCGGCACCGACATCGGCGGAGCGCCGACGGCGGCCTTGCCGTAGACCTTGGCCTCGTGCTTGTCGATCAGCGAGGGGTTGGTGCAGCGCAGGAACTGCCCGCTGACCGGGAAGCCGGCGAAGCCCTTGATCTCCTTGATGCCGGACTTCTGCAGCAGCGGCAGCGCGCCGCCGCCCGCGCCGACGAATACGAACTTGGCCAGCACGGTGCGGCTCTCGCGGGTGCGCCTGTTGCGCACGGTGAGCTTCCAGCTGCCGTCGGACTGTTTGGTCAGGTTGCGTACCTCGTGGCCGAAGGCCAGGTCGGCGCCCACCGAGCCGAGGTAGCCGAGCAGTTCCTTGGTAAGCGAACCGAAGTCGATGTCGGTGCCGTTGTCGGTCCAGTTGAGCGCGATCGGATCGGAGAAGTCCCGGCCCTTGGCCATCAGCGGCAGGCGACGGCTGAACTCGTCGGGGCTGTCGATGTACTCCATGCCCTCGAACAGCGGGTGCGGGGCCAGCGCTTCGTAGCGCTTGCGCAGGTACTGCACGTCATCGGCGCCGTGCACGAAGCTGACGTGTGGAATCGGGTTGATGAACCGCGAGGGGTCGCCGAGGACGCCGTTCTCGGTGGCGTAGGCCCAGAACTGCCGCGAGACCTGGAAGCGCTCGTTGATGTCGATGGCCTTGGTCACATCGACCGAGCCGTCCGGCTTCTGCGGGCTGTAGTTGAGCTCGCACAGGGCCGAGTGGCCGGTGCCCGCGTTGTTCCAGGGATCACTGCTCTCCGCGGCCGCGGCGTCGAGCCGCTCGAAAAGCGAGATCGACCACTCCGGCTGTAACCGGCTGATGAGGGCACCGAGGGTGGCACTCATGATTCCGGCGCCGATGAGCACCACATCGGTCTTTTCAGTCATGGCAGCGTTCGGCACGGCTTGATCGACTTCCTTGTCACTTCTGCGGCGCGGCCCCCGTTGGCCTGCCTTGGTTGTAGCGAGCCTGGCGTGACTCGGCGGGGCTAGGTTACCCGCCGTTCACCTGTGCCCAATTGTGCACCTCATGACCTTCGATTTCGGCAACGGACCCTGCGAATGTGATAAAGATTCCTCTCCCGTCGCTGGTCGCGCCGGGTCTATATTCCGGCCGCCGCCTGGCCTAGATTGATTCTCGTGACCGATCGAACTCCTGAGCGCGTGTCCGACATCACCGTGACGAATTCCGGCATCGCCGACGGCCCGGCGCAGTGGCAGGCGGATGTTCTCGGCGCCGGCTATCAGCAGCACACCATCGAGCTGGGCGAGGACCCCGACGGCGAGGGCGAGGTGGTCGCGACACTGGTGCGCCACCTGCCCGACACCGGCACCGAAACCGACGAGACAGCCGAGACCGCCGTGCTGTACGTCCACGGGTTCACCGACTATTTCTTCCAGCGCCATCTCGCCGAGCACTTCGCCGGGCGCGGACATCGGTTCTACGCCCTGGATCTACGCAAGTGCGGTCGCTCGCTGCGTTCCGGGCAGAGCCCGCACTATGTGACCGATCTGACCTTCTACGACGCCGAACTCGACGAGGCGCTGCGCATCGTCCGGGCCGAAACCGGCGCGAACGTGCTCCTGGTAGCGCACTCCACCGGCGGACTGATCCTGCCGCTGTGGCTGGACCGGCTCAACCGCGCGGGCGGCGTCGCCGAGGCAGGCATCATCGGCCTGGTACTCAACAGCCCGTGGTTCGACCTGCAAGGCCCGTCCTACTACCGGACCATCGGCACTCCGCTCATCGAGTCCCTCGGCCGATTCCGGGCAACCGCGCGTCTGCCCGGCGGCGGCCTGAGCACCTACGGCGACAGCCTGCACCACACGGTCGCCGGTGAATGGGACTACAACCTGGATTGGAAGCCGCTGGCGGGCGCGCCGGTGCGCTTCGGCTGGCTGCGTGCGATCCGGCGCGGCCACTTCCGGCTGCACCAGGGTCTCGACATCGGGGTGCCCGCGCTGATCCTGCGCTCGAAGCTGACGAAGTTCTTGCGCACGTACGGCCCGGCCGCCGATGTGGCCGACACGGTGCTCGACGTCAAGCAGATCCAGCGCTGGTCCGGCTGCTTGGGCGACCGCACCAATATCGTGCCCATCGACGGTGCCCGCCACGACGTGTTCCTGTCCGCGGAGCGTCCACGCGCCCAGGCTTTCGCCGAACTCGATCACTGGCTGAACTGGCTGGACGAGTACCGGCGGGTCGAGCAGGGCGAACCGGCCGAAGGCTGAGTCCACGAGCCGAAGGCTGAGTCCACGGCCGAGGGCTGAGTCCACGACGAGGCCGGTCCGATCGGGCAGCGGATCGGACCGCACGCACTCACCAGAGGCTGGTGCGCAACACGATCTCCGTGGCCAGTTCGTGCGCGGCCTCGGTGGCCACGTCGTCGGCGTCGACGTCGACGACTCGGAACTCGCCGTAGACGAACCGTCCCGACGCCTCTGCCGTCGCCCGATCCATGCCCTTGGTGACCAGCACGGTCACCGGCAGTTCCAGCGGGCGGCAGGTCGGGTCGGCGGCCGAGCCGCCGGGTCCGGGCACGGCGGGATGGGCGCGATCGGCGACCACCATGCTGATGTAGCGACCGAAGGTTCCCGCGCACACCCGCCAGGCCAGGTCGGCGCCCGCGCCGCGTCCGGCGACATGGGCGTACGGCACGCCGAGCTCGTCGAGCAGAACGGGTACGTCGGCCGGGGTGAGACCGTCGATCGACTCGACCGCGAGGGTGCGCAGATCGGAGGTCGTCAGCCGGGCCACCACCTGGTCGTAGCCGTCGACCAGGTCGCCCTCATCGGGCAGCAGCAGCACCGTGTGGCGCGTTTCCGGGCCGTCGACGCGAACCGTGAAGGCCCGGTCGCCGACCGTGATCCGGCGGGACTCCATGCCGGAACGGTACACCGCCGCGTCCGTCCGCGAGCGCGTCCCACCGGGGTCGGGCACAGCCCTACGCCCGGCCGACCGTCAGCACCGGCAGCCCCGCGGGCGCGCCACCGGTGACGATGCGCTCGAGCGCGTCCTGATCGAGGTGACGCTCCATGAGATCGGCGAGCAGATCGAGCTGTCCGGCGCGCACCCCCGCGACCGAGGTGTCGGGCGACACCGCGAAGTCCGGGCGTCCCGCGCGCTCGGCGACCTCGCACAACCAGGCACGGCGGAACTCGTCGCTCTCCAGCAGTCCGTGCACGTGGGTCCCCCGGGCCGCGCCCGCCACCGACCCCTCCGGTGCACCGTCGAGTTCGAGCCAGCCCGGATCACCCGTGCGCCGCACCCGGCCGTGATGGATCTCGTATCCGTGCCATGCCGTCGCCGACCGCGGGTCCCTGCCGTCGACACGTCGTAGCACTTTCGGTTCGTCGAATTCGATGTCCAGGTCGAAGATCCCGAGCCCCTCGACCTCACCCGCTCCCGACTCCACCCGGTCCACGATGCGACGCCCCAGCATCTGGTACCCGCCGCAGATCGCCAGGATCGGCCGCCCGTTCACCGCCCGCTCCCGCAGCGCCTCCGCGATCCCGGTGCGGCGCAACCATTCCAGATCCGAGACGGTGGACTTGCTGCCGGGTACCACCACGAGATCGGCATCGGCCAGGCGCGAGGGTTCGCTCACCCAGCGCACCGCCACACCGGGCTCACACGCCAGCGCCTCCACATCGGTGGAATTGGAGATGCGCGGCAGCCGCACCGCCGCGACGGTCAGCCACCGGCCACCCACGGGCGGTCGCGGACGCCCGACCGGCGCGTCGGCGACGGTGCCGAGCGAGTCCTCGGCATCGATCCACAACTCCTCGGCGAACGGGACCACCCCGAGGGTCGGCCTGCCGGTCAATTCGGTGAGCCTATCCAGCCCCGGCCGCAGCAGATCCACGTCGCCGCGGAACTTGTTGACCACGAACCCCGCGATCAATTCCTGATCCTCGGGGTCGAGTACCGCCACCGTGCCGAACAAATGGGCCAGCACCCCGCCCCGGTCGATGTCGCCCACGACGAGCACCGGCAGATTCGCGGCCCGCGCCAGTCCCATGTTCGCCAGATCGGTGGCGCGCAGATTGATCTCGGCGGGCGAGCCCGCGCCTTCGCAGATCACCACATCGAATTCGGTACGCAGCGACGCCAATTCGTCGGCCACCACCTGCCGCAGTGCGGTGCGATGCCGGAAATAGTCGGCCGCGCCGACGGTGTCGACCGCCCGCCCGCGCACCACCAGTTGCGAGCGCCGGTCACTGCCCGGCTTGAGCAGCACCGGGTTGAAGCGCACGCTCGGCTCCAGCCCGCAGGCGCGCGCCTGCAACGCCTGGGCGCGGCCGATCTCCCCGCCGTCGAGGGTGACGACCGAATTGTTCGACATGTTCTGTGCTTTGAACGGCGCGACCCGCACTCCTCGCCGTGCGAGCATCCGGCACAGCCCGGCCACCACCACGCTCTTGCCCGCGTCCGAGGTAGTGCCCGCGACCAGGAGCGCGCCTCTCATCGCGGGACCGCTTCGACGGCAGCGGCGTTCACGGCAGGGTGAGTACTTCCGCGCCCGTCTCGGTGACCACGAGGGTGTGTTCGAACTGCGCGGTCCACGTGCGGTCCTTGGTGACCACGGTCCAGCCGTCGTCCCAGATCTCGTAATCGATGCCGCCCAGGTTGATCATCGGCTCGATGGTGAAGGTCATGCCGGGTTCGATGACCGTCTCCACCGCGGGCTGGTCGTAGTGCAGGATGACCAAGCCGTTGTGGAAGGTCGGGCCCACACCGTGACCGGTGAAGTCGCGCACCACGCCGTAGCCGAAGCGGTTGGCGTAGGACTCGATGATCCGCCCGATCACATTTAGCGCCCGGCCCGGCTTCACGGCCTTGATCGCCCGGTTCGTGGCCTCCTCGGTGCGTTCGACCAGCAGCCGCACCTCCTCCTCCACCTCACCGGCGAGAAAGGTCCGGTTGGTGTCGCCGTGCACGCCGTGGATGTAGGCGGTGACGTCGATATTGACGATGTCGCCGTCCTGGATGACGGTCGAATCCGGGATGCCGTGGCAGATCACCTCGTTCAGCGAAGTGCAGCACGACTTCTGAAAACCCTTGTAGCCCAGGGTGGACGGGTAGGCCCCGTGATCGCACATGTACTCGTGGGCGATGCGATCCAGTTCGTCGGTGGTCACGCCGGGCGCGACGGCCTTACCGGCCTCGTCGAGCGCCCGCGCCGCGATCTTGCTCGCGATCCGCATCTTCTCGATGGTCTCCGCCGACTGCACCCAGGGCTCCCCCTGTGCCTCCTTCGCCGTCTTCTTCCACGCGTACTCGGGGCGTTCGATGGCGCGCGGCACCTCCCTGACGGGTGAGAGCGTGCCGGGAACCAGGGGCTGACGAGTGCGCACGGACATGCGATCAGCTTATCGGCCGCTCAGGGACACGCCGATGGGGCGCGGTCCGCCCCGCGATCGGGAGTGCAGGCGACCCTCGAGGCGGCAGGAATATCGAGGGTCCACCCACCGTTCCCAAAGTGGTTGACATAGAAACTTCCTGGAAGGACGCGCTGTGGAACTGGGACTCACGACATTCGCCGAGCGGTACCCCGTCGCCGACCGGCCCGCACCGACCGCCGCGCAACGACTGCGTGAAGTCGTCGAGGAGGCCGTGGCCACCGAAGCCGCCGGGCTGGACGTCTACGGCGTCGGTGAACACCACCGCGTCGATTTCGCCGCCTCCGCGCCCGCGGTGGTTCTGGCCGCCATCGCCGCCCGCACCGAACGCATCCAGCTGACCAGCGCGGTCACCGTGCTCAGCTCCGCCGATCCGGTGCGCGCCTACCAGGAGTTCGCCACCCTGGACGCGCTGTCCGACGGTCGCGCCGAGCTGATGGCGGGCCGCGGCTCCTTCACCGAGTCGAACACAGTCCTGGCGCGAACTCGCCCCTGACCAGGGGCAAGGACACCGACCGAACCACGCCGATCACCTCAATCGCTCTGACCTGCTGGTTTGCAGGTTCGCCAGGAGGTCGCGGTGAGCCGAGAAATCCACCCGAGTTCCGCACCGCAGACTACCGACAGCCACGAACCCGAGACCAGCAACACCTCACCGTTCGGTCGCGGACTGCCACTTCCGAAGTTGCAACCACCCCGCACTACCGATGCCCTCTACACGGTCCGCCCGATCGACTACAACAGTCGCGTCCAAGCCCTCGGAGTGCTGCCCGTACTCGGCTGGCGCGGTGGCGACAGGCTTCGTTGGCAGGTGAAGCACAACCTGATCGTGGTGACCCGCCTCGATCCCGATAGCCGCACGCCCGGCGACAGCGCCGCGATCACCCGTGTGGGCCACCTACGTCTGCCCGCCCAGTCACGTCACGCCGCCCGGCTGAGGATCGGAGACCGGGTTCTGCTCGCCGCCGGGCTGATCCCCGACGTGCTCATCATCTGGCCCATGCCGATCCTCGACGACGCACTCCTGCCCCACGCCACCGACGCCGCAACCGGGAGACTCGTGTGACGACCGACTCCGCACGCGAAAGCAACCTCATCGCCGCACGCCTGCTGCTCGAACGCCTCGACCTCAAGCCCGAGGACCTTCAGGGGCTACCGAGTTCACCGCGCGAGGTGCCGACTTTCGCCGAATACATCCCTGTCGTCCTGGCATCCATGCCTGTCGGACACAGGACCCGCACGGGCTACAACTCCTACTGGCGGAAGCTGCTCGATTACGGCTGGGCAGACCGACGGATCGACGAGCCCACCGTGACCGAACTCAAGACCATGGTCGAACACTTCCGAACGACCCGGCAGGTGCGGCGGGCCGACCGCGGTGGCCGGGGAACCGTGACAACTTCGATCAGCGCGTTGCGCTATCTGTACCGCTACGCCATCAACGACGGCTTCATCGACGCGCTCGACGACCCCGCCGCCAGACTGGTCAAGCCGGCGCCGCTACCGCCCACCCGTCGAGCACTACCCGACCAGATCCTCGAAGCGATCATCGAGGCCGCCGATACGACCGGAGACGACCCCGAACTCGACTCCCTCATCCTGCGCCTGCACATCGAAACCGCCTGCCGAGCATCCGGAGCACTGTCACTGCGGCCGAAAGAGCTCGACCCGACCCAGTGCCTGATCCTGTTGCGGGAGAAGCGGGGAACCGTCCGCTGGCAACCGGTCTCCCCCACCCTCATGAACGCACTCCTTCGTCACGCCACCGAACGAGGCGCACCCGACGACGGCCGCCTCCTGCGGTACCGCAACGGCAACCCCATCACCAATCGCCGGTACGGCAGCCTGTTCGAACGCCTGGCCGCGCACGTTCCGGCCGTGCGCTCCCATGGCATCACTGCGCACTGGATCCGCCACACCACCCTCCGCTACGTCGAACGGCGCTTCGGAACAGCCGTAGCGAAATCCTATGGCGGGCACTCCGACAACTACCGCACCGCCAATGACATCTACACCCGCGCTGGAATCGAGGAGGTCGCCAGAGCACTGTCGGAGATCACCGGGGAGCCACATCCGCTCGCCCAGCCGGACATCTCATTCTGGCGAGGGCCACAGCCGATTCCTACGCAGGAGGTTCCAGAGGAGTTGCAGCCGGATTAGGTGACGGTTGGTCCAGGAACCGCCTCGACCACCAGGTCGAACGGAGCCGCATCGACATGCCCCGACGTTGGTGCGACCCCACGGCCCTTCCGCTGCAAGAACTCATCGGGCACGCGAACGCCCCTCCTCAGACGACAAGCTCCGGAATCTTTCAACTCCTCACACCGTTGCACCCCATAAGGTTGACATAGAAACTATCGAGAGGGACCGGCCATGGAACTGGGACTCACCACCTTCGCCGAACGCTATCCCGTCGACGGCCGCCCGGCACCCACAGCAGCTGAACGCCTGCGCCAGGTCGTCGACGAGGCCGTTGCAGCCGAAGCCGCGGGACTCGACGTCTACGGCGTCGGCGAACACCACCGTGTCGACTTCGCCGCGTCCTCGCCCGCGGTGGTGCTGGCCGCTATCGCCGCGCGCACCGAACGCATCCAGCTGACCAGCGCAGTCACCGTACTCAGTTCCGATGACCCGGTCCGGGTGTACCAGGACTTCGCCACACTCGACGGGCTGTCCAACGGCCGCGCGGAGCTCATGGCCGGCCGAGGAAGCTTCACCGAGTCGTTCCCGTTGTTCGGCCTCGACCTCGGCGACTACGACCAGCTATTCGAAGAGAAACTCGCCCTGCTCCTGAAGCTTCGCGAGGAAAAACCCGTCACCTGGGAAGGCAAATTCCGCTCCCCACTACGCGAGACGATCGTCTACCCCCGCACCGACAACCGGCCACTGCCGGTCTGGATCGCGGTCGGCGGCAGCCCCGAATCCGTCATCCGCGCAGGGCTGCTCGGCCTACCCCTGGCGATCGCCATCATCGGCGGGCAACCGGCCCGCTTCGCGCCACTGGTCGATCTCTACCACCGCGCCCTCGACGAAGGCGGTCACGAGAAGCAGCCCGTCGCCGTGCACGCACACGGCTACATCGCCGACTCCGAAGAGGCCGCAATCAGCGAATTCTGGGAGCCCTACACCAGGGCCATGAACGTCATCGGTCGGGAACGCGGCTGGGGCCGCATGACCCGCGCCCAGTTCGACGCCATGCGCGGCCCGGAAGGCTCCCTGTTCCTCGGCACCCCCGACGTCGTGGCCGAGAAAATCGCTACCGTCCGCGACACCCTCGGCCTCGACCGCTTCATGCTCCACACCAGCGTCGGCACCCTGCCGCCGGACAAGGTGCACCACACCATCGAACTGCTCGGCGCCAAGGTCGCCCCGCAGCTGCGCTGAACTCGATCGGACAGCAGCGAAGGCCGCGGCGCGTAGCCACACGTACCGATCGCTGTCCAGCCGATACGTGGCGTTCGACTTCATCCTGGCGCTCTGACCTCACATCGCTGAGAGGGCGCCAGCTGCTTGTCCGGCCGGAGGGGCAATGACGGGCTCCGTCGTCCGGTCCACGGTGAGCGAGAGTCGTTCATCGGTGTGTGTGCAGGTTGCAGCGTATCCGGCCAGGGTGCGGTGGCCCAGGGCGGAAGGTCTGGGGTGGCGATAAATCGGTGCCGCCACTTCGCCACAGTCATCGCTGTCACCCCGACCGCCGCGGCAACGTGCGCGTTCGCTGCACCGGGTTCCGCGCACGCCAGCACGATCCGGCACCGCAACGCATACGCGTGCGTCGATGTCGCCACCCACGCACTCCGGACCAGTTCCCGCCGCTGCGCCTGCGACACCGTCAACTCCCGACCGCAGCCTCCCTGTCGTCGCTACGGCCGAATCCTACTCGTAAGAAACGTATTTCAGGCGCATGGCACTAGCCGGGCAGGCAAGGTGACGGCCCTATCCTGCTCGTCGTCAGCGGCATTCAGCGGCGCTGCGCTCGCCAGAACTCGCTGCCGATTAGAGGTGGCGCATCGCACCCCCATGCCTCTCGCGTCGGGGTGAGCAGTCCTACCAGGCCCGCCGGCTGCGGTTCTCCGACCTCTACGCGCCGCGCGGGAGGAAGTCCGTCCAGCACCCGGAAGGGCAGCAGCCGCCCCGCTACCACGCCGGAGCGTGCGGCTGCACTGACGAACACCGCTTCACTCCTTTCAGGGTGAAGTTCCGGTGGTAGATAATCTCCGTCAGGGGTGACACGCGCCCGCGCGACCCACGCTTCGTTGATCATGACGACCGCATCAGCGTCTAGTTCCAGAGCAGTTTGTGCTACCTCGCTCGCTACAGCCTGCTTGCCGTGCACATCGGCGGCCATGTGCAGTCGACTTCCCACCATTACACCTCGGCGGAAGTAATGTGTGAACCATCCGTGATCCTGGCCAGACTGCAGAATACCGACAGCCAGCTTCGCGTAGAGGCTTACGAGAGCGTTCAGTTGATCTACCTTCTGCAAGCCGCCTAGCGCCTCGACCGAGAACTTCGGCGCCTCCCCGTACGGCTTCTCCAAGGCCAGAAATCTCCGGACTTCTGGATCGGATTCAATGCGATGGCTCCTGAATTCGGTGATAACGCTTCCATCGGAAAAGCGGCGCCGAGTTGTCCGAATCGAGCGGCTCGAGACCATACAGGGAAGCCTTCCGCCAAGAGGATACTCGTCGATTTCCTCGACATTTGCCAGCCTGGACTCGGTATCATCGAGTACCGAATATGACACGATGGCAGGGATGTACCCGAGGAGCTTGTGACAGTTCATCACCAACTCGCGAAGCCGACCGTAAGCGTGCGATAGCACGGTGAGAAGCTCGTGGTCCGGCATATCGTCGGCAACCCAGCGACGTTCGAACAAGACACTCGCTCGCTGCCTGGCCATCATCGACATCTTCGTCTCGTTCAAAGCAGACATCACCTCGTCTACTGTGAGCTCAACAGGCGCTTCGGTGGTCGACTTCGCTGCGGCGACATAGTCTGCGCGCAGAAACTCTTCCCACGAGCGACGCTCCGAGTTCGCGGCGGCCGCCTCCTCCTCGTAGTTGACGACCAGGTGCACCATCATCCGAGAATGAGTCTTCAAGTCACCTTGCTTCACTACCTTATTTCGCGAGTCGACGATCCAGCGAAGGATTCGGTCAGCTCTCATCTTCGCCTGTTCGGACGGATACCACGAGTCGAAGTCCGGGATTTGAGATTTCGCGCTCTGGAGGACGAAGGTTACATTCCGGAGCGCTTGGATCGCGGAGTTCAAGGCATCCCGAAAATCATCGGGGTCGAGGTAGGACTCGCCACACTCGTGCCAACGTCGATGAGCTTCGCGCAAGCGGGACTCAGCAGCTTCGAGCGGACAGCCGTCCGGGCACGCCCTGTACTCATACTCACACCATGAAGCTGGCTTGATCAGGATTTCCTCCACGGGGGAACCATAGGACGCAATGAGGTCCGCGAGCAACGACTTTCGCGCGCATCTCGGACCCGCCTTCGAATGACAGGACGTGTCGCTTCTTCCGCAATTGCCAGCCCCTCGAAGCACGTCTTCGCTGAGCGCCGTCAAGCTGACCGGGACCGACGCCCGAGAGCGACCTGAGCCGCCGAGGCCCCCGGTCGCCCCGGATCGGCGCGCAACGAGCAAGTATCACTGTCCACCGCAGCGAAAGACACATTGCGAAGTAGGTCGATCCATGAAATATTTCATGGATGAACCTACAGCCTCAGCTACTTGTGGACTCCCTGGTTCGCGAGCATGAGTCGGCGCTGGCGCGTTTGCATGCCGACCTGCACGAGGCAGTGCTCGAATCTGCCACCCGATGGGCCGACCGGTTCACCGACCCCGCCGATCTCGGTGGTCAGACGCGATGTGTGACCGTGCGCCAAACCTTGCTGCACATGGACGAGTGCAGGCCGACTGATTCCGGCGCTTCGCTGATCATGTCCACCGGACCTGGCATGTCGGTTGTCCTGCGTGACAGACACGGCCACCGAGTGCGGGTTCGCAAGTACCCGACCGATAACTTCGGGACCAGGCTGCGGGTGGTCATGACTCCGCCACCAGGTCAGCGCGAGACCGCGGCCGAAGGCCAGCAGCTCGTTCTCGACGAGGGCCAGGAGCACCCGGTTTTCGATCCGGCCACGACAGCCGGGAAGTTCGACCTGTTCATCCTGTGGTGGCTCGACAGCGAACAGCTCGGACTCGCGGGAGCCGAACTGGCCGCCGTGGTCGAGATCGACGACGCGAAGATGGTGCGGATACTCGCCAGCTGCCCCTTGCCTGCGCCGACACCCCGCACTTCCACGACCGATACCGAGACCGACCCACTGCTGGTCGACGACTTCGACGAGTTCGACGAAGATGGTGAACAGACCGGTGACGCCCCTGCCTGATCACCAATCGGGCGGGTCGCCGCAGCGGCCGATCGGCGATCTTGTTGAATCGACGATGCGATGACAACAGTCGATGTGTACGGACTCCGGATACGGCAGGCGCGGGTGCTGCGCCGAATGACCAGCAAGGCAGTGATGGCTGAGCTGGGATGGAAGGGCGCCCGGCAAACCCGGCTCGAGCAAGCCCAGCAGACCACACTCGACGCGGCGGAGGCCGAGAAGCTGGCTCACGTGCTCCGGTTCTCTACGTCGTTTCTCACCACACCGCCACGCTCCCGGGTCAGCGCGAGCGATCTGCTCTTCCGCGCGCCGCGGTCGACGAGCGCGGGCGAAAAGGAGTACCTGGCCCAGTTCGCCGCGGTGGCCGGCGACTTCCTCGACGAACTCGATGGCCGATGGCCTCTGCCCCCGGTCAAAGTACCGTCCCTCGACAGCAGCACGGCAACCGCCCTCGCTGCGGCGCAAGTGCGGCAGCGGCTCGGCGTCGAGACCGACGCCCCGATCCCCTACCTGACCTACGAACTCGAGCGAGCAGGCGTACCCGTGATCATGCGCGTCCGCCACCGCAAATCCACCAACTCACTCAGTTGGACCCCCGGAGACGACGACTCCGGCCTGAGCGAGAAGCATCTGGGCTACTCGACCCGCGTCGGCGAGTACAGCGAGCGCCCGTTGGTCGTCGTACGCACCAGCGAGTCCTGGGAACGCACCCGATGGACCATCGCCCACGAGATCGGGCACCTCACGCTCCATTCCCGGGCACCGGAGATCAGCGCCGAGGCAGAACTGCAGGCATCGCTCTTTGCCTCGGAACTGCTGGCACCTGCCCGCGCAATCGCTCCTGAATTGCCGAAGGTGCCCTCCCTGCTCAACCTGGTACCGCTCAAGCTCAAGTGGGGGATCTCGATCGGAGCCTTGATCCGGCATCTCGAATCCTCCGGGCTGATCGACACCAACCGATACGAAATGTTGAGCAGGCAGCTCTACACCCGCATCAATCCCGATACCGGACACACCTGGGGCAGAACCGAACCCGGCTGGGACGCACGGCAAATCGAACGTCCCCGTCTCCTCGCACGATGGGTGGAGCGCTGCTACGGCGCGACTTCGGCAACGATGCTCGCATCCCAGCAACTCATCTGGCCCCAGGACCTCATCGAAGACTTCCTCGCAGGCCAACGCTCAGCACCGAACCGGACCCCATTCACCCCCCGCGAATCCCAGCCGCTTCACACCGAGACATCGGTGATCGTCGCAACCGACAGATTCCGCGAGCGTCGACGCGCCTGAGAAATTCCGATCTGCCTCCCGCACAACGAACTACGGCTACGACGGGCGACGGTACGGTGCGACGAGAAGGCGGGGTCTTCCACGACCGAGGGGCGCCTTCGCGACGATTCCACTCCTACGAGTACATAGATAGGTGGGGCAGACCACGATCATCCACTCATGCACCAGTTCCGTGCAACGTTCGGCATGCGATCGAGACCCCGGTGGCGAAGCCTGCCTCCGAGTACGAGAGACTACCTCGCCGCAACTGCTTGCGGCGGTGGGATGCGGCGCTCTGTTCCGGCCGGCAAAGGACAGCGGGGGTACACGTGTTTGTTTCCGAAATCGTGACGAGCAACTTCCGGTCGTGCCGTGAGGTTCGCGTGCCACTTCGTGCTGGGGTCACCGTTCTGGCCGGCGAGAACAACGCGGGCAAGACAACGGTGATCGATGCTCTACGCCACCTGACCGACGCGCTGGACGGCCGACGAGGACCCGCGCTGGCGGAAGGCGACGTGCACGACGGTAGCGGGCCCGACGACCAGGTGCGATTGGAGGCGAAACTCGCCGGGATCGGCCCTGAGCAGTCCGGCACCTACTACGAGGCCCTTCTGCCCGGTGCCGGTCCTGACGGTGAGCGCTCGGCTCACTGGTCGTTGACCTACACCCGGCCCGAATTGGGTCGTCGCCGTGGTACGACGGTGTGGCACCAGGGACAGGGGCGTGAGGTTGCGGGCGAGCCTGCCATCCGGACGGCAGTCCGCCACGTCCACTTTCCGGCATTGCGTGACGCAGTTCGGGACATGGGCGTCGCGGGCGGTGCTCGAATCCGAGTAATGCTGGAGGCATTGCTCGGGGCGCGAGAGCAGGTCGATGCGTTCGTCGATCGTGCAGGCGGAATTCTCACCAGTCTGGCAGAAGACCCAACCATGAAGGCGGTGAGCAAGGCCGTCAATGCACCGTTAGGGGCCATTACCTCCGGCGCTCATCATCAACAGGCTGGGTTGTCGGTGACCGACCCCAGCCTGGCCGCGATCTCGCGTGCGCTACGGATGCTGCTCGGTGACGCCGAGCTCCCGCTCACCGCCTCTATCGACATTTCCGGGCTGGGCTACGCGAACGCCCTGTACATCGCGACGGTCCTCGCCGAACTCGATACCGCCCGCGAAGCGGATCTGACCCTGCTTCTGGTCGAAGAACCCGAAGCGCATCTCCACCCTCAGCTGCAGATGCTGTTGCTGCGTTACCTCAAGCGCCGCACAGAAGAGTCACGCAAGCGAATCGCGGACGATCCAGCACAGCCGGCCGGTCATATCCAGGTCGTGTTGACCACCCATTCACCGACGTTGTCTGCAGCAGTGAGCATTCAGGACCTGGTGGTGATGACACGCACTCCTCGGCAGGAAGGCGCGGGCTGGCAGGCTCGTCCCATCGCCGTCGCCGAGATGGGCTTGGCCCCCAAACAGATCAAGCAACTCGACCGGTATCTCGATGTAACCAAGAGCGCGATGCTCTACGCAGCGCGAACGATTCTGGTCGAAGGGCTCTCGGAGGCCTTGTTGCTGCCGGCGATGGCCGATCTCGTGCTCGCCGCACCCCTACAGGCGGACTCGGAGCAGCGGGCGGCGGCGAGGGAATCGACCGACCGGTTTCACGGTTCGACGGTGATCCTCGTCGATGGGGTGGATTTCGACCCTTACCTGAAAGTCTTGCTGACGCCGGTCAGGAGCGCCCGTATCGGTCAGCGCATCGCTGTCATCACCGATACCGACACCTCAACCAAGGGCGAGGAGCCATCACGCGTCGGGAAGGCCCGTGCTCTGGCCCGACAGACCGGTGCAGACGCAGATGTCCTAAGCATCTTTCTGGCCCAGCACACGTTCGAGCCGACGCTGATGTGCCCGCAGAATATGGAACTGCTGCATGCAGCGTTCAAGGAGTGCGCTCCGAACTCCGAGCATCGATGGAAACCAATCATCGATGCCGAGGTCACGCAGCGACCTGAACTCTTCCGGCTTCTGTTCGTGCGCAGCGACAAGGATTCTGCGGCCCAAGGAACGGCGATCTCGAAGGCCGAATTCGCCCACGCCCTCGCTGATCGCCTTACCCCTGGTTGCGGATTCGTTGTGCCCGACAATCTCGTACAAGCGATCCGCTACATCGCCGGTCCCGTCCAGACCGATAGCCAGTGACGTCCGCCGTCGAGCGCACCCGTGACGCTCAAGAGCGAGCGATCTCAGCACCAGCACCGCTGTTCATCCGCGCCTGCCCCGGTGCCGGCAAGACCCATGTCGTCGTGACCCGGCATCTGCGTGCTCCAGCCCATTCCCTACGCAGAGGCCGTGCCCTGCTCTCGTTCACCCGAGCAGCTGCCACACAGATGCGCAGTCGCTGCCACCGCGAGGGGCGCCCGGAGGCAACCGCCTTCCCGCACTACATCGGGACCCTGGACGCCTTCATCTGGGACATCCTCGTCGAGCCGCACCATCCGGCCGGCTCCCCGCTGCAGCGACTCGACAGCTGGGACCGAGTCCAAGCTGAAGTGAAGCTCGACCGCCAGATACCGCTGAGCACGTTCACATTTCAACGGAACACCCAGACCGGGCGCGACTCGATCCGGCGAGATCTGATGAAAGACGAGTACCAACGGCTCATCGAAAGCAGTCGTTTCCCGTGGGAGGTCTGGGAGAATTCAGCGCTCAAAGAGCGCAAGGCACAGTACGAATCCGGTTACGTGACCGGTCACGAAATTCGTCACCTTGCGTTCAAATACCTGGCTCTCGGCCAAGAAGTCGAGGATCCACTGCGTTCGCGGTTCGCCGAGATCGTCGTGGACGAGGCACAGGACTGCTCGGTGACCGACCTCGAAATTCTCGATCGACTTCACAACACCGGCATCCCGATCGTCGTGGTCGCCGACCCGGATCAGATGATCTACGGATGGCGCGATGCGGACCTCCGCCAACTGTCAGCGCTCACCGAGAAGCTGGGTCAGACCGTGGAACTCATCGGCAACTGGCGCAGCTCGACCACGGTATGCCGTCTCGCTGCCACGTTGCGGGACGGAAGCAGGCCGCCCGATCCGGCAATCCGGCCCCCGGTACCCGAACCACCGGTCATCCTGCTGCCCACAGATTTCCCCAAGGGCCGGCAGGCTCGGCACACGACCAGCCGACAGGCCGTCGTCGATGTGTTCCTCAGCCACGCTCAGAATTACGGGATCCTCCCGGAGGACTGTCTGATCACTTCCTACAAGAAGACCCACCTACCGACCCGAAGACGCCAGCCAGCAGGCAACCCGGCCGCACAGTTGGCCTTCGCCCGGCAGGTGATCCACTCTGGCACCGCCGACCCCGATCTCCTCGACAGTGCGCTGCTGATCGCAGGGCGACGCCTCCTGCGGTACTGGTACCCGGATGTGGCTGCCCGGGGCAGCCTGCACACTCGATGTGAAAGGGCTGGCATCGCGCACAGCGACCTCATCCGCTATGCCTACGCATTCCTGTTCTCCCTTCCCGCAGCGGGCGCCAGCTGGCTCAGCGATGTCAACACCAAACTGAAGACATCGCCACGCCCATCGACTGCAAGACCGAAAGGCACCACAGGGCAGCTGCGCAGCAGACCCGATACAGCGAGCCCCTCTGGAGACCCAGGCGGACAGCATCGTGTTGCCAACATTGCCCAGGTCAAGGGTGACGAGCACCTCGCCGTGCTTCTGCTCCTGCCCGACAGTGACACCAGCACCCGCTGGATCAGTGGTCACCCGGCAACGGACGAACTACTGCGCAACTGGTACGTCGCAGTCACCCGCGCGCAGAAATTGGTCGCCATCGCTACCAGAGCGAACCAGATCCAGCAACTGTCTGAATACCTCGACACACAGCAAATCCCAACCCTTGTCTATTGACCGGGGGCTGGCGCACGGATAGGTGGCAGGTCAGATCAAATCGACGGGTCGGCGGTTTACGAGCTGCCCGTCGCTCTTCGAATTCCAGTGCCCGGGGGACGACCGCCCGGCCAGGTGCCGCACTGACATGCGGAAGACGATCCGCACGCGCGCGGGGCCGACCGCGTTTCCTTGGGGAACCCTTCGCACAGCGGCGGACCGTTTCACCCACGCGGGACGGTATATCTCACCGAGTTGGATCTCTGCCGTTCTGCCGTCGTGTTCCTGCGCACCGAACTTCCGCGCGACGAGTCGATCGGCGCGGCAGGCCGCCACCCACAGCAGGCACGAGCCCTGCACGACCGCGTCGTGACGCCGCCGCGAACACCGGACCGATCTGGCGGCTGATCACCCG
Organism: Nocardia shimofusensis NBRC 100134; assembly: GCF_001613125.1. Lineage (GTDB taxonomy): Bacteria > Actinomycetota > Actinomycetes > Mycobacteriales > Mycobacteriaceae > Nocardia > Nocardia shimofusensis. Next base: position 183,705 of record NZ_BDBT01000003.1, read on the forward strand.
ATGGATGGCCGCCAACCTCGATCAGCCTGCCCTACTCGCCGCGCATCCACACAACGGGCACGCCGTGCTTCGGCGCTTGGGGCCGGACAGCGCATCGGACGCTGCGACGCCTGCACCCGCAACGGCGTCGTCCATGCCGACAACTACTGCACCAGCTGCCGCATCGACCTCGGACTCGTCCCCACCAGCCGCACGACAGCAGCCGCCTGACCCTGCTCGAGTCCTTCGTCCCCTGTTCCCCGGTCCGCCGCGGTGCCGACTCCCCGCGGGGGACCGGTCCACCACTGCCCTCAACGACAGGAGCGCCACCGTGACTGCCAACAACCTCCACGCAGCACCCACGGCCACACCCTCGCCGCCCTGACACTCGACCCCGACACCACCCCGCTCAAGGCAGCCCGCGCGAGGCCACGGTCCTGACCGGCCCGCGTCATCACCGAGCGCCTGCGCGCATGACCGCATTAGGGAACGGACCACGCCCGCCGGTCCACTACTTCCCACTTCCCAGACACACTTCCCCTATCGCTCCCACAAGCGCCCCTTCCTCCACTCCCTCTTCCCCTCCTCCACACGGCCACCCTCCGCAACCTCCCCTCCACGCCCCACCCCTGCTCTTTCCCACTCTCCTCAAGCACACCTCTTGCATCCAGGCGCGTTTCCCGGACTATCGCCGGAAAGGCGACATCAGCCAACCCCCCTCGACAACTCGATACCCCCACCGGTTCAGGCACGGTTCGGTTACGTCCTGGGGTTTTGCACGTTCACCGATAAATTGGCCGATCCGCCCCCTCGACAATCCGGGTTTCGTAGTGCTGTATGGATTCATGACCGCGACGATCCACAAAGTCGTCGCAGGGAACGGCTACGAGTACTACCTGCGAAATATCGCGGCACACGACACCGATACCCGCGGCCGATCCTCCCTGTCCGACTACTACTCCGCCCACGGCGAAGCCCCCGGCCGCTGGCATGGCACCGGCCTGACCTCACTCGGCATCAACGACGGCGCGGAAGTGACCGAGTCACAGATGAACTCGCTGCTCGGCCTGGGCCGCCACCCCAACGCCGAAAGCATCGAAGACACCGTGTTCGCCCGCGAATCCGCAGCCGGGAAGACACCGAAGCAGGCCAACGATGCCGCCGACCGAGCCTCCCGGTTGGGCAATCCTTATCGCATCTACACCGCGAATTCCGATTTCCGGAAACGCTGCGCCGACGCCTACTTCGCACACAATATCGAACACGCGAAACCTCGAAATGCACTTATTTCCGCCGAGGATCGGGCACGGATTCGTACGCGCGTCGCGTTCGATATGTTCACCGACGAGTACTCCCGGCCACCTCGAGACACGCGCGAGTTGTCGGGGTGGATCGCCAAGAACTCGCGCCCGACCACGACCGCGGTGGCCGGGTTCGATATCACTTTCAGTCCCGTCAAATCGGTCTCGGCCCTCTGGGCATTGGCACCCAGAGACGTGTCAGCCAGGATCGAGTCCGCCCACCAGGCCGCCGTTCACGACGCGCTGCGCTGGTTGGAGGACAACGGGACCCACACGCGTCTGGGCCGCAACGGCATCCGCCAAGTCGACGTCGAGGGGATCGTCGCCGCATGTTTCACCCACCGCGACAGCCGCGCCGGGGACCCAGACCTGCACACCCACGTCGTCATCGCCAACCGAGTCCGCGCCGCCGACGGTCGCTGGCGCACCCTCGACGGCGCCTCCCTCTACCGGGTGGTCGTCACCGTCAGCGAGATCTACAACACCCGACTCGAACACCACCTCGAAGAAGCCGTCGGCGTGGAGTTCGTCGAACGCCCCGGCCTCGATCCGTCCAAACGCCCCATCCGCGAAATCGCCGGCATCCCGACGCAGTTGATCACGGCGTGGTCGCGACGCGAAACCGCCATCCAAGACCGCCTCGGCGAGCTCACCGCAACGTTCCAACAAGACCACGGCCGCGAACCGATCCCGAAAGAAGTACGCGATCTCGCGCAGCAGGCGACCCTGGAAACCCGCCCGCCCAAGCACCAACTCCGCTCGTTCGCCGAGCAACGCCACGCCTGGCGACAAGAGGCGGTCGAACTGCTGGGAGACCGTGACGCGCTCGCTCGAGTCCTGGCAGCCGCGTTCGATCCAGTACGTACACCACGGATTCAGCCCACCACGAAATGGATCGCGCGCACGGCCGACCGGGTGGTCCGGACCGTCGCCGAGCACCGATCCACTTGGCGATCGGCCAATGTACGCGCCGAGATCGAACGCCACCTCCGCGGCCATATCAAGGCCATCGACTGGGAACGGACCGCTGAGGCGGTACTCGTCGCAGCGCTGTCGCCGTCTCGGTCGATCCCGCGTGGTGACCCCGATGTCGCCGACGAACCCGAACTCGCCACCATCCCGGTCTCGTTGCGGCGCCGCGACAACAGCAGCGTCTACAGCCCCGCAGGTTCCCGCCTCTACACGTCAGCTCGAATTCTCGCTGCCGAAGACGCACTCATCGACCTGGCCGTACAACCCGGAGGTCGCCGACTCGAACTCGCGCTCGTGGCCGATGCGATCCGCGACTACGACGCCGCCAACCCCGACCGTTGCCTGAATATCGGCCAACGCACAGTGATCGAGGGATTCGCGACTTCCGGACTGCGCCTACACACCGCCGACGCACCCGCCGGAACCGGTAAAACCACCGCAGTCGCGGTACTGGCCGCCGCATGGCGTGCCAGCGGCGGCACGGTGCTGGGACTCGCACCCACCGCCGCCGCGGCCGCTGTCCTGAGCACGTCGATCGGCACACGCTGCGAGACCGTCGACAAGCTCCTCACCATCATCGACCACCACACGCCGACACCGAACGAGGCACAACCAGACCGCGATCTGTCGTCCCCGCTGCCGCAGTGGGTCCTCGACATCGACGCCGACACCGTCGTGATCGTCGACGAACACGTCCAACTCGGCACCCTGCGACGACTCGAACTGTTCCGGTTCCTCGCCGACCGCGGCGCGACGATCCGCTGCCTCGGCGACACCCAGCAACTGCCCTCCATCGACGCCGGCGGCGTCGAAGCCGACATCACCGACTCCGCACCCGAACAGCAACTCACCCTCACCCAGGTCGTGCGGTTCGCCTCCACCGCCGAAGCCCGCGCGAGTTTGATGCTGCGCGACGGCGACCCCGCCGCCCTCGGCTGGTACCTCGACAACCAGCGCATCCACGCCGGGCACACCGGCACCACCCGCGACGACGCCTACACAGCGTGGTTTACCGACCGCGCGAAGGGGGCGGACAGCATCATGCTCGCCGCCAACCACGACACCGTCACGGCCCTGAACGAACGCGCGAGAACCGACCGAATCCGCCGAGACGGCGAACTGAGCGGCGCGACGGTGAAGCTCTCCGACGGCCTGGTCGCGAGTGCGGGAGACACCATCCGCACCCGCAGAAACAACCCGAAGTTGCGTCTCGGTGTCCGAGATTGGGTGCGCAACGGCTACGTCTGGACCGTCGAAACGGTGCATTCCGACGGCAGCATCACCGCCCGACGGCACACAACCACCGGCGCGCGAGTACGTCTTCCAGCCGACTACGTGGCACAATTCGTGCGCCTCGGCTACGCGACAACGATCGATTCCGCGCAAGGAATCACCGCGGATTCCTGCCACGTCGTCCTCACCGGCCGCGAATCCCGACAACAGATGTACGTCGCAGTGACCCGCGGCGTACACGCCAACCACGTCTACGTCCCGACCGCGCTGAGCGGGGACGAAACGTCCTTCTACACCGAACCCGCGGTCTATCCGCGCACCGCAGTCGAACATGTTGTGCGGATTCTGGGCCGGGACGGAGCACAGAAATCCGCGCACACACAGCTGCGCGACGCACTCGATCCGTTCCAGCGCCTCGGACGCGCACTCGACATCTACCTCGACACACTCGGCGTCGCCGCCGAAAACGCCCTCGGCCCGACCAAGCTGGCGCGCCTGGATGCGGTCGCCGAATCCCTGCACCCAGGGTTGACCGACTGCCCGGCGTACCCGGTGTTGCGGCACCAGCTGGCGATGCTGTCGGCATCCGGAACCGACCCGATCACCGAACTACGCGCCGCGGCCGCTGCCCGCGAACTCGACACCGCCGACGACCCGGCCGCGGTCCTGTCCTGGCGCCTGGACCCCAGCGGCGGTGCACAATCCACCGGAACCGGACCCCTGCCGTGGACACCCGCCATCCCTTCCACCCTCGCGTCCGACAGCACCCAAACCTCGGCGCGAGCACAAATCGTGAGCGAACTCGCCACCCGGATCCGACACGACACCACCGAATGGACCTCGACCACCGCACCCCCATGGGCACGACCACTCCTGTCCACAGACCCCGACCTGGTCGCAGAACTCGCGGTCTGGCGGACCGCCCTGCACATCGATGACACCGACCCACGCCCCACCGGCCCCCGCCGCTACCCCGTCCTCGAACGCACACATCAACGCCACCTCGACACCCGCATCAACGACGCACTCGGCGATACCCAACGCGCAGCCACACGGTGGGCCGACACCCTGCGCGCGATCGAACCCCGCATTCTCGCCGACCCATACTGGCCGGTGATCGCAGACCGAATCGATACCGCCGCGCGTGCGGGCATCGACATCGCGGCCCGTCTCACCGACGCCGCCGCACTGCGGCCGCTACCCGACGACCTGCCCGCCGCCGCACTCTGGTCGAGGCTGGAAATGGACCCCAGCACACTCGACAACGCCCACCACCGCTCCACCGATCCGGACCAAGGCGACAACGTCGACGGCAACGACCGCATCCATCAAGACGCGGACACCGCGATCATCGACTGCTCGCCAGCCGCGCCAACGGACTCCCGATCCGACCGCCACACCAGCGAGCCGGACCGCTCATCCACCACGCGGGAATCACCCGGCCGGCGAGTAGATGACGAGTCGATTACCGACATCCTCACGGCAGACGAAGTGATCCACGCCGCGATCGGCACCCTCGACGACATGCATTACGACGCGAACGCCGCCGAATACGGCGACGCCGACACTGAATTCGAAGAGCAATGGCACGCCTCTGATCCTGGCTACGGACTGTAAGGAGAGGCATCGTCAGCCCGTGGTCCGAGAGAACCCCACCCCTTGCTGAACTGGCAGGAGGTGAATCACCGGGGGCGAACACCATCACACGCAGCAGCAGCCCGGCAATCGTGGCCTGGACTGTGTGCAGAGCATGACACCCGAACCAGGTCCTTCACTTCGCTGGCTTTGTCCGGCGCAGAGATCGATCGTGGAACGTAAACTCGCCACCGATGAGGGCAATATCGAAGAGTCCGTTTCCGGCGCTGCCACCCGCGTCCATCTCCGATGCCGCAGCGATCCGTGACAACGACTGGGCCGCCTTCCGTCAACTGGAGCGAGTCGACGATCACTGGACCCTGAAACCCTGGGCACCAGGACAGTCCGGCTTCTACTGGTATCTGACCTTCGATGCCCCGGCATTGATCGAGCTCGCCGCCCGATGCCAGAAGGAACTCGCCGACGACGGCATCGACCCCGTGCCCCTCGACGGACTCCATCTCACACTCCTGAAAGCGGGAGAATCTCCAGACCTGTCCGGGGCACAGATATCGACCATCACCGAGGCCGCGCGCCGGCATCTCACCGAGGTTTCCCCGTTCGATCTTCACATCGGCCCGCTGGCAGGGTCTCGCAGTGCGCTGCGATTCTCGGTCACACCGTGGGACGACCTGCTCGCACTCCACCGCGCCCTTCGCGAAGCCACCGCCGCAGCGCGCCCCCACACCGCACTGTCGGAGACCACTCAATTCCGCCCACACCTGGGAATCGGCTACATCAATACACCGCAATCCGCGATGCAGCTCATCGACGACGTCGCCACACTGCGTGACCTCCCACCGGTCACCGTGCCGGTGACCAAGGTTCGATTGGTGCAACTACGCCGTGAGAACAGGTGCTATCGCTGGACAGACCAGGCTGTCGTGGCACTCGGTACCTAGCCGGGAGGCGCGGCAAATTCTCGTGCTGTCGTGCTCCATTCACGCAAGGTGGCCACGTAATCGGCGGATGCCCGCGCGGGGATCGGTCCGATGAGGTCACCGAGTTCGTGGGCGCGCTGCCAAACCGACCGGATAGGACGATCGCTCGACGCCGCCAACGCCTCGACGCCGAGGCTCACCGCCTGCTCGACATCGCAGCGCTCACCGGCCGCCAACGCCGCAGCCATATCGATGCGGACCAACGAACGACTCCACACCGAATCGGACTCGTTGACACGTTCCTCCACGCGCCGACCGTAGTCGAGAGTGCGAGCGTGATCACCGACCGATAAGAACGCGGTAGCCGCATTGGCCATCAGACGCGCCTCACCGTAGGGAGCGAAGTCCAACGCAGGAGTCAACCCCGCGCCGGTACTGAACCGGGCCGCTGCCGCAGTGGCCGCGTCGATCGCAGCGGCGACACCGTCGCGATCACCGACCTTGCCGAGCGCGCGTGCGAGTCCATTGGAGTACAGCCGGATCGACTGTGGTCCCTCCTTCGCCAAGTCGAGGCCCTCGTATGCCGCCCGGACAGCAGCGGCGTAATCGTGCTGGTAATAGGCACAGAAACTCTCAGTCCCCTTCACCCAAGCCTGCAATTCACTGTCCTCGAGCAACCCGCCCAGCGCGAAGGCTTCGCGGCAGTACATGCGTGCGTGCCCGAACCGTCCACGGTTCACCGCCATGTACCCAAGGACAGCGGACAGCCGTGCAGCGATCGCATACAACTCCTTCAGCTGCACGGGGTGGCGGCGCTGGCCGAGCAACCCCTCGACCTGGCGGCGCGCCTTCACCACCGACGGCGCCAATCGCTGTGGCCCCTCCAGCTCGTAGCAATCGATGACGTCATCGATCGTCAACGACAGGATGTCGAACGTATCCCTGTCCGCATCCAACTCGGCCAGACTGCGCACCCGGGCGGCGATCTCGGTCGATGACTCGAACGGCTCGGTCGCGACCGGGTGAACCATATTCACCGCACCGGTCAATTCGGTCTGGAACCGGGCCCGCTCGGAGTCGGTCAGGCGATGCAGGAGGGTGTCCATGGCCGCGGCGTATCTGCCTGCCAGCTCAATGGTTTCGCGTCGGCCTTCCCACTTGCGCACCACTGCCACCGTGAAGCCGAGGGTCTCGGCGAACTCCTGCTGAGTGATGCGCAGCGCCGCGGTGCGAAGTGCGCGCACCTCGATACCTGTCCACTTGGTAACGATCATCGGAGCCGCCCCGTGTTCGACGTTCGTCTGTGCCACGAGCGTAGATGTTCCGTGGTAACCGCGAGGCCTCGAGCATCGATCTGGCGACCAGAGTTGACCGTAACGTCGGCGACGAGGACATACCATGAACGCTTGGCACCGGGTGACCGCGATCCCTACCCACCAAACGAGAAACCCCCACCTCATGCAGGCGAAAGCAACGAGGCTGCTGCACGATGAGGTGAGGCAGACCATCCGCGAGGTTAGAGTTGACCGGTGATCCGGTCTGTGGTGCTCGATGTCGGTGAGACACTGCTCGATGACACTCGTGAGTTCGGCGCCTGGGCGGACTGGATCGGCGTACCGCGTCACACGTTCTCGGCGGTGCTCGGCGCGGTGACTGCGCAAGGCCGGAACAACGCCGAGACCTTCCAGTACTTTCGTCCCGGCTTCGACCTGGAGCGGGAACGACAACGCAGGGAGGACGCCGGGCGCGGCGAACAGATCGACGAACAAGACCTCTACACCGACGTGCGACCAAGCTTGGCCGCCCTCCGAGAACGCGGAGTGTGGGTCGGAATCGCGGGGAACCAGACCGCCCGAGCCGCAGCACTGATCAGAGCCCTCGGACTTCCGTGCGACGCCGTCGCGACTTCCGGTGAATGGGGTGTGGCGAAGCCAGATCCGGCGTTCTTCGACCGCGTGGCGGAATTCGCGCCCGGAACCCGGGACAAGATTGTCTACGTCGGTGACCATCGCGACAACGATGTGATTCCGGCCCGCGCGGCTGGCTTCAAGACTGCGCTGATCCGCCGGGGGCCCTGGGGACATCTGTGGGCGGACGAGGTCCGCGAGAACCGCGCTGCCGACTGGGTGATCGACTCACTGATCGATCTGATTTCGGTTCTGGACTAGCAACTCAATCGCTCGACCATCTCTTTGACGTAAGGGTGCGCGTGAGTGTGCTGAGGCGCGACGGCCTCGGCCATCCGGAGAGCGGCTCGCGCGTCATCGCGCTGCCGGGTCTGCATGTAAGCCCGCGCGGCATCGATGTAGAAGTGTGATCGCCGCTCGGCCGGAATCTTCTCGGGCGGTGCCCAACTGCGTGCGGCGGATATCGCCGCACCGACGTCGCCCAATTCCACACCGAGTGAAAGTTCGTGAATCCTGACCGAGCCTGGGCCGAAAACCGTTCCCAGATAGACGTTTTCGGTCACACGTCGCGCCACCTGAGCAGCTTCGTTCAGGTGTGCTCGCGCGACGTCGGAGCGGAACTCTCTGGCTGCCACGACAGCTGCACGCATGTGAATCGATCCATAGGTGGCCGCGTCTCGCTCGGATCGTGTGGGATCGATGGCCTCGGCGGCACGTTCCAACAACCGACGACCGATCGCCAACTGACCGTTCGCGAAGAACGTTTCGGTTCGAACATATGCGGCGGTGGCGACCAGCAAATCGTCGTCGGACTCCGTGGCCGCGTGGTGCATCATTCCGATGATCCGAGCAGACAGGTCCAAATACCCGAACTTGTCGGCGATGGCGTCAGCGGCTCGATAGGCATGAACAAGGAGACTCGCGATCTCGGCGGCGGCCGATCCCGTGCACATGAAGCGGGCGCGGTGCAAGTCTGTCAGTAGCGCTGGAAGTTCGCAGGCGAGATGCACGTAGTTGGAGTTGACACGGTCGTGGATCGCGATCCCTACCGCACGACGCAACTGGTCAGCGGGACGCACAGGACCGTCGTCCGGCAGATCAGCGGAATCGAGCACCCGACGCAGTTCCTGGAGCCGGGAGACTACCGCGGCGATGACCTCGTCGGATCGGCGAGACAGCAACGGCTGTGCAGACAAGGCCGCCTGGAAGCGAGCCAGTTGGTGCTCCTCGAGGCGGGCCAGCAAGGTATCCATCGCCTCCGCGAACTCGCCGGCGAGGGTGATCGTAGAACCCCTGCCTTCCCATTTCCGCACTACTGCCACGGAGAATCCTGTCATCTCCGCAAGCGCGGGTTGGGTGCAGCGAAGAGCGTATGTGCGCAGCGCGCGCACCTCGACTCCCGTCCACTTCGTCACGATCATGACGATCCGCCCCATCCGTAGGTCATAGCCCGTAGGTGCAGCGTAGAGGTTCCGTAGCAGTCACGTCGCTTCAATGGCTGCCACCTCCACGCAACGATCAAATCAGCCCCGCCGCCGGGTTGATTCCGTGCCCGCATCGGATCCTCGGCGGCGGGTGCTCACCACACCGAGAAGAGGGGCGACCCATGCAACTCGTTGCGCGAGTCATCAACGAAAACCCGATGTTAGGCCTGGTCGGGCGGGAGAAGAGCCTTCCGACCGTCTGCACGTCCTCGCCGGTGACAGGACCCACTCCATGAGCACCACTTCATGCGAAGCGTCCCGTCGCGCGGTCAGGGACAGCTCGCCCTTTGATACCGGTACTGAGTTGCGTGTTCCGCTCTATACCGCCGAATTCGCCTCCGCGCCTATGGCCGCCTACGCCCGGATGCGTGAGGAGTTCGGTTCGTTGGTGCCGGTCTGGCTGGCTCCAGGGGTTCCGGCGACGTTGGTGATCGGCTATTGGACTGCGCTGCGGATCTTGAACGATCCCGAGCATTTCCCCGCCGATCCCTCCCTGTGGCAGCGCGGCATTCCGGCCGGGTGCCCTGTGCTGCCGATGATGCAGAAGCGACCGAATGCGCTGCGCAGCAGCGGTATCGAACACGCCCGCTACCGGGCGGCCAATGTCGATGCCCTCGGCCGGGTGGACCTGATCGCGTTGCATGCGGTGGTCGAGCGCAGCGCCGTTGGGTTGATCAACGGGTTCAGCGCCCGAGGGCGGGCCGATCTGCTCGGCGACTACGCGTTCCCGCTGGTGTTCGAGGTGATCAGTGCATTGATCGGCTGCGATCCCGATATCAGCGAGCAAGCCGCGAACGGTATGGCGATGATGTTCGACACCACCGCCGACGCGGTCGAAGGCAACCAACTCGCGGTGGCCGCACTCACCGAGCTCGTCGCCCGAAAACGCTTGCGACCGGCCCAAGACGTCACCTCATGGTTGTTGGCCCATCCGGCTGGGCTGAACGACGAGGAGACGGTGCATCAGCTCTTCACCCTGTACGCGGCGGCCACCGAACCGCTGACGAATCTGATCGTCAACACGGTGTCGCTGATGATGACCCGCCCCGACTTCGGGGGCAGGGTCGTCGATGGCGCGGTCTCGACCCGCGACGCCCTCACCCATGTGTTGTTCCGTGACCCGCCGCTGGCGAACTTCTGCATGACCTACCCGCGTCAACCGCAACTCATCGACGAAAAGGTCTGGGTGCCAGCACATCAACCGATCGTGATCAGCCTGGCCGCCTGCAACAACGACCCAGGCGTCCTAGGCGGCAACATCTACGGCAACGAATCCCACCTCGGACTGGGTGCCGGCCCGCATCGCTGCCCGGCCCGCACACAGGCGGAGCTGATCGCGGGGGACGCGATCGATCAGCTTCTCGACGCCCTGCCCGAGATCGAATTGGCAGTTCCTGTCGACGAGTTGAGGTGGCGGCCGGGACCGTTTCATCGGTCTTTGGAAGCCCTGCCGGTGGTTTTTGCTGCTGTTCCGTCACTGTCCGTTCCACCCGCTCGCGCAACGATAGGCAACCCGCGATGACCGATCTGCAACCCACCCACGCCTCCATACCTGGCCCTGCTTCTGCTCCGGTCGTACTGGATGTCACCGGCACCGACATCCCCGGCGAAGCCATCACACTGCGCGATCGAGGACCGCTGGTACCGGTGGTACTGCCCGGCGACATCCACGCCTGGGCGGTCACCGACCCCGAAGTGCTCAAGGCACTGTTCACCGACTGGCGAGTGTCCAAAGACGCCCACCAGCACTGGCCGACCTTCCGCACCGGTGGTGTGCCTTCGGATTGGCCGTTGATCACGTGGGTGTCGGTGCGCAACATGTTCACCGCTTACGGCAAAGACCACCAACGCCTGCGCAAACTCATCGGCCCGGCCTTCACCCCACGCCGGGTCACCGCCCTGCGCCCGCAGATCACGATGATCATCCGCAGGCTCCTCGACGACCTCGCCACCCGCCCCGACGGGCAGGTGATCGACCTGCGCGAGGACTACGCCACCCAAGTACCCCTACGCGTGATCACCACCCTGATGGGCGTCCCGCAAGACCTCCAGACACGGTTGCGAGTGTGTGTCGACGAGATCTTCTCCACCACTCCCCAGCGCGATCCGCAGGACACGTTCACCGAGCTGGTCGCCACCTTGACCACGCTGGTGCAGCGGCGTCGGGCCGAGCCGGGTGAGGACATGACAAGCCTGCTCATCAACCACCGCGACAATAACGACCGGCTCACCGAGGAAGAGTTGGTGCACACCTTGTTGCTGGTGATCAGCGCCGGATACGAGACAACGGTCAACCTGATCGACCAGGCCGTCTACCAGGTGCTGACCCGACCCGGACTGCTGGGACAGCTGCGGACCGGCACCGCCACCTGGTCGCAGTTGATCGAAGAAACATTGCGATATACGCCGCCGGTGGCGAACCTTCCGCTGCGTTACGCGATCACCGACATCGACATCGCCGACACCCACATCAAGGCAGGAGAGGCGATCATCGCCGCGATCGCCGCAGCCAACCGCAACCCCAACCGGCACGACCCCAACCCCGACGCGTTCGACCCGGCCCGCCCGAACACCGAACACCTGTCTTTCGGATACGGACCACATCACTGCCTGGGGGCAGCTCTGGCTCGCCTGGAGGCCACCGAAGCCCTGCCCGCACTGTTCGGACGCTTCCCCGAACTCACCCTCGCTGTCGAGACAGACGAGCTGAAACCGTTGCCCAGCTTCATCTCCCACGGACACCAGTCCCTGCCCATCTACCTGGACAGGCCCCACGGCATCGAAGGGGGATGCCGTGGGGCCTGACACCGCCCGACAGATATCCCCGCCCGCCGGCTTGGTCGTCCCGATCGGCTACGCGCCCAGCCTCCGCGAGGCCTGGACCGCCGCCGAGCGTCGCCACGACAACCCGCACTGGCCCGTGCGCTCACCCGCCGACGCCGCGAACGCGCTACTACTCCACGGCGAATGCCCCTGGCACTGCTCCACCCGCGTCGCCGCACTGATCGTCAGCTGCAACGACTACCAGTACTTCCGCGACCGGACCAAGGAGTGAGCCGTGGACACCACAATAGCAGTCGTGAACCTCACGGTCACCGAATCCGAGACCGACGACCAAGCGACCCTGGAGACCTTGGCCGCGTGGCGCGGATGTCGGCTCGCGAAGGTGCTCACCATCGACGCCGATACCTATATGCCGACCACGCTGATCGCCCACACCGCCCACACCACCGGCGCAACCACCATCCTCGCGCCCAGCCTCGCCCACTTCGGCACCGCCACCAAAGCCCTCACCCTGGCCTGCACCCTGGTCGTCCCCCAAGCCGTCATCCCACGCGTCCCCGGCTGGACTCCGAACCCCTGACCCCGCAGCCGGTTTGCGCTCGCACAGGAGATCTCACCATCATGCCCCTATACCGCATCCACGCCCGCGCCCTCACCGCCGCAGTCCTGTTCACGATCACCGCCAGCGCCTGGACGTGGTGGCCCGAGCCGGCAGTGAAGCCGAGACCTGCCGTGGTCGAACAGCCCGTCCATATCCCGGCCGGTGATCAGTTTCCTGAGATCGCAATTGCGGACTGCACCAGCAGCGCCCCGGTCGCCATCACCGGCACCGGTTCCGCGGCCCCGCTGCGATCCTCGGATTCCAGCACGCCCACTACCCCCAACGTGACGTCCAGACCGCCCGCCGTCACCTCCCCGACAACGCCGACATGCAGCCAGCGGAGGTGAACGGTAGTGCCAGCGATTCAACCTCTCCCGAAGGAGGATTCGCTCCCCGGACGCCTACACGCCGACCCGACGCGCTCGTTCCAGGATCTTCATCGTTTCGAGCGCATCGCGGGCGTCGACAGGAACGGGAGCACCGTCGAGCAGTGTATCCGCCATCGCGCGGTAGTAGCAGCGGTAGTCCCCCGGTAAGGAGGGCACGCGTCGGGTGTCAGGTTCTTCGCCCAACAGTCCCCAGCGCTCGGGGTCCACTGCTCCCCAATGCTTCTCATGGTCGGGGGTTCTGCCCGCACGTAGTTGTGCTTCCTGTGGATCGGCGCCGTACACCACGTAGGCGTTCTCGGAGCCCAGGACACGGAACCTGGGGCCGTGTTGTGCGGCGACGGCATTCATCCACAGATGCGAGCGAACGCCGTTGGCATGTGTGAGGGCAAGAAAGGCGTCGTCATCTGCTCGCACCCCGGCACGACGTCGGTCGAGTTCGCAGTAGATGTCGGCCACGGGGCCGAACAGAGTGAGAGCTTGGTCAATGAGGTGGCTGCCGAGGTCGTAGAGGTACCCGGCGCCGTCGGTGTGGTCGCCGAGTTCACGCCAGCCTCCTTTGAGTGTCGGGCGCCATCGTTCGAGTCGGGACTCGAACCGGCGTACCTGTCCCAGGCGACCGTCGGCGATCAATGACGCGACAGTTCGGAAGTCGCTGTCCCAGCGCCGATTCTGGAACACCGACAGCGGAATCCCGGCCTGCTCCGCTGCGGCGATGACTTGCTCGGCCTCACCTACAGTGACCGTGAAGGGTTTGTCCACCACGACCGGGAGCCCTGCCACGATCGCCCGCATGGCCAGCGGTGCGTGGCTGCGGTTGGGTGTCGCGATCACTACCAAGTCGATCCCGGAGGGATCAGCGAACAACTCGTCGGCCGTCGACAGCACGCGTGCCCGCGGGTACTCCCGGTCCGCTCGTTCAGCCCGCTCGGCGGACGAGGTGACCACCGCGGCCACCCGCATCCGTGGTTCGGCCGCGATCATCGGTGCGTGGAACACGGCTCCGGCCAGTCCATATCCGACGATGGCAACTCCGAGGCGTGACACCGTTCACTTTCCTTTCCGTCGATGACACACGGCTCCCCGGCTGGCTGGCGTGGCGCAACGCCGCAGACCGGGGCTGCGGCCACGCCACGATGGCGGCCTTCATTCCTGTAATTGCGCCCGGATCTCCTCGGCAAGGTCGATGTTTCCGGCGGCGATGAACTTCTTGCGTTTGTTCATCGCCTGGTTGATTTCGGTCATCGTGTCGAGGTTGTAGTCGAGCGGGATCGGTTCTCCGTGCAGGTCGGTCACGACTCCACCTGCCGCGTGCAGGATGTAGTGGCCCGGGGAGAGGTCCCAGATGGCGAACCCTTTGGCGAATTCGACCATCGCGTCAGTGAAGCCTGCCGCGACGTGGCATAGGCCGATGGATCCGAAGTCGACTCCGATACGTCCTCTGGCCTTGCCGTCCTCCGACTCGGCGCTCAGCGCGGTCAGGAGCTGCTGTTGCCGTGCCAGCGGCTGGAATCGCTGACCGGGGCGCATGAGGTAGTTGGTGACCAGCGCCTCGGACAGGCTTGCCGGTGAGGGCCGCTCGAGCCGGTGCCGAGCGCCGTCGGCGGTGACCATCCACGCCTGATCCGTGCCCGTGTCGTCGAGGGCGGCGGAATAGATCTGGATGTGGTGGAAGATGTCACCGACCACGGCGATGATCGGTCGGGCGCGGACACGCGAGTAGACAAGTACGTGGGTGTAGCCGTAAAGCCCTCGCACGGCCAGCTCGCTCGTGTCGAGCGGATCGACCAGAACGACGAGATCGGGATCGGTATCGGGTCCGATGACCTCCGCGTCCGCTTCCTCCGAGGCGTACACGAACGACGGGATGCGCCGGATGAGGAGTTCCTTGTAGCGCTCGTGCATCCACAGATCGTGGTCGGACAGGAAATTGTCGCTGTGACGGGTGTTCTCGTTCTCGCCACGTCGACCGGTGAGCGCGGCCTGGATCAGTCGGGGACGGATCTCGGTGATCATCCCGCGAACCAGGTCCGCGATGTCGTCGGCCAGGTCCAGGATGACGTCGGTGTTGCCGCGGGCGGCGGTGCCGTTCTGGTCGGTCATCGCAACTCCAGTGGTGGCTCGATTCCGGGCGGGTTCATGGTGGCCGCGATGAAGACGGCTTCGAGATGGGCGGCGCGCATGATGTCGGCGCCGGTGAGGTCGTCGAAACTGTTCACCCGCAGGTCACGGTTTTTGGTCATCGCTCCGAAGACAGCGAAGTACAGCTCTGCCGCCGGATACGTTTCGCGGATTCTGCGGGTGAGGTATCCGATGACGTCGGCGTGTTTGACCTCGAAGTCGCAGATGACGATCGTGGTGGCCCTGTCGTCGGCGGGGAAGAACGAGGCGTCGTCGAGGCCGATGCCGTCGCGGGTCTTGTTGCAGCGTAGATACCCGATCTTGCAGCGGGAGAAGCGCGATGAGGCCAGGAAGGTCGCCATGACCAAGCCGGCTTCATTGACCCCGAAGCAGATGTCGACCTCGAGGCGCCGACCGAGGTTCTTGATCTGTTCCGCCAGCCGCTGCACGCCGTACCCGAAGGTCTCCCAGGTGAGGTCGAGCAGCTGGCCGGGTCGAGGGTTCGGCAGAGTGAAGACGTGGATCTCGGCGTTGCCATTTTCAATCGTCGGTGCCGAGAGGATGAACTCGTCTCCCACCTGGCTCGCCGGATCACTAGAGACGGAGATCATGCCTCGGAGCGACGCCATCAGCGGTGGCTGCTGCCGCGCCGGCGGCCTGTTTTCGGCGGTGAGCTGCTTGAGGGAGAGCTGATCCTCGATGGACAGACGCTCGTATGCCTCGGCGACCAGTTCACTCGGTGAGATGTGTTCCTCGGCGACGCCGAGCGGGCCCCGACCGTAGGCGGTGCACAGGATGAGCAAGCTCGACAATGATGGCGCTGAGCCCCGGCCTCGTCCGCGCGCCCAGGTCTCCCACGCGTTGATGGAGGTTCCGCCCAGGGCGGTTTGGTTGCCGGTGACTTCGTTGTAGCGTTGCGCGGCTTGATCCTGGGACAGGCCCGCGCCATATCGATAGGCCTGCAGGCTCGGCACGTCCGGATATCGAGCCATCAGCTCGGTCGCCGCGCTGGTCACCGAGCTCAGCTCGGTCCACAGTCTCTTGCCCATCGAGGCCATTTCCCGGCCGCGCGCCTGCGGACTCGGGCGGTGGTCGGCGTGAGAGTTCGAGTCGGTCGGCTTCGACGATCCCATCACGACTGACCGTCCTCCTCCACCCGCGGAAACGTCACAGCGCGCCAGCCTACCCACCACGATGGGCATTCTGCCGATCCTGGACGAAACCGCAGATCAGGCTTGCCCATGAACCGGGTGGCCATCGCCTGCTCGCACAGGTGTGCGGGGCGGACCGCGCATGCGACCGTGGGACATCTATCAGGAGGCAGTGCAGCCACCCACAGAGCACGAACGGGGCTCTCATGCGAAACATGCACTCCCTCAACTTGATTCACGAAAGGGACGACCCGAATGCCCGAGAAGGTCAGCAAGGACAAGGTGCTGGTCTATGTCGTCCACGACGGAAAGCTGCTGGTGTTCCGCCATACCGACTTCAGCTACGAGGAGGTCGGACTTCAGGTACCCGCCGGCAGCATCCGGCCCGGCGAGTCACCAGAGGCAGCGGCGCTGCGCGAGGCCCGGGAAGAGACCGGGCTGAGAGATTTCCAGATCGTGCGCAAGCTCGGCGAATACACCTACGACATCTCCCCGTACCGGTGGGAGATCCAGCATCGACACGTATTCGAACTCGAACTGCGCGAACCCGCACTCGAGCGGTGGACCAGCCAGGAAGACCACGACGGTCAGGGTGAACCGACCCGGTTCGAGTGCTTCTGGATACCGCTGGACACCGCACACATCCTGCAATCCGGCCAAGGCGCGCTCCTCGGCCGGCTCTTCGACTGATCCACACGACCACCGATTCCGCCAGGGGGTTCATCATGGAAACAGAGGTCACGACAACCGGCACACCGGGCCAGGTGTACCTTCCGCTACTCGAAAACGACACGGCTACAGCGGTATCGGTCATCGTCAAGCTTCGTGGGGAGACCTGCGACATCGATTGCGTCTTCTGCTACGAGAAGCGCAAGGAATCCCCCGGCGGTGCGCGTGTCGAGGTCGCCGATATCGCCCGGCTCACGGACATCTTCGGTGACCGGCCGCTGGTGATCGAGCTGCACGGTGGTGAACCCCTGACAGCCGGAAAGCGCTATGTCCGTGAGGTACTCACGACGCTGGCCACGCTGCCGACCGTCGTCCGGGTCACGATGCAGACCAACGCGGTCCGGCTCGACGACGAGTGGCTGGATCTGTTCGACGAGGCTTATCCGGGATTACACCTGGGTGTGTCACTCGACGGCGACCCCCAAGGCAACGCGTGGCGGATCGGCTACGACGGCTCCCCGACCTACGACCGTGTCGCCGCAGCATTGCGACTACTGGCCGACCGTGGCCGCAAAGTCGGCATCATCACCGTCGTCACACCTCGTGTCCTGGGCCGAGCAGCGGCGGTGCTCGAACACCTCGCGGGCTTCTCCGCGGTCAACGCGGTCAGTTTCGTTCCCTGCTTCGACTCGGGCGTACGTGCCGCCACCGCGGTCTCCACGTCACGGACCCCGGTCTCGAGGACCGTTCAGCAGAACGGAATCTCCGCGAACGGACCGGCATGGGCGATCACCGGTGACGAGTACGCGGCGTTCGTGCTGGACGCGGCCTCGCATTGGGTTCGGTCGGGGCTGTCCGCGCGGATCAAGCTGGAGCCGGTCGTATCCACGATCCGTACCTTGAAGGGCCTCGACACCGGGTTCTGCCACTTCTCCAACCTCAAGTGCGACCACGTGTTCACCCTGTACCCCGACGCCGGGATCGGCAGCTGCGACGAGCTGCCCTGGCCGGCCGCACGACTTGGGCGGGTCTCGGACTTCCCCGGCGAAAACGAAATCGCCACTGCCCAACGGGCGTTGCCGCTTCTGGTCGAGGGGCGGACCGTCACGACCAAGTGCGAGACCTGCCGCTACCGCCAGACCTGCGGCGGCGGGTGCATCGCGACCCGGCTGCGCTCGATCCGGGCAGTGGGCGACGATCAGGACTACTGCCGGTATCGGATGCGGCTCGTCGACGGCGTCGCGGCGCTGATCACACAACCGGAGACACCCACCGCCCTGTCCTGCGGCACTGTCCGCGCACGGCCGCATCAGCCGAACGCGATGACCGACGTCGCCGGATTCCTGCGACGCTGGCGTGACCCCCGCGCCGACCGTCCCGTTGTCCGGATCAACACGAGCGCACACGGCAACATCAACACGACCGGCTCGCCAGGTATCCATGAGGCCGACGACCTCGACCCCCTGCATCCGGCGTGGCGCGAGGCGATCGAGCCGGGTATCTGGCCACTGGTCGACCCACTCACCCGCCTCTGGGGCCTGGTCACCTACGACAGCTGCCAAGGCCACGCCTACGAGGGCCTGGCGCTCGCTCCTGCTGAACGCCGCGTCGGGATCCTGCCGCGAGACCGCGGCGAATACGCCTCTATAGCGGCCGCCCTGTGTCGAGTCGTCACAGCCTCGTCCTGCGGCCTACCGAAATCCGTTCGTGTCGTTGTGGGGCGTGCGGAATTGACCTGCACCACGACAGGCGATCTGTTCCCAGTTCTCGACCTCCGCCTCGAGCGTTCCGAACACGCCGACTGGCCGACGTACTTCGCCGCAGTCGACGAGGTCTGCGCGACCATCGCCGACCACCTGAGCATCCACCGGCCAGACCAACGCACCACGTGCACCTGCGCGCCGCGAATCACCGAGAGGACGACGAGATGACCCGCATCGACGTACTCACCGCCAATCAGCTTCTCGGAAGACTGGTCTATTTCCACACCCTGTTCATCGAACCGAAACTGCCTGGCCGGCCACTCCGATCGCAGGTGGCGTTGTGCTGTCGACACGATCAACGGTCGAACTCGAACATCCGCAGCCCCGAAAACACGCCACGCGCCCCCTGGGAGGTCTTGATCGAGGTCGCCGGTGGTCGCCGAGCCGTCCAGTGCATCCCGTCGGCGGGCGAATGCTGCGTCCCCTGTCGCGTGCGCTCTTGCGCGGCTGCGATCGCCGAGACCTGGCTCACTGTCGAGAGTGATTCCTACGGTGGATATCTCACCAGCGCCAATCATCAGGCCTGGGCCGCGTCGATCGGCGGCGTGATCGCCGAGGTGTGTGCCGAACTCGATGACGCGGACTGCGCACGTACCGAGGACTACATCGGCGCAGTGACGCCGCCAGCCGACTACTTTCCGCTGAGCAGTGAGTTGGCTGCGCTGTGGTCAGCGACCGATGCCGGCAGCCCGGTCATCAGCTGGCTCAACCACTGCGCCGGACTCGACGACATCGCCCGCCGCGTTCAACTGCGAGGTGCGGCATGAACCTGTATCCGGCGATCGGGCTGAACGAAACCCTCGCGGTCGGCAGCATCGAAGAGTTCCTCTCCGCACACGAACTCGCAGAACTGGAAACGATCATGGATCGGTTCGCCGGCCAAGATCACGTCCGCGCCGTCCACGACCAGCTGCGCACGGATTCCATCCACGAGATCCCCGGCCAGAGTGCAGCGGTCGCAATGTCGACCTACGAACCGAACGGCCGCGTCGAGATCACCGGAATACCGAGCGAAGCCGAATCCTTGCTCCAGGCCGCGTTCGACCGCGCTCGTCCCCGGATCAGCAGAACCCTTCCATCGGTTACCTCCTGCCGACCCTGGACCTACGTCGAATACGGTCCACGCCAACACATCACCGCCCACCTCGACGGCATCGCCCCCGACCCCACCTCGTGGCCACGGCAGATCGCCGGCATCAGCGTGACCTTGCGCTCCACCCATACCGGAGGTGACTTCTTCGTCGAGACCACCGCCGACGACAGCCTGTGGGACCCGGCACTGACCGGACCCGTACCCGGATACCAACCCGACATGTCCTTCGCCCACGACGGCGCCGACAATTCCTCTCCCTGGTTCGCCGCCATGCCCCGCACTCGCTGGACCGTCTCACCCGCGGCCGGGACAGCGCTGCTGTACGGATCCCAGCTCGCCCACGGCACCCAGCCCGTCCACACCGGGCGCTGCCGCAAGTTCATCTCCTGGCTCTTCGCCGACCAACCCTGACCAGTAGGGCTACCCATGAAGATCGCTATCGAGGGCATCGCAGGCGCCGGCAAGAGCACCCTGCGCGACCGGATCCTGACACTGGCCCACCAGCACGAGCTTCGGGTCCGGCACGTCGGACAGTTCTCCTGGCTGTCACCCGCAGCCACCCGAACGCTGGTGAACATACGGACCGGACGTGCCCCGGTGCTCGGACCGGACGCCATCGACGCGGCTCGCGACGACCTGCTCCTGCACGCCGAGCACAACCTGAAAACCGCCCACCCCAACGAGCATGTGCTCGCCGACCGACTCGTGCTCTCCACCGCATGCATGATCGAACTCGCCCACACCGGAACAGCCCACGCCTGCCTGACAGAACTGGCCTCGGTGGAGAACGCGCGACCTGACCTCACCGTGCTGGTAACCACCCCCGCCGACCTCTGCACGCGCAGGCTCGCCACCCGATCCACCTCGCGGCCCCTCGACGACCCCAGCACCGCAGCCCAGCTGCGAGACCTCTACGAGCACTGCGCCGACACATGGAGCCAACTCACCCGGACACCGGTCCGGCGATACACGCTCGCAACCAACGAGGACTCCGAACACGCGGCCCACGAACTGATCGCGGAGCTGAAAGGCAACCCCGCCGGATGAAACTGCACCCACTCCACCCCGCCAGTTGGGTGCTCGACCAGCTACGGGACCACTACAGGCAGATCATCGACCTGCTGGCATTCACCCGATCCAGCACGCTGGTGTTGGCCGCGCGCCCTGGTAGTGAACCGGTCGTCGTCAAAGCCGGATTCGGCAGCAACCACGTGCTCGAGGCCCTGCCCGTGGACGAACAGAAGGCGGCGTACGGGTTCTACTGGTATCAGCAGATGACCCCCGCCGAACGCGGACTCGCCCGCGCCGACTTCCGCTACGAACGCGACCTCACACGCGCAGGCAGCGGGGCACCGCACGTCGTCCCTCTCCTCGACGAAGGCTCCTACGACCAATTCGACTGGTACACCATGCCGCACTACCCCGGCGGCAACCTCCGCACCCTGATAGACACCGAGCCCCGGACCACCCGCATCGCCACCTGCCTGCCCGTCTTAGCCGACGCCGCCGAAGGCCTGAACGAACTACACCAGCGCGGAATCGTCCACCGTGACGTCTACCAGGAGAACATCCTGACCAGCGAAGGCCGCGGGTACATCACCGACCTCGGAGC
The DNA here is from genome assembly GCF_001613125.1 of Nocardia shimofusensis NBRC 100134. Lineage (GTDB taxonomy): Bacteria > Actinomycetota > Actinomycetes > Mycobacteriales > Mycobacteriaceae > Nocardia > Nocardia shimofusensis. Next base: position 205,277 of record NZ_BDBT01000003.1, read on the forward strand.
AGCCCGGCACTCGCAATCACCACGCGGACCCGCCCACCGTGGCCCCGAAGTCCACTGGCCACCCGAATACCAGCGCGACTACGCGAATGCCACAACCGCAGCGGACGTGTTCAGCCTGGCCGTACTCACCTACCGCGTCCTGTTCGCCGACCTCCCCAGACTCGACGGCCCTGCTCACCAAGACGGTCTCCCCCGGGCACTCATCGACGTCGTCCGCGCCGCCCTGGCATACGCCCCCGCCAGCCGACTCACCATGCCCGACCTACGTGACGCACTCCGCGCCGCCACTCACCCACGAACGAAGGAGGACAGCGACCGAATCATCCACATGACATGACGTAATCATCTACTCCAGAGAGGTTTTCACCATGAGCTACACCACCACGACCGACGACAGCACCGCCGCCTTCCTCGCCGCAGTCGAGGAACTTCGCAAGGACGAGGGCACCCTGCGGACCACCGCTCACACCTCGAGCATCATCGCCCAGGGCTGGCCCGGCATCGAAGCCTGATTTATCGAATCGATCGTGGGCCGCGACATCACCGCGCGGCCCACGACCGACCCCAAAATGAAGAAAGACCAGCCCATGGACCAAATGACCAGCGCGCTCGAGTTCGAGCCCATCGCCGCGGTACACCGCGCCCGAACCCAGTCAATTCACGCCATCTTCACCGACACCACCGAACCGGTCCACGAACCCACCGGTAGCCCCCTCGACTACGCAATCGGGCACCACTTCCTCGAAGGCGCCGAACGAGCCGCCCGACAACGCGATCACGACACCTTCACCTGGTACCGCCACCACATCGCCGAGCCTATGCAGCACTGGACGACCCTGGCATCCCTCGGACCCGTCATCACCCTGCCCCCCCGCCCGGCTGACCTTCTCAGCTCCCCGATCGCCGACTCCCCCTACTACCTGCTCGGCCCAAACACCCGTCAAGCATCGAGCAATGCCGTTGAGCTCGTCAGCGCCGCATTCGACATCGCGGCCACACACGGATTCGGCAGCCTCCTCGCCCGACACGCACCGATCATCTGCCTGCTGACACAACGAGACCTCACCAGCCCACTCAACAGCTGGACCATCACCCGCCTACCCGGAACCGTGTTCCTCGACCACGCCGACGACCCCACCCTCCTCGCCCGCGACCTTATCCACGAAGCTGGACACAACTGGCTCAACGACGCGCTCACCGCAACCAAGGTGACCCTCACCGACACCAACACCTACTACTCCCCTTGGAAAGACTCCCAGCGCCCCACATTCGGCTACCTGCACTCCTGCTGGGCGTTCCCCCTCACCATGATCTTCGCTGCCCGCGCAGCCGACACCACGACCGATCCGATCCGAACCATCCTCAACGCCTACTTCGCCCAGCACCAGGAACGGCTCGCGGCGACCAACACCGACCACAGCACAGCGACGACCGCCATAACGAATCGGGACATCCGCGAGCGCCTCCTCACGATTCATCAGCTCGCACAAGGCCAGACAACCGCTAAATTGACTTCGCCGAAATAGGTTCGACGAGTCAGTTGTTCGGCGATCGATCCTTACCGAACGCATGACCGAGGCCCCAACAGCGGACCGTAGGACCAGGTGTTCGGAAGTCCGTTCGTCAGCCGCTGCAGGTGCCGAGAACGAAGACCGGGGCATGGTAATCGACGACGAACCCAGCAGTGCTACGGCGCCGCAGCCCTGTCTGCGGCGCGCTGTGTCAGCCACGCTTCCAGCGCAGCCTCCGTCACCTCACCGATCTTGAGACCGTCGGCAAGTGCTGCCTGACGCACTCGCAGTTCCAGATCGTCATCGATGCTGGTGGACAGGTTGGCCCGCCCCGCCCCGCCGCTGCCGCCGCCGGCCGCTGCGCGAGTTCGAGCCAGGGAAATCTATCGATGACCTCCTTGAAGTGCGTGTGGGTCAGCACGATCGGATCCCCTGCCTCGAACCATTGCAGGATCTCGCAAGTGGCAGCGCCGTCAGCACGGGCGACACCCCCACGGTGAGCGACGTCGTTTCGCAGCTTGCGTAGGTCACCGAAGAAGGGGATCTGGAGATCGCGGGGCTTGCACCCATGCACAGCAGCGAGTTGATGCCGGTAGTCCTCTTCCCAGCGTGAGAAGAACGTCGGCAGCCACATTCGACCACCCCACGCATGGTGCTCGCTGCCGAAGGTAAGCGCGTCAAGCAGCAGGTCAGCTGCGACGGTCGTCGACGATGTCGTCCAACCGGGTCGAAGTCCGTCTGGATCGCACACATCGAAGACCGCCGGGGCCATTCCCCTCGTCGGACTGTAGCTGTAGGTCCGCCCCAGGAAAGGAATCTGGATACCCTTGATCAGTTGAGCGGCAAGTACACCCGCCCGCGGCGCCATCCGTGCCACCGCAATCGTGAGCAGTAGCTCTGTGCGGATGCGCTCCAGGATATCCACAACAGCATCCGCATGATCTTCGGCTGCCTTCGTGCCTTGAACAGGGTCCATGGCCTGATGTTCTCACCGGGCACTGACGCTATTTGGCAGATGCCCACCGCGTGCGACTTCGGTTTTCGGTCGACTCGCCGCGGACAGAGGACGGTGAGCCGCTGGCTCGGGCCTCCGGCTACGTTTCAGGGGCTGTCGATAGATTCTTCCTCCGTGGCCGGTGCCTCGGTGTCCTCTACCGAGATTGGCAAGGGGCCGCCCCAAGGTCAGTCTTGGCCGTTCAAGATCTGTAGAAGTCGGGTTTCGGCGTGAGCGAGGGGGATGGCTTCCTGCTCGATTCGGCGGAACGGGGTGGGGCCTGCGGTTGCAATGGTGTTGTACGCGATGGTCTCGGCTTCGGAGAGGTGGGGCAGGGTTGCCGGTGACGGCTTGATAAGGCGGCCTCCCTTGTCGTGGTTGGTGCCATGCTCGGCGTAGTGGTGCAAGTCGGTGGCGTCCATGAGGATGGAGATGACGGGCTTCGCCGGCGCGCCGTCCGGGGCGGGCTCGGACAGTGTGGCGCGGAACTGGTTGAGGATCGCGTACCCGTCCGCGTCGATGTCGCCCCAGTAGACGACGTGGTCCGCCGCACGGATCCAAGGCACGTTCGCGAGCAGGGCGGCCGCGGCCTTGCCTCCGCCCTCGACCACGATCGCGTCCCTGACCGGCGGGAACCAGAGGCGGGAGTCGCGATTCTCTACGACGAGGACGGCGCGCGGCCGGTAAGCGATGTCGTGCACGTCACCGGTGGTCCATGCGTCGTGCCTTCGGCGGCCGGACGCAGCATGATGAGGATCGACATACGTCAGGTGCACAACGGTCAGCCGGGGCCGGACTTCTTCCCGGACATCACGTCCAGCGGCATCACGCAGGAGTGCGCCGTGGGTGTCGAGCCATTTCGTGTGCATTCCGGGGACCGGGAGTTGTCGCAGAGTCCATGTGCTGGCGTCGGGGTGTTGGCGTAGCCATGTCACGGCGCTGATCAGAACTTGCACGTCGATGGCCTGCAGACGGTAGACGGCTCGAAGCGTGGATGGAGTGAGGATCGCGCCGGCGGACTGCAGCGCTGATGCGAGCGCACGGGCATGGTCGATGTCCACGCTCGGAGGTTCAGCATCGGTATAGGCGTCGGATAGGAGCGAGACGGCGCCGTCCAGGTCCGCAGTGAGCGTGGCGGGGAAATCGCCGACGACTCCTCGGATGGTTGTCGCCTTGCGGATAAGTTCCACACCAGCAGGGAGCCGGCCGGTGAATTTGCGCCACTGCATATGCCATTCGTGCCAGGCGGCGTGCCCGAGCTGTGAGACGGCCTTGCCTGTGGACACGCCGGGGCGGAGCGGGACGGAGAAGGTGACTCGGTCGCCGACACCGAAGTCCGCGCATACAGCTTCTGCCCACTTCTGATCGATCTTGCGGCGGACGGTTGTGGCGGCGTCTTTAGGGGTGAGGAGTGTGCTCATGCGTCCGGTACACCGACGAGAGGTTTCGCCCAGGATCGGCCCTGAGTGTTCTTGAGGATCAGGTATTCCGCATCCACGTGCGGTTCGATCGCGCTGTGTTTGTCGTTGGGGGCGCCAATGACGAGTTGGAAACCGAGGCCACGCCAGGCGCCGATGGCCCGGCCGGTGAAGTGTGCGTCCGCCTTGATCAGCGCCTCGTCGAGGAAGACTGGGGCGTAACGGGGGCGAGCGGCGCCGGCGTCGCCCAGCTGATACCGCAACGCGGCCCCGACGATGAACGCGACCAGTTCCTGTGACTCGCCGCCGGATTTCTCGCCGATGTGGTCGTATACCGCGACGTGTTCGCCGTCGAGATCGCGTTTCTCGGCACTGATTCGAACATGGTTGCGCACGTCGACGAGGTCGGCGAAATCAGGCGCGGTGCGCCGAATGCGATCGATCACCTTGGCCATCCGGTGATAGGCGCGTTCTCGTTCGTCGTCCGTGGCCGATTGGTCGATGAAAGCGCGCACCTCGCGCAGCTCCTTGCGGAATCGAGCGCGCACTGCGGAGTGGCTCTCCTGCGGGTCGATGCGCAGTCGGTGTTTGTCGTCAGCGAATGGCAGTTCGGCGAGGATGCGGTTGACCGGGTCGATCCGGTCCCGGATCTCGCGAACAGCTGCGGCGAGCTCGCTGTCCAGACCGGTCAGGTCGTTGCCGGACAGTTTGAGCAGGCTGTCCCGCCACTCGGTCTCCAGCTCGTGCAGCCCGTTGGTCTCCAGGTCGGTGAGCAGGCGATCGAAGTCGCGGTAGGAGGCGTCCGCGTCGATGCCGAGGTTCGGATTCGGCCAGCGCTCAACGAATGTCGAAAAGGTGTTAAGCAGCGCCTTTTTGGACCTTTCGATTGTCTCTACCGCGGACTGCCGGTCGGCGCGAATCCGCTCGGTGGCCCGTTTCACTGCCGTGTCGAACTCTGCAAGCACCTTCGCCGGGGAGGTGCTGTCGGGGTCGCTCTCGAACTGCGCCTCCAGGTACGCCCGACGTTCCTGACCGATATCAGCGCCGCTCTCCGCGGCTGAGCCGAGCGCCATCCGGGCGTGGTCCACCTCGTCGACCGTCGACTCCCAGGACTCACCGAGTCCTTGAGCGTTCTCCTTCTGTCGGCCGACGCGTTCGGTCAGTTCCCTGACCTGCTCCTTGAGGTCGTCCAGTTGGCGCTGCAGCTGGCCAATCCTCGGATTGCCTGCGCGAACCGCGTCGATGAGCCCGGCCCAGTGGTCCCGTTCGCCCTTGACAGAATTGACATCCACCTGATCCCAGGACAACTCCGTCACGGTCTGGTAGCTCGTGCGTCTGGATTCGAACGAGTTGAGGTTCGCCTCCGCCTTCGACACCCTGTCGATAGCATCGTCGAGACGTTTCTGTGCAAGGCCGATCCGGTTCTCGAGGCCGGCAAGCAATCTGCTGTTGGTGAAGCCGAGCACATTGGCGCGGCCATGACCGCCGTGCGCGCCGCGACCGCCTTCAGATGTCTGGCCGGTGATCGTGAGTGCCTTGGGGTACTGCGCCAGGAGCCTGGGCGTCTCGACGCAGACGAAGTCGAACCGGCGAGCGAGTTCGCTCTTGAGCCATGCGGTGAACGGCGATGGCCGGTAGTCGAGTCGGCCGGGGAGCGTCTTGCTGTCCAGCCCGATCTCGTCGCGCAGGCCGGTGCGCACGCCCTCGAACTGGACCCGCCGGGCTGTCGGCACCGCGTTGATCGCCTCGCGGAACGACTTCAGGCTGCCGATGTCAATCAGCATCCGCGTGGCAAATCCGCCGAGCGCCAGGTTGAACGCCTCGCGCCACGGCTCGAACTCTGTCCGCACCTCGATCAGCTCGCCGACGAACGGCAAGTCGTCCGGGGTGAGTCCGGCGGCCTGCGCCAATGTCGCGCGAGCCGCGTGCAGTTCAGTCGGTATGTTGCCCCGACGAGTCTTGACTGCTTGGTGCTCAGTACGCAATTGCGCCGACTCGCCCTCGGCCTCCTTCTTTTCCGCCATCGCCTCTGCGAACTGGTTTCGGGCGGTCGTCCTGGCGTCGGTGTCAGCCAGGGAGCGATGTGCCATCTCGACCAGTGCGGTGAAGTCCTCTCTGGTTGAGATGGTGGTGCCGGTGGTGGCGAGCGCCCGGTCCAGTCGTTCCCGTGCGCGTTCAACGTCCCTCAGCCGCTGCTCCACGCCGCGGAGCTCCCGGAGTGCGGTCTCGAGGCGATCACCACCGGAAGCGCGAAGGGTGTCAGCTACCCCGTCGCGCTGTGATTCGGTCGCCTTGACCAGGGCGATGGTCTCCTTGAGTTCTTTCTCTGCCCGGTCGCGCCGCCGGGACAGGTCCTGCTCTACCGCGCGCAGCAGGTCGAGTCGGCGTTCATAGCGCCACAGCGCGGCAGGTGACGAGGCGTCGGTAAACGAGCCGACCTCGTCGATCAGGCGCAGCCGGTCCGCCGCTTGGTCGATGGTGTGCCGGTGTTCGCGTATCGGGGTCAAGGCTTTCACCTGTTGGCGGGCGGTGATCATCCTGTCCCGGGTCCCGGACAGATCGTCGAACTGCTGTACCACCGCGTCTGCGGTGGCCAATGTGGACGGCTCCTCGAGGACCATTGTCTTGTACAGCGCATCGACAGTGGTGATCTGTTGACCAGCCTGGATCCGCCCCAGTAGAGCCACCGCCTTGTGCCCGTCGCCCGCAGCACCGATGCCGAGCGTGGTATGCAGACGCGCAGTGAAATCCCGGTCGGTATCGAGGCAGTTCAGGCCGGTCGCCGAGACCTCGGCACGGGCAAACTTCTTGTTCGCAGGACCTTCCAGCATGCGCAATTGGTAGGCGTGCTCACAGGTGGCGCGCACCGCCACGACGTCGTCGAGGATGCGGGCGGACGACGGGACGTACCAGGCCCGGAGCGCGGTGAACTCGGCGCCGGTGTGGTCGGCCCATGTCATCGCAATGGCGGACCAGGTATCACGGCCGTCCCCGCGCAGCACTCGCGACTTCGTCTCGCCGTCGGTTCGGGACTCGTCGAGCTTCCCGCGCGCATAGGAAAGGATGTTGCGCTGGTCTTTCCCTCGAGGCCGGCCGACCACTCCACCATTGGACGCCCCATTGAAGGGAGTCGTGTGCGGCATGAGCAACGCGATGTAGGAATCCATCAGCGTCGACTTTCCGGATCCTGAACCTCCGCTGAGCAGCGTCGCACCGGGCGCGAATCGTAGGTGATGATAGCCGTCATAGCCGCCCCAATTGACCAATTGCAGGTCCCGTGCCACCCACTGCTGGCCACGGGACGCCGCCGGGATCAACCCGAACAGCGTGTCGATCATGCTCACGCCGTGCCCTCGTTCCGTCCGCGCAACCACTGATCCAGTTCGGCGAGCTTCGCGGTGCTCAACACGACCTCCACCATCGGGGTGATCCGGTACCGGCCTGCAGATTCCTCGGCGAGTAGGCCTTCAGTGACCAGTCGCTGCACCGCGTTACGGACCTCTTGCTGGCCGCGGGCCAGATTGTGATCGTTCGGATCGAAGTAGGTCAACACAGTCTGCTCCAGCTCCTCGATGTCCACCCGCGCGGACGACTCACCCGTACCGCGTTCCCGCTGGAAAACCGTCCGCAGGTGCACCAGCACCAAAGTCTCGGCCCGGTTATAGGGGTCGTCCTTGAGCAGGATCGGCACGTCCAGCTCCACCGAGCGCACCTGCTGCTTGTAAGCGACTCCCCGATCATGGTCGACCACGAGACGGACGAACAGATCGTGCATCCGCGATTCGATGATCTGCTGGTTCTCCAGCAGCGTGCGCCACTGCACAGAGTTCTTCTCGGCCAGAAGGAACTTGCGCCGCAACAACTGGACCAGCACCCGCCGCACGTCTGCGCCCAAGGTGCCCGCGTCGCCGGCAAACAGCTCGGCGGGATCATCCTCCATCGAGATCGGGTCGATGAACCCAGCTTCCCCACCTTCCGACCAACCGTCCTCGACGCCCTCCGATTCACTCATCGCCACCGCTCCTGTCCACACTCACCGGGTTGGCCGCCACCACACCACCGAGGGCGAACCGTCGCCGGGTCCGGTCGGGTCGGACCGTGTCGACCACCGCAACCTCGGCCAGCTCGGTCATCTCAGCATCATGGGCGATTTCCAGCAGACCGAGCAGGTCGACGGGCCGCCGGATGTCCTCCTCCGCCGCACGGAACGCGTCCGTGACATTCACGCTCTCAGCGTCGCCCGCAAACGCCGCCAAATGCGCGCGCAACTCGGCATACCGGGGGCCGCCCCATGCCCGAGTATCCGCAGTCGCCATGTCTTCCACCTCGTCCCATTCCCGCAACGGCTCGGGCGGTTGTGGTGGCCTGAGGTCGCTCATCCGCTGCCGCAGGTGACCGACGTCGACCACCGGCAAACGGCGCAGTGCCTCGACAGCCTCGCCGCGACGTGAGACAGGAACCCACTTGTGGAGACCGGACATCACATCCCTCAGAAGTTCATCCACCTGGCGATCCCGCATCGGATCGTGGTTACGTACCTGAGTGGTGATCACATGGGATGCCTGCCGCTGCGCGGTCAGAACCTCCTTGACACCCTGCTCGATCCGGCGCGAGATCTCGGTGAGCTCCCGCCGCTGCTGCTCCGGCAGCAGATCGGTGAACCCGTGACGCAGCACCGTACGCAGCTGGCTCCACAGGTCATCGATCTGCGCCGGGTCGCCGATAAGACGCAACGCCCCCGCGAACGCACGACCTTCCGGTGTCGCGTCCAATATCCGCTGACCACGGGACAGATACTCGCGGAGCACCTCACCAGTAGGTCGCACATCGTGCCGTAACTCGGCGACGACGTCGCGCTGGATAGCTTTGATCGACTCCGCCACGCGGGCGAAGTCCGCAGGCAGCTCCCGCGCCAAATGCAATACGTTCTCCGCCGCCTCGAGCAGCTGCTCGTCCTCGACATTCTCTACAGCACCGCCCTGCTCGAGCTGCGCAAGTTCCTTCTGGCGCTCCTGAATCTCCTCATGAAGGCGCGATATCCGGGCCATCACGTCCGGATCTGCGTCCTGTGCAAGTCGCTGGATAGCCTCCAGCAGCGTCCTCACCCGAGACTCCGATACCCTGGTCCGCACTCCGCCGACCCGCCCAGCCACCTCGAGTGCGCCAACGCCGTACGCGGACAACCGGTAAACCTCGACATCATCGTCGGACACCTGCCGCACCAACCACCCCGCCTGCACCCACTGCCTGCACAGGTCCCGCGCATTCCCAGTAGGCAGCGGCTGATTGTCCTCATCGCCGTAGCCCGCGGCCCGCAACTGGTCAAGGGCGTCGTTGATCTCTGCGTGCGAGTCCGCCACCGCCACCCACGGCCGGTCCGCAGTGAAAACCATCGCCAACACCGTCACCACGAACGGCGCGTGCGTCTGATGAAGCAGAGCCAGCATCGGATTCTGAAACGCCCGGAGTGCGCCCTGGTAAGCGCCTTCCACCCCTCGTGTCACCATCCACCACAGCGTACGGCGGGCGTACGACACAAGGCAGCTTGCGCGAATGTGAAGGCCACACTGACCTGCTGCCGAGGTCGACACCGATGAGATCGAACCCGACCACGACATAGGCTTGCCGAATCAGGCTGTGCAGCAGCCTCATTTACGCGCCGGAAGTCCGAAGGCGGCGCTGCACTGGTAGGTGACATCATGCTCCCTCCAACAATGCGGGAAACCTCATTCCGACGATTCCTCTTCACCTCGTGAAGGTGAGGGCAAGTGTCCGCGTTCGTGTCGGTGGCCAGTTGTACGGTGCGCCAGTCCAATCCGGCACGACCAAATTGATAGGTGGGATGAATGCCCAATCCGAGTGCACTGGTTGACGCGATCCGAGCCGCGGTGGGGGATACAGCAGTGGCGGCTGTCGCGATCGAGCACGACCTCGAGCCGATCGACGGCCCCGGTTCGGCGGTTTCCCCGCCGACGTATCCGTCGAACGACGTTGCTGAGCATCCATATTCGCCAGAAGGCACAGTGCCCATCCCTTCGGACGGTGGGTGGCTCACCAAGCTGGCTACCGGTGAAGACGGGCGGCCGGCGTCGGCACCGTTGGTCATCCTGGACGATGTGCAAGCCCAGTCTGCACGGGCCAGCCAGGCACTATGGGAGCACCGTGTCGAGTTGGGCGGATTGCCGGGCTTTGTCCTGCGCAGCGACGAGGACCGACTCGGGAACGGCACCAACAGCGTCGAGGCACTCCTTGCTGATCTGTCGTTGTCGTCGTGGACCCTCTCACATCGGCACGCCGATTCGTGGATCCAGACCGCCGCGGCGAATCCTGACGGACAACCAGTGTGGAAGTCGAACGACGACGGTCTGGCCGACGTGTTGACCGGGATCAACAGTACGGTCGATGCCACCTCGGCATTCACGTATGCACCGAACTCGCTGCTGTACGGGTTCTGGCTGTCGGCTGATACGGTGCGGCGACATAGGCAGGCGCGCGCCTACCGGACACGGATCATCGGCTATGGCGCGCGGCCGGTGCGCAGCGGTGCAACCAAGGTTGATCTGCTGCCGATCTCGAAAGCTTCTCAGGTTGATCGGGCAGCATTCGGGTATGGCCCGGCCAAGACGAAGGGCTCGAAGGCCAAGGCGGAGCGCACGGACAGGCCGTCCAATCTTGGGTTCGGGCCCAACCCGGGAAGTGTGGGCGTCCATGGTTATGGGTGTGAGCGTATCGCTGCGCGTGGTGCGATCTCATTGCAGTTGTTGCGGTCACTCCAGTTCGGCGGTGATCGGGCGAAGCAGTCGGCCGCGGCGACGGCGCTGACCGTCTTGGGGTTGGCCGGCGATGTGTTGCTGCGGCGTCGGATGTTCTTGCGGTCGGGGTGCGATCTGTTCGCCACAGCCAGCCGCTACGGGTTGTGGCGGCAGGGTCGCGCGGTGCCGGAGACCTTGCCGGTTGATGTCGCGGCCGACGTGTCGTGGTGGGCACAGGCGCTCGAGAGCGCGCTCGAAGACTGCCGATCGGTGGGGCTGGAATTCGCTGCACCGGTCCGGCTGTACCTGTCGGAACCGCAGCGCAAACTAGTGCGAGAAGGGGCGGAGGCATTGCGGTCCGGGGCACCGGTGGAGGACGGCTCCCAGTGATCCGGATACGCCTGCACAACCCAGCACTGCTGTGGACCGCAGCGCACAAGACTCCGCGGCGGACCGAGATACAGTGGCCGCCCTCGCCATGGACCGTGCTCGCCTCGCTGGTAGCCGGCGCCCACGCCACGGCTGCCCCGGAACCTGCTCGCCAGGCGATTCACGTGCTGGCAAAGGCCCCCGATCCCGACATGTGGCTCCCGCAGGTGCATATCCATCGGGTGCCGGGCCGCTACGTCGGCAAGACCGGACCGCAGGACGCCGAGAAGCATTGGACGGTGTTGGACGGTTCCCGCGTGGGATTGGACGACGAGCGCACGAAGCACCTGTGGTTCACCGCGCGCGCTGAATGGACCCATCCTTGTGCCTTTCTCGACTTTTCCGCCGTCCTGGATGGCGAGCAGATTTCCGCCCTCGCCGCAGCAGCGTCGGCGACACCATATGTGGGGCGGGCTACAGACTGCGTCATGGCCGGGGTACTGACACCGCATGATGGAGGCTGGGTCGACCACACCAGCACCGACGGCTACGCGGATCCCGAACTGGCCGAGCCGGGATCAGCTCATGAACGGTGGCAGCCGACCGCGGTGCCAGGTCCTGTGCGTGCAGCGACACCTGATCTGCTGGCGGTGCTGGACCTGTGTCACGAGCGCCGTCATCGCTACGGGTTGCCGGGCCTACCAGACCACGTCAGAGGCCGCCCGGTGACTTACCTGCGACGTGATCCCTCAACGTCGGCGACCTCGGCTACACGAGTTGTGCTGCTGCTGAACAAAGGCAGAACTCAACAGCAGGTGATGTCCTCGCTGCCGGATACGGCTGTTTTGCTCGGCAGCGACAAGCCGTGGGCGGTGTCGTTCGAGAGCCGGGAGCAAGCCGCCGCGGCGGCACAGAGCACACCCGAGTTGTTCCGTGACGGTCAACCGCAGGAGAGGCACATCGACCGCTATTACGGTCGTCCTGCCGAGTCCTGGATCTCAGCGGTGCCGATGGTGGCGCACCCGGATCGCCGGATCGCCGAGCACGAGATCACAACGGGGCTCCAGGATGTCGGAGCCGACGGCTTCGTGGAGAAGCTGAAGCCCTGCGGCCCCTGCCCCGAGCTGGCACACCTCACATTGTGGCGGGCGTGGATACGTCTGGATCACCCCTATCCCGGCCCCTTACGACTCGGGCAAGGACAGCAGTACGGGTACGGACGGTTCCGCAAGGACGAGGACGGTGAGCACTGATGGGATTTCCCACCTTCGCGGAGTTCCACGAAGGCCTCTACGGCCACAGTCCGTTCCCCTGGCAACACACACTGGCCGAACGCGTGGCCGCTGAAGGCTGGCCGGACACCATCGATATCCCCACCGGCCTCGGCAAGACCCGCACCATCGCCATCGCGGTATGGCATCTGGCCCACCAGATCGCCCACCGCGGACCACGGACCGCCCCGCTACGAATTCTGCATGTCGTAGACCGCACCACCATCGTCGACCAAACCCACCGAGATCTTCAGATCCTGCACGACGGACTCCACCGCGCCGATCACCGATCCGTGGCGGTCGTCGCGCACGTGCTGCACGAGGCATTCGGCACACCGTTGGTCATCGGCAAAATCCACGGCGGCGTCGCTGATGACGGCGAATGGATCGCGGTCGACACACCTACCGTCATCACGATGACCGCGCATCAAGCCGTGTCCCGCGCCCTGTTCCGCGGATTCGGTGTCTCACCGGCCATGGCGCCGGTGCATGCTGCGCTGCTCGGCGTCGATTCGCTGATCCTGCTGGACGAGCCACATCTATCGGTAGCTGCGCTCTCCACGCTGCGCGCGTTGAAGGAACACCAACAGGCCCACGAACTGAGTGTGCCGACAGGCAAGACCGTGCAGATCGGTGCCACTGTCCCACCGATCCCGGACGGTACTGTGCACCGCATCACCGATGCCGACAGCGCAGACCCCGTCGCCGCAAGGCGACTGGCCGCACCGAAAACGCTGACACTGCACCCATGCGGCGGAACCGACAAGAACACCGAGGACGCACTGGTCAGGGCCGCCCGCACTGTCCTGACCATGACCGAAGGGTCCATCGCGGTGGTTGTGAACACCGTGGATATGGCCCGGAAGGTCCACGCCGCGCTCACCTCCGGCCGCAATCCTGTCGTATCAGAGGAGGATGCGTTGCTGGTGACCTCACGCATCCGCAAATACGAACGAAAGCACCAGGACGGGCGCCTCACCGGCGATCTGATGCCGCGTCTGTTGGTGGCCACCCAAACAGTCGAAGCAGGTATCGACTTCTCGGTGCAGATGCTGGTCACCGAGGTATGCGACTGGCAAGCCCTGATACAGCGCCTCGGCCGGCTCAACCGGCGCGGCGAATTCGACACGGCCACAGCGCATGTAGTTATCCCTGAGAAGCCCCGCCCGGGAACCATGGCCGTGTACGGGGAGGGGCCCGCCACCGGGCTCGGCGAGCTCCTGACAAGTCTCGGGAGCGGGACGCACCTGTCCCCCGTCGCGCTGGCCGACATCGCAGCGGAGCATGCAGCCGCGGTCGAGCGAGCGACCCGCCCCACACCGCCGGTGCCGACCCTCATCCGTGAACTACTGCCCACGATCGCGCACTCCCGGCCGGTTCCAGCGGCAGATCTCACGGTGCAGCGCTACATCACCGGCATCCCGGACACCGAACGGGTTACCGACGTGACCGTGCTGTGGCGCCACAGCCTCGACCCGGAACTCGCCCGCTGGATGCCACCCGATCCCGGCGAAGTCGTCACTGTGCCGGTGGCCGCGGTCAACGCGCTGATCGCCGATCGGGTCCCTCGGGGGAAACCTCGCGCTGCGGTGATCGCGGATGACGGAGAGTCCGCCTTCGAATCCACCTCTTCATCCGCTTGGACTGTTCCCCGGTCCCAGCCAGCGCCGGTTCTGGTCTCCGACGGCAAAACATGGGTGGGGGCGTATTCGGACCGCGACATCACTCCCGGCGCCACGATCATCCTGCCCAGCAACATCGGCGGCCACGACGCCACCGGATTCCATGCCACCTCAACCACACCCGTGATCGACTTGTCGGCCACACTGCGATGGCGCTCAGGACGGTGGTGGCACGCCGACAGCAACAGTCTGCCCACCCTCGGTGTCGAATTCCAGGACATCGACTTCGACCAACTGACCGGACTCGGCGACCGCGACCCCGAGGAGATCGACGAACTCCTGCCCCAGCTCCTACCCGAGCACCTGCTGGGGCCGACGCAGTACGGCCCGCTCACCGACACAGGTGTGTGGCTTCGCGCACCCGTGGATCAACGCGATGAACACCTGGTCCCGCTAGCCGACCATGCCGCACAAGTCGCCACCGAAACCGACACTGCTGCCCGACGAGTCGGGCTGGCTCCCGACACCACCGCGTTGCTGGTCAAAGCCGCCTACCACCACGACGACGGCAAACTCGACCCAGCATTCCAAGCCGCGCTGGGTGCGCAACCGGATGGTCCACCACTGGCGAAACTCGCTCCGGGTGCGACCTTCCGGCGACATCTGATCCCGCCGGGTTGGCGACACGAATCCGCCTCCCTCGCTCGCCAGCATCAGGAAGCCCATCCGCTGGTACGGCACGTCATCGCCGCACATCACGGCTGGGCCAGGCCCCTGCTCCCTGCCGCCGAAGGCCCCGATCAAGCCCTCCCCACCGCCGACACGTTCACGCAACTCAACCAGCAGTACGGCGTATGGGGCCTCGCCTGGCTGGAGACCGTCATGCGGCTGGCCGACCACCGCGCCAGCCGACATCCCGAAAACGGACACACTCCACCCAACCACGTCCACACCCCCGCTGCGCTCCGCGCCGTTTCCGTAGACGGTTGCGCGGCCGTCGAACTGACCGGAGTACCGGTCGACTCTCCACTGGCTTGGTGGGCCACCGCCGGGGCACTCGCCGCCGCCACCGACCTCGACCCCGACGCGACCATCACCTACACCCCCGGCCTCGCCGGCCACATCGCGACAATCCACACCACAACAACACTCGACAACATCGCCAACCAGGTCGTCACTATCGCAGGCGAACTGGGCGACTACCGCCAGCAACTGGCGATCAAGAACGAAAAGCCACCCGCAGACTGGGTGCGGACCACCGTCGCCGGACTCGACACCACAGGACCAGCCCGGCAGATTCTTGCCTCAATTCTCAACGACACTGCAACCCCCGACGCGAACGGCAAAATCCCCCTACGCACCGTCTGGATCCACAACAACTCGACCCTCATCGGCGCTGTCGCCAAATCCCGCCACAGATCCGAGCAGATCACCGACGTGCTCAGCCGCCAGACTCCACAGCAGTACGACGGCGGCCACCACTTCGGCATGACTCCACAAACCGGCACCACGATGATCATCTCCGGTCTTCCTGAGAAGAACGTCCGCTCACCACTGCAAACGCTGCTGTTCGCCGCAACCGCACGCCTGCACCCCACCGGCGGAGCGCGACCAGCGGGACAAACACGCGCCGGACGGATGCACCTCCCACTGCCCAGTCGACCGACGAGCTGGAACGAACTCGTCGCTCTGCTGCAAACACTCAGCACCGACAAACGACACTGGCGAAGCGTTGGCGTGGATCACCTCCCCTACCAACGCACTGCGCTGGACCACGCAAAGAGCCACGCTTGGGAACTCGCAGAGGAGACACCATGACCACCACGGACCACCTGATCCTCACCACGCCCCGCATCGCCGAGGAAATGAACGCCGACCGGGAAACCGGCCATCGCATGACAATGTCGCTGTTCCCTCACACCGACGCCCCCGACGCACGAGCCGCCTGGAACGTGCTCTGGACCGTTCTCCCCGGCTCGACTGTACTGATCCGCACCAGTTACACCGAAACGCTCCGACTGTCCGACTGGGTCAAACAGTACGACCACCACGCCACTACCCCACGTGCAACCGGTGAGCATGTCAGCTTCACGGTCGAACTCGCCGCCCTCCGTACCCCACGTGTCCACGTCGACCCTGCCGTACATGCCAAGCTCAAAGCAGGCGCCGACGGCACAGCCCGACCACCCGGCCAGGGAAAAGCCTACCGAGCCAACAAGGTCCCGGTGCCCCGCGACCAACTGGATGAATGGCTGTCCACAAAGCTCACCCGGCACGGAATCGCAGCCGAACGTGTCGAAGTCCAGTGGTACCGCACCATCCGGCTCCCCAACCACCGCGACTCGCTCCCGATCACCCGAATTCACGCCACCGGAGTCATCACCGACGCGGACACCTACAACGAAACGAAGCAAGACGCCCGCAACCTAGGCAAAGGGAAGTCGTACGGCGCAGGGCTCATCGTCGAAGACAACGAACTAAATGAAAATCGACCATAGTGTCGGCATCGGCGCAGGTCAGGAAGTGTCGTTCCCGCGCACGCGGGGGTCGTCCCTGCGCGATCACCGGGGCCAGGGCGAGAGCGATGTCGTTCCCGCGCACGCGGGGGTCGTCCCTGGATGCTCGGGAAGGGGTTCGGGCACAAGTGGTCGTTCCCGCGCACGCGGGGGTCGTCCCACCTCGGAGAGCACGTCCTCGTCCCAGGCGCCGTCGTTCCCGCGCACGCGGGGGTCGTCCCCCGCTGCACAGCAGGAAGCGCCTACCCCTAGGGTCGTTCCCGCGCACGCGGGGGTCGTCCCGCATCCACCACCCGCATCGGCCGCGACACATGGTCGTTCCCGCGCACGCGGGGGTCGTCCCCGTGCGTCCCGGTCTCCGTCCCGAATCACTGAGTCGTTCCCGCGCACGCGGGGGTCGTCCCTCGGCGACCAGATTGTGCTTCATCGCGAGGAGGTCGTTCCCGCGCACGCGGGGGTCGTCCCACCGGGTCGCGGCGCTCAAACCGCATGCCTTGGTCGTTCCCGCGCACGCGGGGGTCGTCCCGCGGGCGAGACCTGGGCGCGGATCGCCACGGCGTCGTTCCCGCGCACGCGGGGGTCGTCCCTCCGATGAGGACGCCGTGCGCTCGCTGACCGGGTCGTTCCCGCGCACGCGGGGGTCGTCCTCGGTCGCGGTACTCGTCGAGCGTGAACCCGTTGTCGTTCCCGCGCACGCGGGGGTCGTCCCTGGGCAGTCGCCAATGCGGTGTCCACGTTGACGTCGTTCCCGCGCACGCGGGGGTCGTCCCTCACCGCAGTTCTGCAACGAGCGCGCGACGAAGTCGTTCCCGCGCACGCGGGGGTCGTCCGTTGTTGGATGCGAACGACACGCGGGCGCCGGTGTCGTTCCCGCGCACGCGGGGGTCGTCCCCGGCAGGTGCCGATGATCCACGGGTAGTCGTCGTCGTTCCCGCGCACGCGGGGGTCGTCCCGGCCCGTGACGTCGTAGGACTCGAACTGTCCAGTCGTTCCCGCGCACGCGGGGGTCGTCCCTTGGACGGCACGTTCAAGCCCATTCAGATCAGGTCGTTCCCGCGCACGCGGGGGTCGTCCCCAGCAGCCCCCAGGGCGTCGCGAGCATGTGCAGTCGTTCCCGCGCACGCGGGGGTCGTCCCGGCAAAGCGCCGACCGGCCTGCACGGCGACTAGTCATTCCCGCGCACGCGGGGAGTCGTCCGCGGCAATCACCCCATGCTCCTTGAGCCAGTCAGTCGTTCCCGCGCACGCGGGGGTCGTCCACAGACCGAGGCGCAGGCCATCGCCGGCGACGTGTCGTTCCCGCGCACGCGGGGGTCGTCCGGACAGAATCATGCCGATCAGGCCACCACCCAGGTCGTTCCCGCGCACGCGGGGGTCGACCCAGATCAGACATGGTGCCTTCCGCTCCTGGTGCGTCGTTCCCGCGCACGCGGGGGTCGTCCGTGAATGCCGGTGCTGATGCCCTCGGCGGCCCGGTCGTTCCCGCGCACGCGGGGGTCGTCCCGCGATCTGCAGCAGCCGCTCACCATCGGTGGTGTCGTTCCCGCGCACGCGGGGGTCGTCCCTCCCAGGTCTGGATCCCCAGGCCGGTGTTCTCGTCGTTCCGTGCACGCGGGGGTCGTCCGGTGTCCGGGATCAACCTGGACGAGGCCGTGATGTCGTTCCCGTGCACGCGGGGATCGTCCCGCCTACATCCCCGGCGAGGGATCGGTGGCCGAATCGTTCCGGCGCACGCGTTTTCGGAGCGTCCCTGCACTGCTGGTGGCGAAAATGCGCATGGTCAGCTTTCATGGGGTCAGGAGGATCAGCAGGCGCCACATGAGACAAGGCCTGACAATGCCTCCATCAAGTCCTCGTACCACCCGAACTAGGTCATCCGACAGCAGTCGCGAGCTGCGCACCGGATCGCCAGCCCCTGAAGAACACGGCCAGCGGCCGGGCGATCGGGACATGTTCTCGCAGAACCGCTCTGAAGCACTCGATTTCGATGCGGTCTTCGCCCTCGCTCGCCCCGCTGGCCATGCCATGAGTATCCCGTTCGCATTCCCGGGCCCGACCAACTCGCCGCTTAGCGGATTGCACTGTGCAGGCGCGACGATCGATGATCACGGCCGTCTGTCGAATCGGTCCACCGTGCGGGCCCTCGGATGGGAGCCGGGTCAGCATGTTGTGTTCGGAGGCGACCATCGGATGATCGTGGTGGGGTGCGCTCGGCGGAGCCGGTGGTCGGTCTCGCGGAGCGGCTATCTGAGAGTCCCCGCCGCCAGTCGACACCGATGCAATGTGAATCCAGGTGATCGATTCCTTGTTGCCGCCGACACGGATCGCGATCTGCTCGCGGTGGTCCCGTCGGCTGTGCTCGGTGCGGCGCTGTGGGCGCACCTGTCGGATATCTGGCGACTGCCGTCATGAACGGCGAGTTGGACGCGGCTCTGCGGCTGATCAGCGCCCACCTCGGAGCCCATGAACCCCAGGATGCAGATGACCTACGACCACCAACGCTGCCTACCTTCTCCGAGTACATCGCGCATCTGCGTACCGCCCTTCCGGCCACCACCGTGCGGAACTACTCGTCCTATTGGGTTGTCGTGGAGCAGGAGTGGGCGGAGCGTCGGCTGGATGAGCCTACGGCCACGGAAATCTCGGATCTGGTGCAGCGTCATCGCCGCCGCGCGGCTGTGCGTTCGAATTCCCGGGGCGGCCGTGGCGCAGTCATGAACATGGTGTCCGCGCTGCGTTGTGTGTACCGCCACGCAGAGCTCGACGGGCTACTCACCGAGAAGGAGAACCCGGCGCGGAGGGTGGCGCGACCCCGGCGGCTGGCGAGTCCTCGGCATGCGCTGACGCGGGAGCAGATCATCGAACTCGGCCGGGTCGCAGCCACAACCGGCAATGACACGGAGTTGGACGCACTGATTGTCCGGCTGCATGTCGAGACAGCGTGCCGGCGCGGTGGCGTACTCGGACTGGAGGTGGGTGATCTGGATCGCGAGGACTGCTTGATCCGGTTGCACGAGAAGGGTGAAACAGTTCGCTGGCAGCCGGTTTCGCCGTTGCTGATGACCAAGTTGGTCGAGCACGTCGAGCATCGTGGCGGTGAGGCCACGACGCGGAAGGTGCTGCGCTACCGCAGCGGGCGTGCGATCACCGGGCGGCGCTACGACTATTTGATCGACCGGGTCCGGACGCATTTGCCGTGGGCGGCGCGGTTGCAGGTGACGCCGCACTGGATCCGGCACACCACATTGACGTTCGTCGAGCGCGAGTTCGGTGAGGCAGTCGCGCGGGCGTATGCCGGACACGCGCCCAGCGGCCCGAGTGGTGCGACGCCGATCTATACCCGGGCCGGGATCGTCGAGGTCGCCGAAGCGCTGGTCGCGGTGACAGGTCAACCGCATCCGCTGGCTCGTGCGGTTCGCTATCCGCTTGCTCCAACGGACCCCCGTGAGGGTATTGTTTGACGTTATGGACACGCAGATGCTGCGAGTTCGCCCCTCTTCTGGTGTTCGACCACCGAATCCTTCCCGCTGTTCGGCTACGACCTGGCCGACTACGACGAGCTGTTCGAGGAGAAGCTCGGGCTGCTGCTCCGTCTGCGGGAGGACGGCCCGGTCACCTGGTCCGGCAAATTCCGCCCCGCGCTGCGCGGCACCATCGTCTACCCGCGTACCGAGCACCGTCCACTGCCGGTGTGGATCGCGGTCGGCGGCAGCCCCGAATCGGTGGTCCGCGCGGGCCTGCTCGGCCTGCCGCTGGCCATCGCCATCATCGGCGGCGAACCGGCCCGGTTCGCTCCGCTGGTCGAGCTCTACCACCGCGCACTCGCCGAGGGCGGCCACGAGAAGCGACCCGTCGCGGTGCACGCGCACGGCTACCTCGCCGACACCGAAGAGCAGGCCGTCGCCGACTTCTACGATTCCTACGCCGTCGCGATGGGCAGGCTCGGCCGCGAGCGCGGCTGGGGTCCGATGACCAGGGCGCACTTCGACCAGCTGCGTTCGCCGCAGGGATCGCTGTTCGTCGGCACCCCCGACCAGGTGGGCGAGAAGATCGCGACCGTCCGCGACACCCTCGGACTGGATCGCTTCATGCTGCACACCAGCGTCGGCACCCTGCCACACGAGAAGGTGCTCAACAGCATCGAGCTTCTGGGCACGAAGGTTGCCCCGGCGGTGCGTACCCGCTCGGCTGATACCCAGCGTCAGCTAACATAGGCAAGGCTCAACTTCCTCCACGCTGGGGAAAGGCAGCGCCTGCCCGTACCCGGCGCCCCCGGACCGGGCGGGCGCAGTTGTTCAGAGCCCCGAACTGCGCCGCTCGACGAAGGAAGTACCTGTGAATCGCACCATCCTGCGCTTGGCCGCCCTCGGTGCGGTAGCCGCCCTGGGCCTGACCGCTTGCTCCAGCGGCGAGGACACCGATTCCGCCTCCGGCGACGCCGTGCAGTGTGTGGGCTCCGGCGATCCGAACACGCTCACCGTCTACTCCGGTCGGACCGAGAAGCTCGTGAAACCGCTGTTCGACCGGGTGGACGAGAGCGTTCTCGGCCCCGGCGTGAAGCTCGAGGCGCTCTACGATCAGAAGCCGGTGAAGATCCTCGAGGAGGGCCCGCGCAGCCCGGCCGACGTGTGGTTCGGCCAGGACGCGGGTGAGCTCGGAGCACTGGGCGAGGCAGGCTACCTGGGCGAACTGCCCGACAGCGTGGTGAATCTGGTGCCGGAGGAGTACGTCGATCCCGGCAAACGCTGGGCGGCCGTCACGCTGCGCTCGCGGGTGCTCGCCTACGATCCGCGCCAGGTGCCCGAGGCCGAGTTGCCCACCGGCATCGACGCCCTCGTCGACGAGAAATGGCGCGGCGCGATCGCTTACGCCCCGACCAACGCCTCGTGGAAGAGCTTCGTCACCGCATTGCGCGTGCTGCGCGGTGAGGACGGCGCCCGTGAGTGGCTGGAGAAGTTCAAGGCGGTCGAGCCCGTGGAGTTCGACGGCAACAACGCCTTGCTGACGGCCGTCGAACAGGGGCAGGTCAAGGTCGGTTTGACCAACCACTACTACTGGTTCATGAAGACCGCCGCCGAGGGCGCCGAGAACGTGCAGACCAGGATTCACTACTTCAAGGGAGACACCGAACCGGGCGCACTGGTCAACATCTCGGCCGCGGGCATCCTGAACTGCTCGGACAACAAGGAAGCCGCGGTCAAGCTGGTCGAGTTCCTGCTCGCTCCCGATTCACAGCAGTACTTCGCCGACCAGACCGGTGAGTACCCGGTGGTCGCCGGCGTCACCCCCCGGCACGACCTCCCGCCGCTCGCGGAGCTGGCCCAGCCCGCGATCGATCTCAACGAGCTGCAATCGCTCGCGGCCACCGAAGAACTGCTGAAAGACGTCGGTCTGCTGAAATGATCTCCGGTCCCACCGGAGCACGATCGACGGCGCGGCGGGTGGCATTGTCGCTCGCCGCGCTGCCCGCGGTGATCGTCGCACTCCTGCCACTGGTGTACACGGTGCTCCGCGCCACCGACCGCGGTTGGGGACCGGTGTGGCGATACGCGTTCTCCTCCCGCACCGCCGAACTCGCGGGCAACACCGTGACACTGCTGGCGGCGGTGACCGCCTCCTCGGTGGTGCTCGGTACCGCGGCGGCCTATCTGCTCGCTCTCACCGATCTTCCCGGCAGACGCGTCTTCCTCCCGCTGATGGTGATGCCGCTGGCGATTCCCTCCTTCGTGGCGGCCTTCTCCTGGCTCGCGCACTTCCCGGATCTGGCGGGTTTCACCGGCGCGTGGCTGGTGTTGACCTGCGGTAACACGCCGCTGGTGATGCTGCCGGTGTACGCCGCGCTGCGCAGCCTCGACGGCGCGCCCGCGGAAGTCGCGCGTTCGCTCGGCGCGGGGCCGGTGCGCGCGTTGGCCACCGCCACACTCCCGCAGATCCGGCTGCCGTTGCTGGCCGGCGCGCTGCTGGGCGCGCTCTACGTCCTGCACGACTACGGCGCCGTCGCGATGATGCGCTACGAGACGTTCACCAAAGGCATTCAGTACGCCTACAACGCCGGCTTCGACCGGACAGCGGCCAGCGTGATCAGCCTGGTACTCGTCGTCGCGGCCCTGCTGTTCGCACTCGGCGAGTCCACGGCGCGCGGCGCGACGACCGTCCGCAGCGGCGCGGCCGCACGTCCGGCCGCGACCATCCGGCTGGGTATCGCGCGACCTTTCGCCCTGCTGCTCTGCATCGCCTTCGTGGCGATCTCGGTGGTCGTTCCGCTCGGTGGGCTGCTTCCGTGGCTGGCCGGGCGCACCACCGGGCGTCTGGACGCGTCCGAACTCGTCGCGGCGCTGGGCAACACGCTCGGCTTCTCGATCGCGGGGGCACTGATCGCGTTGCTGCTCGCCCTGCCGGTAGGGATCATGGCCGCACGGTCGCGGCATCCGCTCGCGCGTGGCATCGAATTGGCCGCGTACGCCGGATACGCGCTGCCCGCGATCTCGGTCGGGTTGGCACTCGTCTACTTCGGCATCAACAGCGCGCCGTCGTGGTACGGACAGGGCCGGATGGTGGTGCTGGCCTACGTCGCGCTGTTCCTGCCGATCGTCATCGGCGCCGTCCGCTCGGCGGTGGCCGCCGCGCCTCGGCAGTTCGAAGAAGTGTCGCGCTCGCTGGGCACCTCGGCAGTCGGCGCACTCGCCAGGGTGACGGTGCCGCTGTCGGCGCCGGGCATCCTCGCCGGCACCGCGCTCGTCTTCGTCAGCTGCGCGAAGGAACTGCCCGCGACGATGATTCTGCAGCCGCCGGGTCGGAACACTCTGGCGTTGGAGTTGTGGAAGCACGCCGAGGTACTCAATTACACCCAGGCCGCGTGGTACGCGATCGCGCTGGTCGTCGTCGCGGTACTGCCGACGATCGTGCTGCAGCGCGTGGCCGAGGGTTCGATCGGGAAAGCAGGTGCGTCGTGAGCGAACTCGAGATCGCGGGCCTGGACGTGGGCTATCGCGGCAAGTCCGTGCTGCGGGGGGTGGATCTTCGGATTCCGTCGGGGAGCCTGACCGCGGTGCTCGGCCCCTCCGGGTGCGGGAAGACGACGCTGCTACGCGCCGTCGCCGGATTCCTGCGACCGACGGCCGGAACCATCCGGATCGGCGGGCGCGAGGTGGCGAGCGCGACGACCTCGCTGCCGCCCGAGCGCAGGCGGGTCACGATCGTGCCGCAGGAAGCCGCGTTGTTCCCGCATCTGTCGGTCGCCGCGAACATCGGCTACGGACTGCCCGGCTGGAGCGCGCGAGCGCGCCGAGCCCGCGCCGAGCGCGTCGCCGAACTGCTCGAGGTGGTCGGTCTGGCCGACCACGGCGCGCGGCGGCCACACCAACTCTCCGGCGGACAGCAACAGCGCGTCGCGCTGGCCAGGGCGCTGGCGCCGCGTCCGGCCGCGGTGCTGTTGGACGAACCGTTCTCCGCACTGGACGCCGGTCTGCGTGAGCAGGTACGAGGTCATGTGCGCGACATCCTCACCGAACTCGGCGCGACTGCGGTGCTGGTCACCCACGATCAGGACGAAGCGCTGTCCATGGCCGACCAGGTGGCGGTGCTGCGCGACGGCCGGGTCGCGCAGGCGGGGGCGCCTGAGGAGATCTACGGCAAGCCCGTGGACATCGCGTTGGCCCACTTCCTCGGCGAAGCCGTGCTCCTGCCCGCCACGGCGGCAGGCGAGGACGCGACCAGCACGCTGGGCCGCATCGTCTTGGCCGGTCCGGCCCACGGTGCGGGCTCGATCCTGTTGCGCCCCGAGCAACTTCGACTGTCCCCCAACGACGACACCGACGCCGACGGCACGGCGGTGGTACGGCGGATCAGTTTCCACGGTCACGACGCGATGATCACCCTGAGCGCCCGCTCGGGCGAGGATCTGCTGGCGCGAGTACCCGCACCCCTGACCGTGCGCCCCGGCGACGAGGTCAAGGTCGAGGTGCTCGGGAGCGGGGTGTTCTTCCCCGCTCCCGCGTAGCGCGGTCGAGGACGACCGCTCTCCGCCACTAGGATCACCAGGTGTCGCTGCTTCCACTGATCTTCACCGCGGGCTGGGCCAGCGGGATCAATGCCTACGCGGTCGTGCTGCTGCTCGGATTGTTCGGGCTGACAGGGCTTTCCGACGACGTGCCGGAAGGACTGCAACGCACCGATGTGCTGATCGCGGCCGGGGTGTTGTTCGCGATCGAGCTGATCGCCGACAAGATTCCGTACCTCGATTCCTTCTGGGACTCGCTGCACACGGTGATCCGCCCGGCCTCGGGTGCGGTGGTGGCCGCGCTCATCGCCGGTTCCGACGAATCGCTGACCACACTCGCCGCCGCGGCGGTGGGTGGGACGACGGCCCTGGTGAGTCACCTGGTGAAGGCCGGATTGCGGGCGGCGATCAATACCTCGCCGGAACCGGCGAGCAATATCGTCGTCAGCACCGCGGAGGATGTCGGCGTCGCGGGCGTGATCACCCTGGCGATCTTCTACCCCGTGGCCGCCGCGATCATCGCGGCGCTGCTGCTGCTGGCGGGCATGGGGCTGATCTACATCCTGGCCGGACGTATCCGGCGGTATCGGCGACGCAGGCGCGAGCGCAGGACCGGCGCCTCCCCGCAAGAAGTGTAGGAGCGTGCGTATCGTCTCGGGACCTACCGACCGGCTGGACGACCTTCCGACCGGCCTGTACGCCGACACGGGCGTGCCGCGCCGGTCCACGACGCGGCACGCCGGGCCGAGCGCCTCATTGCGCCCGCCGTCCCTGTGTCGGCGACGTGGCGGGGCACTCGCGCCCTGATCTGCGGTTACTGCCCGGGCAGGCGCCTGCGGCCGTCGGCCACATCGGTGACCAGGTCAGTGTATCCGTCGACCAGTTCGGCCAGGCGATACCAATACTTGTGCGTGAGGCCGCTACGGGCGCCGTCGCTGTCGATGGCCTGGTTGGCGTCGGCCCAGCTGCGGGCCATCCGGTCGACCACCGCACCGAGTGTCTCGGTGTGCAGGGCGGCGTCCGGGCGATGGGCGGGTACCTCGTGGGCGATCCACTCGTCGATATCGTCCACGAGTTCTGTGCGCCTACAGTCGATTTCGGCCACCAACCGGACGTCGGCCAGTTCCGCGCGACGGGCGTGCAGCTCGGCGAGCGCGTGGGCGGACCGCAGCAGTTCACGATCCTCGTAACGCCGCCCCTGGAAGGCGCACAGCAGCTGCGGGGCCGTCGGCAGGGCCCCTACCGTCGGCGCGCTCATCCGATCACTCCGACGCCGGCTGTGAACGTTGCAAAAACCACCATGATCGGTCTCGATTCGATTGTTTCCGTGCCCTCGATGTCGGGGGGTCACCTCCCCGACAGCTGGATCATGCGCGTGCAGATGCAAGGACGCAACGCCGAACGCAATAGTGCGTTCTATCTAGTGCGCGTTGCTGGCACATTGCCAATTTCGAATACCGGGGCCACCCTGCGCGGACGTGTCCCCGATCACGATTCGATACAGGAAGCCATGTGTAAGTGGGCTTTCCAAGAACTTGACGAAATGGTTCATCCGCGCTGCGCGGTGTGCAGCCGGGCCGCGGCCACCGCGCGCCGCCCGTCATCCGCGGCGAGCAATTCGAGCGCGTGCTCGTGGACCTCGATGTCGGCGGGCACGCGCTCGCCGTACCGCAGAGCGTGCTCGGGGTCCGGGCTCGACAGCACCGCCGTGCGCACCCCCACTGCCAGGTGCTCACGCCATTCGGCCACCCCCGGCGCCTGCGAACCGGGCAGCAGCGGCCCCTGGTACAGCCGCACAGCCGTGTCGACGTCGCCGGATCCCAGTGCCGCGAGCAACTCGACAGCATCACAGGACAGCGGCGCAGCCAGCTGGTAGACGCGGCTGGTGATCGTCTCGCCGGTGACCCGGCGCAGATGCGAGACATCGGCTTTGACGGTGGTCAGCGACGCGGGCCGATCGCCGTAGATAGCCCATTGCAGGCGTTCCGGGGTGAACCCGTCCGGCTCGAGTGCCAGCAGGGCCAGGATCTCCACCTGCCGTGGCCGCAATCGCACCGGCTGCCCCGCCCGCACCAGCCGCCCGCCGCCCAGACAGGTCAGCCGCACCGCGTCCGCCGCGGCGGGGGCGGGCAGCCGGGCCTCCACGGCGCTGACCAAGGTACGCACCGTCGAGAGCACCAGCGGGTGGGCGCGGTCCCAGGTCGAGGACAGGTCGAGCACGCCGAGCGGACGCCCGTCCGGGCGGCGGATCGGGGCGCTGTAACAGACCCAGCCGTGCAGGGCCGCCACCAGGTGCTCGGCGGAGAACACCGTGCTCGGGCGACCGGTGCGCAGCGACAACGACAGCGCGTTGGTGCCCATGTGCGTCTCGTCCCATCGGCCGCCGGGAGCGAAATTCACCCGTTCGGCGCGCCTGCGCATCACCGGCCCCCCGTAGGACCACAGGATGGTGCCGTCTTCGTCGGTCACCGCCGCGACGAAGCCGGCGTCGTGGGCGATGTCGTGCAACTGGTCGGCCAAGCCGATCAGGGGCGCGCGCAGCGGAGAGTCGCGCCAGCGCGCGCCGATGTCGTCGCCGCCCACGTGGGGCGCGCTGTCCCGCGCGGGGTCGACGGTGGCCAGCGAGCGCCGCCACGACTCGGCGACCTCGGCACGGACGGCGGGCGGTTCGGAGGCCGACGGCCCCGGCACACGGCGTGCCCACTCCTGTTCCAGCGCGCTTCTGCGCTGGGAAAGAGTGTCAGCCGGCGCCTCGCGCGCCGTCGTCTGCCCGGATCGTCTCACTTTCCTGGTCTTTCTCGTCACCCCCGTGCGAAATCTCATCATGCCTCACCGACACGGTGAGCGGTTCGGGTTCCGGCAGCAGGCGTTCGCCCGCACGTTGTCCCCGCCGTGCCCGTGGG
Organism: Nocardia shimofusensis NBRC 100134; assembly: GCF_001613125.1. Taxonomy (GTDB): domain Bacteria; phylum Actinomycetota; class Actinomycetes; order Mycobacteriales; family Mycobacteriaceae; genus Nocardia; species Nocardia shimofusensis. The sequence continues at coordinate 232,631 of NZ_BDBT01000003.1, forward strand.
CAAATGTCGGGCACTCCGCCGCGTCGCGGCGTTCTGTTCCGGCCCGGCCCGAAGCCGCTGTCGGACAGGTAATCTGCCCCGAAACAGGCACTACCCGAGTACCGCCTCGCGGGGGCGACGGCCCGAGGCAAGGGAATCACCGGGGTGGTGCGAACGCAGGGGTGAAAGGAAATCCGGTCATGGCTGGCAAGCGCACCGTGCTCACGGCGGGCCTGCGACGGCTCGCGGCGTTGTTGTCCGAGATGCGCGAGAACGTCGGGCTGAGCAAGGAAGAGGTGAGCGGGCGCACCGGTATCAACGTCACCACGCTCTACCGGATCGAGGCGGCCCAGGCCCGCCCGCAGCGGCGCACCCTGATGGCGTTGCTGGAGCTCTACGCGGTGGACGACGAGCGCCGCAAGTACGCCCTCGACCTGCTCATCGACGCCCAGAAACCCGGTATGTCCAGGCCGTGGGAGGCCAACCTCACCGAGGTCTACGCCGCCTACATCAATTTCGAGTCCGAGGCGCTTTCGGCCAGGCACTACCAGACCTCGTTCATCCCCGGCCTGCTGCAGACCCCGCAGTACGCGATGGCGGTGATCGATACGTCCATGCCGAAGGTCGAGGCGGCGGTGATGGAGTCGCGCGCCCAGGCCAGGATGAACCGGGCCGCGGTGCTGACCAAGCACGAACCGCTCGAACTGTGGGTGGTGATGGACGAGGCCGCGATCCGGCGCGTGGTCGGCGGCCCGGAGACCATGGGCGGGCAGCTGGAGAAGCTGCTCGAGATGAACAAACTCAAGAACGTGATCCTGCAGATCCTGCCGTTCGACGCGGGCGCTCATCCGGGCATGGCAGGCTCGTTCACGCTGCTGGATTTCGCCGACCCCAACGATCCCGAACTGGTCTACGTGGAGGGCATCGCAGGCGACGAGCTCGTGGAAGGGCACGCGGAGGTGCGCCGGTTCGGGATCATCTTCGATCAGTTGCGCGCGATGGCGCTGAGCCCCCGCGATTCGATCGCCTTGATCGAGTCGGCCGCCGAAAGCATGCGCGCCCGTCGCTGATCGAGCGCGTAGGCAGACGAGCGCAGCGGGACACCGGAGCTCGGTATGTCGCGATAGCTACTGGTGAGGCGCTCGCACCCGATCGCGTGGACGCGAAAACCCGCGCGGGCGAGCACATCACGGCGACCGCCCGATCGCCGGGGACGTGACGGCGGGCAGGCGCATCGGTAGAGTGTGCGCCGATGACCAGCATGGAAGCCCGCCTCGGCGACGCGACCCGGACGGTGCCGCTGCCCGGTCCGTGGGATGTCAACGAGTACCTGGCAAGAGTGGCAGCGCATCGCGGACGCTCGATCTCGGTACGCGCGGTGCCCGCCGACATGCTCATCGAGAACGGTTGCCGGGGTGCGGGTCTGTGGGTCGCCCGCCGCTACGACGACATGATCGTCTTCGACTCCGAGGCCACCGGACGCAATGCCGACCACATCATCCTGCACGAGGTCGGTCACATGCTGCTCGGGCACGGTCCCTCCGACGCCGACATCGCCGACGGCCTGCTGCCCAGCCCGCTGCCGCCCGACCTGGCCGCGCTGCTCCCCGCCGTGGCGGGTCAGCATGTGCTGGGACACGCGCAATTCGGTCCGGAACGTGAGCAGGAAGCCCAGGTGTTCGCGGACATGATGATGGTTTATGCGACCCTGCCGCGCCGCAAGAGCCGCGGCATCAGATTCTTCGGCCGCGGTCGCTAGCTCGCCAGGCCGACGCGGCGCCCGCCGGGAACGGGCTCAGGCCGCGGGCGGTCTGCGGATGCCGGTGCGCAGTTCGTCGAGCAGGGCTTGATAGCAGTCGGCGAGGGCGACCATTCGCGGCGAGGACGGATAGGCGGGGTCGTCCGGGAGATAGGCCAGCACCGTGTGGTGGGCCAGCCGGTCCACCAGATGGCCGATCGTCTCCTCCTCCGGAAGGGCCTGCTCCCCCGGCACGGGCGTGGCCAGGGTGACCCAGCGGTCGATCGCCCGGACCAACTGGACCCGGCGCCGGTCCAGCGGGCCGGTCCTGCCCGAAGGCGTGCGTTCCCGGGTCGCGTGCAGGCGGGCGAGTTCACCGGCCGCCGCGAGCATCGGATGCCCGGCCGACGGACGGCCCCGGCAGGCCGCCAGCAGCGACCCCTTGCCGGGCAGCATCCAGTCGTCGATCGTGTCGGTCATCCGCCTCACCAGCCCTTCGCGCCCGATCATCTTCCATGCCCGAGCCCGGCAGGGGAAGACGGCGGACCCGGACATCCGGACCGCCGCCTTCGCCGCCCGGCTCCGCCCGCGTATTCTGTCCGCCGTGGTCGAATCATCGCCGCCCGTCCCCGTCCATCCCGATATCGCCGCGCTCGCGCCACTGCTCGGTACCTGGCGCGGAGCCGGGCACGGCGAGTATCCGACCATCGACTCGTTCGACTATCTCGAGGAAGTCCGGTTCGGACACCTCGGCAGGCCGTTCCTCACCTATCGGCAGCGCACCCGCGCCGCCGACGGCAGCAGGCCGATGCACGCCGAGACGGGCTATCTGCGCTGCCCACGGCCCGACCACGTCGAACTGGTGCTCGCCCATCCGACCGGGATCACCGAGATCTGCGAGGGCTCGCTCAGCGTCGCCGACGGCGAACTGCGCATGGAATTCAGCTCGACCACCATCGGCCGGACCAGCACCGCGAAGCTGGTCACCGCCCTCGGACGCTCGTTCCACCTGCACGGCGACACCCTCGACTACACGCTGCGCATGGCGGCCGTCGGCGAACCGCTGACCCATCATCTGGCCGCGAGCCTGCACCGCGTCGCCGAACTGCGTCCCGCCTGAGAACCACCGCCCCCGTGAGGGTGGTCAGTACTCCGGCGGCAGCACCGCGAACATGTCGCGGGTGACCGCGACCGCGTTGTCCGAGCTACCCCCCTTGACGAGCAGCGTCGCGAAGGCGATGTCTCCGCGGTAGCCGACGAACCAGGAGTGCGAACCGCCTTCGACCTCCGCCTCACCGGTCTTGCCGTAGACCTCGCCCTGGTCGATGATGCGGGTGGCTGTGCCGCCGGTGATCACCTTGCGCATCATCAGCCGCAAACCGTCGATCACCTCGGGGGCGATGGCCGGGCGCTCGCCGTCCACCACGGTCTCGCGCCCGGCGATCAGCCACGGTACCGGCGCACTGCCGTGGGCCACCGTGGCCGCCATCAGGGCCATGCCGAACGGGCTGACCACCACCTTGCCCTGGCCGATACCGTCCTCGGCCCGCTGGACCAGATTGTCGGCGGGCGGCACCGAACCCGAGGCCGTCGGCAGCCCGACCACGGTGTAGTCCGGGCCGACGCCCAGGCTCGCGGCGGTCAGGTGCAGCGCGTCGGTGGACAGTTCACTGGCCAGCTTGGCGAACGAGGTATTGCACGAGCGTTCGTAGGCGGTGGCCATCGGCACGCTGCCCACGCTGAACATGTTGTAGTTGGGGATGGTGCGTTCGCCGACCACGATCTGACTCGGGCAGGGCACGATGGTGTCCGGTGTCGCCGCTCCGGCAGCCATGGCCGCCGCCGCGGTCACCGTCTTGAAGATCGAGCCGGGCGGATACTGTCCGATGGTGGCCATCGGCCCGTCCCGGTCGGTCGCCTCGTTCTGCGCCACCGCGAGGATCGCGCCCGTGGACGGGCGGATCACCACCATCATGGTCTGCTCTTTCGGCACGTTCACCGCCTGCTGCGCGGCGTTCTGCACGTATCGGTCGATGCTGAGCGAGAACGACGGGGCGGGTTGGGCGGGCACCTCGGTGAGTACCCCGGTGTCGGCGCCATTGGTGTTCATGGTGACCACGCTCCAGCCCGCTTTGCCGTCGACCTCGGCGATGACGGTCCGGCGGATCTGGGTCATCAGGTCGGGCGCGAAAGCGCGGTCCGCGGCGACCATGTCCCACTCCTGGTTGAACCCGACCCCGGGCAAGCCGATCAACATGGCGCCGACCTGCTCGTATTCGAGTTCACTGAGCAGCAGCACGGTGTAGGGGCCGCCGGCCTCGCGGGCCGCTCTCAGAATCGCGTCCGGGGTGAGGCGCTTGTCGAAACGGATCAGCGCCGCCGACAGCGAACTCGCCACCTCGGCCGGATCGGTGGCAGCGGAGGCACTGAAGGTCACCCGGGTCACCTTGCCCGGAACCAGGACGTCGCTGCCGGACTGCTCGTTGACGCGGGCGCGCGGGGCGGGGGTGGCGCGCAGGGCCAGCGTCTGGGTGTCACCGAGCCGAGGATGGATGTTCGCCGAGGTCCAGCGCACCATCCAGCGACCGTCTGTGCGCCCCATCTGCAACTGCCCGGTGTAGGACCAGACCCGGTCCTTGGGCAGCCGCCATTCGTAGCTGTAGTCGACGGTCGCGGTATCGCCGGTGACCCTGGCCGCGCCCGCCTGCGCGGACAGTTCCTCGGCCTGCAGGTTCTCCCACACCGAAGCCAGTGCGGCGCTTGCCTTGTCGGGCCTGCTGGTGAACTCGGCGGCCCGGTCGAGATCTCCGGCGGCGAAGGCGGCCAGGAAGGCCTCCGCCAATCCCACCGGCCCCTTGGGCTCCGACGAGCACCCCACGACGGCCGCCGCGACCAAGAGCGCGACGACCACCGGGGTCAGCAGACGTCTCATCGCTGCCGATGGTAATGGCCACCATTCGGCAAGCGGATGCGGCGCACCGGAAAATCCCCTCGGACAACCGATTCCGCCTGCGTGTCGCGGCGGCGCGGCGAAAGAGCTCAGTCCAGCAGTACCGTGGCGAACGTGGCGACCTGCCGGAATCCGACCCGGCTGTAGGCGCGCCGGGCCGCGGCGTTGTAGTCGTTGACGTAGAGACTGGCAACGCGACCGGAGGCCACCACGGCATCGGCGACGGCCGCCGTGCCCGCCGTGCCCAGCCCGCGACCGCGCCGGTCGGGATGCACCCACACACCCTGGATCTGGCCGGTGTGCCTGGACAGCGAACCGATCTCGGCCTTGTACACCACCCGGCCGTCCTCGAAACGCGCCCAGGCACGGCCGGATTCGATGAGGCTGCGGATACGACGCCGGTAGGCGCGACCGCCGTCGCCTGCGCGCGGGTCGACCCCGACCTCCTCGATGAACATGGCGATGGCCGCCTCGAGGTAGCGGTCCAGCTCGGCGGGGACGGCGCGGCGAACCTCGGGATCGGCCCGGACCGCGGGCGTCTGGCTCAGCGCGAGCAGCGGTTGGGTGGCACGCAGATCCCGCGGTGCGCCCCAGTGATCGCTGAGCATCTCCCACAGCGGCAGCGCGAGTTCTCGCCTGCCGACGATCGAGGAACAGATCCGCGGCCATCGCCCGGCCCGGTCGGCGAAGGCGCGCAGCGCGTCCCGGTCGCCGAGCAGCGGGACCAGGTTGGCGCCGGAAAAGCACAGCGACTCCGCAGGACCCCGGCGAGTCCACATCTCGCCGAAGCCGTCGCGCGCGTCGAGACCGAACTCCTGCACGCGCGCGGCCACCATGCACGAGGCGACCGGATCGGCGTCGAGTACCCGAAGCACCTGAGCCAGTTCCCGGTTCGCCAGCGGACGCGCGGCAACTACCTTCGCCCGACGCGTCGGCTCCCGCAGACTCCGCACACCCAACAGCCTGCCACGAACCGGACCCGGACGGGACAAATCACCGGAAAGGCCAGGTCAGCCTACGGTGACCACCGGCTCACCCGAAGCAGTGGCCTCACCGCTCTCACCGATCTCCTCGGCGATGCGCATCGCCTCTTCGATCAGCGTCTCCACGATGAGATGTTCCGGCACGGTCTTGATGACCTCGCCCTTGACGAAGATCTGGCCCTTGCCGTTGCCGGAGGCCACGCCGAGGTCGGCTTCCCTGGCCTCGCCGGGACCGTTCACCACACAGCCCATCACAGCCACCCGCAACGGGACCTCCATGCCCTCGAGTCCGGCGCTGACCGCGTTGGCGAGGGTGTACACATCGACCTGGGCGCGACCGCAGGACGGGCAGGACACGATCTCCAGCTTGCGGGGCCGCAGGTTCAGCGACTGCAGGATCTGCCCGCCGACCTTGACCTCCTCGGCGGGCGGCGCGGACAACGAGACCCGGATGGTGTCGCCGATGCCCTCGCTCAGCAGCGCGCCGAAGGCCACCGCGGACTTGATGGTGCCCTGGAAGGCCGGGCCCGCCTCGGTGACGCCGAGATGCAGGGGGTAGTCGCACTGCGCGGCGAGCTGCCGGTAGGCCTCCACCATGATCACCGGGTCGTTGTGCTTGACCGAGATCTTGATGTCGCCGAAGCCGTGTTCCTCGAACAGGCCCGCCTCCCACAGCGCCGACTCGACCAGCGCCTCCGGGGTGGCCTTGCCGTACTTCTCCAGCATCCGCTTGTCCAGCGAACCGGCGTTCACGCCGATGCGGATGGGGATACCGGCCGCGCCGGCCGCCTTGGCGACCTCTTTGACGCGGCCGTCGAACTCCTTGATGTTGCCGGGGTTCACGCGCACGGCCGCGCAGCCCGCGTCGATGGCGGCGAAGATGTAGCGGGGCTGGAAGTGGATGTCGGCGATGACCGGGATCTGGCTCTTCTTCGCGATCGTCGCCAGCGCGTCGGCGTCTTCCTGGCGCGGGCACGCCACGCGCACGATGTCGCAGCCCGAGGCGGTGAGCTCGGCGATCTGCTGCAAGGTGGCGTTGACGTCGTGGGTCTTGGTGGTGGTCATCGACTGCACGGAGATCGGGGAATCGCTGCCCACGCCGACATTGCCCACCGTCAACTGGCGGGTCTTGCGGCGCGGAGCGAGCACGGCGGCCGGCGCCGCAGGCATCCCCAATCCGATGGTGCTGGTCACTGTCGCCTGCCTACTTTCGGTGCGTTCGTGCTGGCCGTATCGTCTCCGAGCTTAGTCACCGACGCGGGGCACCGTTGAGTGCGTGAGGTCGATGACACACCGCACGGTACCCGGGCCGGGGGAACCCGGCGGAACAGGAGTGCCCGGTGTGGCGGATGTGGCCGGTCGGCACCGGGTCGCGGGGCGATCGCGGTCAGGGGAACAGGCGGATGGGATTGATGATGTCGGCCGCCAGGGTCAGCACCATGTACGAGCCGCCGATCATGACCGCCACGTAGGTCAACGGCAGCAATTTCAGGAAGTCGACCGGACCGCCCGGGCTCAGCCCGCGCCAGCCGCGCACGGTGTTGCGTACCTTCTCGTAGAGCACGACGGCGATGTGACCGCCGTCCAGGGGCAGCAGCGGCAGGATGTTGAACGCGCCGAGGAAGAAGTTCAGGCTCGCCAGCATCAGCACGAAGACCTCCCACAGGCCCGCCTCCGCGCTCTCACCGCCGATCCGGCTGGCTCCGTAGATGCTGACCGGGGTCTCGGGATCCCGCTCACCGCCGGTCACCGCATCCCACAGCGCGGCCACCTTCGCGGGCATCTCGGCCAAGGCCTCGAAGGTGCGCACGAACAGCTCACCGGTGAAAGACACGGCGGCGGGGACGGCGGCGACCGGGCCGTACTCGGTCACCGCGGGAGGCGCGTCGAGGGTGATGCCGATCGCGCTCACCTGCATCGTCGACCCGTCGGTGGCATAGCGCAGGACCTGCTGCGGTTCCACCGTCACCTGCACGGACTCACCGGCACGGTCGACGGTGTAGGTGATCGGCCCGGTCTTCTCACGGGTCTTCTCGGTGAACTCCGCCCAGGTCGCGACGGCGGCGCCGTCGACCTCGGTGACCAGATCGCCCGGCAGCAGCCCGCCGCGCTCGGCGGGACCGGCGCCCGTGCATGCCTGCAGCGTGCCGTCGGGATTGGCATCGGCGACACACGCCAGGCTGCCGACGACGGGCTCGGGCTCGTCGAGGTTGGGCAGACCCCAGCCGATGGCGAGCACGACGATCAGTACGAAGCCGAGCACGAAGTTCATCACGATGCCGCCGACCATCACGACCAGGCGCTTCCAGGTCGCCTGCCGGTACATGGCGCGTTCGACTTCTTCGGGCGCGATCTCGTCGAGGGCGGTCATGCCGACGATGTCGCAGAACCCGCCCAGCGGCACGGCCTTGACGCCGTATTCGGTCTCACCCCGGTGGAAGGACCACAGCGTCGGCCCGAAGCCGATGAAATAGCGGCGGACCTTCATGCCGGTCGCCTGCGCGGCCCACATGTGTCCGCATTCGTGCAGCGCGACCGAGATCAGGATGCCGAGCGCGAACAGCGCGAACCCGACGGCGAACACCATTAGCTCTCCAGCCCTCCTGCGTTGCGCAGTTCAACGTCATTCCACGCACGCGCGCCCTTCGGGCCGCGAGCACTCGACCACACTAACGGTCCACTCCCCCGGCCCTCGTCCAGTCTGCCAGTGCCCGCCGCCGCTCGCGTGGCGATCCCGGCGCACGATCTCAGGCGCCGACCAGTCCGGCGGCGTAGGCGCGGGCCCACCGGTCGGCGGCGAGCACGTCCTCGACGGTCTCCGGCTCGGCGGTCCACCGGTCGGCGGCCTCGACCGCGCGGGCCACCGTGCGCACGATCTCGGGGAAACGGATGCGCCCGGCGAGGAAGCCGTCCACGGCCACTTCGTTGGCGGCGTTGTAGACCGCGGTCACGCTGCCGCCTGCCTGCCCCGCCTGCCGCGCCAGCTCGACGGCGGGGAAGACCTCGTTGTCCACCGGCTCGAAGGTCCAGGTCGACGCTGCGCCGAAATCGCAGGCCGCGGCGGCGCCGGGCACCCGGTCCGGCCAGCCGAGCGCCAGCGCGATCGGCAGTTTCATGTCCGGCGGGGAGGCCTGCGCCAAAGTCGAGCCGTCGACGAAGGTGACCATCGAGTGCACGATCGACTGCGGATGCACGGTCACGTCGATGCGGTCGTAGCCGATGCCGAACAACAGGTGCGTCTCGATCAGTTCCAGGCCCTTGTTCACCAGCGAGGCCGAGTTGAGCGTGTTCATCAGGCCCATCGACCAGGTCGGGTGCGCCTTGGCCTGGGCGGGGTCGACCGATTCGAGCTGCTCGGCGGTCCAGCCACGGAACGGGCCGCCGGAGGCGGTCAGGATCAACCGGTCCACCTCCTCGGCCCGGCCGCCGCGCAGGCACTGCGCCAGCGCGGAATGCTCCGAGTCCACCGGAACGATCTGACCGGGCGCGGCGGCTCGGGTCACCAGGGATCCGCCGGCCACCAGGGATTCCTTGTTCGCCAGCGCCAGCCGGGTCCCCCCGGCCAGCACCGCCAGGGTCGGCTCCAAACCCAGCGAGCCGACCAGTGCGTTGAGCACCACGTCGGCCTCGGTGCGGCGCACCAACTCGGTGACCGCGTCCGGCCCGGCCAAGGAGATATCCAGCGCCGCGCCCGCGGCGGGATCGGCGACGGCGACATTGCGGGTGCCGGTGGCGGCCATCTGCTCGGCGAGCAGCGCCGGATTGCCGCCGCGCGCGGCCAGACCGACGACCTCGAACTTGTCGGGGTTGGCGGCGATGACCTCGAGCGCCTGCGTACCAATCGATCCGGTGCTGCCGAGCAGCAGGACTCTCACAATGTCGGACACACCGCCATTGTGGCGCATGGCCCGACTTCCAACGACGCGGCGTCGTATGTCACGATATCGGTCAGCAAGCCGACTGCGTACCGTCCCTTCGGTACCCCACACAGCTGAGGAGCGATCGTGGCCGCCACGGAGATCGAACCCGCCAAGACCGAGCGCGCCGTCGTCACTCACGTCGACACCGCAGAGGTTCCCTCGGCCGAATGGGGCTGGAGCGGGGAATCGCCGCGCACCTTCCGCGCCGCCGCCATCGTCGTCGCGCTGATCCTGCTGGCCATGTTGATCGGCAACCACAGCGGCAACGTCGAGAACCTCTTCCTGATCGGCTTCGCCGCAACGCTTTTCGCGGCCGTGGGCTACGACTGGATCTACCGTCGCAAGCCGCGCTAGAGGCTCGCTGACCGACTGCTTCGCTGTCGGCGCCTCGGCGCGCGTATGGCTCACCGTCCCCGGCGTTTGACGTTCTTCCCGCCGGATCGGCCACCCGCGCGCGCCGAGGCGTTCTTCGGCTGAGCGCCCTTCGCCCCGGCGGTACCGCCCTTCTTCGCAGCCGTCGATTTCCGCTGCGCCCCGGAGACACTCGCCGCACTTTTCCCCGCCGAGGGAGATCGCGTGCTGCGAGCGGTCCGTCCGCGCACCACGCCGATGAACTCCTCGACCAGATCACTCGCCGTCGCCATCGGCCAGGCCAACGCGATCTCCGTGTCCGGGTGATCGGAGACCGTCCGATACACCAGATCGCGACGGGCATGCAGGCGCGCGATCGAATGCGGCACCACGGCCAATCCGACACCCGCGGCCACCATCTCGAACACCACGGCGGCCTGATCGAGATCGGATGCGTCCTGTAGCCGTTCGGCGGCCAACTCGGCGGCGCTCACCTGCTCGAACACCGAGATTTCGTGATCCTTGGGCACCACGACCACCGGAACCTCACGGTAGAGCGGAATAACTCCCAGGCCGTCCCGATCGATCGGCAGACGCACGAAACACATGTCGACCCGGCACTCGGCCAGCGCGGTGTGCTGGTCGGCCGCCGCGAGCGCGATCATCTCCAGCGGTGTCTCCGGGAAGCGCTCCCGCCAGATCCGCTCCCACTTCGACACCGTCACCCCCGGCACGAAACCCACCCGCAGCCCGGTGGTTTCCGGCGAGCCCGATTCGGGTTCGGCTGGGCGGGAAAGGATGTCGCGAGCCGCATGCAGCAGCCGCGTGCCCGTTTCGGTCAGCTGCGTGGACTCGGCGCCCGGCACGAACAGTTTCTCACCGAGTTCGGCTTCGAGGTCGATGACGGCGGCACTGAGCCGCTGCCGGGAAATGCCCAGCGACCGGGCCGCGCGCGCGAAGTGCAATTGCTCGGCCACCTCGGCGAACCAGCGCAGCCTGGTGGGGTCGATCGACTCGAACTGGCTCATTCCAGCAAGCGTATTGCACCGCCGACGGCGATCGAGCCGAGCCCGCCCGCTAGGCTGTCGCGGTGAGTCCGGACAAGAAATCGCAGATGATGAAGCCGCTGACGGCTGCCAACAAGCTCGGCATCTACCTGCCGGCCGCGCCCGCGCAATTCCGCGACTCGCCCATCTCCTTCGCCGAACTCGAGCGGCTGCGCGCCGATCCGCCGGAGTGGCTGACCGAACTGCGCCGCACCGGCCCCTTCCCGCGTGATATCACCGCTCGCAAACTCGGCGTCTCCAACAGCGGCCTGGCTCGCGCCGAGGTCTCCGACGCGCTCACCACCGACGAGATCGCCGCACTGCTGGCCGACCCGCCGGAGTGGCTGGTCCGCGAACGCGAGAACTACGCGCAGGTGCAGCGCGAGAACGAGCGGATCGCAACCAAGCGCGCCGAGCATCGGGCCGCGACCAACCGGCCGGCCAAGAACCGCTTCGGCACCGGCCGCGAGAGCTGAGCGCGGCTCCGGCTCGGGCCGAACCACCGGACGCCCCCGGCGGCGGCGTCAGCGGCGCCGCGCGCCGTTGGACCGGGCGTGGACCCTGCCTGGCTCGGCTAGCGAGTGGTCGGCCTGCCGAGCGTGCGCCGGCGATGGTCGCCGACGGACAGTGGGAGGTCGTGACGGTACGCGCCGTCGGCAGACCTTCCCCTACAGCGGAGCGCTGCGCACCGCGGCGACCAACTCCTCCAATTCGCTTTCACCGCCTGTGCGGTCGAAGACCAGAACCCATCGCTCCCGGCCGCGGTCGCTGAACGTCGAGACCACGATTGCCGATTCCGAACCGACCCGGTCCTCCGCGACGAACTTCCGGTCGGTGCGGGAGCCGACGGTGTCCGAACCGTGGTCCTCGCCGCGCGTGGCGAGCGCGGCCGCCGCACGCCCGGCCTCGGCCGCGCTCGGGTAGCTGTAGAAGGTGTAGGACATCGGACCGTCGAACCCGCCGACGCAATGCACCTTCGCCTGCCAGGGATCGAACACCGACTCGTAGCCCTCCGACTCGAGGAAGTCGTACCACCGGGAATAGGGAAAGCACGTCGCGCCCTGATAGCCGTCGCCTGATTCCGTCCCCGCGGGCAGCATCCCGGGAAACGCGGTGCGCATCGCCGCCAGATCCTCATCGCCCCGGGAGCGCCCGGTGGCCGCCCGCACGGCGTCGCTGTTCCAGGCCAGCACCGCCACTCCCGCGACCAGCAACAGAACCAGCCCGATGATCGCCGTCGCGATCTTCGCGCCCGAACCCTTGCGCCGTGCGGCCGGGGCTCGATTCGGCGGCGGATAGGCGGGTCTCGGGGTCGCCGGCCCCGCGACCCACCCCGGTCGCTGCTGTCCGTGCGGCCGGTACGGCGCCACCGGCGGCCGTGCCACGTGCTGGGCGGGGGCACGCGGGGTCACGGCAGGCGCGGGGACCTGGTTCACGAAGGATTGCGCCGGAGCCTGGGGCGTGGCGGGTGCGCTCATCGGCGCACGCTGCACCTGGGCGAGATGCGGTGCCGAGAGCCCCATCGCCTGCCGGACCGCGGTCGCGAACTCGACGCAGGAGTCGAACCGCTCGTCGATGCGCTTGGACAACGCCCGGTTCAGCACAGCGTCCAGCGCCGGCGGCATGCCGGGACGCACCGTGCTCAACAACGGCGGTCGCTCGCGCAGATGACCGTGGATCACCGCCACCGGCTGGGTGGCGGCGAAGGGAACCCGCCCGGTCAGCAACCAGAACAGCGTGCACGCCAGCGCGTACTGGTCTGTCCGGTGGTCCATGTATCCACCGGTGAGTTGCTCCGGGGAGGCGTAGGCCAGCGTCGCGGTCACCGTCCCGGTCTTGGTCAGGTGGGTGGTGTCCTCCTGCGGGCGGGCGATACCGAAATCGGTGAGGAACACTCGCTCCTGGCCCGCCGCCCGCGACAGCATGATGTTGGCGGGCTTGACGTCACGGTGCAGCACACCCATCCGGTGCGCGTAGTCCAGGGCGGTGGCTGTCTCGGCGACGATCTGCGCGGCGCGCTGCGGCGGCAGCGTCTGCGGGTCCAGCGACGAACCGTCCACACCGTCGACATACTGCATGGAGATCCACAACTGCTCGCCCTCGACACCACGGTCGTAGACCGACACGATGTTCGGATGGTCGAGCTGGGCGACCAGATTTCCTTCCCGCTCGAACCGCGCGCGCAGTTCGGGATCGGCGAAGGCTTCCCGGTTGAGCAGCTTCAGTGCCGTGCGCCGAGGCAGGCGGGGATGACGGGCCAGATACACCGCGCCCATCCCGCCTCTGCCGAGCAGCTTCTCCACGGTGTAGCCGGCGAAGACGGCACCCGGTTGCAGCACTGGTCCCCCGAATCATCGCGATCGCGTCGTTCAGTTCTCCGCCGCCAGCTGACCACAGGCAGCGGCGATCTCCTGACCCCTGGTGTCACGGACGGTACACGGCACGCCCTGGGCATTCACCCGGCGGACGAACTCCTGCTCGACCGGCTTCGGACTGGCATCCCACTGGCTACCCGGCGTCGGATTCAGCGGGATCACGTTCACGTGCACCCGCGACCCGAGCGCCTTGTGCAGTTTCGCGCCGAGCATGTCCGCTCGCCACGGCTGATCGTTGATGTCGCGGATGAGCGCGTACTCCACCGAGACCCGGCGACCGGTCTTGTCGGCGTAGTACCGTGCCGCCTCGAGCACCTCGGCGACCGGCCAGCGATTGTTCACCGGCACCAGGGTGTCGCGCAGTTCGTCGTCGGGGGTGTGCAGGGAGACCGCCAGCGTGACCGAGAGCCCCTCGTCGGCGAGCTTGCGAATGGCCGGCGCCAGGCCGACCGTGGAGACCACCACATTGCGTTGGGAGATGCCGAGCCCGTCGGGTGCGGGCGAGGTGATCCGGCGGACCGCCGCCACCACACGCTTGTAGTTGGCCAGCGGCTCGCCCATGCCCATGAACACGATGTTCGACAGCCGCCCGGCGCCGCCTGCCACCTCGCCGTCGCGCAAGGCCGCGGCCGCCGCGCGCACCTGGTCGACGATCTCGGCGGTGGACAGGTTGCGATCGAGCCCGCCCTGACCGGTCGCGCAGAACGGGCAGGCCATACCGCAACCGGCCTGGCTGGAGATGCACAGGGTGTTGCGGTCGGAGTAGCGCATCAGCACGCTCTCCAGCAGGGTGCCGTCACCAGCGCGCCAGAGCGTCTTACGGGTACTGCCGTCGTCGCAGGTCACATGCTTGACCACGCTCAACAGCGGCGGGAACAGCGCCTCGCCGACCTTCTCGCGCACCGGGGCGGGCAGATCGGTCATCTGCGCCGGATCGGCCTGCAGGCGGCCGTAGTACTGGCGGGCGATCTGGTCGGCCCGGAACTTTGGCAGTCCCAGTTCCTCCACCGCCGCTCGCCTGCCGTCCGCGTCGAGGTCGGCGAGGTGGCGCGGCGGCATACCACGGCGTGGAGCATCGAAAACGAGGGGCAGGGAGACGGCCATAATTTCTCCAGTGTCCCATCCGCTCGCAATGCCCGCCGACCCAGGTCAGGGGTCGCTCAATGTTTGGCCACCCGGCGCAACTGCATGATGCGCACCCCGCCCACCAGCGCCATCACCAGCGCGCCGCCGATCACCGACAGCAGCACCGCGACGCCGAGCGGCAGGTTGAACTCCCAGAAGAACAGGCTCACCTCGACCGAGGTCAGGTTCTGCAGGATGAACACCAGCAGCAGGATCAGGATGAGCGCGCCGGCGATCAGGCTCATCCAGGCGTAGCCGGTCCTGGACCTGAGGGACTTCGACTCGCCCGGCACCTCGGGTGCGACGGTGGGCGGCTCGAATTCGTCGTTCGCAGACATGGCTAGATCATGGCCGATGGCTATCGGCCATGACGGAAAATCGGAAACACGGCGCGCCGATCGGCCCGATCGGCGCACCTGACACTTCGTGTGGTGCGCCTCGCCGGCGTGTCTCGTCCGACGTGCCTAGACGAGCGTGCTCAGCACCAGCCAGGAGACGAACGCCGAGGGCAGCATGGAGTCCAGCCGGTCCATGATGCCGCCGTGGCCGGGCAGCAGCGTGCCCATGTCCTTGATGCCGAGCTCGCGTTTGATCTGCGATTCGATCAAATCTCCGACGGTGGCCACCACCACCAGGCCGACGCCGAGCACGACGCCGATCATCGAGTTGGCCTCCAGCAGCAGAGTGACCGTGAGCAGACCGCCGATCACGCTGAACACCAGTGAACCGCCGAAACCCTCCCAGGACTTCTTCGGGCTGATCGAGGGCACCATGGGATGCTTGCCGAACAGCACGCCCGCCACGTAGCCACCGACGTCGGAGCAGACCACCAGGATCATGAAGGTCAGCACCCGCAGGTTGCCGTCCTCCTCGAGCAGCAGCAGCGTGGCGAACGAGGCGAGCAGCGGCACCCAGGCCAGGGTGAACACGGTGATGGCGGTATCGCGCAGGAAGTTGCGCGGCGCGGTGCGCATACCGTGGTCGAACAGGCGCCACACCATGCAGGTCAGCGCGGTGAACGCGAACGCGGCGAGCACGCCCTCGGCGCCGAACGGCCAACCGAGCCAGAACACCGCCTGCCCACCCAGGATCAGCGGGATGCGCGGCACCAGCACATCGGCCTCGCGCAGCCGCTTGGCCACCTCCCAGGTCGCCACCCCGATACCGGTCGCGGCGAACGGGATGAACACCAGTGGCGCGAACAGCAGAATCGCGATGAGGGAGAGCCCGAGCCCGAAGCCGACGGCCAGCGCGGCGGGCAGGTTGCGTCCCGCCTTGGACGGGACCGGAACCGGCGCCCCCGCCGCAGCCCCGTGCGCGTGGATCGTTTCAGGTGTGCCGTAGGCCGGCATCGGCTCGTCGGCCGCACCCTCGGCGGCGGCTTTCTCGGCCACGATTGTCCCGTCGCTCACTCGTGTGTTCCGTTTCGTCCCCCGCCCGGGCGGGCCCTCGAGTCTTCCTCAGACCTCGAGAAGTTCGGCTTCCTTGTGCTTGACCAGTTCGTCGATCTGACCGACGTACTTCGCGGTGGTCTTGTCGAGCTCTTTCTCCGCGCGACCGACCTCGTCCTCACCGGCTTCGCCATCCTTCTGGATCCGCCCGAGCTCTTCCATCGCTTTGCGGCGGACATTGCGGATGGCGACCTTCGCGTCCTCGCCCTTGCCCTTTGCCTGCTTGACCATGTCGCGGCGGCGTTCCTCGGTGAGCTGCGGGATGCTGATCCGCAGGATGTCACCGTTGTTCGTCGGGTTCACGCCCAGATCCGAATTGCGGATCGCGGTTTCGATCGGGCCCAGCTGACCGGCTTCGTAGGGCTTGATCACCACCATCCGCGGCTCGGGCACGGTGATGCTGGACATCTGGGTGATGGGCGTGGGCGAACCGTAGTAGTCCACGACGACCCGGGAGAACATACCCGGATTCGCGCGACCGGTCCGGATGGTCCCGAGATCGTCCTTCGCCACCGAGACGGCCTTCTCCATCTTCTCCTCGGCGTCGAAGAGCGCTTCTTCTATCACGACCATTTCCTCCACAGCGTCGTCATCGTCATGATCCGCGGGGCCGCGGACTCAGGAACGAACCAATGTGCCGATCTTCTCACCGGCGACCGCACGGGCGATATTGCCCTTGACCAACAGATTGAACACCAGGATGGGCATCTGATTGTCCATACAGAGACTGAACGCCGTCGCATCGGCGACTTTGAGACCACGCTCGATCACTTCCTTGTGGGTGATCTCGCTGAACATGGTCGCGGTCTCGACGACCCTGGGGTCGGCGTCGAACACGCCGTCGACCGCCTTGGCCATCAGTACCACGTCCGCGCCGATCTCGAGGGCACGCTGAGCCGCCGTGGTATCGGTGGAGAAGTACGGCATCCCCATGCCTGCGCCGAAGATGACCACGCGCCCCTTCTCCAGGTGGCGCTTGGCACGCAGCGGCAGATACGGCTCGGCGACCTGGCCCATCGTGATGGCGGTCTGCACGCGGGTATCGACCCCCTGCTTCTGCAGAAAGTCCTGCAGCGCAAGGCTGTTCATCACGGTGCCGAGCATGCCCATGTAGTCCGAGCGGGCCCGCTCCATGCCGCGCTCCTCGAGTTCGGCGCCACGGAAGAAGTTGCCGCCGCCGATCACCACCGCCACCTGAGCACCGCCCGCGACGACCTCGGCGATCTGCTCGGCGACAGTCTCCACGACGTCCGGATCGAGTCCGACCTTTCCGCCGCCGAACATCTCACCACCCAGTTTGAGCAGTACCCGGCGGTATCCAGGACGCGCGGTACCCGGGTCGGTCATCGATGTATCTCTCCTTCGGCGATCGGGTCTGCTCACCGTGGGTGAGCCATCGGTCGGCGGGGTTCCGGCAGAGCTTGGAACCGCCCGGCAAAGCCATCTCATCCTGCCTTACGCCGACCCGGTCGAATCCGCAGACCCCCGGGAAAGGCGCCGAGACAGCGAACGGCCCCCCACGCGAGTGTGCTACTCGCGCGGGGGGCCGTCTCGTGGTCAGGTCAGGCCTGGCCGACCTCGAAGCGGGCGAAGCGGGTGATGGTGGCACCGGCCTCCTCCAGCTGCTGCTTCACGGTCTTCTTGCTGTCGGTGACCGACGACTGCTCCAGCAGGACGACGTCCTTGAAGAAGCCGTTGACGCGGCCCTCGGTGATCTTCGGCAGCGCGGCTTCGGGCTTGCCCTCTTCGCGCGCGGTCTGCTCGGCGATGCGACGCTCGTTCTCCACGATGTCGGCCGGAACCTCGTCGCGGCTGACGTACTTGGCCTTGAGCGCGGCGACCTGCATCGCGGCGGCACGCGCGGCCTCGGCCGCGGCGTCGCTCTCGCCCTGGAACTCGACCAGCACGCCGACGGCAGGCGGCAGGTCCGAGGCACGCTTGTGCAGGTAAGTGGCGACCGGGCCGTCCAGCGAGATCACCCGGCGCAGCTCGAGCTTCTCGCCGATCTTGGCGGCCAGCTCCTGCAGGGCGGAATCGGCGGTGCGACCGTCGCCCAGATCAAGCGCCTTGAGGGCGTCCAGATCGGCGGGCTTGGCGGCGGCGGCCGCGGTGACGATCTGGTCGGCGAGCGCCTGGAACTCGGCGTTCTTGGCGACGAAGTCGGTCTCGGAGTTGATCTCGACCATCACGCCTTCTTTGGCCGCGACCAGGCCCTCGGCGGTGGTGCGCTCAGCGCGCTTGCCCACGTCCTTGGCGCCCTTGATGCGCAGCAGCTCGACGGCCTTGTCGAAGTCACCGTCGGTCTCGGCCAGCGCGTTCTTGCAATCCATCATGCCGGAGCCGGTCAGCTCGCGGAGTCGCTTCACATCGGCAGCGGTGTAGTTCGCCATCGGTGGCGAGCCTCCTCGTTTGTCAGGTTCGAGAATGTCTGGGTCGGGTGGGAAAACCACCTTGCCGACCGCTCCTGAACGCAGAAGGGTCGGCAAGGTGAACTATCGGCGCCGTACGGCTCAGAAGTCGGCCGGGGTCTGCGCGGCCGGGGCCTCTTCGGCCGGAGCGGCGGCGTCGGCCTCGGCAGCCTCGGCCGGAGCGGCTTCGGCAGCGGTCTCGGTGGCCGGGCTCGCCTGGGCCAGCAGCTCCTGCTCCCACTCGGCCAGCGGCTCACCCGCGCCCGCTTCGGGCTTGGCGTCACCGGAGGCCAGACCCGCACGAGCCTGCACGCCCTCGGCCACCGCGGAGGCGACGACCTTGGTCAGCAGAGCGGCGGAACGGATGGCGTCGTCGTTACCCGGGATCGGGTAGTCGACCAGGTCGGGATCGCAGTTGGTGTCCAGGATCGCGATGACCGGGATGTTCAGCTTGCGCGCCTCGCCGACGGCGATGTGCTCCTTGTTGGTGTCGACGACCCAGATGGCCGAGGGCACCTTCTGCATGTCGCGGATACCGCCGAGGGTGCGCTCCAGCTTGGTCATCTCACGCGTGAGCATGAGGATTTCCTTCTTGGTGCGACCTTCGAAGCCACCGGTCTGCTCCATCGCCTCGAGCTCCTTGAGGCGCTGCAGACGCTTGTGCACGGTGGAGAAGTTGGTGAGCATGCCGCCCAGCCAGCGCTGGTTCACGTAGGGCATGCCGACGCGGGTGGCCTCGGCCGCGATGGACTCCTGAGCCTGCTTCTTGGTGCCGACGAAAAGGACCGTGCCGCCGTGGGCGACGGTCTCCTTGACGAACTCGTAGGCCTTGTCGATGTAGGTCAGCGTCTGCTGCAGGTCGATGATGTAGATGCCGTTGCGGTCGGTGAAGATGAACCGCTTCATCTTCGGGTTCCAGCGCCGGGTCTGGTGTCCGAAGTGCGCGCCGCTGTCGAGCAGCTGCTTCATTGTTACGACAGCCATGGCTCTCGTATCTCTCTTTCGTTGCCGGTTGCCGCAGGCGGTCGGTGACCGTCTGCCCTGGCGCCGCCGAATCACCGTCAACCCGCTCGAGAATCCGATCGGGACCAGCCGGCGATACCCTGCCCGCGGGCGTCACGCGAAACGAGGACACAGTGTGTGGGCTCGGATTCACGAACGACGCCGGTGACGAACAAGCACGGGTGGCGCGCGAAGTCGGTTCATGCCGAGCACGAACCGCTCGACCAGTCTACGATCCTGGTGGCCTCTGGAACGAATCGGGTCTGTCCACAGGCTCGGAGTTGTCCACAATCGGTCGTTCGGGCATTCCGCGCCCGCCCGGCCGGCGGCAGGCTCGACGACATGTCACGACTGTCTTTCACGATCTCGTTGCCGGTGCCACTGCTGTTCGCATCATCACTGATGGCGGCCTACTTCGCCGCCCCGGCGAGCGCGGTCCGGCCCAGCCCGGGCGTCGAGGTCCCGCGTCCGGCTGTCACCGTATCGGGGGCCTCGATACCCGGCGCGCTCCCGATACGCCTGATTCCTTGGCCGGACACTTCGGGCGGCGTTCCGGCGCCGATCGAAGGGGCCGAGGTCATCGAGTCCTCGACCGAGCCGCCCGGGCATCCCCTTCGCGGGCTGCTACGCAGGGCGCCGCTACCGACCGGGTCGGCGACGGCCGTCTCCGGAGGCGCCGCTGTGGCGCCCGGGTGACCGATGGACCGGCATCGCGCATCCGTGGCCGTCGTCCGATCGCGAATCTGCGTGCTCGTCGTTGTGCTGCTGGTCGCGGTGGCGGCGTTCGCGGGCGGGGCCGGCGCCTTCGCCGCGCCGACCGGGGAGTTCGACTGGCCGCTGCGCCCGCGCCCCGCTGTCGAACGGCGCTTCGACAAGCCCGAACAGGACTGGCTGCCCGGGCACCGCGGCGTCGATCTCGCGGGAACGTCGGGTCAGGCGGTGCTGGCGGCCGGGGAGGGCATCGTCGTGTTCGCCGGAACGGTGGCGGGCAGACCGCTGGTCTCGGTCGACCACGAAGGCGGGCTTCGCACCACCTACGAACCCGTCGAGGCAACGGTGTCCGTCGGCGACCGTGTCGGCCGCGGCGCTGTTCTGGGCACCCTCGACGCCGGTCATGCGGGCTGTGCCGCTGCGGCGTGCCTGCATTGGGGGTTGCGCCGGGAGTCCGGGCACCGCGGCCGTCCGGAGTATCTCGATCCGCTCGGCGCGCTCCGCCTCGCCCCCCTGCGCCTCCTCCCGCTCGAGGACGGGGAGAGCCGCAACAGGTCATCGGCGGGCAGATGAGTGCCCGGCATTCGTCCGTCGCCTCGACTCATCCCCCGATGCGACGATCAGGACACAGGCTCCAGCGACACAGGCTCCAGCTCCGACCGGCGCCACATCCCCGACACCAGCCACCAGCCCCGACACACCGACAGGCCCCGACACCGCCGACCAGCTCAGGAGAACGACATGGGAGCGTCCGCGCCGCTGCTGGAAGTGCTCGTGCGATCCGTCGACACCCTCATCGGCGATTTCGATGTCGTGGAACTCGCGCAGCAACTGGTCGACTCCTGCGTCGCACTCACCGGCGGGACCGATGCCGGCCTGTTCGTCGGCAATCATCTCGGCGAGCTGCGCATGCTCGCCGCCACCGACGAGCGGGCCCGCGCTCTGGTCGAGGCGCTCGACGGTCCCGCTCGGCACACCTACTCCACCGGCGCACCCGCTGTGATCGACGACATCGCCGCAGCGGGGCTCGTCTGGCCGGACTTCGCCACCCACGCGGGCAACCGGGGTTACCGCTCCGCCTACGCGCTGCCGTTGCGCCTGCGCAGCGACACCCTCGGCGCTCTCGCCGTCCTCGGCGACGGCCCGAAGACCCTCAACCGCGCGCAACTACGTGTAGGCCAGACTCTCGCCGACATCGCCGCCATCGGGGTCGCCCAGCATGTCCTGCGCCCCCGCGTCGAACCGATTCAGGACCGCTTGCCGGTCGCTCTCAACGACAGGGCCACCGTCGAACACGCCAAAGCCGTTCTCGCCGAGCACGGCGGCCTCGACCACGCCGAGGCCTTCGCGTGCTTACGCGCCCACGCGTTGCGGACCGGACGCCGACTCGCCGAACTCGCCGGCGGCATCGTCTCCGGCAGCATCGACGCGGGCACCGTCCTCACGGTCCCGGCCCGTGGCTGAGCGTTTCCGCGTCGGGCGTCCGTGGCGGTGTCTGTCCTCGAACCGCGGTCCCCGAAGCCGCTAGGGGGTGACGATCGCGAAGTTCGGGTCGGGGGTGTCGAGGACTGCGACCAGTGAGGCGAGTTTGGTGGGATCGCCGTCGATGGCGATCTCACCCGCGCCGACCACGACGCCGAAGTCCTCCCCCGCCAGCAAGACCCGCACCAGGGCCGCACGGGAGAGGGTGAAGGTCGCGTCCGCGTCGGGCAGCGCGCGGTCAGCGGGGCGCTCGTAGTGGGTGAGCACGCCGTTGCGTAGTTCGACCCGATGGATACGGTCGGTGTCGATGATCTGCCAGTCGGTGACCAAGTGCTGGTCCCAGGCCTTCGGGCCGTCCACCCGGAGCGCGACCGAGTCGAGAATCTGTTCGACGGACATGGTGATCGGCGCGACCGGGGAGCCGGCGGCAGTCGGGGTGCCGAAGATGCCGTAGCGCAGTTCGTAGGCGCCGCTGAGATAGATATTGCGCCGGGTGGCTTCCGCAGAGCCGTAGGCGAGTTGCTCGAAGGCGCTCGCCTGCAGGTGTCTGGCCTCCTCGTCGGCCGGGTCGGCGAAGACCACGTAACCGGCGACCTGGGCCACCCAGCGGTAGTCACCGGCTTCGTAGGACTCGCGTGCCTTGCGCAGCACCTCCTCGGCGCCACCCATGAACTCGACGTGCCTGCGCGCCGCCTCGACCGGCGGGTGTTCCCACAGGTGCGCCGGGTTGCCGTCGAACCAGCCGAGGTAGTGCTGGTGGATCGCCTTGACGTGATGACCGAACGCAGCGGAACCGCCGCGCCCAGGGCCGAGGTGCTCGAGGGCGGGCGGTAGTTCGAGCCGTTCGGCGATCTCCGCGCCGACGTATCCGAGATCGAGCAGCCGCACGGTCTGGTCGTGCAGATATCCGTAGAGATCCCGATACAGAGAAAGCGTTTCCGCGACGCGGTCGGCTCCCCAGATCGGCCCGAGATGGGCAGCCAGGAGCACGTCCGAGGAGGTGGCGAACCGGTTGATCGTCTCGGTGAGCCGACGCGCCCGCTCCTTCGGGGCATCGCTGTGTGCGCCGGATGGAGGAAGATCCGTCAGCGGGTGATCGAGGCTTTCGGCCAGATACAACACCCGGTGTCCAGGCAAGTGGATGTTCATCGCGGCGGGCCCGCCGGCACCGGAGACGATCTGGAATACCAACGGCACGCCGTCGAGTACCTCTCGGTGCCCGGTGGTCGCGATCTCGACGGTCGGCGGAAGCAGACCTACGGTGCCCAGCGAAGTGGTCTGGCCGAGCCCGGCTCCGACGCTGCCGAGCGGTCCACGGGGCAGCACCACGCCGTACCCGTAGGCGGCTCGGCGGGCGGCGGCAGTGCCCGCGTATCCGCTCACCGCGGGCGCATGGGTCCGGAAACCGATGGGCGCGAGCACCGGGCAACGGCCCGCGAGCACCTCGTCCTCGGTGACGACGCCCGGCCCGCCACCGAAGTGATCGATCCGCGAGTGCGTGTAGATCAGCCCGGTGACCGGGCGATCACCACGGTGTTCACGGTAGAGCGCGAGCGCCGCGGCGGCGGTCTCCACCGACATCAGCGCATCGATCACCACCACACCGCAGTGCCCTTCGACCAGCGTCATATTGGACAGGTCGAGACCGCGCACCTGGTAGATCCCCTCGGCGACCCGGAACAGTCCCTGCCGACCGGTGAGCCCGGCGTGCCGCCACAACATCGGATGCACCGACGGCGGACACGGTTCCCGCACGAAGCTGTAGGAGTCGCTGTCCCACACGACGGTCCCATCGGCCGTGGTGACCACACCGGGCTCGCGGGCCGCGACGAATCCACGGTCGGCGTCCGCCTCGTCGCGGTGATCGAGGTCGCCGGGGCAGTGCTCGTGGAACGCGGCCGCGGCGGAGGAGGCCGCGCGCCGATTGGCCGCGACGACCGCCGGGCTCGGATCGACCGCTGCGCTCATATCCATCGGTGACCTCCTGGCAACCATGACGGCCTGCGGTGCCGCGTCCCGCTGGCGAGGCCGTTCGCGGCCACGCCAGGGCGCCGGATGACTGCGCCTATCCCATCGGAAGCGGCTGAAAGCTAACTCTCCGCAACGCCAGGCTAGCGGCGGGCGGTGTCGTCGTCCACGAGCCGCGCTGGCTCGATGTCGCGGCTGCGACCCGGTATCTCACGAACGAGTCATGCCACGAAAATCGCCCCGAATCGCTGAACTCAGACGACTACCGCATCCCCGAAGACCATCGCCAGATTCTCCACCGACGAGGTCGAGATCGCGCGACGAGGCAGGCCGAGCGAGGCCAGTTCACCCGCCCACGGGTGATCACCGAGAACCAGATCCGCGCCGCCGAGCCGCGCGCGCATGCCGGTCGGAGCCATCTCCCATCGAGTGCACCTGGTGACGCCCTCGATGTGGGAGTAGGCATCGAACGAGGCGCCCGCGCTGCGGCGCGTCGGCGTCGGCAGGCCCGGCCGCACCGTGAGGTCGACCACCAGGGAATCGTTCTGACGGAGGCTGCCGTGCCGGATTCCCCGGTGGGTGACCTCGAACTCCGCGAGTTCCTTCGGGAAACCCCATATCCCGCGCCCGGCAGCGAGAGTGAACTCCCCGTCCACCGGCAGTCGGTGGATGAACACTCCGGCGGATCCCCCGAGCAGCGAGCGCAGGTCGGTGACCGCCGACCCCGCCTGCGCGGTGTGATGACCGACCATGAACGACACACCGAACTCGTGGTACGGCCCGAGATCGCCGTCCACGTACTGCACGAACACCAGCGTGCACAACGCGCGTCCGCCGGGCAGTCGCAGCACCCGCAGCCCGGAGTAGTCGATCAGCCGCTGCGCCTCGGTCGCGGGCACGAGATAGGTCGCCATGAAAGCGTGCGCCGCCCGGATGCGTACCGGCATCGTGATCCGCGTGCCGAGTACCTCGTGGGCACCCATCGCTCCGGCTGCACCGTGTCCAGCATCCGCCGCCATGCGCCATCCTCCCGAAACTGAAACCTGTTCCAACAAACAGTAGCGCCGGTTATGCGCGTGGGTGGGCCTGATCGTGCACCTTCTTCAAACGCTCGATGGAGACGTGCGTGTAGAGCTGGGTGGTCGCCAGGCTGCTGTGACCGAGCAGCTCCTGCACGACCCTCAGGTCGGCGCCACCTTCCAGCAGGTGGGTGGCCGCGCTGTGGCGCAATCCGTGCGGTCCGAGGTCGGGCGCACCGGGAATCGCGGCGACCACGTCGTGCACGACCGCCCGCGCCTGCCGTGGGTCCAGCCGCCGCCCGCGCCGACCGATCAGCAGAGCCCGACCCGACTCCGCCGTCGCGAATGCCGGCCGACCGCGCCGCAACCACTGTTCGACCGCCAGGTCCGCGGGCACACCGAACGGGGCGGAGCGTTCCCTACCACCCTTACCGAGTACCCGGACCAGCCGCCTTTCCCGGTCGACATCGTCGATGTCCAGGCCACACAATTCGCCCACCCGGATACCGGTGGCGTAGAGCATCTCGACGATCAACCGGTCGCGCAACGCCATCGGATCCTCCTGCCGAGCACCGGATTCCGCGGCGCCCATGACCGCCACCGCCTGCTGTCTGCCCAACACGGCAGGCAATGTCCGATGCGCCTTCGGCGAGGCGAGACGCAGCCCCGGATCGTTGTCCAGGCGCCCGGTCCTGGCCAGCCACGCGGTGAACGTCCGCGCCGAGGACGCCCGCCGCGCCAGCGTCGTCCGTGCCGCGCCATCGGCCGACAGCTCGGCAAGCCACGACCGCAACAAGGTCAGATCCAGCTCCCCGATCGCCGAATCCGCCGACCGCGCGTACAGATGCCCGAGCAGTGCCCGCGCGTCACCCACATAAGCCCGGACCGTGTGCTCCGACCGATTCCGGCCGAGCCGCAGATGCCGCGCGAACTCCTCCAGCAATGCGGACAGGTCCTCCGGCAAATCGTTCATGCCCCCACCGTCGCCCGCTCCGCCCCCTCCCGCAAGTCCCCGCGCCGCCCCGACACCGGCCCGCCCACTGCCGCAACCGCCCGACCGACGACGCCGGGCTGCATGCTCCAGCGTCGCTCTCCCGCTCGCCCCGCCTGTTGCCGCGAGTCGCCGCGCCGCTCCGTCACCCGGCCGCCCCCACCGGCGAGTTCCCGAGCCGCTGGGTTGCCCGACCGTCGATCTGCCCGCAGCACTCCCGATCACCCCACCAGCGAGTTCTCGCGCCGCCGGCTGCTCGACCGCCGATCCGCCCGCAGCACTCCCGATCACCCCACCGGAGCGGGAACACTCGCACACGCGGATCTACCGAACGATGTCGTGCGCGGCCCGGTCTGCGCGCCGTCCGAGTCGCCGTACATGCCTCCACCGTCCGGAGATCGGTGCGGCGTCCGAGCGGTTGCCCGCCGTCACCTGTTCCCAGCAGACGCGGTCCGCACGCCCGGTGACGGCCTCACCTCGACAGCGACCACGGCCGGCGACAGTCCGCACGCCCACCGCGCCGCACGGAGGCGACCGATCCGCCCGCCGCCGTGGCGGAGCCCGACGAAATCGGTTGTCACGACCTGGCAGATCTACGCCATCCGGTGTCCTCGGTGATGGCGAGACCTGCCAGTTCGAGAACGACGAGCACCGCGCGCACCGCCGAGATCGCGAGATCGGTGCGGACAGCGAGTTCGGCGGGTGAGCAGCCGCCAGAGGTGGGCAGTGCGGTGTACACCGTCGCTTCGTCGCCGATGAGCTGGTCTGCGACGACTGTCGCGGCAACGGTTGCGCTCGCCGCCGGAACAGTCGTTGCGGGGGCAGGCAAGCGCAAGGGGCCCGCTTCGGTGATCACCTCCTCGACGCGGGTGACGAGTTGCGCTTCTCCCTCCCGGATCATCTGGTGGCAGCCCGCGGACGCGGCGGAGGAGACCGGGCCGGGCACGGCGAGCGCGGGGCGACCGAGCCTGCGGGCCCACTTGACGGTGTTGCGGGCGCCGCTGCGCATCCCCGCTTCCACGACGAGCACGCCGTCGGCCAGCGCGGCGACCAGGCGGTTGCGGGCGAGGAAGCAGTGTTTGCGGGCGACGGCGCCCGGCGGGTACTCGCTGACCACCAGACCTGTCTCCGCGATCTCGGAGAGCAGCCGGTCGTGCTGGGCCGGATACGGGCGATCCACCCCGCAGGCGAGCACCGCGATGGTGGTACCGCCGACAGCCAGTGCCACCCGATGCGCCATCGCGTCGATGCCGAAGGCGGCGCCCGAGACCACGGTCCATCCCCGCGCGGCCAGGCCGCCGACGATCTCGCCGGTCACGTGATCGCCGTAGCCGGTGCTGCACCGCGCTCCCACCACCGCGAGCGCGCGTTCACTGGCGTCCAGCAACGACCGCGGGCCACGAACCCACAAGGCCAGCGGAACCGCGCTGTCCGGGTCCCGCCCCACCGCCAGTTGCCCCAACCCCAACATCCGCCACGCGGGCCACTCCGCGTCGTCAGGCGTCACGATCCTGCCACCGAGCCGCCGGACGAGATCGAGATCGGCGTCGGCCCGGTCGATATCGCGCCGCGCCCGGACCGCACCGCCGAACGCGTCCGGCAGCTCCCGCTCGCGTACTGCCCGCGCGGCCTCCAGCACACCCACCGACGCGATCAACGCCGACAGCGGCGCACAGGGGCCCTGCACGACGCGTGACAGATATGCCCAGGCCAGCCGCCGCCGCTCGTCGTCGGAGCGCGCCCCGGCATCATGAACCGTATTACGCCGCATATCTTTTCGATGGCGGTCATCGGCCGCGACGACGGCCCCTTCTCCCACCGCGTTGCTCGACGCGAGTTCCGCCGCACAACCCACCGAAGATCCGCCGGTGGCTGTGCCGGGATCGGCATCGGGGTGGCCGGGCTCGACGTCTCCCTGCGCCGCCGAGCCGCGGCCGTATCCCGCTCCCCCACCGGTGACCTCGTTCGCGTCCACCGGCGCCGGAAAACCGGAAACCTCTTGCCCTGGAATCGAATCCCCGACCGCACTCGAACCGTCGACAGCGTCCGCGCCACCGACCACGCCGGAAACACCTACAGCATCTGCATCACCGACAGCATTCGCATCACCACCGGCGGTCGGTCCACCGACCGCACTCGATTCACGAACGACGCTCGGGTCGTCGACAACTCCAGTACCCTCGACTGCGGCCTGGGCGCCCGGCGCGACCTCGATGTCGCTGGGTTCGTGAACTACGCGGCCGTTGCGCACCACGCTCGTTCGACGTGCCGGTGATTCTCCGGGCACATCGGAGATTACCTCGGGCACAGCCGCTCTCGTTTCGATTTCGCCGACATCCGCCGGGATGCCCGGCGTGTCCTTCCCCGGTCGTGTCATTGCGCGCTCCGGCGACGAAAGTTCAACGCCAGCATCACGTCCCGCGCCGACGGCAGCGCGCCGCCGCGCAGATCGCTGATCGTCCAGGCGACGCGGATCGCGCGATCGGCGCCGCGTGCGGAGAGCCTGCCCATCCGGACGGCCGCTTCCAACGGGGCGATGGTGTCCGGTGGCAACGGAAACCTGCGCCGCAGAATATGCCCGGGCACCTCGGCGTTGACGCGCCAGCCGTCGGCGCGCCAGCGCTCGGCGGCGGTCGCTCTGGCCAGGGCGACCCGTTCGCGCACGGCGGCACTGCTCTCGGCCGCCTCGGAGGTCAGCACCGGGCCGGTGTGACCGTGCATCCGCACCCACAGGTCGATGCGATCCATCAGCGGTCCGGACAGTTTGCCCAGATAGCGGCGTCGCGCCAGCGGCGGGCAGACACAATCGATGTCGCGTGCGGGTGCGCACGGGCACGGATTGGCCGCCAGCACCAGCTGGAACCGCGCCGGATAGCGCGCCACCCCGTCGCGCCGGGCGATGCGCACCTCCCCCTCCTCCAGGGGTGTGCGCATGGCTTCGAGCACCTTGGTGCCGACCTCGGCGCACTCGTCGAGGAACAACACACCGCGATGGGCGCGACTGACCGCACCGGGCCGCGCCGTGCCCGATCCGCCCCCGATCATGGCAGTGACCGAGGTGGAGTGGTGCGGTGCGACGAAGGGCGGCGCCGTCACCAATGGATGCTCGCCGGACAGGGCACCCGCCATGGAGTGGATGGCGGTCACCTCCAGCGACTCGACGTCGGTGAGCGGCGGCAGCAGACCGGGAAGCCGTTGGGCCAGCATGGTTTTGCCGATGCCGGGTGGCCCGGTGAGCAGCAAGTGGTGACCGCCCGCGGCGGCGACCTCCAGTGCCCAGCGGGCTTCCTCCTGCCCCACCACGTCGCTCAGATCGCCGGGCGGGACGGTCATGTCCGGCATCAGTCCCTCGGGTTCGGCGAGTGCGCCCTCCCCGCGCAGCCAGGCCACGAATTCGCGCAGGCTGCCCACGCCGAGCACCTCGATGCCCCGCACCAGCCCGGCTTCGGACAGCGCTTCGCGCGGCACCACCACGGTCGCGTAGCCCGCGCTGCGTGCCGTCATCACCGCGGGCAGGATGCCGCGCACCCGGCGCACCCGCCCGTCGAGGGCGAGTTCGCCCAGCAGCACGGTCTTCGCGAGCTTGGTCGCCGGGACCGCGTCGGCGGCGTCCAGGACCGAGGCGGCCAGGGCGAGGTCGTAGACGCTGCCCAGTTTCGGCAGCGTGGCCGGGCTGAGCGCGAGGATGACCCGGCCGTCGGGCCACTTCTCCCCCGAATTCGCGACCGCCGCGCGCACCCTGTCCCTGGACTCGGAGAGCGCGGTGTCGGGCAGGCCGACCAGATGCACCGAGGGCAGTCCCTGACCGATGTCGGCCTCGATCTCGACCAGCTGCCCGTCCACGCCGGCGACCGCGACCGAATGAGCTCGCCCGAGCGCCATCAGAAGACCGCCTCGAGATGGTCGATGATCGGCCGGTGCCCCGGCGTCATCAACACCGACACCACATCGAAGCGGATGTTCCGCCACGGGCCATCCTGCTCGGCCAGCCAGAGCAGGGCGAGCCGACGGATACGCTGCTGTTTGCTGAACGTGACAGCTTCGGCGGGCGTGCCGTAGGCCAACCCGCGGCGGGTCTTCACCTCGACGAAAACGGTGGTCACCGCGTCTCGCGCGATCAGATCCAGCTCGCCGTATCGGCACCGCCAGTTCCGCGCGACGATCTCCAGGCCCGCGTCCTGCAGGAACCGAGCCGCCAGTTCTTCCCCTCGTGCGCCGAGCGCCTGTTTGTCTCCCACGCGGCCCATCGTGGCCGCGTCCGGCGCCGGCGCCCGGAACGCGACCTGGGCTTCCACACCGCCCTGTGGACTACCGGGCGGCTGTGCACAACTACCCGGCTACTCGGGAAGCCGCAGGTCCGGCTTCTCCAGCTCCTCGATGTTGACGTCCTTGAACGTGATCACCCGGACATGCTTGACGAAGCGCGCGGGGCGGTACATGTCCCAGACCCAGGCGTCGCTCATCCGCACTTCGAAGTACACCTCGCCGTCGGCGTTCTGCGGACGCAGCTCGACGGAATTGGCCAGGTAGAAGCGACGCTCGGTCTCCACCACGTACGAGAACTGACCGACGATGTCCTTGTACTCGCGATACAGCGAGAGCTCCATCTCGGTTTCGTACTTCTCGAGGTCCTCGGCACTCATCGGGTGGGACGTCCTCCTTCTCGGCGCACTGCGTCGTATTCCGACATCATCCCGCATGCGCCGATTCGGCAGCCACCCGGCTGTCCTCCTCGGCACCGTCGGCGAGCACCCGACCCGCGTGGTCGACCGCGGCGGCGGGCCGCGGCGATCCCGATTCGTCGCGCACATTGCGCCAGGATCGGCGGTGCTCGGGACAGGGACCGAGCCGCTTCAACGCCGCGATGTGCTCGGATGTGTTGTAGCCCTTGTGGGCCGCGAAACCATACCCCGGATGGCGGCGGTCCAGTTCGACCATGATCCGGTCCCGGGTGACCTTGGCGAGAATACTGGCGGCCGCGATGCAGGCCGCGGTCGCGTCACCGCCGATCACCGGCAGGGAGGGCACCGCGAGCCCGGGTACCCGGAAACCGTCGGTGAGGACATAGCCCGGCCGCTGTCCCAGGCCCGCCACCGCGCGCCGCATGCCCTCGATATTGGCCACGTGGATGCCGATCGCGTCGACCTCCCAGGCCGGGATCACCACGACCTCGTAGGCCAACGCCAGCCTGGTGATCACCGGGAACAGCTGCTCACGCGTCGCCTCGGTGAGCTTCTTGGAGTCGTCGAGATCGGCCAGCCGGTCGTAGGCCTTGGGCGCGAGCAGACAGGAGGCGACCACCAGCGGTCCGGCGCACGGTCCGCGCCCCGCCTCGTCCACCCCGGCCACCGGACCGAGCCCACCGCGGATCAGCGCCGCTTCCAGCGTGCGCAAACCTCCCGCCTTGCGCATCACCATGCGCGGCGGCCACCCCGTTCGTCGTGTCACTCTTCGATCCTCCCCCGCCGATCAGTTCGCCTGCGGGTCCTCGGATCGGATCGGTCCGATCCGGCCGGGCGGCCAGATCTTGAACACCGCTTTGCCGCGCACATTGTCGATCGGCACGGTGCCCTGCCATTCGTCGCCGACGTGGGCGCGCGAGTCCGCGGACTGGTTGCGGTTGTCGCCCATCACCCACAGATGGCCTTCGGGCACGACGACCGGGCCGAAGACACGACCGGAGGGATAAGAGGCGTTCTGCTGGCCGGGAAGCCAGCGGAAATCGTTCTCCACGTACGGCTCGACCAGCGCCTTGCCGTCGACCATCACCCGGCCCTCGGCGTCGCAGCACTGGACGGTCTGACCACCGACCGCGATCAC
This sequence comes from Nocardia shimofusensis NBRC 100134, assembly GCF_001613125.1. Classification (GTDB taxonomy): domain Bacteria; phylum Actinomycetota; class Actinomycetes; order Mycobacteriales; family Mycobacteriaceae; genus Nocardia; species Nocardia shimofusensis. Next base: position 263,950 of record NZ_BDBT01000003.1, read on the forward strand.
CCGCTTGACCAGGTCGTTCTCGTCCGGCGGGACGAGACCGAAGTAGGACATGAAGTTCTGCAGCCCACGCACCACCGCGTTGTCCGAGCGGATCGACTGGTAGCGGGTGTTCCATGATTCCGGACCGACGAAGACCACCAGATCGCCCGGCTTCGGGTCGCTGCTGTAGTAGCTGATCTTCTGCACGTAGATGCGATCGCCGATCTGCAGCGTCTCCTCCATCGACTGCGAGGGGATCACATACGGACGGCCGACGAAGGTGACCATCAACGCCGCGATCACCGCGGCGATCACGATGAGGACCGGTAGTTCCTGCCAGAAGGGCCGTTGCTGCTTGGCTTTTCGCTTCGCGTTGCGGCGGCCACGGCGCCTGCCGCCCGCGCCTTCATCGTCCGAATCGGACACTCGCACCGATCCACTTTCGTCTGCCACGCCGAACAGACTAGCCCGGCACCGGAACGTACGTCCGATGCCGGGCCAGTCGAAGATCAGATGTGCCCGTCGAGGGCGAGCGCTCAGCGCTTCTCCTTGATCTTGGCAGCCTTGCCGCGCAGGTCGCGCAGGTAGTACAGCTTCGCGCGGCGGACATCACCGCGGGTCACGACGTCGATGTGATCGATGTTGGGGCTGTGCACCGGGAAGGTGCGCTCGACACCGACACCGAAGGACACCTTGCGCACGGTGAAGGTCTCGCGGATGCCACCGCCCTGGCGGCGGATCACGACGCCCTTGAAGACCTGGATGCGCTCCTTCGAGCCTTCGATGACCTTCACGTGCACGTTCAGGGTGTCGCCGGGACGGAAGTCCGGGACATCGCTGCGCAGCGACTTTTCGTCGACGAAGTCAAGGGTGTTCATTTTCATCCTTCTGGAGTTCGCGCGAACAGAGGACCCTGGCGGCACACGTGTGCGCGACCGGTTCATGCTCCGAATTAGGGGATGCCCCCGGGGTCGGGAAAAGCGCCCAGGGCAACCCGAGCATTGTGCCAGATCGCGGGGGCGCGGAGAAAATCGGGTCTCTCCCTCAGGCACAGGGCACAGGGCACAGGGCTTCCCCTACCTCACTGCTCACGGTGGCGTCGTCGACTCGGCGCGCTCCCCTGCCCGCACACCGTCCCCGTTCCCGTCCTCGCCCGGCTCGGGGCGCCGCTCCGGGTCGGGACGGTCCGCGATCCAGGAGAAGTGATGCCGGTGCGGCGAGGGCGGAGCCGGCACCACGGTGCGGCTGAGCTCGGCCTCGGCGGCCGTCCGCACATGCTCGACGTCGGGCTTGCCCGCGACCATATCCTGCACGAAGATCTTCGCCCGGATGACCGGCCGACGGTAGCGACGTTCCCGCACGATCGCCCGCGCCATCAGCCGCCGCCGCTCGCCGTAGCGCCACCGGGCCCACGGCGCGCCCGGCCTGCTCAACCGCAGAGCGCCGACGAACAGCAGCGGCGGGAAGAACATGCCGAACAGGCCGGTCCAGATCTTGCCCTTGGCGATGACGATCGCGGCCATCGCCAGATTGGCCAGCGCGAATCCGACCGCGACCAGGTGTCCCCAGGTGCCCAACGAGTCACGGAAGTCGTTGATCTCGAGCAACGAGAGCGGATGGAAACCCAGCAACAACAGCCCGGTCACGGCCAACGCGACGAAGACCGCATCCACCGAGGTACGGCCCTGCTCTTCCCAATAGACATCGCGCAAGTAGTAGATGAGCGCGAACTCGTCGAGCACCAGCGCCGCGCCGACCCCGAACGCGGCGGCCAGCGCCGCGGCGACCGGGGTGCTCGCGTCGTCGAGGACCGCGACCATGCCGAGCCCGGAACCGAGCACCAGGACCACGCCGAACACCATGTGATGGATGTGCACGTCACCGGCGCGCAGGTTGCCCGGCCACCAGCGCACCTGCGCCCGGATCATCCGCACGCTGAGCCGGATGAACAGAAAGCCGAGTATGAACCCGAACAGGAAGCACAACAGCGGCAATCGGCCGGTCGCGATCACGTCCTCTTCGAGCCACCGTCGCATGACCGCCGATTCCTCCCCTCGTCGCCGGGTTCCCGGCTCGAGATCAGCTCCCGAAGCCGGCGCGGCGCAGAGCGTCTGCCATCGATCCGCTCGGCGCGGACGCGGGCCGCTTGCCCTGATTGCCCTTCTGCTGCCGCCCCTGACCATTCTGCCGTTGTCCGCCGCCCGCAGCTTGCGAACCGCCGCGACGAGCGCCGTCGCGATTGCCGCCGCGCTCGTTCTTGGTGGCGCCCGGCTCGTCGTCCAGGCGCAGCGACAACCCGATCCGCTGGCGTGCGACGTCGACCTCGAGCACCTTGACCTTGACGACGTCGCCGGACTTGACGACCTCGCGCGGATCTTTGACGAACGAGTGCGACATGGCCGAGACGTGTACCAGACCGTCCTGATGCACGCCGACATCGACGAACGCGCCGAAGGCGGCGACGTTGGTGACCACGCCTTCGAGCACCATGCCCGGCAGCAGGTCGGCGACCTTCTCGACTCCCGCGGCGAATTCGGCCGTCTTGAACTCCGGGCGCGGGTCACGTCCCGGCTTCTCGAGTTCGCTGATGATGTCGGTGACCGTCGGAACGCCGAACTTCTCGTCGGTGAAGTCCACGGGCCGCAGCGCGCGCAGGGCGCCGGTGTTGCCGATCAGTTCGCCCACGTCGCGACCGGTGGATTCGATGATGCGCCGCACCACCGGGTAGGCCTCGGGGTGCACCGCGGACGTGTCCAGCGGGTCGTCACCGCCGCGGATGCGCAGGAAGCCCGCGCACTGCTCGAATGCCTTGGGTCCCAGGCGCGGCACGTCGAGCAGCGCTGTCCGGGAACGGAACGGTCCGTTGCCGTCCCGGTGGGCGACGATGCTCTCGGCCACCGAGGTGGCGATGCCCGACACCCGCGACAACAGAGGCACCGAGGCGGTGTTGACGTCGACGCCGACGGCGTTCACCGCGTCCTCGACGACCGCGCCGAGCGAGCGGGCCAGCAGCGTCTCGGACACGTCGTGCTGGTACTGGCCGACACCGATGGACTTCGGGTCGATCTTGACCAGCTCGGCCAACGGGTCCTGCAGACGACGCGCGATGGAGACCGCACCGCGCAGCGAGACGTCGAGTTCGGGCAGTTCCTGGGAGGCGTAGGCCGAGGCCGAATACACCGAAGCGCCCGCCTCGGAAACCACGATCTTCGTCGGCTTCTTCGCGCCTTCGGTCGCGCCGATACGCGAGATGAGTTCGGTGGCCAGAGCGTCGGTCTCGCGCGAAGCGGTCCCGTTGCCGATGGCGATCAGCTCGACGTCGAAGCGCGCCACCAGCGCGCCGAGCACCGCCAGCGATTTCTCGGTCTGGCCCTGCGGTTTGTGCGGGTAGATCACTTCGGTGGCGACGACCTTGCCGGTGGCGTCGACGACGGCGACCTTCACACCGGTGCGGTAACCGGGGTCGAGGCCCATCGTGGTCCTCGTCCCCGCGGGGGCGGCGAGCAGCAGGTCGCGCAGGTTCGCGGCGAAGACGTCGACGGCGTCCTTCTCCGCGGCTTGACGCAGCCGCATCCTGGTGTCGATACCGAGGCTGACCTGCAGCTTGGTGCGCCACGCCCAGCGCACGGTGTCCAGCAGCCAGGAGTCGGCGGGGCGGCCGCGGTCGGCGATACCGAACTTCGCCGCGATGCGCCCCTCGTAGATGCTGCGCCGACCGGGCTCGAGTTCCTCGGTGTCCGGCTCGAGCTGCAGGCTCAGCACATCCTCCTTCTCCCCCCGGAACAGAGCGAGCACACGGTGGGAGGGCAGCGAACTGAACGCTTCGCTGAACTCGAAGTAGTCGGCGAACTTGGCGCCTGCCTCTTCCTTGCCCGGCCGCACCGAGGAGGTGAGCTGTCCGCGGTTCCACATCAGTTCACGCAGTTCGCCGACCAGATCGGCGTCCTCGGCGAATTTCTCGACCAGGATGGCGCGGGCGCCGTCGAGCTGCTCGGCGCTGTACTGTGCCGGATCCGTGGCGGGATCGCCCAGCAGCGCGTCGGCCACGGGTTCGTGGCCGGCTTCGCGGGCGATCTGGGCCTTGGTGCGTCGCTTGGGCTTGTAGGGCAGGTAGATGTCCTCGAGGCGGGCCTTGGTCTCGGCCAGCAGCAGGCTGCGGTGCAGCTCGTCGTCGAGTTTGCCCTGCGCGCGAATGGATTCGATGACGGCGGCGCGGCGCTCGTCGAGCTCGCGCAGATAGTGCAGGCGCTCGTCGAGCTGACGCAGCTGGGCGTCGTCGAGCCCGTCGGTCGCCTCTTTGCGGTACCGGGCGATGAACGGCACGGTCGAGCCGGCGTCGAGCAGTTCCACCGCCGCGCGGACCTGGCTCTCGCGCACGCCGAGTTCCTCGGCGAGGCGTCTGCCGACACTGGCCGGGGCCGCGAGCGTGGCCGTCGGTGCGGCGGCGGTCGTATCGGTGCTGTTCGTCTCTGAACCGGCGATCTCGGGCGCTGTCGTCACGAGCGGCAACACTAGCGGCTCACCCGTCGGCGATCTCGCTCCGCCTCGTGCGGGGTGTTTCCCGCCCGTGCGGGCCCCGGCCGCCAGCGTGGCCGGAACCCCCGGCCACGCTGGCGCGATCCGTCGTGCCCTCGCGGATCAGGTCCTGCCTCAGCGACCCTCGCGCTCGCGCAGAACGAAGCGCTGCACCTTGCCGCTGGGCGTCTTGGGCAGGCCGTCCACGAAATGCACCCGGCGCGGGTAGGCGTGCGCCGCGAACTTGGTCTTCACCAGCCGCTGCAATTCCTCGGCGAGGGCGGCGCTGCCGCTCGCCCCTGTGCGCAGCACTACGAACGCCTCGAGCACCTCGCCGCGCAATTCGTCGGGCAGGCCGACCACCGCCGCCTCGGCGACCTGCTCGTGCATGACGAGCACGCTCTCCACCTCGAAGGGGCCGATGCGGTAGCCGGCCATGATGATGACGTCGTCGTCGCGGGAGGAGAAGTGGTAGAAGCCGTCGGCGTCGCGCGAGCCCGCGTCACCGGTCAGGTACCACCGGCCGTCGGCGGTGAACCGCTGTGCGGTGCGTTCGGGCGCGTCGAGGTAGCCGGCGAACCACATCAGCTGACTGCGCTCGGCATCGATGGCCAGGCGGCCGACCACGCCGGGCCCGACCTCGACATCGGCGTCGTCGGCGAGCACTGAGCAGACCCAGCCGGGCAGCGGTCTGCCCATGGAGCCGATCGGCGCGACGGCGTCGAGTTGCTCGTGCCAGGCATTGCAGATCACCATGCCGTGCTCGGTTTGGCCGTAGTGGTCGCGCACCGGCACACCGAGGGCACGCGCCGACCAGGCCACCACGTCGGGGGTGAGCGGCTCACCGGCCGAGGAAGCGCGGCGCAGGGTGATCCCCTCGGGCGCTTCGGCGTCGCCGGAGCGCAGTGCCCGGTAGACCGTGGGCGCGGCGGCGAAGTTGGTGACGCCGAAGCTCTCCAGCACCCGCAGAGTCAGGGCAGGCGAGAACGGGGCGTGCAGCAACAGGCTGCGGGTGCCCGATGCCAGCGGCGCGAGAATCGCGTAGTACAAGCCGTAGGCCCAGCCGGGATCGGCGGCGTTCCAGAACACGTCGTCGGGACGGACGTCGAGCGCGAACTCCTGGTAAGCATGGAAGGATGCCAGCGCCCGCACCGGAATCGGCACTCCCTTCGGCGTACCGGTGGTGCCGCTGGTGAACAGCTGGACCAGCAGCCCGTCCCCGCCGACGGTGACCGCTTCCGCGCGTGGATCGTCGGCGGTGTAGTCCTCGAGCAGGTCCGCGAAGGCCCGCGGCTCGCGTACCGCCAGGCCCGGCGAGGGCTGCCCGGACACGATCAGCTGCCACGGCACCTGCGACGGGATGTCCTCGCCGGGCAGCAGCTTGGACGCCTGGTCGGCGTCGGAGATCACCACAGCGGTACGACTCGCCTCCAGTCGCATCGCGATGGCCGGCGGCGCGAACGCCGTGAACAACGGTACGTGCACCGCGCCGCGACGCCAGATGCCCAGCAGCGCGACCACCAGGTCCGCCGATTTGCCCATGAGGGTGGCCACCCGGTCACCGGGGCGGACGCCGAGCCCGGCCAGTGCCGCGGCGAATCGGGCGGAGCGCTCGCGCAGCATGCCGAAGGTGAGGTCGGTCGAGGACAGGTCGGATTCGATCACCGTGAAGGCGACGGCGTCGGCGGGATGCCGATCGCACAGCAATTCGGCAGCGCAGGCCCCGGGCCCGTCGTAGGTCCTCAGCAACTCGCGCACGCGCGAGTCCACGTCCACCAGCGTGTTCACGTCGATGGCCATTTCGGTCTCCTTCTCGGTCTCACTGATCCCCACGTCGAATAGGATGTGGGTCTGATCACGTCGGCAACTACCCCCGAAAAGGGGTGACAACTCTTGACAGGCACCCCCCTGCTGCGTCCCCGCGACGGCGACGCGCTGCGCGCGGAGGTCCGCTGGGTCGCCCGTGAGACGGCCGCACCGATCGTGTTCGGCGGCGAGATCCACCACGACACGCTGCTGCTCTCGGAGTTCGTCGGAACCAAGACCACCGGCCTGCGCGGGCTGCCGGTGTTGCGCAACTCCGGGCTGGGCGGGCGGGTCATGGACGTGCGTCGCCCGATCTCGTTGGCCGACTACCGCAACGCCGCCTCGATCACCCATCACTACGACGAGCCCGTCACCGGCGAGGGCATCCGCTCGGTGTTCGCGGTGCCGGTCGTGGTCGGCGAGCATTCGAGAGCAGTGCTCTACGCGGCCACCCGCGGCGGGCCGCTGGGCGGCCGGACAGCCGAGCTGATGGTGCGTGCGAGCAGGCGCCTGGCCACCGAGATCGCCGTCCGCGACGAGGTGGACCGCAGGCTGCGAATGCTGGATGTGGCGTCGCCGGTACATACGGCGGGCCCGGAGATGCTCGAGGAATTGCGGGGCATCCACGCCGATCTGCGCGAACTGGCCTCGGTGGCGGGGGACGCACCGACCAGACAGCGCCTGCACGAGATGTCCGCGCGGCTGATCCGGGTGCTCACCGGCGACCGCTCGGCGGACTCGTCGGCCCTGCCGCAATTGTCGCGGCGCGAGCTGGACGTGCTTGCCGCAGTCGCCCTGGGATGCACGAACTCCGAAGTCGCCCAACGCCTCTCGCTGAAGCCGGAGACCGTCAAGAGCTATCTGCGCAATGCCATGACCAAACTCGACGCGCACTCCCGGCACGAGGCCGTCGTCACCGCCCGTCGCCTCGGGTTGTTGATCTAGCCGACGTCGCGGGCCGGCCGTCTCGGACGCGGTTGTGCACAGTGCCGGGGTTGTCCACAGCGGCGGAGCAGCCGTTCCACAGTGGTCGCCGACCGTGCGATGATCGGTCCCGTCCGATTCCGGGAGGGGGAGTTTCGATGATGGGCTCGAACACGATTCGCGGCGCCGTCCGCGCTGTGACCGCTGTCGCACTGGCCGCGATGCTGGCCGCCTGTGGATCGGGTGCGGCCGAGACGGAAGGTTCGAGCGGACCACCGGACGCACCCATTCTGAACCTGTCCGGCATCGAGAAGATCGACGTCGGGGACTACCGCGACCTCGGTGTCACCGAGCACGGGCTCTACACCGTCACCGACGACGCGGTGATCGGCTTCGACCCGACCGGCGCGCAGCAGTGGACGATCCGCAAGGAGGGCGCACAGCCCGATTCCGAGCGCGTGGAAGCGGTGCCGTTCGAGCCGGTGCTGCTCGTCGGGTGGGAGAACGCACCGGGACTGGTCGCGTACTCGACCGAGACCGGCGAAGAACTGTGGAGCACGCCCGCGCGGGAATGGCTCCAAGGCGATATCGCTGACGGGCGGGTGAGCTTCGCCGACGCCTACAGCGGAGAGCAGCGCTGGTCGGTCGAGATGGCGTCGTTCGGGTGCCCACACTCCGACGATCCGCTCGTTCCTGTGTGGATTCGAGACGCCGTACTCATCCGGTGTTTCACCACAACCCGCTCGGACGGCAGCGGTGCCGACCAGTGGGCGGGTGCGCTCGATCCGGTCGACGGCACGGTGCTGTGGCAACGACAACTCTCCGGTGGCGAGCACGTCGCGGTGGAGTCCAGGAATACCCTGGCGATCAAGCACGACGGCGGGGAAACCGAAGTCGTCGACATCACCACCGGTGCACCGATCTCGTACCGGCCTGCCGCGCCCGGCTCCCGGTACCGGCTGCCGCGGCCGGACGGGATCTCACTGGTCATGGACAGCACGATGCTGTACGACAACACCGAGATGCGCCTGGAGGAGGCCGACGGCCGAGTGCGTTGGACAGCGCTGCTGGACGAGAGGGAAGAGGTGATCCCACTCACCACGGCGGTCAGCGGCAATGTCATCCTGGCCACGATGCAACGCAGGTCCGGCGACAGGACGGTTTCGCTGCTGGCCTATGACATGACCACCGGTGCGCGCACGCTCGTTGCCGGGCCGGGGCCGAGTGTGCGCGATGAGCAGCCGATCCTGACGATGTCGGTGCGACGGCAGAAGATATGGCCGGAATCCGCGCCCTGGGGTCTGCTGGTGCCGGACGAGGACGGCAGTGTGGCGGTCGTGCCCGCCGAGTGACCGATCAGTCCGGCGGCAGCAGGTCCGGGCGGCGCCGCCTGGTTCGTTCCACGGCCTGTTCGTGCCGCCAGGCCGCCACCTTGGCATGATCGCCGGAGAGCAGGACCGGCGGTACCTCGAGTCCGCGCCAGCTGACCGGACGGGTGTAGCTGGGGCCTTCGAGCAAGCCGTCGGAGAACGAATCCTGTTCGTGGGATTGCTGATTGCCGAGCACGCCGGGCAGCAGCCGGACCACCGCCTCGACCATGACCAGCACGGCGGCTTCGCCCCCGATGAGCACGTAGTCGCCGATACTGACCTCTTCGACGCGCACCCGGCGCGCCGCGTCGTCGAAGACGCGCTGGTCGATGCCCTCGTAGCGGCCGCAGGCGAACACCAGATGCTGCTCGCCCGCCCAGCGGTGCGCGGTGGACTGGGTGAACGGGACGCCGGCCGGAGTGGGAACGACCAGCAGGGCGTCGTCGGGGCAGACCTCGTCGAGCGCGTCGCCCCAGACGGTGGGCTTCATGACCATGCCGGGACCGCCGCCGTAGGGCGAGTCGTCGACGGATTTGTGCACGTCGTGCGTCCAGCGGCGCAGATCGTGCACGTCGACCGAGATCAGGCCCTTGTCGATGGCCTTGCCGAGCAGCGCCGTACGCAACGGCTCGAGGTACTCGGGGAAGATGGTGACTACGTCAAGCTTCATGCCGGACCGCGCTTCATGACAGGCCGTCCTCGCTCATTCGGGATCGAGCAGGCCCTCGGGCGGATCGATCACGACGAGTCCCTCGGCGATCGAGACCGTCGGCACGATGGCGGTGACGAACGGGACGAGGATCTGCCTGCCGTCCTCGACGGCGCGCACCGCGAGCAGTTCGCCCGCGGCCGAGTGCAGCACCTCGGTGACCGTGCCGATCTCCGTACCCGCGGTGTCGCGCACGGTCAGGCCCTCGAGTTCGTGATCGTAGAACTCGTCGGGGTCCTCGGAGGGCGGCAGATCCGCGCTGTCCACGACGAACAGCATGCCGCGCAGCGCGTCCGCGGCGGAGCGGTCGCCGACCCCGTCCAGCGAGACCAGGAGCCGGCCCGAGTGCTCTCGGGCCGACTCCACGGTGAACTCGCGGGTTTCGGTCGAGCGGGGCATCCGCCCGCGCAGCACCGTGCCCTCGGCGAATCGCGCGTCGGGATCGTCGGTGCGTACATCGACGACGAGTTCGCCGCGCACTCCGTGCGACTTGGCGACCCGTCCCACGACGAGTTCCATCGGTCGGCGTCTCCCGACTACTGGTCGGTGTCGACGACGTCGACGCGGATACCCCGGCCGCCGATACCGGCGACGAGGGTGCGCAGCGCGGTCGCGGTGCGACCACCACGACCGATCACCTTGCCGAGGTCGTCGGGATGCACGTGCACCTCGACGGTGCGCCCGCGTCGGCCGGTGATCAGCTCGACGCGGACGTCATCGGGGTTGGCGACGATGCCGCGCACCAGGTGTTCGACGGCATCGGCGACGACGGCGCTCATTACTCGGCAGCCTCGGCCTCGGTCGCCTCGGCGGCGGCCTCGTCCTTCTTGGCCTTCTTCTTCGGGGTGACGGCCTCGGCGACCGGCTCGTTGTCGGCGGCGGCCAGCGCGGCGTTGAACAGGTCCAGCTTGGACGGCTTGGCCGCCTTGACCTTCAAGGTGCCCTCGGTGCCCGGCAGGCCCTTGAACTTCTGCCAGTCACCGGTGATCTCCAGCAGGCGCTGCACCGGCTCGGTCGGCTGGGCGCCGACGCTGAGCCAGTACTGGACGCGCTCGGAGTCGATCTCGATCAGCGAAGGCTCTTCCTTCGGGTGGTACTTGCCGATCGACTCGATGGCCCGGCCGTCACGACGGGTGCGGGCGTCGGCCACGACGACGCGGTACTGGGGGTTGCGGATCTTGCCCAGACGGGTGAGCTTGATGCGAACAGCCATGCTGATCTGCCTCTTTCGGGTAAGCGGCCATCGTCTACGAGAGATGACGGCCAGAGTGGTCACCACGCAATTCAGCGACCCGCACGGTCTGCGAGCCCGGTTTCGCGCATGAAGTGTGTGACCGCCGCGCGGTACGTGACCGGAGACGGGCTGACACTGTCCTGAGTAGGACGGTGGTTCATTCTGCCAGACGGCTCGCCCGGCTCAGAAATCGGTCCGCGTCGCGGGGCCGGTCCGCTCGGGCCGATAGCGCGCCGGCACCACGCCCGAGCGGAACGGCTTCACCTCGATCAGCCGCGGTGCGGGTACCCGCGTGCCGTCGGGAAACAACACGTACTCGGTCATCTGATTCAGGTCGTCGGTGATCCCGGTCGTGTCACCGGTGGCCGGTGACCGGTGACGCCGAGGCGACCACCCGGCCGCGCAGCACCACCCACGCCGGTTCGGCGAGTACGGCGGGATGGGTGCGGGGGTCCTCGCGGTAGACCACGAAGTCGGCGGGGGCGCCGTGCGCGATGGCGGGCCTGCCCAGCCAGTCGCGGGCGGACCAGGAGGCGGCGCCGAGCGCGTCGTGCGCGGACAGCCCGGCGGCACCGAGCGCGGCGATCTCGTCGGCGATACGCCCGTGCCGGATCGAGCCGCCCGCGTCGGTGCCCGCGTAGATGGGCACGCCCGCGTCGTGGGCCTTGCCGACGGTGTCGCGGACACGGCGGTGCAGGTCGCGCATGTGGGCGGCGTAGACGGGGAACTTGCCCGCACTGTCGGCGATGTCGGGGAAGGTGTCGATATTGATCAGCGTCGGCACGAGCGCGGTGCCGTGCTCGACCATCATCGCGATGGTGTCGTCGGTCAGGCCGGTGCCGTGTTCGAGGCAGTCGATGCCGGCCGAAATCAGCCCGGGCAGCGCGTCCTCGCCGAAGACGTGCGCGGTGACGCGGGCGCCGTTGGCGTGCGCGGCCTCGATCGCCTCGGCGAGCACGGCATCGCTCCACAACGGCCGCAGGTCGCCCACGGAGCGGTCGATCCAGTCGCCGACGATCTTGACCCAGCCGTCGCCGCGGCGGGCCTGCTCGGCGACGATCTGCGGTAGATCGCGCTCGTCGTCGAGTTCGATGCCGAGTTCGCGGATGTAGCGCCTCGGACGGGCGATGTGGCGGCCCGCCCGGATGATGCGCGGCAGTTCCTCGTGGTCGTCGATGAAGTGCGTGTCGATCGGCGAACCGGCGTCGCGCAGCAACAGCGCACCCGCGTCGCGCTCGACCTCCGCCTGCGCGATCGCGCCGTCGTGATCCTCGTGACCGCCGCCGTAGCGGATACCGACATGGCAGTGCGCGTCGACCAGACCGGGCACGATCCAGCCGCTGTCGCACAGGGTGTCGGCGCCGGGCACCCGCTCGAAGGAGACGATCCCCTCGTGCACCCACAGATCGCGGATGTCGTCGTCGGGCAGCACGATTCCACGAAGATGCACGCGAACCTCCTCGGCGCGGTCGGGTGGCTTTCAACCTACCGTCCGGACGCGTGCCCGCGCCCGGCGATCAGCGCCGGGTTCCGGGGAACTACTGCTTGGGGAACTTCAGCTTCGACAGATCGAAGCCCTCGAGGCCCGGCGGCAGCTGGTCGAGACCAGGAGGCATGTCGGAGAGGTCGGGCATCCCGGCCGCGGGCATGCCGGGCAAACCGGCGGGCATACCCGGGAAGCCGCCGCGCATCTTCGGCGGTGTCGGACCGCGGCCGCCCTTCTTGCCCTTCTTGCCCTTCTTGGCGTTGCCGCGCCGCGAACCGGGCATGCCCATCTGGCGACCCATCATCGCCATCATCTTCTTGGCTTCGAAGAAGCGATCGACGAGCTGGTTGACCTCGGAGACCTGGACGCCGGAGCCGTTGGCGATGCGCAGCCTGCGGGAGGCGTTGATGATCTTGGGATTGGCCCGCTCGGCGGGGGTCATGCCGCGGATGATGGCCTGCACCCGGTCGAGCTGCTTGTCGTCGACCGCGGCGAGCGCGTCTTTCATCTGGCCCGCGCCGGGCAGCATGCCGAGCAGGTTGCCGATCGGGCCCATCTTGCGGATGGCCAGCATCTGCTCGAGAAAGTCCTCGAGGGTGAGCTCGCCGCTGCCGATCTTGCGGGCGGCTTCCTCGGCCTGCTGCGCGTCGTAGACCTGTTCGGCCTGTTCGATGAGGGTGAGCACGTCGCCCATACCGAGAATGCGGCTGGCCATCCGGTCGGGATGGAAGACGTCGAAGTCCTCGAGCTTCTCACCGGTGGAGGCGAACATGATCGGCGCGCCGGTGACATTGCGCACCGACAGCGCCGCACCGCCGCGGGCGTCGCCGTCGAGCTTGGTGAGTACCACGCCGGTGAAGCCGACGCCGTCGCGGAAGGCTTCGGCGGTGGCGACCGCGTCCTGGCCGATCATCGCGTCGAGCACGAACAGCGTCTCGTCGGGCTGGACGGCGTCGCGGATGCCCGCGGCCTGACGCATCAGCACCTCGTCGATGCCGAGGCGGCCCGCGGTGTCGACGATGACCACGTCGTACTGCTTGGCCCTGGCCTCGGCGACACCGCCGCGCGCGACCTCCACCGGATCGGCCGCGGAGATGCCCAGCGGGTTCTCGCCACCGCCGATCGAGGTGCCCGCGTGCGGGGCGTACACGGGCACGCCCGCGCGTTCGCCGACCACCTGGAGCTGGGTGACCGCGCCGGGTCGCTGCAGGTCACAGGCCACCAGCAGCGGCTGATGCCCTTGGCCCTTGAGCCATTTCGCGAGCTTGCCCGCCAACGTGGTCTTACCCGCGCCCTGCAGACCGGCCAGCATGACCACGGTGGGCGGGTTCTTGGCCAGATTCAATCGCCGGGTCTCGCCGCCGAGGATCTGGATCAGTTCCTCGTTGACGATCTTGACGACCTGCTGGGCGGGGTTCAGCGCGCCGGATACCTCGGCGCCCTTGGCACGCTCTTTGACCTTGGCGATGAAACCGCGCACCACGGGCAGCGCGACGTCCGCCTCGAGCAGAGCAAGCCGGATCTCCCGACAGGTGGCGTCGATGTCGGCCGGTGACAGACGCCCCTTACCGCGAAGATCCTTCAGGGCACCGGTAAGCCGGTCGGACAGGGATTCGAACACCGATCGCGCTCCTGATCTCGAGTGACGTCAATTGACTACCCAGGGTAATGGGCTCACTCGGGCTTTCGCGCACTCGGTCGTCGATATCGTCGTCGATATCGCCCTAGGTATCGCCGCCGCTACTCGACCTGCGCGTGGCTCGCCTCCCCCGCGCAGAGCAGATCGTGGTTCTCCAGCCGCACCAGGTGCACCGACTGCCTGCCGGTGAGCCCGACGCGCAGGGCGAGCGGATCCAGCGTGGACCATTGCGCGGGCGTGTCCATCTTCTGGGTGGCGACCGCTGCCGCGATGGTCATCGCCGCGACGGCCTGCGGTCCGGTCAGAGTGCGACCGGGCAGCCAGGAGACGACCCAGAGATCACCGCCGACACACCGTGCCATGTGTGAGGTGTCGTCACTGGTGATCATCGACGCCTCGACAACCTGAATTGCCATCGACCAGCTCCCATCGTCAGTGCGCGGGACGGACCGTTCTAGATCGTAGGTGCCACGCCGTTACCGAGGGACGCGTCTCAGCAAATTATCTGCAACATTCCGGTCGCGGTTCGCGGCACCGGTCAGACGGAGCTTGCGCTGTTCCCTTCCGGCGGCTTGGGAGCCGGCCGGGGAACCACCTGCAGGACCGCCTTCTCCACGGCCTCGCGGCGCTGTTGATCATCGCCCTGGCCGAGATCCAGGCAGAACGAGTCGACCACGGCCGAACCCATCGTGACGACCTTGGCCCAGCGCACGTTCACACCACACCCGGCCAGCGCGGCCGCGAGCCTGCTCAGCAGGCCGATGCGGTCCTCGGCGCGCAGCTCGAGGATGACCTGTCCCTCGGTGGCGGTCGGCGACCACAGCAACCGCGGCTCGGCCTGGGCGTACGGGCCGCGATCGGCCACGGTGGTCTCGCGCTCGCGTTTGGCGAGCACTCCGGGCAGATCCAGATCACCGGCGATGGCGCGGATGAGTTCCTGGCGCAGCAGGCCCGCGTCCGGCGGATCGCCGAACTTGGGGGTGACCACGAAGGTGTCGATCGCCGAATCACCGTGCACGCCCACCGAAGCCGAGAGCACCCGCAGCGAATGCAACGCCAGGACGCCCGCCGCGTCCGAGAGCAGACCGGGAGCGTCGGGCGCGATGACGGTGACCACGTGCGTGAATTTGCCCTCGCCCTGGGTCAATTCGACATGCACGCCGCCCGCGGCGGCCTTGACCAGCAATTCCGGCGCGACCTCCGCCGGGGACGGCAGTTCGTCACCGGCCATCATGGCGCGGCAGCGACGCACCAGATCCCCGATCAGCGAGGCCTTCCACTCCCCCCAGACGCCGGGCCCGGTGGCCAGCGAATCGGCCTCGGCCAGAGTGTGCAGCAGTTCCAGCAGTTGGGGGTCGCCGTCGAGCGCCTCGCTGACCGCCCGCACGGTCTCCGGGTCGGAGAGATCACGACGGGTCGCGGTGTCGGGCAACAGCAGGTGGTGACGCACCATGGCGCTGAGCGTGCGCACGTCCGAGGGCCACAGGCCGAGACGGTTGCCGATCTGCGTGGCCAGGTCGGCGCCGACGATGCTGTGATCGCCCTGCCTGCCCTTGCCGATGTCGTGCAGCAGCGCGCCGAGGGCGAGCAGATCCGGCCGGGCGACGCGGGTGCTGAGCGCACTCGCGTAGGCGACCGTCTCCATCAGGTGCCGATCGACAGTCCAGGTGTGCACGGCGTCGCGCGGCGGAAGATCGCGCACCGCACCCCATTCCGGCAGCAGCCTGCCCCACAGCCCGGTTCTGTCCAGCGCCTCGATCGCACTGATCACGCCCCGGCCGGCCCCGAGCAGCACGAGCAGGTCGTTGAGCGCGTCCTTCGGCCACGGCTCGCGCAGTTCCGGGGCCTGCTCGCCCAGCTGGGCCAGCGTGGTCGCCGACATCGGCAGCCCGGTCTGCGCCGAAGCCGCCGCCACCCGCAGTGTCAGCCCGGGATCGCGCTGTGGACGCGCGTCACGGGCCAGCACCACCTCGCCCGCGTGCTCGACCACCCCCTCATCGAGTGGTCGACGCACCGGCATCCTCCGCAACTTCGCCAAGCCGCGGCGGGGCAAGGCGTTGGCGGCGGTCCGCAACCCGACCTCGACGGAGTAGCTCACCGTCCTGGCCGAATCACTCAGTGTGCGAGCGAGATCGAACCGATCGCCGATGCGCAGCGCCGCGCCGATCTCGTCGGCGTCCTGAGCCCGCAACTGGTCGCGACCGCGTCCGGCAACGCGGTGCAGTTCGGTGCGGACATCGAGCAGCCTGCGGTGCGCCTGCTTCAACCCGCCGCCGGGCACATCAGGACCGAGCCCCGGCATGGCGTCGGTCAGCTGTGCGATGGCGAGCGCGTCGAGCAACTGGATGTCACGCAGGCCGCCGCGACCGTTCTTCAGATCGGGTTCGGCACGATGGGCGATCGCTCCGCTGCGCTGCCATCTCGCCTCCGCCTGGCCGACGAGTTCGTCGAAGCGGCGGCGGATTCCGTTGCGCCACTGCCTGCGAACTCCGCTGATGAGCAGGTTGCTCAGCTCCTCGTCGCCGACGATGTGCCGGGCCTCTAGCATGCCGAGGGCGGCGATCATGTCGTTGTCGGCGACCTGGAGCGCCTGGGCGACGGTGCGGACACTGTGATCGAGCTTGATGTGGGCGTCCCACAACGGATACCAGAGCTGATCGGCCACCTCGGCGACCCGCGCGGAGGCCCCGTCGTCGTGCAGCAGCACCAGATCCAGATCCGAGTAGGGCAGCATCTCCCGACGGCCCAGCCCGCCGACCGCGACCACGGACAATCCGCTGTCGGTGGTGATGCCCAGCTCGGCGCCCTTGTTGGTGAGCCAGAGTTCGTAGAGATCGACCAGCGCCAGACGCACCGATTCGGCGTCCAGGCGGGGATTGCGCGGCATTCCGCCTTCGAGCAACTGCTTGCGCGCCTGCACCAGACCGGCCGCGCCACCGTTGGGCGCCTTCGCCCCGCCGGCTTCCCTACTTCCACTACCCATGACCCACCACCCGTTTCATGAGTGCGGCCCCGCCCCGACCGGGCTATCCGATCGGAGCGGGGCCGCCGCTCGACTCGTTGTTCCGGCTACAGCGCGTCGGTGCCGCGCTCGCCGGTGCGCACCCGGATGATCGACTCGACCGGGGTGACCCAGACCTTGCCGTCACCGATCTTGCCGGTCCGCGAGGCCTCGACGATGATGTCGACGACCTTGTCCACCGAGGCGTCGTCCACGACGACCTCGACCCGGACCTTCGGCACGAAGTCGACCGAGTACTCCGCGCCGCGATAGACCTCGGTGTGCCCCTTCTGACGGCCGTAGCCCTGTACTTCACTGACCGTCATACCGAACACGCCTGCCTGTTCCAGACCGGTCTTGACGTCTTCGAGGGTGAACGGTTTGACGATTGCGGTGATCAACTTCATGTCGTCATGCCTCCTTGGACAGCGAGCGGGCGGTGGAACCCACAGCAGCGAAATCGTATGCGCTTTCCGCGTGCTCGGACTCGTCCAGGCCCGCTGCCTCGCCCTCGTCGTCGGCGCGCAGTCCGATGGTGAACTTGATGGCCAGCGCGATGACCGCGGTCGCGACCATCGAGTAGACGAGGACGGTGAAGGCGCCCACGGCCTGCTTGATCAGCAGGTCGAGACCACCACCGTAGAACAGCCCCTCGGCCGCCGCAGGCGCTTCCGGCGCGGCGACCAGGCCGACGAGCAGAGTGCCGACGAGACCGCCGACCAGGTGCACGCCGACCACGTCGAGCGAGTCGTCGTAGCCGAACTTGAACTTCAGGCCGACCGCCAGGGCGCACAGCGCGCCGGCGGCGATGCCGATGACGAGCGCGCCGAGCACGTTCACCGAGGAGCAGGACGGGGTGATGGCGACCAGACCCGCGACGATGCCGGAGGCGGCGCCGAGCGAGGTGGGATGTCCGTCGCGCAGCTTCTCGACCAGGAGCCAGGCCATCATGGCGGCGCCGGTGGCGATCGTGGTGGTCAGGAAGGTCGCGGCCGCGGTGCCGTTGGCGCCGACGGCGGAACCGGCGTTGAAGCCGTACCAGCCGAACCACAGCAGACCGGCGCCGAGCATGACGAACGGCAGGTTGTGCGGGCGGAACGGGGTCTGCGGCCAGCCCTTGCGCTTGCCGAGGATCAGCACGAGCACCAGAGCGGCGGCGCCCGCGTTGATGTGGACGGCGGTGCCGCCCGCGAAGTCGATGGCTTCGAGCTTGTTGGCGATCCAGCCACCCACCTCGGCGGTGGTTCCGTCGAAGGAGAACACCCAGTGCGCGACCGGGAAGTAGACAACGGTGACCCAGATGCCGGCGAACAGCAGCCAGGACCCGAACTTCAGCCGGTCGGCGACCGCGCCGGAGATGAGCGCGACGGTGATGATCGCGAACATCAGCTGGAACGCGGCGAACAGGGTCAGCGGGATGGTGCCGACGAGCGGGAGTTCACCCTCCTCGGTGGCCCCGAACATTCCGGCCAGGCCGAAGTACTGGGTGGGGTCACCGAACAGGTTGCCCTTGTCTTCGCCGAAGGTCAGCGAGAAGCCGTACAGCGCCCAGAGGATGGTGACCAACCCCATCGCGCTGACACTCATCATGATCATGTTCAGGACGTTCTTCGCACGGACCATGCCGCCGTAGAAGAACGCGAGTCCTGGGGTCATCAGCAGAACGAGTGCGGCACTCGCCAGCATCCATGCGGTATCGCCGGTGTCCGGCGTACCGATTACGGGAAAAGCCACCTTAATGTCCTCCTCATCTGGAGCCCAGCCGCCCTTGGCAAATGGACCTGCAGAGAAGAGTGTTCTTCCGGTGTTTCAACTGGACCGCCACGGTGTTTCACCTGAGTGAACGGATGCACAGGTTGTGTTTCCGCCAGGTTTCGCAAGGTGCACCGCATGTTTCGTCGCAGGTGTGAGCGCGTTTCCGGTCAATGGGATGAATCGCCCCGTGATCGTCGGCAGCCAGCCCCCTGGACGAGGTCGGACGAGGTCGGCGGCCGGGTGATTGCTCGCCCGGCCGCCGATAGGGGTTTCTCGGAAGGTTCAGCCCAGCAAGGCGTCCACGAACGCACCGGGCTCGAACGGCGCGAGATCGTCGGCGCCCTCGCCGAGGCCGACCAGCTTCACCGGCACGCCGAGTTCGTGCTGCACCTGGAACACGATGCCGCCCTTGGCCGTGCCGTCCAGCTTGGTCAGCACCACACCGGTGATGTCGACCACCTCGGCGAACACCCTGGCCTGCATGAGGCCGTTCTGCCCCACGGTGGCGTCGAGCACCAGCAACACCTCGTCGACCGCGGCCTTCTTCTCCACCACGCGCTTGACCTTGCCGAGTTCGTCCATCAGACCGGTCTTGGTGTGCAGGCGCCCGGCCGTGTCGACGAGTACCGCGTCCACCCCACGCTCGATGCCCGCGGCGACCGCGTCGAACGCGACCGCGGCCGGGTCGGCGCCCTCCTTGCCGCGCACGGTGTCCGCGCCGACCCGCTCGCCCCAGGTCTGCAACTGATCGGCCGCGGCGGCGCGGAAGGTGTCGGCCGCGCCGAGCAGCACCCGCCTGCCGTCGGCGACCAGGACACGCGCCAGCTTTCCGGTGGTGGTCGTCTTTCCGGTGCCGTTCACACCGACGACCAGCAGGATCGCCGGATGATCGGGGTGCGGCAGGGCGTGGATGGACCGGTCCAGCTCCGGGCGCAGAGCCTCGACGAGCACATCGCGCAGCACCTGACGAGCTTGTTCGGGGGTCCGCACGCTGCGGGCGCTGATCTCCTCGCGCAGCCGCTCCACGATCGCGGCGGTGCTCGCGGTGCCGAGGTCGGCCAGGACCAGGGTGTCCTCGACCTCTTCCCAGGAGTCCTCGTCCAGATCGCCGCCGCCGAGCAGACCGAGCAGGCTCTTGCCGACCGCGTTCTGCGAACGCGACAGCCTGCCGCGCAGGCGGATCAGACGACCGGAGGTCGGCTCGATCTCCTCGAGCGCCGGCCGGGCTTCGGCGCCTTCGGCGGTGGCGGGGATCTCGGGGGCCGAGACCTCCGGCTCGATGACCGGCGCGGTGTTGTCGACGACGGGAGCGGGTTCCTGCACGGCAGGCGCGGAGTCGACGACCGGGATGTCGGTCCCGGTCACGGGAACGTCGGTCCCGGTGACGGGAGCCTCGGCAACCGGGGGCGTGTCCTCCGTGCCGGTCGCCTCGGGGGCCTCGGGTTCCGCCACCGCGGCGCCGGAACCCGACGGCGCTTCGGCGACGTCGGCGTCGGGCAAGGCCACATTGGTGATGCCGCGCTTCGGTGCGTCCCGGGGAATCGCGGCGTCGTCACCGATGTGCGGCTGGCCTTCGGTGTCGGTGCGTTCCACGGGCTCCGGGCGCGTGGCCGTCGCCGTCGAGCCCTGACTGAAGGTGAATCCGCCCGCGGCGGTATAGCCGCCGGAGCGGTCGGTCAACTCCTTGTCGGGGGTGGGCGCCGTGATCGAGACGCGGCGGCGCTTGTAGAGGACGAATCCGGCGACGAACGCCACCAGCAGCAGGGCGGCGACCGCGGCTATCACAATCCAGGCTTGGGCACTCACGAGGTCCATCCTTGCAGAACGCCTCGTCTTCGCTGTTCATCGCGCCTGTTCGTGGCCGCGGGGCACCGGGACACAGCCGCCGAGATTTCTTGTCCTGCGGAAGTTATCGCGAAGGAAACATAGGATCGGCGACGTGACCGATCGAAACGTGCTTGGGGGGCCGCTGGAAGAGTGCGGCGCCGATCCTCTCACCGGGTTCTACCGGGACGGCTGCTGCAGCACCGGGCCGGAGGATCTGGGCAGTCATACCGTCTGCACCGTCGTGACCGCCGAATTCCTCGAGCATCAAGCCTCCATCGGCAACGACCTGAGCACCCCGCGGCCGGAGAACAACTTCCCCGGCCTGCAACCCGGCGACCGCTGGTGCGTGGTCGCGGTGCGCTGGCTGCACGCCCACGAGGACGGGGTGGCCGCCCCGGTGGTCCTGGCCGCCACCCACGAGAACGCCCTCGAGGTCATCTCGATGGAGATCCTGCGCAAATACGCCGTCGACGTCCCAGACGACGTCAGTGATCTGCTCTGAACTGCCGTCGGTGACCTGCCGATAGCCGCATCCGGGCTCACCTATACGCTGCTGCGTCCGGTCCGCTTCATGGAGAACCACTTGCCGCGCGACTCCCCGGTGGACGGCATCCACCACGGCGTGCACCGTCACCTGTTCCCACCGATCAGCCCATGAAGATGATCGCGCTCGCGGACATCGCCGATATCGCCGCGCCGGCCTTCGCGGACCCCGCGCGCTTCCACACCAGGGTGCTGCCCTTGGCCGGCGACGCCGTCCCACCGACCGAGGCGGCGGCCGCGATCAGCCGGGCGATCGGCCACCTGGTCGAATACCAGGAGATCGGCCGGGAGGAGGCCGCCACTTTCGGCCCGACACTGGCCGAGTCCTGGCGACGTATCCGGGATCACCACGGCTGGGTGGCGGATGTCGAGGAGACCCGCGCCGTCCATCCCGGTCTGCGTTCCTTCGACGTCTGGCCGGCCGAATCCGGAGCACACCGGATCAAGGCCGTCGTAGAGGCCGATCTCACGGGGCACTGAGTCCGGCAGGATCCCGACGCCCGTCGGATGGCCTCCGGGGTCGTTGGACCTCGGGGGACAGCACGGTCGTTGCCGCGCTCCGGCGGCCGGGGCCCGGTCTCCGGCGGCGCGCCGCGCCGCACGAGATGGTGACGCGCCTCAGGTGGCGGCGGCCGGGGCGGGCGCTTCCGTGCGCAGGCGCTGGGAGATCACCTGGGTGATGCCGTCGCCGCGCATGCTGACGCCGTAGAGCGCGTCGGCGATCTCCATGGTCGGCTTCTGGTGGGTGATGACGATCAGCTGACTCTTCTCCCGCAACTGCTCGAACAGGCCGATCAGCCTGCGCAGGTTGGTGTCGTCGAGCGCGGCCTCGACCTCGTCCATCACGTAGAACGGGGACGGCCGGGCGCGGAAGATGGCGACCAGCAGCGCCACCGCGGTCAGCGACTTCTCGCCGCCGGAGAGCAACGAGAGCCGCTTGACCTTCTTGCCCGGCGGGCGGGCCTCCACCTCGATGCCGGTGGTCAGCATGTCGGAGGGGTCGGTGAGCAGCAGCCTGCCCTCGCCACCGGGGAACAGCGCGGAGAACACCTGGACGAACTCGCGCTCCACGTCGGCGTAGGCCTCGGTGAAGACCTGCAGGATGCGCGCGTCGACCTCGGCGACCACCTCGAGCAGATCCTTGCGTGCGTTCTTGACGTCCTCGAGCTGGGTGGCCAGGAAGTTGTAGCGCTCTTCGAGCGCGGCGAACTCCTCGAGCGCGAGCGGGTTGACCTTGCCGAGGGTGGCCAGATCCTTCTCCGCGCGCTTGGCCCTGCGCTCCTGGGAGCCACGGTCGTAGGGCATCGGCTGCGGCGCGGTGACCTGTTCGCCGCGTTCCCTGGCCTGTTCGTACTCGGCCATCTCCAGTTCCGAGGGCGGCAGCGGCACGTCGGGACCGTATTCGGCGATCAGGTCCTCCAGCGCGATGCCGAACTGTTCGGCGATGGTGGTCTCGAGCTGTTCGATGCGCAACGCGGCCTGCGCCTTGGCGACCTCGTCACGATGCACGGCATCGGTGAGCTGAGCCAGCTGAGTGTTGAGGGCGCGTGCTCGTTCTTTGATCTGCTCCACCTGCGTCGCGCACTCGGTGCGGCGGCGCACCAGGTCGTCACGGCGGGTGCCGGCCTCCATGACCACCTTCTCCAGCTCTGCGGCAATCCGGGCACCGGACTCGGCGACGGCGGCGGCCACCGCGGCGGCGCGTTTGCGCGCGGCCTGGGCACGTTCGGCGCGGGCACGGGCCTCCCGTTCGGCGCGGGCGGCGCGACGCAGACCATCGGCCTTGCCGCGCACCGATTCCGCGCGTTCCTCGGCGGTGCGCACGGCCAGCCTGGCCTCGACTTCCATCGCCCTGGCTTCGGCGAGCGCGGCCGCGGCTTCCTCCCTTTCCCGACCGACCGCTTCGGTGCTCGCCGAGCCGAATCCGTCGTCGGCGGCGGCCTGTTCCAGTTCGGCGTTGCGCAGCCGTTCCTCGAGTTCGGCCAGACCGGCCAGGGTCTGCTCTCGGCCCGCTTCGGCGTCGGCGCGCTGCGTGGTCAGCCGCTCTGCCTCGGTCTGCGCGGAGCGCGCCGCCTGGCCGAGCCTGCCCAGCCGCTCGTAGATGGCGATCATCGCCTGGTCGGATTCGTGCAGGGCGAGCAGCGCGTGATCGACGGCGTCCTTGCGATCGGCCTGCTCCTCGAGCGCCCCCGCCAGCGCCGCTTCCAACTGCTCGGCATGACGCTGGGCGGCGACGAGTTCCGCCTGCGCGGCATCGATGTCGGCCTGGATCTCGAGCTGACTCGGCGCGCGATCGGAGCCGCCGAGCACCCACCCGGTGCCGGTGAGATCGCCGTCGCGGGTGACCACCCTGACCTCGGGATGCTCGGCCAGCACCGTCCCCGCCGCGGCCAGATCGTCCACCACGAGCACACCCGTGGTCAGCGCGAGCACACCCGCGCGCAGCTCCGGGGGGCATTCGACGACATCGGCCAACCGGTACGCACCCGCGGGCGCCGAGTCATCCGACAGCTCGCCGGTCTCGGACGCGACACCGAACACCAACGCGGCCCGGCCGCCGTCGGCCTCCTTCAACGCGTGGATCGCCGCGTGTGCGGACTCGCCGGTCGCGGCGGCGACCGCGTCGGCGATCGGACCGAGCACGGCGGCGACGGCGGCCTCGAATCCGGCACGGACCCGCAGCACCCCCGACAGCGGACCGAGCAGACCTTCCGGGCGATGCTCCACCAGCCACGCCGACCCGTCGCGACGCGCCAGCCCCATGCCGAGCGCCTCGATGCGCGCGCTCAGCGAGGCAACCCGTTTGCTCGCGTCCCGGTCCTGCGCCCGTAGTTCGTTCACTCGCTGGTCGGCGAGCTCCAGCGCTTGCACCGCGTGTTCGTGCTGAGCGTCGAGACCCTCCTCGCCCGCGTCCAGCTCACTCAATTCGCCCTGCACCGTGTCGAACTCGGCCTGCGCGGTCTCGCCGCGCCTGCGCGCCTCGGCGATGGATACCGACAGCCGCGCGATATCGGCGTCGACCGACTGTGCCCTGGTGCGCATGTTCTCGACCTGGCCGGACAGCCGCGCGAGGCCTTCCCGCCGGTCGGCGATGGCGCGCACCGCGGCCAGGTGCGCCTGTTCGGCGGCCTTCGCCGCGTACTCACGCTCGGCCAGCTGATCGCGCGCGGCCTCCAGCGTCTCGGCCGCCATCTCGACCGCTTCGCGCAGTTCGGCTTCCTCGGCCTCGATGCGATCGGCCTCGGCTTCGAGCTGATCGGGATCGCGGCCGGCGCCGACCGGGGTGTGGGTGTCGAGGTGGCGGGCGCGATCACCCGCGATGCGAATGGTGGCATTGACCCGCTCGGCGAGCGCGGACAGCTGGAACCAGGTCTGCGCGGCCGCCTCGGCTCCCGGAGTCAGCCGGGACAACTGGAACTCCTGCTGGGCCAGTGCCGCGTTGGCGGCGTCGAGCTCGCTCTGCACGGTGATCTGCTGCTCGCGGGCGTAGGCCTCTTTGCTCTGCTGACCCGCCAATTCGGCACGCCGGGTCACCAGATCGTCGGCGGCCAGGCGCAACCTGGCGTCGCGCAGGTCGGCCTGCACGGTCTGCGCGCGCCGCGCCACCTCGGCCTGGCGGCCCAGCGGCTTGAGCTGGCGGCGCAGCTCGGTGGTGAGGTCGGTCAGGCGGGCCAGATTGGCCTGCATCGCCTCGAGCTTGCGCACCGCCTTCTCTTTGCGCTTGCGGTGTTTGAGCACGCCCGCGGCTTCCTCGATGAACGCGCGGCGGTCTTCCGGCCGCGATTCCAGGATCGCCGAGAGCTGGCCCTGCCCGACGATGACGTGCATCTCGCGTCCGATGCCGGAGTCGCTCAGCAGCTCCTGCACGTCCATCAGCCGGCAGGAGTTGCCGTTGATCTCGTATTCGCCCGCGCCGTCGCGAAACATTCGCCGGGTGATGGACACCTCGGCGTAGTCGATGGGCAGCGCGCCGTCGGAGTTGTCGATGGTCAGGGTCACCTCGGCGCGACCCAGCGGCGCGCGGCCGGCGGTGCCCGCGAAGATGACGTCCTGCATCTTGCCGCCGCGCAGCGCCTTGGCGCCCTGCTCGCCCATCACCCAGGTGAGCGCGTCGACGACATTGGACTTGCCCGAGCCGTTGGGCCCGACCACACAGGTGATGCCCGGTTCGAAGCGCAGCGTCGTCGCGGACGCGAAGGATTTGAACCCCTTCAACGTCAGGCTCTTCAGGTGCAAATTCGACGACCTTTCCTGGGCCGGAGACGGGCGAGGTGCCATGCTATCGGCTGGTCACGACATGTCGTGGCACGCCCGACCCCCCGTGGCGCGAGTGCTGCTCGACCAGACTAGCGAGCCCGGCGCCCGCGCCCCACCCGACCCAATGCTGGACAGTTGCCCGAAAGGGTTCGCTCGATCCGTCGTGCTTCCCGCGCGAACTCTACGGTTCGTCGGCCCAGGATCACCGGTCGCGAGCACTGCCGTTTCGCCGTTCGTACGCATACGATCCACGGGTTCAGGCGGTACTTCTTGGTTCGGGAGCGTTGGGCGAATGCGGGCACCATCGATCGGCACGGCCCTGCGGCTCGGCCGGATCACCGCACTCGTCGTGGCCTGTCTGTTGTTCCTGCACGCCTGCGATCGCACCCGGCGCCTGCTGCCCACCGACGTATGGCTGGAACTGGTCGCAGCCGCGCTGCTGGCCACGGGCGCGATGATCGCCGCGTGGTTCGAGATCGTCCGGGCCGAGCGGATCGAGGAGGCCGAGGAACTCGAGGCCAACCATCCCCCCGCCCCGCGCGCAGACGACCTGCTCTACGACACCAGCACTCACGCGATCCGCGCCAGGATCGCCCGATCCGGCAATCTCGTCATCCACGGCCGCGAATACGGCGGCCCCCGCCCCGGCCACGAATGGTCCTGGACCTTCCGCACCGATACCTTCCCCGCCGTCCGCACCGCCCTCGGCGGCGGTGGTGACGACGACAGCGATGGCAGCGATGTTCTGGAGCTGCTGGAAGAGGTGGTCCCCCGGCTCGACGCGGACAGCCGCGCGGACCCGGGCGCCTGGCTGCGCGCGCACGGCATCGCGGGCACCTACCGCGAGAAGGGCGACCATCCCAGTCGCACCACCCACAAACTCCCGATCCTGCGCCCCGGCCCGCGCCGCGCCACCGACGCACGCACACGCGCGTCGCGTGAGGAATCCGCCGCAGGTCCATCCGTTTCCGAACCCACCCGGCGCGGCTCCCGCCGACCCGCATCGCCGACAGACGCCGCGTCCGCCCGCGGTGCGCGCCCGGCCGCCTCCGAATTCCGCGACGCCCGTTCCGGACCGAACCGCCGGGTCGACGCCGACCGCGCCTCGTCGTCGCGCCGACGCTCCGACGTGCAGGGCCCCGACTCCGCGCCGATCCGCACAGGCAACCGCACCCCGAAGCCCCGGCCGGGCTCGCACTCCGGCCCCCTGCCCACGGCGAGACCCCCCGATTCCGGCCCACTACCCTCCTCCGCGCGGCATCCGTATGCCTTCCAGGACAGCGCCGAGCAGCATTCCGGACCGATCGCGCGAGCCGCGAAACGCAGAGCGGCCGGATCTCGCGACATCGCCGACCACGCCGCGCGCCCCGACCCGCCCCGTCGCAGTCGGCCACGAGCGACAGCCGACGATCTCCCCGAGACCACGATCCACGGCAGCAGGCGGGCATCCGCGGCCGAGTCGCCCACGCCGGGACTGTTCAGCGCCCGCACCGGAATCGACCCCGCCGATACGCCGCGCACCCAGACGTCCCGGAGCCGCGCACGCCCCACCCGATCGGGCCCTTCGCCCGCAGCCGACGTACCGCCGACGCGACTGCCTCCGTCACCGGGCGATGCCGCGTCCTCGGGGTACACCACCTCTCGGGGGTACGACAGACCGTATGGCGCCGAGAGCCGATACGACCGCCCGGCGCACCACGATCCCGGCTCCAGCGGCCGGGACCACGACGGTCCGGATCACAGCAGCACGGAGTACAACGGCCGGGCCTACGAACAGGCGGACCCGATGCCGGGACAACCACGCCGACGCGGTCACCGCTACCGCTGACAGTCGGTCACATCACCGGGCAGACGCCTGGCCGCGCGCGATGTACGCTCCCCGCCCGCACCCGCGCCCGGATTCGAAGCCGGTGACGATGCGGAAGGCCAGCACCGCACCCCACGGACCGATGACCCACACCGGCCACGGGTAGGTGAATTCACCCGCGCCGAGCGAGATCGCCGCCCAGATTCCGAGCACGAGCAGGCTGACACCGGCCCAGGTACGCAGTTCGACGCGCTGCCAGAGCGGCAGACGAGAGCGGTCGCCGATCGGCTTGCGCCGACCGGCGTCCTCGGCCGGGCGCGGCAGGTCGGAGAGCACGAGGTCGAGATCGTCGCGGGTGGTGGTGGCGTAGACGCGCGCGACCCTGGCGTCGTACTCGGCGAGATCGAGCCGGCCATCGGCCAGGTGCCGGGCCAGCAGCTGCACGACTTCGTCGCGTTCGGCGTCGGAGGCGCGGGGGGAGGGCGAGATTTCCATGTCCGATTCCTCTGATCGATACTCCATTGTGGAATGTCTACTCCCAGCCTGCATCTTCCATAGTGGAATGTCAAGAGAGATAGAAGTACAGACAGGTGTCCAGTTCTACTGGCAATGCCCGCCCGCGCCGGGCAATATGGGCACCGTGCCGACGACGGCACGCCGAACCACGAGGAGGCATGCGTGTCCGAAACCGTGCGCGGGGTGATCGCCCGAGCCAAGGGAGAACCGGTCGAACTGGTCGACGTGGTGATTCCCGACCCGGGGCCGCACGACGTGGTGGTCCGCATCCAGGCCTGCGGTGTGTGCCATACCGACCTGCACTATCGCGAGGGCGGCATCAACGACGAGTTCCCCTTCCTGCTCGGACACGAGGCCGCGGGCGTGGTGGAGACCGTCGGCGCGGCGGTGACCCATGTCGAGCCGGGCGACGTGGTGGTGCTGAACTGGCGAGCGGTCTGCGGCGAGTGCCGCGCCTGTAAGCGCGGACGCCCGTGGTACTGCTTCGCCAGCCACAACGCGAGCAAGAAGATGACCCTGACCGACGGCACCGAGCTGAGCCCGGCGCTGGGCATCGGCGCGTTCGCCGACAAGACCCTCGTGCACGAACGTCAGTGCACCAAGGTCGATCCCGAGGCCGACCCGGCCGTCGCCGGGCTCCTGGGCTGCGGCGTGATGGCCGGTCTCGGCTCCGCGCTCAACACCGGCGGCGTGACCCGCGGGGACACCGTCGCGGTGATCGGCTGCGGCGGCGTGGGCGACGCGGCCATCGCGGGCGCGAACCTGGTCGGCGCGCGCACCATCATCGCCGTCGACCGCGACCAGCGGAAACTGGAGTGGGCCAAGGGCTTCGGCGCCACCCATACCGTCGACGCGAGCAGCGAGGACACCGTCGAGCGCATCAAGGAACTCACCGGCGGCTTCGGCGCCGATGTGGTGATCGACGCGGTCGGCAGGCCCGAGACCTGGAAACAAGCCTTCTACGCGCGCGACCTGGCGGGCACCGTGGTGCTGGTCGGCGTGCCCACCCCGGACATGACCCTCGACATGCCGCTGATCGATCTGTTCTCGCACGGCGGCGCGCTGAAGTCGTCCTGGTACGGCGACTGCCTGCCCGAACGCGATTTCCCGCTCTACATCGACCTGTACCGCCAGGGCAGGCTGCCGTTGCACAAGTTCGTCTCCGAGCGCATCGGCGTCGACGAGGTGGAACAGGCCTTCGCCAAGATGCACGCCGGCGACGTGCTGCGCTCGGTGGTGGTCTGGTGAGCGCGCGCATCGACCGCGTCGTCACCTCCGGCACCTTCTGCCTGGACGGAGGCACCTGGGATGTCGACAACAACGTCTGGCTGATCGGCGACGACAGCGAGGTACTCGTCGTCGACGCCGCGCACGACGCCGACGCCATCGCCGACGCGGTGGGCAACCGCCGGGTGGTCGCGGTGCTGTGCACGCACGGGCACAACGACCATGTCACCGTGGCGCCGGAACTGGCGGACCGCTTCGACGCGCCCATCCTGTTGCACCCCGGCGACGAGCCGCTGTGGCGGATGACCCACCCGAACGTCGGTTACCGCTCGTTGGAGGGCACCGACCGGCTGACAGTGGCCGGGCTGGACATCGACATCCTGCACACGCCGGGGCACTCCCCCGGCTCGGTGTCGCTGTCGGTGCCGCAACTGCACGCCCTGTTCACCGGCGACACCCTGTTCGCGGGCGGGCCCGGCGCAACGGGCCGGTCCTTCTCCGATTTCGACACCATCATCGATTCGATCAGGGACCGGCTGCTGACCCTGCCCGAGGAGACCGTGGTGTACACCGGCCACGGCGAGGGCACCACGATCGGCGCCGAGAAGCCGTCCCTCGCGGACTGGGTCGCCCGCGGGCACTGACCCCGGCGACAAAACAGGTACACGGCCCGGCCGGTCCGATCCGGCCGGGCCACGCGAACCGGTCGGAGCCGGCCGGTGCCGGTCAGAGGATCGCGACGGCGACCACGAGACCGAGCGCGAAGTGCGCGGCAGCGACCACGAGCACCTCGGTGGTGCGGACGTCGGAGTGCAACGCCGCGCCGATGTCGATGCCGAACACCCGCTCGAGCACCCGCACCGAGATGACCTGCGCGACGATGCCCACCAAGCCGAAGACCAGAGCGGCGATCAGTCCTTCGGACAGCTTGCCCGCCGAGGCGTAGATGGCCAGCACCACGATGAAGGCCATGCTGACCAGGCCCGCGGCCGTGACGATGATCGCGTTGGGCTTGCCCTCGGCGACGAGCCCACGCAGGTGGCCGGGGGTGGTCAGGTCGATGGCGTAGAAGCCGACGAGCATCAGCACCAATCCGACGACGGCGTAGAGGAGGATGGCGCCCACGCCCTCGCCGAGCGCGCTCCAGTACCCCGATTCGAGGGCGACTGCGGTCATCGTGAACCTTTCCGGAAAATGTGGCGTACGAAGTGGATCAGAGTCGGCCGGTGCGCAGGACTAGCCGGTCGGGATTCGGTGCGGGACGAAGGCGGCGCCGTCGTCGGTGATCAGGCCCGCCGTCTCGCGGATGCCGAGCCCGGCCGAGCCGTCGCCGACCATCCAGGCGCCGAGCACCGGGCGCATGCCGTCGAATTCGGGCAGCGGGTCGAGCAGTTGGTAGACGTAGCCCTCGGCGCCGTAGACGCCGCCGGTGGCGGTTTCCATGCCCGCCCCGACGATGGTCATGTTCGCGCCCTCGCGCCCGAGCTTGGGTTTGCGGATGTACTCGGTGAGTTCGTGCGGATCATCGAGGTAGGTGGGCAACAGGTTCGGGTGCCCCGGATACATCTCCCACAGCACCGCGAGGATCGCCTTGTTGCTCAGCAACGCCTTCCACAGCGGTTCGATCCAGCCGGTGGCGGGCAGGCTCGCGACCACCCGTTTGCCGAATTCGTCGTCGAGCACCCATTCCCACGGGTAGAGCTTGAAGATCGATGCGATCGGCGCTTCGGCGAGATCGACGAAGCGCTCGAGTTCGATGTCCCAGCCGATCTCCTCGATGGGCAGCGCGATGGTGTCGAACCCGGCTTCTGCGGCGGTCTCCTGCATGTAGGCGGTGGTGACGTTGTCCTCACCGGAGGCATCGGCGCTCGACCAGGCGAAGTGCAACTGCGGGTCGGTGGCCTGCTTGCGCAGGTCGCCCCAGCGCTCGACCAACTTCTCGTGCAGGGAGTTCCACTGATCGTCGCCCGGATGGGTATCGGTCAGCCAATGCCACTGCACGATCGCGGCTTCCAGCAGCGAGGTCGGAGTATCGGCGTTGTACTCCAGCAGTTTGGCCGGCCGCCGGGCGTCGTAACGCAGGTCGAAGCGGCCGTAGACATAGGCGTCACCGCGCCGCCACGACTCGGCGATCGGCCCCCAACTCCACTCGGGCAGGCCGAAATCGGCGAACCTTTCGGTGAGCACGACGTGTTCGACGGCATTGAGGCACATCGAGTGCAGCAACTCGACATCGGCTTCCAGCGCGAGGATCTCGTCCATGTCGAACTCGTAGTGCACCGATTCGTCCCAGTAGGGTCGCGGCGCGCCGTCGGCGTACCGGCCCGGCGCACCGTAGACCAGGCCTTGTTCCTCGATGACGCGTTGCCAGCCGGGACGGGGGGTGCCCCGCGTCCGTCGCATCAGGAACCACCGCCGGTGCTCTTGCTGCCCAGACCACCACGCTGAATCGTGGTGCCGGACTTGGTGGTGATGTCGGCGCCCTTCGGCTTGATCGTGGTACCGCCGGCCGGTGGTCTGCCGACGGTGTTGCTGCCGCCGTAGTAGTAGCGGTACTGCGGGCCGCCGCCCAGGATGATCAACGCGCCGGAGCCGCCGTTGTCGTCGACGAACCCGCTCTGCCCCGGAGTGCAGTACCGATCCTCGACCACGACTTCCTCGCCGTTCTCGGTCTTCACGCAATAGGCGGTCACATCGGGTGCGCTGAGCGCACGGTAGGCGAGGTAACCGCCGCCGACGAGGCCGGCCACGCCGACGATGGCCACGCCGCCGATCAGCACCCGGTTGCGGGTGCGGCGCTTGGCTTCCGCCGCCGTGGCCTGGGCCCGCGCCCGTTCCGCGGCCTCCCTACGGGCCTTGTCCCTGGCACGGGCCTCGGCAACCGTCGGCGGTCGCGGGCGGGTGACGCCCGGCTCCTGCCTGTGCACACTGCCGGCGAACGGCGGCTGGGGCATGCCGGGCGGATTCTCCTCCGGCACATTGAGTTGCGGCTGTCCGCCGCTCGGCTGCTGTGTGCCCTCCGGGCCGGAATCCTGTGGAGTCCCGTCCCCCTGCCCCGGCGTATTCACCGCCGGCTCCCCGACGGCATCGCACTCTCCACTAGCGCTCCTCGAATCCGGTGACATCCCCCCGCGGGGTCTCCCAGCTTTCCACAACGAGGTCGACCCGGCCAGGCGTTGTGCCCGAACGCAGGAGTGCGAGCAACCGATCGCAGTTCGCCCGCGACCCTTCGGCAACCACATGGACCCGACCGTCGGCGGAATTGCGCGCGTACCCGTTCAATCCGAGCTCGAGAGCACGTGAACGGGTCCACCAGCGAAACCCGACCCCCTGCACCTGGCCGTGCACCCAGGCGCTCAGACGCATCCGGGTGCCCGCGTCCTCGCGTTCACTCATGCCCGACAGCATGCCGGGCACGGGATACGGACGGAGCAGCGGGTCGCTCACCCGCGGGTCACCTCACGCGGTGGGGCTCACAGCGTGTCGACGTCGAACGACAGCGTCACCTTGCTGCCCGCTTTCAAGGTGCGCCCGACGGTGCAGACCTTGTCGATCGCCCGCTGCACGGTCACCAGCAGGCGCTCACGCTCCTGCTCGTCGAGTTCGCTCAGATCCAGTTCGAAGATCTCGTCGAGCTGCGGGTACACCTCGTTCTCCCGGTCGGCGTCGCCGGAGACCCGGATGGTGGCGTCGAAGTTGTCGCCGAGTTTGCGGGAGAGGGGGAAGTCGGCGCTGAGGCCGGAGCAGGCGGCCAGAGCGACTTTGAGCAGTTCACCCGGGGTGAATGCGCCGGGTACGCCCTGCGAGGCGATCTTCACCTCCGCGCCGCGGGAACTGCGGCCGGTGTAGGCCCTGGTGCCGGTACGTTCGACCCAGAGCGTGGTCGGCGCGTCGGTCACGGTGGTAGCAGCGGTCGCGGTCGGTTCAGCCATAACGTGAATCCTGCCATTCGGGTCACGGCCGCCCGTGTCGAGATCGGCCCACACCCGGCAACAGCGGACGCACCGGCCGGCATTCCGGCGAGCGGCCGACGCCATACCCGCACGCCGCGTTACTGCGAGTGCGGTGCCGCACACAGGGCGGCACCGCACCGACGGACCTAGTGGCGGCGCTGAGAGCCGGCGCCACGAGCGCGGCCGTGCGCGCGCGGGTCGATGTGCTCGACGACCGCGGCAGTCGCGGTGTCGGGGCTGCTGAAGACCGGGCGCGGCACGGAGGTGACGGGCGCGGTCTGGTACTGCTCCTGTGTCGTCTGTGTCGTCGGATGACTGAACGACGGAAGGTCATCATGCGTCATGGGGACGCTCCTGTCCCGGCGAGACGGCGGCCGGATCGCAATTCGGAGGCGGCACGGCCACGTCGGCGGTGCGCTCGGAAATCCCCCGAATACCACCACCCTACGCGGTCACCGTCCGATTCGCCCGCATCACGGCACAAAGACGACTCGCGCGCCCCTCGCGACACGGCCGGTGACGACCGGGCGGCCGATATGCCAGCAGCCTTTCAGCTATCGCTTGGATAACAAACAGATAACGACACGCCTGGCGGGACGGTTGAGTCGTGCGCCACGCGGTACCACGGCGTCGGCCCCCTCTGCTCAGTGACATGCGTCACGACAAGCCTCGAGTGACGGAGACGGACCACATTTCGGCGCCCGGCACTCGGAAGTTGCCGGGTGAAGCGAGTGCCAACGGTTGTGTCCCTGAAAGGAGGGTCATGAGCGCAGTGTTCTCGGAGCCGGTAGCGGCCCCACGTGCCGCCACGGACCTTGTGTCGATCGATCACCCTGGTAGCAAATTCCACATTGCCATGGTTGTTCCCCCCTATTTCGACGTTCCCCCCAAGGCCTACGGCGGTGTCGAGGCCGTCGTCGCCGATCTCGTCGACGCTCTGGTCGATCGCGGCCATCGGGTCACCCTGATCGGCGCGGGCGAGCCCGGCACCAAGGGCGATCTGGTCACCGTCTGGGATCGGATCCTGCCCGAACGCCTCGGCGAGCCGTTCCCCGAAGTCGTGCACGCGCTGAAGGTGCGCCGGGCGATCGAACGCCTGATCGCCACCGAGGGCGTGGATCTCGTGCACGATCACACCTTCGCCGGCCCGCTCAACGCGCCGGTCTACCGTGCGCTCGGGCTGCCGACCGTGATCACCGTGCACGGACCGGTCGAAGACGACTCCTACTGCTACTACCGCGAACTCGGCAACGACGTGGCACTGGTCGCGATCAGCGATCGGCAGCGCGCGCTGGCGCCGGAATTGCCGTGGGTCGGCCGGGTACACAACGCGCTGCGGGTCAGCGAGTGGCCGTACCGGACCGACAAAGAGGACTACGCACTGTTCCTCGGCCGCTTCAACGAGTGCAAGGCGCCGCATCTGGCGCTGGAGGCGGCGCACGCGGCGGGCATCCCGCTGGTACTGGCCGGCAAGTGCAGCGAACCGCCGGAGCAGGCCTATTTCGAGGAGTACGTGCGCCCGTTGCTCACCGACCGCGATCATGTATTCGGCCTCGCCGACGCGGCCGCCAAGCGTAAACTTCTCTCCGGCGCACGATGCCTGCTGTTCCCGATCCGCTGGGAGGAGCCCTTCGGGATGGTCATGATCGAATCGATGGTCTGTGGAACCCCGGTGGTAGCGCTGCGCGGCGGTGCCGTCTCCGAAGTCCTGGTCGACGGCGTCACCGGGCGCATCTGCGACGACCCCGCCGAACTGCCCGGCGCGATCGAGGAAGTCCGCTCGATCGATCCGGCGGCGTGCCGGGCGCATGTCCTCGAGAATTTCGACGCCGCCGAAACCCTCGGCCGCGGCTACGAACAGGTCTACCGCAGGCTGCTGCTGTCCGAAGCACTCGCCGGTGCCGGTGATTCGGTGGCCCGCGCGTTCGGCGCCCCACAGCTGACCGCCCCGAAGCGGATACGAGCGGTCACCGCGGGCGGGCCCGCGTGAGCATGGCGGATTCCCCCGGCGGCCCCTCGCCGCTGAACTCTGGCGAGGCGGCCGGTTTCGGCGGCTCCGATTCGGTGACACTGGTGGAGGGCTCGACCTTCTGCCTGTCGAACCGGATGGGTGACGTCGAACCCGGCCGCCCGCACGGGTTGTTCTTCCGGGACGCACGCGTGGTGTCCCGCTGGGAGTTGCTCGTCGACGGCAAGCCCGCCGAGTCGTTGTCGGTGTTCAGTCCCGAAGCTTTCACGGCCCGATTCGTCCTGCGCAGGCCGCCGCAGGCGGGTCTGGCCGACAGCACACTGCTCGTGGTGCGTGAGCGCATCGTCGCCGAGGGCATGCACGAGATGCTGATCCTGGAGAACATGGGCCGTGAGCCGACCGCGGTCACGCTGGAACTGAACGTCGATGCCGATTTCGTGGATCTGTTCGCGGTGAAAGAAGGCCGCGCGGGCCATAATCGCGCCGAGGTGACCGTGGCCGACGGCGAACTGCTGCTGCAGGATCGCGTCGATCGGATGCGCGGGCTGTCGGTTTCGGCCAGCGTCGAACCGACCGTGCTGCCCGGCACGCTGACCTGGCGGGCGGTCGTCCCGGTCGGCGGCAGCTGGCAGACCGAGATCATTGCCCAGCCCACACTGGGCAATCAGCGTGTGCAGACGGCGGTCTCGCCGGGCGAGCACTACGGCGTCAGCGCGCCCGGCCGCAAGATCGAGGCGTGGCGCGACACCGCCACCGACATCGTCGCCGCCGATCCCACACTGACGCAGGTGTTGCGCCGCACCGAAAGCGATCTGGGCGCCTTGCAGATCCACGACGATTCCGGCGAGCGCAGGCCCTTCGTGGCCGCGGGCGCGCCGTGGTTCATGACCCTGTTCGGCCGCGACAGCCTGCTCACCGCGTGGATGGCGCTGCCGCTCGCGGTCGATCTGGCGTTGGGCACGCTGCAGCAGCTGGCCGAATTGCAGGGCCGCGCCGTCGATCCCCTCACCGAGGAGGAGCCGGGGCGGATCATGCACGAGATGCGCCGCGGCCCGGCAGGCGGGCAAGTGCTCGGAGGGCAGATCTACTACGGAACAGTGGACGCCACTCCGCTTTTCGTCATGCTGCTGGCCGAATGTCACCGCTGGGGCGCCGACGAGGACGCCATCCGCCGGTTGTTGCCCGCGGCCGATGCCGCCCTGGACTGGATCACCCACTACGGCGATCGTGACGGCGACGGGTTCGTCGAATACCGCCGCGCCACCGATCGGGGTCTGATCAACCAGGGCTGGAAGGACAGCTACGACGGCATCAACGATGCCGAAGGGCATCTGGCCGAAGCGCCGATCGCCCTGTGCGAGGTACAGGGTTACGTGCACGCGGCGATGCTGGCGCGCGCCGAACTGGCCGAGGCCTTCGGCGAGGTCCCGCTGGGCGGCCGGCTGCGCGAGCGGGCGGCCGAACTGCGGGTGAAGTTCGCCGAGCAGTTCTGGCTACCCGAACGCGGCTGGTACGCGGTGGCATTGGACGGCTCCAAACGCCGGGTCGACGCGCTGACCAGCAACGCCGCCCACTGTCTGTGGGCGGGAATCGCCGAGGACGACCACGTTGCCGAACTCGTGCGCCAATTGTCCGGCCCGGAGATGGACAGTGGATTCGGTCTGCGCACCCTGGCCTCGTCGATGGGCGCGTTCAATCCGATGAGCTACCACTGCGGTTCGGTGTGGCCGCACGACACCGCCATCGGGGTCGCGGGTCTGCTGCGCTACGGGCACGTGCCCGGCGCGGTGGAACTGGCCACCCGGCTGGCGACCGGACTGCTCGACGCCGCCGCGGCTTTCGACGGCAGGCTGCCGGAGTTGTTCTGCGGCTTCTCGCGTTCCCGGTTCGCCGTTCCGGTTCCCTACCCCACCTCGTGTTCGCCGCAGGCGTGGGCCAGCGCCGCACCGCTGCTGCTGGTGCGCGCGTTCCTCGGACTCGATCCCGACGTGCCCGCCCGCACCCTCACCCTCCGCCCGCGCCTGCCCGCCGAATGGGGTCGGATCTCCCTGACCGAGCTACGCCTGGGCGAGATCACCATCGATCTGGAAGCCGAAGGCGACCAGGTGATCTCCGCCCGGGTCCCGCAGGACTGGCAGTTGATC
The DNA here is from genome assembly GCF_001613125.1 of Nocardia shimofusensis NBRC 100134. Classification (GTDB taxonomy): domain Bacteria; phylum Actinomycetota; class Actinomycetes; order Mycobacteriales; family Mycobacteriaceae; genus Nocardia; species Nocardia shimofusensis. The sequence continues at coordinate 300,611 of NZ_BDBT01000003.1, forward strand.
ACCGAATAGCGAACACCTCGATCCAGGTTCGTACACCTCCGACCGGGCGCGCCCCGGACGATCTCCCCGAACTGGAGTCATGATGCAGACGTCACTGGACAGCCTCGACCTCTGGGGATCCGGCCACCGCGACTGCGCGGTGGTCCCCACCGATCTCACTCCCGATCTCGCCCAGTTCCTCCGCGCCGTCCACGCAGGCCACGGTCCGGAGTGCACCCAGTATCTGGCGGCCGCCGCCTACCTCGACACGCTCCGAGGCGAATCCGCGGCCCACACCTGAGGTCGACGGGCTCACCGCCTCGGCGCGCATGTGCTCGAGTCGAGCGTGCCACCGACCCCGAAAGCCACCACGGCAACGTCCGGGCCCTCTTCCGACACTCGATCCAGACCACTCCGGCGAGTCCGGCCTGGCGCGTTCAGCCCTCTGACGCGCCGGCCCAGGCGAGCAGTTCTTCCACCGGCCAGGTGTTGATCACTCGCTCGGGCGGGACGCCGGTGGCGACGGCGCGTTCGCAGCCATAGCCCTGCCAGTCCAGCTGGCCCGGCGCGTGGGCGTCGGTGTCGACCGAGAACAGGCAGCCCATCTCCACGGCCAGTGTCAACAGCCGAGTGGGCGGATCGAGGCGTTCGGGGCGGCAGTTGATCTCGATGGCGGTGCCGTACTGCCTGCACGCCTCGAAGACCATCTCGGCATCGAACTGCGATTCCGGCCTGGTGCCGCGCCCGCCGGTGACCAGCCGCCCCGTGCAGTGCCCGAGCACGTCCACGTTCGGATTCGCCACCGCGTGCACCATGCGCCGGGTCATCGCCGCCGATTCGGCACGTAGGTGCGAATGCACGCTGGCCACCACGATGTCGAGTTCGGCAAGCAGGTCGGCGCGCTGATCCAGCGTGCCGTCGTCGAGGATGTCGACCTCGATTCCGGTCAGGATGCGGAACGGAGCGAGTTGTTCGTTGAGCTCGGCGACCACGTCGAGCTGCCTGCGCAGCCGGTCGGCGGACAATCCGTTGGCCACCGTCAGACGCGGGGAATGGTCGGTGAGCGCGCAGTACTCGTGTCCCAGGGCCGCCGCGACACGCATCATCTCCTCGATCGGGCTTCCGCCGTCGGACCAGTCCGAATGGGTGTGCAGATCACCGCGCAGCAGGGCGCGCAGCGCCGTGCCGGGCGCGCCGATGGGTTGCGCGGAGCGGCGCAGGTCGGCGAGTTGGCCGGGCACCTCGCCCGCGGCCGCCTGTGCGATGACCGCGGCGGTCTTCGGGCCGACGCCGGGCAGGTCCTGCCAGGAGTTCGCGGCCGCGTGGGCGGCGAACTCGGCATCGTCCAGCCCGGCCACCACGTCGGCGGCCCGCCGGTAGGCCTTCACCCGATAGGTCTCGGCGCGCTGACGTTCGAGCCAGAACCCGATCTCGCGCAGTGTCTCCACCGGCCCCGGTATATGCGCCGGGGGCGGTGGGTCCGCTCGATCGGGCTCGGCCATCTATCGAATCCTGCTGTATTTCAGGAACGCGACGCCGTCTTCGAACACCCGGCTGGTGATCACCCGGAACTGCGCCGGCTCGGGCAGGCGCGGCCCGGAACCGAACAGCGACCGGCCCCGGCCGAGCACGATCGGATACAGCTTGAGGAAGATCTGATCGATCTCCGGCAGCAGCACCTGGGCCAGCTCACCGCCCCCGCACAGCCAGATACCCAGGCCCTTCTCGCGCTTGATCTCGCGGACCCGAGCGAGCGGGTCGGCGGAGATCAACTCGACCCCGACCCCGGGGCTCTCCGGCAGTGTGGTGGACACGACGTATTGCCGCAGGTGCTCATACGGGCTCGACGTGCCGGTCCGCACCCCGAAATCGTGCGTCTTGCGGCCCATCAGCACGGTGTCGAAGGACGCGTTGCGCTTGGTGATGCCCATCGACTCCCTGACCTTGGTGGGCAGAGTCTCGGGATACTGCGCCGTGATCGCCTGGCTGTGGTCGCCACCGACGGGGAAGAAGTCGACCGACCCTTCCTCGGTGGCGATGAACCCGTCGATCGTCGAGGCGACGAAGTAGGTGAGCTTGCGCATGGTGTCCTTCCTCCAACGGCACATATCGTCGGGCCGTTCGAGGCAACGGTATCTCGCACGGCTCGGCCCCCGCGAGACCTCGGCCGACACCGGGACCATACCCATACCGAGAGCGCCCGTGACCATTTCGACGGGGCAGGTTCGCGGGGCGGACGCAGCTCAGCGGCGACGAGGTCGGGGCTGGCAGCGGGGGCAGGAATACGACGAGCGATTCATGAACTTCTCCCGCCCGATCGGCGCACCACACCGCCTGCACGGTTCGTCCTGCCTGCCGTAGACGGCGAGGGCGCGCTCGAAGTAGCCGGACTGCCCGTTGACGTCGACATACAGCGCGTCGAACGACGTCCCGCCGGCCGCGAGGGCCTCGTCCATGACCGCGCGCACCTCGGCGAGCAGCCCGCGCAGCGCGGGGCGGGTCAGACCGGACGCGAGGCGGTTGCCGTTGATGCGGGCCCGCCACAGCGATTCGTCGGCGTAGATGTTGCCGATCCCGGAGATCACCGTCTGGTCCAGCAGAACGCGCTTGATCTCGGAGTTCTTGGCGCGGATCGCGGCGACGACGGCCTCGGCGTCGAAGAGCGGATCCAGCGGATCGCGGGCGATGTGCGCGACAGGTTCGGGAACGAGTGAGCCGTCGACCTCCAGCAGCGGAGCCAGCGCCCAGCCGCCGAAGGTGCGCTGATCGACGAACCGTAGTTCGGAGCCGTCGTCGAGCGCCGCGCGGATGTGCGCGTGCTTCTCCACGGGCGCGCCCGCGGGCTGGATGAGCATCTGACCGCTCATGCCCAGGTGCACGACCAGAGCGGCGTCCAGGGCGGGGGAACCGGCGGCGGACGGATCCGGCTCGTCGAAGGTGAGCCACAGATATTTGCCGCGACGGCAGGCGGCGTGCACCCGGCGACCGGTGATCCGGACGGTCAGATCGGCCGCGCCCAGGATGTGCCTGCGCACCGACCGCGGATGGGTGACGACGACCGAATCGACGACGTGACCGACCACGTGCTCGGCCAGTCCACGCCGGACCACCTCGACCTCGGGAAGTTCGGGCACGTCAGGATTCGGCGGTCAGCGCCTGGTAGGCAGCGCCCGCGGCCTTCTGCTCGGCTTCCTTCTTGGAACGCCCGACACCCGTGCCGTAGGACTGGCCGCCGACCACCGTCGTCGCGGTGAACTCCTTGTCGTGATCGGGGCCAGTCGAGGTGATCTCGTAGGCGGGCACGCCGAGGCCGCGCTCGGCGGTCAGCTCCTGCAGGCTCGTCTTCCAGTCGAGCCCGGCGCCCATACGGGGACCGCGCTCGAGCAGTTCGGCGAACAGGCGCAGCACCACGCCACGCGCCACCTCGATACCGTGCTGCAGATGCACGGCCCCGAGCAGCGATTCCATACCGTCGGCGAGAATGCTCGGCTTGTCGCGGCCGCCGGTGAGCTCCTCGCCCTTGCCGAGCAGCAGATGCACACCGAGGCCGCCCGCGCCGAGCCCGCGCGCCACTTCCGCGAGCGCGTGCATGTTGACCACGCTCGCGCGCAGCTTCGCCAACTCGCCCTCGGACTTGTCCGGGTGCTCGTGGTAGAGCCGCTCGGTGATGCTGAGACCCAGCACCGAGTCGCCGAGAAACTCCAGGCGTTCGTTGGTGGGCAGGCCGCCGTTCTCGTAGGCGTACGACCGATGTGTCAGCGCCAAGCGCAGCAGATCCGGTCGTACGTCGACACCTAGCGCCTCGAGTAGACTCCCATGATCACCGGACGAGCCGGCTTCGTCCTTGCTGGCCGTCACGTTCGATTACGGTGATCGAGCCGTCAGACGGCGGAAGTGACCTGGCGGCCCTTGTAGGTGCCGCAGGACGGGCACGCGATGTGCGGCAGGGTCTTCTCACCGCAGGCCCGGTTCGGGCAGGTGATCAGAGTAGGCGCGACAGCCTTCCACTGGCTGCGCCGCGACCTGGTGTTGGAACGGGACATCCGGCGCTTGGGAACGGCCACGACTACTTCTCCTCTTTGTCCTGTAACTTGCTCTGCCGGTGAACGGCTGACTTGGGGTCTTGCGTTATCGGTCCGACTCGGCGTCCGCGTCGGGACCGCCGTTGCCGGGCGATTCGGGGGCGAAATTCGCCAGCCCGGCCCAGCGAGGGTCAAGTATCTCATGCCGATGATCAGATCCCGCAATCGCCATCGCCACCCCGCATTCCGGGCACAGCCCGGCGCAGTCCGGCGAGCACAGCGGCTGCAACGGCAACTCGAGCCCGATGGTGTCGACGATCAGCGGTTCCAGATCGATGAGATCGTCGATCATCCGATAGACCTCGTCGTCCTCGGTGGTCTGCTCGGTGGCGCTGTCCGGGTAGGCGAACAGCTCGGTGACCGGCAGGCTCACCTCGTCGGTGAACGATTCGAGGCAGCGCGAGCACTGCCCCTCGGTCGGCGCGGTCACCGTGCCGGTGACGAGCACCCCTTCGGACACCGCCTGCAACTGCAGATCCAGCTCGACCTCGGCGCCCACCGGAATGGCCACCAGGTCGAGCCCGATGCGCCCCTCGGTGGTGACCGTGCGCCGCAACTCCCGCATGGTGCCGGGGCGACGGCCCAGGCTGCGGACGTCCAGCACGAAACCCGCGTCGACGTGGTGCGAAGACACCCGATGACGCGAGGTGGAACCGGAACCGGCGGACATCACGAACTCACTCACATTCCGAAGGGGATGGGCAACCACCCCACAGTACGCCGATGGGCCCCGCGCGCCAAAACCGCGCGGGCCGCATCACACCCCGCCTCAGCGGCGGTATTCGGCGGCGTAGTCGGGGGCGCCCGCACCGCTGCGCAACTGGTGCCTGCCGCGTCCGACGGTGCGCAGCGTGCTGTTCAGCGTCTCCTCCAAGCCTGCCAGCGTGGAGTCGACGTAGTGGTCGCATTCGTCGCGCATCCGGTCGGCCTCGGCCTGGGCGGAGTCGATCAACCGCGCGGATTCGGCGTGCGCGGCGCGCACCACCTCGGTCTGCGCGACCAACCTGGCCTGTTCGGCCTGGCCGTCGGCGACCGAGCGCTCGTAGGACGCCTTGCCGGATTCGATCATCCGCTCCGAGTCCACCCTGGCCCGTCCGGTGACCGCTTCGTACTCGGCCTTGGCCTCGGCGACGGTGCGTTCGGCCTCGGCCTGGGCGGTGGCGACGAGATGATCGGCGTGCGCGCTCGCCTCGGCGACCATCCGGTCGGCGTGCGCCTTGGCATCGGCGAGGATGCGGTCGGCTTCGGCGCGCGCGCTGCCGACGGTCTCCCTGGCCTGCTCGTCGGCCGTGGTGACCGCGGTCTCGGCGGTCGCCCGCGCGTCGTTGACGATCTTGTCCCGGTGGTCGAGCACATCCTGGGCGTCGTCGAGCTCGCCGGGCAGCGCGTCACGCACATCGTCGAGCAGGTCGAGCACATCGCCGCGCGGGACGATGCAGTTGCGGGTCGGCGGAATACCGCGCGCCTCCTCGACGATGGCCACCAGCTCGTCGAGCGCCTCGAATACCCGATACATGCTCACCAACCTCGTTCTCGTACCAACCACGGACAGCTCGCCCACAGGCCAGTGTGCCCGTCGTCACCGGTTCTGCCGAGTCGATTCCCGGTGTGTCGGGCCCGATGTCTCGTAGACCACAAGCAATACCCGAAATCAAGTGGAGCTTGAACCTCCACTTCATGTACATTCCTTGACAGAGGACCGCCGGAGTCAGCCGGTCCCGCGAGCAACGTTCGATCGGAATGACCATGACCGCTCTGGAACCACTGCGCTCGGCAGCAATTCCTGCCTGCATGTACACGCCGTGGGCGCCGTGGGCCGTGCCGTGTCCGGCGGGCGTCCCGTCGCCCGCGGTCCAGGAGAATCCCGCGGCTTCCCGATGGAAGCGGGTCGTCCATTTCCTGCGCGGCGATCGGGCGCTGCCGCAGCTGGGACGCTTCGCCCTCGTCGGCGGCGCCAGCAACATCGCCTACGTGCTGTTGTTCGCGGCCATGTACGGCATGGGCTCGATCACCGCCAACATCGCCGGTTCCGCGGTGAGCACCGTGCTCGCCAACGAACTGCATCGCAGGCTCACCTTCCGGGCCGCCGACCGGGTGCACTGGTTCACCGCGCAATGGGAAGCAGGCGGGCTCGCCGTGCTCGGCCTGGTGATCACCACCGCCGCGCTGGCGGCCATCGAGGTGTTCACCCCCGGTCTCGGCGGTGGGGCGCAAGCGGCGGCCGTCCTGGCGATCACCGCCGCCGTCGGCGGGATGCGCTTCCTCGCGCTACGCGGTTTCGTCTTCTGAGCCTCGGGCTCGGCGGTCGGTCACCGAGCCCACGCGTTCGGTAGCTCAGCCCCGGCGTTCGGCGATGCGGTCGAGCAGACGCTTGTGCACGACCGGGGGCAGCATGTCGGAGACATCGCCGCCGTAGAGGGCGACCTCCTTGACCAGCGAGCTGGACAGGAAACTGAACACCGGATTGGTGGCGATGAAGAAGGTGTCCACCCCGGACAGCTTCTTGTTCATCTGCGCCATCTGGAGTTCGTAGCCGAAGTCGGTGGCATCGCGCAGACCCTTGACGATGGCGGTGATGCCCTGTTCACGGGCGAAGTCGACAAGCAGCCCGCGCCAGGAGGCGACCCGGACGTTGGGCAGGTGCGCGGTGGTCTCGCGCAGCAGTTCCATCCGCTCCTCGACCCCGAACATGCCCTTCTTGTTCGGGTTCACCATGACGGTGACGACGAGCTCGTCGAATTGCTCGGCCGCGCGGGCGAATACGTCGAGGTGTCCGTTGGTCACCGGATCGAACGATCCGGGGCACAGTGCTCCAGCCATGCGCCCGACGCTATCAGGCGGGCACCGGCGACCCGCCGGTCCCGGGCCCTGCCGCCCCGCACCCGTCGATCCGCCTACGGCTCGAATTCGGCCGACTCCAGACGCGTCTCGCCGTACCGTCGCGAGGCGAGGGGGACGAACCCCTCGGGCCACGCGATCTCGGGACTGCGAGCCGAGCGTTCCACCACGACCAGCGCGCCCTCGGCCAGCCAGCCGCCTGCGGCCAGCTCGGCGACCTCGGCGGTGAGGGTGTCGGTGCTCAGGTCGTAGGGCGGGTCGGCGAACACCAGGTCGAAGGCGCCCGCACCGCCCTGGGCCAGCACAGCGCTCACCGCGCCGACCCGCAATTGCGCGCCCGCGAGCCCGAGTTCGGCGATATTGGCCCGCACCACCTGCGCCGCCTTGCGGTCGGATTCGACCAGCAGCGCGTAGGCGGCGCCGCGTGAGAGCGCCTCGAGGGCGAGCGCACCGGAGCCCGCGTAGAGGTCGAGCACCCGCACGCCGGCGAAGTCCATCCGCGCGTCCAGCGAACTGAACAGCGCCTCGCGCACCCGGTCGGAGGTGGGCCGGGTGCCCGCGGGCGGCACCCGGAACCGGCGGCCGCCCGCGACGCCCGCGACGATCCGCGGCATCAGGCCGAGGACTCGCGCAACTGGAGTTCGACCAGGAGGTCACCGCCTTCGACCTGCTGTACTTTCGTGGTCGCGATTCGGGCCACCACACCCGCCCGCGGCGCGGTGATGGCGGCTTCCATCTTCATCGCCTCGATCGTGGCGATCGTGTCACCCGCGGTGACGGTGTCGCCTTCGGCCACGGCCAGGGTCACCACACCGGCGAACGGCGCGGCGATATGGGCGGGGTTGGTCTTGTCGGCCTTCTCCGCCACCGGCACCTCGCTGGCCACCGAGCGGTCGCGCACCGCGATCGGGCGCAGCTGGCCGTTGAGAATGCACATGACAGTGCGCATGCCCTTCTCGTCGGGTTCGGAGATCGCCTCGAGCCCGATGAGCAACGTCACGCCCTTCTCCAGCTGCACCTTGTGTTCCTCGCCGCGGCGCAGGCCGTAGAAGAACTGGTTCGCCGACAGCCCCATGGTGTCGCCGTACCTGTCGCGGTGGGCCAGGAACTCGGCGGTCGGGCCGGGGAACAGCAGTCGGTTCAGCGTGGCGCGGCGCTGCGCCGAGTCGCCGGACAACGCGGCCTCGTCCGCGGCCGAGAGCGGAGTCTCCGGCTTGGCGGGGCCGCGCCCTTCCAGCGCTCGCGAGCGCAGCGGTTCGGGCCAGCCGCCCGCCGGGGTGCCCAGTTCGCCACGCAGGAAGCCGATCACCGAATCCGGGATGTCGTAGCGGCTGGGGTCGGCGGCGAAGTCGTCGGCGTCCACCCCGGTGCCGACCAGCGCCAGCGCCAGATCGCCGACCACCTTGGACGAGGGAGTCACCTTCACCAGCCTGCCCAGCATCCGGTCGGCGGCCGCGTACTGGGCCTCGACCTCCTCGAACCGGTCCCCCAGCCCGAGCGCGATGGCCTGCTGACGCAGGTTCGACAACTGGCCGCCGGGGATCTCGTGGGTGTACACGCGGCCGGTCGGCGCGGGCAGGCCCGATTCGAACGGGGCATACACCTTGCGCAGCGCTTCCCAATACGGTTCCAGGTCACACACCTTCGACAGGTTCAGACCGGTGTCGAATTCGGTGTGCGCGGCCGCGGCCACGATCGCCGACAGCGCGGGCTGACTGGTCGTGCCCGCCATCGCCGCGCTCGCGCCGTCGACCGCGTCCGCGCCGGCCTGCCAGGCCGCCAGATAGGTGGCCAGCTGACCACCCGGGGTGTCGTGGGTGTGCACGTGCACCGGCAGATCGAAGTTGCTGCGCAGCGCGGTCACCAGCTTCGCCGCCGCGGGCGCGCGCAGCAGACCGGCCATGTCCTTGATCGCCAGCACGTGCGCACCGGCGTCGACGATCTGCTCGGCCAGCTTCAGGTAGTAGTCCAGCGTGTAGAGGTCCTCGGCCGGGTTCATCAGATCGCCGGTGTAGGACAACGCGACCTCGGCGATCGCGGTCCCGGTCTCGCAGACCGCGTCGATGGCCGGACGCATCTGATCGACATTGTTGAGCGCGTCGAAGATGCGGAAGATGTCGATCCCGGTGGCGGTCGCCTCCGAGACGAACGCGCGGGTCACCTTTTCCGGATAGGGCGTGTACCCGACCGTGTTGCGTCCGCGCAGCAACATCTGCAGGCAGATATTCGGAATCGCCTCGCGCAGCGCGGCCAGCCGCTCCCACGGATCTTCGTAGAGGAACCGCAGACCGACGTCGTAGGTGGCTCCACCCCAGCATTCCACCGACAACAACTCCGGGGTCAGCCGCGCCACATGCCCGGCCACGCCCAGCAGGCCGTTGGTGCGCACTCGCGTGGCCAGCAGCGACTGATGCGCATCACGGAAAGTCGTATCGGTGACCCCGACAGCCTTCTGCTCACGCAACGCCCGCGCGAATCCCTCCGGACCCAGCCTCAGCAGCCGCTGCCGCGAACCATCCGGCGGCGGCACGCTCAGATCGATGGCGGGCAGTTTGTCGTGCGGATAGACCTGTGTCGGGCGCTCGCCGTGCGGCTTGTTGACCGTCACGTCGGCGAGGTACTCGAGGATCTTGGTGCCGCGGTCGGCCGACTGGCGCAAGGTCAGCAGCTGCGGGCGCTCGTCGATGAACGAGGTGGTGACCCGGCCCGCCTTGAAGTCCGCGTCGTCGAGCACGGCGAGCAGGAACGGGATATTGGTGGTGACGCCGCGAATGCGGAACTCCGCCAGCGCGCGCCGGGCCCGCGTCGCGGCACTGGTCAGATCCCGCCCGCGACAGGTCAGCTTGACCAGCATGGAATCGAAGTGGGCGCCGATCTCCGCGCCGAGATTCGCACCGCCGTCCAGCCGGATACCCGCCCCACCCGGGGTCCGATAGGCCGAGATGCGGCCGGTGTCGGGACGGAAGCCGTTGGCCGGGTCCTCGGTGGTGATCCGGCACTGCAGGGCCGCGCCACGGATCGTCACCTTCTCCTGGCTGAGACCCAGATCCGCCAGCGACTCCCCCGCCGCGATCCGCAACTGCGACTGCACCAGATCCACATCGGTGATCTCCTCGGTCACCGTGTGCTCGACCTGGATGCGCGGATTCATCTCGATGAACACATGATTGCCGCGCTCGTCGAGCAGGAACTCCACCGTGCCCGCGTTGCAGTAACCGATCTGCCGCGCGAACGCCACCGCGTCCGCGCAGATCCGCTCACGCAACGCCGGATCCAGATTCGGCGCGGGCGCCAGCTCGATCACCTTCTGATGCCGCCGCTGCACCGAGCAATCCCGCTCGAACAGATGCATCACATTGCCCTGACCGTCGGCCAGGATCTGCACCTCGATATGCCGCGGATTCACCACCGCCTGCTCGAGGAACACCGTCGGATCACCGAACGCCGATTCCGCCTCCCGCGAGGCCGCCTCGATCGACTCCCGCAGTTGCGCCGGCTCGGCCACCCGCCGCATCCCACGCCCGCCACCACCGGCGACCGCCTTCACGAAGACCGGGAATTCCAGCTCCCGCGACGCCTCGAGCAACCACTCCACATCCGAGGAGGGCTCGCTGGACTTCAGCACCGGCAACCCGGCCGCCCTCGCCGCCTCGATCGCCCGCGCCTTGTTGCCTGCCAGTTCCAGCACCTGGGCGGAGGGACCGACGAAGGTGATGCCTTCGCGCGCGCAGGCCGCCGCCAGTTCCGGGTTCTCCGAGAGGAACCCGTAGCCGGGGTAGATCGCGTCGGCGCCTGCCGACTTGGCCGCGTCGATGATGGCCTCGATCGACAGGTAGGCACGGACCGGGTGGCCGGTCTCGCCGATCTGGTAGGCCTCGGCCGCCTTCAGCCGATGTACCGAGTTGCGATCCTCGTACGGGAAGACCGCGACCGTCCCGATGCCGAGCTCATAAGCCGCACGGAACGCACGGATAGCGATCTCGCCGCGATTGGCGACCAAGACTTTCGAGAACATTGGCCTACGGTACCCGCCGCCACCCCGGTGCCCGACAGGGAAGTCCCGGTTCGCCATATTCTTCACAACTATGGCTGGCAACGTTGCGAAGACTTGTTCACCGGCCCGTCACATACCCCGGTGGCGTCATTCCTCCTCCACAGGTTTGCGAACCTGATGCCAGCGCGGAGAGGTGTAGCTTTCACACGCTTCGCCCGCAGGCAGTACCGGGCGCGACCGATGTCTCGGCCTCGACCGGGCGCCGCTTCCATGACCGGTCCCCTGCCGCCACGTCAGCCTGCACTTCGGATCCTCCACGCGCTACCACTCCTCACAGCTCCACAAGCCGGATCGTGCACCCGCTTGTACTACTTCGACGTACAGGTGCGCGGTTCGGTTCCCGAGCGGCGGCTGCAATCTGCGTGAGCGCGAATCCGCGTGACGCGCGAATCCCCCTGGGCGCGGGATCTCAGTCGCCGGCGGCGAAAGCCCGGGTGACCGCGGTCATGTCGAAGTAGTCGCGCCACGCGGTGACGAGACCGTCGTTCACCTCGAACACGCCCATCACCGGCAACGCGGTGTTGCGCCCGTCCTTGCCACGCATGGTGTCGGTGCGCTCGTTCATCACCAGCCCACCGGCGACGACCTGGTGGTGGATCTCGAAGTCGATGGCCTCGAAGGCGGTCAGGAAGCCTGCCACGAACTCCCTGATGGCGGCGCGGCCGACCACCGGTTCCATCGGGATGTTGTGATAGACGGCGTCCTCGGCGAAATAGGCGGCGATCTCGTCGGGATCGGGCGTGGACCAGCTGCGGCACAGCGCACGCACGATGTCGTCGGAATCGGTCATGCCCTCGGCTCGCTTTCTCGCGGCGGTGGCGCGCGGCGCCCTCGGCTGCGATTCAAGCAAACAACCCCCCGTCCCGGCCGGTGTTCGCCCGGATTCCGGGTGGACTCCGAGAAGTCCCTCGACGTTTGCCGTCCCGGTGCAAGCCTTCACTCAGGGGACTCGACGCGCAGAAACCGTTGCGACACAGCGGTTTGCGAATGATCGCGGGCGACGACTCCGGCTCCCGCCGGAGCGCGAGTACTAGGATTTTTCCCTGTGCGCAAGATGTACGCGGGCGCTCGGCTCCGACGCCTGCGCGAGGAACGACGGATGACCCAGGCCGCATTGGCCAAGTCGCTCGATCTCTCGCCCAGCTATCTCAACCAGCTCGAACGCGACCAGCGACCGCTCACGATCCCGGTTCTGCTCAAGCTCAATTCGACCTTCGACCTGGACGTCCAGTTCTTCGCCGCCGATTCCGACGCCCGACTGGTCTCGGCCCTGCACGATGTGCTCGTAGACGCGGCGGGCGGCGACAGCGCACCCTTGGCCGAGGTCGAGGAGCTCGCGACCCGCCAGCCCGAGGTCGCCCGCATCCTGGTCGCGATGCACCGGCGGCTGCGCGCCGCCACCGACCAGCTGGACCTGCTCTCCGCGCAGGTCACCACGCCCACCGGTGCGGCGAAGGTGCCGATGCCCGCCGAGGACGTGCGCGATTTCCTCTACGACCATCACAATCACATCCCGCAGCTCGATCATCTCGCCGAGCAACTGTTCGACGACTGCGGGCTGACCGTCGGCTCACTGGACCGGCAGCTGGCCAGGGTCGCCGAGGAGCGCGCGGGCGTGACGGTGCTGGTACGCGGCGACGGCGCGGACCCGACCATCCCGAAACGCCACTACGACGAAGCCGGTCGCACCCTCACCCTGGCCCGCAGGCTGCGCCCGGGCCAGCGCGCCTTCCAGATCGCCGCCACGCTGGGTTTTCTGCTCTACGGCGACCACTTCGACACGGTCCTCAACGAGACCCCCTCGCTGTCGGGCGAGTCACGGGACCTGGCCAGGGTCGCACTGGGCAACTACTTCGCCGCCGCACTGGTGCTGCCCTACAGCCGGTTCCTGCGCTCGGCGGAGGAACTGCGCTACGACATCGACCTGCTCGGCCTGCGTTTCGAGGTCGGCTTCGAAACCATCTGCCACCGCTTGAGCACCCTGCAACGCCAGGGCCAGCGCGGTGTGCCGTTCTTCCTGGTGCGCACCGACCGGGCGGGCAATATCTCCAAACGCCAGTCCGCCACGGCCTTCCACTTCGCCCGCGTGGGCGGCAGCTGCCCGCTGTGGGTGGTGCACGAGGCCTTCGCCCAGCCCGGCCGCATCCTCACCCAGATCGCCGAGATGCCCGACGGCCGCCGCTACCTGTGGATCGCCCGGACCACGGCCACCGCGCCACGCGGATTCGACACCGCCACCCGTGATTTCGTCCTGGGCCTCGGCTGCGACATCGAATACGCCGAACGGCTGGTCTACTCCGCCGGGCTCCCCGTGGACGACCCCGCCGCCGCGGTCCCGATCGGCGCTGGCTGCAAGGTGTGCGAGCGGCCCGCCTGTCCGCAACGCGCGTTCCCACGGATCGGCAGTCCGCTCACCGTCTCCGAGCACACAGTCACCGATCTGCCCTATCCGCGCGCGCTCCCCTGAACTCGAAACAATCGGAGTGTCCGCGGCCCGAGTCCGAGCACAGTGGTGGGGCACGCCGGGAGTCCGCGGCAACGGCGAGCTCCGCGGCAGGGACGAGCCGCTGTCGGAGCCATGGGCCGATCCCGCGGTGGGATCGGCCCACGGCGGTCCTTGGCTCCGGGCGCGGGCGGAGAGCTCCCTCGGCGCGCACGCCGTGGGGAGGAGGCATGGTCAGGACTTGGCGAGGTACTCGAGGCGGTCGGTGTCGACGGCGGCGTGCATCATCGCCGCGAGACCGGGGTGGGCGGATAGTCCCGGGTCGTCCTCGACGAGCTGACGCGCGAGTTCCTGCGCGCTGGTGATGACTTCGAGGTCGTCGACCAGCGAGAGCAGACGCAGTGAACGGGCGGTGCCGGACTGCGCGGAGCCGAGCACATCGCCTTCGCGTCGCTGGCGCAGGTCGAGCACCGCCAGCTCGAAGCCGTCGTTGGTCCCGGCGACCGCCTCCAAGCGCGCCATCGCCGAGCCGCCCGGCGCGGCGTCGGTGATCAGCAGACACAGACCGGGGTGCGCGCCGCGACCGACCCGCCCGCGCAACTGGTGCAACTGGCTGACGCCGAACCGGTCGGCGTCGACGATCACCATCACCGTGGCATTGGGCACATCCACGCCGACCTCGACGACGGTGGTGCACACCAGCACATCCACCGAACCGTCGTTGAAGGCGCGCATCACCTGGTCTTTCTCGTCGGCGGGCAGGCGGCCGTGCAACAGCCCGACCGCCACCGAGGCCAGCGGCCCGGAACGCAACATCTCGAAGACGTCGACAGCGGCCTGGGTCGGCGGTGGCTCCTTCTCGTCCGCTTCGGCAGCCTTGCCGCGCGCCTTGCTCCCCTTGCCGCCGCTCCCCTTGCCGCCGCTCCCCTTGTTTCCCGCGAGCTTGCCGTCCTCGTCGTCGCCGATGCGCGAGCACACCACATACGCCTGACGTCCCTGCCCGACCTCCTCGAGTATCCGTTCCCACGCGCGCTGCACCCAGTTCGGATGTAGTTTGCGCGGAACCACTTTAGAGCTGATGGGCGAGCGGCCGCGCGGCAGTTCGGTGAGCGTGGAGGTTTCCAGATCTCCCAGGGTGGTCATGGCGATCGTGCGCGGGATGGGGGTCGCGGTCATGACCAGCAGGTGCGGGCTGGTCCCCGCTTTCGCCTTGGCGCGCAACGCGTCTCGCTGTTCGACACCGAAGCGATGCTGCTCGTCGACGATGACCATGCCGAGATCGAAGAATTCCACATTGTCCTGGATGAGCGCGTGGGTGCCGATCACGATCCCGGCTTCCCCGGTGACCGCCGCGAGCAGCGCGGCCTTCTTCGCGCTCGCCGACATCGACCCGGTCACCAGCACCACCCGGGTCGCGTTCTCGGCGCCGCCCAGCTCACCGGCCGAACCGAGATCGCCCAGCATCGCGCACAGCGAACGATAGTGCTGTGCGGCAAGCACTTCGGTGGGCGCGAGCAGCGCGCACTGCTGGCCCGCGTCGACCACCTGGAGCATGGCGTGCAGGGCGACGATGGTCTTGCCCGAGCCGACCTCGCCCTGCAACAGCCGGTGCATCGGATGGGTGCGCTCCAGATCCGCGGAGATCTCGCCGATGACCTTCTGCTGACCTTCGGTCAGCTGGAAGGGCAGCCGTTCGGCGAACGCGGCGGCGATCCCGTCGTGGCGAGGCGGGCACGGGCGGGCGGTTCGGCCGGACACCTCGTGCCTGCGCTCGGCCAGCACCAGTTGCAGTGCCAGCGCCTCGTCGAAACGCAGCCGCTCACGCGCCTTGTCGATATCGGCGCGATGCTCGGGCAGGTGGATCAACCGCAGCGCGTCGGAGACCGGCAACAACTCGCGTTCGTCACGGACCTCCTGCGGCAGCGGGTCGTCGATCGGGTCCAGTTGTTCGAGGACCTGCCGCACGCAGGCGAGCAGATCCCAGCTCTGCACCTTCGCCGTGGCCGGGTACACCGGGATGAATTCCCGTTCCAGGAACGAGACATCCACGCCGCCCGCGCCTTTCGCGCTCTCGGCCAGCCCGCGCAGATCACCGCCGCCGCGTACCCGGGTGATCGGCGGAGCGTCGGTCAGCGCCGGATCGTCGCCGGCCTCCGGCAGGATCAGGTAGCCGGGGTGGTTCAGGCTCCAGCTGCCGGGGCGCCAGTAGCTCACATTGCCCGACATCATCGCGCGAAGTCCTTGCTTCACGACGTATTTCACTTTGTCGCCGTTGAAGAAGGTGACGTCGACCGGACGCCCGGAGCCGGTGTCGAGCTGCACTTTCAGCAGGGAGCCGCGGCGATTGCGCATCGGGCGCAGGTCGGCTTTGGCGATCCGGCCGATCACCGTGATGTGGGCGCCGTCCTCGGGGGCTTCCTCGGTGAGCGGCTGGCCCTGGGTGGCGTAGCGCAGCGGGTAGTGGCGCAGCAGGTCCTCGACGGTGGTCATGTCGAAGGCCTCGGCCAGCGAATCGGCCGCCTTCGCTCCGAGGATGTGGTCGAGCCGGTCGCTCAGGGTCGCCATGTGTTCGTCCTCGCCTTTCCCTGCCCCGCGTTCATTCCACCCCGATCTGCACCAGATCCCCCTGCTGACCGCCCGTGTACACCGCGATCTCCACGCCGGGGAAACCTTGTGCGATGTGCTCGCCCAGCGAGTCGGCCAGCGCGGGGTCGGCGGCGTCGCCCATCAACAGGGTCACCAGTTCACCGCCGAGACCCAGCATCCGGTCCAGCAGTATCCGGCCCGCGCCGAGCACATCGCGGGCGATGACGACCACGTCGTGTCCGACCAGCCCGAGCCCGTCACCCGGCCCGCAGGTGCCGACCATCGTCAGTGCCCGATGCTGCGCGCGACGCAGCGACCCCCACCGGGTCGCCGCCGCGGCCTCCGACATGGCGAAACCGTCGTCGACGGCGATACGGGCGCGATCGTGCACCGCGAGCGCCGCCAGTCCCTGCACCATCGATCCACTCGGCAGCAGCAGCACGTCGCGGTGCGCGTCACGGGCGGCCACACCGACGGCGACCAGTTCGTGCGCGGGCAGCGCGCCGTTGGGCAGCACGAGAATTTCCCGGTGCGGCAGCTCGCGGATCGCGCTCAGCAGGCTCGCCGAGGTCACCGGATGCCGATCGAGCACCACCGCGCCCGCCTGTTCGAACAACGCGGCGGCCCCCACTCCCGTCGCGACCGCCAGCACCGCCCGATCGGCGGGGGCGTTCTCGAAGCGCGCCGCCGTCCCGACGCCCGGTAGATGCCGCGGCCCGACACCGAGCGCGTTCTCGGCGAAACTCTCGATCCTGATGCGGCTCAGCGTGCCGGCCGCCAGACCCGCTTCCACCGCGGCCCCCGCGTCGGCGCAGTGCACGTGCGCCGACCAGACCTGCGCGCCGTCGCCCACGACCGCCACCGAGTCCCCGAGTTCACCGAGCGCCGCGCGCAACCGGTCGATCCGCTGTGTGTCGGTGTCGCCGATCAGATACATCACTTCGAACGCGGGCTCGGCGGTCGCGCTCGTGTGGTACTCGCATTCCGGACGGGTCGGCTCGGCCACCAGGCGGGCGTACTCCGGGCGTGCCGGGCATTCCCCGAGTGTCACCGCCACCAGGGCGTCGAGCAGCACCAGCAGTCCCCGCGCCCCCGCGTCCACCACTCCGGCCTCCCGCAGGACGCCCAGTTGCGAGGGCGTCTCCCCCAGGGCTTCGGCCGCACCGTCCGCCGCGGCGACCGCGACGTCGGCGATGGTCACCGCGCCCGCCCGCTCTGCTGTCCCGCCCTCGCCGCCGTCTGCCGAGCCGGCCACCGCGCGCTCTCGCGCACCGGCGTAACAGGCGCGAGCGGAGGCGGCCGCGCAGTCGAGCACCGTGAGGATGGTGCCCTCGACCGGCGCGCTCAGGCAGGCCCGCACCAGCGTCGCGGATCGCGACAGCGCGTCGGTGAGCGTCCGCGCGGTGAGCGGGCCGTGTTCACCCGCGTCGGCGAGACCGCGCAACAGCTGCGACAGGATGATCCCCGAATTGCCGCGCGCGCCGACGGTCGCGCCGCGAGCCATCGCGGCAGCCACCTCCCGGATGGACGGATCGGCGGCGGACTCCCCCGCGCGCGCCTGCGCCGCCTGGACGGCCGCGCGCATGGTGGCCAGCAGATTCGTACCGGTGTCGGCGTCCGGGACCGGGAAGACATTGAGGGAGTTGATCTCCGCGCGGCGCTCGGCCAGGCCCTCGAGGCAGAGCCGTCCCCAGAGCAGCAACGCAGCGCTGTCGATCGTCTCCCGCTCGCCGGGCACGGTCCACCTCACTCCCTCACACCCCCGCTCACCACCGCCGCCCGTCAGGTTAGCGTCAGCGGACGACAGCCGAGGCCACAGCGGGGGCGGCGCCCCCCGGTTTGGTCGTTCGGGGAACCTGCGGTTACTCTTGCAGGGTTGCCAGGCCGCACGTCACTCTCGCAGGGTCATTCTCACCGGGAATCGCCGCGCGCCGCACGCCGACATCAGTCGGCACAGGCACATCACGACATTGTTTCCGGACATGCCGCCTATGCAGGTAGCTGTCCCCACAGGACATGAAGGAGTTCGCGACTATGGCTGCCGTCTGCGACGTCTGCGCCAAGGGCCCCGGCTTCGGGAAGTCGGTCTCGCACTCGCACCGGCGTACCAACCGTCGTTGGAACCCGAACATCCAGACCGTGCGTGCCCAGGTCGCGCCGGGCAACACCCGCCGCATGAACGTGTGCACCTCCTGCCTGAAGGCAGGCAAGGTCGTTCGCGGCTGAGCCCAGCGCATCACCGCACACGCCCCGGCGCCCTGATGGGTGATCCGGGGCGTTGCCGTTCCCGCCCGGTGCCGGTATGGCGCGTGGTCCCCGCCGCACTCGAGCACGCCCGCGGCATCGCGGAGTGCCATATCGAATCCTGGCGCGAGGCATACACGTCCCTGGTGCCCGCACCGGTACTCGCCGCGTTCGATATCGATCGCCGCGCTGCCGCGGTGGCCCGCCGTCTCGATCCGGCCGCCGGGGGGACCGCCGAACGCACCCACGTCGCGCTGGCAGGCGGGGAGGTGATCGGATTCGTCACCGTCACCGCCCCCGGCGAATCCGGACCGGCCTACGCCGAACTCGACGCGCTGTACGTGCGGGAAGCGTGGTACGGCACCGGCGTCGCCGACGATCTGGTGCGCACCGCCCTCGATCCCGGCATCCCGTGCCGCCTCTGGGTTTTCGCCGACGCCCCGCGAGCCCTGGCGTTCTACCGCCGCCACGGCTGGACCGCCGACGGCGCGCGCAAGTTCGAGGAGTTCACCGCCCTGGCGCAGCTGCGCATGTCCCGGACCCCGCAACCGGTGCCGGATCGGTCCGGTTAGGGTGGCGATCATGACGACCAGCGAGACTGTCGAATACGTCACCAGCACCGAGGGTGTCCTGCGGATCACGATCGCCACCGCCGCGCACGGCACCTCCATGGATTTCGCCGGAATCGACGCGGGCACTGCCGCGCTGCGCGACCGTGATTCCTCCGTCGGCGCGGTGCTGCTGACCGGCACGGGTGCGAACTTCTGTGCGGGTGGCGACGTACGCGGTTTCGCGGCCGCTCCCGAGCGCGGCGCGCACATCCGCGATCTGGCCACCAGACTGCACGATTTCGTCCGCGAACTCGACGCCACCACCGTGCCGATCGTCGCGGGCGTGCAGGGCTGGGCAGCGGGTGCGGGCATGAGCCTGGTGCTGGCCGCCGATGTGGCGCTCGGCGCCGCCTCGACCAAGTTCCGTCCCGCCTACCCCGGTATCGGACTGAGCCCCGACGGCGGGATGTCCTGGACTCTGCCGCGCGTGGTCGGACTCGGCCGAGCGCGCGAGATCCTGCTCACCGACGCGGTGATCGGCGCCGAGGAAGCCGTGCGACTGGGCATCCTCAGCCGCCTGGTCGACGGGGGCGCCGATGTGCGCGCGGCCGCCTTCGATCTCGCCCGGTCCCTGGCGAGCGGACCGCGCTCCACCCACGCGAGCATCAAAGCCCTGCTGCGCGACTCGCTGAGCACCTCGCTCGATGCTCAGCTCGACCGGGAGACCGACGCCATCGCCACCGCCGCCGACAGCCCGACCGGCAGGGAGGGCGTCGACGCCTTCGTCCAGAAGCGCACGCCGGACTACACCTCCTGATCGACACCTGCGAGCCCGGAGCACCCACCCGGGCCGGATAGGTGCTCCGCTCAGCGAGCCGACGCCCGCACGAATTCGGCGACCGCGTCGGTGAAGGCGTCGTTGTCGTCACCGGCGGCGGTGTGCGCGGCATTGCCGATCTCCACGACGTCGGCGTGCGGGACCTGCTCCAGGAATTCCTCGACCGCCTCGGCGCTGACCACGTCGGACATCTTGCCGCGTACCAACATCACCGGGATCGTCAGGGCACGTGCCGCGGGCTCGAGCAACCGGGCCATGGTGTCGGTGTCGGCATCGGCGCCACGGCCGGTGATCATGTCCGGATCCCAGTGCCAGTACCAGCGACCGTCACGGTGACGAAGGTTGCGCAGCAGTCCGTCGTTGCTCGCCGGTCGGGGCCGGTGCGGCATGTACGCGGAGACGGCGTCGGCCGCCTGCTCGACGGTGTCGAAACCCTCGCGGTGCTTGCCGAGGAAGTTCAGCACCCGCTCCACGCCCTGGGATTCGGGGCGGGTGACGATGTCGACCAGGACGAGCGCGCGGATTCCCGTGCCACGGGGATGCGCGGTGGCCAGCAACCCGGTGATGCCGCCCATGCTCGCCCCGACGATCACCGCGCCGTGGTCGGCGGTGGCGCCGAGTTGGTCGAGCACCTCGACGAGATCCTCCACCAGGACCGCGCGGGTGTAGTCGCGGTCGGGAGCCCATTGGCTGTCGCCGTGGCCGCGAGCGTCGAGAGTGACCACCCGCAGGCCGTCGGCGGCCAGCACCGCGCCGGTCTGTTTCCAGGAGTGCCTGGTCTGACCACCGCCGTGCAAGAACACGACGAGCGGGCCGTCCTCGGGTCCGAACTGGTCGGCGGCCAGTTCGATCCCGCCCTTGCCGCGCAACCGCAGCGGCTTCGGCTCGACGAGATACTTCGCATTACTCACGATCCGAGGATCGCACACCAGGAGTGCTTCGTCACAGTGCCCCGACGCGAACGCGGGCCGGTGACACTGTCACCGGCCCGCGCGAGATTCGTGTTTCAGCTGGTCAGCAATCCAGCGGCATGGCGCTGAAGGTGCGCTGGAAGGTGCAGGCGATCTTCGCGTTCACCGCGGAAGAGATGGTGGAGGTGCCGGTCGAGGTGAACTCCTCGGCCACCGGCGCGGATTCGACCACCGGCTGCGTGTAGGGCTGCAGCTGCAGCGGCTCGGCGTTCGCGACGGACGCGCCCCCGGCCAGTGCGCCCGCCAGCGCCAGGGTCGCCAGGGTGCCGCGCAGTCCTGCGCGAACGGTCGTGTGGTGCATGGTGTAGCTCCTCAGTGAATCGTTGCGTGCGATATAACAGGCCCCGGACTGGCCCGGGGCACAGCGGTGGGGATCAGAGCCGGAATCTCGAGGCCGTAACCGTCGGAGCCGGAATGCTCAGGGCAGCCGCCAGTCGACGGGGTCGGCGCCGAGTTCGTCGAGCAGCTCGTTGACCCGGGAGAACGGCCGGGAACCGAAGAAACCGCGCGAGGCCGACAGTGGCGAGGGATGCGCCGACTCGATGTAGGGCACCTCGGCCTCGGTCAGCAGCGGCCGCAGCGTGCCCGCGTCGCGGCCCCACAGGATCGCGACCAGCGGTTCGTCCCTGGCCACGAGGGCGCGGATGGCCTGCTCGGTGACCGCTTCCCAGCCCTTGCCGCGATGGGAGGCGGCCTGCCCCGGGGCGACGGTGAGCACCCGGTTCAGCAGCAGCACGCCTTGATCCGACCACGGGCTCAGATCCCCGTTGGACGGGGTGGGATGGCCGAGATCCTTGTGCAGTTCGGTGAAGATGTTGACCAGGCTGCGCGGAATCGGCGAAACATCCGGCGCCACCGAGAAACTCAGGCCCATAGCGTGTCCCGGCGTCGGGTACGGGTCCTGGCCGACGATCAATACCCGCACGTCGCGGAAAGGACGTTGGAACGCGCGAAGGACATTCTCCCCCGCTGGCAGATATCCCCGTCCGGCGGCATTCTCCGCTCGGAGGAATTCACCCATGGCCGTGATCCGCTCGGCCACCGGTTCGAGCGCCTGCGCCCAGCCCGGATCGATGATTTCCGACAATGGTTTCGAGCCCATGACCGCACAACCTATCGCGCTTCGTTACCCGGCGCAGCCTCCGCCCCACGGAACGATTCCCAGCCCCCCGCGCCCTGTGGTGTCACACCGTCCACCGTGACGCCCGCGCCCGCGCCGACCACACCGATCGCGCGCCATCCCGCGGGCAGTCCGACCTCGGCCGGCCAGGCGCCCGCGAAGGCGTGGTCCTCTCCGCCGGCCAGAACCCACTGCGCCGCATCGGCATTCAGTTCCGCGGCGAGCGGTTCGAGCTCCGGTGCGCGCAATGCGTCCCAATGCACATCGATGGCCACCCCGGAGGCCGTGGCGAGGTGCCCGAGATCGGCGAGCAGTCCGTCTGAGACATCGGTCAGCGCGTTCGGCCGCGGGCCGGCGCCGACCGGAACGCAGTCGTAGCGCGGCTGTGGAGCACGGTGTGCGGCGAGCACGTCCTCCAGCACCCGCGCGCGAGCCGGAATACCGTCTGCGGGCGCATCGGGGCGACCGGAAGTAACGGCGCGGTCGGTGGAAATACCGTGCTCGGTGGACAAGCCGTGCCCGGAGTAATCGGCCCGGTCGAATTCGGCACCCTTCTCGAGTACCGCCAGCCCGGCCGCCGACCAGCCGAGCGCACCCGCGACCGCGACGACGTCGCCAGGTCGCGCCCCCGAGCGCGTGATCGCGGGCTGTCCGCGCAGGTCTCCGAACGCGGTCACCGAGATCACCAGTTGCGGGCTGCGCACCAGGTCACCACCCGCGATCGACGCTCCGGCCCGGCGGGCCTCGGCCCACATCCCGTCGGAGAGCTCATCGATCAGCTCGACCGGGGTGTCGGCGGGGCAGCCGAGGGCCACCACGAACGCCGAAGGCACTGCCCCCATCGCGTAGACATCGGCGGCGTTCTGAGCGATGGCTTTGCGGCCGATATCGCGCGGACCCGACCAATCGAGCCGAAAGTGCCTGTCCTGCACCAGCATGTCGGTGGTGACGACGAAGCGTCCGTCCGGCGCGGCCACCACCGCGGCGTCGTCACCGGGCCCGAGCAGAACGCCGGCGCTGGGCACGCGCCCGGCGTTGATGCGCTCGATGAGCGCGAACTCCCCCAGTTCGCGCACCGTTCGCGGCGTCGCGCTCTCGCTGATGGCCGTGGCCCCTTTCCCGAGGTCGTGCGGGCAGAAGTCGGCACGACGGTACCCTGTTCTGGGCGCTCGACACCACCGAGCGACCCCGATGGCGCGATCGGAAAGGACCAGGGCATGGCGGCGGATTCGCCGGACGAGGACACCTCACGCACCTCACGCGAGGACACCTCACGCGACGACGAGAACCGCCCCGACGGCGAGGACCACGCTGCCGACAGCGGAACAATCGAGGACGCCGCCGAGGCCAGATACTCCCCCGGGTTGATCGCGACCGCCGTCGCGCTCCCCGTCATCCTCGTGGTCGGTGTGCTCGTCGCCGCCGTGATCGCGGGCAATATGCCGGTCGATCGCGAGCCGTTGGCGCTGGGCCCCGTTCCCGCCCCCGCCGCCGACGGCCCGGCCTGCGCGGCGCTGTTGCCCGCCCTGCCCGACGAGCTCGGCGACTACACCGCGGCCACCCTGGTCGAGCCGGTCCCGCCCGCGACGAAGGCCTGGCAGCCCGACGGCGAAGGCGAACCGATCGTGCTGCGCTGCGGCCTGGATCGCCCGCTCGAATTCAACCGCGCCGCACCGTTGCAGATCGTCAACGATGTGCGCTGGTTCGAGATCCGCGACGACATCGCGGCGGTCAGCACCTGGTTCGCCGTCGATCGCGAGACCTATATCGCGCTGACCATTCCGGACGGCTCCGGCCCGACCCCGCTGCAAGCGGTCTCCGACGCCGTCACCGCCAGCATCGCCCCGCGCGAGATCGACCCCGGCCCGCTTCCCAACTGAGCAACGGGTCTCCCCCTGGCCGGCTCAGGTTTCTCAGCGCAGCCCGGTCCCGCGCGCCACGGCGGTCTCGATCAGCGTGGACACCAGGGTGGCGTAGTCCACGCCCGCCGCTTCCCACATCCGCGGGTACATCGAGATCGAGGTGAACCCGGGCATGGTGTTGATCTCGTTGATCACCGGGCCGTCCTCGGTGACGAAGAAGTCGACCCGAGCCAGCCCCTGGCAGTCCAGTGCGCGGAACGCCCGGACCGCCATCTGCCGCACCGCGTCGGTGATGTCGTCGTCGAGCTTGGCGGGCACATCGAATTCACAGACATCGTCGAGGTATTTGGTGTCGAAGTCGTAGAACTGCGGGCCGTCTCCCCCCGGTGTGCCGTCAGGCATCTTGATCTCGGCGACGACACTCGCCTCCACCCGCCCGTCCGGAAATTCCAGCACGCCGCACTCGACCTCGCGCCCGACGATGCCCGCTTCCACGATCACCTTCGGATCGTGGTGCCTGGCCTTGTCGATCGCCGCCTCCAGGCCGCTCCAGTCGTCGACCTTGGTGATGCCGATGGACGAGCCGGCACGCGCGGGCTTGACGAACACCGGCAAACCGAGTCCCGCACGCTGTTCGTCGGTGAGGGTCGCGGTCCCCGGCCGCAGCACCACCTGCCTGCCGATCGGCAGGCCCTCGGCAGCGAGCAGCTTCTTGGTGAACTCCTTGTCCATGCCTGCCGCGCTGGCCAGCACGCCGGGTCCGACGTAGGGCACGCCCGCCAGTTCCAGCATGCCCTGGAGGGTGCCGTCCTCGCCGAACGGTCCGTGCAGGACCGGGAAGACCACGTCGACCGAACCGAGCACCGCGCTCGCGTCGTCGAGCGCGACCAGCGCGCCCGCCCTGGTCGGGTCCGGGGTCAGGGTGAGCGCGGTGCCGGTGGCGTCCACCGACGGCAGCGCGTCGTGGCTCAGGCCGATCGAGGCGGTGTCTGCGTTCGCCTGGTGCGCCAGCACCCAGCCGCCGTCGACGGTGATGCCGATCGGGACGGGTTCGTATCTGTCGCGGTCCAGATGTCGCAGCACGCCGGCCGCGGACACGCACGACACCGCGTGCTCGTTGCTACGCCCGCCGAACAGCACCGCCACCCTGATCCGGTTCGTCATGCAACGAACCGTACCGGGCGCGCCGGTGCCCGCCGTACCCGCACTTCTGGGGTCACTACTCCGGTTTGATGCGTCTGCCGAGCAGGCTGCCGACCGCCTCGCGCACCGAAACTCCCTCGTGGCACACGCGGTGCACCGCATCGGTCAGCGGCATCTCCACCCCGTGCGCGGCGGCCAGCGCCCGCACCGATGTGCACGACTTCACACCCTCGGCGACCTGGCCATGGGTGGCCTGCTGCGCGGCCTCCATCGAACCGCCCGCACCGAGCACATGGCCGAAGGACCGGTTGCGCGACAGCGGCGAGGTGCAGGTTGCGACGAGGTCGCCGACTCCCGCCAGCCCGGCCAGCGTCACCGGTTCGGCGCCCAGGGTGACCGCGAGCCGGATGATCTCGGCCAGCCCGCGGGTGATGATGCTGGCGATCGAGTTGTCGCCCAGCCCCATGCCCGCCGCGATGCCGGTGGCCAGCGCGATGACGTTCTTACAGGCGCCGCCGATCTCGCAGCCCACCACATCGGTATTGGTGTAGGGCCGGAAATAGCCGGTATAGCAAGCGCGTTGCACCGCCTCCGCCCTGGCCGAATCGACGCAGGCGACCACCGTCGCGGCGGGCTGGCCCGCGGCGATCTCCTTGGCGAGATTCGGTCCGGACAGCACCGCGATGCGTTCGCGCCCGGCGCCGGTCACCTCGTCGATGACCTCGCTCATCCGCAGCAGCGTGCCGGTCTCGATGCCCTTGGCCAGACTCAGCAACGTGGCGTCGTGCTCGTCGATCGCGGCGCGCAGCGCCGGCCGCCATGCCGTCAGGTTCGCGCGCAACGATTGCGAGGGCACCGCGAGCACCACCAGTTCCGCGCCGCGCAACGCGAGTTCGGGGTCGTGCGTGGCGGCGACCTCGGGTAGTCGCACATCGGGCAGGTAGGCGGGGTTGCGATGCTCGGTCGCGAGCGCCTCGGCGATCTCCGGGCGCCTGGCCCAGATCGTCACTTCCGTTCCCGCGTCGGCCAACACCTTCGCGAACGCGGTGCCCCATGATCCCGCACCAAGTACTGCCGCCCTCGTCATCAACCCAATATGCCATGCAAGGATTGGGCCCATGCGTCCGCACGCCGTGCACGCCCTGATCGCGGTCAAGCGTCTCGATCAGGCCAAGAGCCGCCTCGCCGACCGGTTGCCCGCCCCGCACCGGGCCCGTCTGGTGCTCGCCATGCTCGCCGACACCGTCACCGCCGCCACGGCCGTCCCGCAGATCCACTCGGTCACCGTGGTCACCCCCGACGCGGCGGTCACCGACCTGGTCGGCGCACTCGGCGCGCACGCCCATCCCGAGCCCGCGGCACCCACGGCCGACGGCCTCAGCACCGGCGACGGCCTCACCACCGCCGACGGCCTCAATGCCGCGCTCGTCCACGCCGCCGCAGGCCTGCGCGCCGAGCACCACGGCGCCGACCTGCTGGTCCTGCAGGCCGATCTGCCCGCGTTGCGCCCGGCCGAGCTCGCCGACATGCTGAGTACCGCCCCGCCGCACGGACGCGCCGTGGTCGCAGACCACACCGGCTCGGGCACCGCCGCTCTGCTGGTACGCGACGGCGGTGAGCTCGCGCCCGCGTTCGGCGTGGATTCGGCGCGACGCCACGTCGCGGGGGGCGCGGTGGAACTGACCGGCGATTGGCCCGGCCTGCGATTGGACGTCGACACGGTCGCCGATCTCGAGCTGGTGACCGAGTTGGGCGCGGGTTCGTCCACGCGTGCTGTCCTCCGCGACATCGGCTGGTCCTGCCGCGTTCACGAACCGGTCCGCCGAGTGTGCTAGCGGGTCGCCGTCGCGCGGGTCACGGCACTGTGTTCGTTGCGATGTCGACGTGCGCGCGGTATCGCCGGTAAGGGATGATCGGTGATGTGAGCCCTACGGAAATCGCCAAGCAGCAGCAGCTGCCAACGCCGCCCCCGGCCGCGACGCCTCCCCGATCAGACCAGGCGACACAGCGTTTGCCGCAGGATCGCTACCTCAATCGAGAATTGAGCTGGCTCGACTTCAACGCGCGGGTTCTCGCCCTGGCCGAGGACGCCTCGCTGCCGCTGCTGGAACGTGCGAAGTTCCTGGCGATCTTCTCCTCGAACCTCGACGAATTCTTCATGGTGCGCGTCGCCGGTCTCAAGCGGCGCGCCGAGACCGGTCTGTCGGTGCGGTCGGCCGACGGACGCTCACCGAGCGAACAGCTGGCACTGATCGCCGCCCGCACCCAGGAGATCGCCGCCAGGCACGCGCGGGTGTTCATCGATTCGGTGCTGCCCGCACTCACCGCCGAGGGCATCGACATCATCGGCTGGGACGATCTGGACGCCGAGGAACGCAAGCGCCAGTCGGCGTACTTCCAGGATCAGGTCTTCCCGGTCCTCACCCCGCTGGCGGTGGATCCGGCGCACCCGTTCCCCTACATCAGCGGCCTGAGCCTGAACCTGGCGGTCACCGTGAAGGACTCGGTCACCGGCGGCGAGCACTTCGCCCGCGTCAAGGTTCCCGACAATGTCGACCGGTTCGTGCGGGTGCGCCGCACGTCCGGCTCCATCGCGGCCTTCCTGCCGATGGAAGCGCTCATCGCCGCGCACCTCGATCAGCTGTTCCCCGGCATGGAAGTGGTCGAGCACCATTCCTTCCGTATCACCCGCAATGCCGATTTCGAGGTCGACGAGGACCGCGACGAGGATCTGCTGCAGGCGCTCGAACGCGAACTGGCCAGACGCCGCTTCGGTTCCCCGGTGCGGCTCGAGGTCGCCGACGACATGACCGAGCACATGCTCGATCTGCTGCTGCGCGAACTCGACGTCGATCCGGCCGACGTGATCCAGGTGCCCGGTCTGCTCGACCTGTCCTGCCTGTGGCAGGTCTACGGCGTGGACCGGCCCCTGCTCAAGGACGCCCCCTACGTGCCCGCGACGCCGCCCGCGTTCGGGGAGCGCGAGACCCCGCGCAATGTCTTCGCCGCGCTGCGCGAGGGCGATGTGCTGGTGCACCACCCCTACGATTCGTTCTCCACCAGCGTGCAGCGCTTCATCGAACAGGCAGCCGCCGATCCGCAGGTGCTGGCCATCAAGCAGACGCTGTACCGCACCTCGGGTGACTCCCCCATCGTCAACGCGCTCATCGACGCCGCCGAGGCGGGCAAGCAGGTCGTCGCGCTGGTGGAGATCAAGGCCCGCTTCGACGAGCAGGCCAACATCAAGTGGGCACGCAAACTCGAACAGGCGGGCGTGCACGTGGTCTACGGGCTCATCGGGCTCAAGACCCACTGCAAGACCTGCCTGGTGGTGCGACGCGAGGGCTCCACGATCCGCCGCTACTGCCATATCGGCACCGGCAACTACAACCCGAAGACCGCGCGCCTGTACGAGGACGTCGGATTGCTCACTGCCGCACCGGAAATCGGCGCGGATCTGACCGATCTGTTCAACTCGCTGACCGGATATTCGCGAAAGTCGGACTACCGCAATCTGCTGGTTGCCCCGCAAGGGGTCCGCGCAGGCATCATCGAGCGAATCCAGCGCGAGATCGAACTGGCCCAGCAGGGCGCTGCGGCGCGAATCCGCTTGAAGGCCAACGCGATTGTCGACGAGCAGGTCATCGACGCGTTGTACCGCGCCTCGCAGGCGGGTGTACCGGTGCAGATCGTCGTGCGCGGCATCTGCGGCCTCAAGCCGGGCGTGCCGGGCATGAGCGAGAACATCGAAGTGCGATCCATCCTCGGCCGATTCCTCGAGCACTCGCGGTTGCTGCATTTCCAGGCGCAGGACGAGTTCTGGATCGGCAGCGCCGACATGATGCACCGCAATCTCGACCGGCGGGTGGAGGTCATGGCGAAGGTGAACGATCCCAAGCTGAAAGAGCAATTGGGACGGGTACTCGATTCCGCCCTCTACCCGACCACCCGATGCTGGGTGCTGCAACCGGACGGCAGCTGGTCCGCCTCGCCCGGTGACACCGACACCGAGAACGGGCAGGTCCGCGATCACCAGCAGTACATGATGCGACTACGGAGGCCGGAGCAGCCGTGAACGACGACGCTGGCTACACCGTCGAGGGCCCGATCGCGGACCCCAGGGTCACCGCAAACATCCACGCGGCAGGCGCGGTGCTGTGGCGTCCCGGCGCGGACGGCGGGATCGAGATCGCGGTCGTGCACCGGCCGAAGTACGGCGATTGGTCGCTGCCCAAAGGCAAACTCGATCCAGGCGAGACGCCGCTGCTGGCCGCGGTGCGCGAGGTCCACGAGGAGACCGGCCTGGCCTGCCGGCTCGGCCGGTACCTCGGCTCCGTCACTTATCCCATTCCCGGCCATCGCAAACTCAAGCGCGTCGACTACTGGGCGGCTTCGGCGGCGGGCGGCGAATTCCGCGCCGATGCCGAAGTAGACGAACTCCGCTGGTATCCGCTGGACCGGGTGATGGACGAGCTGTCGTATCCGATGGACCGTCAGGTGGTGCGCACCTTCGCCCGTCTTCCTGCCGACACCGCCACCCTGGTGCTGGTGCGACACGCGAAAGCCGGTCATCGCGAACGTTTCGACGGACCGGACGATCAGCGCCCGCTCGAACAGGCGGGCCAGGAGCAGGCCAGGGCCCTGGTGCCCAATCTGCTCACCTTCGGCCCTGCCGCGGTGCACTCCGCGCCGCCGACGCGCTGCGTGGACACGATGCGGCCGCTCGCGGACAAACTGGGCGTGGACGTCATCCTCGAGCCGACGCTGTCGGAATCCGCCTACAACGCCGATCCCGAAGCGGCCAGGAAGCGGGCGGTCGAACTGATCTCGCCCGATCAGGTGCGGGTGGTGTGCAGTCAGGGTGGGGTGATTCCCGACCTGCTGGACTGGTGGGCGAAACGCGACGGATTGAAATTGCCGCCCGCGCGCAATCGCAAAGGCAGCGCGTGGGTGCTCTCGTTCGTGGGCAAGCGACTGGTGGCCGCCGATCATCTCGACCGCAAGCTGTCGGCGGCCGTAGTGAAATCGTGACCTGCCCAGGGGCATAACCGGAAACGCCCCGCATCCCCGACACACCGAATCGGCCCCGGGATGGTGTTCCCGGGGCCGTTATCGGTCCAGCGGCGGTGTATGCGCGTGTGCCGCGCCTGCGGCGGTGGTGTACGCGGCGTTCGGCGCGTTGTGCGGCGTCAGCGGCGGGTGGTCGTCCGCTTGGCCGCGGTCTTCTTCGCGGGGGCCTTCTTCGCCGCCGTGGTCTTCTTGGCGGCGGTGGCCTTGGCCGCGGTCGACTTGGCCGCCGTCGACTTGGCGGCCGTGGTCTTCTTGGCGGCGGTCGTCTTCTTGGCGGCGGTGGTGCTCTTGGCGGCTGTCGCCCTGGTGGTGGTCTTCTTCGCGGGCGCCTTCTTGGCCGCGGTCTTGGTCGCGGTCGTCTTGCGCGCGGTGGTCTTCGCGGGCGCCTTGGTGGCGGTGGTCTTCTTGGCCGCCGCCTTGGTGGCGGTGGCCTTGGCCGCCGTCTTCTTGGCGGCGGTCTTCTTGGCCGCCGTCTTCTTGGCCGCCACAGGCGCATTCACGCCCCGCTTGACCGCGGGACCGGTCGCGGCCAGCTTCTGCTTACCCGCGATGACGGCCTTGAACTGGGCGCCGGGCCGGAACGCCGGCACCGAAGTGGCTTTCACCTTGACGGTTTCGCCGGTGCGCGGGTTCCGGGCGACCCGGGGGGCGCGCTTGCGCTGTTCGAAGACACCGAATCCGGTGATGGTGACGCTCTGGCCCTTGTGCACCGCACGCACGATGGTGTCGACAACGTGCTCGACTGCCGCGGTAGCCGTGCGCCTGTCCGTACCCAACTTTTCGGTCAGAACGTCGATCAGTTCCGCCTTGTTCATTGAATCCTCCGCAGACTAATGGCCCGTCGTCGGACCGACTAGGTACCACGGTAAACCCACATTGAGCAAGAGTCTATGTGCCACGCCAAAATTCATGGTGGTTTAGCACACGTCCAGCTACCGCTTCTGATGAGGCCCAGCTATCACCGCGCCGATGATTACGTCTGCGAAATAGGCGCCGGAAGCGTGGCGGGCTTCCATGCCGGCCTTGCCTTTTCGAACTCGGTGATGACGTCACTACGGCGCAGCGTAAGGCCGATGTCGTCCAAACCCTCGAGCAGACGCCACCGCGTGTAGTCATCAATATCGAACGGCAACACGACGGTTCCGGCGGTGACAGTGCGCGCATGCAGGTCCACCGTCAATTCGAGACCGGGCTGTTCCTCGATCATCTTCCAGAGCATTTCGACATCGTTCTGTGACATCTGCGCGGCCAGCAGACCGCCCTTACCCGCATTGCCGCGGAAGATGTCGGCGAAGCGGGAGGCGATGACCACTCGAAAGCCGTAGTCCGACAGCGCCCAAACGGCGTGTTCACGGGAGGATCCGGTGCCGAAATCCGGCCCCGCCACCAGTACGGTGCCCCGGTTGAAGGGTTCGATGTTCAGAATGAAGTCCGGGTCGTTGCGCCAGGCGGCGAACAGCCCGTCCTCGAATCCGGTGCGAGTGACCCGCTTCAGGTAGACGGCCGGAATGATCTGGTCGGTGTCGACATTGGACCGGCGCAGCGGCACGCCGATTCCCTTGTGCACGGTGAAGGCTTCCATCGGATTCTCTCCTGGTCGAAATGGTGAAGGGTGGACTTTCAGTCCAGATCAGCGGGTGAGGACAGGGTTCCGCGCACCGCGGTGGCCGCGGCCACCAGCGGGGAAACCAGGTGGGTGCGACCGCCCTTGCCCTGCCTGCCCTCGAAGTTGCGATTCGAGGTGGAGGCGCAGCGCTGGCCCGGCTCGAGCTGATCGGGATTCATGCCCAGGCACATCGAGCAGCCCGCCTGCCGCCATTCCGCGCCCGCGGCGGTGAAAATCTCGCCGAGCCCCTCGGATTCCG
Organism: Nocardia shimofusensis NBRC 100134; assembly: GCF_001613125.1. Taxonomy (GTDB): domain Bacteria; phylum Actinomycetota; class Actinomycetes; order Mycobacteriales; family Mycobacteriaceae; genus Nocardia; species Nocardia shimofusensis. The sequence continues at coordinate 332,257 of NZ_BDBT01000003.1, forward strand.
CCTGTGCGCGTACCCGCATGGAACCGGGTACCACCAGCATTCGGACGCCCTCGGCGACCCGACGGCCCTTCAGCACATCGGCCACCGCGCGCAGGTCCTCGATCCGGCCGTTGGTGCACGATCCGACGAAAACGGTGTCGACCGGGACCTCGCGCAGCGGCGTGCCCGGGGTCAAATCCATATACCGCAGCGCCTTCTCCGCGGCCTCGCGGGCCGTCTCGTCGGCGATCTCGGCCGGATTCGGCACCGTCGAACTCAGCGGCGCGCCCTGACCGGGGTTGGTGCCCCAGGTGACGAACGGAGTCAGCGCGCTCGCGTCGATGTGCACCTCGGCGTCGAAAACCGCCCCCTCGTCGGTCCCGAGTGCGTCCCAGGCGGCCACCGCGGCGTCCCAGTCGGCGCCCTTCGGGGCGTGCGGGCGGCCCTTCAGGAATTCGTAGGTCACCTCGTCGGGGGCGATCATGCCCGCCCTGGCGCCCGCTTCGATGGACATGTTGCACATGGTCATCCGGGCTTCCATCGACATCGACCGGACGGCCTCACCGCGGTACTCGAGCACATAGCCCTGGCCACCGCCGGTGCCGATCTGGGCGATGACCGCGAGAATCACGTCCTTGCTGGTGACTCCGTGCGGCAGCTGCCCGTCGATGTTGATCGCCATGGTCTTGAACGGACGCAGCGACAGCGTCTGGGTGGCCAGCACGTGCTCGACCTCGCTGGTGCCGATGCCCATCGCCAGCGCGCCGAACGCGCCGTGCGTGGAGGTGTGGCTGTCGCCGCAGACCACGGTGGTGCCGGGCTGGGTCAGGCCCAGCTGCGGGCCCACCACGTGCACGATGCCCTGCTCGATGTCGCCCATCGGGTGCAGCCGGATGCCGAATTCCTCGCAGTTGCGCCGCAGCGTCTCGACCTGGGTGCGCGAGATCGGATCCGCGATCGGCTTGTCGATGTCGACGGTCGGGACGTTGTGGTCCTCGGTGGCGATGGTGAGATCCGGCCGGCGCACCGGTCGGCCCGCGGCGCGCAGGCCGTCGAAGGCCTGCGGACTGGTCACCTCGTGCACCAGATGCAGATCGATGTAGATCAGATCGGGCTCGCGCGAGGCGCCTTCACCCTCACCGCGGGCGACGACATGCTCGTCCCAGACCTTCTCGGCCAGGGTACGGGGGCGGTCGGTCATTTCTCGCTCACCTTTCGAAACGAAACGGCAGGTCCGCGACCTCCGGGCTGCGGAGGACGGCTGACTGCACGGGCTGGGCTTTCGCGTCCGGCGGACTCGCCCGGGCGGATACGCCCGAGTGCGATTTCCCCGGAATCGTCTTCCGGGGCTCCCATCGAGTCGACTACCGAGGCGATCTCCGGGGCTCGATTTCCGGTTGGTCTTCTCAGTATCCGAGACGCTAGTATCGTTCTATGAGACAGCATAGCGGTATCGGCGTTCTGGACAAAGCGGTGGCGGTGCTCTACGCGGTCGCCGAGCAACCCTGCGGCCTCAACGACCTCTGCGCCCGCACCGGCCTGCCGCGCGCCACCGCTCACCGGCTCGCGGTGGGCCTGGAGACGCACCGCCTGCTGGCCCGCGACAACAACGGCATCTGGCGGCCCGGCCCGGCGCTGGCGGAGCTGTCGGCGACCGCGAACGATCCGCTCCAGGAGGCGGCGACCCTCATCCTGCCCCGGCTGCGAGAGATCACCGGCGAGAGCGTCCAACTCTACGTCCGCGACGGCCAGGCACGCGTCTGCGTGGCCGCGATGGAGCCACCTTCGGGCCTGCGCGACACCGTCCCCATCGGCGCTCGCCTACCGCTCACCGCGGGTTCGGCGGCCAAGGTCCTGCTCGCCTGGGCCGATGCCGAGGTGCAGCGCACCGTGCTGCCCGACGCCGTGTTCGGCGAGCGCGTATTGGCCGAGGTGCGCAAGCGCGGGTGGGCGCAGAGCGCCGCCGAACGCGCCTCCGGCGTGGCCAGCGTCTCGGCCCCGGTGCGCGACACCGCGGGCGTCGTGGTCGCGGCCGTCTCGGTGTCCGGTCCGATCGATCGGATGGGCAGGCGGCCGGGCGCGCGCTGGGCGGCCGATCTGGTGGCCGCGTCGGACGCGCTGCACAAACGGCTGTAACACGTTTCACTTTCTCCCATACAGTGGGTGGATGGGAGTCAATCAACGCGCGCAGATCGTCATGACCGACGCCGAGGTCGCCGAGTTCCTGGAGCGCAGTCGCATCGCCACCCTCGCCACCCTCGGCCCCGGCGGCGCCCCGCATCTGATCGCCATGTGGTACGCGCTGATCGGCGGGGAGCGCGAGGCCGACGGCTCGGTCCGCACCCTGCCGGAGCTGTGGTTCGAGACCAAGGCCAAGTCGCAGAAGGTGGTGAATCTGCGCCGCGACCCGCGGATCACCTGCATGGTCGAAGCCGGCCACACCTACGACCAGCTGCGCGGGGTCTCCATCGAGGGCACCGCCGAGATCGTCGAGGACCCGGACGCGATCTGGCGCGTCGGAGTCAGCGTCTGGGAGCGCTACACCGGGCCCTACAGCGAGGAGGTCGCTCCCCTGGTGGCGAACATGCTGCACAAGCGGGTCGCCGTGCGCGTCGTGCCGACCCGCATCCGCAGCTGGGACCATCGCAAGCTCGGCCTGCCCGCCATGCCGCTCGGCGGGACCACAGCCGCCGCACTGGAGTGAACCGCACGGGGTGCACAACGCCGAGGCGGATCGGCGGCCGGAAACGTGAAAGGCTCCCGCTCGTGATGAGCGGGAGCCTTTGTGGTAGCCCCGACGGGATTCGAACCCGCGCTACCGCCTTGAGAGGGCGGCGTCCTAGGCCGCTAGACGACGGGGCCAGGGACATGGTCTCCCATTTCTGAGGACCACCCGGTGTGGATCTCTGCGATCCGTGGAGTGCTCGGTTAGCTTAGCCGACCGGAGCCCGGCGACCAAATCGCCGGGTGCTGAACAACTTTCGGTCGCGAACCGAGAGACGTGCAACACTTTCCGCTGGGGTACCAGGACTCGAACCTAGAATGGCTGAACCAGAATCAGCTGTGTTGCCAATTACACCATACCCCAATGACCTGGACATTCTTCCCGAAGTCTGGCTGACTCCGTTCCGCGTTCCGGCCGAGAAAGAGATTACCAAACCCGAGAGGGTAAACTACAAATCGCCTGGTCAGAGGCCTGTTTTCGGCAGTTTCGAGCCGATTGCCCGACGGTGGGGCCGAGCGGCGACTCCGTCCGCCCGGCTCCCCTCACCCTCGCCCGCGTGCGCGGCCGCCCGCCTGCCCGTCGCTATCCCCGCGAGGATTCCAGAGCCGAGCGCAGCCGGGCGAGAGTGATCTCACGCCCGAGCAGTTCCAGCGACTCGTACAGCGGCGGGCTGATGTGCGAGCCGGTGACAGCCACCCGCACCGGCGCGAAAGCCTTGCGCGGTTTGAGGCCCAGATCGTCGATCAGCGCCGTTTTGAGCGCCTCCTCGATCACGGGGGTGGTCCAGGACGCGAGCGGCTCCAGCGCGGCCACAGCCGCCTCGAGCACCGGCGCCGCGTCGGCGCCGAGATTCTTCGCCGCCGCCGCCTCGTCCACGGTGAATTCCTCGGCCGGCACGAACAGGAATCGCAGCAGATCCCAGGCGTCGCTCAGTACGACGATGCGGGTCTGGACCAATTCGGCCGCCGCCGCGAAGACTTTCTCGTCCACCTCCCCGCCTTTGGTCCCGGCTCCGATGTGCCCGTGCGTGGTGAGGAACTCCCGCAGCCGTCCGGCGAAATCAGCCGGATCGAGCAATCGGATGTGCTCGGCATTGATGGCGTCGGCCTTCTTCTGATCGAAACGGGCCGGATTCGAATTCACTTTCGAGATATCGAACGCGGCCACCATCTCGGCCATCGAGAAGACATCGCGGTCCTCAGCAAGGCCCCAACCGAGCAATGCGAGGTAATTCAGCAAACCTTCAGGAATGAAGCCGCGGTCCCGGTGCAGGAAGAGGTTCGACTCGGGGTCGCGCTTGGACAGCTTCTTGTTGCCCTGACCCATCACGAAGGGCAGATGACCGAACTCCGGAGTGAAATCGGCGACCCCGATCCGGCGCAGCGCGGCATACAGCGCGAGCTGGCGCGGAGTGGAGGACAGCAGATCTTCGCCGCGCAAGACATGGGTGATCTTCATCAGCGCGTCGTCGACCGGGTTGACCAGCGTGTAGAGCGGAATGCCATTACCGCGGGTGAGCGCGAAGTCCGGGACCGTACCCGCCTTGAACGTGGTCTCCCCGCGCACCAGATCGTTCCAGGACAGGTCCTCCTCGGGCATCCGCAGCCGCACCACCGGCGCCCTGCCCTCGGCCTTGTAGGCCGCGATCGCCTCGGGGGTCAGATCGCGATCGAAGTTGTCGTAACCGAGCTTGGGATCGCGGCCGGCAGCCCGGTGGCGGGCCTCGACTTCCTCTGGCGTGGAGAAGGATTCGTAGGCCTCACCGGCCTCCAGCAAACGCCGGACGACGTCGAGATGCAGATCGCGTCGCTGCGACTGCCGGTAGGGCTCGTAGGGTCCGCCGACCTCCGGACCCTCGTCCCAGGTGAGCCCGAGCCACCGCAACGAATCGAGGATCGCCTCGTAGGACTCCTCGGAATCGCGAGCGGCGTCGGTGTCCTCGATACGGAAGACGAAGGTGCCGCCGGCGTGGCGGGCGTACGCCCAGTTGAACAGGGCGGTGCGGATCAGGCCGACGTGCGGCGTCCCGGTCGGCGACGGGCAGAAACGGACCCGTACAGGTGTCATTGCTCTCTCTCGATCAGCGTTTGGCGGCAACAGGATTGGTGAGGGTGCCGATGCCTTCGACGGTCACGGACACCTGCTGTCCGACCTGCATCGGGCCGACGCCCTCGGGTGTTCCGGTGAGGATCACATCGCCGGGCAGCAGCGTCATGACCGTACTCACCCATTCGACGAGCTCCGGGATATCGTGCAGGAGAAGCGAAGTCCGGCTGCGCTGGCGCACCTCGCCGTCGAGCTCGGTGCGGATCTCCAGATCCGCCGGGTCGAGGTCGGTTTCGATCCACGGGCCGAGCGGGCAGAAGGTGTCGTACCCCTTGCCCCTGGTCCACTGCCCGTCGCTCTGTTGCTGGTCGCGAGCGGTCACGTCGTTGGCGACGGTGTAGCCGAGGATGACATCGCGCGCCCGGGCCGCAGGCACGTCCTTGCACGGCCGTCCGATGACCACGGCCAGCTCGCCCTCGTAGTCGACCCGGGTGGAGCTGGGCGGATAGACGATCGGCGCGTTCGGTCCGACGATGGCGGTGTTCGGCTTGATGAAGATCACCGGCTGCTCCGGCGCGGCCCCGCCCATCTCGGCGGCGTGCGCGGCGTAGTTCTTGCCCACGCACACCACCTTGCTGGCCAGGATCGGCGCGAGCAGACGCACGTCCGCCAGCGGCCAGCTGCGCCCGGTGAACGTCGGGGTGCCGAACGGATGCTCGGCGATCTCCTTCGCGACGGCGGTTTCCCCCTCCCCTTCGATGCTCACGAACGCGACCCCATCGGGACTGGCAACTCGACCTAGACGCATGGTGGGGAGTCTACGGAAGCCGCTGGTCGCCGCGATCCACCTCCCCGCCGAGGGCTCGCCGACGAGCTCACGGGTGTGAGATTCCTCGCCGCCCGAGGACGACGATCGCGGGTGCGCGCGCTTGCCGATCGGGTGTACCGTGAGCGACGGTTTTCACTTTTTGAGAACTTGATCCCATATTTTGAGAGGCCCGGGAGTAGAGGTGAGGTCGATGTCCGTCGAGTCGGTCGGCGCGGTGCACCGGTGGTCGATGCTCGCCCTCGGCGTCTTCGCCCAGGCCTCCAGCGCCGTCTTCATCCACGGCACGCCTTTCCTGCTGCCCGCGCTGACCGAACGCGGAATGGCACTGCCGACCGCGGGTCTGCTGGTGGCGATGCCCACCGTCGGCCTGGTCTGCACGCTGATCGCCTGGGGCTACGTGATGGATCGCATCGGTGAGCGAAAAGTACTCGTCGCAGGCCCGGCCGTGATGTTCGTCGCCGGCATCGCCGCGGCGACGACCACCAGCGACATCGCCCTGGGCGCATTGCTTCTGCTCGGCGGCATCGGTGCGGCGAGCACCAACTCCGCCAGCGGCCGGGTGATCGTCGGGTGGTTCCCGCCGGACCGCCGTGGCCTGGCGATGGGCATCCGGCAGACCGCGCAACCGCTGGGCGTCGGCATCGGCGCGCTCACGATCCCCCTGGCGGCCGCCCAACACGGAATCCCCGCCGCCATCCTGGTGCCCGCGGTCATGGCGGGGATCGCGGCACTGGCCTGCCTGTTCGGGATCGTCGACCCGCCCCGCCCGAAAGGCGGTGCGGCCGACCGGGACAACCCCTATCGCGGCGATTCCACCCTGTGGCGGATACACGGCGCCTCGGTGCTGCTGGCCGTCCCGCAGGGCGTGCTGTGGACCTTCGCCCTGCTGTGGCTGCACCGCGATCTCGGCTGGTCGATTCCGGTCGCGGGCGCGGTGGTCACCGCCACCCAGATCCTCGGCGCGCTGGGCCGAATCGGCGCGGGCGCCTGGTCTGACCGGGTCGGCAGCCGGCTGGGTCCGCTCTACCGGATCGCGGTCGCCGCGACGATCTGCACGGCGGCGCTCGGCGTGGCCGCCTGGACCCAATGGTGGTGGGCCGCCATCCCGCTGCTGTTCGTGGCTTCGGTGATCACGGTGTCGGACAACGGTTTGGCCTTCACCGCCGTCGCCGAGATCGCCGGACCCTATTGGAGTGGACGGGGTCTGGGCATGCAGAACACCGGACAGAACCTCGCGATGGCCGCCATCCCACCGGTTTTCGGCGCGCTGATCACCTGGGGCGGCTTCCCCGCGGCCTTCCTCGGCGCCGCGGCTGTCGCGGCGCTGGCCGTTCCGCTGGTGCCGTCCGACCACACGCGGCGCACGCGCACAGAGGATTCCGCCGTGGACGCGGCCCGGCCGATCAGATCTCCAGCAGCTCGGCCGGATCCACGCTGACCCGAAACCCGTTGTCCTGACCGACCTCCGCGATCAGCACCGAACCGGGATCGACCACCGACCGCGCGTGATAGATCCCACCCTCGAGCACCAGCCGATGGATGCGCGCACGCGGATGATGTTCCACTATCCAGTATTCGGGGATGCCGACAGCCGCGTACTCGCGCACCTTGCGCACCCGATCGGTGCGCTCGCTCACGGTGGCGGGCGCGATCACCTCCACCGCCAGCCGCACCTGGGTCCCCGGCAACACCCGCGGCGGATCGGCTACCAGCGCGTGACGGATCACCTCTCGCGGCACGACCACGATGTCGGGTTTGCGCACCCCGCTGGACGTACCGACCTCCCAGCCACCGCCGAAACACACATGCAGGGCCGGATCCGCCGCTCGGTCCAGCGACCGCGCCATCCGCCGCACCACGTGATCGTGGCGGGCGCCGCGGTCGACCTGGACCAGTCGGCCGTCCTCGAGCTCGTAGTCGCGCCCGCGGCCGGGCAGCGCGTGCAGGTCGTCGATCGAATACGGACCGCGACCGGTCCCCGGAGTCATTCGTCGTTCGCGCATCGCGACCTCCCCGCCGGTTCGAGCCGACCCATCGGCGATCTCGTCCGTCCCGGATACCCAGCGACGCGGATTTCGAACGACGCGAAAGCACGGGCCTCGCCCCCTGAGGAGGGCGAGGCCCATGTCATGGACTGTCGCGTGGGCGAGGCCCGCGTTCTCGCCGGCACCGAGCCGATGCTCGCTCCCGGCAGTTCGGGCACAGCCTTGTCGAGACCCGGTCAGACCGAGGCGGCGATCCGATCGCCGACCTCGACCGTGGACGCCGCACCCGAACGTGCGGCCAGATCCTTGGCGACAGCCGCTTCGACGCGCGCGGCCTCGTCGGTCCGGCCGAGGTGGTTCAGCAGCAACGAGATCGACAGGATCGCCGCGGTCGGGTCCGCCTTCGACTGCCCCGCGATGTCGGGAGCGCTGCCGTGCACGGGCTCGAACATGCTCGGGTTCGCGCCGGAGGCGTCGATATTGCCGCTGGCCGCCAGGCCGATACCGCCACTGACCGCGGCGGCGAGGTCGGTGATGATGTCGCCGAACAGGTTGTCGGTGACGATCACGTCGAAGCGGCCCGGGTCGTTGACCATGAAGATGGTGGCGGCGTCGATGTGCTGGTAGGCCACGGTGACCTCGGGGAACTCCGCGCCCACCTCGTCGACGGTGCGCTGCCACAACGAGCCGGCGAAGGTCAACACGTTGGTCTTGTGGACCAGGGTCAGATGCTTGCGACGCGCCTGCGCCTTCGCGAACGCGTAGCGCACCACGCGCTCGATACCGAAGCGGGTGTTGGTGCTGACCTCGGTGGCCACCTCGTGCGGGGTCCGCACCCGGATCGCACCGCCGGTGCCGGTGTAGGGGCCCTCGGTGCCTTCGCGCACGACGACGAAGTCGATCTCGGGATCGCCCGCCAGCGGGCTGGTGACGCCGGGGAACAACTTCGACGGGCGCAGGTTCACATGGTGGTCCAGCTCGAACCGGGTACGCAGCAACAGACCGCGCTCGAGCACCCCACTGGGCACCGACGGGTCGCCGATCGCGCCGAGCAGAATCGCGTCGTGTTCGCGCAGTTCCGGCAATACCGACTCGGGCAGGATCTCGCCGGTCGCGTGGTACCGCTTGGCGCCCAGGTCGTATTCGGTCTTCTCGACGCCGGGCACGACCACGTCGAGCACCTTCAGCGCCTCGGCGATGACCTCGGGGCCGATGCCGTCACCGGGGATGACCGCAAGCTTCATGACAACTCCTCGTCACGCCCCACGCGCCGCCACCGGGTGTGCGGTGGCGGCGCGTGACGGCAATGTCTGGATCAGCGGGGTTTCGATCAGAACAGGTCGACCAGGGCGATCTTGGCGGCGCCGACGGCCTCGCCGATCGCGGCCTGCACGTCTTCCGGAACCGGCTTGTTGACACGCAGGATCACGGTCGCGCCTTCCTTGTCGACGTCCTGAGCCAGCTGTGCGGCCTGGATGTCGATGTCGGCCTCGCCGAGCTTGGTGCCGATCTTGCCGAGCGCGCCGGGGCGGTCGTCGTAGTTCAGCACGGCCAGGTTCAGACCCTCGGCGCGCATGTCGTAGTTGCGGCCGTTGATGTTGACGATCTTCTCCACCAGCTGCGGCTCGGTCAGCGAGCCCGCGACATTGAGCGTGCGGCCGTCGCCGAACACCGCGCGCAGGTCGACCATGCTGCGGTGGTTCGGGCTCTCCGACGCGGAGGTGACCTCGACGCTGATGCCGCGTTCCTTGGCCAGCACCGGCGCGTTGACGAAGGTGACCTCTTCCTCGACGTGCGCCGAGAAGATGCCACGCAGCGCCGAGAGCTCCAGCACGGCGACCTCCGAGGAAGCCAGCTCGCCGCGCACCTGCACCTCGACGCTGACCGGCAGCTCGTCGGCCAGCGCGCCGAGCAGCACGCCCTGCTTGCGCACGATGTCCAGCCACGGGGCGACCTCGTCGCCGACCACGCCACCAGTGACGTTCACCGCGCCGGGCACGAACTCGCCTGCCAGCGCCAGCAGCACCGACTTGGCGACGTCGGTGCCCGCGCGATCCTGCGCCTCGGAGGTCGACGCGCCCAGGTGCGGGGTGACGACGACCTGCGGCAGGTCGAACAGCGGGCTGTCGGTGCACGGCTCGGTCTCGAACACATCCAGACCGGCGGCCCGCACATGCCCGGAGTTGATCGCGTCGGCCAGCGCCTGCTCGTCGATCAGGCCACCGCGCGCGGCGTTGACGATGATGACGCCCTTCTTGGTGAGCGCCAGCTTCTCCTTGCTGAGCAGCCCCTTGGTCTCCGGGGTCTTCGGCAGGTGCACCGAGATCAGGTCGGCGCGGCTCAGCAGCTCGTCCAGCGTCACCAACTCGATGCCGAGCTGGGCGGCGCGCGCCGGGGAGACGTAGGGGTCGTAGGCGATGATCTTGGTCTCGAACGCGGCCATCCGCGCGGCGAACAGCTGGCCGATACGACCCAGACCGACGACGCCGACCGTCTTGTCGAAGATCTCCACACCGTTGAACTTGCTGCGCTTCCAGGTGCGCTCACGCAGGGTGGCGTCGGCGGCGGGGACCTGACGGGCCGCGGCCAGCATCAGGGTGACCGCGTGCTCGGCGGCGGTGTGGATGTTGGAGGTCGGCGCGTTGACGACCATCACGCCGCGCTCGGTGGCCGCGGGCACGTCGACATTGTCGAGGCCGACGCCGGCGCGCGCGACGATCTTGAGATTCTTGCCCGCCTCGAGCACCTCGGCGTCGACGGTGGTGGCCGAACGCACGAGCAGCGCGTCGGCTTCGGGGACCGCGGCCAGCAGGGCCGGCCGGTCGGGGCCGTCGACCCAGCGAACCTCGACACCGTCACCGAGCGCGTCGACGGTCGACTGGGCGAGCTTGTCGGCGATCAGAACAACAGGACGGCCTGCTTGGCTCACAGTGGGTTACTCCTGGAGAAAGGGGGCGGCTAATTACCGGGGCCCAGCTTAGTGGGCAGGTTCCCCGCCGGTGCCGCCACCCGGTGGGCGGGTGCCATCAGTGGCATCGCGCCCCTGCGATGAATCGGGCAAACCAGGACACAGAACGGGCTCCGCACCCACTTATCCGGTGCGGAGCCCGCGTTCGGTGCCGACGTCGTCAGGCTTCCGACGAGCCCAGGGCCTCGACGATGCCGTCCAGAACATCCATGACGATGTCGATGGCGCCCTCGACCACAACACTGCCGAGATCGAGTACGGCACTGCCGAGTCCGATGATTGCGCTGCCCATATAGAACTCCTCTTCCTCGAGAACCGGTCGGGACGACCGGTTCGGCCCCGGCTTCGCCGTTCAGCGGAAACCATTGGGGCGTCGGATGGTGAGTCAACTTCGAACGCAAGGCTAGCAACGATCCGATCAAGCCCCTGCCAGCCGAATCCCGAGTTCGGTTACGATACGGCAACACATCGATGAGGCCCCGCACCACCCGGTGCGGGGCCTATCGTGCACAGCCTGGGGACACGGCGCGTTCGTCAGGCGCCGTCCGACGATCCGAGCAGCGCGCCGAGGCCCTCCAGGATGATCACGACGATGTCGAGGGCCCCGTCGATGACAGCACTGCCGGTTTCGATGATGATCGGAATCATGGTGAAACTCCTCTTCCTCGCTGCGGTCGGGTGAAGCCGAATCGCACCCAGGACCCGGCCGAGTTCGGCCGACCCCGGGCCGGGTGTGTAGAGCTACTTCCGACCGCACAGGCTAGCAACGTTCCGGACACATCCACGCAGGCAGATCAGCGTTTCGACAACGATCGGGTAACGCAGCCGCAGCGGAAACGACGAGACCCCGCGCCGTTCTCGGCGCGGGGTCTCGGAGCTTGTGCGTTCGCTTCCGCGATCAGGCGCCGAACGAACCCGTCCACAGGGTGTTCACGAGACCGTTCAGCGCGGCACCCAGGGTGTCGAAGAGTCCGTTCAGAGCGGCGCTACCGGTGTCGATGATAACGGGGATCATGCGAATTCCTTTTCGTCGAACTGTCCCAGTATTCGAACTGGCTGACATATGGCACATCGAGACACCCCCACACACGGTTACGGAAATTCCGAGAAATGTGAGCCAGGCTACTTCTCGACGCGCGAGGTGAATTCGAACACATGCACAATCATCCCCCGGGCGCGCCAACCCACTCTGACCTGCGAATATCTTCCGAATTCGCTGCGACCGAGCAACTGCGGCCACAGCGAAGCCCCGAAAACCGAGGCCTTGACAGTTTCGAGCATCGCAAGTCCCGACGTCCCACGAGAATTGCGCGGAAATTCTCGGCGATCTACCGCCGAGATCACACCGAAATAGGCCTTCACCTGCCGCCGAGATACGCCGGGAGCGATTCCCCCGACCGCCGCGAGCCCATGGCGCGCGGCCTCCCGACCGACAGGCAGCGCCGGTCAGCCGACGACCCTGACCCCCATCGCCTCCGGGCCGGACTTGCTGTGCCGTAGGTCGAAGCACACCCGCTGACCTTCTTCGAGCGACCGGAAGCCGGTCCCGGCCAGGTCCAGGTAGTCGACGAACACGTCGGGTCCGCCTCCGTCCTGGGCGATGAAGCCGAAGCCCTTCTCGCTGTCGAACCACAACACAGTGCCGTGCACCATCTACGTCTCGAGCCTTCTGTCGAACGTGCGGAACGACGAATGTTACTGCGCCGGCGGTCCCCCGCCGATTCCGGCCCGTAGCGAACCGGCCGCCCCAGCCCCCACCACTCCCCCGTAAACGCGAGAAGCCCCGCACCATCGGTGCGGGGCTTCTGCAAAGTCGACGTGTCAGGCGACGACGCGGACATCCTGGGCCTGCGGGCCCTTCTGCCCCTGGCCGATCTCGAACTCCACGCGCTGACCCTCGTCCAGCGACCGGAAACCGGAACCGCTGACCGCCGAGTAGTGCACGAAGACGTCGGGACCGCCGCCGTCCTGAGCGATGAAGCCGAAGCCCTTCTCGCTGTTGAACCACTTCACAATGCCTTGAGCCATTTCATACTTTCCTGTAGACGAGCCGGGTAACGTGCAGTGCACCGGTCTCGTCAAACCAGAGTGCCACGACAGAGGAGATTCATCCACCTCTACGTGGACCTGATGTGAGGCAGCCGACGCCTCTCCGATTGTGTGACGCCCGACCCTCCCCTCTTTTCCGAGGTATCAGCCCTGGCCACAGGCTTCTTTCACATCGTAAGCACCTCGGGCCGGCGTATCGGTCAGCCGGAGTTCTGCATCGTTCACCCAGGGCTGAATCCACTCGCATCGAGATATCGCAATTGCAGGCATATGCCTTCAGAATGTCGGCGCCTTACAGGCGCGTCGAGGGGTGCACTTCGCTAGGAGAGGTCGAGGTGTCGGTTCATCTCCATCGCGTCCTGCGCGAGGTCCGGCAATTCTGTGACATCGACACCGGACTGCAGCAGTTTCTCGACGCCGACACAGTCCGCCACGAACGTCGCGGGCTCACGCCATGCGATCACCACGCGCGAAATGCCCGCGCGCAGAATGCGGTCGGTGCACGGCAGACGAGTCTTGGTGGCTCGTTCCGAGCATGGTTCCAGGGTGCTGTAGATCGTGGCGCGGGCCAGCCGCGGATCGTCGGCAGCGAGCTTGTCCAGCGCCGCCTCCTCGGCATGCACCTTCGGGTCGGACTCGCGCGAGTAGCCGGTCGCGATTTCCACCCCGTCGGCGACGATTACCGCCCCCACAGAGAACGCTCCCGGCGCGGTCGGACACAACCGGGCCAACTCGATAGCGCGGCGCATCCATTGCTGATCGGTCCCACTCACTCGTTCTCCCCGAGGTGATAGTGCAAGACGGCGACGTCGCCGACGCGAGTCAGATCGACCAGCGTCCTGCGACGCGTACTGCCACCGGGGAACTTTTCCGGCAGCAGGAACCGTGGCGCGTAGATGTCGCCGACCAGAACCGGTCCGATCGCCAGAAACAGCTCGTCGGCCAGGTCCTCCATCAGGAACGTGGTATGTATCCGGCTTCCGCCCTCGACCATCAGACGACGGACCCCGCGCGCCCCGAGATCATCCAGCATCCTGCCGAAATCCAGCGGATGGCCCAGCCCGACGACATCGGCGAGTTCCCCCAGCCGAGACCTCGCCCACGCCCCACCCATGGTGGTGGTGTAGACGACCGGTCGATGCTCATCGGTGCCGTGGTGCCAGAACTTCACGTCCGGGTCCAGATCGCCGGATTCCGAGACCACCACCTTCAACGGCTGCCGGGCACGCCCGGCAGCAACCCGTTCCGTTTGGCGGGATTCACTTTTCACGATCAGCCGGGGATTGTCGCTGCGGATCGTGCCCGCGCCGATCAGAATCGCGTCCGACTCGGCGCGCAGCTGGTCGACCCGATCGAAATCGGCAGCATTGGACACCAGCAGCCGTTCCGGAATCGATGTCACCTATCTGTGCAGCAGCCCCCGTGATGTATCAGCCAACTGTAAACCTCGGGGTGACGTGTCTGATCTCGTCGAGCACTCCGTCCAGGAGCCCCCGGACCTCACTGCCGCCCAGAACGAGTTGCCGGTCGAGGAGGCGGTTAGCCGTCTCGCATGAAGTCTCGCTGACAAGCGAACACCCGTGACAAGCTGAGAGGTTCAACTGCGACGCACCCTGGCTGTCGCTCTCGATGCAAACCGGGTCGTTCGAACAGAAATCGGCATCCTCGAGCGCTGACACGAGCAACGGAAGCAACTTCTCGGGCTCGCCGAGTCGGACAAGACCACCCAGCGTCCCCTGCGCGTCACCTGCGGCCGTGTAGATCAAGATGCCTGCGGTCTTGTCCGTACGGTCCGGGTTCGCATAGATGCGCTCTTGGAGTGCCGCAGATGCATATCCACTTTCGAAGGCGAGCCGGCGGATTAGCAGGTGGGAGATCGTGTGCAGCGCGACGTAACGCGGTTCAGGCACATCCAGGCGGTTTTTCGCCCATTCGAGGTCTGCCCGACGCTGCTTGAGGATGCCTGCTCGGACCTGGACTGCTGTCAAGGACTCCCATTCTGCAAGCCTTTGCTCATCGAACCGAAGGAAGATCCCCTCTCCGAACATCTCGACCGCCGGGTAGGTCGGGTGTCGGCGCTCGTTCGGTCCGATGTCTGCCCGGATGAGTGCAGCGTCGGCGTCGTAGCGGCGGAACCCTCGTAGTGCTCGAACCTCTCGAACCCGGCGAACCTGTCCCACACCGCTGATGACGCCGAGCAGGTTCTCGGGGCCTGCGGCCTCGCGAAGCGAACGGCCATCGACCACGAAATCTCCACCACTCGTATCGCGCTGGGCAGAAAGCTTCTTGAGGAACGCCGCCCACTCACCATCCTTGAGGTCGAGCAGCATCTCGTCAGCTGTGGCCTCCTCACCTGCGGCCACAGCCAGAACCGCTTCGGGGGTAACTCCGAACTCCTCCGCGATCCACCCTGCGACCATCTCGGCCTGGGGTCCGCCATTGTCAGCGACGATTTTGTCGAAGTAGACGTGCCCTCGGATCTTATCGGCAACCGCGGCTGACTGCGGCCGCTCCTCCGGGATGTCGAGTGCCGAGATCCGCTCCGCAATGTAGTTGCCGGTAGCGCCTCGCTGCACCGCTACGAGAGGGTGCGGGCACAACTTCCCACCACCCGTGTTTTCAAGCTCCCATGGCTGTCTCCCACTGCATCGGATGCCGTCCCGGCCGAGGGATCCTTTCCCGACAAGCTCCGCGAAGGAACGAAAGTTCCCACAGCCGTGGCAGGTGACGATGAGAGATCCGAGTCCTTCACCGCGTGAAGCCACCTTGCGGAACCGCAGCTCCTTGTACGCGCGGCAAACCCGCACCGCTTCATTCATCCCTGCTTCGCGCCCACGGTGTGCCCACTGAAACCAGGGGATGTCCTGGATGTGACTCCCTTTCTCGCAGACGGCGACGAACCTCATGGGGACCAGCAGGCCACCGCACTCGCAATGGTTGTCCCACTTCCCCTTCTTGCGCCCGGTGAGCTTCGAGAGCTTGCCACATCGTTCGCAGAAGCGCCACGCCGGGAACCGCCAATACAAGAGCGATGCCGTGTCCTTTCCAGTACGTCCAGCATGTGTAGGAGGCTGCCTAAGGACGCCCGCACCGAGTCTTGCCATGAGTCGTTCGCAGACAACTTCCTGCGCCAACTTGGTGTCCCACCACGACGTGTCAGGAGCCATGAGTGACTCCCCACGGACATCAGCGATTGCTCCCACGCCGAACGGCGTGATCGTCTCCGAGAGCCTGAGATCATGCCTGATCTTTTCCACGGAGAACCTCCTCCTGCGGCTCCTGTACCGCGACGGCCACGTTCGGTTCGACAGACCTCATGGAATCGCCCACCAGCCACCCTTCGCCTGGTTCCCCGAACCTCTTGAGCAGCGCGCCCGCGTCAGATTTGGGACGGTGCTCGTACTCGAGCCCATGCTTCTCTTCCCGTGCGCGAGATGCCCGTCGGTCCCAGTCGCGCAGCAATCTCCAGACCATATCCTCAGTCTCCTGGAGTTCGAGCGACTCGGAGCTGTCAACGTAGGAGAGGAACTTTTCCACCAGTCGCTCCACCGCCTGGGTGAATCGGTTGTCCTGGAGGTCCAGCCGGACGGCCGCGTCATTAGCAGCCAACGGAGAGATCGACTGCCGCAGCAATGCGACCAGGGCTCCAGCGAGCGAACGGTCACGCGAGGCCAACGACCAGGGGGTCACACTGGTCGGTTCCACGCTTCGGTAGAGCGCTTCGTGGTACCCGCGGAAGGTCTCGAAGTGAGAGCGGTCCCTCGCTCTGCTGGAACGGAAGAGGGTGACGACCACACCACGGATATCGCCTCGACCAACACGGCTGGTTGCCTGGATGTACTCCGCCGTAGTCTTGGGTTGCCCGACCATCAGCATCACTGCGAGCCTCGGAATGTCGATTCCGACAGAGAGCATATTCGAGGAGAGCACGACGTCCACAGCCTCGTCGGACTGGTCCGCGCGAATTCGCAATGCCCGAAGGTCCTTGGGCAGTTGCTCCGCACCACGCCGGCTCGTGAGTTCGAGAACTCTCCCCGCCCTTACCTTGCGGAAAGGGATTCCGAGACGCTCAGCCCTCGGCTCGAGACGACCATTGACGTCGTCGACGACAAGGGTGCTGGTCCGCCCCAACTCCCGAAGGCTGTTGTGATAAAGGACAACGGTCCAGTAGGCATCCCTCGGCGGAGCGGCAATGCCTTCGAGTGCGAGAGCGTGAGGCATCTCGAAAAGCGGAGTGACGGCGGAGATCACCGCTGAAGGCTGCGATACCGACTGCGGCATCAGACCGATGTAGAGGCGCCCTTGTCCATTCTCAACCGGGCGAGAGAAGAATGTCCGGTCATCGTCGAGTCCAGATGGCGGGTACAGGGCGACCTCTCGCCCGTACAGTCCCTTGACCTGGTCGTCGGAGGCTCTGATGGTGGCCGTTGACGCAACGATCTTCGGCGTCGTACCTGAACGGCTCAGCAACACCTGGATCACCGCATCGAAGACAGCCACTGTCGTACCGAGCGGTCCCGACAACAGGTGGAGCTCATCCTGAATGATCAGCGATGGCTGCTTGAAGGTCGTCCCGAGGCCCAGGAGCCGTCCGGCCTCGGGCTTGAACTGGAGACGCGCAAACTTGTCAACGGTCGCGAGAAGGATCGTCGGCGGCTCTTCGTAGATAGCCTCATCGACAACCTCGAGGGGAAGTCGGCCATGAAACTCACACTCCGGGTTCACGCAGTACAGAACCGTGGCGCTTCCTTCCCTGCGCACGCCGTAGTCCAGATCCTTGTTGCTCTTACTGTCTGGCATCAGACCGGTCTGACACCAAGGGCAGCTCTCGATTTGAAACTCGTTGGCCTCTTCTGGGCGCGCCGCCTTCAACAGTCGATCGAGGGAAGCGAGCGCATCTGTACGGGTTCCGGGGGTGACCTCGTTGCCCACCCACAGTCCGATCGAGAATGGCGGCATTCCCGCTACGGACGGGTGCACTCCGCGCATGAGTTCCATGGCACAGATGAGGGCAGCAGCACGTTGGAACTGCTGTGACGTCAGCAGCCTGAGGGTGTACCTGGTCAGGACGGCGGTACCGCCTCCTGCCATACCGTAGGCAAGCCGTCTACGAAAGATCTCAATCGCGGCAAGACCGAGATACGCCTCGGTCTTGCCGCCACCGGTTGGAAACCAAATGAGGTCAACGAGATTCCTGTCGTCGTGCTCAGGTTCGACGGTAGAGGCAAGCGCGATAAGCAGGAAGCCAAGCTGGAACGGACGCCACTGAGGCTCACCCGGGGTCTTTCCCTTGGCCTTATCCCCCTGCCGCATCTGAAGCCTCATTGCTGCCATACCGAGTGCGAAGGCAGTGCGCAGCTGATCCTGCCGGGGATCCCGTAGAAGCTTGACCCCCTCCATCATTCGCTCTGCGGCGCGCTCAGATCGCTCGACGATGCGGCGTGCGACCGGAGCATCTTCCCCGAATCCATCCACTCGCGCGCTCTGCTCTCTTGTCCACCGCGCGAAAGCTTCGACGAAGGCTTCCAGAGAAGCGAGCACAGCGTCAGGGTTCTCACCGATAGTGGCGAGGTACCTCAGTTCCAAAGCCTTCGCTTCGGCGGTCTCCTCATCGAATCCTGTCGTCTCAACCGCAGGGACAACGAAAGCAGGTACTGGGTCGAGGAATACTCGCGTGCAGCCCTCTTCACCGAGTTCCCAGTCGGCTGCCATACCGTGCCCGACGGCGAAGACCTTGCAGTTCCGGTAGCGGACTCGAAGTTCTGCAGCCTCAGGGTCCGCATCGAACGCTCGTGTCGTGTCGTACTCCAGAATGTTTCCATTTGTCGGCCGAACAGTCAGGTCCATTTGGAAGAGCATGAGGGGCACGTCGAGCCTCTCGTCACCTGTTGTTCGCGACAGCACACGGACATGCACCGTGACGAGCTGAGCGCCCTTGAAATCTCGCCACCGGGCTCCGATCTCCACGGGCACCTCGCCGGCGCTGATCTGGTGAGGACCCCTTCCCTTCGAGAGGGCGAGATCCGTGAACGCGTGCGGGGTCCGCTGCCACCGAGGGGGACCGTCATCTTCGACTTTGGCATATGTCCCGCAAGCGAAGTCCACATTTACCGTCTCGGCATCGGTGACGAAAGAGATCGCTCCGGACGATGGACGCCACTCCTCTGCGAGGGGAACGGCTGCTCCGGACTCTTCAACATCTCCGTCGACGACATCGGCCTCAACGTCCTCGACTTCTCTCCCTCTCCCCTCATCTCGGCTCGCCCAGCCACCCTCCTGGGGAAAAAGCATTCCGACTGCGTACTGCCTGTGAGGAGGATTATGGACGATCTCCCAAGGGTCGCCCTCCGGCCCTACGTAGGAGGCTCTGAGGTGGCGGAGGGCTTGCTTCTGCGCTCCAGTAACCTTCACTTTCCAGCCTTCCGAAGGAGGTCTTGGAGTCGTTTCTTGTCGTCTGCAGCTACAACGATGTGCAGGGTCACGCGGGCACGGGTGACTGCCACGTAGAAGGCGGCGATGCCGCGGTCGTCGAGGTGTCTCGGAAGGCCACACACCACGACGTGTTCGGCTTCAAGCCCCTTGGCGTAGCGAGGACTGGTAACGACAAACTTCGCGTCTCCCAACCGGGGAGCTGTATCAGAGGAGGCGTCGATGATCCAGACATCTTCTCGACGCACACCATCGCTGACCAACTCGCAGGCAACGCGCTCCGCTGCCACTATATCGGCCGCGCCGTCAGCGTGATGCCAGTACACTTTCTCCCCGTTGACAATGCCCGGGTCTCCCACATCAGCTCCCAGGTATTCCTGCACGACGTGCACGATCGCGCGGGTGTTGCGTACGTTCTTCTGCAGTTGTAGTTGGACTGCCTCGGTCTTGATCAGATCGCAAACCTCGCGGTCGAACTTGCCGTCGACGTGGGCCTGGTTATTCGGATCGAGAAACATTCGCCAACGCCCGTCGGCTCGTCCGCGACAAATCACCTTGTTCAAAGAATCCATGCCGTCCGCATTCATGAGGTCCTGTGCCTCATCGACGAAGAGGACGTCGTATTGTTTACCTTCCGGGAGGTCGGCGAATGGCAAGAGATCTATGCCCCAATCTTCGACGAGAGGCCCGAAGAACCTTGTCAGAGCGGGCGATCGATACGTAATGAGGACCGTTTTCCCTTCGCTGACTTCCTGCTTCGCAGCCTCCGCGAGAACGAGGGACTTTCCGGTGCCAGCACCGCCGAAAACCAGCAATCGCGGGTTCATCGCGAGCGCTGCAAGCACCTGTGCCTGCCCATCAGTCGCCCGATTCTGTTCCTCGATGACGGCACCGCGCTGAGCGTCGACTGCGGGGAGTCGAGTGAATTCTCCAAAGAGACGAGCGCGCAGAGCATCCGCACTCGCAATCTTCCGTCGCGGAGGGGCCTTACCAGCTCCCTTGGCCACAGAGTTGAGGGCCTCAGCAAGGCCGGTGACGCTCATCGTCTCCTTCGCCCACCAGTGGCTGCTCTTCCACTCCACGGACGAGGGAGGCGCCTCGATATCCGGAGTGACAACAACAGCTTCGTGCGCGAACCAGCCAGCCTTCTCCTCATCGAGGATATCTCGAAGGGCGAATATCGCGGTCTGCGCCTGCTGCATGGGTGACTCCCGCAGCTTGTGCCAGTCACCTCGGCGGTCGACGCTGTACCAGGCGCCCTCGTGCTTGCGAACTCCACCGCCCTTGACCTCCAGCACGATGACGACGCCATTCCACAGCACAACAAAGTCGGCTTCTGCCTGCTGTTTCACAGAGTGGCTGCGGAGCTTGACGGAGTGGAAAGCCACTGCGCCCGTCGGTCCCTCGACCTGTTGTAAGAGCCGCGCGAGGCGGGTCTCTGCAGGACTGGTGCTCGACGCCTCGATATCCCGAAGACTGGGAACCAGGATCACGCGTTCTGTTCCTTCCACAGGTCCTCGTACTCGCGGTAGCCGAGAAAGTCGTTCACTGCCCCGAAATTGTCTGCAACGTCAACGATGAGGCACTCTTCCTTGCCTCCGTTCGCAGGGCCGCGGAGGCCACGCCCAGCCATCTGGATGTAGGAACTGGGACTGAAGGTCGGGCGTGCAATGTAGAGAGCACGAACGCCCGGAGCATCAAATCCTTGAACCAGCAGATCACAGTTGGTAAGCACGCGGATCTCTCCGTCCTTGAACCTCTTGATTACGTCACGACGTTCCTGGCGCCCCGTCTGCCCACTAATGGCCGCGGCATCGACATCTCGGTACCGCAGCGTTGCAGCAAGCACTTGGGCGGAAAGGACACTCGGCGTGAAGACCAAGATCGACCAATCGGCGTCCTGGGACAAGATGTGATTGACCAAGACCTTCATTCGAGCTTGGTCCCGGCCGAGACGGTCCAGCAGGGGTCGGTCGACCTTGCGGGTGTCCTGAATCCCGCGAAGCTCTTCTTCGCTCAGCACGACGTCTACACCAGGCAGCACCTCATGCTTGACCTTGGCGAGAACGTCCAGTTTCTGCAGCTGGCGATACGCATCCGATTCGAAGGCAGCGAGCTTGTTGTTTCCGAACCTGGCGGCCAGCTCTTTGGTCTGCCGACTGTCCTCGGCGCGTCCCTTGAACGGCGTGGCCGAAAGCCCGACGAGAGGCCGCTCCCAGTTGTGACCGTCTACACCGAGCCAGCGGAAAATCTGGGTATAGCGCGTGGAGTTTCCCGCCCTGTGCGCTTCATCGACGAACACGGCTTGTGCATGACTGAGCCATTGATACTCAGGCTGGTCCAGGATTGCCTCGAGCTTGGCGTCCGTGGCAACGACGACGCTGACTTCGGTATCGGGCTCGTGGACGGTGTTGCCTTCCCAGAGACGTCCGATTGACAGCGGCCGCTCGTCAGCGAGGTACCGCCAGACCGTGTTGAACGTCTGGACGGCCTGCTCGCATAGTTCGACGGACTGGGCGATCCAGAGGACGGTGCCGTTCATGACCTCGTCCTTGAACAGCTTCAGCACGGTCTCCGAGGCAACGCGGGTTTTCCCGGCACCGGTCGGGAGTTCGACCATGCACTTCTGCGCGGGCCCCCTCTCGGAGGGCTGGGTGAGAGCAGTGCGAAGCTTCTCACTGATCTTCTTCTGGTACGTGTGCAGGCCATTCAGGTTCACAGCACCCGGCACGATGAACTCATTGGGCTGTGGCACTGCCCGGCGGCCTGCGTACTTGCTGCCGAACCCCATCTTGCGTAGCCAGTCGATCGTCTTTCCGCCACCCGACCACCCAGTCGGGACGTCGGTGTAGCCCTCAAGGCGGAACTGGTCAGCCAGTTGCTTGACCGAGTCGCTGCCGTACACGGTGAGGAAGAGTTCGGCGACCGATGACGAGTCATCGACGAGAGCCTGCGCCTCGAGAGCCTGCCACAGGCCACGGGGCAGGTTTTCCTTCAGGGTGTCGTCACCGAAGAAGACTTCGAGACGCTCAGCGTCGTCCTTCGCCGCGCGGGCCTGCTGGCGCCACTCCTCCAACTGCTGGTTCAGAGCCACCTGCTCGACGTTGTCGAGGTCTGCGTTGGACAGGCGCAGTCCGAACGCCTCGTTGACTGTTTCGAGGACCTGACGCTCGCTGAGGTCATTGGGCACAACGAGGGTCAAACCGTCGAGATACCAGGGCAACGTCTGATCCTCAACACCATCGTCAGTGGTCACGCGCTTAGCGATGTAGACAGCGCGGGCAACCATCGCGTGGGTGAGCTTTTCAGGGGCGAAAAGCCACGACTCCTGAAGCCCAGGGTATAGATCTACGACGGGGTCCGGTTCCTGCTTGCCCTCGATGATCGTTGAAAAGGCGAAGCTGTCTTCGAATCGCTTGCATCCGACGTGAGCAACGAAGTCATCGACTTCCGTCTCCTCCACACGAAGGTAGGGCTTCTGCTTCTGGCTCAGCAGCAACTGCTGCTCATTGCTGGTAGCCAGGTACACCAGTCCGGGCCTGCGACCCTCAACCGCACGCCCGACCCTCGCAGGGATTTGTTGCGGCTGGCCATCGGGGTACGCAATTCGACTCGCCTGCAGGACGAACGCCGCTAGGACTCCATCCTTTACGCCCGGCTTGAAGATGTCTTGGCCGAGCGCGTCGCGAAGAACAACGGCAGGCACGTCTGAAAAGTGCCGCGGAAGGTCAAGTTTGTCTTCAAGAGACCGATGCCCCTGATAGAGAGGAAGAAAGTCCTGGAACTCCAGCAGCGATGCCGAAACCACCTGTGACGGAGGTCGAAAACCGCGGGACGAGGGAACAAGTCCTGCCGTGGTCACCGCCCACTGCGTCGGGGAGAGGACCTGTCGCGGCTGCTGGGTGTCGGTGTCTTCGCAGGTCCAGAAAGGTTTCTCATCGATTTCGAGAAGCCTGCGCGTCCAGTCGGCCCGGATGGGCTCCGGAGCACCCGATTCTGCCATCAGCAGCAGCGCCGAGAACGGCCCCGCGCCGAGGTACTGGTCGAACTCGATGTTTTCGACAGGACGTTCTCCAGCGCCGAGCCGGCCGTTCAAATCAGCGACTACGAAGTCATAGTACTGGTCGACGCAGACCTCGTCCTCTAGCGGGTAATCGTTGATCGGCTTATGGATGACACCAGCGGCCCATGCAACCTGAGTAACACAACGTTCACGGTCAAGCCGGCGATTGCCCAGACCAGTACCGAGGCCATCGATGTCGAGAACGCTTCGCGGAGAAGCCCAGTCTCCGTCCACAGTTGGCACCTTGAGGTACCCCTCGTTCTTCTTCTGGACGATCCGAGCCGCTTCCTCCGGACGGACATCTAGCGCCGCGTCCCAGAACTTCTCCTGGTCCTCGGCACCAGAGGTCGGGGATAGCTTGTCAAACCGGGCGTGCAGGATCGCTACCGGATCGAGGTCACGGAACCCCCTTTCCCTGAGGTTCTTCTCGACCCCGCCGATCGCGAGGAACTCCGGAGTGACGAAACTCGACCCCTCGAACGCGATATCGTCCACTCGTTTGAGGAAGACCTGCGACCTGTCTGCCAGCGCCCTGAGCCCGTCAGTCGTCGGAATGACTTTAGCCTTTTGAATTCCTTCGATCTTGGGGTGAAGGAGAACGAAGGAGAGCGCGGCAGCAGCCGATGACGTGTCTCCCGTGGCCCATTCTCGGAGCCACGAGAGAACCCCTCGCATATGCACATTCTGGAGGGCCTTGTTTTCATCGCGACTCTGCGATTCAAGCAGCTCGGGGTTAACGCTGTAGGCATACATTTGGCGGAGCCGTGCGAGACGACGAAGTGTTGAGTAGCAACGCCAGTGGGGAACGTCATCACCGGTGTTCGGCGCCTTGATCCACGCCTCGTGATCCCGACTCGTAACCTCCGGCACGAAGAAGCTCAACGGTATAAGTTCAGCAGGAAGGCACAATTGTCCCGTCCCATCCGGGATTAGCGGAGATAGGGCCGCCAACCCGGGCACGTGAGTAGCGAGTAGATCATCACCATACGAGAGGATCTCGCGTCCACGGGCAGGCATGTAGTCCAAATGCGCTGCCGGGTCGTCTGACTGGACGACGCGAGGTAAGAGATCAACGAACATCTTGGAGAGCGTGCGGACGATCTCCCGGTTGTAATTGTTATGCAGCAGCGTTGTGCGATCGTCGTTCAGACTCCAGGGCGCGTTGAACAACGCTGACGCCGTGGTCTTGTCCTGAAGAGGAAAGTAGGACCAGAACTCGCCGGTCTGGAGGTCGGCGTAGCGCTCAGGCATGGCGACCGTGACCTTGACCTTCTCACGCGAGACCGCTTCACCTACCTCGCGACGCGCTTCAATGCTGGGTGAGTGCATCGCGCTCTCGACGTACCAGACGCTGTTCTTACCGTCAGGTCGTTCGATCTGGAACTTCCCATTGCCGAGTGCGCGCGAAATGTGACTAGTTGTGAACTCGTCATCCATGCCGACGACGCGCAGGTGCACCTCGCGGACGGCTTCGACGAATAGGAGAAACTCTGACCGGAACCCTTCGATCTCTTTCTGGAGATTCGCGAGCTTGCGCACCTTTGGCAGCTTGACGATCGTCGCAGCCCACTGTGAGAGTTCGGCGAGAATCGGGTCCTTCGCGAACTCGCTATCGACATCTGAAATCCGTGTCGCAGTGCGGAGGACGGGGAACCTCTTCGCGGTCGACCCAACCCTGTGCAGCGCTTGATTCGCCTCGCTTGAGTTGAACTCGAAGGAGATGGAACGACTGAAAACCTGCGGCTTGTCAGTCACCGCTAGGACGGACTTGAACCCAAGTCCGAAACGGCCGATCTCATCGCCCCGCTTGCCGCTGAGGTGGGCGTGGGCGAGCGCCGTCAAACCACTGCCGGAGAACGGGCGCCCCGCATTCGCACAATAGAGCGTGCTGCTAGACATATCGAGGACGATCTCGACGCGACCGTCAGTACTGCTGGCGCCATGCGTCCCGGCCATGGCGTCGGCCGCGTTCTGTACAAGCTCGAGTAGCGTACGGTTTGCGTACCCACCAACCCTGATCGACTCCTCATGGTTCGCATGCTCCGTGACCAGGTTGGGATTCGCCCTGTACGAGTCAATAGCCCGCGCGAAGAGCCCTTCGAGCTCTGCAGCGAGAGTGCGATCCGGCATCCAGTCGCTCACTGTCATTCCTCTACCTCCCCGAACGCTGACTCTGCACTGCACTTTGAACCCGGCCAACTCTGCCAGTTCCGGTCCGTTGTCACAGCGCAACGCAGCCGGGTAACCAAGTCGACCCGTTCGTCCTTCCAAATCGGCTTCGATTCCTTTAAGTCCGAAAAGCCATCCAGCTCTTGCCTTGCGGCAGCTGACCGGTAACTCGCCAATGTGGAATCCATACTGGGCTCACCGTGGGAGATGGTGTCCGGCAGAATCTGATAAGGGACTGGAGCGCCTTGATTACCGCAGTACAGATGAATTTCGGCGACGACGCGGATACGAGTACCGGAATCTTGATCCCACATCTCATCGGCACTGCCCTGCACCAAATCGTACAACTGGCGAGAACCGTAACCTCCTTGTGCAATTCGCCGCTTACTGTTGGCGCGTTTTTGGATCCAATCAGGGTCCGCACGGCAGATAGCGAGCACTCGCGCCGGTTGACTCCGCACGGTCTTGATCACATCGCCCCGACCGTTCCTCGGATCCGCTAGCAAGTACAGCTCCCTCGACTTCCCATCAACAAACTGCACAACCACCTGCGCGGCGACGACCTGTCCGCTTACCTGTCAGTCGCCTAACGGGTCGTAGCAGTTACATCCCCACGTCTCGCATCCGTCGAGCACAGACCAACAGACCGCAGCCAGCACGAAAGGAAGAGTAGTGAAGCTTGCCGCACCTGCGCCATCCTCTGAACGGTCCACATCCGCCGACGCCCACATTCGCCGACGTCGCAGGCCCGCTCGTAAGCGGCCAAGTATGCCCAGCTTGTCCACGGGCGTGAACGCCCGCGCCGTCGAGGCCCGCCGGCCCTCGGGGAGGTATCCATACGCCCAGTCTCACGACCCGCGACATCCTCGTGGTCATCATCTGCAGTCGATCCGTTCTCGACAGTCGCCGGAAGCTAGAACTCATCCAGTTACTACCGATCACGTGCCGAAAGGTCATCCGACATGTAGCTCATGCCAAAATACCCACTTGAGCAATCTTCTAGCTACCGACCGAAGGGCTCCCGTTCCGGATCTGGATAGTACGACTTGCCTGGGCTACGGCGCTGTCAGACGTGACACGCCGTCCTTGTCCAGATCGGCATCCCACAGCGGCAACGCCCAATTCATCCCCGCGAGCGCACCTTGGCGACCGTTCAGCTCCTCCAACCGAACCAGCGCCGTTTCGTCACGGGTGTCCCACCAGCTGCTATCGACGGCGAGGTCCAAGTCGGCCCGGCGAGGCCGACGCCCGAACACCGCAGCCGCCAGGATATAGGCACCGAGCCGAGGCGGAATCGCATTGCCGACCTGCTGGTACTGGTCCTGCCCTCGCCACGGGTAGTCGAGCGGAAAGGTCTGCAGTCGCCCGGCCTCCGCTGCAGTGAAACGCTCTAGGTCGTCGCCGCCGGCAACCAGTCGATTCCTACTGACCTTGCCGGTGATCGTTGACGACGGCTCGTAGGATTCCCGCCTGCCACGCAGTTTCGGGTTCCCGCCGGTCCCATAGTTCGACACCACCACGAACGAGTCGGGCCGCTCAGGCAGCGCGCGCGCCATCGTTTCCCATGGCAGCAGTGCCGGATCGCCTTGATCACGGGGAATGCGCTTGACGTAAGGCCGGTGAGTCTCGGAGGGGAACAGCACCTGACCGTCCAAGCGGGCGATCAGGATCGCGCGGCGTCGAGTCTGCGGAACACCGAACTGCTCGGTCCGCAGCACATCCACATCCACGGAATAGCCACGGCGCTCCAGCACCGCCGCCATCGCCTCCCAGACCGGGAGCACCGTCGGGACCTGCTCGAGCAGGATCGTCCGGAACGGTCGATCAGTCTTCATCGCCTCGAACGCCCACCGCAAAGGCTGCAGAACCAGGCCGGTTCGCGGATCATCGAGAACCTCGAGCTGCTCCATCACATCGACGCCCGAATCCATTCGGTGCACGAAACCCAACACCTGATCCAGCGCCCTACGACCACTCCCGGCCCCGGCGACCGAGTAGGTCTGGCACGGCGGCCCGCCGGTCAGTACATCCGCGTTGGGGAACTGCGCCAGCATCGAGACGTCACGAACATCCGCATGCCGCGTCCCCACCTTGGCTGCCACCCGGGTACGGCAGGCATCCTCGTCCACTTCGATCCCGACAGAAGGGACCCCCAGCCAGCGCGCCGCGACATCCAACCCACCCGGACCAGCGAACAGATCGATCATCTGTACCCGCTCCGGTGGCACAGCATCGTAGGACAAGCCGTCGGCGACGGAATTCGAGGACATTTGCATGATCGTAGCCGGCAGCGTGGGCAGGCGTAACCGTCCACCTAACCCGCGGGCTCGAGCACGAGACGTTCCGGCCTGCGGCCGTGGCAGTTCTTGATCCACTCCGCTCATCGGTCATAGTCCGACGGCCAGAAGATCATCGCGACGACCACCGCCGTCGGCAGCACGATGACGAACACAAGCCCCGCCTCCGCCGTGGTCACCTCTGCACCCCGCCGATTGCCGCCCACCGGCCAAACGACGCACGCGGCGCGGCGCACTCCACATCAGCCACCCACAACACCCGATCCAGCGTCACCGCGTCCACATGCCCGGTCGACGGAAGCAACACCACCTCCGCGCCGGACGATTCGACCTGCTCTACGAGTCCGAGTACCGAGTGCGCATCAGCCCAGCACAACTCGTATCCCAGACGTTTGGCCAAGCGTCGCACCTGAGCCGAGTCCCACTCGACTGTCGGTGAAGTCAGGTCGATCCATCCGAACGCGAGCATCCCTCTACCCCTCCATCCCCTGTCTCTGGCAAGCTCCCGCCGCCGGGGAACGATCCGGCACTTTCTGAACAGCCGGAAGGCCGTCGACCCGGCGGCGGGGCCGGTGCGAGCTTCACATCGCGATCAGCAGGGGGCTATGGCACTAGAGACAGCAGCGGCGCGGAAGTGTCACTACCGCAAAGTAAGCGGCCTTTCCGGTCAGTATTCGAGCCGAACGAAATCTGCCAGCTCTCGCATGTCCTCGGTGAGGGTGCGGCGTTCGGTGACGACATGGCCGAGGATGTCACGGGCGTAGCGCTGCTGGGCCAGCCATTCGGGAGCGGCCACGTGCACCTCGCGGAGTATGCCGATCGCCTCGCCGTACTGGCGCAGTTGGGTATGTGCGTTGGCAATGTCGAGGCGGTGGCGCAGCCGTCCCGCGGCCTGCGGGGACAGGACGGCGGCAGGCAAGTTGTCGGCAATGGCCAGCGCATGGCTCGGCCGCTCGGCAATGACGGCACACTCGGCGGTGATCTGGGCTACCGTCACGGGGCCGAACAAGCGGTTCGGATTCGGGTCGTAGAGAACTTCCCGGCCGATGCGCACTGCGGCGGCGCGGGCCAGCGACAGCGCGTCATCAGTGGCTCCAGGCGAGTTGTCGCGAACCCCGACATTCGCCACGTACAGCCACAGCCGCCCCCACAGCGCGAGTTGGCTAGGGGTCGCGGTGGAGAAGCGGGGTTCGATGTCGTCGGCCCATTTCACGGCGAGTTCCCGGGCAGCGTCGAGATTGCCCTGCCGCAGATAGGACCAGACGCCGACATTCACCGCGCCTACCGCGATTCCGCGCTCCGGCGCTGCGTCGACGGCCTGGTCGATGGTCATGGCCGCGATCTCGAACTGCCTGTTCTGCACCAACATCCAGCCGGTGAGGCCGAGCAACCGCGCGCGGATCGCGCGGCCGTCGTGGTCGGTGAGTGTTTCCGCGTCGGCCAGCAGGCCTGGTAGTACTGCTGCGATGTCGTGATGGCGGTGTGCGTCGACCATCGGCATCAACGCGCGATAGGCGGCATCGACTCCCTCGTTCGTCGGCCGCTCCTCCGACACATCGGGGGCTGCTGGTGCCGCCAGTGCCCGCCGCACGGGCTCCCAGAGATCGGAGGTTTCGGGGTCGGCGTGTTCGGCGTCTACCTGGCCGGCCTGCAAGGTCGAGGTCCGTACTCGGAGAGCGACAGCGAACTTGCGCATGGTTTCCAGGCGCACGGTCGGACGCTCGCCCTGTTCGAGTTTGCGGACCAGCGAAATGGAAACCCCTGCGGCCGATGCGAGTTGGCGCTGTGTGAGGCCACGACGCTTACGAACCGATCGCAACCGCTCTCCCAGGTCCACGCCCATATTTCGAGGCTACGACCGTAGGCCCATGTGCGCACCCCGATTTCCCACGCGCGCTCGGGTTCCGCGATTCCGAGTCGGATGAGGTCAGCCGTCACATACCACCTACGTAGGCACGGTAGGGCTCACATACCGGATTGACGCCAGCGCTGCAGCGTCCCGGTGATCGACGGGGCAAACTCTGCGGCGGAGCCGATCGCCCTACCTGCGACGAGGTCGACGGTGAACGACTCGACCTCTTTGCCCGTCACGTCGGCGATCAACTCCTGCGCTGTCGCCTCGATGGACCGCTTGTCCCCTGTCAGTGTCCACCGGTCCACCGCCGGAACATGTACCAGCCATTCCGGCCCGCAGCAGTGGACCTTGACGTAGTACCGCAGCACTGTTCACTCCTTGCCTGGTCGGCACCCGCCCCGACGCGGGCGCTGAAGATCACGGTACGAAGAGATCAACTGTCCGGACCAGAAGTGAGCACGAGTTTGCACGACTCGCCCTCAACTGCGTGTATTCGATGCCGCGACCAGGCATGATGTGCAGCCACGAGAACACTTGTGCTCACACAGGACAGGGGAAGTCATGCGCTTGCGGTTCCTCGGAAAAGGTGGCTCGGACCTGGGCGGGTGTCCCACGCTGTACGCCACCGACAAGGGAACGTATCTGGTTCAGGGGTGGGAGACGGGCCGGGTCGCGACGATCGAGATTCCGCATCTGCTCACCGGGTTCGCCGAGCCGGACACGTTCATCGGGGCGGCGCTCACCGATTCCGGACGCGGGACGTTCATGTTGAGCGGCCGGCCGGTGACCGAATCCGACACTCTGGCACAACTCGATCTCGCGGCCAACGAGACGGTGATCGAGGTGCCGAAGTTCAGGAGGACGTATTTCGGTGCTCTACCTTCCGCATGATCCGCCGGATTGGGTAGCGCTGCTGCGTGACTGCGAATCCGACGCGTTCCATCTGGAGGTGCGCGATTCCTACGCCGTTCCCACCGAATCCGCGCGCCTCGGGCGGTTCCTCGCCGGCGAACCGGCGCTGCCGGACGAGCGCAAGGCTCGATGGAACGAACTGGTCCGGGAGACGATCGGCCGGGGCGTGGCCATCAGCAGAGTTCGGGTGGTGAGCGTGCCGCACTCGGACTATCACCGCTGGTTGCTGTCGGTCACCGAGACCAATGCCGCTGCCGGCGAGGACATTCGCTATCTTCCCAGGCACCTCGCCGTCGAGGTGCCGCCGGATGACTGGTGGTTGATCGACGAGCGGCGGGTGGTCTTCAACCTCACCGACGAGTCCGGCAAGCCGGCGGGGCTGGCGGTGACCACCGATCCCCGGATCGCAGACCACTGCCGCGACGTTCGTGCCCGCCTGTGGGACGTGGCCATCCCGTTCGAGGAGTACCGCTCGCCGTGACAGACAACGTGCACGACGCCAGGGCGGTACTCGGAGCGAGGCTCCGGGAACTGCGGGTCACCGCGGGGCTGACCAACCGGAAACTCGCACAGCTGGCCGGGTGGCACGAGTCG
Organism: Nocardia shimofusensis NBRC 100134; assembly: GCF_001613125.1. Classification (GTDB taxonomy): domain Bacteria; phylum Actinomycetota; class Actinomycetes; order Mycobacteriales; family Mycobacteriaceae; genus Nocardia; species Nocardia shimofusensis. The sequence continues at coordinate 363,157 of NZ_BDBT01000003.1, forward strand.
AAGGTCTCCAAGATCGAGTTCGCGCGGATCAAGCCGTCGGACGGAGACATTCGCGCCTACTGCGGGCACTGCGACGCCGCGGATCAACTGCCCGATCTGCTGGCGACGCTGCACGATATCGATGTCGCCTATCTCGAATGGCGCAAGATCCTCGGGACCGGGGTGCGCCGCAGGCAGCAGAAGTCGCTACGGCTCGAGGCGACGGCCGCTGTCATCCGGGACTATCAGCCGCAGATCGTGCCCGGCCTGTTGCAGACCGCGGAATACGCCGCCGCCAAGTTGAAGCGGGGCATCGAGTTCCATCAGGTGCCCGACGATGTCGAGGAGGCCGTTGCCAAGCGCATGGAGCGCCAGCGTGTCCTGTATCAGCGCGACCATCTGTTCCATTTCGTGATCGCCGAGCAGGCCCTGCGGACCACGGTCGGTGACGACGAGGTGATGGAAGGACAGCTCGACCGGCTCTCCTCGCTCATCGGGATGCCTCGGGTGACGATCGGGATCGTGCCCGCCACCGCCGAGGCTCTCGTCGTCTCCACCAATTTCGTGATGTTCGACAACCGATTGGTGATGGTGGAGGGCACTGCCGCCGAGTTGACCATCACCCAACCACGGGAGATCGCCGTCTACGGGCGGGCGTTCGATCTCCTCGCGCGCCAAGCGGTGACCGGCAAACGCGCGCGCGAACTGATCGGCCGGATAGTGCGAGACCGTTCCCGGAGCTGACGCCGATCGCCTATCTGAGCCGATGGTCCAGCAATGCCTGCCACGCCTCGTCCCACGGGAAGACTTCCACACGCCGCTCCCCCGTGCCCGGCTCGTGCTGTTGGTGGAACTGGTCCCCGACGAGCACGCTCACGCCCCAATCCGACAACTTGAAGATGGCTTCCTGCACTGCGGGAAAGCTCATCTGCGCCTTGTTGGAGAACGGCACGGCGACCACGGGGAGGCCCTTGCCGACTCCCTCCACCAGCAGTCCGAGCGGCAGAGTGTCCGAGATGCCCGCGGCCCATTTGGCCAGGGAGTTGCAGGTGATCGGGGCCGCGATCATGGCGTCGGCGGGCGGGAGCACATCGGGAGTCCCGGGATCTTTGTAGCGGCTGCGCACCACATGGCCGGTCGCCGCCTCGAGTGCCTGCGCATCGATGAATTTCAGTCCGTCCGGAGAGGACACGACGCATACCTCCCAGCCGTCCGACCGGGCGAGTTCCACCAGCTTTCCGACATCGCGCGCCGCTGGTGAACCGGTGACAATGATGTAGAGCACGGGCGCTTTCGGATCGTTCATGCTGCCATCGTCTCAGTTTCGGGCTGGGGACCATGGGGTGAAAATGGGCCGGAGTATTCGTCTTTCCCGCGTGAGTCAGGGTTTTCCCTGAGCCGGCCCCCTGCCGGGTGCTGACATTTCCACCGAATCCGGGACAGACAGTGACCTTTCGGGCCGTATGCAGCAGAGTGTTGTTCGTGCGCGCACGATGCGGGGTGCCGGGGGTCGCGGCTCGTGGCGTGGGCGCGCGGCCGCTCGCCGGTGACGGCGGGCGAATCCCTTCGGGGGACAGGCGGGCGTGACGTCCGCCGAGGATCGAAAGGACAGAGAAGGTGAATTCGACGACCCGTTCCGAGCAGGCTCGGCGCCGAGTGGCCCGAGTGGCCATGGCAGGCGCGCTCGCCGCGATTCCGTTGACCGCGTTGGCGGTTCCCGCGTCGGCACAGCCGGCGGTTCCCGGGGTGACCGAGGTGAGGCACGGCCACCACGATCGGCACGACCGTGACTGGTTCGGCTGTGACGCGCCGGGGCACTGGGACGACTGGGCCCATTCGCCGGGCCGCCGGGACGACTGCAAGCACTGGAACGACCCGCACCTGCAGTTCTTCCACCATCACAAGCCGCACGGGATCTTCTTCGGCAGCAGCTAGTCGGTGGCGAGACGGTCCGGCTCCGCGCCGGGCCGTCTCCGGTCGTCGGTCATGCGATTTCGGCCGCCTGCACTTCGCCCCAGTCGATGGCCTCGATGAGGCGTTGGTGGTCGGCGGCGGTCCGGTCGGCGTAGGAGAGGGCGAAAGCGCCCATCGCGCGGTCGAAGGTGTCGCTCTTGCCCAGATAGGTGGCTATGGCGACACGGTCGCCGGAACGGGCGTGCGCGCGGGCGAGGGTGCGGCCGCACAGTTCGCCGTAGCGACGGAGCAGGGCGGGTCTCATGGTGGCGAGGTCGGCGGAGCCTTTCATGTCCCGCAGTTGCCGCCAATAGAAGTGCCTGCCCGCGGGGCCGGTGCACCAGCCGAGGAAGATGTCGGCGGCGGCCTGGGTCAGGCGCTGGCCGTGGACGACTCGGGCGCCCTGCTGCTCGTAGCGGCTCGGCGCGAGGTGGGCGGCCAGGACGGACTGCTCGGCTTCCTTCACCTGGAGGAACAGCGGCGCTCCTGTGTCGCGCTCGGTGAGCAGGACGATGAAGCAGCGGGTGCCCACGCTGCCGACGCCCACGACCTTGCCCGCGACGTCGACGACGCGGTAGCGGTCGAGCAGGACGCGGCGTTCCTCGGGCAGGGTGTCGCGGTAGGCGGCGAAGACCTCGTTCACGATGCCGATGTCGAGACGGTCGGCGGTGATGACCAGCGGTGGGTCGGCGCGGATGTGCGGCATGCCGTCGGGGCCGGGTTCGGTGAGTTTGCGCAGCGCCTGCAGGCTGGTTCGGCCGCGGGCCGCGGCGAGGGTGTGTTCGACGCGGCTGCGGGTCTCGGGTTCACGGATCAGTGCCGTGGCTTCTTCGAAGTCGGTGCGCTCGTACCAGATGGTCAGCGCGTCGGTTGTCGCGTACTCGCGCATGGCTGTGCGGTAGGCGGCGGCCGCGTCGACGGCGGCGCGGGTGGCGTGGTCATCGACGAAGCCGTTGGCTCGGGCGGCGACGGCCAGGCCCGCGACGAGGCGTTTCACGTCCCACTCGAAGGGGCCGGGCAGGGTTTCGTCGAAGTCGTTGAGGTCGAAGACGAGGGCGCGTTCGGGAGAGGCGTAGAGGCCGAAGTTCGACGGGTGGGCGTCGCCGCACAGCTGGACGGTGAGACCGGTGTTCGGGGTGGCGGCGAGGTCGACGGCCATGACGGCCGGCGCGCCGCGCAGGAACGGGAAGACGCCCGCGGCCATCCGGGCGTAGCGGATCGGAACCAGCTCGGGCACTCGGGTCTTCGCCTGCTGCTGGAGAATGTCGATCGGTTCGCGGCGGTCGGCCGGTGGTTTCCAAGCTCCGAGTTCGGAACGTGCGACGCGTCGGCGGGCGGCACGGCCGGTCTCCTTCGACGACTCGGCCGATGCGCCGGGGTCTGCGGGGGTGGTGGCAGCCGTGGGGGTCATTCTCCCAGTCTCGGTCCTGGGGTCGCCGAGATGCGGCAATTCGACGCACGCGCCGCCGCCGAGTTCAGTAGGCGAGTTCCTGCCAGGGGATGTCGATCGGGAACGGGAACCCGATGTGCACGCCGTCCTCATCGGCGGGGGTCCATTCTCCCGCCAGCAGATAGTTGGCCGGGCGCAGCGGTCTCACCCCCTCGGGGAGACGGCCGTGCCCGGTCTCCAGTGCGTAGGCGCGGACGACAGCGATGGCACTGTCGGTCCGCGCGATCGTGACCTCCCAGTACCAGGGAATCCCGGCGCCCGCGTAGCGGCCCTTCTTCGCTTCCATGTCGGTCTGAGTGTTGGACGGTGACAACACTTCGCCGACCATCAGGGTGTCGGCGGCGCGGACATCCTGGAACGGGGAATCCAGGCAGCGATATACCAGGAAGTCCGGCGTCAGGAAGTTCGATTTGCCTGTGGCGCCCAGGAACACGTTGGTCTCGACATCCACCTGCCAGCAGGTATCGGGCCGGCGCTGCATGCTTGCACGCGCGCACCGTTCGAAGGCATTGCGCATCCGAACGGTGAACCGCTGGTGCTCGCTCGGACCACGTCGTACCCACACCACCCGCCCATCCCAGAGTTCGATCTGATCGGCGATCTCTTCGGGCAGTTGCTCGAGCTCTTCCCAGGTCATGAACTCCGGGAGATCCGGCTTCTCGATGTGCGGCACGGGCATGTCGTCATGGTAGGCGGCGACAGGATCGAATGGCGGCGACCGAACCGGACGTGCAGACGACGAAGGGCCGCCCGCGAACGGACGGCCCTGTCGAGGGGAAACCGGGATCAGGCGGTTTCGGTGATGGGGCGATCGACCCAGCTCATCAGGTCGCGCAGCTTCTTGCCGGTGACCTCGATGGGGTGCTCGGCGTTCTGCTTGCGCAGGGCCTCGAGCTCCTTGTTGCCGCCTTCGACGTTGGCGACCAGGCGCTTGACGAAGGTGCCGTCCTGGATGTCCTTGAGGATGGCCTGCATCCGCTCCTTGGTACCGGCGTCGATGACGCGCGGGCCCGAGAGGTAGCCGCCGAACTCGGCGGTGTCGGAGACCGAGTAGTTCATGCGGGCGATGCCGCCCTCGTACATGAGATCGACGATCAGCTTGAGCTCGTGCAGGACCTCGAAGTAGGCCATCTCGGGGGCGTAGCCGGCCTCGACCATGACCTCGAAACCGGTCTTGACCAGTTCCTCGGTGCCGCCGCAGAGCACGGCCTGCTCACCGAAGAGGTCGGTCTCGGTCTCTTCCTTGAAGGTGGTCTTGATGACGCCCGCGCGGGTGCCGCCGATGGCCTTGGCGTAGGACAGGGCCAGCGCCTGGCCCTCACCCTTGGGGTCCTGGTCGATGGCGATCAGGGCGGGCACGCCCTTGCCGTCGACGAACTGACGGCGCACCAGGTGGCCGGGGCCCTTGGGGGCGACCATGCCGATGGTGACCTCGGCCGGGGGCTTGATCAGACCGAAGTGGATGTTGAGGCCGTGGCCGAAGAACAGCGCGTCGCCGTCCTTCAGGTTGGGCTCGATGTCGTTGGTGAAGATCGACGCCTGCGCGGTGTCGGGGGCCAGCACCATGATCACGTCGGCCCACTCCGAGACCTCGGCGGGGGTGCCGACGGTCAGGCCGGCTTCCTCGGCCTTGGGACGCGACTTCGAGCCCTCCGCCAGACCGACGCGAACCTCGACGCCGGAGTCACGCAGGCTCAGCGAGTGGGCGTGGCCCTGGCTGCCGTAGCCGATGACCGCGACCTTGCGGCCCTGGATGATCGACAGGTCGGCATCGTCGTCGTAGAACATCTCGACTGCCACGTGGTTGGTTTCCCTTCTGGAGGATCATCCCCGCCGGCGGCGGGGAGCACCGTGCTGACGCACGGGTGACGGTTTGGAATTGTGCTACTCAGCGGGTGGCGGTGATGGACTTGGGTCCGCGACCGACCGCGACGACACCGGACTGCACGATCTCCCGGATGCCGAACGGCTCGAGCATGCGCAGCAGCGCGTCGAGCTTGGAACGGGTGCCGGTCGCCTCGACGGTGAGCGCGTCCGGCGAGACGTCGATGACCTTGGCGCGGAACAGCTGCACGGCCTCGATCACCTGGGTCCGCACGCTGGCGTCGGCGCGCACCTTCACCAGGATCAGTTCGCGGGCCACCGACGCGTCGGCGTCCTGCTCGACGATCTTGATGACGTTCACCAGCTTGTTGAGCTGCTTGGTGACCTGCTCGAGCGGCAGATCCTCGACGGTGACGACGATGGTCATCCGCGAGATGTCGGGCAGTTCGGTGCCACCGACCGCCAGCGACTCGATATTGAACCCACGGCGGGAGAACAGGCTCGCCACCCGCGCCAGCACGCCCGGCTTGTCCTCGACCAGGACGCTCAGGGTGTGGGTGCTGCTCATGCTTCGGTCCCCTCGTTCTCTGCTGCCTGCTGCTGGCCGTGCGTCATCGCCTCGTGGATGACGGCGGGCTCGGCGGCCTGCTCGTCCTCGTCGAAGAGCGGACGGATGCCGCGCGCGGCCATGATCTCGTCGTTGCTGGTGCCCGCGGCGACCATCGGCCACACCTGGGCGTCCTTGCCGACGATGAAATCGATGACGACGGGGCGGTCGTTGATCGACTGCGCCTCGCGGATCGCGGCCTCGACCTCCTCCTCCTTCTCCACCCGGATGCCGTGGCAGCCCAGGGCTTCGGCGAGCTTGACGAAGTCGGGGATGCGCAGAGTGTGGGTGCCCAGGTCGGTGTTGGAGTAGCGCTCCTCGTAGAACAGGGTCTGCCACTGGCGGACCATGCCGAGGTTGCCGTTGTTGATCAGCGCCACCTTGATCGGCACGCCCTCGACAGCGCAGGTGGCCAGTTCCTGATTGGTCATCTGGAAGCAGCCGTCGCCGTCGACCGCCCAGACCTCACGGTCGGGCATGCCCATCTTGGCGCCCATCGCGGCGGGCACGGCGTAGCCCATGGTGCCCAGGCCGCCGGAATTGAGCCAGGTGCGCGGCTTCTCGTACTTGACGAACTGGGCGGCCCACATCTGGTGCTGGCCGACGCCCGCGCAGTAGATGGCGTCGGGTCCGGCCAGGCGGCCGAGGGCATCGATGACGAATTCCGGCGACAGCGAGCCGTCGCTCGGTGGGGTCCAGCCCAGCGGGTACTGGTCGCGGATGCCGTCGAGGTAGGTCCACCACTCGGTCAGGTCCAGCAGCGGAGCCTCGCCGCCGAGGGCCGGGTCGGCCTGCAGGGTCTCGACCAGCTCGGCGATGACCTCTCGGCAGTCACCGACGATCGGGACGTCGGCATGCCGGTTCTTGCCGATCTCGGCCGGGTCGATGTCGGCGTGGATGACCTTGGCCTCGGGCGCGAAGGAGTCGAGCTGGCCGGTGACCCGGTCGTCGAAGCGGGCGCCGAGAGTGATCAACAGATCCGACTTCTGCAGCGCGGCGACGGCGCCGACGGTGCCGTGCATGCCCGGCATGCCCATGTTCAGTCGATGGCTGTCGGGGAACGCGCCGCGCGCCATCAGGGTGGTGACCACCGGGATGCCGGTCAGCTCGGCCAGCGCCAGCAGCTCGGCCGAGGCGTCGGCCTTGATGACGCCGCCGCCGACGTAGAGCACCGGGCGCTTGGCGTCGAGGATCATCCTGGCGGCCTCGCGGACCTGCTTGCCGTGCGGCTTGGTGACCGGGCGGTAGCCGGGCAGCCGCATCTCCGGCGGCCAGGTGAAGGTGGTCTGCGCCTGCAGCACGTCCTTGGGGATGTCGACCAGGACGGCGCCGGGACGACCGGAGGCAGCCAGGTAGAACGCCTCGGCGATCATGCGCGGGATGTCGATGCCGTCGGTGATCAGGAAGTTGTGCTTGGTGATCGGCATGGTGATGCCGGAGATGTCGGCTTCCTGGAAGGCGTCGGTGCCGATGAGGCTGCGGCCGACCTGGCCGGTGATGGCGACGATCGGGACCGAGTCCATCTGGGCGTCGGCGATCGGGGTCACCAGGTTGGTCGCGCCGGGGCCGGATGTGGCCATACACACACCGACCTTGCCGGTGGCCTGCGCGTAACCGGTGGCGGCGTGGCCGGCGCCCTGCTCGTGGCGCACCAGCACGTGACGGACCTTGGTGGAGTCGAACAGCGGGTCGTAGACGGGCAGGATCGCGCCGCCGGGGATGCCGAAGACGGTGTCGACGCCGAGCTCCTCGAGCGATCGGACGACCGACTGCGCGCCGGTCACCCGCTCGGGCGGGACCTGGCGGCGGTTGGCCGTGCCGGCGGGCTGATTCGCCTGGCTACCGGTCTGCTGATTCGCCGAAGGCGCTGACCTGCGGGCCGAGGGCCCGGGTCGTGCGGTTGGTGCGCTCACCGTCTTCGTTCCTTACTTGTCGTTCCGACCCCGGACAACACTTGTGTGCCTGGCACGACCGGCGTCTGCGACCCGCCGCGCCGGACGATGCCCGAACTCGAGATGTCCGAACACAAAAAAGCCCTCGACAGCGATGGCTGTTCGAGGGTGGCGCGTCGCAAACGCGAGCTGACGTATTCGACTCAGGCAGTCAGGCTCAACGCTGGACGCGCCGGCCGAGTACGAGCAACTCGTTTCGATTCACGCGCACGACGTTAAGGCCGCGTGAACCGAACAGTCAAACAGATGACCCCGCGCGTCCCATTATGTGGGACAACAGTGGTTGCTTGTGTCCGATCACCAGGATGCGAGGATGGTGGTGTGTCATCACCGCATCAGTCCGTGCCACCGGGTAAATCGTCCCACACCGCCGAGACCGGATCGTCGACGGGTAGCTCGTCGGCTGCCGCCGGTCACCGGACGGTCATACGGGTCACTCAGCTCGCCTACCTCGGCGTGGTGGTGCTCGCACTGGGCGTGTTCCTGTTCGTCGTCGGGTGGCCGAAGCTGCTGTGGTGGCTGATGCTGCTGCCCGTCGTGGTCGTCGTGTGGATCGCCCGCACGCGGACCGTGGTGTCCGACGACGGGCTCGATCTGCGGCGGGTGTTCTCGTCCCGGCATCTGGACTGGGAACAGGTGAAGGGGGTGAGCATTCCCAAGCGCGGTTACGTACGGGCGCACCTGGCCGACGATTCGGTGGTGTCGCTGCCCGCGGTCGGCTACGACCAGCTGCGCAAGCTGATCACCGCTTCGCAGGGCAGGCTGCCGGACGTGTTCGCCGCCGAGGAAGCCAAGCGCCAGGCCGAGTGGGAGGCGCGACGGGAGGCCGAGAAGGCCGAGGAGTCGGCGCAGGCCGAAGAGACTTCGGACGCTCCGGCGACCAGCGACGCCCCGAAGACCGGCGACACCACGAAGACGAGCGACACCACGAAGACCGGCGACACCGAGAAGCCCGCCGACACCGGGACGACCCCGGAAACCGGGAAGGGCGCGGACGAGACCCGCTCCGACGAGGGCTGATCCCCGTCTCCCGCCGGGCCGTTCGTGAGCCCGGCGTAAGCTCGTGGGGCCGTGCAACAGGCGGGTCACCCGGTGCGGCGACCCCCGATCGACCCGCTCACGCCGACGGCACCACCCTTCTCCGTCGGCGCGAGGTCCGCGGCGACACGCAGCGCACACCCGCCCCAGCACACTCAGCCCACCGCACCTTTCGAGGACGATCACACATGCCACCGCTTCGTTCACGCACCACCACCGCCGGACGCAATGCCGCAGGCGCACGCGCGCTGTGGCGGGCCACCGGCCTCACCGACTCCGACTTCGGCAAGCCCATCGTCGCGATCGCGAACTCCTACACCCAGTTCGTGCCCGGCCATGTGCATCTCAAGGACGTCGGCGAGATCGTGGCCCAAGCGGTCCGCGCCGCGGGTGGCGTGCCGCGCGAATTCCACACCATCGCCGTGGACGACGGCATCGCGATGGGCCACGGCGGCATGCTCTACTCGCTGCCCTCGCGCGAGATCATCGCCGACTCGGTGGAATACATGGCCAACGCGCACACCGCCGACGCGCTGGTCTGTATCTCCAACTGCGACAAGATCACCCCCGGCATGCTCAACGCCGCCATGCGCCTGAACATCCCGGCCGTGTTCGTCTCCGGCGGGCCGATGGAGGCTGGTAAGGCCGTGGTGGTCGACGGTGTCGCGCAGGCTCCGACCGACCTGATCACCGCGATCTCGGCCAGTGCCAACGCCGCCGTCTCCGACGACGGTCTCAGCGAGGTCGAGCGCAGCGCCTGCCCGACCTGCGGTTCCTGCTCGGGCATGTTCACCGCCAATTCGATGAACTGCCTGACCGAGGCGCTGGGCCTGGCCCTGCCCGGCAACGGCTCCACTCTGGCCACCCACGCCGCCCGACGCGCGCTGTTCGAGCGGGCGGGCAAGGTGATCGTCGACATCGCCAACCGCTGGTACCGCGACGACGACGCCTCGGTGCTGCCGCGCAATGTCGCGAACGCCAAGGCCTTCCGCAACGCGATGGCTCTGGACGTGGCGATGGGCGGTTCCACCAACACCGTGCTGCACACCCTCGCCGCCGCGCAGGAAGGCGAGATCGACTTCGACCTGCAGACCATCGACAAGATCAGCCGCCGGGTGCCCTGCCTGTCGAAGGTCTCGCCGAACTCCGACTACCACATGGAAGACGTGCACCGCGCCGGCGGCATCCCCGCCATCCTGGGCGAACTGCGCCGCGCCGGACTGCTCGAGACCGACGTGACCACCGTGCACACCGCGAGCTTCGACGAGTGGCTCGACACCTGGGACATCCGCTCCGGCAAGGCGTCCGAGGAAGCGATCGAACTGTTCCACGCCGCGCCCGGCGGGGTGCGCACCACCGAGCCGTTCTCCACCGAGAACCGCTGGTCCTCGCTGGACACCGACGCCGCGGGCGGCTGCATCCGCGACAAGGAGCACGCCTACACCGTCGAGGGCGGCCTGGTCGTGTTGCGCGGCAACATCGCTCCCGACGGCGCGATCCTCAAGACCGCGGGCATCGACGAGGACCTGTTCTCCTTCCAGGGCCCGGCCGTGGTGGTCGAGTCGCAGGAGGAAGCCGTGTCGATGATCCTCGGCAAGAAGATCCAGCCCGGTGACGTGGTCGTGGTCCGATACGAGGGCCCGGCGGGCGGTCCGGGTATGCAGGAGATGTTGCACCCCACCGCGTTCCTGAAGGGCGCGGGTCTGGGCAAGAAGTGCGCGCTCATCACCGACGGCCGGTTCTCCGGCGGCACCTCGGGTCTGTCCATCGGCCATATCTCGCCGGAGGCGGCCAGCGGCGGCGTGATCGGCCTGGTCGAGAATGGTGACCAGATCCGCATCGACGTCGCCACCCGCACTCTCGAGGTGCTCGTGGACGACGCGGTGCTGGCCGAGCGGCGCGCCAAGATGGACGCCTCGGAGCGGCCGTGGCAGCCGGTGGACCGGCAGCGTCCGGTCACCACGGCGCTGCGCGCCTACGCGGCGCTGGCCACCTCGGCCGACAAGGGCGCGGTTCGCCAGGTGCCCGAGCGCTTCTGACCCCCGATCGCCGACGACGAAGGCCCCGGCTTCCCGAGAGCCGGGGCCTTCGTCGTGCGGTCCGGAGGTGGACGTCAGTCGAAGGGGCCGATGCCGGTCAGCGGGTTGCCGCCGTGCAGGTACCAGAAGGTGAGGGCGGCGGCCACGACCGCGAGCAGCAGGGCGGTGAGCGAGCCGATGAAGGGTCGGGTGGCCCAGCCGCGGCTGCGGTCCAAGGAGAGCTTGCCGGGGCCGGTGAGGATGATCGCCACGGCCGTGCCCGCCAGGATGGTGTCGATCTCGACGCCGGTGGGGACCGAGGAGTTGAACTGGAATCCGGGCAACATGCCCTGCTTCCAGGCCCAGGCGTTGAGGATCACGGCGAGCACCGCACCCGCGGCGAGCGGGGTGGCCAGGCCGAGGATCAGCAGTGCGCCGCCACCGACCTCGCCGACGACGAGCAGGATCGTCGACAGCGTGGGGTGGTCCCAGCCGCCCTCGGCCATCATGTCGCGGGTGCCGTCCAGGCCGGAGCCGTGGAACCAGCCGGTCAGCTTCTGCAGACCGTGGTAGAGGAAGATCGCGCCGACGACCAGGCGCAGCACGAGCAAACCGAGATCCAGCGTGCCGCGCCGGTTCTCGGCCGCGCGTCTGCGGGCCGCGGCGCTGCGCTCGCCGGGGGTGTTCGCGGCGGGCGGGATGCTGGCGTAGGCGTAGGCGGCGGTCTCGCTGCCCCGGTCGGCCACGGGTTCGGCATCCGGGCCGGTGTCCTCGTCGAGACCGGCGGCCGTGGCGGCCGAATCCTGCTTGCGAAGGTCGGGCTTGCCGGGCTCGGGCTGGGTGGGCTCGGAGGTGCCGGGACGCGGCTCGGCCGGGTCGGCGGACTTCACAGGTCCGGTCGCGGCCGCGCGGTTTTCCACCGTTGGCACGTCCGGGTCCAGGCCTAGCTCCTCGTCGGTACGTGGCACGTCCCGTGTCGACAATTCCATCGCCCGGAACTGCTCGGTGGGATTGTCCATCGGACTGGTCACGCGGCTCGTGGACGCGCCGGTGGTGGACACAGCGGACCGGTTGCCCTCGGTGGAACCTGCGGACGTCGCTTTCGGCTTGTCGCTCACGGCTGTACACATTAGGCCGCGAAACCCGAGCGTGCGGCCGGTACGGGCGACGGCGTGTCCGCGAACCTCCGGCGGGACCCCGACCCGGCGGCAGCGCGAGCGGCGGGGTTTCCGTAACGTCTGGGGCATGAGATCGGTTGCCGTGGCGCGCGTCGCGATGTGTGTGGCGCTCGGGTCCACTCTGCTGGCCGGATGTGCGAGGTTCGACGATTCCGCGTCGAGCCCGTTCACGCCCGAGCCGACATACGCACCGGCCGCTCCGGAATCCCCGGATCAGCCGCCGAACTCCACTACCAGGCCGAGCGGCCCGTGCATCGACCAGGACCCCTCGGTGGTCGCGACCTGCCTGGACACCACCGGCGGACTGGTCGGCATCGGGGAGGGCGTGCTGGTCGCCGAGCGTCGCACCGGGCGCATCGTGAAGGTCGTCGATCCCGACATCCCGCCGGTGGAGATCGCCACCCTGCCGGTGGACGGCTCCGGCGACGGCGGGCTCCTCGACATCGTGCTCTCGCCGACCTACGGCGAGGACGGCCTGATCTACGCCTACATCACCACCGGCTCCGACAACCGGGTGGTACGGCTGGCCGAGAACGGCGCGCCCAAGGACATCCTGACCGGAATCCCCAAGGGCGCCACCGGCAATCGCGGCGCGATCGAATGGGCCACCCCGGACCGGCTGATGGTGCTGACCGGCGACGCGGGCAATCCCGGCCAGGCGAGTTCGCCGGGCTCGCTGGCGGGCAAGCTGCTGAGCCTGGACTCCCCCGCGCCCGGCGCCACATCCCCCCGGATCGTCGCCTCCGGTATCGGCACGGCCGGTGACGTGTGCCGCGACAGCACCGAGGCGGTGTGGTTCACCGACCGCACCGCTGTGGCGGACCGCCTGCAGCGGCTCGGCCCGGACGGCACCCTGTCGGTCGCGTGGACCTGGGCGGATCGCCCCGGGGTAGCGGGCTGCGCGGCGGTCGCCGACGGTGTCGCGGTCGCGCTGACCGACGCCAAGGCGGTGGCGATCGCCGCGACCGACCCGGCCACCGGCGCCGTGACCACCGCGCCGACCCTGCTCGTCCAGGACCGCTACGGCCGGATCGGCGGGGCGACCATCGGCCCGGACGGCAATGTCTGGGTCGGCACGGTCAACAAGAGCGACGGCGGCGCGCCCGGCCCCAACGACGACCGCGTCGTGATCGTCCCGCCGCCCTCGGGTGGCGGCGGCGGTGGGCCCGACTGATCGGCTGACCGACCGAGGACGTACGGGACCGACCAGCGCCTGAGCCGCCGAGGTCCGGGCTGTGTCGGTCCTCGCCGCTACGCTCACCGCGCATCGACCGAGAAGGGAAGAAACACGTGGGAGCTTGGGGCGAAGGGCCTTTCGACAACGACGGTTCGCACGACGCGATCGCCGGATTGCGCGACGTCGACCAGGAGGCCGCCGAAGCGCACATCCGCCAGGTCTTCCGCGACGTGCTCGAGCAGGACTACGTCGAGTGCTACGAGGCGCAGGGCGCGATCGGCGTCGCGGTGCTGCTGACCCATCTGGACTCGCCCCTGCCCGACCCCGACATCGTCCGCAGCGCCGAGGGAATCGAGCTCACGGTCACCGCCGAACTGCGCGAACTGGCGGCCCGCGGCCTGCGCCGCCTCCAGAACCCCGCCGACAACGAGTGGTTCGAATTGTGGGACGAGGGCGGCGGCGGGTTCGGCGAGACGATGTCCCGCTCCCTGGACCGTTTCCTCGACGCCCTGAACGGACGATCCGCCGAAACCCGTCCGGTGAACTAGATCTTTCGCTCCCGAGGAGCCGCCACCACCGGGCGGACAGTGCCTGTACCAGGCCGTAGATCGCCTGCACGGAGGTTACGACGCAGCACCGCCCGCGATCCGGGGATCGCGGGCGGCGGCGGGAGAACTCAGGAGCAGGCGGCGAGGACGAGTTCGCGGACTCGGGCGGCGTCGGCCTGGCCGCGAGTGGCCTTCATGACGTCGCCGACGATCTTGCCGGCGGCCTGGACCTTGCCGGAGCGGATCTTGTCGGCGATGTCGGGGTTGGCGGCCAGCGCCTTCTCGACCTCGGCCTGCAGGGCGCCCTCGTCGCTGACCATGCCCAGGCCCTTGGCCTCGACGATCGCGGCGGGTTCGCCCTCGCCGTCGAGCACGAAGTCGACGACCTGCTTGGCGACCTTGCTGTTGACCGTCTTGGCCTCGACCAGCTTCACGACTTCGGCCACCTGGGTGGGGGTGATGGGCAGGTCGGACAGGGCGACGCCGCGTTCCTTGGCCTTCTCGCTGAGGTAGGCGACCCACCAGGAGCGGGCCTCGTTGACCGGGGCGCCCGCCTCGACGGTGGCGATGATCAGCTCGAGCGCGCCCGCGTTGACGACATCGCGCATGACCTCGTCGGACAGCTCCCAGTCGGCCTGGATGCGGGCGCGGCGCAGCCACGGGTATTCGGGGATGGTGGCGCGCAATTCCTCGATCCACTCCTCGGCGGGAGCGATCGGCAAGAGGTCGGGCTCGGGGAAGTAGCGGTAGTCCTCGGCGGTCTCCTTGCGACGGCCGGGCGAGGTGGAGCCGTCGGCCTCGTGGAAGTGCCTGGTCTCCTGGACGATGCTGCCACCGGAGGTGAGCACCGCGGCCTGGCGGCGCATCTCGTAGCGCACCGCGATCTCGACGCTGCGCAGCGAGTTGACGTTCTTGGTCTCGGTGCGGGTGCCGAATTCGGTGGCGCCGACGGGCATCAGCGAGACGTTGGCGTCGCAGCGCAGCGAGCCCTGCTCCATCTTCACGTCGGAGACACCGAGCGATTCGAGCAAGTCGCGCAGTGCGGTGACGTAGGCGCGGGCGACCTCGGGGGCCCGCTCCCCCGCGCCGGTGATCGGCTTGGTGACGATCTCGATGAGCGGCACGCCTGCGCGGTTGTAGTCGAGCAGGGAGTGGCTGGCGCCGTGGATGCGGCCGGTGGCGCCGCCGACGTGCAGCGACTTGCCGGTGTCCTCCTCCATGTGGGCGCGCTCGATGTCGACGCGGAACACGCTGCCGTCGTCGAGCACCACGTCGAGGTAGCCGTCGGTGGCGATCGGCTCGTCGTACTGGCTGATCTGGTAGTTCTTCGGCTGATCCGGGTAGAAGTAGTTCTTGCGCGCGAACCGGCCCCATGGGGTGATGGAACAGTTCAGCGCCAGGCCGATCCGGATGGCCGACTCGACGGCCTTCTCGTTGACCACCGGCAGCGAGCCGGGCAGGCCCAGGCAGACCGGGCACACCTGGGTGTTCGGCTCGGCGCCGAACTCGGTCGGGCAGCCGCAGAACATCTTGGTCGCCGTGGAGAGTTCGACGTGGACCTCCATGCCGAGCACCGGCTCGTACCGGGCGACGACATCGGCGTAATCCATCAGCTCGACCGTGGGTGCGCTCATGGGGATCAGTCTAGGTAAGCCCGCCCGCGCGATCGTCACGACCTCCTGCGGGTCACTTCGGCGGCACGCGGCCGGTCAGCCAGTCGGTGACGAAAGTCAGCACCTGCGGGTCGATGGTGGTCTCGATGGTGGCGTACTCGTCGAGGTTGCCCGTCGTCGAGGGCTGCATCAGGTGATTGGCCTCGGGGAAGACGTGCACCGTGGCAACCGGATTCCCGGCCAGCAGATCCCGTGCGGGCTGCTCGTTCTGTGCGGGGAGCACCTGCAGGTCCTTGCCGCCGTAGAAGGCCAGCACCGGGATACGCAGCGCCGAGAGCGCGGGCGCGGGATCGTAGGTGACGAAGGAGGCGTAGTACGGGGTGATGGGGCTGCCCGCCTGCGCGGCGGATTCGCGCACTTCCTCGGGCATCTCGGCGAGCTGCCGGTCGTAGACGGCCCGAGCGCCCTCCAGATCGCCCGCGCGCAGCAGGCCCACCATCTCGGTGGTGTCGGCGAGCTGCTTGTCGATCTCCTCGGCGGGCGTGCCGCTCGCGGCGAGGATGGCGCGGGTCTGTTCGATCAGCACGGCGCCGCCGTCCACCGAGGGGCCGGCCATGAGGACGGCGAAGGCGATGCCGCTGTCGGGGCGAGCGGCGACCAGCGGGGCGAGGTAGCCGCCCTCGCTGTGGCCGAACAGGCCGATGCGAGCCGGGTCGATATCGGCGCGGCCGCGCAGGTAGTCCACGCCGGACTCGACGTCGCGGGCCAGGTCGTCGTAGGTGGCGGTGTTCAGGTCGCCGCCGGTGCCGCCGACACCGCGGTCGTCGGTGCGCAACACCGCGTAGCCCGCGCGGGTGAGCGTGTCGGCGATCAGCAGGAACGGCTTGTGGCCGAACAACTCCTCGTCGCGATTCTGCGCGCCGCTGCCGGTGATCAACACGACCGCGGGGAACGGGCCGTCGCCCTCCGGCAGGGTCAGAGTGCCCGCCACGGTGAGATCACCGGCGGCGAAGTCGACGTCCTCGGCGCGGTACGGGAACGGCGGTTTCGGTTCCTGCGGACGCGCGAGGGGCGCGATCGCGCCCGGTTCGAGGGTCAGCGGGAAGCTCTGACCCAGCTGGGTGAAGTCGCCGCCGATGCGCCCGGTCGCCTCGTCCAGGGAGCCCTTGAAGGTCGGCTCGCCGGGGATGTCCGGGATGGCGAAGCCGACGTCGCCGGGGGCGGTGCGCACGTCGCGCAGTGCGACGTCCTCGATCCCCTGCACCGGGATGTCGATGGTGGCCGAATCCGGGCCGGTGAAGGTCACGCCGACCTCGATCGGGGAATTCGGCACCTCGATGGTCCCGTGCCAGTCTCCGCCGACCGGCTCGGGACCGTCCGATCCGGACGAGCATGCCGTGACGGCGAACAGAACCGCGACGAGTGCGGTGATCAGATACCCGGGGCGCATAGCCGCACCCTACCGGCCGGGCCGGGGCGCGCGAGTCCACCTTCGGTCGCCCCGGGATCCGCCTCCAGGATGAGGTGGTGCCGACGGATCTCAGGGCGGCGGTGCGGGTTTGCGGCCGGCTCAGCCGAAGAACGCCTTGGCTTCGGCGTACCGGTCGGCGGGCACCCGCTTGAGCTGCTTGGTCGCCTCCGACAGCGCCACCAATTCGATGGCGGTGCCGTGCAACGCGACCATCTTGCCGAACTGCCCGGCGTGCACCGCTTCGGCGGCATGCAGACCGAAACGCGTCGCCAGCACCCGGTCGTACGGGGTGGGGCTGCCGCCGCGCTGCACGTGACCGAGCACGGTGGTGCGAACTTCCTTACCGATGCGGCGCTCGATCTCGACGCCGAGTTGCTGGGCGACGCCGGTGAAACGCTCGTGGCCGAACTCGTCGATGCCGCCCTCGCGCAACGCGAAACCGGACTCGGGAGCCGGATGCGAGCCCTCGGCGACCACGCAGATGAAGTGCTTGTCGCCGCGCTGGAAGCGACGCTTGATCAGGGTGCAGACCTCGTCGACGTCGAAGGGCTCCTCGGGCACCAGGGTCAGGTGGGCGCCCGCGGCCATGCCGGAGTTCACCGCGATCCAGCCCGCGTGCCTGCCCATCACCTCCACCAGCATGACGCGCTGGTGGGACTCGGCGGTGGTGTGCAGGCGGTCGATGGCCTCGGTGGCGATGCTCAGGGCGGTGTCGTGGCCGAAAGTGACGTCGGTGCAGTCGATGTCGTTGTCGATGGTCTTGGGGACACCGACGACCGGCACCCCCTCGTCGGCCAGCCAGCTGGCGGCGGTGAGGGTGCCCTCGCCACCGATCGGGATGAGTGCTTCGATGCCGTTGTCGTCGAGGGTCCTTCTGATCCGTCCGAGCCCCTCACGTAGCACGTCGGGGTTGGTCCGTGCGGTGCCGAGCATGGTGCCGCCCTTGTTGAGCAGCCGGTCGGTGCGGTCGTCGTTGAGGATGTTGATCTTGCGGTCTTCGAGTAGACCGCGCCACCCGTCCTGGAATCCGACGATCGCGTCTCCGTAGCGACCGTTCGCGGTGCGAACGATCGCGCGGATCACCGCGTTCAGCCCTGGACAGTCTCCGCCTCCGGTCAAGACTCCGATGCGCATGGCCGCTATCTTGCCCCGCTCGGGCCGATCCGGCAGCCGCGCCCCCGTGAACCCTGCGTTACGGGGCGCGGGCTCACGACGGGCAGCTGCCGCCCGCGAGTTCGTCGAGGTGCTGGGAGATCAGCTCGGCCATCCCGTTCAGCGCGGTCATGCCGTCGGCGAAGGTGCCCGATTCCGGTTCGGCGGCCATCGCCACCGCGATCCGGCCGCCCGGTCCGTCGATGATGCCGAACTGGCGGACGAGGTAGTTCCCCGAGGTGTCCGGCCCCCAGCCCCCCTTGAAATGCGCGCCTGTCACCGTGCCGAGGCCCCACTGGTGGTTCGGGATGATCTGCCCCATCAACTCCAGCACGGTCTGCGAACCGGGCAGGCAGGGCAGCTGGGCGGCGAAGCGGATCTGCTCGGCCAGCGACCACTCGGACTGGCCGAAGGCCGAATGCTCGGCCCTGGGCCGGGTGGCGGGCACCGCGGTGGTGCTGTCGCCCACCTCGCGCAGCACTTCCTCGATGGCCTGCGCGGCCTGCTTGCCGCCGCCGAGTCCCTGCCAGAGGGCGTCGGCGGCGGTGTTGTCGGAGGCGGTGACGGCCGCGTTCATCGAGTAGGCGGACACGGTCGCGTCCGCGCGCTGGGCCGCGATCACCAGTGGCACCTTGATCGTCGACCAGGCCGGGCCGCTGGTCCAGTCGCCGAAGACGACCGGCCGGGTGCCGCCGACCGGCATGAGCGCCATGCCCGCCCGACCGTCGATGTCGGCCTTCCAGAGCTGGAAATCGGCGGCCAGCGTGCCGGGGAGCGTGACCTCGATCGGCGCTCCGGTCACCGTGGGGGTGGTCGTCCCGGTGACGGGCAGCGTGGCGGCGTCGGCGTCCACATCGCTCTCGCGGTCGACCGTGCACCCGGTGAGCAGCGCCAATACCAGCACGCTCCCGCCCAGCGCCGCAACCATGCGGCCGAACCGATCAGCAGCCATCTCGTCCTCGCAACCAGCACCACCCGGCCCCGGTGACCGTGTCGGCTGATGTGACACCGTACTGGGCGTCACGGTGTTCGACCACTCGCGTCCCGCGTCGGTCGGCCGAATCGCCGGACGCGCGCGGTATGCTCGCCCGCACTTGCTCGAAACACACGTGTGTCGAACAATTTCGATCTGCCCGAGAGTACGTCCGGGCGAGGATTCCGATCAATCGCCCCCTGCACCGGGGGCTCGGCAGCGTGTGCGTGAAAGACCGTGCAGTACAGCATTTCCCGTTGTCCACTCGCTGTCGTTCATGGGGGTACCGCGTTTGATCACCAGTTGCTCGTTCATGCCATCGGGCCCGCGCGCCGCCGCACCGCGCCGGGACGACGAGCCGGTGCGGCTGCACTCGGCGGAATTCGCCGCCGACCCGCACCGCGCCTACCGGGAGCTGCGCGAGAAGTACGGTTCCTTCGTGCCGGTGGAGATCTCCGACGGCGTGCGCGCGACCTTGGTGGTCGGCTACCGCGACGCGCTGCAGATCCTGACCGACGAGGCCCGATTCCCGGCCGAACCGGCCGGGCACGGCGATCGGCACACCGCCTACGCCGACTGCCTCGCCCGCGTCGATCTGTTCGCGCTGCGCCGCGCCGTCGAGCAGATCGCGGTGCCGCTGATCAACCGGTTCTGCCGGACCGGCGAGGCCGAACTCCTCGGCGACTACGCCATCCCGCTCACCGTCGGAGTCGTCGACATCATGCTGGGGCTGAGCCCGCTCGACGGCGAGGCCGCCCACACCGCGACGTCGCAACTGCGCGACGCGCAGGACGCCACCACGGCCGAACGCGCCGAACGCCGGCTCACCGCCACCTTCGCCGACACGCTCGCCGCCAAGCGCGAGCAGCCCGAGGGCGACCTGATCTCCCGGCTGATGGACAGCTCGCCCGACCTCGACGACGCCGAACTGATCCGCCGGATCACCACGCTGTATCTCGCCGCCACCGAGCCGACCTGGAATCTGATCGCCAACACCCTGTTGCTGATGACCACCGACGACGGCTTCCGCGGCGGGCTGCTCGGCGGCGTGCTCACCGTGCGCGACGCCGTCGAGGAGGTGCTGTTCACCGATCCGCCGCTGGCCAACCACTGCCCGCGCTATCCGCGCCAGCCACAGATCATCGGCGAGACGTTCCTGCCCGAGCAGCAGCCGGTGCTGATCGGCTTGGCGGCGTGCAACAACGACCCGGCCGTCACCGGCGACCGCACCGGCAATCGTTCGCATCTGGCGTGGGGCGCCGGCCCGCGGGCGTGCCCGGCCGTGCCGGTGGCGACGATGATCGCCCACGAAGCGCTCGAACTGCTGCTCGACGCGATTCCCGAGCTGCGCCGCGCGGTGCCGATCGAGGAGATCGGCTGGCGGCCCGGCGCGCCGCACCGTGCGCTCGCCGCGCTGCCGGTCACCTTCCCGCCCTGCGCGCCCCTGTAGTCCGGGTTCCTGTGGTGGCGGGCCGGTCGGCTGGTCGGCGTCCCGGGCCGGACCCGGTCGAGGACACCGAAGGGCCTGCGGCATACACAATCCGGCGCGGTCGTCGCGCCGTCCGCCTCAGTACACGTAGACGATGGCGTTCTCACCACCGGTGCAGGTGACCAGCCCGCCCGACGGAGTACACGTCATGGTGTACGCGCGACCGGTGACCGGGCTGACCGCGGTGACCGTTTGCGGGGAGCTCGAGCCCGGCGATGCCTGCGCGGCGTAGGCACGCCGGACCTCTTCGGCGAAGGGACAGCTGGTGACCCCATTGCCCGCGGCGGCATTGCCGTTGGCACTGCTCGAGGTCGAACCACACGGCGTCGATCCCGTGGGCAGGCGGACCGGTGTGCTGGTGGTCGTGGTGGGCCGTCCGGCCGATGTCGTCGGACCACCCGCATCCGCGCCGGCACCGGAACCGGCGGGGAACGCCGCGGTGGTGGCGGTCGTCGCGGCGCCACCGGCGGCGGTGTCCGCGCCGTCGCCGCCGAGGAACCGCCACACCACGAGACCGCCGACCGCCAGCAGCGCGACGACCGCGCAGGCGGCGAGGATCGGCAGGAGCAGTGATCGTTCGGACCGCTGCCCGTACGGGTCGCGGTAGGCGTCGGGGTCGGCCTGCGGGTGCACGTAGCCGGGCGAGGCGTACGGATCCCGGGCGTACGGGTCGTGCTGCTGGGCGTAGGGATCGCCTTGCCCACCATAGGGATCACTCTGGGGGCCGAAGGGATCGCCCTGCGCCGCATACGGTTCCCCCTGGGCGCCGTAGGGATCACCCTGCGCCGCATACGGTTCCCCCTGGGCGCCGTAGGGATCATTGCGGGCCGCACGAGGATCGGCCTGCGAGCCGTAGGGGTCCGCCTGCGCGCCATAGGGATCGGCTTGCGCCGCGTACGGATCCGGTTGCGAGCCATACGGATTCCGTCCACGCGGGTACGGGTCCGCGTGTCGTCCCGCGTGGGGCTCGGCGAAGGGGTTGGGCTGTCGGCTGTAGGCCTGCTCGGCGTATGGGTCCTGGCCGAAGTCGTCCGCGCCGTAACCGTCCTGTCCCCGCGCGGGATGCGGGTAGCCCTGCGGGGGGTTTCCCGCCATGTCGCCGGGCGACGGTTCGATCGAGCCGGGGTAGCGCCTGGTCTCGGGGGCGGGCTGGGCGACTTCGGGGACCGGCGCAACGTTGTAGCGGGTGGTCGCGGGCGCGATCAGCTCGTCGCGGCCGGCATCGCTGCTGTAGGCGGGCGCGCCGATATAGCCGCCCTGCGCTCCCGGCTCGGCCGGGTCGTACTGCCGGGTCGGGTCGGCGGCGCCCTTCGAGAAGCCCGCGGGCACCCGGTAGGTGCCCGACGGGTGTTCGTCGGAGTAGGGCTGATCGTGCGAGTCGCCGCCGGAGACGTCGCCGAGGCCGACCGCGGGCCGCGGGGTGGAGACCACCGGCGGGGTGACCGGCAGCGGCGGGGTGACCGGCAGCGGCGCGCTGACCGAGTCCTCGCCGTAGCGTTGCCCCTCGTCGTACAGGTGGGCGTCCGGGAACGGTCGCACCTGCGGGATCGCGCCGGAGGCCGGGGCCGGGACGGGCGAGGGGACCGGGGGCACGGCCTGCTGCTCCTGGGTGGGCAGCGGGCTGAACTCGAACTCCGAAGCCCGGATCTCGGTGGGCCCGGTCGGATGGATCACCGCCGAAACCTCACCCGTGGACTCGGGCGGCAGCAATGTCGATGCGACGCCCGGCTCGGATTTCGCGCCGAAGCGCGCGGGGTCGGGGGCGTGCACCACGAAGGTCGGACCGGTGCCGGTCGTCGCCGGGACGGCCCCGGTCGCGGGTGCGGCGGGCGTGGTGCCGAAGACGCCGGGACCCGCCGCACCCTTGCCGAACACCGCGCGCGTGGTCTGACCGGAAGCCTGCACCGTGGACTTCGGGGCGGCGACCGGCGCCGGACCGGTGTCGCGCATGCCGAGCGCCGAACGGGCCGCCCGGCTGAATTCCAGGGCGGTGGCGTAGCGGTCGGCGGGGTTCTTGGCCATCGCGGTGGCGATCACCGCGTCGATGGCGGGCGGCAGTCCCGGGTGCTGGGCGCTGGCGCGCGGCGGCGCCTGGGTCATGTGCGCCTTCACCAGCGCGGTCATGCCCGCGGCGGGGAACGGCGCGGCGCCGGTGAGGCATTCGTAGAGGACGCAGGCCAGCGAGTAGATGTCGGAGCGGCCGGTGACGGGGCCCGCGTCGAAGCGTTCCGGCGCCATGTAGATGTAGGAGCCGACGGCCATGCCGACCTGGGTGATCGCCGAATCGCCCTCGGTGTGCGCGATGCCGAAATCGGCCAGGTAGGCGAAGTCGGCATCGGTGACCAGGATGTTGGCCGGTTTCACATCGCGGTGCACCAGGCCTTCGGCGTGTGCGGCGTCCAGGGCGGCGGCGATCTGTTCCACCAGACGCACGGCGCGAGCGGGGTCCAGCGGGCCGGTGTGATGCAGGATGGTGCGCAGGTCCGCACCCGCGACCAGGCGCATGTCGAGGAACAGCACGCCGTCGATGTCGCCCCAGTCGTGGATGGGAATGACGTGCGGTTCGGCCAGCCGGGCCGCCGCCTGCGACTCGCGGCGGAAACGCTCCTGATAGACCGGATCCTGGGCCAGCGCCTCCGACAGCAACTTCACCGCGACCAGCCGGTGCCGGGTGGTGTCGAAGGCTTCGTAGACCTCGCCCATCCCGCCCTTGCCGAGCAGCGCGCGCAACTCGTAGGGGCCGAACCGAGTGCCTACCCGCCGTCCAGGACCGTCCACCCCGTGCACCTCCAGTCTCGGGCGCGGCAAGGGCTTGCGCCGCCCCTCAGGCCATGGATTCTCCAGGTGAAACCACCCCGTGGTCAAACGCGAAGACAATGGCAGCGGCCCGGTCACGCAGGTCGAGCTTGCCGAAGATGTGGCCCACATGGCTTTTCACGGTGACCTCGGAGATGCCGAGCTCACCGGCGATCTCCGCGTTCACCCGGCCCCGGCCGATCAGCTCGAGCACTTCGTACTCGCGGGCGGTGAGCTCGGCCAGCCGGTCGCTCACCCGGGCGGGGGAAGGACGCACCGTTCGATAGGCGCTCAGCACACGCTCGGTGACCGCCGGATCCAGCCACGCGCCGCCCCCGGCAACCGTGCGGACCGCCCGGATCAGATCCTCGGCCGGCGAGTCCTTGAGCAGGAAGCCCGCCGCTCCGGCGCGCAGCGCCCCGGACAGCAGTTGGTCGTCGTCGAAGGTGGTGAGCACCAGCACCGGCGGGGCGTCGGCGACCAGGCGCAGCCTGCGGGTGGCGTCGATGCCGCCGACGCGTTTCATCCGCAGATCCATCAGCACCACGTCGGGCGCGGTCGCGGCGACGGCGACGGGCACCTCGTCGCCGTCGGCGCATTCGTGCACCTCGAAGCCGTCACGCCTGCGCAGGATGCGTCGCAGTCCGCCGCGTACCAGTTCCTGGTCGTCGACGACGAGCACCGTCACCGCGTTCCCCGGTTCGTTCGTCCCCGTCGTCACCCGTTCTCCCCGGTCTGTGTCGCGAATCCACCGTCGATCGTCGCGATGCGGCACGCCGACGCCCGCGCACCCGCGTTCAGGGGGAACCGGGCGCGGACCGACCAGCCCTCATCCGCCGGGCCCGCGCACAGTTCCCCGCCCAGCAGATCGGCACGTTGCCGCATCCCCGCCAGCCCCATCCCGCCGCCGCGATCCACGGCCGGACCACCGGAGAGGGTGTTGTCGACCCGCAGTGTCGCCGCACCCGCGCGCACCCGCAGTTCGACGGCGACCGTCGCGTCCGGGGCGTGCTTGACCACATTGGCCAGCGATTCCTGCCCGATCCGGTAGAGCGCCAACCCGACCGCCGCCGACACCGCGTCCAGGTGCTCGTCGAGCCGGACGTGGTCGATGCGCAGGCCGGCCTTGGCGAAGTCGGCGACCAGGTCGGGCAGGTCGCGGACGCCGGGTTCGGGCAGGTGGCTGGTGCGCCGGTCGCCGAGCAGCCCGACGGTGCGGCGGATGTCGGCCATCGCCTGCCTGCCGAGACGTTCGGCGTCGACGAGCGCCTCCACCGCCTCGTCCACGTCGCGGTCGGTCTGCAGGGCGTGCCTGGCGGCGGTCAGATGCAACAAGGTGACGCTGAGCGAATGCGCGATCACATCGTGCACCTCGCGGGCGATGCGGCGACGTTCCTCGTCGGCGGCCTGCGCGGCGCGGATGGACTGGCTCTCGCGCTCCTGGTAGAGGAAGTGCCGCTGGTATCGCAGCATCACCCCGACCATCCAGCCCAGCGCCACCCCCGCGGTGTACATGAGCAGGCCTTGCATCGGCTCACCGCTGTCGCTCCAGGCCAGTCGCCCGCCGAGGTCGAACACGGCCAGTTCAGCGACCGCGAGCACCGCGAACGGCGCGCTGTAGCGTTTCGGCGCGATGGCGGCGACCTCGCCGACCGCGAGCACCAGCACGAACGGCGCGAAATCCGAGGGCACCGGTTGGAGCAGGAACAGCGCGGTGGCCACCATCGCGCCGCCTGCCAGCAGGGTCGGTCTCGGCGTCACCCCGAGCAGGCAGAACAGCGGCACCGGCGCGTGCACGACCACCAGTGCCAGCAGCGGCAACAGCGTCGGGAAGTACTCGTGACGTTGCACGACGGCGATCACACTGATCACCAGGAACGCCAGATCCGCGCACAACAGCACGGCGGGCGGATAGTCGAAGGGCAGTTCCTCGAGATTGCGGCGCGACACCGCGATCGGATGCCGCACGAACGCCGCGAGCCGGTCACGGACGCTGCCGCTGCTGCGGAACGGCACGGCGGGACCGACCCCCGCCGCTGTGGCCTGCAGCACATCCATGGGTTCAGATTAGCCGCGGCCGGGAGCGCGTCACATCGTGCCGGAAGCGGTCCGGTCCTCCTACCACGGTAGGAGGCGGATTCGGTGCCCCGGCACGACGATCGAGGCGGCTCGCGCCCGTAGCGTTGGTCCGGTCAGCCCCACCGCGACATCAGGATCGCGGCGGGGCATCACGGAGGTGATCGAGATGACCTGGACCGATCAGCACGCACGCACCGAACTCGTGCGCACCGTCCTCGCCCGAGCCGCGGTCGACCCGGACGACCCCGGCCTCTTCGACGGGCTGCCGGATCTGGACCGGCTCTTCGGCGGGGTCGACGGCCTGCTGCTCACCCTCGGCTACCGCTGGCGCAACCACTGGAACGTCAAGATCGAACTGGGCGCGGCGCAGGGCCGGACGGCCGAGGAGATGTATCGCGAGCTGTGCGCCGAACAACCCGAACTGCGAGCGCTCCTGGATGCGCAGTATGTTCGCCGCAGCCTCGCTTCCCTGGCGCCTGCGCGCTGATTCCAACCAACGGAGGGGGATTCGTCCCATGTCGGAACCGGCCATGCTGGAACTGTCGGGCGTCACCAAGGAGTACCGCGTCGGCGGGCAGACCGTGCGCGCGCTCGACGGTGTGGATCTGCGGATCGAGCCCGGCGAGTTCACCTCGATCATCGGTCCGTCCGGTTCCGGCAAGAGCACCCTGCTGCATCTGCTCGGCGCACTCGACAATCCCGACTCCGGTTCGATCACGTTCCAGGGCGAGGAGATCGGTTCGCTGCCGGAGGAGCGTCAGGCCGAGTTCCGCCGCCACCGCGTCGGTTTCGTGTTCCAATTCTTCAACCTGCTGCCGACATTGACCGCCTGGGAGAACGTCGCCATCCCGAAGTTGCTGGACGGCACCGGATTACGCAAGGCCAAGCCGCGCGCGTTGGAACTGCTCGAGCGCGTGGGACTGGCCGACCGGGCCGGGCACCGGCCCGCCGAGCTGTCCGGCGGTCAGATGCAGCGGGTGGCGGTGGCGCGGGCGCTGATCATGAACCCGCCGCTCATCCTGGCCGACGAGCCGACCGGCAACTTGGACTCGGCGACCGGCGCGGCCATCCTCGAACTGCTGGGTGAGCTGGCGCGAGAGGGCAATTCGATCGTCATGGTCACCCACGACCTGGGGGCGGTGCGCTACTGCGACCGGGTGATCACCCTGCGCGACGGCCGGATCGGCTCCATCGAGCGCACCGACCGTCACGCGGCTGCCGGCAGCGCCGCCTCCGACGCGGGCACGGTGTCGGCATGATCCGCGCCGCACTGGATCGGCTGCGGCTGTTCAATATCGGCGAGTTGCTCGCCCATCCCGGCCGCACCTTGATGTCGCTGACCGTGATGGGCGTGTCCGCCGGACTGCTGGTATCGGTGCTGAGCATCTCCGGGTCGGTGACCGGATCGGTGGAACGGCTCACCCGGGCCCTCGGCGGCGACGCCGTCCTCGAGGTCTCCGGCATCACCGAAGCCGGGTTCGAGCAGAACCTCCTGCCCGCCATCGCCGCGACACCCGGTGTCGAGCACGCGGTGCCGATGCTGCGCGCCCCGATCGGGACGGGCGAGGACCGTGCGCTGCTGCTCGGCGCCGACGCCTCGGTCTCCGCGCTGGGCAGCGAACTGGCCGGGCCGATGGGCGCGCAGGCGACGAAACTGCTCGCCACCCCCAACGGCGTCCTGGTCGGGGCGGCGATGGGCCGGGCGGAGGGCGAGCGCTTCCCACTCGGCGGCGAAACCGTCACCGTCGCCGGTGTTCTCGACGCCGAGGCCGCCGGCAAGCTGAACGGCGGCCATATCGTGGCCGCGCCGTTGCCGCTGGCGCAACGGATCGTCGATCGCGCGGGCAGGCTCGACTCGGTCCAGATCGTCGCCGCCGACGGCGCCGACGTCGAGGAGTTGCGGGCCGCGCTCGTCACCGCGGTGGACGGCCGTGCGGTGGTGGCCGATCCGGATCTGCGCACGGCCCAGGCAGGTGGCGCGATCCAGATCGTGCGCTATTCGACGCTGATGTCGGCGGCGGCCGCGCTGATCGTCTCGGCGTTCCTCATCTACAACGCGATGAGTATGGCGGTGGCGCAGCGCAGGCCGACGCTGTCGCTGGTGCGCGCGATCGGCGCACGGCGCGGGCCGATGGTGCGCGACCTGCTCGTCGAAGCCGCACTGCTCGGCCTGCTCGGCGGTGCGGTCGGCGCGGTGATCGGCATCTTCACCGGCCGGTTGACCATCGACCTGCTGCCCGCCGCGCTGGTGCAGTCGGTCGAAGCGCGCACCGAGTACCTGGTGCCCGGCTACGCGGTGCCGGTCGCCGTGGCGGCCTGCGTGCTGGCCAGTGTGGGGGCCGCGGCGCTGGCCGCGCGTCAGGTGTACAAGGTGGCTCCCGTCGAGGCGCTGGTGCCGGTGGGCGCGGGCAGCGGCGACACCGCGTCGCCGGTGACCCGGTGGGTCGCCGCGGGCGCGGGCGTGGCGCTGGCCGTCGTGGCGATCGTGATCGCCTACGCCGATCTCGGGAGGCTGTCGCTGGCCGCCATCTCGGCGGCGTTCCTCGCGGCGGTGCTGATCTGCTTCGCCGCCACCGGCCCCATTGTGCGCGGGGCGGGTGCGATCGCCCGGATCTTCGGCGGGCCGGGCACCTTGGGCGCGACCACGCTCGAACGGGCACCACGCCGGGTGTGGGCGACCGCGATGACGGTCATGATCGGTGTCGCCGCGACGGTCTCGATCGGCGGCGCCGCGCAGGACATGGTCGATTCCGCCACCCGCAGTTTCGCCGACCTGGCGAAGACCGACCTCTACGTCGGCCCCGGCTCGATGGAGAAATTCCCGACCGGACCGGTCGTGCCCGGCGACCTGCGCACGAAGATCGCCGCGCTGCCCGGCGTGGCGGCCGCCGAACCGGCGCAGATGGCGTTTGCGACGGTCGGCGCGGGCCGGGTCATGCTGCAGGGCTATCCGACCGAGCGCGGTGAGGTCCGCGTGGGCACCGTCGACCGCTCGCTGCTGCCCCGGATGGACAGCGGCGAAGGCGTGGTGGTCTCCCGCGACGTCGCGCGCTCGCAAGGCGTGGACACCGGCGACACGCTCACCCTGAACACCCCGTCCGGCCCGCGCGATGTCGAAGTGCTCCAGGTGATCCCGTACATGTCGGCGGTCGCGGGCGTGGTCATGATGGATCTCGACCACATGCGCGACTGGTACGGACGCCCCGGCGAGACGTTGATCGCTGTCGACACCGCCCCCGGCGCCGATCTCGCCGATGTGCGGCAGGCGATCCGCGCGGTGGCGCCGCCGGGCTATCACGTCGACACCGGCGACGAGGTGGTGACCGCCATCTCGTCGAGTCTGCGCCAGGGTTCGGCCATGAGCCGGTCCATCCTGTGGATCGTGGTGCTGGTGGCCACGGTCGCACTGCTGAACACCCTGATGCTCTCGGTGCTCGAACGCCGCCGCGAACTCGGCGTGCTCAGGGCGATCGGCACCGGACGCCGGTTCCTGCTGCGCTCGGTCCTGGCCGAAGCGGCCGGGATCGGGGTGATCGGCGCGATGATCGGGCTGGTCGTCGGCGCGGCCGTGCAGTATCTCGCCGACGTGGCCATCGGGCACGCCGTCACCGTCGATATCGCCTACTCCCCGAGCCCGATACTGCTCGTGTACGGCCTCGCCGCCCTGCTGCTCGCGCTGCTCGGGTCGATCCCGCCCGCGATCCGCGCGGCGCGGATGCCGATCGTGCGAGCGCTGGCGGTCGACTGACCGGATCCGGGCGCGGGCTGCGCTCAGATCGGCGCGTCCACCCACCAGGCGACGAGTTGTTCGTCGGCCGAGGGCAGCGAGGCCAGCGGATGCCGGGACGCGCCGGTGTGACCCGCGTAGAGCAGGTAGGAGCCGCGCGGGGAATCGGCGGGGAAGGCGACCGCGAGATGGGCGGTGTGGACCAGAGCCTGCCGCGAGTCGGCCTCCACCCAGACCCGCTGGGTGACCGGCTCGCCGTCCTTGCGGCCGACGGTCTCGATCGCGGGCGGCAGATCCGCGACGACCTCGCCGACCACGCGCGGCGAATCATATTGCAGGATCACGTAATCCATCGACCGCTCGCTGCCCGCGGCGGCGAGGCATTCCCAGGCGATCAGCCAGGGCCCGGAACTCAGCGTCGGCTCGTCGATCCGCAACGTATCCTCGCGCCGATGCGCGTAACAGGTCGTCGCCTCGTACCCCGGCCCCTCGGTGTCGCTGCCCTGCGGAAGCAACCGCGGAAATACCTTGCGACTCATCATGAACGGGTCCGAGGTGACCGTCCGGCTCGGCGTCGTCGTGGGCGGCGCGGCCGCCTCGGGCGAGGGCGAGGAAGCGGGGTCGGTGCGCAACTGCACCACCACGACCACGCCGACGACCAGCGCCAGCACGGCCACCACCCCGAGGATCAGCGGGGCCACCAGCAACGCCGACCCGAACGAACGCCGTGGCGGCTCGGCGGGATTCGGCGGGTAGGCCTGCGGCGTCGGCGGCGGGCCGTAGCCGCCGGGCGGATGCCCCGCACCCGGGTCGAAGTGGTGGGGCGCGCCACCCGCTGGGGGCGTCCCCGCCGGATGCCGCGCCATTGCTTCCGCGCTCGGCTCGGCCGGTCGCCGCGATGACACGTCGGCGGGCTCGCCGCCGGGTTCAGCGGCTCCGGCGCCCTCGACCTCGTCCCGCTCCCGGCTCACCGCGCCCTTCACCAGGCTGACCCTGCCCGCAGGAGAAGCATCGTCGCCGGACGCATCGCGCTCGGCTCCGGGCCGGCCGGTCGGCGGCTCGCCCCGGGGGTCGGCGGACACCTCGCGATGCCGCACGGTCGAGGCCTCGCCGCCGCCCACGGGACCGGCCGAGGAGGGCACGCCGCCGACCTGTCCCGCCCCCGGCACATGAGGCGCCGCCTGGGGCGGGACCGGCATGCCGGGCGCCCCCTGGGCGAGCGGAATCGGGGGCTGCGCGAGGGGTGGCGCCTGCGCGGGCGCGCCGGACTGCTGCGCGGGCGGCGGGGGTACCTGGT